>CAWBQV010000002.1:2082500-2348467 GCA_963790975.1 uncultured Alphaproteobacteria bacterium
CGTGGCACGAGCCCCGCCATGAACATCAGCGGCGAGGGGATCGGCTCGGTGGTCGCCGAGAAATGCTCGCCGAGCCACAATTCGTCGAAGCCGAGCTTGTCGGCATAAAGCGACTTCTCCTCATCTTCGGCGAGCGTGTCGGTGAAAGAACGCGCCGGCGGATGCACCGGCATCATGAACATTCCAAGCCGCATCGGGTGTCCTCCGCTCAGGCCGCAACGGTGTCAGGATCGCGCACGGGGACGAGGCTGGCAAGCTGTGGCGCGACGTGGTCCATGAATAGCCGCATCGAGCGGGCCACCTTCTCGCGCGTCGCCCATTTCTTGCCGGCGACGATCAACAGCGTGCCGAAGCCGCCTGAGGCCCGGTAGAAGTCCTTAAGCTCGCGCGCCACCGTATCCGGATCGCCGAGATGATAAGCCCCGGCCTCGGCCAGTTCGTCGAAAGTGACCGAGTCTGGCTTGAGCGCCAGGCCGTAGCTCGATGTCAGCACGCGGATCAGCCCGCGCTGGATCTGATAGGTCAGCTCGTAATTGATGTCGGCGCGCAAATCGTCCATCGCCTCGCGTCTTGAATCGGCGAGGTAGACGTAACGCGACACGGCGATCTTGTTCAGCGGTGTGGCATGGCCGGCGGCTTTGCCGGCGCGCAGGTAAAGGTCGGCTTTCTTGCGCAGCGAGCCCGCCGTTTCGAACTGCGCGATGAGCAGCGTATAGCCGCGCGCGGCGGCAAGCTCGATCATGGCCGGCGTGTCGGTCGCCGTCGCCATCGGCATGTGCGGGGCGACAAGCGGCGGCGGCGTCGCGACGATGCCCTTGCCGTGCCAGTG
This sequence comes from uncultured Alphaproteobacteria bacterium, assembly GCA_963790975.1. Lineage (GTDB taxonomy): Bacteria > Pseudomonadota > Alphaproteobacteria > Rhizobiales > Xanthobacteraceae > BOG-931. Next base: position 2,083,330 of record CAWBQV010000002.1, read on the forward strand.
CTTGCCGTTCCAGTCGAACGGCTCCTTCGCCGTCCAGCATTTGAGGATCAGGTCGAGCGATTCGCGAAGCCGCTCGTGGCGGTCGGCGTGCGTAAGCCCGCGCTCGTCGGCGAACAGCGGACTCGGAAAGCCCGAGCCGAAGCCGAAAATAAATTGCCCGCCGCCAATCACATGATCGGTCACGGCGGCCTGGATGGCGGTATCGACCGGATGATGCAGGTGGATGAGCTTGACGGCCGCCCCCATGTGGATGCGCTTGGTCAGCGCCGCCGCCTTGCACATCAACAGTTCCGGCACCGGCAGCGTGTCGACCTTGCCGATATAAACCGGCTCGCCGTGGTGCTCGCTGATATAGGCGTCGCGAAAGCCGAGCTGGTCCGCCAGCACGATCTCGGCAAGGTCCTCTTGATAGGTCTGGGATGCGGTGGTGTGGGGCCGAAAGCCGTTGGAGAAAATTCCGAATTCCATTTCCCGTTCCCCGATTTGCCGGGGCCACGGTACGATCCCGGCCGCGGCTTGACAACGCACCCAGGCCCGCGCGTATGACCTGACACCTATGACCTGACAGATGGCGCAAGCGGAGGAACCCGCCCGATGAATAGCGTAAAGCCCACCAATCGTGTTTATCGGATTGCCGTGATCCCGGGCGACGGCATCGGCAAAGAGGTGATGCCGGAGGGCGTGCGGGTCCTGGAAACCGCGGCCAGGAAATTCGGCTTCGAACTGCGCAACGACGATTTCGACTTCGCCTCCTACGATTATTACGAGAAGCATCAGCGCATGATGCCGGAGGACTGGAAGGAGAAAATCGGCGGCCACGATGCGATTTTCTTCGGCGCGGTCGGCTGGCCGGCAAAAATCCCCGATCACATCTCGCTGTGGGGCTCGCTGATCCTGTTCCGCCGCGAGTTCGACCAATACGTCAATCTGCGCCCGGTGCGGCTGATGCCCGGCGTGCCGTCGCCGCTCGCCAACCGTAAGCCGGGCGACATCGATTTCTGGGTGGTGCGCGAGAATACCGAAGGCGAATATTCCGCGATCGGCGGCCGCATGTTCGGCGGCACCGAGCGCGAAGTCGTGGTGCAGGAAACCGTGATGTCGCGCATCGGCGTCGACCGCGTGCTGAAATTCGCCTTCGAGCTGGCGCGCAAGACGCCGAAGAAGCATCTCACCTCGGCGACCAAGTCGAACGGCATCGCCATTACCATGCCGTACTGGGACGAACGGGTCGAGGCGATGGCGAAGCATTATCCCGACATCAAATGGGACAAATATCACATCGATATTCTGTCGGCTTTGTTCGTCCTCAGGCCCGACAAGTTCAACGTGGTCGTGGCGTCGAACTTGTTCGGCGACATTCTTTCCGACCTCGGGCCGGCCTGCACCGGCACTATCGGCATCGCGCCGTCGGGCAACATCAATCCTGAGCGCAAATTCCCCTCCGTGTTCGAGCCGGTGCACGGTTCGGCGCCCGATATTGCCGGCCAGGGCATCGCCAATCCGATTGGCCAGATCTGGTCCGGCGCCATGATGCTCGAGCATCTCGGCGAGACCGAAGCGGCGAACGCCATCGTCAAAGCCATCGAGCAAGTGCTCGCCGAGCAAAAGCTGCGCACCCGCGATCTCGGCGGACCCGCCAGCACCGCCGCCTGTGGCAAGGCGGTGGCCGATGCGCTGGTGTAAGTCATGAGTCTGCGCATTTACGGCATCGCCCGCACCCGCGCGTTTCGCGCGCTGTGGATGGCCGAAGAGCTCGCGGTGCCTTACGAGCATTTGCCGATTGAGATCGGGGAAGTCGGCGCGCGTTCGCCGGAGTTTCGCAGCCTCAATCCGAACGGGCGACTGCCGTTTATCGTCGACGGCGATTTCGCGTTGTTCGAATCGATGGCGATCACGCTCTACCTCGCCAAGAAATATTCGACCGGCGCGCTTTATCCGAGCCTGCTCCGCGACGAGGCATTGACCTGGCAATGGAGCTTTTGGGCGATCTCCGAGGTCGATCGCGGCGTCAATATCTGGTCGCTGCATGCGGTGCGCCTGCCGCCGGCCGAGCGCGACGCCGCCTTGCGCGAAGCGGCGCTGCAAGTCATCGACCGCCCGTTCAAGGTGCTCGACGCGGCGCTGGCCGGCAAGCCGTACCTCCTCGGTGACGATTTCACGGTGGCCGATCTCAACGTTGCCGCCGTCATCAGCCGCGCCATCGACATGGATTTGTCGGCGCTGCCCAATCTCAAATCCTGGCTGACGCGCTGTCTTAAGCGGCCGGCCGCGCGCAAAGCGCTGGCGTGGAAGAACGAAGCCGACGCGGCGACGCCGCCCGAGGTGACGCGCAACATCGCGCGGATCAACCGCCTATGAGCTTGCCGCCCGGCCCGCTCAACATCGGCCAGTCGCTCAACGAGGCGCTTAATCTGCAACGGGCCGGGCAACTTCGCGAGGCGGAGAAAATCTATGCCCGCGTGCTCAAATCCGCGCCGGATAATTTCGACGCGCTCAATCTTCTCGGCGCGGTCAAGGCGCGGCTTGGCGACATCAACGAGGCGGCCCGGTTGTTCGGCGCGGCGGTGAAAATCAATGCGCGGGTGCCGCAAGCCTGGTTCAATCTCGGCCAGGCCCTCTATATGCTCCGGCGCAACGCCGAAGCGCTTTCGAGCTTCGACAAGGCGCGCGCGCTCGCACCGGACGATATCGCCACGCTCGATATTCACGCCAATGTGCTGCTCAGCCTCGGCCGTCCGGGCGACGCGCTCGCCGAATTCCAGCAGGTGTTGGCGCGCGCTCCGAACAATGTGCAAGTCCGCGTCAATTGCGGCATCGCCCAGGCCGCGCTTGGCTTTCACGAAGTGGCGCTCGCGGAATTCGACCGCGCCGTGGCGCTCGCGCCGGGCGATGCCGTCGCGCACTTTAATCGCGGTCTGACGCTGTACGAGCTCGGGCGCTATGCCGACGCCGTCGCGGCCACCGATGCCGCCGTCGCGGCCATGCCGCAACACGCCGGCGCCTGGCTGTTGCGCGGGCGCGCGCTCGCCGCGCAGACCCGGTTCGAGGACGTCATCGCCAGCTACGATAAAGCGCTCGCGCTGCGCAAGGATTATGCCGACGCCGAATTCATGGCCTCGCTTGCTTTGCTCACCTGCGGTGACTACGCGCGCGGCTTTGCGAAATATGAATGGCGCTGGCGCCGCACCGGCATGCCGCCGCAGCAGCCGCGCAAGCGCCCGCTCTGGCTCGGCGAATATCCGTTGGCGCGCAAGACCATTCTTCTGCACGCCGAGCAGGGCCTCGGCGATACCATCATGTTTTCGCGTTACGCGCCGCTTCTGGCCGCGGGCGGCGCCAAAGTCGTGCTCGAAGTGCAGGCCGAATTGAAGCCGCTATTGGCGCGGCTCGATGGTGCGGCAACGGTGATTGCGCCCGGCGAAGCGCCGCCGCCGTTCGACGTCCACTGTCCGCTCGGCAGCCTGCCGCTGGCCTTTAAGACCGAACTCGCGACTGTGCCGGCGCAGATTCCCTATCTCGCAGCCGACGACGCGCATCTGGAAAAATGGTCGGCGCGGCTCGGTGCGCTGCCGCACCCGCGGATCGCGATCGCGTGGGCCGGCAATCCCAGCCACGATAACGACCGCAACCGCTCGATCACGTTCGCCCAACTCGCGCCACTGTTTTCCGAGAGCCCGGCAAGCTTCGTCAGCGTGCAACGCGATGTTCGTGAAGCGGACTCCGGGCAATTAGTCGTGGAAAAGCGCGTCACCCATGTTGGCGGCGAGTTGCAGGATTTCAGCGACACCGCGGCAGTGCTGGCGCTGTGCGATCTGGTGATCGCGGTCGATACCGCGGCAGCCCACCTCGCCGGCGCCATGGGCCGGCCGCTCTGGGTGCTCGTCCCGTTTTGGCCGGATTGGCGCTGGACGCGCAACAGCGAAACTACGCCGTGGTATCCGGCTGCACGGCTGTTTCGGCAGACTTTGCACGGCGATTGGGTCGGCGTCATCGCGCGCGTCGGCGCCCAACTCGCCGCTTTCATGGCGCCCGCTTAAGCCGCTACACTGCGCGGCATAAACTAAACGGGAGGCGACATGGTTCAGCTCGTCGATAGCGATATCAAGACCCGCGAAGTGCTCGATTGGCAGGGCGTGCACATCCTGCACTTCATGGGTTCGTCGTGCTCGCAGAAACTGCGGGTGTTCCTTAACCTCAAGGGCATTCCCTGGCAGTCGCATCCTATCGATCTGTTCACCAACGAGAATTTTCAACCGTGGTTCCTCGGCATCAATCCGCGCGGCCTGGTGCCGGTCTTGGTGCACGACGGCGCCGTGCACATCGAGAGCAACGACATCATCGCTTATCTCGAAAAGACATTTCCGGCGCCAAAACTCATTCCGGCCGGACACGAGAACCAGGTTGCGGCGCTGCTCAAGCACGAGGACGATCTGCATCTCGATTTGCGCACGCTGAGCTTCCGCTTCGTGTTCGCGCCGCCGGGGCCGCCGAAGCCGGCCGAGGCGCTGAAAAGCTACGCCGCCAACGGCTCCGGCACCGTGCAGGGCGCCATCGACCGCGACAAGCAGATCCAGATCGAGTTCTGGGAGCGCGCCGCCAAGGAAGGTTTTACCGATGAGCGGGCGCGCGCCTCGGCGCGCAAATTCCGCGCCGAGTTCGATGCGCTGGACAAGCAACTGGCGCAGCATCCCTACTTGATCGGCGATGATTTGAGCGTGCTCGATATCGCCTGGCTGATTTATGCCTACCGGCTGTCGCTTGCCGGCTATCCGTTCGAACGGCTTCATCCCCATGTCTTTGCCTGGAAGGAGCGGCTCGTAGCGCGGCCGGAATTTGCCAAGGAGATCGAGCCACTGCGCCATTCCAAGGAGCAGCTTCAGGCGGTGCGGCAAGCGCAAGAGAAAGCCGGCAAGACGCTCGAAGCCGTTGCCGGATTTTAGCTAACCACCGCGTCACTTCATCGGCGAGAACGCCGCCGGCAGATAAATGTCGACCTGCTGGGAGAGGAGATGACCGGGGCCGCCGGGCGGCGGCCAGACGCCGTCGGCGACCGCCTTGTCGCGCAGCCGCGTCCGCTCGTCGAAGCTCTTGTAGGGCCAGATGTGGAGAAAGCGCGTCGCCGCGCCGGTCGCGGCACTCATGGCGGCAAGGACCGGCGACACTTTCATCCGGCCGGGCACGGCCTTGCGCCACAGTTCGATGGTCGGCTCGAGGCCGCCGGGTTTCAGTATATAGTTCCGCACTTCGTAGCAGGGGCCGAACGTGCCCGGCTGCAGCGGCGGCATGAAGTCGAACGGCACATAAGTGTCCAGCGTCATGGCGGTGATGAATTCACCGATGCCGAATGGATTTGGCGATTTGAGCGCGGCGAGCCGGCTTTCCAGCGCGGCGTCGGCATCCGCGATTTTGCGGATCAGCATGATCTGATTGACGGCGCCGATGTCGGAGTACCAGCACGCCAAGAGCGTGGGGTCGCCGGCCAGCGTTTTGCCTAAGCTCGCCAGCGCCTGCGGATGCGTCCCGGGCCGCACGGCGATGATCGTGACATCGTATAGCTCGGCCAAGTTGACCTCCCATTTTTCTGCGTTGCCGCGCCCGTGATTGACAGGTCCGGCCGGCGGTGTTCTCGTTGACAATGTGGCCAATGGCGGGTTGGGCGCAATAGCCGATGGTGGTGGTGCAAGTGATCGTCGGTGGCCTGCTGTTGGGGGCCATCTACGCGCTGTTTTCCTCGGGTCTCACGCTGATCTGGGGCATGATGAATTTTATCAATTTCGCCCACGGTGAATTCGTCATGCTCGGCATGTATGTGGCGCTGCTCGTCGTGCTGTGGCTGCACGGCGGTCCGGCGGTCTTTGTCATTGCCGCGGCGCTGGCCTTGTTCGTGCTCGGCGTCGGCATTTATCTGTCGCTCATTCGCCACGTCATCCGCGGGCCGATGCTGGCGCAGATCTTGTCGACCTTCGGGCTGGCGCTACTATTGCGCTACAGCGCGTTCTACGTGTTCTCGGCCAATTTTGTGTCGCTGCCGCAGACCTCGCTCGGCGGCGTCATCAATCTCGGCGGTATTTTTCTCCCCGTGGCGCAGCTCGTCGCCGGCGCCGTCGCCATTGTGCTGACGCTGTCGCTGCATTTTCTGCTCACCCGGACCACCATCGGCAGCAGGCTTTTAGCGGTGGCGGAGGATCGCGCCGCCGCCATGCTGATGGGGATCAGGCCCGACCGCATGCAGGCGCTGACCTGGGGCCTGTCCGCGGGGGCTGCCGGAATCGCCGGCGCCTTGATGGCGACGGCCTATCCGTGGTCGCCGTCGGTCGGTGAAACGTTCGGGCTGATTGCCTTCGTGGTGGTGGCGCTCGGCGGCTTCGGCAGCGTACTCGGCTCGCTCTATGCCGGCCTTATCATCGGGCTCATTCAGGCAGTGTCGGCCTACTGGCTTGGCCCCATCTATAAAGACATCGTCGTCTACGGCTTGTTCGTCGCGTTGCTCTGGCTGCGGCCGCAAGGCCTTATGGGTAAAGCGTGAAACAACTTTTGTCGCCGCGCGACCCCCACCCTACCCTCCCCCGCATGCGGGGGAGGGTAGGGTGGGGGCTGCTCGCGGCGGCGCTGCTGCTCTATCCGCTTGTCCTGTCGGGCCCGTTCTATCGCGACGTCGGCGTCACCTTCCTGCTCGCGGCGATCTCGGCGTCGGCGTGGAACATTGTCGGCGGCTATGCCGGCCAGGTCTCGGTCGGCCACAGCATGTTCTTCGGGCTCGGCGCCTATACGCCGCTTCTGGTCTACACGCTGTGGGGCTGGCCGCCGCTCGCCGGCATTCCAATCGGCGTCGTGCTGGCAATCGGGCTTGCCGTGCTGATCGGCATGCCGACGTTCCGGCTGACCGGACATTATTTCAGCATGGCGACCATTGCGGTCGCGGAATTGATCCGGATTTCGGTCGGCACCTGGGACCTGGTCGGCGCCGCGATCGGATTGCAAGGACCGGCGCGGGCGCGCGGCTGGTGGGACCTGACGTTTCGCAGCGAGCTGCCCTATTATTATATTTTCCTCGCCGTGCTCGGGGTTCTGCTGCTGACCACGGCGATGATCGAGCGGCGCCGCTTCGGCTTTTATCTGCGCGCGATCAGGGCGAGCGAACGCGCGGCGAAGAGCCTCGGCGTGCCGGTGCGGCAGACCAAATTGCAGGCGCTGGCGCTTTCAGCCGCATTCACTGCGGTCGCCGGCTCGCTCTATGTCGTCAAGACCGGCTTCATCGATCCCGATTCCGGCTTCGGCATCCTGGTTTCGGTGCAGATGCTGATCGTCGCCGCGCTCGGCGGCGCCGGCACGCTGTTCGGCCCGCTCATCGGCGCCTTGATCCTCATTCCGCTGCAAACCACGACCAACAGTCTGTTCGGCGGCGGCGGCACCGGACTGACCTACATTCTTTATGGCGGCATTATCGTTTTTATCGCGCGCTTCGAGCCCGGCGGCTTGTTGGATCTTTGGCGCCGCGTGGCGCCGCTTTTGCGGAAACGCCTCCATGCTGCTTGAGGCAAAAAATGTCTCCAAAGCTTTTGGCGATTTCCGCGCCGTCGCCGGTGCGGACCTTGCCGTCGATGAAGGCGACATCATCGGGCTCATCGGCCCAAACGGCGCCGGCAAATCGACCTTCTTCAATTGTCTCGCCGGTGAAACCATGCCGACCACCGGCACGATCGTCTTTGCCGGGCAGGATGTGACGCGGGCTCTGCCCGAGGCACGTGCGCGCGCCGGCATCGGCCGCACCTTCCAGGTGCCGACGACGTTCGAGGACATGACGGTGCTGGATAACGTGATGGTCGGCGCGTTCCTCCGTCATCCGCATCGCAACGACGCGCGCGAGCACGCCCGCCGCATTGTCGAATTGACCGGCTTGCAGCCGGATCGGCCGGCTCGCTCGCTCGGCACGCCGGGGCGAAAGCGGCTCGAAATCGCGCGCGTGCTCGCCACCGAGCCCCGGCTGTTGCTGCTCGATGAATCGCTCGCCGGGCTGACGCCGAGCGAATTGCAGGACGCCATTGCGCTGGTGCGCCGCATCCACGAAACGGGTGTCACCATCGTCATCGTGGAGCACATCATGGAAGTGATCATGACGCTGACCAAGCGCGTGCTCGTCTTCAATCAGGGCCATGTCATCGCTTCCGGCACGCCGGAATCCGTGGTCAGGGAGGAAGCGGTGATCGAAGCCTATCTCGGGCGCGGCCATCGCCGGCGGCGACCCCCACCCATCCCTCCCCCGCATGCGGGGGAGGGTAAGGGAGGGGGCAGTGCCTGAGATTGCGGCTGACCTTGCGGTCGAGCATCTCGAAGTGCGCTACGGTGATCTTGTCGGCGTCGCCGATATTTCGCTTGCCGTCAACGCCGGTCAGGTTGTCGCGCTGCTCGGCTCCAACGGCGCCGGCAAGACCACGACGCTCAATGCCATCGCCGGCCTGGTGCGGCCGTCGCACGGCACCATCCACTGGCGCGGCGAAGTCATTTCCGGAGAGCCGGCTTACGCGATCGTGAGCAAGGGCCTGGCGCTGTCGCCGGAAGGCTGGCGGCTGTTCGTCGGACAGACCGTCGAGCAGAATTTGCGGCTGGGCGCCACCGCGCTCGCCGATCGGACGCGGATCGATGCGCTGTTCGAACGCGTCTATGCTTTGTTTCCGCGGCTCGCCGAGCGCCGCCGGCAATCGGCCGGCACGCTGTCGGGCGGCGAGCGGCAGATGCTGGCGCTCGGCCGCGCGCTGATGAGCGAGCCGCAACTCCTGATGCTCGATGAGCCGAGTCTCGGCCTGGCGCCCGCCGTAGTGGAAGCGCTCTACGACACGCTCGATGTGCTGCACCGGCAAGGTCTTACGCTGCTGTTGGCCGAGCAATCGATTCCGCTCGCGCTCGGCATCGCCGACTACGCCTATGTGCTGCAGACCGGGCGCGTCGCGCTGCAAGGTCCGGCGGCCGAGCTGGAGAATAATGAGCAGGTGAAGGAAATTTATCTCGGGGTCAGCACGCGCGCCGCGGCGCCTTAGGCGGTTGCAAGGCGCATCCGGCCCTTTCGAGTACTGAATTGAGCCGGTACGATCTAATGTCCCGAGTTCCGAGGGTGGACATGAAGCGGCGCGAGTTCATCAGGCTTCTTGGCGGTGCGGCTTCTTGGCCGCGGGCGGCGCAACTTGTCTTATAAGGATTTGCGCGAGTTCATTTCCCAAGTCGACGACTTGGCGGCACTACGCCGTATCAATGGCGCCGATCCGCGATTCGAGATCGGCGGCATCACCGAAGTTGCGGCGGGTCTGCCCGAGCGCCCGGCGCTATTGTTCGACGAGATCAAGGGTCATGCCCGCGGTTTTCGCGTCTTCACCAACGCCACCACCAATGCGCAACGCGCGGCGCTCGCGCTGGGCATCGACCCGATGCTCAAGCCGCTCGACGCGCTGAAGGCCTGGATGGTCAAGCGTCAAACCCTAAAGACCAACAGCCCGCTCGCGGTTAAGGACGCAGCCTTTCTCGAAAACACGCAGCGCGGCGCCGACGTCAACCTCGCGACATTTCCGGCGCCTATTTGGCACCGCCAGGACGGCGGGCCCTATATCGGCTCCGGCAGCCTTGTCGTCATGCGCGATCCCGACAACGGCTGGATCAACGCCTCGATCTACCGTGTGCAAGTGCACGGACGGAACAAGGTCACCGTACAGTTCGACCACCAGGGCCGGCACGGCGCCATTATCGCCAAGAAATATTGGGATCAAGGCAAGTCCTGCCCGCTCGCTGTCGTTAACGGCGAGGACCCCGCTCTGTTCATCGCCGGCTTCGAATATCTGCCCGCGGGCCAGTCAGAATACGATTTTGCCGGCGCCATCAAAGACGCGCCGATCGAGATTTGCGCCGGTGCGGTGACCGGGCTGCCGCTGCCGGCCCACGCTGAGATCATCCTGGAAGGCGAGCTGTCGCCGCCGAGCGCGGAAACGCTGCCGGAAGGACCATTCGGCGAGTTCACCGGCTACTACGCCGCCGACAAGCGGCCCTGCCCGGTGATGACGGTGACGGCGATCCATTTTCGTAACGATCCGATCCTGCTCGGCTCGCCGCCGATGAAGCCGCCGCACTTCCATTTCGGTTTGCCGTTTTGCGCAGCCGGTATCTGGAGCAATCTGGAATCCGCCGGCGTCACGGACGTCGTTGGCGTCTGGCAGCACGTCTCGCAACTGATGACCGTGGTCGCGCTGAAGCAGCGTTATGCCGGCCATGCCAAGCGCGCCGCCATGATCGCGGCGGCCCAAAGCTACATGGGACGCCTGGTGGTGGTGGTGGACGACGATGTCGATCCGTCCGACCTCAACGACGTGATGTGGGCGGTCGCGACACGCTGCGAGCCGTCGGAGCAGATCGATATTGTGCGTAACGCCTGGAGTTCGGCGCTCGACCCCCGCATCCCGGCCGAAGACAAAGAGCGGGGGATCACTTCGCATTCCAAGGCGATCATCGACGCGTGCCGGCCATTCGCCTGGATGGACGGATTTCCGCCGACCTCCTCGCTGGAGCACCAGGAGGCGAACTCGATCGCGGAAAAATGGCGGGAGGCACTACGCGGGAAATAAGCGGCGGTTTTACCGCCCGTGCTCCCACAGCGTCTCGAGCCTCTGACGAAATAGTTTCGGCCGCTCGGCGAACAGGCGATGGGCGATGCGCGCAGCCCGTTGCGCCAGTGCCGCCGAACGTTCGGCGATGGCGGGGGTGAGCCGCGAGCGCCAATGCGCCAGCGGCTGATGCGGCTCGGCGAGCCGCTTGAGCACTTCAAGGTCCTGACATTGGCCGAGCCGCCCGCGCAGCCGTTCGGCTTCGTCGGTCCACATGCGGCCGAATCGCGGCCATAGCGGCTCGATCAATTCCATCTGGTAGCGCAGATCGACAGCGCGCTGGCGCAGCGAGTGCAGATCATGGGCGCTGGCCAGCGACCAATCCTCCGGAATGTGCTTTCTCGCGCTGCGATAGCCGGTGGCCAATTGCGCCGCGATCGAGGAAAAGTCGAACGGATCGAGCGGCCAGGTTTCGACCGAGGCCGCCGCGGTGTCGAGCCAGACCAGGATGGTGTCGCGCAAGGCCGGCGTCAGCACCGCCTGTTCCTCGCTGCCGCGCAGCGCTTCGATGCGGCCGCGGATGGTTGCGGTCGAGGTCTCCGACAGCACCATGCCCTTGTCGAGGAGAGTGTCGAAAGCATTGAGCGCGGCTGCGCTGTCGCGCGCATGCGCGAGCGAGCGGGCATGATCGCGCGCCTCGTGCCGCCAGCGCGAGGCATCCGGAATGAATGGCGCCAAAAGCCGCATCAGCGCGCGCCACTCCTTCATGGCGCGGCGGAAATCGTGCACGGCGTCCTGGTTGGTGCGCTGCGGATCGACCAGCGCGCTATGCGCTTCGGCCAGCACATGGCCCGCGATCGCGCGCACGGCCGGGCCGATCGCTGCATTGGGCTGCAGGGCCGGCTTTTCGCCCATTACCGCTTCTATGAGTGCGTGCATGACGCTATGTGAGGCTTGCCGGTGGGGCTGCTCATGACATTATGACGAATTATCGGGCCTGCCGCACTTCCCTTATGAGGGGGGGCTTGCTACATCAGCCCTCACAAAATCGAACCTTTGACGCGGGGTGGAGCAGCCCGGTAGCTCGTCAGGCTCATAACCTGAAGGTCGTAGGTTCAAATCCTACCCCCGCAACCAAATAAGTGATTGTTTTATTGTCGTTTTTCAAAGACCGTCCTTCGGGGCGGTTTTTGTTTTTCGATGCAAGTCGCCACCGAGTCGCCACCGAAATAGATTTCAATCTTTGGGCGCACGGATGTCTGATCTGCCCCCTTTGAAGTGGTCCTCCCTGAGGTATGTTTTGACCATGGAGGATGAGATCGATGGCGAGGAAGCGGCATACGGCCGAAGAGGTTGTCGCGAAGCTTCGGCAGGTTGATGTTCTGATGGCACAAGGCGGGCTGGTTACTGATGCGGTTCGAGCGATAGGGGTGACGGAAGTAGCTGCGCGACGAGCTTCTAAACGGTGAGATCTTCTACACATTGAAAGAGGCGCAGGTCATGATCGAAATCTGGCGGCAGCATTACAACAAAGTGCGGCCGCATTCCTCGTTGGGATATCGACCGCCGGCGCCAGAGGCACTCGTCTGGCCGGCAAAGCCCATGGCGCAAATCCCAGCTCTAAACTAACATTCCAAACGGACCACTCGCAGGGGACCGGTAACGCTCCAAAGCGGACACGACACAGCGTCTTACTGGATGGGAACGCAAACCAATGCTACCCAAGCTCCGTTCACTGTATTGGCCTGGACGCCGGCAAGTTGGTTGAAAGTCCAACTAGTTTGCGCAACTTTGTATGAGCTTGCGGTGTTGAATTTGTTCACCAGTACTATCTGCCCCGGCACCGCGACAAGATATAGATTTGCTGGCGGGTCACTCGATGCCGGTGCCTGTGCCATCGAGACTGACAGGCTCATCGTGAGAAACGCAGATACTGCGAAAAGGCGAAGCATACGATCCTCCTAGTTAAAAGGTTCTGGTGAAGTTAGTCAGTATATCTCCATTCCCTTCTGACGATCTGAAGTAATCGCTGCAAACTGTCCCCGAATCAAATTAGCCTCCGCGTCTGCTTTTGGCACGTAGCGGACATAGAGCGGAGTCCGATTGATGTCCGCATTCGGGGGTATAAAACGCATATCGGTTGCTAAATAGGGAACGACTTAGCGACTCCTACTCTCCTGGACCCAACTTGGACCCAGGCGGCGTGCGCTCTCTCAATTTTTGCGTCGCTTCCGCTACCAGCGTCTTCATCTGCTCCACGAAGATCGCCAGAATCCTCTCCAATCTTGCTTCGTCCATGTCGGGGAACTCGCTCCTCAGCTTGTCAGCCAGTGCCTTAAGGCCGCCAGTGTATTCGAGTTGCGACATTATCATGCTCCCGTCTCGAGGACGCCTTTTGACGGCTCGCTAATGACAAGGGCAGTCGAGGCGTCCGCCTTTCTCGTCCGCTTAGCATAGCTCCCGCGGGGCGCAATACACCATCATCCGGGATGGGTTGATGTCCGCTAATGACCCAAAGCGGACATTCAGTGCGCCTTATTCGATCACGTCGTCGGCTCGGGCGAGCACGGTCTGCGGAATGGCGAGGCCGAGCGCCTTGGCGGTCTTGAGGTTGATCACCAGTTCGTACTTGGTCGGCACCTGCACCGGCAGGTCGGCCGGCTTCTCGCCCTTGAGGATGCGATCGACGTAGACGGCAGCGCGCGGAAACTGGTCGAGGAAATTCGACCCATAAGAGACCAATCCGCCGGCGGCGACATAGGAGCGTTCGTGGTAGACCGCAGGCAACTTATACCGGGCGGCAAGCGTGATGATCAGATCACGATGAAGCGCCGACAGCGCGCTCGCCGTCAGGATCAAGCCGCCATTCGCGGAGCTCGCGAAGGCCGCGACCTCGCTCTCGATCTCGGTAGCGTCGCTCAGGTTGAGTGGGCTCACGTCCACGCCGACCGACGGCGCCACGGACTGGATGACCGCGAACTGGCCGATCCCGGCGGCTATGGCGGGATCCCGAAGGACCGCCGCTCGTGTCACGCCCGGCGCAATCTCCTTGAGTAGTTCCAGCCATTTCCCGCACAAACTGTATTCGAACATCGCGAAGCCGGTCGCGTTGCCGCCCGGCCGCGACAGACTATGGACGAAGCCGGCGCCGACCGGATCAGGGACGATCGTGAATACGATCGGCACGGTGCGGGTCACCTGCAGCAACGGCGCTGCAGCCGCGCTGCCGCTAACCAGGATGACGTCGGGCGCAAGCACGACTAATTCTGCCGCGTATTTACGGGTGTCAGCAGCATTGCCTGCGGCCCAGCGGGCGTCGATGCGCACGTTGCTGCCCTCGGTCCAGCCCAATTGCTGCAGCCCCTGCCGGAATGCCGCGTCCCACGCCTGGTTGTCCGGATCGTCTGCGCCGCCGCCGAGCACGCCGATGCGCCGCATCCGGTCGGTCTGCTGCGCGCGGGCGACGAGTGGCCACGCGGCTGCCGCGCCGGCGAGCGCGGCAATGAATTTCCGCCGTGGGATGTCGATCGCCATCGGACCCTCCGGTGGGGTCACACCTGCTGCAATGTGGGAAAGGATATCATGCCCCATTCGGCAGGTCTGTGACCTGCTTCACGGTCCGATGATGTTGCAGTGCGTGAGTTCGCTTCTGATGCTGTGGACGGCTCCTCCACCGGCACGTGAGTGCCATGGATGTGGGTGCTGATAAGGCCCCACGATTTGGAGGAGCCAAGTCATGCAAACGATTACGACGATCGGTCTCGACATCGCGAAGTCAGTCTTTCAGGTTCACGGCATTGATGCCGAGGGCGAAGTTGTGCTCCGTCGCCAGCTCAAGCGGCGCTACGTGGTGGCCTTCTTCCAGAGGCTGCCACCATGCCTGGTTGGTATCGAAGCCTGTGCCTCGTCGCATCATTGGTCGCGCGAACTGCAGGCGCTTGGTCACACTGTGCGCCTGATGCCGCCGGCCTACGTGAAGCCCTATGTGAAACGGCACAAGAATGATGCCACTGACGCCGAGGCAATCTGCGAAGCGGTTAGCCGGCCGAACATGCGGTTCGTGGCGACCAAGACGCCCGAGCAACAGAGCTGCCTGACACTCCACCGTACCCGTCATCTGTTCATCCGCCAGCAGACCTCGGTGATCAACGTCATTCGTGCTCATCTTGCGGAGTTTGGGATCGTTGCGCCGGTCGGACGCAATGGTGTTGAACAACTGCTCGAGGTCGCTGCCAATGCAAGCGATAAGCGGTTGCCCGACGTTGCCCGCGCCTGTGTTGCTGCTCTCGGCGCCCAACTGCGGATGCTGAGGGCTCAGATCCTACAGTTCGATCGTATGATAATGGCTTGGCACCGATCCAGTGAAGCAAGCCGGCGGCTCGACAATATACCGGGCATCGGTCCGGTATTGGCGACTGCTCTGGTTGCCAGCGTCGCTGATCCGAAGATGTTCCGATCAGGGCGGGACTTCTCGGCCTGGATTGGGCTCGTGCCCAAACAGACCTCGAGTGGCGGCAAGGACAGGCTCGGCCACATCAGCAAACGAGGCGATCGCTATCTGCGCAGCCTGTTCACGACCGGTGCGCTCGCCGTCATCCGCTATGCCAAGATCCACGGCACCAGGCACCGGCCTTGGCTCACCGCATTGCTGGCGCGGCGGCCGACGAAGGTCGCGGCCATCGCGCTTGCCAACAAGATCGCCAGAATGGCGTGGGCGATCATGGCCAGGGGTGAACGCTACAGGGAACCGGTCGCGCTCGCGGCCTAAACGAGATCACTCCGGACATCCGGCGTGATGTGAAGGTTGGCAGGGCGAACAGCGCGTAATGCAGAGCCGGTCGATCCGGCGATCAGGACAACCCACTAGGGCCAGAGCATCATCGAATGCGCGCTTCTGATCGGGACCTGATCCGCGGAGGGCATTATGGCCAGCGGTCATGTGAACCGCATCAACAGGCCGAACACATGGCTGCACCGACCAATGCTGCATTCGTCAAGAAAGTCCTTGCCAACTCGGAGCCGTCCACACATGGCCCAAAGCGGACACGCCAATCAGTGAGTGCCGCGGCAGCTTTCGGGGGTAAAGCGGACACCAATTGTCAGGACAGTCGCGGTAGCTTTTGACCCAAAGCGGACATTGATCAATGGTCGCCTACGCGAATAGAATGACGGGTCCCGCGTGCTTAACGGCACCGGGAAATTGCAGTAACATGGTGTCGTTGGCAAACGTTACGCGAGGGACGCGCGTGGCGACAATTTTAGAGTTCATACCTCGTAGTGCTGTTTTTGATGACGAGGCGCTTCGCGTCATGGCCGAAGCATTTGAGGCGGCTTGCGCGGGTATTCAGGATCAACGAGAGATTGTCTGCGAAATTATCGCCAGGCGCATCATTGAGGCGGCGAAAAAGGGCGAACGCGATCCGATCGTCTTGCGTGATGCAGGGCTAGTATCTCTGGGGTACGATAGGCAGACGGGACGGTAGCGACCGCGGCGCTCCGATCGAACGGTCTCGCTAGGACCAAAGAGTCAAGATGATTTGCGAAATTGCGCGCTATTTGTAGTAGCCGACACCACAACCTTGGTCGCCGATGCGCATCACAAAGGATTCCTTGGGAACGGGTTCAGTCGTTCCGGGCTTCGGGAACTCATAATCCACCGTGGCGACGCCTCCTTCTGGCAGGCGCTGAACAGCGTCGAAGAATCTTTGTCCGAACGGATCGTCCTTGATCTTTAAAGTGCGGACGTCCCGGCCCATCAGGGCCGGGTTCGGATGCGCCGTGAATTTGCCGTCGAAAATGTTGTAGCAGGCGACGTAAAGGTCGCGGTCGTGGAACTGCTTGTTGTACCTGTCGTTGAATTCGCTGAGCGCCGTGGCCTCGTTGGCGTTGAGTGCGCTCACCGCAAGGTCAAGCATCGCTTTCGCTTCCGCCGCCGAGCCAGATTGCTGGGCGCTAGCCGATGCGGCGCTCCATAACAGCACCACTGCCGCTAACGCGCACGCACGCAAGCTTTTACTCATGGCGTGCTTTCCTTGTGACTAACCGCTTCAAAAAAGGGCGGTTCCTCATTCCGCACATAATAAGCGAATTACCTGCGTTCGTCTTTCGTTCAAACGTCTACGACAATGTCTACTTTTGGCCCTTAGCTGCCGCGCCGGTCGGCCGCAGCCGCGGCAGCTTTCGGGGGTAAAGCGGACACCGACTTTAAGGACGGTCGCGGCAGCCAATGACCCAAAGCGGACACAAGGGGCGCGCGGTCTACAGCGTACAGGAAATGTTCCAGGTTCCGGATCTGCTCCTATAGGGGGTCGAGTGCTGGCCCCTTTCGATAGGCCGTTCAGCAGCGCAAGGAACAACTCTGGCACGTCCCGACTTGTGACGTTTGAGGTACGTCTCTTGACGTAGCGGGATCGTAATGTCCCCGAGTGAAATAGTAGCGTACTATCGGCTGTATGCCGCTAACTGCATCGAGAGCGCTCAGGGCCTTGACCCGGAGCGCAAACTCGCTCTCTTGCGCGTCGCCCAAGCATGGCTCAATCTAGCTGATCAAGTCGCGAAAAATAGCGAAACGACGCTGGTGTATGAGACCCCATTGCCACGCGAAGTGTCTCGCAAGCCCGCCCAACAACAGCCCCAGCCCCCTCCCGACGACCAATCGACCTAATTCGCCCCTGTATGTCTTTTGACAATCGACTTTGCGCATCATCAATCCCCAAATAGAGGCTGCCATCGGCTGCGACTTTGTCCAGGCATCGGTGGCTGAGAGTCGGCAATACTCCCGTCTGCAACTGGGAGCGCCCATGCCAATTACTTCATTATCCAGCCGGTCAGGCTTTTGAGCCGGAAACGCTTCGCAATAGTCAACGGCGTTCGAGACGGTTTGCGATAGGCTCGTCCTTCGCCCACGACCCCGCAACGGAGCTGGTCGCCAAGACTATTGTCAAACTCGTACAAAGCGGTGTGCATAGCGGACATTGGGCGGACATCGTAAATCGGTCGCTCCTGACCCGAACCGGAAGTCGCGCCTATTCGCGAAGGGGCGGTGTCCATTTCATTTGAAAGCCGTTCACGCTCGACCTGCCCGCGACCATGATGCGCGCTGTTCTGGATAAGTAAGCGGCGTTAACCGGAAATTCTGGCTTCGGACGCCCTGGTGGCGGCGCGGCGCCGATCAATAGGCGACAGAGCGCTCGGCGCGCTGACCGAGAATCTTCTGCAACATTTCCCTATCGATGGGTTTCTGCAGGACCGGGATTTCCCTGAACCGGCTGTCGACGCTCTCGGCATCGTAGCCGGTGACGAAGACGAACGGCACCCCGCGTGCTGCCAAGATCTCGGCGACCGAATAGACCAGCCCGTCGCCGAGATTAATGTCGAGGACGGCAGCGTCGGGCTGACCATCCTTCGCGGCCGCCTCCGCCTCGGATACCGTGCAAACGGGACCGATGACGTGGAAGCCGAATTCGGTGAGGCTCTCCCGCATCATCATGGCGGCCAGCGCCTCGTCCTCGACCAGAAGCACACGCAGCTTGCCTGCATGTTTTATTCCAACGGCGGCACCATTTGCTTCTCCGTTGATTCGCGCGCTACGAACGACCCGAGATTTCATCAATTCGCTACGCGGTATTGACAAGACGCATCGCAGACCTTTCGTATCCCAGTCAAATGCTGCCTTGCCGCCGAGCTGCTGTTCCACGCTGCCAAGGATGACTTTCAAGCCGAAGTTGCTCGCGGAAGGTGGCGCAGTGTGCGGGCCGCCGTTCTCCGCCCAACGCAAGATCAGATTGTCCGGCTGTAATTGCCAATCGAGACTCACTTTGCCCGTCATCGACGATAGCGCGCCGTGTTTTGCCGCGTTGGTGGCGAGCTCGTGTAACGCAAGCGCGAGCCCTTGAGCGGTCGCGGGCTGCAGCGAGATATTTGGCCCGCTGATCCCGATCTTGTCGCCGGCCCGGTACGGACCCAATTCCTCCGCGACGAGCGACCCGAGATCGGCCCCGTGCCACCGGGAGTCGGAGAGCAGCGTGTGCGCACGCGCCATCGCCTTGATGCGGCCCTCGATCGCCAGCATGTAGTCGTCGACGCTTTTCGCGCGGGTGAGCCGTATGATCGATTGGATAACGGTAAGCGCGTTGCGGGCGCGATGATCGACCTCGCGCGCCAGCAACACCTGCCGCTCTTCGGCCTCCTTGCGATCGGTGATGTCGGTGGTGACGCCGCTGATGCGTACCACCTGGCCCGCGGCATCGACGCTCGCGGCTGCGGTGCCGATGCACCAGCGTTGGTCTCCATTGGGGCGCAGCACGCGAAACTCGTTCTGCAGTGCGCGCTCCCCCTTGGACAAGCCCTCGAGGCTCTGCCGGAGAGAACTCCAATCGTCGGGATGAATAAGGCCTCGAATGTTCTCCGCTGAGATTTTGAACTTTTGCGGATCGACTCCGAAGATGCGATGCTGGCCCTCGTCCCACCTCCACTCGTCAGTGCCGAGATCCCAGTTCCACGAGCCCATCTGACCGCCCGCAAGCGCGAGGCTGCGGCCCTGCTCGCTCTGCAGCAGCTGTAGATTCGAAGATTCGAGTTCCGCCGTGCGCTCCGCCACGCGCCGCTCGAGTTGGGAGTTCAATTCCTCAAGCTGGCGCGTTTTCCGAAACAGCTCGGCAAATACCTTCACCTTTGCACGCAATACTTCGGGAATGACCGGCACAGGCACGTAATCCACCGCGCCCATCTCATAGCCACGCAGGCGATCTACATCGGTGAGAAGGACAGCCGAAATGAAAATGATCGCCGTCTTATGGAACCGCGGATGGTCGCGGAGCATCGCGGCAAGTTCGAAACCGTCAAGTTCCGGCATGCACACGTCGACGAGAACGACGGCGACATCGTTCTTGAGAAGAAATTGCAGCGCTTCGCGCGCGGATGAAGCCTTGACGAGATTTTCCCCGAGGTCCCGGAGGATCACCTCATAGGCGAGCAGCTTCTCGGGCAGATCGTCCACTAATAGGATGTTGACTTTTTCAGTCATGGCGGCTGGCCCTAGCGATGCAGCCACATCCGCAGCGCGGACAGGAGCTGTTCAGTGTTGACCGGCTTGGCGAGATAGTCCGACGCGCCCGCTTGCAGGCATTTCTCGCGGTCGCCCTTCATGGCCTTGGCGGTCAAGGCAATGATAGGCAGCCGGCGATAGGCTCGGTCTTGACGGATCCTCTCGATGGTCTGGTAGCCGTCCATTTCCGGCATCATGATATCCATCAAGACGATGGCGAGCGAGGGCGTCTGCTCGACTAGCGCGATCGCTTCGGCGCCGGTCGTCGCGGTGAGCACGTTCATGCCGCGGCGTTCCAGCGCGCTCGACAGCGCAAAAATGTTGCGCGGATCATCGTCGACCAAGAGCGCGGTGCGGCCAACCAGATCTTCGTCGGAACTGTTAAGCCGCTCCAGCATATGCTGCTTCTCGGCCGGCAGATCGGTGATCACGCGGTGCAGGAACAGCGCGGTCTCATTGAGGAGCCGCTCCGGCGATTCCACGCCCTTGACCACGATGCTGCGCGCCATGGTGTGGAGCTGCGCGTCTTCCTCGGCCGATAGTTCACGGCCGGTGAAGACCACGACAGGAATGTCGGCGAGCGTATTATCGGTGCGCATGCGCTCCAACACCTCGAAGCCGGACATATCCGGCAGGCGCAGGTCGAGCACCACGCAATCGCATGGTTTTTCCTGCAACGTGGTGAGCGCCTCGCCGCCGGTGCCGACATTGACGATCTCGATGTCGTCATGGCCGAGCAATTCTCGGATGCTCATCTGCTCGACCTGGTTGTCCTCGACGATCAGCAGGCGCTTGCGGCGCGGCGCGGCGAACTCCTTGATGCGGGAGAGCGCCTCGTCGATGCCTTCGCGCGTCGTCGGCTTGTTGACGAAGGCGAAGGCGCCGCGAGCGAGACCGTGCTGACGGTCTTCGTCGAGCGACACGATCTGTACCGGAATGTGCCGGGTCAGCGGATTCTGCTTGAGCTGGGTGAGCACGTTCCAGCCCAGCATGTCGGGCAGGAACACGTCGAGCGACACCGCCGTTGGCTGGTACTGCTTGGCGAGGTTGAGCGCATCGTCGCCACGCATCGCCAACAGCGCCTTGAAGCCCTTATCGCGCGCAAGATCGATCAAGATGCGGGCATAGTGCGGGTCGTCCTCGACGATGAGCAGGATGGCGTCGCCGGCCTGGATATCCATGCGATCGTCGGGGATGGGTTCGATCGTGCGCTCGGTGGCGACGTGAAGTCCCGCCAACTGGGTCGAGGCCGTTGGGGCGGCCGCCGCCGCGGCGTGGGTCACGGCACTTGGACCGACATATTTGATCGGCAGATAGAGCGTGAACGTCGATCCGATGCCGGGCGAGCTGCGCAAATGAATTTCACCACCGAGCAGATTGGCGAGTTCGCGGCTGATGGCGAGACCGAGACCGGTGCCGCCGTATTTTCGGCTGGTCGACGCGTCGGCTTGCTGGAACGCTTCGAAGATGAGCTTTTGTTTTTCCGAGGGAATGCCGATGCCGGTGTCGCTGACCTCAAAGGCGACGACGGCCGGCGCCTGGCTTAACACCGGATGCTCGCTGCTCCAGCCGCTGAGCGCCACCGCCACGTTAAGGCGGACGCCGCCCTGCGCCGTGAACTTGAAAGCGTTCGAGAGAAGGTTCTTGAGCACCTGTTGCAGGCGTTTGGTGTCGGTGGTGATGCTGCGCCCAAGGTTGTGATCGGCATGAACGTCGAATGACAATTGTCGCGCATCCGCTTCGTGGCGGAACGGCCGCGCCATCATATCGAGCAGGTTCGAGAAGTAGACCTCCTCGGCATCGACCGTCACGGTGCCGGACTCAATCTTGGACAGATCCAAGATGTCGCTGATGAGATTGAGCAGGTCGGTGCCGGCGCCATGGATGGTGCGGGCGAATTCGACCTGCTTGCCGGTGAGGTTGCCCTCCGGATTGTCGGTGAGTTGTTGGCCGAGGATGAGGATCGAGTTGAGCGGCGTACGCAACTCGTGCGACATGTTGGCCAGGAATTCTGATTTGTACTTGGAGGTCAACGCGAGTTCGGTCGCCTTTTCCTCCACCGCGCGGCGGGCTTGCTCGATTTCCTGATTCTTGCGTTCAACTTCGACATTGCGCTCGGCGAGCTGCTGCGCCTTCTGCTCGAGCTGCTCATTGGTCTGTTGCAGCTCGTTCTGCTGTGACTGCAATTCGCCGGCGAGCTGCTGCGATTGTTTGAGTAGGCCCTCAGTCTGCATCGTCGCCTCGATCGAGTTGAGCACAATGCCGATCGACGTCGTGAGCTGTTCGAGGAACATGGTCTGTAGCGTGGTGAATTCGTGGATCGAGGCGAGCTCGATCACAGCCTTGACCTCGTTCTCGAACAGCACCGGCAACACGATATTGTTGCGCGGTGGCACCTTGAACAGCGCGGAGCTGATGGGAACGATGCTGTCGGGCATATCGGTAATCAGCATGCGGCGTTTGTCGGCGGCGCACTGACCGATCAGGCCTTCGCCGAGACGCAACGCCTGCGGATGACCGTTCGAACCGTCATCGGCATAAGCCGATAGCAGATTGAGTCCGTTCTGTTTCTCCTCGCCCTCCACCTGATAGATGACGCTTTGGTGCGCATTGACCAGCGGGGTCAGCTCGGACAGCAAGAGCCGGCCAACCGTCGTGAGATCGCGCTGGCCTTGCAGCATGTTGGTGAATTTCGCCAGATTCGTTTTCAGCCAATCCTGCTCGGTGTTGCGGTCGGTGGTGAGCCGCAAGTTGTCGATCATCGTATTGATGTTGTCCTTGAGCTCGGCCACTTCGCCGCGCGCTTCGACCTGAATCGAGCGGGTCAAGTCGCCTTTGGTCACTGCCGTCGCCACTTCGGCGATGGCGCGCACCTGCGTGGTCAGGTTGGCGGCGAGCAGATTGACGTTGCCGGTCAAGTCCTTCCACGTGCCGGCGGCGCCAGGCACGTTGGCCTGGCCGCCGAGACGGCCTTCGACGCCGACTTCGCGCGCCACGGTCGTCACCTGGTCGGCGAAGGTCGCAAGCGTGTCCGTCATGTTGTTGATGGTTTCGGCCAGCGCCGCCACCTCGCCCTTCGATTTCACCGCGAGGTTTTGCTTGAGATCACCGTTGGCGACCGCGGTCACCACTTTCACGATACCGCGGACCTGTTCGGTCAGGTTGGCGGCCATGACGTTCACGGTGTCGGTCAAGTCCTTCCAGGTACCGGCGACGCCCGGTACTTGCGCCTGACCGCCGAGGAGGCCCTCTGTGCCGACTTCACGCGCGACGCGCGTGACTTCCGAGGCGAAGCCGTTGAGCTGGTCCACCATCGTGTTGATGGTGTTCTTGAGCTCAAGGATTTCGCCCTTCACGTCGACCGTGATCTTGCGCGACAGGTCGCCTCGCGCCACGGCAGTGGTCACCTCGGCGATGTTGCGGACTTGGGTGGTGAGATTCGCCGCGAGAAGATTGACGTTATCGGTCAAGTCCTTCCAGGTGCCGGCGACGCCGGGCACCACCGCCTGACCGCCGAGACGGCCGTCGGCGCCGACTTCGCGTGCGACACGCGTCACCTCGGCTGCGAACGAGCGCAGCTGCTCGACCATCGTGTTCAGCGTGTCTTTAAGGAGCAGCATTTCGCCGCGCACGTCGACCGTGATCTTCTTCGACAGGTCGCCACCGGCGATGGCCGTCGCCACCTCGGCGATGTTGCGCACCTGCGCCGTCAAGTTCGACGCCATGAAGTTGACGTTGTCGGTCAGATCCTTCCAGGTGCCAGCGACGCCCGGCACTTGCGCCTGACCGCCGAGCTTGCCTTCGGTACCGACTTCGCGGGCGACGCGCGTCACTTCGGAGGCGAAGGCATTGAGCTGGTCGGCCATCGTATTGATGGTGTTCTTCAGCTCAAGAATTTCGCCCTTCACATCCACCGTGATCTTGCGCGACAGGTCGCCGCGCGCCACGGCGGTGGTCACCTCGGCGATGTTGCGGACCTGAGCGGTCAAGTTGCCGGCCATCGAATTGACGCTGTCGGTCAAGTCTTTCCAGGTGCCGGCGACGCCCGGCACGTTGGCCTGGCCGCCGAGGCGGCCTTCGGTGCCGACCTCGCGGGCAACGCGCGTCACCTCGCCGGCGAAGCGGTTGAGCTGATCCACCATCGTGTTGAGCGTTTCCTTGAGCTGAAAAATTTCGCCGCGCACGTCGACCGTGATCTTGCGCGAAAGGTCGCCGCCGGCGATGGCCGTGGCAACTTCGGCGATGTTGCGGACCTGGCCGGTCAGGTTCGACGCCATCGAGTTGACGCTGTCGGTCAAGTCCTTCCAAGTGCCGCCGACGCCGGGTACGCTAGCCTGGCCGCCGAGCTTGCCTTCGGTGCCGACCTCGCGCGCGACGCGCGTCACCTCGGCGGCGAAGGCGTTGAGCTGATCGACCATGGTATTGAGCGTGTCTTTCAGCTCGAGGATTTCGCCGCGCACGTCGACCGTGATCTTGCGCGACAGGTCGCCGCGCGCCACGGCGGTGGCGACCTCCGCGATGTTGCGGACTTGCCCGGTGAGGTTCGAGGCCATGGAGTTGACCGAGTCGGTCAAATCTTTCCAGGTGCCGGCAACGCCGCGCACCAGCGCCTGACCGCCGAGCTTGCCTTCGGTGCCGACCTCGCGCGCGACGCGCGTCACTTCGGAGGCGAAGGCGTTGAGCTGGTCCACCATCGTATTGATGGTGTCTTTCAGCTCGAGGATTTCGCCGCGCACGTCGACCGTGATCTTGCGCGACAGGTCGCCACCGGCGATTGCCGTGGCAACTTCGGCGATGTTGCGGACCTGGCCGGTCAGGTTCGACGCCATCGAGTTGACCGAGTCGGTCAAGTCCTTCCAGGTGCCGGCAACGCCGAGCACGTTGGCCTGGCCGCCGAGGCGGCCATCGGTGCCGACCTCACGTGCCACGCGCGTCACTTCGCCGGCGAAGGCGTTGAGCTGATCGACCATCGTGTTGATGGTCTCCTTGAGCTGCAAAATTTCGCCGCTGACGTTTACCGTGATCTTCTTCGACAGGTCGCCGCCGGCGATGGCCGTGGCGACGTCGGCGATGTTGCGCACCTGCGCGGTAAGATTACCGGCCATGAAGTTGACGCTGTCGGTCAAGTCCTTCCAGGTACCGGCGACGCCGGGCACTTGCGCCTGACCGCCGAGCTTGCCTTCTGTACCGACTTCACGCGCGACGCGCGTGACTTCCGAGGCGAAGCCGTTGAGCTGGTCCACCATCGTATTGATGGTGTCTTTCAGCTCGAGGATTTCGCCGCGCACGTCGACCGTGATCTTGCGCGACAGGTCGCCGCGCGCAACCGCCGTGGTCACGTGCGCAATGTTGCGCACCTGGTCGGTAAGATTGCCGCACATGGCGTTGACCGAGTTGGTCAAGTCCTTCCAAGTGCCGGCGACGCCGGGCACGATCGCCTGACCGCCGAGCTTGCCGTCGGTGCCGACTTCGCGCGCCACGCGCGTCACTTCCGAGGCGAACGAGCGCAGCTGATCGACCATCGTGTTGATGGCTTCCTTGAGCTGCAAGATTTCGCCGCGCACGTCGACGGTGATCTTCTTCGACAAGTCGCCGTTCGCCACCGCGATCGTCACTTCGGCGATGTTGCGCACTTGCGCGGTGAGGTTCGACGCCATCGAGTTGACGCTCTCGGTCAAATCCTTCCACACGCCGGTCACGCCGCCAACTTGCGCCTGGCCGCCGAGCTTGCCTTCGGTGCCGACCTCGCGCGCGACGCGCGTTACTTCCGAGGTGAACACGTTGAGCTGCTTGATCATGGTGTTGACGATTTCGGCGGAACGCAAAAATTCACCCTTGAGCGGCCGGCCGTCGACGTCGAGCTGCACGGTCTGCAGAAGGTCGCCCTGCGCCACCGCGGCGATGGCGCGCGTGACTTCTGTCGTCGGCCACAGCAGATCGTCGATCAGCGAATTGACGGACGCCTCCATCTCGCCCCAAGCGCCGTCGGACATTCCGAAACGAACGCGCTGGCGGGTGCGGCCTTCGCGGCCGACCACCTGACCGACGCGCTCGAGTTGGCGGGCTATGCGCTGGTTGGTGCCGGCGATTTCATTGAAGGTGTCGGCGATCTTGCCGGGGAGACCGACGCGGTCGCCGGCCATTCGCACGGAGAAATCCCCAACCCGCATCGACTGGAGGGCACTGAGCAACTCCGCCAAGCCTTGGGCGTCGCCGTTGAGATGGTCCTGGGGTTCTGTTTGCGGGATCGCGGGGGGGATGGCCGCACCGTTGGCATTCGACGAGCCAACTTCCTCAAAAGCGCGCATGAATGTCTCCGAACCCCGCTACGAGGCGCCGAGCGGTGGTGGCAACTTGGTTATGGAGGATTGGTCGAACAGGCGGGATCGCAAACGGTCGCGCAGGGCTGCCCGCGCGACAACGCAAATCGAGCGGCGGGAGCGCGTCCCACCGCCACGAATTCCTATGCCGCCGTGGACTGCCCCTCACGTTCGGGCCCCAACTGCTCTGCCAAAACGCTAAACGCTGACAATTGGCAAAGGTTCCAGCCACGAATCCGGATAGATAAATAAATTTTGCCGGGTAGTCCTATGGCCACCAACGCAATGGTGCTTTGGAAAGCCGCTATAAATAGGAATTATCTCCGCATAATGGTGCCTTGGAGGGCAGCTTGGATGGCTAGGCGCCATGTTCGCTTATGGCCCAAAGCGGACACGCCGGTCAGCGAGCGCCGCGGCAGCTTTCGGGGGTAAAGCGGACATCGCGATCTGAGCGCCCCGCGGCAGCTAAAGACCCAAAGCGGACATCGCGACGCCTGGCGTCCAATATTTTCTTGGAGATAGTGGCTATCGAATAACAGCAACTGATCTGCCCCCTTTGAAGTGGTCCTCCCTGAGGTATGTTTTGACCATGGAGGATGAGATCGATGGCGAGGAAGCGGCATACGGCCGAAGAGGTTGTCGCGAAGCTTCGGCAGGTTGATGTTCTGATGGCACAAGGCGGGCTGGTTACTGATGCGGTTCGAGCGATAGGGGTGACGGAAGTAGCTGCGCGACGAGCTTCTAAACGGTGAGATCTTCTACACATTGAAAGAGGCGCAGGTCATGATCGAAATCTGGCGGCAGCATTACAACAAAGTGCGGCCGCATTCCTCGTTGGGATATCGACCGCCGGCGCCAGAGGCACTCGTCTGGCCGGCAAAGCCCATGGCGCAAATCCCAGCTCTAAACTAACATTCCAAACGGACCACTCGCAGGGGGCCGGTCAGACCGACTTCCGCTTTTAGCGGTCATCCCAGTGGCGTCGAGCGATGTCCGCTTTCGGGGGTAAAGCGGACATCCAAATGTAAGCCGCTAGATGCTTTGTCCCGGCAACGACGTATATCGTTAGATATATGCTCGCCCTGTGGCACAGGCACCTTTCATCCGATAGCCTGAGCGTTGCTCGGCCTCGCTTTGACGCGCCGCCGCCTTAAGCTCCTCGCGTCAATCCATGACGGCCAGCGAGCGATCTAGCTCGGCCCCGGTACGCCTTTGCCGGGGCCCTTTTTTGCGGCTCGGCATGTATAGCGCGTCAAGTACTGATCAGTCATAATCGCGTCATGCCACTTCGCCCCCCAGAACCGTTCGCCTGTCCCAACTGCGGGGCAAGGTACGTTGTTCTGACGATCGAGGCGCCATCCGGCCCAAAATCGGCTAATCGCGAAGTGACGTGCCTTAGCTGTGGCGCGCCGCTCCAAGGGCGGGAGGGTCCGCTGTTTCGCAAATATTTTCGCCTAGACTGCCCAAGCAAACGCCAACAGCGAATTGAAAATTATCGCGGCAACGTCGCGTAAACTTCACAGTGTCTGAAAGGCGCATGCTAATGCCGCCCTTCATGTACCGCTGTCCAACCACTGGATTCCAGGTCCAGAGCTATACCGACGAAGTGTCCGACGTCGGTGTCGACGAATATCTGACGACGCTCTGCACTGTGTGCCAGCAAATTCACCTTGTGAATCCGGCAACTAACGAGATTTTGGGATACGACGACGAATAGGCCGCCTCAGTTGGCGGCTTCTATTTTCCAGCGATAAGACGCGTCAATTCCAGACAAGACTTAAGAGATACTTGCGCATCCTTAGACGCTCTTCGGCAGTCAGCGTTTGCGATTTTAAACCCGGCCAGCCGAGCCTGATCCTTTCTAACAAGGCGTCAAGCTCACGCCGTCGGTTGTCTTGCTCCGTCATAGCGCCTCAGTTGGCGGCCTCTTTCATTCCGGATACGGCTAAAGGTCCTCAATCGTCCATTGAAGGTCCTCAATCGTCCATGGCTTAGACGGTCGGTTGTCTGTCCCCGGCATCCGACCTCCGCTCACCTCAATTTGAGCAACTGGGAGGCCACCCGCAGGGAGTCCGCGTAGTGATCATCTTGCTGAATCAGTTGGTTGAAGCGTGCTATTGCTCGCTCGTGATGTGGTCGGCGCACGTTAGGATCCATCCCCTCGGAATGCTTTGTGATGACGCGATCAACTGCAGTTGGCATTGCGCGATAAACCGGCGTTTCGGCCCCCACGGGCCTGTGCTGATCTGCCGTAATTCGGCAAACAACCTCTCGACCCATTGATCGACATCATCGGTCATATCGCCGCCTTCCCCGCCTGTTCCTGAACTCAATCCAGCCACTTCCCGTGCGCTAGTTTGACCCGCGCTACGATACCTCGTCCTGACGCTTTCGGCGCGGTCGACGCGCAGTCGACGTACAACACAGAGAAAGAGGGTCAGAAACGGAGCATCTCATGAAACGGACGCTGGTGCGCTACCGGGCCAAGCCAGATCGGGCGCAGGAGAACGATCGCCTAATCGAGAAAGTGTTTCAAGAATTGCAGGTAAGTCGCCGCACGACGTTCGTTATCTTGTCTTGAAGCTGGGCGACGGCACCTTCGTCCATTTCGCCGTGGCCGAGACCGAGGATGGCATCAACCCGCTTACCAAAATGGACGCCTTTCGGTCCTTCCAAAATGAGGTCAAAGAGCGGTGCATCGAGCCGCAGCAAGTAGGCGATGCGACCCCTTACCGATAGCAGCTCGTTCCGACAAAGCATCGTTTGCGCTCAGTCCACCGTAATGATCTTGGTCGTGTGGAAACAATTCTTCGGGCGCAACATTATTGAGGTTGCCCAGTGTCGTTTTGAGTTTAACTAGGATTATTTCCGACGAAATTGGATGGCGCTCATAATAATCGATTGCTGAGTGAATTTCGGTATTCAAGGAAATCCTCCTTGCCAGCCCGTGCGAGCAAGTCACAGGCGGCAGAGTAGCCTAGTTTCCCGACTGGCGATGTCTGCTTTTTGGCCCAAAGCGGACGCGCCGCCCCGCCGACTTCGAGTCCGTTACTGGGGGTGAAGCAGACGCGCCAACGCGCGACCGCCGCGGCAGCTTATGAGCCATTGCAGAGTTCGCAGAGGCCGCACCATTTATTGTATGATGATATCTCGCTCTCGCACTTGGAGGCAGTGTGGAATCATTCGCTCAGCAGTCAGATCCCCGCGTCACCGATCTCGCACAATCCGGCGCGCTGCGCGTTGGCGTTGGTCTTGGGAGTTTAACGACGGCGATGAGGGACGCGACGACTGGCGAGATTAAAGGACCTGCGCTGGAGTTGGGGCGTGCACTCGCTGCCCGCATCGGCATCCAGTTTGTGGCCGTCGAATTTCCGAGACCCGGCGCGGTTATTGATGGCCTGCGTACCAACCCATGGGACGTCTCTGTCCTCATTATTGATCCAGTGCGTGCACGGCAGATCGATTATTCGAACCCATACCTACAAAGCGATCTCACGTATCTGGTGGCCGCCGGATCCACCATCCAGAGCGTCACGGACGCGGATCAAGCGGGGATTCGTATCGGCGCCGCGCGTAACGATACATCGGATCTGCAACTGACCCGCATGCTCAAGAAAGCCGAATTGGTCCGGACGGACAGCATCGCCGCCGCCACCGACCTGCTGCGCAACAGCGGCGTCAACGCCATAGCATTGAACCGCCCCAGCCTGATTGCGATATCCGCTAAGGTCCCGGGTTCGCGCGTCTTGAGCGACGGTTTCACTGACTTCTACTCCGGCGTAGCCATACCGAAAGGACACGATGGGTGGCTCGCCTACATCAACGGGTTCATTGAGGAGGCAAAAACCTCTGGCCTCGTGAAGCGCATGATTGAAAAGTTGGCGATGCAAGGGGTTCGGGTCGCTCCGCCCGGAAGCTTGGCCCGGTGATCGAAATGTCGCTATTGGCCCAAAGCGGACATGCCGGTCAGCGAGTGCCGCGGCAGCTTTCGGGGGTGAAGCGGACATCCCACTTTGGTCGCGCCGCGGCAGCTAATGACCCAAAGCGGACATGACGGATTAAAACGCTAACCCTACCACGCCGCGCGCTCTTGAAGAACTCAGGTGTTACGGCAGCGGCCTTATGTGTGCTGCCCTAGCTTGCTAACTTGCGTCTGTCGATTATCGAAAACGACATAGGGGCATTCACGTCGTGATGACATTGCCGATCGGCTCAAACACGGATGGCCTTTGGGCCGTTACCTCGTACTTCAATCCAGTGCGCTACGGGCGCAGACTTTCAAATTTCAGGACTTTTCGCGAATTATTGAATGTGCCTCTCGTCGTAGTCGAATTGACCTATGGGCCCGACTTTGAGCTAAACGAGCAGGACGCGGAGATCC
Organism: uncultured Alphaproteobacteria bacterium; assembly: GCA_963790975.1. Taxonomy (GTDB): domain Bacteria; phylum Pseudomonadota; class Alphaproteobacteria; order Rhizobiales; family Xanthobacteraceae; genus BOG-931. The sequence continues at coordinate 2,113,660 of CAWBQV010000002.1, forward strand.
TCATTCGGCTGCGCGGCGGCGCGATCCTATGGCAAAAGGAACGGCTGCTGAACGTTGCATTGCAAGTCGTGCCGAGTCGTTGCAGCAAAATCGCGTGGCTGGATTGCGACGTTATATTCGACGCGGCGGACTGGGCCGAGTCAGCCAGCCGGCTGCTGGATCGTTTCGCAATCATCCAAATGTTCAAGCAGGTGCATTACCTCTCGCCGCGTTGGAGGCCGGCAACAGACTATACGACTGAAGTAGAGTTCACGCGGCCTTCGGCTGCCTTCTCCATCTCATCTGGCCTCCCCGCGACGACATGTATTGGCCACTCCCTCGACATCCGGGAAGGCACTTGTGCACCTGGCTTTGCCTGGGCGGCGCGGCGCGAGCTTTTGGATCAGCACGGGTTTTTCGATGCTTGCATTCTTGGCGGCGGTGATCGTGCGATGGGCTGTGCAGCAAATCATTGCTTCGATGAATTAATGAAACGCCACCACATGAGTGAGCGCCAACAAGACCGATATATCGACTGGGCCAAACCCTTTTATGAAACCGTGCGAGCCGAAATCGGATATCTCGATGGGGATATATTTCACCTGTGGCATGGAGATGTCCGAGGGCGCGCGACACGCGCAAGGCACGAAGGCCTTTCGCGATTCGAGTTCGATCCATTTACCGATATCACGATTGGTGAGGGCGGCTGCTGGCAGTGGAATACGGATAAACCAGAGATGCACCAATACGTCCGAGAATACTTTGCGTCGCGCAAAGAAGATGGTTAATTCGACGTTCCAAGTTGGATGTGCGAGGCGGTCGATCAATGTCTGCTTTTGGCGCTTAGCGGACACGCCGGCGTGCTTCGTTCGTGTCCGCTTTTGGGGGTAAAGCGGACACGGTCGCAGTTGGCGGTCGCGGCAGCTAATGACCCAAAGCGGACATTCGGCGGGTTATTCGGTCACCTCGTCGGTGCGCGCAAGAAACGTCGGTGGAACCCTTAGGCCAAACGCTTTCGCCGTCTTGAGATTGTGTGGGCGTCGGAGTTCGGCAGTTCGGCGCCCATATGAACGGTTGGTTTGGAAAGGACTACTTGTAGTAACCAACGCCGCATCCCAGGCCGGCGACCGCGGTAACTAAGCTCACCTTCGGCACCCACGTCTTGTCAGAGCCGGCCTTGGGAGACATGTAGCTGACCTCATTGACCTGGCCCTCTTTTGCCGCGTCATAGAGCCTTGGGCCATACACGTCGCCCGTAGGGTCCTTAAATGTCCTCGCATCCTTGCCGAGCAACCCCTTAACGTTGGGATTGCCGACCGCGACGAGGAGTCCGTCGCTTAGATTGAAGCAGAACGGATACATGTTACCCACAAGGAAGCCGTTTTCGCCATTGTTGATCTGGTCGAGCGTCTTGGCCTTATCGGCTTTGATGGCCGCAACCGTCTTTTCAAGCATGGCCTTAGCGTCCGCCGCAGTACCTTGCGCGAATGCCGTAGTCGAGAACAAGACAGCCATGGCGCCTAGCGCGCCAATCACGAGTTTACGAAACATAGATATTCCTCCCTGCTCTTCGAGCAATTTGCAATTGTCGTGCACCGTGCGCAGGCCCGCAAGGATCATATCCAGACATTGCCCCCAATGACCAGTCTGCTCGTGCCCGCCGACGAGGTGATCGAATAGAGACGCTATTTGCTGCAGTGCATGAGTTTGAAATTGGCCCTTAGCGGACTCGCCGGGCGGCGACAGCCACAGCAGCTTTCGGGGCTAAAGCGGACACCCTACTTTGACCGCGCCGCGGCGGCTAATGACCCAAAGCGGACATAGAGCCTGCGGGATTTGCCTAACGGCATTTATGGAATTCAAGCCGACACCGTCAGTTCTACTCCGCCTTGATGCCCGCGGCTTTGATGATCGGCCACCACTTTTCGATTTCGGCCTTTTGCAAAGCGCCGAGTGCAGCAGGCGTTTGTTGATCGCGCGGCGGCAGCGTTTGGCCGAGTTGAGCCAGCCGCTGACGCACGACAGAATCGCCCAAAGCATCGACAACGGCACCGTTGAGCTTGGCGATCATCGGCTCGGGCGTGCCTTTGGGCACCCAAAGACCGTGCCAAATTGAGGTATAGAAGCCCGGCAATCCGGCCTCGTCCACCGTCGGGATGTCGGGGGCGGCAGCCAAACGTGTCTTTGCGGTGACGGCATAGGCATTGATTCGTCAGGCCTGTAACTGCGGCAATGAATTGGCGGCCTGGTCAAACAGCAGGTCCACTTCTCCCGCCAGCAAAGCCTGCATTGCCGGACCGCCGCCGCGATAGGGCACAAAGCGGAAGTGCGTGTCCGTGGCCATCTGGAAATAAAAGCCGGTGATATGCCCCGGGCTGCCGGCGCCGGCGGTGCCTTGCAACGCTGCGTCCGGATGCGCCTTCAGCCAGGCAATCAGCTCCTTCAGATTGGCTGCGGGAAATCCGTTTTTTGCGTCGATCAATTGCGGGTTGGTCGCCACCATGGCAATCGGATCGAAACTTTGCAAAAGATCGTACGGCAGCGAGTAAATCGCACCGTTGAAGACGTGGGTGCCAATCTGACCGATGCCGATCGTGTAGCCGTCGGGACTGGCGCGCGCCACCCGGCCAACGGCAACGGTACCGCCTGCCGCACCGTTGTTTTCAATCGGGATTGGTTCACCGAGCGAGACCCGCATATGCTCGGCCAGGATGCGCGCGATCGTATCCGTCGGCCCGCCTGCAGCGGCCGGCACAATCATCGTAATCGGGCGCAAGGGGTAATCTTGTGCACTTGCGATGCGTGAGACGGCCGGCAACGCAGCCGCGCCCGCTGCCAGATGCAGAAATCTACGGCGGGGAAGTTTCATGGCCTGCCTCCCGGGCAAGACCATAAGGTATCTCAATTCCCTGCCTCCAAAAAGCAGTCGCGATGTCCGTTATTGGCACAAAGCGGACACGCCACTCAGTGAGTACCGCGGCAGCTTTCGGGGGTAAAGCGGACATCCCAATTTGACCACGCCGCGGCAGCTAATGACCCAAAGCGGACGTGGCGTCGTTTGTTGGTTCAGGAATCCCGAGTTCCCAATAATGGAGCAAAATCTGGGTTTTGCCACCTGTACCAGTGTATCTCAGGAGTAAATCCAAGGCTTCGTGCGGTCTGATCGTGGTGCCGCTCCATATTTGCGCGAATTTTCTTCTGTGCCCGAGTACGCTCCTCCAAGGTAAAATGCGATGGGGTGTACGGCTGGTGATAGGAGTACAAAGAATCGGCCGCTGCCACTTTGACTGCCCTAAAATTTTCTTGTCGCGCAAACTCCATGCATGCTTTTACAAGTCGCTTTGCCCAATCCCTCAGCCCCTTGGGCATTTCAACTAAGGGAACTCCTTGAAGCTGCACGATGTGAATTACATCATCTTTTATGTAAAAAGACATATATCGCACCGTTTTCGGCTTCCCCTCTTGAGTTTTCTTCGAGACGGCAACCGTGATAGGCGCAGACCAATCCGCCGGACAGCCTTGTTCCCTCCATGGTAGTAAGCGAAGTTGCAGTAGATATTTATTCCTTGGCCACGGTATTCTTCGCTCGCGATCTTCTTTGCCTGACAAAAATCTAAGCCTTACCCTCGCTCCGGCCACCCATTCGTGCTCAAAGCACCTCTGCAAAATTGGTTCGAGGCGCAAGATCGCGTCATAGTGCGCTCTCGCAACAATAAACTGATGTAGAAAACTCCATTTCCGCCGTATTTTGCCTTGAAACGAATTTTCTTTCTGCAGCTTGCGCATCTGCATCAAAGGCTTGCGAGATAAGTGCGTCGAGCATTGGTCGTCGCGTTTTGGGCTCGCGCCAACGCCCCATTCGTCTCTCCTCGCAGTTCCGCCTGCCCCCGTCATACACTATCGTAAACAAACCAAAATGATTTGAAGCACATGCCCGTCGATAAAAATCTTATCAGCGACGACGAAGCCGCGTTAAGTCGGCAAAGCGTCGCATGCCGAGTTCCGGCAGAGTTCTATCCTTTGGAATAAATCGCAGTTTTACGCGCGAGCTAGGCAAAGCTCAAGCAGCGTCCGATCCGAGGACAATTGCAACTTTGCAACGCGCTTCCAACGCCTGGACGGCGCTTGCTCGGCACATTGACGAAGCGGCCCTGCGTCAGCACTCTCGTGTCCCCATTCGGCGTCCGGCAGACTTAGCAAAGGCCCCAGACAGCTACTCCGTCGACAGCGTGCAAATCGGAGACGTCTTGCGCAAGCGCCTTCGTCTCAACGACGATGCTGATGTTGGGTGATACAAGCCCCAACCGGGCGCCGGACGACGACCCGACGCTGATTGAGGAAGTTTTTCGATATAGGAGTGCGTGGCTTAGCTAGTGCGGTGGCCGGCGGCAGTCGGACCTGCTACGAGTACGGTCGATGACCGAGCGACCATCTGAACCGATTCCGCTCCATCTGCGCGATGCCTTCTATGGCGCGGTGCAGCTTTATCCGAATTGGACTCCTGCCGATCATAGACCCCTAGTGAGCGTGGGAGGCCGATGCTACACGATCGGTCAAGTCTGCAATCTGGCGCTTGGCTACAGAGATCCGCTGCCTGATAACCTGCTCGGGAATTTGATGTATTTTTTGAACGCGGGGGACAGGGATCTCATTGAGGACCTCGCCAGGGACATTTCGTTCTCAGGCGGCGCGCGTTATTTACTCAAGCTGATGGACCGCCGCGCCGCCGACAATCAGACCTTTGAAGAGTCACGCCGCTACAGGTAAAGCCCCTGCCCTGCTCTGACATTCCGTAATCTGTCATTAGGCGAATCGGATTGCCTCGCACCGCCAGGGCTTTATCAAGTTTAAGTTTCGCGACCGGCGATCTCCGAGGCTCTAGCGTCCCGTATCGGGCGTCGCGGACAATAGTTTTATATCGGCCTCCATTATTTGGCGCTGTTCTGCACATGCGTCGGCGTTCTTCGGGTTCGCCGAATAGCAGTTCTGATACTCGGCAAGTGCGCGATAGTAGTTTTGCTGAGCGGCCAACTGCGGATCAAAGATGCCGGCAATATTTTTCTTCAATTCTTCGCTGGCCGATTGTTGGGGCGTATCACTACACGCGGAGACGATACTCGCGCACGTCGCAATCATCGTTACTACCGATAACGACCGCACGGCTTCCTTCCCTCAAGCGCCTAAAGGCCAGCGCGATTATACCGTTGCCGCGAGCGATGAACACAGTGCCGAACCGCTGGCGCAGCATCGTAACCGCCTAGCTGGCCTGTCTGCTTTTGGGGGTAAAGCAGACGCGGTCGCTCTCAGCGGTCGCGTCCGCTTATGACCCAAAGCAGACGCGCCGATTTTTTGAACTAGATGCAAACGTATTGTTCCGTCAGTCCGGCCTGCTCGTGCTCGAGGATGTTCAGTCATAAATGAAAGTTGCAGCTCGTCCTTTATTGGTAACTGTTCGCGTGCGCGTGTGTTCAAGCGGGTCGAGCGGCTCGTGATCGAGGATTGAGGGAGGGTGACACCCGGCCCCGCCCTCCCGGCGCCCTTGATCAGGCGGGCGACATCACGCCACGGCCAGCCGGCCTGTCGAGACGGTCTCCCGCCGCAGCCGCCACAGAACGAGGCCATGGAGCATCAGGGCCAGAGGGACGGCGAAGGTGGGTATCATGACCAGCGGATAGGATGTGATGAGGAGGTTTGGCGCCTCGAAGGCAAAGAGATGTGGCCGCCCCGGAGAGGTCATTGCTCCCATCATAATCGCCACGACCAGGTCGGCGATTCCAAAAAAGCTCCAGCCGTAGGCCGCTCTGCGAGCGCCAACTGCCTTTTGCGCCAACATCGCGGCCACGACAACGGCAAAGCACCCGGTGGTAACATCGCCAATCCCTGCGGGCAGCGCGAATTGCCAGGGCAGGCGTCCGTCCGCCCAGAGCACGAGGAAAATGCCACCTGCGACGCGATAGATCTGAGCCGCCACGATCCAATGTAGCGGTATCGCCAAGACGAGGCTTGCGATGTTTCCCGATACCCAAAAGCCAATGGTGGCGACAATCAGCGGGATCAGCAAACCGAACAGGACGGTCGGCACCGCGGTTTCGGTGGTCGCGAAATACGTATTTGCCGAACCGAGGTGCTGGGCGACCGCCTGCCAAGCGATGAGGGCCACCGACAGCACGCCCGCAGTCGTGTAACGCGACCGCGCGGGCGCCTTCATGTGCAGGGCACCCATCCAAATGAGGCCCAGCGCAATGGCCGCCGCCAGGAGCCGGACGGTCGATTCGAACACTATGAGATATTCGGGGATTTGCGGTGTCATGGTGCGACTCCCATATTGACTGTTTGATTTGTAGTGACTACTCTATTAGGAGTCATACGGCTACCATTACAGTAGTTACTATCCAAATCACAGTTTAGTGATTGATAAGCGGAGGCAGACTCAATGCGTAGCGCGGTGAAATCCGGTTATGGGCAAGATTGTCCGGTGGCCCGCACACTCGATGTTGTCGGCGAACGCTGGACCTTCCTCATCCTGCGCGACCTGTTGCGCCAGGGCCCGCGCAAGTTTCAGGACTTGGAGGCGAGTCTCGCAGGCATCGGTCCGAACACGCTGTCGGCGCGGCTGAAACGGCTGGAAGAGACGGGGATCGTCGAGCGACGGTTTTACGAACAGCATCCGCCCCGCGCCGAGTACGTTTTGACCCAGAAGGGACGGGCACTTGGACCGGTCCTGCTGGCCCTGAAAAAATGGGGCGAGACGTACTAGGTTTGCGCACCCTCGGTGCCTACTGATTAAACGCCTTTTCCACCGTCTTTGTTGCGGTGCATGAGTCCGCTTGTGGCCCAAAGCGGACACGCCGGTGAGCGCGTGCCGCGTCCGCTTTCGGGGGTAAAGCGGACATCCCAATTTGACCACGCCGCGGCAGCTAACGACCCAAAGCGGACGTCAACTCTCAGAACTGGAACGGCCCTTTTAAATTATGGGCGAGCACCGTTACATTTATGAGTTGCGGCGCTCGGCGGTCCACGAACCAGAGCAAGAGCCGCCGGTCCAAGTGCCGGCACCTTCGGCACCCGCGAGGTGCCCAACGCCCGTGGCGCTCTTGCCGCCTGCGCTGATCGTGACGGTGATCGCGCCGGTCTGCGCGACCTTGCCGGCCACTGTGAAGGCGGCATCGCCGGCATTGATCAGTTGGCCATTGGAAACGCGGATCGGATAGCGATAGGCGGGGTCGCAGTCGCCTTTTTGGGTCATGACCAGCACACTCCAGCTGCCGTCATAGCCCGGCAGCGCAGAGCTCTGCGTGGGAGCGAACGTGGCGGATGTGGCGACGAGCGTCCCCAAAATGGCACTCACCACGCAGGTTCTGAGATTGATCATGACTGCCGTCCCTGATTTATCTTTGTATCTTCGAGCAAGGGGTACTTTCGGTGTGCGATTCGAGATGTGATGGTCAGCACAAATCTTTGTTTTTCCGATACCTTGGATTTCCCAGATTTCTTCGGGATTTCCGAGCTGTTTCGCGGCGCTCAGCTTTGTAGAAGCTGATAAACGATCGCTAAGACCTTGATCTGCCCCCTTTGAAGTGGTCCTCCCTGAGGTATGTTTTGACCATGGAGGATGAGATCGATGGCGAGGAAGCGGCATACGGCCGAAGAGGTTGTCGCGAAGCTTCGGCAGGTTGATGTTCTGATGGCACAAGGCGGGCTGGTTACTGATGCGGTTCGAGCGATAGGGGTGACGGAAGTAAGCTGCGCGACGAGCTTCTAAACGGTGAGATCTTCTACACATTGAAAGAGGCGCAGGTCATGATCGAAATCTGGCGGCAGCATTACAACAAAGTGCGGCCGCATTCCTCGTTGGGATATCGACCGCCGGCGCCAGAGGCACTCGTCTGGCCGGCAAAGCCCATGGCGCAAATCCCAGCTCTAAACTAACATTCCAAACGGACCACTCGCAGGGGGCCGGTCAACCTACGGGGTCAACTGCTCGCTGATCTCACGGCTCTGAGTGTCCGCGGACTCGGTCATCCAGATTCCGCATTCGGCGCACCCGTAACTAACGACCGCGGAAACGCCCCCAGCGTGGGCGAAGCTTCGAGTTAGCTGCATCGGCCGCCCGCAGTTCGAGCACGGATGTGGACCCCAAGAGCGACCAGAAAAGGGGGGCGTTTCGCGCATAAGCATGACGCACCTCATCTCAGCGTTAATTCAAACGAGTGGATGAAAGTCAAACAGTCGTTTGAGACAGCCTCAAGTCCAAAATGGAGAATTTTTGTGCATTCCGCTGGCGCTCCGTCCATGACGCCAGCCGTTGCCACTCGGAAGGTGGCGCGCTTATCGAAACGACGGCCGCGGAAATAGCCTTTGTTGGTTGTGTTTTGCTTTATGTTATGCGCTTGTGATCCAATTCGAACATCGGCGGTTCGATTTTGCCGACATCGCGTAAGCAGCGTAGGAAACGCGTGTTCCCTGACTGGAACACCCGATAACTCAAGGCGTTATTTCCTGGAAGTCGGGGTTGGGTGGGAATATGGCTCTATTCGCAAGCAACGCGTCGCCGCACCGAGATTTCTAACGCCGCGCTGCCCTGTCTCCCGCGCAACATGATAGTGCATCGGATCTCGAAGCGCCCGAAACAGTGTGCCAACCGCTTGCATTCATCGATTGAACAACGGTATCAGACGTGCAAATGGAAATCTCGGACCTTGATATGCAGCAAGCGGAAATTTCGCTCGTCCCAGACCTGCGGAAATGCGCTATATTGCTCGATATCGATGGCACGATCCTCGATCTTGCACCCTCGCCGCAGCAGGTCTGGGTACCGACGGGACTGCGGCAGACGCTTGCGCGCCTCGATGAGCTGACCGCTGGCGCGTTGGCTCTCGTGAGCGGCCGTTCGCTCCACGACATCGATCTCATTTTTTCGCCACTAGAACTTGCCGCAATCGGCGGCCATGGTGCGGAACTGCGCACCACAGGCGGCGCGAAACCCCTCATCCGCGCCAAGCCGCTAGCCGCCGCGCTCAAGCGCAAACTCGCCGCCGTGACTGAACTCGGCCGCGGCATTCTAGCCGAAGACAAAGGCTATTCGCTGGCTTTGCATTATCGTCTCGCGCCCGACAAAGGCGATGCGGTGCACGCGGCGGTCGATGGAATTTGCGCCGACGCTGCGCCGGGTTCAGTTGAGATCCTGCCCGGCAAACTCGTCGTCGAGGTCAAGGCCGCCGGCGTGAACAAGGCCAATGGGGTAAGAGAACTGATGACCTACGCGCCGTTTGCGCGCCGTAATCCGATTTTCATTGGCGACGACACCACCGACGAGCCGGTGTTCGGCGTTATCGCGCAAATCGGCGGTCTGGGTTTCTCGGTCGGCCGGGTCATCGCCGACGTCAACGGTCATTTCGACAAACCCGAAATCAGTCCGCGCGTGGCTGGCGCGCATTGCAAATCATGGCGAAGACGCGGCGTAATGAATGAGCATGGGCTTGATTTCGCGATCCGAGCCGCCGCCAAGCGCGACGCAGCAGACCCTCGCGGCATGATCGATCATGGTCTCGATCTCGCGGTTATCGGCAACGGCCGCACGGCGGCATTGGTCGATCCGTGCTCACGGATCGTGTGGTGGTGTTACCCGCGGTTCGACGGCGATCCGATCTTCTGCCGGCTGGTGTCCGGCAAGGAAGAAAAGGGATTCTCCGATGTCGTGCTCGAAGACATGGCGGACTTCCAATCGCAATATGTCCGCAACACCGCGATCGTTTCGACCGAGTTGACAGACCGCAACGGCGGCAAGGTGCGGATCACCGATTTTGCGCCGCGTTTTCGCCAATTCGGCCGCGTGTTTCGGCCACCGCAGCTTTACCGGATCATCGAACCGGTCGCCGGCCTGCCGCGCATCACCATCCGAATGCGGCCCGCCTGCGATTACGGCAAGCCGCTGCCGAGCCGTTCGCTCGGCAGCAACCACATCCGTTATGCCAACGATGCGACAGCGATCCGCCTCACCACCGATGCGCCGCTGTCCTTGATCGACGGCGAGGCGCCGTTCGTGCTGACGCGGCCGTTGCACCTGGTGTTCGGACCGGACGAACCCTTTACCGACGATCTGCAAAAAACCTGCCGCGACTTCTCAGAACGCACGCATGATTACTGGATGGAATGGGTGCGCCGGCTGTCGATCTCCTACGATTGGCAGGAAGCTATCATCCGCGCCGCGATCACGCTAAAGCTGTCGAATTTCGACGAGACCGGCGCCGTCGTCGCCGCGCACACCACATCGATCCCGGAATCACCCTCATCCGGCCGCACCTGGGACTACCGATATTGCTGGCTGCGGGATGCCTATTTTGTGGTGCAGGCGCTCAATCGTATCGGCGCGACGCGCACCATGGAGGAGTTCATCTCCTTCACGCTGTCGATTGCATCGAACTCGGAAGAGGAATTACGGCCGCTGTACAGCGTGGTGCCGACGACTTTGGTCGAGGAGCGCATCGCGTCTAACCTCGAAGGCTATCGCGGCGACGGTCCGGTGCGGATCGGCAATGCGGCGGTGCATCAGGTGCAGCACGACGCCTATGGCAGTGTCATCCTGGCCGCCATGCCGATGTTCTTCGACCGCCGTCTGCCGCGGCCAGGTGACGAGGGGCTTTTTCATCTCCTGGAGTCGCTCGGCAACCGCGCGGCCGCGAAGGCATTCGAGCCCGATGCCGGCATCTGGGAATATCGCGGACGCCGGCGGGTCCACACCCATTCAGCCGCGATGTGTTGGGCCGGTTGCCAGCGGCTCGCCGCGATCGCGACACGGCTTGGTCTGGAAGGGCGCGCAAAACATTGGAATTCAATTGCCGATCCAATCCACGCTGAATTGCTTAATCGCGCCTGGAACGCCAAGCGTGGCGCTTTCACTGCGGCGTTCGGTTCGGATGATCTCGACGCCAGCGTCCTTCTGCTCGCTGATCTCGGCGTTGTCGAGGTGGACGATCCGCGCTTTATCTCTACCGTCGCCGCCATGGAGCGCGAGCTCGTGCGCGAAAAGCATGTCATGCGCTATGCCGGCGAGGACGATTTTGGCGTGCCGGTGACGGCGTTCCTGATCTGCCGGTTTTGGCTGATCGACGCTTTGTGGTCCCTTGGCCGGCGCGAGGCGGCGCGCGATTTATTCACCGATGCGCTCCAGCATCGCAACCGCTACGGACTGCTATCCGAAGACGTCGATCCGCAGACCGGCGCGCTGTGGGGCAATTTTCCGCAGACCTATTCGATGGCCGGACTGATTCTTTCCGCGATGCGGCTGTCGAGAAGCTGGGAAGACCGCTATTGGCGCGGATGAATGGAGAGCCAGTCACTTCGCGGGCGCGGCAACAGGTTGCAGCGGCGCATGCCCATCTGCCTGCTCGTTTTGGGCGCGCTCATGCACGGGCTTTCGGGCGCGCGTCAGATTATAGGCGCTGTTGATCAGCGCGAGATGCGAGAACGCCTGCGGAAAATTGCCAACCAAACGCTTTAGGTCTGGATCGTATTGTTCGCTCAGCAGGCCGACATCGTTGCGCAGTCCGACCAGCCGCCGGAACAGTTTCTCCGCTTCGTCGAGGCGCTCCTGCAAAACGTAGACGTCGACCAGCCAGAAACTGCAGGCGAGGAACGCGCCTTCGCCGGGCGGCAGCGCGTCCGCCACCTCCTCGGTGCTGTAGCGCATGACGAAACCGCCGCGGATGAGCCGACGCTCGATCGCGGCGATGGTGTTGGCGATGCGCGGATCGGTCACCGGCAGGAAGCCGACCAACGGCAATTGTAATAGGCTTGCGTCGAGTTGGTCCGATCCGTAGGCCTGCATGAAAATACCGAGATCCTTGTTGAAGCCGCGCTCCAATACCTCGTTGCAAATTTCATCGCGCAATGCCCGCCACTCGTCGAGCGGGCCTTGCTGGCCGAAATTCTCCGCGATTTTGATGGCGCGGTCGAAGGCGACCCAGGCCATGACTTTGGAATAGGTGAAATGCTGCGCCGGCCCGCGCATTTCCCAGATGCCCTGGTCGGGCTCGCGCCAGATTTCCTTGAGGTGATCGAGAAAGGCGAGCTGTACCGCCCATCCGGCCTCGTTGCCGCTCAAGCCGCTGCGGCGCGCCTGAAGGTGGGTGTCCAGAGCTCGCCGAACACGTCGATTTGGAGTTGGACGTGCGCGGCATTGCCGATGCGCACCGGCGTGGATTGTTCATAGCCAGGAAGCCAATCGGCATGCCATTCGGCGAGCCGGCGCTCGCCGCCGATACCATACATGATTTGTATCTGTTCAGGGCTGCCGGCCACCGCGCGAAGGAGCCATTCGCGCCAGGCCTGCGCTTCCTCGTAATAGCCGGCATGCATGGTGCAGAGCAGAGTCAACGTGGCGTCGCGCAGCCAGCAGTAGCGGTAATCCCAATTACGCTCTCCGCCGAGTTGCTCCGGCAGCGACGTGGTCGGCGCGGCGATGATGCCGCCGGTCGGCCCGTAAGTGAGCGCCTTGAGCGTGATCACCGAACGGCGCACCACGTCCGACCACTCGCCAGCCGGGAGGCATTTTGCCGACCATTCGGCCCAGAATTTCTCGGTCGCTTCCAGGGACGTCACGGGGTTGAGCGAATCCGGCGGCATCTTGTGCGAGCGCGCGTAGGTCAGAATAAAAGGAATGGTCTCGCCGCGATCAACGGTGAACTCGCCGACCGTGGTCATGTCCTTGCCTATGACATGCACCGACGTGCGCAGCACCGCCATGTCGGGCCCGGCGATGGCGCGCAGCGTGCCGTCTTCGAGCCGGGTCACCCACGGCACTACGGCGCCGTAACCGAAGCGCAGGATGAGCTCGGTGCGCATCGCAAGCTTGCCTCGTGTCCCGATGACCAGCCGCACGATCTCGGAATGATCGTCGCGGAACGGCATGAAGTCGATCATCGTGGCGGCGCCATCCTCGGTCTCGAAAGAGGTTTCGAGAATGAGCGTGTCCGGCCGATAGCGGCGCGTGATCGTGGCCGCCTCGCGCGGCGTTACCAGCCAGCGGCCGTGATCGGGCGTGCCAAGAAGCGCGGCGAAACACGCATCCGAATCAAAACGCGGCCAGCACAACCAGTCGATCGAGCCGTCGCGCGAGACAAGTGCCGCGCTCTTGCAATCGCCGATCAGGGCATAATCTTCGATCCGGGTCGACATGGTTTTGGCAATTCTACGCCGTTCAGGAGAAATCGACGACGACTTTGATATCGTCGGGCTGTTGCGCGAGCGATTGTGTCCATTGGTCGACCGGCACGCGGCGCGTGATCAGCCGGCCGAGCCAATTTTTGTCGGCACGCTGCAGGACGGCGACAGCATCCTCATAGTGCCTGCGGTTGGCATTGACGCTGCCGAAGACGGTATCGTTGTCGAGCACCATGGTGCGATTAAGCGCGCCGATATCGACGTCGCATTATGGCCGGGCGCGGAAACACCGACCAGACAGACGATGCCGCCGGATGCGGTGTGGCTGAGCGCGTCGCGCACCACGCTCGGTGCGCCGGTGCATTCCATCAGGATATCGGGCTTGAGTCCTTGAGCTCGGCGAGGCTTTCGAGATGGAACGCGCCGCCGAGCTGGCGCACGATTGTCCGCTTTTCCAGGCTGTCGTGATGATCGAGCACGTGAACGTCGAGCCCGCGCTGCGCGCCGATCAATGCGGCCAGAAGCCCAACCGGACCGGCGCCGGTGACAAGAAGAGTCTTCGGCGCCCAGGCGCGCGAACGGCGCCCAATATGCTCGGTCTGATCCCAGGCCTTGGCGACGACGCTGGCGGGCTCGACCAATACGCCATTGATGCCGAGCGACGGGTCTAGTTTGATCAGGAAGTCTGGCTCGATGCGGAAAAAATCTGAACCATAGCCGTTGCGCTCCTTGATGCCGCGCTCGGTGTAGCGGCCGTTGCGGCACATATCCCACTCGCCGACGGCGCAGCACGGGCACGGCACCGGGTCGGGCCGGCGCACGATGCCAACGACCAGATCGCCGGTTTTGAAACCGGAATCCGACGGTGCTTCTTTCACCTTGCCTAAAAACTCATGCCCGATCACCAGGCGCTTCTGTCCCGGCGGCGCCCAGCCGTAGGATCCGGACACGATTTCGCGGTCAGTACCGCAGACGCCGAGCGCCAGTGTGCGCACCAGCACCGCGCCGTCGGAGGTGGGCGGTTCGGGCACGTCCTCGACTTTCGCGGAATCGGCAGTGCCTGGCGCAACGGTGAGGGCGCGCATCGGTTAAGTCCGCAATGATGTGGCGCGCGATGGCGTAATGGGCCTGCGCAGCCCGTGCACCCCACTCAAAACCCCGCAACGGAGAAAAAGTTCCAATTGCGGAACTCGCCCGCTGTTTACTTCGCTGCGATGCATCAAAATGCGGAACAAAGCACGGCCCTGACGGTTAATCGAACACCTATCCCGGAGGTGCTTCTCGTGAACGTCGTGGTCGTCTCCAACCGCGTTGCACGGACTAATCCCGACGAGCCGCTTGCCGGCGGATTGGCGGCGGCGCTGTTGCCAATGGTGCGGGACTCCGGCGCGATCTGGGTCGGCTCGAGCGGCCAGCGCGGCGACGCGACGCAAACGCACGATTCATTTGCGCGGATCGAGGCGCTTGGGACCGGTGCGCTGGCGACCGTCGACATGCCGGCCAAGCACTATCGTGGTTATTACGAAGGTTTTGCCAATTCGGCGCTGTGGCCAGCGCTACACTCGCGTCCCGATCTCATCCGTGTCACCGTCGACGACTATACGTCGTATCGGGAGATCAACGCCTTCATGGCGCGTGCTCTCGTGCGCTTCAGTACGCCCGAGGCAGTATTCTGGATCCAGGACTACCACTTCCTGGCATTGGCCGCGGATTTGCGTCGGCTCGGTATCGAGCGCCCGCTCGGCTTGTTTCTGCACACACCGTGGGCGGATCGCCGCACCATGGCCGCGGTGCCGCATTGTGCCGAACTCGCCGTTTCGATGCTCGCCTACGATCTCATCGGATTCCAGACCGTCGAGGACCGGCAGAATTTCGAGGACTGTCTGCGGTTCGATCTCGGTCTTAACGTTGTCGACGGTACGGTCGCATCGGAATGGGGGCTCACCCAACTGGCGACGTTCCCGATCGGTATCGACGTCGAAGAGTTCGGCGCGCGCGCGATTAAGGCAATCAATCGCCCCGAAGTCGCCCGCCTGCGCGACAGCCTGCAGGGCGCCAAGCTCGTGCTCGGCGTCGACCGCCTCGACTATTCGAAAGGCATCGCTAACAGGATCCGCGCGTTCGACCGCTTGCTCGAGATCGAACCCAGACTGAAGCGCCGGGTGTCGCTTCTTCAGATCGCGGTGCCGTCACGCGGCAATATCAAAGCTTACCGCGACCTTAAGTCGGAGCTCGCCGGCTTGGTGGGCGAGGTCAACGGGCGTCACGGCGAAGTCGACTGGTCGCCGATCCGCTACCTCAACAAGGGCTATTCGCAGCTCACGCTTGCGGGCTTTTATCGGACGGCGAGTGTTGGCCTGGTAACGCCGCTGCATGACGGCATGAATCTCGTCGCCAAGGAATATGTGGCGACGCAGAACCCTTTCGATCCAGGCGTGCTGGTGCTGTCTTCGTTCGCCGGCGCCGCCAAGGAACTTGACGCCGCCCTTCTGGTCAATCCTCACGACATCGACGGCATGGCGCGGCAAATCGCGGTTGGCATTCACATGAGGCTCGACGAAAGGCGCGAGCGCTGGCAGTCAATGCTGTGCAAGCTCAAGGCGGCGTCGGTGCAAAACTGGTTTGCCGATTTCCTGCATACGCTCGCCGACGTGCGTCGCGCGCCGGTGCGAACGGCGATCGCGCCGATCGTGCTCGAACTCGCCAGACGCAGCCGGGTGGCGCACAGCTAGTGATGGGTGCAGACAGGGGCTATGCCGCGTGCTGCGACAGCCGGTCCATCTCGCGCTGCACGAGTTGCCGGTAGAGCCCCTCGCGGCGCACCAATAGATCCGGCGGTCCGTCTTGCATGACGCGTCCGGCTTGCAACACGACGATACGATCAAAATTACGGACCGTGGAGAGCCGATGTGCGATGGCGATGACGGTGCGGCCCTTCATCAGGCGGCCCAAGGCCTCGCGGATCGCTTCCTCGGATTCACCGTCGAGCGCAGAAGTCGCTTCGTCGAGGAGGAGCAGCGGCGCGTCCTTGAGGAACGCGCGGGCAATGGCGATGCGCTGGCGCTGCCCGCCGGAGAGTTTTACGCCGCGCTCGCCCACGATCGTTTGCATGCCGTCCGATAGCTGCTCGATGAAATCGCAGCGCGCCGCGATCGCCGCTTCGAGCACTTCGTCGTCGCTCGCCCCCGGCCGTCCGTAGCGGATATTCTCCATGACCGAGCGATGAAACATTGAAATGTCCTGCGGCACGATGCCGATGGCCTCGCGCAAGCTCGCCTGGGTGACGCGTGAAATGTCCTGCCCGTCGATGAGGAGCCGGCCAAATTGCACGTCGTAGAGGCGTTGTAGCAGCGCAAACAAGGTCGATTTGCCACCGCCGGAATGGCCCACGAGCCCGACGCGCTGGCCCGGCAGGAAACTCAATGAAAAATCCTCGAAAATCTGCTGGCCCCCGCCGGGATAGCGGAAATCGACATGCTCGAACTTTACGCTGGCGCCGCGCCGAATGAGCGGCTCGGCCTCGGGGTGATCGCGCAGTTCATGTGGCACGAGCAGCGTTGCAACCGCCTCGGCAAGGCGCGCGAAATGCTGCGTGATGTCGACCAGCGCTACCGCAAGGTCGCGTGTCGCGCTGAGTACCGAGATCGATAGCGTGCACGCCAGCACGACTTCGCCCGTCGTCGCCTCGCCTCGCTGCCAGAGCATGATCGCCCAGGCGAGCAGACCGAGCGTCAGGAGGACAGTCACCACGGCATGGAAAATGCGCAGCTTTTCCAGGTAGAGCAGGCTGCGCCGCCGCGCGTGCAACTCGCGATCGACCGTCGTGTCAAAGCGGCGGTGTTCACGCAGGAAGCCGCCAAACGCCCGGACCAGCGGCATATTGCTGACGACATCAGCCATCTCGCCGTCGACCGCCGCCGCCTTCCTGGCGAAGTCGTGATGCAGGGGGCGGCCAGCGGCGGCAAAACGGAACATCAGGCACACCATGATGCCGGCGATGAGGGCCAGGGCTCCGGCCATCGGCAGGCTGATGGTGAAAACCAGCCCGATCGCCGCGACCGTTGCCACCACCGGCGGCAATACGTTCCAGACGAACATGCTCTCGGCTGTGAACACCGCGTTGGAGGTTGCGGTGACCCGGCTTGTCAGCATGCCGGGCAGCCGGTCGGCGAAATAGCTGGGCGAATGGCCCATCAGGTGCCGGAAGAGATCGCGCCTTAAATCGCCGGTGACGCCGACAAATGCGTAATTGGCGATCCAGCTGGCGACACGCCACAGGATATTATCGGAGGCAATCAGCGCGCCGAGAAGACAGAACGCTGTCCAGACGCGGGCATTGGCACCGCTTGCGAGCGTATCGACCAGAAATTTCACTCCATATTGTGTGCCCACCGAGCAGGCGACCGCGCCTAGCACGGCGGTGAGAATGACTGCATGCGAAAACGGCCGCAGCCGGATGTAGCGAAAAGTAAAGGCCAGGGGGGAACCAGCGTAACCCGTGAGATCGGCCATGCTCGCTCTCATCTCCGTTGGCTGCAATCCGAGGAACATGGAACTGAACGAAGTCCAACCCGTGATGTTCCGCGTGTGGCGGCATACGCTGATCAATTTCAGCAAATGTCTCTTACATCGCCGACAGGTGATCAAACGCTGCGCATTTGGCGCATTGTTGTTGACGCGGATAGGCTGGGAAAAGTTCCATCCCCCGTGAAAAATTAAGTTCCATCCAGAGTTCGATTTTTTCGGCGGTTGCAACGTTGTCGGTTGTCGCCGGGCGTCGAACTTCAAGACAAACAAGACAAAAAGGTCTGTTCAATGCACATCGCACAAGTTGCGCCGTTGACTGAAGCTGTCCCGCCCAAGCTTTATGGCGGCACGGAACGGGTCATATCCTGGCTGACGGAAGAGCTGATTGCGCTCGGCCACGAGGTAACGCTCTTCGCCAGTGGCAACTCCGTGACTTCGGCCAAGCTTGAAGCAATGTGGCCGCGTGCATTGCGGCTCGACGGCGCGGTGCGCGACCCCAATGCCCTACACATGATGATGCTGGAGCACGTCTATCGGCGTGCGGGCGAGTTCGACATCCTGCACTGCCACCTCGATTATTATCCGTTCTCGCTGTTCTCCCGCCAAGCGACGCCATTCGTGACGACGCTGCATGGCCGGCTCGATCTGCCGGAGCACCAGCCGGTGTTCGACACGTTCAGCACAGCGCCGTTGGTATCGATCTCGAATTCGCAGCGGCGCCCGCTGCCGCAGGCCAACTGGGTGCGCACGGTGCATCACGGCCTGCCGGCGCGGCTCCTTGAGCCGAAACCGGCAAAACCGAGCTATTTCGCCTTTCTCGGCCGTATCGCGCCGGAGAAGGGCATCGATCGCGCTATCCACATCGCGCAACATTGCGGCGTGCAACTCAAGGTCGCCGCCAAGGTCGACAAGGCGGACCAGGACTATTTCGACGAGCAGATCGAGCCGATGATGAAGTCGAGCGATGTCGAGTTTATCGGCGAGATCAATGACAAGGATAAGTCCGAGTTCTTGAGCGGTGCCATCGCGCTGCTGGTGCCGATCGACTGGCCGGAGCCGTTCGGCCTGGTGATGATCGAGGCCATGGCCTGCGGCACGCCGGTCATCGCGTTCAATCGCGGCTCGGTGCCTGAAATTATCGAGGATGGCCTGACCGGATTTGTCGTCGAGGACATTAATGGCGCCATCGGTGCCGTCGACCGGCTTGGCCATTTGTCCCGCGACAAGATCAGGCGGCGCTTCGAGGAGCGCTTCACCGCGCGCCGCATGGCGCAGGATTATCTTGCCGTCTATCGCAGTCTGTCGGACGCCATCACGCCGCGTCTGCGGCTTGTCGCCGACGACGCGCCGGCATTGTGAGGCCAGCTACTTCGCTACTTCCGTCGGCTTTGTCTCCGGCATCAGAAACCACAGCACGATAAAGCCGACGAACGCGATCGCGGCCAATGACGCAAAGGCCGGCCGGCTGCCGAAATGATCGGTCACATAGCCGGCGAGCGTCGTCGACAGTGAGGCGCCGACGCCGATGGCGGTGCCCAGGATGCCTTGGCCGAGGTTGAAATGGCCGGTGCCGCGGGTGAGGTCGGCGACCACCAAAGGCACCATGACGGCGAACACCGCGGCAGTCACGCCGTCGAGGAGCTGCACGGCGAGCAGGAGCTCGGGATTAGTGACCGAGGCGAACAACAGGCCGCGGATGGGCAGTGCGGCGAAACCAACCAGCAGCAGCGGCCGGCGTCCCCAGATTTGCGCCCGTGTACCGATCCAGGGCGACGAAACCGCGACCACAAGCTGCGGCACGACGATGCAAGCCGCGATAATGACCGTCGCCCACTGGCTTGACCGCATGGTCACGACGCTCCCCATCAAAGGCAGCATCGCCGCATTGGCGAGGTGAAACAAAAGCAGGCAGCCGGCGAAGATCAGCAGCGGCCGGTTCCGCATCAGCGCGCTCGCTTTGACGGAATGCCGATCGGTTTTGGACTCGGCGGCGGGACGCCGTGGAGGCGCGCCGTGCGCGCGTTCGGGATCGATCTCGCGTTCGGATATCGAGCGCAGTGCGATTAGCGCCGGCACTAGCAAGAGCACCGTGACGATGAAAACGGTGCGCGCCGAAAGAAGATAACCGCAGGCACCCATCGCCGCCGCCGCCAAGCCGTTACCGACGGAGGCAAAGCGGGCGTTGCGTCCAAATCGTGCGCCGATCGCTGCATGGCCGACAAGGCCGAGGCTGATCGCGGCGAGCGCTGGGCCGAGGACGCAGCTCGCCAGCGCGTGCAGCACCGAACCGGCCAAAATCATCGGGAAGATCGGGAACGCCGCATAGATCAAGGCGCTGACGCAGATGGCGACGATGGCAGCGCCGGCGACGAAGCGTTCCGAGCGCGCGGCATCGACCAGCGCGCCACCCGGTATTTGTCCAATCAGGGCGACGAATCCCGCGGCCGACAGGACGAGTCCGATATCAAACTGCGTCCATCGCTGCGCGGTGAGATAGACCGAGACGAACGGCCCGAAACCGGTCTGCACGTCTGCGACAAAGAAAATAAACCAGTCGAGCCCGCGTAGACTCTTACGCGACGGCGTCAACGGCGGCTCGCCGCCCGCGAGCGGTTCGAGGGGCGGCGGCGGCGCCGCGTCGGGCGCCGGTTCCGGCCTGTCGCGTAGGCGGCGTGGAAGATTTGCGGGCAGGATGCGTCTCCGGCACAGTCGATAGAGTTGGCGCTATTGCGGATCGTGCGCTGCGCTACTCGAACGGCAGCGGTTCGAGCTTGCCGAGCGCACCCAAAACGACGACCGGCTTACCCTCCACATATTCGGGAGCTGCCTTCACTTGATCGCGCGTGAGTTCGAGCGTGATCTTGGCGTCGGCCTGGCCCAACAGCGGAAAATGCAATGCGCTCCAGTCGACCGCGATCTTGCGACTGCCGACACCAAGGAAGCCGCCGAAATCGATGATCGCGGCGCGCACTTGGCCGGTGTGGTCGACAACCACGTCGACGATGCGGCCCATGTTCTCGTCGGCGTCACTGACCACCTGGCGACCAAGAATACCTTCGACCTCGTGATTGTTCAGGATTGTCACCGAAGGCGGCACATCCGGTGGGGGCGCAGGGTGATCTGCCGGCGGTACGGTCTGCGCGGGCGCTTGGACGTTTTCCGGCCATGCGGCGTCAATCGCGACGACCAGCGCCAACGCCGCCACCCCCGTCATTATTCCCACGATTACTGGTTTTTTGCCGTGCATCTTAGCTCTAGCGTGCCGATGGAACCCAGATCACTAAGCCGAGTAGGTCCTCCTGGTTCCACGCAATGCTGGAGGAGCCGGGAATCGCAAAAAACGGCGGCGATCAGGACGAGAAAACGATCGAAACCCGGATATCGCCGTTGATCCGGGGTGTATCGAGCGAAACGGTGTCGCCATGGCGGCGCACCCGCAAATCGACACTCGATGACGACAACCGCAAATCGCGCAGCATCACTTCGTCCAAGAACGCCGGTAAACGCGGATTTCGCAACCGGATTTCGCCGTTGAACGGTTCGAATTCGAGACCCAGCGAGGCCTCGAGCAGCGTGAACGGGGTGGCGCTGGCCCAAGCTTGCGGCGAACAGGCGACCGGATAGAGCGTCGGACCTTGCCCACGCTGGCGCCGGAAACCGCAAAACAGCTCCGGAAGACGCCGATGATCCATGTAAGTGGCGGCGCCGAACAAACCTCCGAACAAGGTGTCGATCGACCGCTTGTGGCCATAGCGTGCAAGGCCGAGCGCGATCAGCGCGTTGTCGTGCGGCCACACCGAACCGTTGTGATACGACATCGGATTGAACCGCGCCTCGCCTTGCGCCACGGTACGGATGCCCCAGCCGGAGAAGAAACCCGGCTGCAGCAGTTCCTTGGCGACCCTTGCCGCGCGGTCGGGAGTGGCAATGCCGGTGAACAGCACTTGCCCGGCATTCGACGTGCGCACCCGGCAAGGCTGCTTCGCGCCATCGAGCGCGAGCGCATAGGTTTCGATTTCCGGACACCAGAACGCGGCCTCAAAGCGCTCGGCGAGATGATCCGCTTCCGCATTCAGCTTGGTGGCGACCGTGGCGAGCCCGATCCGTTGCGCGGAGCGCGCCGCCATTCGCTTGGCCGCATAGACGTAGCCTTGCACCTCGACCAGCGCGATCTCGCCTTCGGCGAGGCGCCCGTCGGCGTGGAAAATCGCATCGTGGGAATCCTTCCAGCCCTGGTTGGTAAGACCTTGTTTGCTGGCACACTTGTATTCGACGAAGCCGTCGCCATCCGGGTCGCCGGGACCGTCGATCCAGCGCAACGCCGCTTCGATGGCCGGCCATAGCTCGACGATTGTATCGGTGTCGCCGGTGCGCTCCGCATAGAGACCCGCTAGCAGAACGAACAGCGGCGTCGAATCGACGCTGCCGTAATAGAGGCCGAACGGTACTTCGCGCAGCGCCGCCATCTCGCCACCGCGCATCTCATGCAGGATCTTTCCCGGCTGGGCGTCGGCGAGCGGATCATTCGCCTTGGCTTGATAGGCGGCCAAGCGGCGCAAGACGCCGCGCGCCACTTCGGGCGACCACCACAGCATCTGCAAGGCGGTAATGAGCCCGTCGCGGCCGAACGTCGTCGAGTACCAAGGGATGCCGGCGTAAGGATAACGGCCCTGCGGCGTGTCCGTCATCAGCATGGCGAGATCGGCGGCGGAGCGGCACAATATTTCGTTGAAACGATCGTTCGACGTTTCGACCGATGTGCGCTCGCGCGTCTGCTCGCGCATTTCACGGCGTGCCGCGATAAGGCCGCGCAGGAATGGCAGCGGGCGCGTGTCAGTATGCTCGCAACTTACCGCCAGAAAGATAGGCCGAGTCTCTCCGGCCTCGAGATGGAGATCGTAGACGGCACTATCGGTCGTAAGATGATCAGGCGGCGGATCGAAGCTCAGCGCCGTGCGCCGCACCTTGGCGTCCAAACCGCGGTAGACGAGCAGTACCTTGTCATCGGCAAGACGCTCGGTCGTCGCGGTGCCGCGCCGTTCGCGGTGCGTACCGCGGACTTCGAACAAGTCGGCGAAGTCGCTTTCGAACAGGATCGCGAGCCGTAGATCGATCGCGCGATCGCCGTAATTGCGCACGCCCAGCCGCTGATGGGCGGTCGCGCGCCACAGAAAGATCGTGCGCAAGATGTGCACTCTATCTTTCTCAAGGCCGATGCGCTCGCCGATCATTAGATCGGGATTGGTCAGGTCGACAAAGAACGCCGAATTATCGTCGCGCAGATTGGAGCCGAGGAGCAGCGGCGGCGCATCGTTCACCAGCAATTCGAGGCGCGAGAGATGCCGGGTGTCCAGATGAAACAGGCCAGCGCTTCCTCCGGACGAGGCTCCGATATCGCCACGACCGTCGAATATCGCAAAAGTGTCGTTGCTTTTGAGCGCGCGCGGCGGCCGGCTCGGCTGTGTCGCGGTTATGGCGAACGCTGTCTCGGAAAGCGTCTTGGGGGGGGATGCCGGCACAATGGTCTTTGCGGCGGCTTTGGAGGACATTGCTGTTCGCTTGGCCGTCACCCTTCGGCGATGCGGCTCGTGGTGTGTGGCGCTGCCATGGATCACATCGGCAACGCGTGTTGTGATGGGTCTATCACCACTGCCTTATGCTTCACCATGGTTATTTGTAGAGTTTGACCGCAAGGACACCAGTTTCTGCGCCTGAGCGACAAAAGACAACGCCGCTGCAGGTGCGCTGTTCCTGCCCGACCGCAATTGGCGTGATTAGGATCGCCGCTTGCTGAATAGAACAGTCGGGACGGGTTCCGATGTCGCAGAGTTGACACGTTCACGCCGTCCCCGAACCGTAGTCGGAAGCCGACGCGCTGTGACTAGCCCTCGCCATCAATCTCAGCCCGCGATGTGTGATGCAGCTTCATCGATACTGAGTTTCTGGACGATCGTCTCGACAATTTCACGAGGGTGCGGAACGATGGAGACGACGATTGGTCGTTCGTCCGCCTTCGGTTCCTCCAATGCCTTGAATTGGCTGTCGAGCAGTGTCGACGGCATGAAATGATCGGCGCGTGCGGCGACGCGTCGTGCGATCAGGTCGCGATCACCCTTCAAGTAAATAATGCGTACGTCTTGGCGCCCGCCGACGAGGATGTCGCGATACCCGCGCTTGAGCGCCGAGCAAGCGACGATGCCATAATGACCGGAGAGCCGTGTGGCATCGATCCAGTCGGCGATGGCGTGCAGCCACGGCCAACGATCCGCATCGTTGAGCGGCTCGCCGTGGTGCATTTTCTCGATGTTCGATTTTGGATGGAGCCAGTCGCCATCCTCGTAAATCCAATGCAGGCGATGCGCGAGCATCGCGGCGATCGTGCTCTTGCCACAACCGGAAACGCCCATCACCACAAGGACCCTGGGACCATCGGATGGCATGTCAGGCCTCGTGCTAGCTTTCCGGCGACGCGGCGCGGTCGACGAGCCAAACCAACTCGCCGTTGGAATAGGCCCGATGTGCCGGTAAGTCTTCTCCGGACAGCACCCGGTTCAGGATATTTCGCTTGTCCGCGCCATCGACAAGGAACAGTAATTCCCGCGTGGAAGAGAGCGTCGGGAACGTCAGGGTGACACGCGGCACAAACGGCTCCATTCCCGCCTCGGCGATACCGACGACCCAATGGACTTTGTCGCCAAGTGCGGGCGAGTGCGGGAACAGCGAGGCGGTGTGGCCGTCCCTGCCGAGTCCCATCAGGACGAGGTCGAACAATGGCCGCGCCTGATCAAGCTGATCCGCGCCGTAAAACGCCTTGAGATCATCTTCGTAGAGGCGCGCCGCACCCTCGGGATAGGTCGCATCTGTGGCGATCGGGTGAATATTTTTGTGCGGCGCGCCAACGCGGTCCAGAAAAAGCCGCCGCGCCATTCCCATATTGCTCAGCGGATCGCGTTCCGGAACGAAGCGGTCGTCGCCGATGAACCAATGCACGCGATCCCACGGGACTTCACCGCACCAGGGTTGTTCGGCGAGCAGGAGATAGAGCCCCTGCGGACTCGATCCGCCTGTGAGGCAGACCGCGGTGCGGTCTTTCCCTGCGACGCGACTAATCAGCCGCCGTGCCGCCGCTTCGGCCAGCATCGCAGCATTTTCGACCGTGACGACTTTTGGCTGCGTCCGCAAATCCATGACGCAACTCACGCGATCGGACGCCAGCGGCGGCCTTCGCGAGCAAGAAGTTCTTCGGCTCCCTTGGGGCCATCGCTGCCGGCACGATAGGTGCCGAGATTGTCGGCCGGCGCCTCTCGCCACGCATCGATGAACGGCTGCACCACGCGCCAGCCAGCCTCGATGCCGTCGGCGCGCGGATAGAGGATGGCGTCGCCAATCATGCAGTCGTAAATCAAAGTCTCGTAGCCGGTCGACGGTGCGCTGTCAAAATAGTCCGCATATTTGAACGTCATGCCGACGCCGCCGATGGCGATCGACGGTCCCGGGATCTTGGCGTTGAATTCGAGCCCGATGCACTCGTTCGGTTGAATTCCGATAATAAGAAAATTTTCCGCCAACCGCTCGATCGGCGTATCTCGGAACATGGCGACCGGCGCCTGCTTGAACTTAATCGCCACCTCGCTCTGTTTGGCGCGCAGCGCTTTTCCAGTACGCAAATAGAACGGCACGTTCGCCCAGCGCCAATTGTCGATGGTGAACTTCAGTGCGACGTAAGTCTCCGTGGTGCTGTCGGACGCGACGTCCTTAGTCGTGCGATAGGCTTCAACGGGGCGATTGTCGATAAAGCCATCGTCATATTGCGCGCGGACGGAATTGCGCAACGCCTCGTCGTGGTTCTGCAACTGAATGGCATCGAGCACTTGCGCCTTCTCCGCCCGTACCGCGTCGGCGGCAAAGCGCGACGGCGGCTCCATCGCAATGAGCGAGAGGAGCTGAAACAGATGGTTCGGCACCATGTCGCGCAGCGCGCCGGTTGCGTCGTAATAGCTGCCGCGGCGGCCGACTGTGAGACATTCCGCCACGGTGATCTGGACATGGTCGATATGATCGCGATTCCAGATCGGCTCGAACAAGCCGTTGGCGAAGCGCAACACCATGATGTTCTGGACGGTTTCCTTGCCGAGATAATGATCGATGCGGAAAATTTGGTCCTCGGTGAGAACGCTGAGCAGCTTTTGATTGAGCGCCTGGGCCGAGACGAGATCGATGCCGAACGGCTTTTCGATGACCACGCGCCGCCAGGCGCCGTTTGCCTGCCGTGTCAGTCCCGATTGGCCAAGATGACAGCCGATTGGCGCGAAGCCGGCCGGCGGTGTCGCCAGGTAGAATAGGCGATTGCCCCTGGTTCCGCGGTCGCGCTCGATACGGGTAAGCGCATCGCCGAGTTTCTTGTAGGTGCTTTCCTCGTCGGGCTCGCCGTGGACATAACCGACGCGGGTAAGTAAGCGCTTAGCCACGCTCTCGTCGATCTGGCGCGTCGCAAATTTCGGCAGGTTTTTGGCGAGATCGTCGCGAAAGCGCTCGCTCGATAAGGCGGTGCGGCCGACGCCGATCAAGGCGAACGCTTCCGGCAACAGGCCTTCGACGGCGAGATTATAAAGCGCGGGCAGTAGGAGGCGATGAGTGAGGTCGCCGGACGCGCCAAAAATCACAAGACAGCAAGGATCGGCCGGCCGAGCTTTGGTTGCGCCAGCCTTAGCGCCATTCTTCGCGCCGTTCGTGGCGGTCATGATGCTTTGGCCTTGAGCGCCGACTTCGCCTGCGATTTCGGCTCGACGTGGGCGCCAAAGCCCTTGCGCATTGCGGAGAGGATTTTCTCCGCAAAGGTATGATCGCGGCGCGAGCGGAAGCGGGTGTAGAGCGCCGCGGACAGCACATCCGCGGGAACCGCTTCCTCGATTGCGGCCATGATTGTCCAGCGGCCCTCACCGGAATCCTCGACCACGCCTTCAAAGCCGTCGAGCTTCGGATCGGCCGCCAGCGCACTCGCCATCAAATCGAGCAGCCAGGAGCTGATGACGCTGCCGCGCCGCCACACTTCGGCGATATCGGTAAGATCGAGATTGAAGCGCGCATCCTGCGGCAACGCCTCGCTGTCGGCATTCTTCAAAATATCAAAACCCTCGGCGAAGGCCTGCATCAGGCCGTATTCGATGCCGTTGTGCACCATCTTGACGAAATGGCCGGCGCCGTGTGGGCCGGCGTGAATATAACCGTGCTCGGCGCGCGGGTCGCGGTCGTCGCGCATGAACGTGCGCGGCACGTCGCCGAGGCCGGGCGCCAGCGCCCTAAAAATCGGATCGAGGCAATCGACGATCTCTTTGGCCCCACCGATCATCATGCAATAGCCGCGTTCAAGCCCCCAGATGCCACCGCTGGTGCCGACGTCGATGTGATGGATGTTGTGCGTCTCCAGCATTTTTGCACGGCGAATATCGTCCTTCCAGAACGTGTTACCGCCGTCGATGACGATGTCGCCCGTTTGCAGCAATTTCGCGAGCTGGCCGATGACATCGTCGGTGATTTTTCCGGCCGGCAGCATCACCCAGACCGGGCGCGGCGGGCGTAGTTGCGCCACCAGTTTATCGAGCCCCGGCACGCCGATGGCGCCGTTATGGCTCAACGTGGCAACCGCCTTGGCGTCATGGTCGTAAACCACCACCTCGTGACCGTTCTGGATCAAGCGGCGAGCGATATTACCGCCCATTCGCCCAAGACCGACGACGCCAATCTGCATGTTGCGCACTCCATTTACCCGATCACCCGTTCGATTGCCGCCGCAAGCGCGATGAGGCCCGAATCGCGGCGAGGAGCTTATCGGCGGCGTCGGCGAACAACTGCACGCCGTCCTCCACAAGCTTGGCGGTGACGGCTTCGAGCGAAATGCCGCTGCGACCAAGCTCATCGAGTTGGCGCTGCGCGCCAGTGGGATCTTCCGTAAGACTCTCGCGCGGTTTGCCGTGTTCGCGGAACGCATCCATCGTCGACACCGGCATGGTGTTGACGGTGTCGGGTCCGATCAGCTCCTCGACATAAAGCACGTCGCTATAGGCCTTGTTCTTGGTGCCGGTCGATGCCCATAGCAGCCGCTGCGGCCTGGCACCATTGGCAGAAAGCGCATGCCAGCGCTCGCCGGCGAACAGCCGCAGATAGCGCTGATAAGCGAGCTTGGCATTGGCGATCGCGATCTTGCCTTTGAGGGCATTGAGCCGGCCTTTTTCGTCGGGATCGTTGGCGCGCGCGATTTTCTCATCGAGCAATCTGTCGACCGCGGTATCGATACGGCTGACGAAGAAACTCGCTACGCTGGCGATACGCGAAATGTCGCCGCCCTTGCCGGCCAGTACTTCCAGTCCCGACAGATAGGCCTCGACAACATTCTCATAGACCTGTTGTGCAAACAGCAGCGTGATGTTCACGTTGATGCCGTCGGCGAGGAGCTCGCGGACCGCCGGCAATCCCTCCGGCGTCGCCGGAACCTTGATCATTAGGTTCTTGCGGCCGACTTCGTGCCACAGCCGCTTGGCCTCGGCGACGGTGGCTTGCGTGTCCATCGCGAGATAGGGCGAAACTTCGATGCTGACAAATCCGTCGGCGCCGTTTGTTGCCTCGAAGACAGGGCGGAGCACGTCGGTTGCTTGCTGAATATCCTCGACCGCGAGGTTTTCGTAAATCTCGCCGGCGGTGCGGTCGTGTGCCTGCAGCAGGCGCGCGATCGCGGTGTCGTATTCGCCGGTTTGTCCGATGGCTTGTTCGAAGATCGACGGATTCGAAGTCACGCCGCGCAAGCCGTCGTCATCGACGAGCTTTTTCAGGCCGCCTTGGGCCATGAAGCCGCGCGACAGGAAATCGAGCCACACCGCCTGGCCGTGATCTTGCAATGACTTCAATGGGTTCATTGCCGGTTAGTTCCCGCGATCCGATTGGCGATCTGATTCTTGGCGGCCCGCAATACCTTATCTGAAACGAAACCAAATTTCGCGAGCACATCGTCGATCTTCCCCGACGCGCCGAAGCTGTGCATGCCGATGATTGTGCCGGTCAGGCCCGCATAGCGGTCCCAGCCTATCACGGCGCCCATTTCGACCGTGACGCGTGCTGTGATGTGCGGGGGTAGCACCTCATTGCGATACCGCTCGTCCTGCCGCTCGAACAATTCCCAGCTCGGCATGCTGACGACGCGGGCCGAAACTCCCTCGCATTTGAGCGTTTCGTAGACATCGATGCAGAGTTGCACCTCGCTGCCGCTCGCGATGAGGATGACCTGCGGCTCGCCTATTTCGGCGTCCGCCATCACATAGGCGCCGTGTGCAAGGCCGGATGCGGGCGCATAGCGGCTGCGGTCGAAGACCGGCAGCTTCTGGCGGCTGAGCACGAGACATGCCGGCTCGGTTGCCAGGCTGAATATGACCTTGTACGCCTCGCAGACTTCGTTGGCATCGGCCGGGCGCAACACGATCATATTCGGAATGGCACGCAGCGCGACAAGCTGCTCGATCGGCTGATGCGTGGGGCCATCCTCGCCAAGACCGATGGAATCGTGAGTGAAGACGTAGAAGACCGGCAGCTCCATCAAAGCCGCAAGCCGGATCGATGGCCGCATGTAATCGCTGAAGGTTAGAAACGTCGCGCCGAACGCCCGCAGCTTCGATAGGACCAGGCCATTTACGACGGCGCCCATGGCGTGTTCGCGTATTCCGAAATGCATGGTGCGGCCGCCCGGATCATCCGGCTCGAGTGAAGGAGCGCCGTCGAACGCCGTTTTTGTGGAAGGAGACAGGTCGCCCGCGCCACCGATCAGCCAGGGGACTTGCTTGGCGATTACGTTGAGAACTTTGCCCGAGGCCTGGCGCGTCGCCGGGCCTTTCTCCTCAGCCTTGAACTCCGGCAAGTCTGCGGCCCAATCTCCCGGCAACGCGCCGGTCCAGAGCATCGCGATTTCGCGCGCTTCTTGCGGGTTCTCCTTTTTGTACTTGATGAAACTCTCCGTCCAATCCGCGCGCAGTGACTTGCCGCGCCGGCCTATGCCATCGCGAAAGCGCTCATAGATGCCGTCGGGCACCAGAAACTGCGCGTCTTCGGGCCAGCCGTAGAAGCGCTTTGCGAGCCGCGCTTCCTCTTCGCCGAGTGGATCGCTGTGGGCGGTCGCGGTATTCTCTTTGTGCGGGGCGCCGTAACCGATTATGCTGTCGACGATGATCAGGGTGGGCCGTTTCTCGGTCCGGCGGAATGTCTGCAATGCGTGCGCGAACGCCGCGGTATTGTTGGCATCGCGCACATGCAGCACATTCCAACGATAGCCTTTGAACCGGCTCTGGACGTCCTCGCTGAAGGCAAGAGCGGTATGGCCCTCGATGGTCACCGTGTTGCTGTCATAGATCCAGCACAGGTTGGGAAGCTCAAGATGCCCGGCGAGCGACGCTGCCTCGCTCGCCACGCCTTCCATCAGATCGCCGTCGCTGCAGATCGTATAAACGTCGAAGTCGAAGATCGTGAATTGCGGCCGGTTGTAGCGCGCGCCGAGCCAGCGTGACGCAATAGCCATTCCCACGCTGTTGCCGCAGCCTTGGCCGAGTGGCCCGGTCGTGGTTTCCACGCCGGTGGTGCGGCCGTATTCTGGATGGCCGGGCGTCACACTGTCGATCTGGCGGAAATTCTTGATGTCATCGAGGCTCACCGCGGGCTTGTCGGTGATGTGACCGCCGTCGACTCGCCGCACACCGGCCAAATGCAGAAGCGCATAGAGCAGCATCGAGGCGTGGCCGGCGGACAATACGAAACGATCGCGGTTCGCCCACAGCGGATCGCCGGGGTCGTAGCGCAGAAAGTCCTGCCATAGCGTGTAAGCGACGGGCGCTATCCCCATCGGTGTGCCGGCGTGGCCGGATTGCGCCTTCTGCACCGCGTCTATGGCGAGTGTGCGTATGGTGTCGATACAGAGCTTGTCGATGTCTTTTGATGCCTCGGCAGTTAGGCGAGGACGTCGATGCCCGGAGGCGGCTTCAGTTGTCATAATCTGGGCGGCCATCAACGCATGAATGCAGACTTCCAACCTAACAAAACAATTTAGGTCGAAGCCTGTTCCACTCAATTGCCAGGTGAATTTGTTGCATTCGGCCGCACCTGACGTTTCGCAGCCTGGAACTATATTGCGCATTACAGGTTTCACCCTCGAAGGATCGTCGGGGGGCCCGCATGTCCCGTTTCGCCGTCGTTTCAGCAGTCCTGTCAGTGGCTGCGTTCCCAATCCATGCGACGGCAGGTCAAACCAGCAGCTTTTCGGGGCTGGCCGCGTATTACTCGTGCCGCGGCGTCGGCTTTACGGCAGCGCATAAAACGTTGCCGTTCGGCACGCGCGTTCGCGTAACTGATCCCAAAACGGGCCGAAGCATCGTCGTTACGATAAATGATCGCGGCCCATTCGGAGGGGGCCGGGTCCTTGATCTGTGCACGAACGCCGCGCGCTCTCTCGGCATGATCGATCGGGGCGTTATCTATGTTCGGGCGGATGTCCTATAGAACTACGAGGATTTATAGACTTCCAGTTCGACCATCGGGCTCGAATATGTTCTTAACAAAATCACTCGGACAAACAATTAGCCAGAATTGAAGCATCGCGCGTCGATGGGCGCGCGGCCGCACGCGAATGGCATGGAATATGTCCAATCAAGATTCCAATGCCGCGGGTCGCCGTTCCATAATCCGTCATCAGGCGAAGCTAACGGCGCCAACTTCAAAATATGAAATATGCCCCTTAAATCGGCAGTATGGTTATTTTGCGCATGATTCGGCAAATTGAGCCATGGGTAAAAAGACTCGTCCGCGCGGCGCAACCTTGGCGTCGCCTTACCTAAATGAAACGGCTTCGGAACCTGCCGAAGTAGATTTTCGCAATAGAATCTTGGGCCTTTGTCCTGAACATATCTTTCATGACGAGACGCTAACCCAACTTTATTTGGCCTTCAACGGCGTCATTGGAAAATGGCTTTCAGTATGGAGTGAGCGCGAACTATTGCTTATAGCGAAACGGCTAGGGTACACCGCACGGTTCCTCGAGCAGTTGAAGCAGGAGCTTGCTGGCGTTCAAACGGGAGTGCGCCAAGCTGAAGATATTGAGCTTGCGTTGCTTGTTCGACACGCGCTTTCGCTCAATCCGTTGGTCGGAGGCTTGGTGCGCGCCGACGAAAAGCTGGCTTCGTTTCAACAGCAGTGTTCTGAGATGGCCCAAGTATTCTGGCTCGCTTTTAGCCTGCTCAAGGAGGAGCGTGGAAAACGTGGTCGTCCAAAGCTTGCCTGGTATGACGATTTTACCGCCATTCTCTTGCAGTTGGCCAAACTGGCTAACATTGATCCAAACCTCAACAAAGATCGTATTACGGACGTCCGTGGTGGATGGCTATTTGAGGCGGCACAGGCGCTTGAGGCGCTTTTGTATCCGTTAATGCGATCCGCCACGCCCGAAGCGTGCGGGAAACGTTTGGAACGAAGTCTTAAGCGCCTAAGACAGCACGATCGAAAAAATTAGCAATTAGAAAAAAGTCGTTTCTGTCGATGTGACTGTCCCTGTATCGCCCCCTAATTGGATAGGCGTTGCTCGGACGTCCGAGCGATGGCGCCAGTGCCATGCACGCGCCGAAGCCATTAGGACGAGCAAAATGACGCCCATAACCTCTCTTAATATTAAGGCCGCGAAGCTGGCAACAGTATTTCCCTACGCCAAGTCGATTGATCCTGAGAAACTCTATCCGCCCAAAGTCGCGGGCGAAATTTTAAATATGAGCACGTCGTGGCTTGCCAAGGCTCGCCTCCGTGGAGATGGACCGCGCTATGTCAAGATCGGGCGGTCAGTAAAGTATCAAGGCTTGGACCTAATTGAATATCTCAAATCGAAAAAGAGGCACTCGACCAGCGAGTGATGTCGATGATTGCTTTCGAAATGAGAACAGAGAAGATCACCGTGTCACCTAGAATATTCGTCTACCTCAATACATTGTAATACATCAATAAGAACTAGGATGCTCCAAGATTAGGAACGAATATCAAAGTATTTCCGCGCAATAATACCTTGACGTATTCCCAACCGCACCAATTTATACTTAGGGCTGTCCCCATCCATCTCTAGGCAAGAGGAGCCGATCCTAATGACCAAAAATGCGGGCCTTATCGAAGCTTCGTTTGCCGACGCCATCGGGATTATCGCGGCGGCGAAGGAGCTGCCGGAGCAGATCCGGCGGCACTGGGCGACGTCGTTGCGACAGATCGCCAAGGCTTTCGACAGGCCGCTTGAGGTGATCCCGGCCCGCTACAGCGCAGTGCGTGCCGACCTCATCCAGCTACACGAAGTGCCGGTTGGACTGACTGCCAAGACGCTTCAGAATCACAAGAGCAACGTGAAGAGAGCGCTGCTTTGGCTGGCGAGCGAAAGGGGCGTTCCGGAGCATGGCGCGCCGCTAATCAGCACCTGGGAGAGGCTGAGAGGCAAAATCAAGGACGCTCTTGTGCGATGGCGGCTGTCGTCACTTATGCGCTTTTGTTCCGCGAGCAACGTCTCCCCCGAAGCGGTAGACGAGGCGGTCGTGGATCGCTTCATGGCGTACCGGTCGCGGTGTGGAAAGGCTGCGGACACCGCGTTCCGACGCCTGATGGCGCGAGCCTGGAACGTTAATGTCGGCACGATCGCCGGCTGGCCGACCAAGCGACTTGTCGAGCCATTGGTGAAATCCTTGGTTGAGATTCCCTGGAGCGACTTCGCCGAGGGGCTGCGGCGGGACATCGAAAATTACCTTCAGGGTTTGACGCGGATCCGGAAAAACCGACTTGGACAACGTATCCGGCCTCTCAAACCCGTCACCATTCGTACGCGCCGGGCAGAACTTCAGGGCGCGGCGCGCATGGCGGTGAAGGTCGGTGTGCCGATCGAAAAACTAGACTCCCTGGCAGCGCTATTGTCGCCCGACGTCGCCGAGAAGGTGCTGAACGGTTACCGCGAAAAGAATGGAGGAAATCCCAAGCTCTATACCATTGATCTAGCTGGCCGTTTCCTTGCCATCGCCAAGGAAACCAAATGTCTCAGCGATGCGGATTGCGATGTTCTCGATGAGATGCGGGTGATGCTTGATGAAGATCGGCCAGAAAGCTTTACCCCGAAGAATATTGCCTTGATCCACCAGGTTCTCACTCCTGGAGTGTGGGAGCGCATCGTCAATCTGCCCTTCGCAATGATGGCGGAGGCGCGTCGGCAACAACATCACTCGCCGGTACGGGCTGCGGTCATCGCCCAGCTCGCGGTGGCGATCGCCATCCTGACCATTGTGCCGGTGCGCATCAAAAATCTGACGGAGATCCGACTTCGGTTCAATCTAAACAAGGCCGACGGCCCGAAATCGCAGTACTGGCTCAGCTTCCCCGATTACGACGTCAAAAATCGGATGAAGCTCGAATATCCGTTGGAGGAATTTGTCACGCCGCTAATCGATGAGTATGTGCATGAGTTCCGTCCCACGCTGCTGCGGGGTAGGGACGAGGACTTTCTGTTTCCCGGCATGCACAAGGGAGCCAAAGGAAAAGTCACTTTTAGCGGCCAAATCACGAAAGCCATCTTCAAACGAGTTGGTTTACGGATAACGGCGCATCAGTTCCGGCACGCTGTCGGTGCCCTCATTCTCCAAAAATTCCCTGGCAACTATGAACTGGTACGGCTCATCCTTGGTCACCGCAATGTGCAGACCACGATCCGGTGCTACATCGGTCTCAAGGAGATCCAAGCAACTCAGATTGTCGGCAAGATTATTCGTGACCTTCTGACGAACAGTTTGGAGGCGGCAGAATGAGTCCGAGCCACTCCAAATCTTCCAATACCAAACAAGTCAGCGCTGGGCCGCGTTCCCTGCCGATGAGCGAATGGCCGCATGCTGACCAGAAAGCTTGGGAGGAGGCTTGCCGGCCAGGCGTTGGTCTGCGGCGCGGGGGACGGGCGAACCACTACGCCTCGGTTAGCCGCGATGACTTTGCCAGACGGTACGGTGCGTATTTGGGCTTTTTGCAGCGAAGTGGATCGCTTGATCTGACAGTGGCAGCCGCCGCGCAGGTCACTCCGTCCCGTGTCGAAACCTACGTGGCCGAACTCGACGGAAGGGTTCGGTCGGTCACGGTTTGGAACTGCATTTATAAGCTGCGCATGACCGCAAAATTGCTAGACCCGAAAGCGGATTTCTCCTGGCTCGCCGAAATCGAGAAGGATCTCGCCCTTGTCATGGTGCCAAGAAATAAGTTTGACCGCTTAGTTCTGTCTCATCGGCTCGTGGAAGCAGGCCTGACCCTCGTGGCGGAAGCTGAGAGTTATACAAAGGGCTCCTTCACGCTAGCGAAAGGCGTCCGTGACGGTCTCATTATTGCTCTGCTAGCTGTATGTCCGATCCGGATAAAGAACTTCGCCGGCCTTGAAATCGGCGTTACGTTCAAAGAGGTGAATGGCAATTGGTGGATCACACTGCCGTTCAAGAGTACGAAGACCGGGACAGTGGAAGAACGGCCTGTTCCGGAGTTTCTGAATCACGCGATTGATCTCTACCTCAAACAAGCACGACCCATGCTAATCGGGACGCACTCTCCGTCGAATGCGCTTTGGATATCGTCAACAACCGGACAGCGCTACACTAGTAAAAATCTCGGCACGTCGATTTCCAAAATCACGCTTCGGACCGTTGGCGTAGACGTATCGCCCCATTTGTTCCGAACTGCTGGGGCGACCACTGCGGCAATGTACGGCGGCGATAATCCGTACCTTGCCAGCGCTTTTCTAGGCTATACCGATTCACGAGTAACAGAAAACTATATTCGGGCGACGACCGTCAACGCCGCCAAGGAGTGGGGAACGATTGTCCGGCAATATTATGCTCCTAGATGAGTGGCCCTGATCAGCACACTTTGGAGTAGGCGGCCGCGTTGCTGTGAAGGGAACTCCCGCCGAGCTAATGCGTACCTTTGGTGGGCGCGGTCACGAAGTCTCCCATAGCGGCTGCGATCTGACCGGCAATCTGCTCCGAAGCGCGCCGCAGCGGATCCGCATCGAGGTGGGCATAGCGCTGGGTCGTGCTCGCCTGCAAGTGGCCACGTAGCTTGCCGATGATGGGAAGACCAAGACCGGCGCCCGCACCAACACTTGCATGGGTGTGTCGCAAGTCGTGAAGGCGAACGCCGTCCAATCCGGCACGCTTAGACACGAGGCGCCAGGGCCGATTGAGATCGTGCCGCGGCGTATCCGGATCGTCCCCCACGATCACAAAGGCGCCGATGCGCGGAAGTTCCGACAAAACGGCCAAGGCAGGAGAATTGAGCACAATGGTTTTGCGACCGGTCTTGCTGTCCGGCAGCAGCAACAGCCCGCGCTCGGAGTCGACATGGCTCCACTTGAGCCCGAGGATCTCTCGCAGGCGGGCGCCAGTGAGGATGAGGAGCCGAATGGCAGCTGCGGCATGTGGTCCAATATTGGTGATGCGGTTCTTCTTTGGAATGTGCT
The DNA here is from genome assembly GCA_963790975.1 of uncultured Alphaproteobacteria bacterium. Classification (GTDB taxonomy): domain Bacteria; phylum Pseudomonadota; class Alphaproteobacteria; order Rhizobiales; family Xanthobacteraceae; genus BOG-931. The sequence goes on from CAWBQV010000002.1 coordinate 2,149,856, forward strand.
TGGCTTTCGGTTTCTTCTCGTCAATCTCCCACGGGATCCCGGTGGTCTCCGCCTCACGTATGGCATCGCCAAGACGTGCAAGTTCTTTCGAAGTCAGAAAGCGCTCGCGGCGCTGCTCAGGAAAGGCTTCGATATGGGCAGCCGGGTTATGCCCACGTTTCACCAGGCCGCATGTCGCCGCGTAGCGATAAACCGAGCCAATGCATTCGATGACGCGGTTCGCGGTCATACGCCTTTTCTGTCCGACCTGACGATGCAATTTTGCGATGTCGGACGGCGTGATCATGTCGAGCTTGGTGCTGCCGATGATCGGCACGGCATGTTTGCGCAGATAGATTTTATAATTGATCACCGTTCGCGGTTTCAGCTTGGAGGTTGCTTCCTCGGTCAGGTAGCGTTCGGCGAATTCGCGGAAGATTGGCAATTTTCGCGCGCGTGAACGTGCCGCGGCCGGATCGTCTCCGAGCGCCGCCGCGGCGAGTGTTTCTCTTGCCGCGGTGCGAGCCTGATCAGGCGTGAGTGTGCCGACCGAGCCAAGCACCATTCGCCGCTTCGCAACCCCGCGGCCACGGGCGCCGGGCCTATATTCAACAAACCAGCATTTGGCGCCGCCCTTTGTGGCCCGCAGTCCGAAGCCCTTCAGGTCGGCGTCATAAATAATAAGAGGGCGATCGCCTGCGCTGATCGCGTCGACCGTGCGCTTTGTCAGTTTTGCAACCGGCATTGCCTGGATTCCGTGTCGCCACCGAGTCGCCACCGTAAAGGAAATCAGCGGCATCGTCGTCCATCGACGTAGTAGCGAGTTTTAGTGTTTTCAATAGGTTAGGGATGCCGGGGAACAACAGGGAATGACCGGGAAATAGGAAAATTCACCTCATAACCTGAAGGTCGTAGGTTAAAATCCTACCCCCGCAACAAAATAACGCCGTCAAATCAATGGCTTATGCCAATAACTCGGCGGCGTATCGATTTGTGGCCGGCTGGTGCGCGGCCGGCTGGAGGCGACGCGCGCTATAGCCTCAAGGCGCCGCCGAATAGACGTGGTTGACCGCGGCCAGCACGATGAGAAGAACAAGCCCGATGCCGAGGCTCCAGGCGATCAGCTTCTTCTCGATCGGCAGAAACGGCTCGACGGGAACGGTCCGATATTCGTCGCGCAAATCTGCGCGTAAATCCGCCCGTGTGTCCGAATGCAGCGACATTGCTCCATCTCCATGGTCAGGGAGCCCACGAAGATGCTTCATGCATCCGTGGCGCTTTAGCGTTTTTTCGCGGCGCAAGCTGCTCCTCAAATCCCGCGACCCGATCGAGCGTGACCGGATGATCGATGTCATCATGGTGCGGTGCAAAGTCAATGCAGCAAACAAAAATAAGAGAGTCTTGTTTGATCGGGGAAGTGTTCAGCGAATGAATTAGTTTGGAGGAGACCGAACGGGGAAACAATGTTTTCTGGTGCTGTCCGGTTCACGAGCGCGAATATCAGTTCCCGGCGCAGGCCTGTCGCGCCGGCGGGGCCGATAACCCATCCAAAACCTGTGATTTGCGCAAAGCCGCAGGCGGCTTCCGAGAAAAACAGTCGAAACTGATAAGAACGGTCAGCACATACGAGCGCCGGATACCGGTTTTTGCTGCACCGCACAGTTGCGGCGATTAGCCACGCGCGGCGAAAAAAAATCATGACAAACTCGTGAATCCGCAGCAGATATTCTAGAACCTGAACTGATAACGAAAAAAATCTGACCAAGGGACGGAACGCTCATGTCGACAACGGCAATCACCCAGACTCAAGCCAAGGCCGCGTTAGCGACGCGCTGGGGCTATCTGGCGATCTGCATCCTCTGCATGGTGATGATCGCCAACCTGCAATACGGCTGGACGCTGTTCGTCAATCCGATCAACAAAGCCAACGGCTGGTCGATCGCCTCGATCCAGTTTGCGTTCGCGATTTTCATCGCGTTGGAAACCTGGCTGACGCCGATCGAGGGCTGGATCGTCGACGTGCTCGGCCCGCACCGCGGTCCGAAGCTGATGGTCGCCTTCGGCGGCCTGATGGTCGGCACCGGCTGGGTGATCAATTCCTACGCCACCTCGCTGGAAATGCTCTATCTCGGCGCGGTGATATCGGGCATCGGCGGTGGCGCGGTCTACGCGACCAGCGTCGGCATGGCGGTCAAATGGTTCCCCGACCGGCGCGGACTAGCGGTTGGCCTGACCGCGGCCGGTTACGGCGCCGGCGCGGCGCTCACCGTTATTCCGATCCAGTACGTGATCGCGAACTACGACTACAACACGGCCTTCCTCTGGTTCGGCATCGTCCAGGGCGCCATCGTCTTCGCGCTGGCAATGTTGCTGCGCGGGCCGGAGCCGGGCGAAATGGCCGGCGCGGCGGCGCCGAAAGTGGCGCAGGCGGCGAAGAGTTCCTCGCCGCGCGAAGTACTGATGTCGCCGGTGTTCTGGCTGCTCTACGTCATGTTCGTGATGGTGTCGGCCTCGGGCCTGATGGCCACCGCGCAGATCGCGCCGATCGCCGCTGACTTCAACGTCGGCAACCAGATCGTGTTCTGGGGCGCCACCACGCTGACGGCGGCGCTGATCATCGACAATCTCGCCAATGGCGCGGCGCGGCCCTTGTTCGGCTGGATCTCGGACAATATCGGGCGCGAAGCCACGATGGGGATCGCCTTCGGTTTGGGCGGTGTTGCTTATTGGCTGTTGGGTACGGCCGGCACCACGCCGTGGGCCTTCGTGCTGTTCGCGGCGCTGATCTTCCTGACCTGGGGCGAAATCTTCAGCCTGTTCCCGTCGACCTGTACCGACACGTTCGGGCCGAAATTCGCCACAGTGAATTTGAGCCTGCTCTACACCGCCAAGGGCACCTCGGCCTTCCTGGTGCCGGTCGCCAACCTGATCAAGGTATCGACCGGTAGCTGGCACATGGTGTTCGCGGTCACCGCGCTGATGAATTTCGTCGTGGTGGGGCTCGCGTTGTTCGTGCTCAAGCCGATGCGCGCGAAGGCAATGAAACAGGGCTGAGATCGCCACTCACGGCCCTGAATGCCGGGAATAACGACGGGCGCGGGAGCAATCCCGCGCCCGTTTGCGTTGTCTCGATTGCTGCTGCAGCCCCGCAAAATGCGGCATTTCGGCTCTGGCATAATGTATTACAGTGCGCTATGGGTCTGCCCCGGAGCGCGGCCCCAAGACCGCGCCCGTTGAGGGTTGTGGGCGTTATTCAAGGGTTTGAGCGTCTTAAATGTCTTCCGGCGTGCATCCGTTTTCCGACCCCGCGAGCGACATCGCGACATTTGAGCGGCCGCGGTTAGCGCCGATCGACACCTCCTTCAGCTTCAAGAACAAAGCCTATGCCGCGCTCAAATCGGTGATCGTCGGCATGGACGTCTATGGCAGCCGCGCCGAAATCCGGCTCGACGAGCGCAGCCTCGCCCAGGATTTCGGTGTCAGCCGCACGCCGGTGCGCGAGGCCATGGCGCAGCTCGAGCGCGAGGGTTTTGTCCGCTCGGTGCCGCGGCGCGGTGTCTATGTGGTGCGCAAGACCAGGCGCGAAGTGATCGAGCTGATCACCGCCTGGGCCGCGCTGGAAAGCATGGCGGCGCGGCTGATTACGGAGAACGGTGGCGACGACGAGATTGCTTCCTTGCGCAAAATGTTCGCCACGTTCGAAAACGGCGCGGTGCGCGCCCATCTCGACGAATATTCCGAAGTGAATATCGAATTCCATCAGACCATCATCCGGCTGAGCCGTAACAGCGTACTCGCCGGGCTCGCGGAAAATCTGTTCACCCATATGCGGATGATCCGAAGAAAGACCATCGGCGAAAAAGATCGCGCCGACCGGTCGATCCGCGACCACATGCACATCATCGAAGCTTTGGAAGCGCGCGACACGCTGCGCGCCGAAAAGCTCGTTCGCGACCACGCGCTCGGCCTCGCCGAGCATGTCGCAAAATACGCCGATTATTTGGATTGAGATCAGGGAGACGTCCCATGGCTGACGCAGCAGTGAAACTTGAAGCCGCCGGCGCGGAAGAAGAGCGCGAGCTGACCGATGGCTTTCACCTCGTCATCGATGCGCTCAAGGAAAACGGCATCAAGACGATCTACGGCGTGCCCGGCATCCCGATCACGGATTTCGGCCGCATGGCGCAAGCCTCAGGCATCCGCGTGTTATCGTTCCGGCACGAGCAAAACGCAGGCTATGCGGCGGCAATCGCCGGTTACCTCACCAAGCAGCCGGGCGTCTGCCTTACGGTGTCGGCACCGGGCTTCCTCAACGGACTCACCGCGCTCGCGCATGCCACCACGAATTGCTTCCCGATGATTCTGATCTCGGGCTCGTCCGAACGCGAGGTCGTCGATCTTCAGCAGGGCGACTACGAGGAGATGGACCAGCTCGCGATCGCCAAGCCGCTCTGCAAGGCGGCGTTCCGCGTGCTGCATGCCGCCGACATCGGCATCGGGCTTGCCCGCGCCATCCGCGCGGCGGTGTCCGGCCGACCGGGCGGCGTCTATCTCGATCTGCCGGCCAAATTGTTCGGCCAAGTGATGGACGCCGAAGCCGGGCGGAAATCGCTGGTCAAAGTTATCGACCCGGCGCCGGCCCAGATTCCGGCTCCGGAGGCCATCAAGCGGGCGCTCGATGTGCTCAAGAGCGCCAAGCGCCCCCTGATCATTCTCGGCAAGGGCGCAGCCTATGCGCAGGCCGACGATGCGATCCGTACGCTCGTCGAAAAGAGCGGCGCACCGTTCCTGCCGATGAGCATGGCCAAAGGCCTCTTGCCCGATACCCATCCGCAATGCGCCGGCGCGGCACGCTCGACGGTGCTCAAGGACTCCGACGTCGTCATGCTGATTGGCGCGCGGCTGAACTGGCTGCTCTCGCACGGCAAGGGTAAGGCCTGGGGCGATGCGCCGAAGAAGTTCATCCAGATCGACATCGAGCCGAAGGAAATGGATTCAAACGTCGAGATCGTTGCTCCGGTGGTCGGCGATATCGGCTCGGCTGTCGCAGCGCTCGTTGCCGGCATGGGCGCGAACTGGCCGGCGCCGCCCGCCGACTGGGTCAAGGCCGTCATGTCGAAGCGCGAGGAGAACATCGCCAAAATGGCGCCGCGGCTGATGAACAACAATTCGCCGATGGACTATCACGGCGCGCTCGGCGTTCTACGCACCATCGTCATGGAACGGCCCGACGCCATCTTCGTCAACGAAGGCGCCAATACGCTCGACCTCGCCCGCGGCATCATCGACATGTACAAGCCGCGCAAGCGGCTCGATGTCGGCACCTGGGGCGTCATGGGCATCGGCATGGGCTACGCCATTGGCGCGGCTATCGAGACCGGCAAGCCCGTGCTCGCGGTCGAGGGCGACAGCGCCTTCGGCTTCTCCGGCATGGAGATCGAGACGATCTGCCGTTACAAGCTGCCGGTCTGTGTCGTCGTCTTCAACAACGATGGCATCTACCGCGGCACCGACATCAACAGCGCCGGCTCCGATCCGGCGACGACCGTTTTCGTCAAGGGCGCGCGCTACGACAAGATGATCGAGGCGTTCGGCGGCGTTGGCGTCAACGCGACATCGCCGGACGAACTCAAGCGCGCCGTCAATGCGGCCATGGATTCCGGCAAGCCGACGCTGATTAACGCCGCGATCGATCCGGGCGCCGGCAGCGAGAGCGGCCGCATCGGCAACCTCAATCCGCAAAGCAAGCTCGCAAAGAAAAAATAACCCGAAGGGTCACGTTCTGCACTGCGCCCGGGACACGGTGAAGAATTGGGAGAGGAAACAATGGCCACGCGTAAGAAAATCGCCAGAGCAAAAGCGGCGGCGAAGAAATCCGCCAAGAAGGTTTCCAGGAAAGTCGTGAAATTCAAGGCCAAGAAACCCGCGGTGAAAGCTGCGGCGAAGAACGGCTTGCCAAAGGCTTCGACTAAGCCGTGGGGACAAGCGGGCAGGGCGCTCGACGGCGTGCGCATCCTCGACTTTACCCACGTTCAGTCGGGCCCGACCTGCACGCAACTCCTCGCCTATATGGGCGCCGACGTGATCAAGGTGGAACGGCCCGGCATCGGCGACATCACGCGCGGCCAGTTGCGCGACGTGAAGGGCGCCGACAGCCTCTATTTCACCATGCTCAATGGTTCGAAGCGCTCGATCACCATCGATTCCAAGCACCCCAAGGGCAAGGAAATCCTCGATCGCCTGGTCAAATTGTGCGACGTGCTGGTGGAGAATTTTGCGCCCGGCGCGCTCGACCGCATGGGGCTCACTTTCGAGCACATCCACAAGCTCAATCCGCGCATGATCGTGGCGTCGGTGAAAGGTTTTGGGCCCGGTCCCTATGAGGACTGCAAGGTCTACGAGAACGTCGCGCAATGCGCCGGCGGCTCGGCCTCGACGACGGGCTTTCGCGAAGGCCCGCCGCTGGTCACCGGCGCGCAGATCGGCGACAGCGGCACGGGGCTGCATCTCGCGCTCGGCATCGTCGGCGCGCTTTACCAGCGCGTCCGCACCGGCCGCGGCCAAAAAGTGCTGTGCGCCATGCAGGACGGCGTCCTCAATCTGGCGCGGGTGAAATTGCGCGACCAGCAGCGGCTTAAACACGGTCCGCTCGGCGAATATAGCCAGTTCGGCGAGGGCGTGCCGTTCGGCAAGGCGACGCCGCGCGCCGGCAACGATTCCGGCGGCGGCCAGCCCGGCTGGATTCTCAAATGCAAGGGTTGGGAAGACGATCCCGACGCCTATATCTACTTCATCACCCAGGCGCCGGTGTGGGCCGCGATCTGCGATCTGATCGGCAAGCCGGAGTGGAAGACCGATCCGGATTTCGCCACGCCGCCGGCGCGGCTGCCGCGGCTGCGGCACATCTTCGATACGATCGAGCAATGGACAATGACCAAGAGCAAATTCGAGGTCATGGACATCTGCAACAAGCACGACATTCCGGTCGGGCCGATCCTGTCGATGAAAGAGATCGCCGAGGAACCGTCGCTGCGCGCGACCGGCACCGTGGTCGAGGTCGATCATCCGACGCGCGGGGCCTACCTGACCGTCGGCAATCCGATAAAACTTTCGGATTCGACGCCGGACGTGCGGCGTTCGCCGCTCCTTGGCGAACACACCGACGAAATCTTGCGCAAGGTGCTCGGCTATTCCGACAAGGACGTCGCCGAGATCAAGAGCTCCGGTGCGATCACCGCGCCGGAGAAGCCGGCCAAAGCGGAGGCGGCGTAGTTCTTCTCCCTCTCCCCGCTCGCGGGGAGAGGGTTGGGGTGAGGGGGCCTCTCCGCTGGGCTCAAACTTGAGGGCTCAGACTCGCGGAGAGGCCCCTCACTTTCGCTTCGCTCGACCTCTCCCCGCACGCGGGGAGAGGTGAAATGGATTGGGGAGAGGTATTTACGATGCGTATCGTGGTTCACGGGCAGCAGGCGTTCGGCAAGGCGGTGCTCGATGCGCTGCTCAAGCGCGGCGAGGATGTCGTTGCCGTCTATGTCGCGCCGGAGAAGGAAGGCGCCAAAGCCGACCCGCTCAAGGAAGCGGCGCTGGCCGCAAAACTGCCGGTCCATCAGCCGGCGTCCTATCGCAAACAAGAAATATGGGACGAATTTCGCGCGCTCAAACCCGACCTGCAGGTCATGGCCTTTGTCACGCTGTTCGTGCCCGAGGAGTTCTTGAACATTCCGACCCACGGTTCGATCCAGTATCACCCCTCGCTGTTGCCGGCCTATCGCGGCGCCAGCGCCATCAACTGGCCGATCATCAAAGGCGAGGCTGAAACCGGGCTGTCGATCTTCTGGCCCGACAACGGGCTCGATACCGGCGCCGTGCTGTTGCAGAAGAAAACGCCGATCGGGCCCAACGACACGCTCGGCACGGTCTATTTCGATCGCCTGTTCCCGATGGGCGTCGAGGCGATGATGGAGTCGCTCGACCTGGTCAAAGCCGGCAAGGCGCCGCGCGTCGCGCAGGATGAAGCGAAAGCCACCTACGAAGGCCGCTGCGGCGCCGACAACGCCAAGATCGACTGGGGCAAGCCGTGGCAGCAGATCGACCGGCTCATTCGCGGCTGCAATCCGGCGCCCGGCGCCTGGACGGTGCTTAACGGCAAGACCGTGAAAATCTTCGACGCCAAGCCGCTGCCGGCGAAAGATCCGAAAGGCATCGCCGGCAAGCTCGGCGAGATCGTCGCCATCGACGGCGACGGCTTTACTGTCGTTTGCGCCGACGGGCGTTTCAAAATCACGCGCGTACAGGCCGACGGGCCGAAAATCGCCGGGAGCGATTTTGCCACCAACGCTGGTCTCAACACAGGGATGAGGTTTTCATCGAGTCCGACCCAAGCCACTGCGGCGAAAGCTCCCGCCGTCGCCTCTCAACATCAATCGCCGAAATCCGACATCGAAATTTCGCAGGCCGCCAAGCTCCGGCCGATCGTCGATGTCGCTCGCGAGCGGCTCGGCATCGCGCCGGAAAATCTCGAGCCCTATGGCCACTACAAGGCCAAGATCTCGATGGATTTCATCAAGTCGCTGCAAAGCAAGCCGAACGGCAAGCTCGTTCTGGTGTCCGCCATCACGCCGACGCCGGCGGGCGAAGGCAAAACCACGACGACGGTGGGTCTCACCGACGCGCTCAATTACATCGGCAAGAAGGCAATGCTGTGCCTGCGCGAGCCGTCGCTCGGGCCATCGTTCGGCGTCAAGGGCGGCGCCGCCGGCGGCGGCTACGCCCAGGTCGTGCCGATGGAGGATATCAATCTCCACTTCACCGGCGACTTCCACGCCATCACCTCGGCGAACAATCTGCTCGCCGCGCTGCTCGACAATCACATTTATTGGGGCAACACGCTCGGCATCGATCCGCGCCGCGTCGCCTGGCGCCGCGTCATCGACATGAACGATCGCGCGCTGCGCTCCATCGTCTCCTCGCTCGGCGGCGTCGCCAACGGCTTCCCGCGCGAGGACGGCTTCGACATCACCGTCGCCTCGGAAGTCATGGCGATCTTCTGCCTCGCCCGCGATCTCGACGATCTCAAGAAGCGGCTCGGCAATATCGTCGTCGCCTATACCCGCGACCGCAAACCGGTCCGCGCTTCCGAGCTCAAGGCGCACGGCGGCATGACGGTGCTGCTCAAGGAGGCGTTGGCGCCGAATCTGGTGCAGACGCTCGAGGGCACGCCTGCCTTCATCCACGGTGGTCCGTTCGCCAATATCGCGCATGGCTGCAATTCGGTGCTGGCGACCACGACCGCGCTAAAACTTACCGATTACGTCGTCACCGAAGCCGGCTTCGGCGCCGACCTCGGCGGCGAAAAGTTCATGGACATCAAGTGCCGCAAGGCCGGCATCGAGCCGTCCTGCGCGGTGCTGGTCGCCACCATCCGCGCGCTCAAAATGCACGGCGGCGTCAAGAAGGAAGACCTCAAGACCGAAAACCTCAAGGCGCTCGAAGCCGGCATGAGCAATCTCAAACGCCATGTCGAGAACGTGCAGAAGTTCGGCATCGTGCCGATCATCTCCATCAACCGTTTCTCCGCCGATACCGAGGCCGAGATCAAGCTGGTCGAGGACACCTGCAAGTCGCTCGGCGTCGAGGCCTATATGGCCGATCATTGGGCGATGGGCGGGGAGGGCGCGGCCAATGTCGCCAAGGCGGTGGTCAAGGTCGCCGAGAGCGGCAAGAGCAAGCTCAAATTTCTTTATCCCGACGACATGCCACTGCTTGAGAAAATCCGCACCATCGCCAAGGAAATCTACCGCGCCAAAGATATTGCGGTCGACAAACCGGTGCGCGATCAGCTCGCCAATTTCGAAGCCATGGGCTACGGCAAATTTCCGATCTGCATGGCCAAGACGCAGTACAGCTTTTCGACCAACCCGGATGCCAAGGGCGCACCGACCGATCACTTCATAACCGTGCGCGACGTGCGGCTGTCTGCCGGGGCCGAATTCGTGGTCGCGATCTGCGGCGAGGTGATGACCATGCCGGGCCTGCCCAAGGTGCCGTCGGCGGACGTGATCGATATCGCCCCCGACGGCAAGATCGTCGGATTGTTCTAGAGATTTTCGGCCGCTCGTCCCCGCGAAAGCGGGGATCCAGTGAGAAAAGCTGGATTCCCGCTTACGCGGGAATGAGCGGATAAGATGTGCGAATGCAACCTAAGGAGTCTCACTATGTTGAAGTTTTACTACAGTGGAGCGCCGAACCCGACCAAGGTCGCGCTCTTTCTCGAAGAGGCCGGTCTGCCCTACGAGGCCGTGCCGGTCGATACCCGAAAGGGCGAGCAGCACAAGCCGGAATTCCTGGCGATCAATCCGAACGCCAAGCTTCCGGCCATCGTCGACGGCGACGTCACCGTGTTCGAACTCAAGCGCGATCCTGCTCTATCTCGCCGAGAAGACCGGGAAATTCCTGCCGGCCAAGACCGACAAGACGCGCGGCGAACTCCTGTCATGGATGTTCTTCGTGTCGTCGGGCGTCGGGCCGTATTTCGGCCAAGCGGTGCACTTCCGTAATTATGCGCCGGAGAAGCTTCCTTACGCCATCAACCGCTACGTCTTCGAGGCGCATCGCCACGCCGGCATTGTCGATGCGCGCCTTGCCAAGCACAAATACATGCTCGGCGACACTTATACGGTCGTCGACATGAACGTGTGGGGCTGGGCACGCTTGCTGCCGAACGTGGTCGGCGAGGGCGCCTTCGATAAGTACAAGAACATCAAGCGGCTGCTCGACGAGATCAATGCCCGTCCGGCCGCGGCCAAGGCCAACGCGCTTAAAGACCGCCACAAGTTCAAGACCGAGATGGACCAGGAGGCGCTGCACGCCATGTTCCCGCACCTGAAAGAAAAGGTCGCGTAGCTCCGGCGTACGGGAAACCGCAAAATATAACGGCGCGGCTTTACGGCCGCGCCGTTTCTGTTTTTGCGCGACGCGCGTTACCAGATGTAGTGCCATCCGATGAAAAGCATCACGATGACCGCGGCGGCTAACAGAGCCATTTGCGCGGTCAAGTTATTGGCCAAACCACGGCCTTTGTTGTCGCTTTGCATTGACATGGGCGATCTCCCCTTGGTCAGGACACTTGTCAGGTCCGTTCTCGAAAGACGGGCTTACGCGGTGGCGCTGTTACAGATCGGACGCTCTTCGAGACGCTTAAACGTAAACGTCCGCTACTCGTCAGCCGGCCACGTTCAATCCAAGGATGATTCCCAACCAAAAAATCAATTACGGATGTTTACCTAATGTATGAGCCATCACCCAAAACGGGCGGCATGTGTGCGTCGCAACATGAGTGGACGCAGCAAAAAGCTGAGAAATTCAGCGATGCTTTGATCTAGATCAATGCCGGAGCCGGACTGCTACACTGAAGTGTTTTAATGGTTGGAGAGCGAGCGCACGACTTGGTACAGTGGTGCACCGAATTGGTGCGAAAGGGAAACGATTTCCCGACCGTGTGGCTCACAGCGCTCAAAGGCAATGCCCTGGTTGACGGCATTCCGCAGTCAAAACTCGAAGGCACGCGCCCGGTGTTGGAGCTTCGGCTGATCACCGGCGAGCGGCTTATGTTCGATAGCGACAGCAAGAAATTCACCGTGAAATAGCCCCGGAGAGTGCGACCAAATAAAAAATAAAAACGGCGCGGCTTTTAAGGCCGCGCCGTTTCTGTTTGAAACGACGAAGCGTCTTACTGGAACAGCTTCATCGCATTTTGCAGCGTCTGGATCACGCCCCAGGCCAGGGGGATACCGACAAAACCCCAAGCGAGGATCAGCGGTATCGTGTTCGAGCCGCTCTGATTTTGGTTTGCCATGATGTTCTCTCCCAATGCTTTCTAAGCGCCGGCCGGTTCGCCGGCGGCGTCGACGGCCATCTGCGCACGGATTGCTTCATGATCCGGCTTCATGTGGAAGCGGTTATGCACCGCCTTGATCATGAAGTTGCAGATGAAGCCGATGACCAACAACCCCGCCATGATGAACATGGTGACGTTGTAGGCCTGCGCCTTCGGCACGCCGCTGTCGATCTGATACTGGCGGATATAGTTGACCAGCACCGGCCCGAACACGCCAGCCGCCGACCAGGCCGTGATCAACCAGCCGTGGATGGCGCCGACGTAACGGGTGCCGAACATATCCTTCAGATAGGCCGGCACGGTGGCGAAGCCGCCGCCATACATGCTCATGATGATGACAAAGCACAGCACGAAGCCGGTCACGCTGCCGATCGAGCCGGTATATGGCACCAGGCAATACAACGCCGTTCCGAGCGCGAAGAAGCAGAAGTAGGTGTTCTTGCGCCCGATATAATCCGACGTCGAAGCCCAGAAGAAGCGGCCGGCCATGTTGAACAGGCTGAGCAGTCCGACGAAGCCTGCGGCCGCTGTCACTGAAACCCTGCCAGGGAACATTTCCTGGCTCATGGCGGAAGCCTGCCCGAGCACGCCGATGCCGGCGGTCACATTGAGGCAGAGCACCCACCAGATCAGCCAGAACTGCGGCGTCTTGATCGCGTCATAGACGTAGACGTCGTTCTTGGTGATGAGCGGCTGGTCAACGACCGGCGGTGTATAGCCCTCCGGCTTCCAGCCCGGCGCCGGTACGCGTACGATGGCCGCGCCGACCATCATGAAGCAGAAGTAGACGATGCCGAGCGTGATGAAGGTCTCTTGGACGCCAACATGGGTCGGTGTCGAGAAATGCGCCATCAGCCAAACCGACAGCGGTGAGGCGATGAAGGCGGCGCCGCCGAAGCCCATGATGGCCATGCCGGTCGCCATGCCGGGGCGGTCGGGGAACCATTTGATCAGTGTCGACACCGGCGAGATGTAGCCGAGGCCGAGGCCGCAACCGCCCAGCACGCCGTAACCCAGATAAACGATCCAGAGATTGTGCAGATAAACGCCGAACGCCGAGACCAGGAAGCCGCCGCCAAAGCAACAGCCGGCCGCGAACATGGCTTGGCGCGGACCGCCTTCCTCGACCCAGCGGCCGAATACCGCCGCCGAGGTGCCAAGAAAGAAGATGCCGATCGAGAAAATCCAGCCGAGATCGGTCAGTTTCCAATCATCCGGCGTGGCTGCGGTGATGCCGAGCAGCTTGGTCATCGGCAGGTTGAAAACGCTGAAAGCGTAAGCTTGGCCGATGCACAGATGGATGCACAGTGCCGCGGGCGGCACCATCCACCGGCTGAAGCCGGGTCGGGCGATCGTATGGCTACGATCGAGAAAAGGGAGCAATGCCATTGCGCGATCCTCCTTGGTGTTCCCCAGTCGCTATTGTTCGCAGGCTTTTGTTCGAACACCTCCCAATCGCGGGACGGCGCGGCCTGACGTTAACTTCTAGCGAGGGGGAATCTACCTGTAGCCGCAACGCAATGGCAAGTTCGACCATAGTTATCGGCGCGAGATTCGGTGCGCTATCCAGCGCGGCAATTTCTCGTTCCGATTGGACAGCGCCCGCGAGCACCGCGTGCTGAAAGAATTTGCAGCGCCCAGCGAAACGTCTTTCGCATCCGGCGTCGGCATAAAATATTCATATATTACAATGACTTACTGGACAGAGCCAAAGCCGATCGCGTAGCGCGGACAACGCCGCCGGACCGGACCGACCGGCATTTGGACTCGCCGCCATGGATTGTGAGGCCAAGTGTCGCGGCAGGGTGAGCTGGTACCGCTCGGCGACCGCAATAGCTCTGTTCCAATTAGTGTTTCCGCGCCTTAAAAGAACACGATGAGCCTCACCGAACCGCCCCAGACTTTGCCGCCCGCCCAACGGGGGGGAGCCGGGCGGCGCCGGCCGCCGCGCACGCCGAAAGGCCGGCAAGTCGATCCCAAGGCGCTGGACGAAGTGCTCGCGCTTTTGACCGACCGGCCGCGCCGGCCCGATCTGCTCATCGAGCACCTGCATCTCATCCAGGACCATTACGGCCACCTGTCGGCTGCGCATCTCGCCGCGCTGGCGCAGGAGATGAAGCTCGCGCTGACCGAAGTCTATGAAGTCGCGACCTTCTACGCCCATTTCGACGTCGTGAAGGAAGGCGAGAGCCCGCCGCCGCCGGTGACCGTGCGGGTGTGCGATTCACTGTCCTGCGCGCTGCTTGGCGCCGAGCGGCTGTTGGCCGAGCTGCCGGCAAAACTTGGAAAAACCGTGCGCGTCGTGCGCGCGCCCTGCATGGGCGCCTGCGACCGCGCGCCGGTCTGCGCCGTCGGCCATGTCCAGGTCATGACGGCCGATATGGCGAAGGTCGCCGCGGCTGCGGCCAAGCCTCCTCACGCGCATAGCTATCCGACGCCGACGGATTTCGACGCCTATGTGAAGGGCGGCGGCTACGAACTTTTGAAAGCCTGTCTCGCCGGCAAACGCCCGCGCGACGATATTATCAAGATCGTAAGCGATGCCGGTTTGCGCGGTCTCGGCGGCGCCGGATTTCCGACCGGGCGCAAATGGTCGCTGGTTCGCGCCGAACCGGCGCCGCGGCTGTTCGCGGTCAATTGCGACGAAGGCGAGCCCGGCACGTTCAAGGACCGCTATTACCTTGAGCGCGATCCGCACCGCTTCATCGAAGGCATGCTGATCGCGGCCTGGGTCGTGGAGTCCGCCGATACTTATCTCTATGTCCGCGACGAATATCCCGAATTGATCCTGCTTCTGCTCGACGAGATTGCCAAAGTCGAGGAGACTAGTCTTTCCAGCCACACCAAGATTCATCTACGCCGCGGCGCCGGCGCTTACATCTGCGGCGAAGAATCGGCGATGATCGAATCGATCGAGGGCAAACGCGGTCTGCCGCGCCACCGTCCGCCCTATGTCGCCCAGGTCGGGCTGTTCGGCCGCCCGACGCTCGAACAGAACGTCGAGACGCTCTACTGGATCCGCGACATCATCGAAAAGGGCGCCGGCTGGGTCACCGCGCAGGGCCGCCACGACCGCAAGGGCTTTCGCAGCTTCTCGGTATCCGGCCGGGTCAAGAATCCCGGGGTCAAGCTCGCGCCCGCGGGCGTCACCGCGCGCGAACTGATCGACGAGTTCTGCGGCGGCATGGCCGACGGCCACACGTTTAAGGGCTATCTGCCGGGTGGCGCGTCGGGCGGCATCCTGCCGGCCTCGATGGCCGATATCCCGCTCGACTTCGGCACGCTGGAAAAATACGGCTGTTTCGTCGGCTCCCACGCGGTTGTGATCCTGTCCGACAAGGACGATATGAAGGCTGTGGCGTTGAACCTGATCAGGTTTTTCGAGGACGAAAGCTGCGGCCAATGCACGCCCTGCCGCGTCGGCACCGAAAAGGCGGCCCATCTCATGGCCGAGGGGCCGTGGGACCCCGCGCTACTCGACGAGCTGTCCACGCTCATGCGCGACGCCTCGATCTGCGGCCTCGGCCAGGCCGCGCCCAATCCTTTACTTTGTGTGCTAAAGTACTTTCCGGACGAACTAACAAAGCCGCTGGGGCATTGGTGACGAAAAGAGCCGGGTGACCGAAGGTCGAACGCTATGAACGACGCGAACTCCCAAAAGCCCCAGACCTATTTCATCGACGACCGCGAGATCGACATCCGCGACGGCGAGACGATTTTCCGCGCCGCCCGCCGGCTCGGTATCAAGCTGCCGCATCTGTGCTATTTGCCCAAGCCCGGCTACCGCGCCGACGGCAATTGCCGCGTCTGCATGGTCGAGATCGAGGGCGAGCGCGTGCTCGCCGCAAGCTGCATCCGCAACCCCTCGCCAGGCATGAAGGTCAAGACCCAGACCGAGCGCGCCAAGACCGCGCGCAAAATGGTTGCCGAGCTTCTGCTTACCGACCAGCCGGCAATCGACGTGGCGCACGATCCGGATTCCGAGCTCTGGAAGACCGTGACGCGGCTTAAGGTCGAGCCCGGCCGCTTCCCGAAGCGCAACGTCGCCGAGGTGCCGAAGCCGGACCGCAGCCATGTCGCCATGGCGGTCAATCTCGACGCCTGCATCCAGTGCAATCTCTGCGTCCGCGCCTGCCGCGAAGTGCAGGTCAACGACGTCATCGGCATGGCCGGCCGCGGCCATCTCGAAAAGATCGTGTTCGACTTCGACGATCCGATGGGACAATCGACTTGCGTCGCCTGCGGCGAATGCGTGCAGGCCTGCCCGACCGGCGCACTGATGCCGGCAACCATGGTGGACGAAAACAACGTCTATCGGGGCAAGCCCGACCGCACCGTCGACAGCGTCTGTCCCTATTGCGGCGTCGGCTGCCAGCTCACCTACCAGATCAAGGACGACACGATCGTCGCCGTCACCGGCAAGAACGGTCCGGCCAACCAGAACCGGCTGTGCGTGAAGGGCCGCTTCGGTTTCGACTACGTGCACAATCCGGAGCGCCTGTTAAAGCCGATGATCCGCAAGGACGGCGTGCCGAAAATTCCGCACGAATATATCGATCCGTCGAATCCGTGGACCCATTTCCGCGAAGCGACCTGGGAGGAGGCGCTCGACCACGCCGCCGGCGGCTTGAAGAAAATCCGCGACCGCGACGGACCGCGGGCGCTTGCCGGCTTTGGTTCCGCCAAGGGCTCGAACGAGGAGGCTTACCTCTTCCAGAAACTGGTGCGCACTGGCTTCGGCACCAACAATGTCGATCACTGCACCCGGCTGTGCCATGCCTCCTCGGTCGCGGCCTTGCTCGAAGGCGTCGGCTCGGCGGCGGTGACCGCGACGTTTAACGAGTGCAAGAATTCCGACGTCATCATCGTCATCGGCGCCAATCCGACCGAGAACCATCCGGTCGCGGCGACCTTCTTCAAGCAGGCGGCCAAGCGCGGCGCCAAGCTCATCGTGATGGATCCGCGCGGCCAGTCGCTCAAGCGCCATGCCTGGCGCATGATGCAGTTCAAGAACGGCTCCGACGTGGCTGCGCTCAATGCCATGCTCAACGTCATCGTCACCGAGAAGCTCTACGACCAGCAATATATCCAGACCTATGTCGAAGGTTTTGACGCCTGGAAGGAGAACGTCAAGGATTTCACGCCGGAGGAAATGGCGCCGATCTGCGGCATTCCCGCCGATACGCTGCGCGAGGTGGCGCGCACTTATGCGCGCGCCGAAAGCGCCATCATCTTCTGGGGCATGGGCGTGTCGCAGCACACCCACGGCACCGACAATGCGCGCTGCCTGATCGCGCTGTCGCTGATCACCGGCCAGATCGGCCGGCCGGGCACGGGGCTGCATCCGCTGCGCGGCCAGAACAATGTGCAGGGCGCCTCCGACGCCGGCCTCATTCCGATGTTCTTCCCCGATTACAGGTCGGTCGAGAACCCGGACATCCGCGCGCAATATGAGAAGGCCTGGGGCGTCAAGCTCGATCCCAAGAAGGGCAAGACCGTCGTCGAGATCATGGATGCGGTCCATCACGACGAGATCAAGGGCATGTATATCGAGGGCGAAAATCCCGCGATGTCGGATCCTGATCTCAATCACGCGCGTCAGGCGCTGGCGCATCTCGAACATCTCGTGGTGCAGGATCTGTTCCTCACCGAGACCGCGGTCTATGCCGACGTGGTGCTGCCGGCCTCCGGCTGGCCGGAGAAGGATGGCACTGTCACCAATACCAATCGCCAGGTGCAGATGGGCCGCCAGGCGCTGCCGCTGCCGGGCGACACGCGTCACGATTTATGGATCATCCAGGAGATCGCCAACCGCATGGGCTGCGGCTGGACCTATAAGCACGTCAGCGAGGTCTTCACAGAAATGGCGTCGATGATGCCGGCGCTCGCCAATATCACCTGGGACCGCGTCGAGCGCGAGGACCACGTCACCTATCCGGTCGACGGGCCGGATGTGCCCGGCCGCGATGTCGTGTTCGATCAGGGCTTTCCGCGCCCGGGCGGCTTCGCCAAACTCGTCGCTACCAAGCTGCAGCCGCCGGACGAGGTTCCCGACGAGGAGTTTCCCTTCATCCTCACGACGGGGCGCCAGCTTGAGCACTGGCATACCGGCGCCATGACGCGCCGCGCGATGGTGCTCGACACGCTTGAACCTTCGGCGGTGGCGAACGTCTCGCGCGGCACCATTACAAAGCTAGGCATCGCGCCGGGCGACATGGTGCGCGTGGCGACGCGCCGCGGCGTGGTCGAGCTTGTCGCGCGCCAGGACGACGCCATTCCCGACGGCGTGGTGTTCATTCCCTTCGCCTTTGTCGAGGCGGCGGCGAATCTGCTCACCAATCCGAAGCTCGATCCGTTCGGCAAGATTCCGGAATTCAAATTCTGCGCGGCGAAGGTCGAGGCGGTGGATCCGGCGGCCAGAGTCGCGGCGGAGTAGGCATCGCGCGGGACGGTATAGACCGCGATGGACGACATCGACCCGCACGACGAAATCGTGCGCCTCGAGGCGCATATCGAGGAGCTCCAAGCCACGATCGAGAGCTGCCGCAAGTTCATCCTGGCAGCGCGGATCGCCATGGCGGTGGGTGGCATCCTCCTGGTCGCGATCCTCTATGGCGCTGTCCGCTACGATCTGGCGCCGATGGCGCTGGCGGCGGCCATGGCGGCGTTGCTCGGCGGCATCGTCGTCTGGGGCTCTAACGGCAGCACCGCGAAACAGGCGGCGAGCGAATTAGCTGCGGCCGAGGCCAATCGGGCGGCGCTGATCGGGCTGATCGATCTTCGGGTGATCGCCACGGGCGAGACGCTGCACTGAGACGCGCGGCGCTATTCTTTCTTCTGATCCCGGAAATAGGCTTCGACCTTGCCGGTGAGTTTGATCGTCAGCGGATTGCCGTGGCGATCCTTGGTCTTGCCGGCGGCAACGCGGACCCAGCCCTCGCTGACGCAATATTCCTCGACATTGGTCTTCTCGACGCCCTTGAAGCGCACGCCGACGTCACGCTCGAGCACGTCGGCGTCGTAATAGGGGCTATTCGGATCGGTCGACAGGCGATCGGGAGGAGTGTCGGACATACCGGGGCTTTCCTTTCGGCAGAGCAAGGGACGTTCCACTACGTATCAAACCCTTATCCAAATCGTAACACCGCCTTAAGCATCGCGAACGATGAACGCGCTTCTGCGCCTGCATTCTGACGTCGCTCAACATCCAAAATCCATGCTCATGCGTTGACCGTGCGAGAGAAACCGCAGGCCATCCCCGGATCGTTCTGCAAAGCACAGGCGCAAGCGACAAAGATGGCGTTCGTCAGGCAAGTAACCATTAAGCTCCGGCCATTCCTGCCGTGCATTCTGGCGGCCGTCATTGGTGTTGGCGTATCCAGCACGGCTGCGGATATGACGGCTCGTCGCGAGACCAAGCAAGCCGAACTGCAATTCAACGTCATCGCCGAAAACCACTTTATGGTCGTGCAAAATGGCCTCAACGAATATGTGAACAGGCTCCGCGCGGTGCGCGCGCTGTTCGACAGTTCGGAGAAGCCCGTGACGCGTAACGAGTTCGAGGCGTTCACGCGGCCGCTGCTGCTCGAAAATGCCGCCATTGCCACGCTGTCGTGGGTGCCGCGGGTGTTCGATTTTGAACGCGCCGAGCATGAGCGTGCGGGAGTCGAACAAGGCCTTCCGGACTATCAGATCAAGGTCATGGATGCTGACGGCAAGATGTCGCCGTCGCCAGAACGCAGCGAGTACTATCCGATCTTCTATGCGACGGTGCCGGGCACATCCCCGCTCTATGGCCTCGATCTTCGCTCCGAGCCGCCGACCCGGGCGGAAATGGAGGGTGCGCGGGACGGCAATCGCCTGGGCTTCTCCCCGGTTCGGGCGCTTGTCAGTGCGGACGGCAGCCAGGGCGGATTTCTTTTTTCGCTGCCAATCTACCAACGGGGCCAGCCTCACGATTCGATTGACGATCGGCGGAGCAATCTCATCGGTTTCGTGCACGGCTCGCTTATCACGGGCAAGATGATCGATACGATCATCACCGAGAACAAAACGCCAAAGGGGCTCGATGCGTTTTTCTTCGAACCCGGTGCCGGCTCGGACGCGATGCCGGTCTATGTGCACGGGTCGCGCCTGCGCACGACCCCAGCTCAGGCGAGGACCGCAGCCTCGCTCGCGGCCGAACCGCATTGGTCCCGAAACCTGATGGCCGACGGACAGCCCTGGTTGACGATGGCGATGGTGCCGATGCCGGACGGCCCTCTGATGCCGCGGCACGATCGTTCCTGGATCGTATTGAGCTTCGGACTCATCATCACCGGCGTCGTCGTGATCTATATACGGTCGTTGGGACGTCACGCCTCGCACATGATGCAGGTGAACCAAAGAGTCTCCGATCTCGCGCAAATGGATGCGCTGACATTGCTGGCAAACCGCCGCGCCTTCGTGGATCGGCTTAACGCCGCGTTCGCCGCGTGCAGCCGCGGCGCGACGCCATTCGCTGTGATCTATTTCGATCTCGATCATTTCAAGGACGTCAACGATACGCTCGGCCATGGGATCGGCGACGCGCTGTTACGGCAGGTCGCGGAGCGCGTCATAAGCGCGGTCCGCCAGAACGACATCGTCGCGCGGTTCGGCGGCGATGAATTCGCCATCTTGCAGAGCGATGTCGACGATCCGGCCGCGGCGGGCGTGTTGGCGGCCAAGATCGGAAGCCTTGTTGCCAAGCCCTATTTGATCGAAGGCAACGAAGTCCACATTACCGCGAGCATCGGCATTTCGCATTACTCGCCGGATATCGCGGGGCCCGATGCCATGATGATACAGGCCGATCTGGCGCTCTATCGTGCCAAGGGAGACGGACGCAATTGTTTTCGGTTCCACAGCGCCGACCTCGACCGGCAGGTCGAAGAGCGCGTGGTCATCGCCGACGAGCTGCGCGGCGCGCTCGATCGTAATGAGCTTGAGCTCCACTACCAGCCGCAAGTCGAGCTGCGTTCCGGCAGGATCGTCGGACTGGAAGCTTTGCTGCGTTGGAACAATCCCGAGCGCGGCCAAATTCCGCCGTCGGTGTTCATCCCGATTGCGGAGCGGTCCGGCCAGATCCAGTCGCTCGGCCAATGGGCGCTCGATGCCGCCTGCCGGCAATTGCGGGTGTGGCAGGACGCGGGCCTTGCGCCCGCACTTTTGGGCGTCAACTTCTCGGCCCTTCAACTAAAAAGTTCGCCCGATCTCGATCGCGAGGTGGCCGCCAGCCTCGGTAAGTGGAGTATCGCGCCCGAAATGATTGAAATCGAGCTGACCGAATCCGTGCTGATGGACATTACGCAGCAGCACAACGATCGTTTCGAGCGGCTTCGGCGGCTCGGGGTCAGAATCGCGATCGATGACTTCGGTACCGGCTATTCATCGCTGAGCTACCTGGCAAATTATCCGATCAACCGTGTGAAGATCGCGCAGGAACTGGTGTCCGGCGTCGATACCGATTCGCGCAGCGCAGCGGTCGTGCGCGCCGCCATTCGGCTCGCGCATGAGCTCGGCATTGAAATCATCGCCGAAGGCGTGGAGACGGAGGGCCAGGAGAAGTTTCTGTTATTGGCCGGCTGCGAGCATGGCCAGGGCTATTTCTTCAGCAAGCCGGTCAATGTGGAACGCGCGACCGAGCTGCTGCGCTTGGGAAGTATCACGCCGGTTCGCAGGTCGTTGCGAGTCGTGGAGAGAGCGGCAGCAGTCGCTTGATCGCGTTCAATCCAGCGGTTGGATATGAGCGTCGTTGCCGAGCTTGACGAATCCCGCCTGGTCGTCGGCGAAGAACTTGCCGTAGCGTTCCGGGCTCATCGGCGTCGTCACCACGCCCATCTGCCGAAATCTTATCTGCGTTGCCGGAGCGCCGAGGGCATCGCCGATTGCGGCGTTCAGCTTGTCGACAATGTCGCGCGGGGTCTTCACCGGCGCCGAGAGTCCGCACCAGAACGGATAGGCGGGGACGGGATAGCCCGCTTCGCCCAGCGCCGGTACGTCGACCAGGTCGGCCAGCCGGTATGGCGTGCTGACCGCGAGCGCCACCACCTTGCCCTGCGCGATCAAGGGCAGCGCCGCCGGCATCGGCACGAAGTAGAAATCGATGCGCCCGGCCTTGAGATCGGTAAGCGCCTCGACCGGACCGTTGTAGGGAATGTGCTGGACGTCTATCCCCGCCGCCAGGACAAAGCGCTCGGCGGCAAAATAGGAACCCGAGCCCAGGCCGACGGAGGCGAATTTCAGCGCGCCGGGCGTGGCTTTGGCAGCCGCCACGAGGTCGGCCACGGTCTTGAACCCCTTATTGGGCGCCGCCACCAACACGCTCGGCTGGCCGCCGAACATTGCCACCGGCTGCAGATCGCGCAGCGGGTCGTAAGGTAGCGATTTGTGCAGGATGACCGCGGCGTTCATGGCCGACGAGCTTAACAGCAGGGTGTAACCGTCCGGCTCGGCGCTCACCACCGAGGCGACGCCGACCGTGCCGCCGCCGCCGGGCAGGTTCTGCACCACAAAGGGCTGGCCGATCTGCTTGCTGACCTGATCGAGCACAAGTTCGGCAATGAGATCGTTGGTCGTGCCGCCGAGGAACGGACTCACCACCACAATCGATCGTGCCGGCCACTGCTGCTGCGCCAAGGTCGCCGTGCCGATCGCAATCGCGGAGACACCGGCAAGCGCAGCGCAGAAAGCCTGAAGCGGTCGCATGAACCCCCAGAGCCGATTTCCCGGTTACGATGGGCTGCGATCCAGGCGCTTGCAAGGCGACGGCTTTACGCGGGGCAAGCCAATGGGTGGATTTCGCTCACGGTCCATCCGGGCTAGAGTCGATGTCCGGAACATGGAGAAGCGTGGCAGTGCAAAAGATGGAGCGGCATTCGCAGCAAATTCCCTCTTCCCAGCGGGCAGAGGGCCTTTTCCCCGCGGGGAGTGGTAACCCGGTCCGCCACGACTGGACGCGCGAGGAGGTCCGCGCGCTGTTCGATCTGCCGTTCCCGGACCTGATGTTCCGCGCCCAGAGCGCCCACCGGCAGAATTTCGACCCGACCGAAGTCCAGATTTCGACGCTGCTGTCGATCAAGACCGGCGGTTGCCCTGAAGACTGCGCCTATTGCCCGCAAAGCGCGCGCTACGACACCGGCCTGCGCGCGGAAAAGCTGATGGCGCTCGACGCCGTGCTCGCCGAGGCGCGCGCGGCGAAGAGCTCGGGCGCCAGCCGCTTTTGCATGGGCGCGGCCTGGCGCGAACCGAAGGACCGCGACCTCGACCAGGTTTGCGAGATGGTCGAGGGCGTCAAGGCGCTGGGACTCGAAACCTGCGCCACCCTCGGCATGCTCAACGAGTCGCAGGCGCGGCGGCTGAAAGCCTCGGGCCTCGATTATTACAACCACAACCTCGACACCTCGCCCGAGTTCTACGGCGCGATCATCACCACGCGGACCTATCAGGATCGGCTCACCACGCTCGACCATGTGCGCCAGGCCGGCATCCATGTTTGCTGCGGCGGCATTGTCGGCATGGGCGAGACGCGCGGCGACCGCATCGGCATGATCGCGACACTGGCGAGCCTGCCGGCACATCCGGAATCGGTGCCGATCAACATGCTGGTCAAGGTCGCTGGCACGCCGCTGGCAGATGAGGGCGCGCTCGATCCGATCGAGTTCGTGCGCACCATCGCGGTCGCGCGTATCACCATGCCTCGCTCGGTGGTGCGGCTTTCGGCCGGCCGCGAGGACATGAGCGAGGAGACGCAGGCGCTGTGTTTCCTTGCCGGCGCCAATTCGATCTTCTACGGCCCAAAACTCCTCACCACGCCCAATCCCGGCCGCGATCGCGACCGCGAGTTGATGGACCGGCTCGGGCTGTCGCCGATGGAACCGGATAAAACCAACAACGAGGTCGACAATCCATGACGACAGAGCGATCTGCCGAACGCCGCAAGCAGCCCGCCTTGCTCGCTCTGCTTTGCTTTCTTTGCGCCATCGCCGCCGCCTCCGTGTCGCTGCCGACCGCCACGCTCGGCGAGCAACCGGACGACATTCTCAGCCGGGCAAGCGTGCTGCACGATCCCGATATTCCGTCGCTCGGCAATCCGAAGGGCGACCTCACCATTGTCGAATTTATCGACTACCAGTGCCCCTATTGCAAAAAAACCGTGCCAGAACTTGCGCAATTGGCAAAGGAAGACGGCAACATTAGAATCGTTTTGAAGGATTGGCCGATCTTCGGCGATGTTTCGGTCGACGCCGCGCGGCTGGTTCTGGCATCGCAATACCAGGACAAATATGAGCAGGCCCACACCGCCTTGATGGCGGCGAGCACAAAACTCACCGAAGCGAATATCCACGATCTCCTTACGGCGGCCGGCGTCGATGTCGCGCAGGCGACCGCGGACCTCAAAGCGCATCAAAAGACGATCGACGATCTGATCGCCCGCAACACCGCCCAAGCCGAGGCGTTCGGATTTGAGGGCACGCCCGGCTTCATCGTCGGCACGTTCCGGGTGCCCGGCGTGCTGGACATGAGCGTTTTCAAACAAGTAATTGCCGACGCCCGCAAAGAGGCGAAGAAGCACCGATCCTAAATCGCTTCACCGCCGCGCGAGAACAAGGAGCGCGATCCCGGCAGCCGCTATCGCGGCGCCGTAATAGACCCACCTGGTCTCGCTGATCATAAAACTCTCGGCGGGCCATGGGATGTATCCCGAACCCTGTCCCACAAACAGCAGTCCCGCTAATACAAAAATCATTCCGACAAGCGTCAGGAGCGCTTTCATATTTCTCCCTAACGCAGACGATAGAGTGCATGGCGCCGGTTGCGGGTGAACGGTCTAACCTCGCCGGGCCAGCGGCCCGCTTCGGATGCCTTCGCCCATTCGCGGCTCACCAGAACATGCGGACCGTCAATCTCGTAGAGCGCGCTATGGCGCGGACCATCATGGGCGATCCGCTTTTCTTCACCACCGATGCTCAGGGCGAACGGCTCGCCCATCATGCGCGTGGCGGCATGGACGCCCGGGACTTTCAGGAGATTGGGCACGTGCTCGGTGTCGTAGACCTCGTTGAACAGCGCTTCCTTGTCGGGATCGACATCCATGCTGGCGACGAACAGATATTTTGCTTTGATCGGCATCGGAGTCCTTCTTGACTTGCCGTGGCGGCGGCAGTTGAGAGCATGACGGTGCTATTGCGAGCATAATGGAACAATATCCCAGAGGCAGCATCAATGAAGCTGTCGGCTGGAGGTGCTAAGCTCAAAGCGCGAATCAGGGAGACGATCATGGCCGACTCAATTCGGCGTAGCCGCCTCATTCGGGAGATGGAGCAGGGTTTCGTTCCGGACTACGAAGCTGCGACCCTGCCGTCGCCCGACAAGCGCGCGACATATGCTCTCGAGCACATCGCGTTCAACGTGGGTCGTATCGAACAAAAGCTGGCGCAGCTTGCCGCAGCACTCGCCGCGCTTGGCGGGAAAACCTGACTGGGGCCGGTCGCTCGATAGCGCGGCGTGGCCTCCGAGCCAAAGCGCGTGATTATAGCGGTCGAGGCGGGCTCGCCGCCGTATTGAACTGGCCGCCGCCCGCGACGGCGGCGTCGAGGGGCCTTTTGAGCAATCCTTGCCGCGTCGGGTCCGGATTGGGCGGCGCCTGGCGCGCAGCGGGTAAAGCTGGCGAGAGTGCCGGCGCTGATTGCGGAGCCGCTTCGGGCTCGTCAAATTCGGAACCGCTCTTGTGGCTCAGACTCGCGCTACGCCAGCGCTCGATCACCGAGGCAATCAGGTCCCGGGTCATGCCGGCACTCGCATCCGAGCGCGTATTGCCGCCGGCTTCGCTATTGGGGCGCATGGCCGCTGGCAGCTCTTTGAATTGCATGCGCGACGGCAGGGCAATGCCCGAGCCCAGCGCGATGACTTCGCGCGTTCCGAGCGACGGAATGAACGACAGCATGTTCGCCGTGGCGTCGGCGGTGGCCGAGCGGATGTAAGCCTGGTCGCGATCGTTCGAGAGCCGCATCACGAACAGCGTGTTGCATTGAGAAATGATCGTCGGATCGATTTCCGACGGCCGCTGCGTGATCAATCCCAGATAGACGCCGTATTTGCGGCCTTCTTTGGCGATACGAGAAAGGGCGCGGCGCGTCGGTCCAAATCCAAGCTTGGCGTCCGCCGGCGCATAGCGGTGCGATTCTTCGCACACCAGCAGCATCGGCGCTGCGCCATCGCTCCAGAGCCCGAAATCGAAGGCCATGCGGCAAAGCACGGACACGACGGAGTCGATGACCTCCGCGGGGAACCCGGCAAGCTGCATGATCGTCATCGGCTTGCCGTCCGGCGGCAACCGGAATAGCTGCGCCAGGATGTCGACCATCGTGTCGCCGCCGAGATTGGCGTTCTCGAACATAAAACCGTAGCGCGGATTATTGCGGACTGTCTGAATGCGCGAAATCAGCTTGTGGTAGACGAGCCGCGAGGAGCGGTTCTCGAGTTTGCCCATGCGCTCGTCGAGTTGGGCGATCAGGTCTTCGAGCCGATACGGTACGGGTGTATCGGGAGTAAAGCCGGATGACCTGACATCGCGCTTTTTTGCCAGCGTGCGGTCGGCGTTGCGATATTGCAAATAGGCGGCTTTGGCGAGCGGAATGACTTCCGCCAATATTTCGATTTCCTCCTCGGTGTCGGCACGGCCTCCGAGAAATGCCTCGATCGTTTCCTCGAAGTTGAACAGCCAGAACGGCAGCCGCAGATTGCCGGGCGAGAAGACCTGGGCCTTGTCGCCGAAGCACGGCGCATATTCGTTGTGCGGATCGATGAGAAAGATACGCAGGTTGGGCCGGACGCTGAGGATTTTTTGCAGGATGACGGCGACCCCGCTCGATTTTCCGACCCCGGTGGTGCCAAGAACCGCAAAGTGCCGGCTGACCAATTCGTCGATGTTGACGTGGACGCCGATATTCTTGTTTTGCTGTAGATCGCCGATATGGGCGCGATCACTGCCGCTGCCGCCATAGATCAGGCGCAGCTCGGGTTCGTTGATGAGTACGGCGGCGTCGCCGATCTTCGGATAATTATTGATGCCGCGTTGAAAGCTTGCAGGCGCCCCGGCGGGAAGCCTTATCTCGCCGATCAGTTCGAGCCGTGCGATGGCGTGCCGCTCGCCCGCGGCGCCCTGATTAAACTCTTCGTTTACTTCGGAAATTAATCCGATGATCACCGAACAGCCACTTATAATCCCGGCAAACTTCCCGACCGTCGCTGGATCGTCGTCGCCGCCCTTCTGCGGCGCCAGCAGATTCAGCTGGGCGTGCGCGCCGGCAATTGAGACAACGCGCCCGATAAGTGCACGTGGCTGCGGCGCGGGCGGTGGTGAAGCATTGGGGATCATTGCACTTCCATGTTGCTGGCGATGTAAGCAATCGAACCGGCCACGGGTAACATGGAGGCGCTGAGATACGGTTAAGGCCTGAGCGAGGGGGCCCACGGGCCTATTGTCGGTTGTAGCGCCGCATCGAGATCGATTTGCACCCCGCCGCGGCGCCCTCGGCAGGTGCCTTCGGCTGGGCTTATATTTTGGCAGCAGCCCGGAGTTTTGGATGAACCTGAAAACCCATTATGATCTGAAATAGGCGCGGCGAGCGATAGGATAGAGCGATGGAATACAAAGAATACGTCATCAGCGAATTCGTCAATGAAAAGGGACAATGGCAGGCGAGCATTCGCCGAGCGGACGGCAAACATATGATGGTCGACGGAGCGGTCGTACACGCGTTCACGACGAAGCACGCATCCGACGAGAACGAAGCCGGCAGGATTGCGAAGGAAGCGATCGATTCCGGAAAGATCGGCGTGGTCAAGGCTTGATCCTTTCGCCGAACCGAACAGCCTGTACCGACCAATTATGGCGACATAACCTACACCCCCGCCGCTCCGCCATCCGCGCGCGGATCGTGGGCGCCTTCGCACGTGCCGTCCGGGTGCAGCACCACGGCGCCAGCGTGGCCCATGAGATCGGAATAGGGCTCCGCTATCACCTCGACGTCATGGCCGGCGGCGGCGAGCCTGTCGAGTAGATTACCGTCGAAGCGCGGCTCCATCCGCAGCGCGGTCTTCGGTGTGCCCCAGGTTCGCCCGAGCACCCAGCGCGGCCGGTCGATCGCGTCAAACAGCGGCTCCTGGAAATCGACATAGCGCGTGAACACCGCGCCTTGCGTCTGCGGCTGGCCGTCGCCGCCCATGCAGCCATAGGCCATGACGCGGCCGTCGTTGAGCACCGCGAGCGCCGGATTGAGCGTGTGGAACGGCAGCCGGCCGGGCGCGAGATAATTGAGCGCGCCGGCTTCCAGCGAAAAACTCGCACCGCGGTTCTGCATGAGAACGCCGGTCGCCGGCAGCACGCAACCGGAGCCGAATTCCCAATAGAGCGACTGGATATAGGACACGACGAGACCGTTCCCGTCGGCGGCGCCCATCCAGATCGTATCGCCGGCGCCGGCGGCAAGCGGCCAGCGCGCCGCCTTGTTGCGGTCGATCTTCATCGCCTCGCCGGCGATAAAGCGGTCATCAAGAACGCGTTCGAGCGAACGCGGCAGATATTTGGGATCGGTGACGGCGCGGTCGCGCATGCGCAAAGCGCGCTTGGTCGCTTCGACCAGGCCGTGGATGTGGTCAAAGCCTTCCGGCTCCGTCACGTTCAATCGCTCGAACAAAGCAAGGATCATCAGCGAGACGACGCCCTGGGTCGGCGCGTCGGTGTTGTAAACCATGCCCGACGGCAGTTCGACGCGCAGCGGCTCGGCGAGGCTTGCGCGGTAGCGCGTCAGATCATCGCGCGTCAGCGGACTGCCGATGCGCTCAAGATCGGCGGCGATCTCGCGCCCGACATCGCCGCGATAAAAATCATCAAGGCCGGCATGGGCGAGCTGCGCCAGCGTTGCGGCGAGCGCCTCCTGTTTCAGGATCGCGCCGGCCGCCGGCACCTTGCCGTCGGCCAAGAATGTGGCGGCGAAGCCGGGCACGTCTTTGAGTCCGTCGAAGTTCTCTTGCGTCAGCCGCGTCTGGCTGCGGGTGACAACGTAGCCGTTGCGCGCCTGTGCGATGGCCGGCGCCAAGAGCACATTGAGTGGCATTTTTCCCCGTGCCGCCTTCGCGGCCTGCAGCGCCAGAATCCAGCCGCCGATGGCGCCGGGCACGGTCAGCGCGGCGAGCGGCCCGCGGGTGGGGATGGTTTCGTAGTCGCGATAAAGCTCGGGCTTGGCCTGCAATGCCGCAGGGCCGGGCGCCATGATAGTGCGAAGCCGGCCGGACGGCAGGCGAATGAGCCAAAAACCGTCGCCGCCGATATGGGTCATGTGCGGATAAACGGCGACGATGGATGCGGCCATGGCCAGCATGGCTTCGAGCGCGTTGCCGCCCTCGGCGAGCGTCGCGCGGCCGGCTTCGACGGCGGCGGAGTGCGGCGCGCAAACGACGCCGCGGCGATGGCCGGCGGTGTGCAAGTCCATATTTTCAGTTCACCGCGGCGGCGGGCTCGGCAAAGCCGCGTTTGCGCAGGAGCGCGTCGGCATTCGGCAGCCGGCCGCGAAACGCCCGGTACGCATCGGCGGGGTCCTGCCGGCCGCCGGCCGAGTAGACCGTCTCGCGCAGCCGCTTCGCTGTCGCCGGATCGAATATGTCGCCGGTCTCCTCGAAGGCCGCGAACGCGTCGGCATCGAGCACTTCCGACCACATATAGCTGTAATAGGCCGCGGCATAACCGCCGCCGGAGAAGATGTGGGAGAAGTGCGGCGGCCGGTGCCGCATGACGATCTCGTGCGGCATGCCGATGCGCGACAGCGCCTGCTGCTCGAACGCCGTCGAGTCGATCTCGCCGGGGTCGGCAAGCGAATGGAAATCGAGATCGACCGCGGCGCAGGCTATATATTCGACGGTGGCAAAGCCCTTGTTGAAATTGCGCGCGGCGATGAGGCGCGCCAGCAGCTCCTCCGGCATCGGCTCGCCGGTCTGGTGATGGCGGGCAAAGCGCCGCAGCACTTCCGGCTGTTGCAGCCAATGCTCGTAAAGCTGCGACGGCAATTCGACGAAATCGGTGGCGACATTGGTGCCGGCGATTTTCGGATAAGTGACGGCGGATAAAAGGCCATGCAGCGCATGGCCGAATTCGTGGAACAGCGTGCGGGCGTCCTCGAAACTGAGCAGCGTCGGCTCGCCGTCGGACGCCTTGACGAAATTGCAGACATTGATGATGAGCGGCGTGACTTCTCCGGAGAGCTTTTCCTGGTCGCGCAGCGAGGTCATCCAGGCGCCGCTATGTTTTGACGACCGCGCGAAATAGTCGCCGAAGAACAGGCCGACTTTGTTGCCATCGCCGCCGCGGACTTCCCACACCTTTACGTCGGGATGCCAGGCCGGCACGTCGGTACGCGGCACGAAGCTCAGGCCGAACAGACGCTGTGCCGTGTAGAACGCGGCTTCGACGATGCGGTCGACGTTCAGATAGGGCTTGATCGCGGCCTCGTCGAAAGCGCAGGCCCGTTGCCGCAGCTTTTCGGCGTAATAGCGCCAATCCCATGGCTCGAGCTTGAAATTGCCGCCCTCTTCTTGCATGAGCGCCTGCATGGCGTCGCGATCGGCGAGCGCGTGCGAGCGCGCCGGCGCCCACACCGTGTCGAGCAATTCGCGCGCTGCCGCGGGCGTGCGCGCCATGGCGTCTTCGAGCCGGTAATGGGCGAAGTCGGGATAGCCGAGGAGATGCGCCCGCTCGGCGCGCAGCCGCACCATTTCGCTGATGATCACCTTGTTGTCGGTCACGCCGCCACTGTCGCCGCGCATGACGAAGCCGCGAAAGGCTTTTTCGCGCAGGTCGCGCCGGTCGGCGAATTGCAGGAACGGCTCGATGCTGGAGCGCGACAGCGTGATCGCATAGCCGTCAAGTCCGCGCTCGCGCGCCTCCGCCCGCATCGCCTCGCGCATGAAATCGGGCAGGCCGGCAAGCTCAGCCTCGCCGTCAAGCCGTAGCGTGAAGGTTTGCTCGTCGGCGAGCACGTTCTGGCTGAATGTGGTGCCGAGCGTCGCCAGGCGCTCGATGATCTCGGCGTGGCGGGCTTTCGCCGCGGCGTCGAGCCCCGCGCCGGCGCGGCGGAAGCCGGTGTGGTAGCGCTCGAGCACGCGGTTTTGTTCGGCATTGAGATCGAGCTCGTCAGCGTTAGTCATGAGTGCGTCGACGCGGCGGAACAGCGGCTCGTTGGTATTGATCTTGTTGAAATGCCGCGCGAGCCGCGGCGACATTTCCCGCTCCAATTCGAGCAGGGCGTCGTTGGTATGGGCGCCGGCGAGCACGTGGAACACGTTCTCGACGCGGTCGAGGGCCCGCCCGCTTAACTCCAGCGCCGCGATCGTATTGACAAAGCTCGGCGGGGCGGGATCGGCCGCGATGGCGGCAATCTCGACCTCGTGCTCGGTCAGCGCCCGCGCATAGGCCTCCGGGAAATGCTCGGGTGCGATGCGGTCGAACGGGGCAACCCCGTCGGGGGTGGTCCAATCCTCAAGGAGCGGATTGCCGGACGCGCTGGACTGGGTCACTTCGGTCATTGGGGTGAGGTCATACCAAAGGCGGGGGCAGGCGTGATATATGTCATGGGGATAACACCGCCAAAGTCGCCGAGCCGCCCGAGCCGTAAGGAGAGCCGCAAAATGCCCCGTCACGCCCATTATGTGCCAAACGGCGTCATTCCGGCCGTGCTGTTGCCGTTCACCGACGACCTCGCGATCGACGAGAAGAGCTTCCGCAAGCACCTCGCCGACGTCGCGGCGACCGAGGGCCTCTCGGCCATCACCATCAACGCCCATTCCACCGAAGTCGCCTCCTGCAGCTTCGACGAACAGCGCCGCGTCCTCGACATCACCCAGGACGAGATCGGCAACCGGCTGCCGGTCGTCAACGGCATATGGGCCGATGGCAGCCTCGAAGCGGCGCGAATCGGCCGCATGGCGGAGCAGGGCGGCGCCTCCGCGCTGTTGGTGTTCCCGCCGGCGCCGTTCACACTCGGCCAGTCGCCGGCCATGGCGATCGAGCATTTCAAGCGCATTGCCGACGCGACGAGCCTGCCGCTGATCGTCTTCCAGTACCCGCTGGCAACCGGCCAGGGCTATCCGTGTGACACGCTGCTTGCGATGATCGAGGCGGTGCCGACTATCCGCGCCATCAAGGACTGGGTCGGCAATGTGGCGCAGCACGAGATGCAGATCCGCGAGCTGCAAAGCCTCAAGCGGCCCGTCAATGTGCTGACCACCCACAGCGCCTGGCTTCTGAGTTCGCTGGTGCTCGGCTGCAACGGGCTGCTTTCCGGCTCGGGCAGCGTGATTGCCGATCTGCAGGCGGCTTTGTTCCGGGCGGTGCGGGCCAACAATCTCGCCGAGGCGAAGCGCCTTAACGACCGCATCTATCCGCTTGCCCGCGTGTTCTATGCCGAGCCCTGGGCCGACATGCATAATCGTATGAAGGAGGCCTTGGTGCTACTCGGCCGCCTGCCGCGCGCCGTGGTGCGGCCGCCGCTGGTCAAGCTCACGCGCGCTGAGATCGACCGTATCCGCAGCGCGCTGGTCGAGGCCGGGATGCTCGCCGCCAACGCAAGCCGGGACGCCGCGTGACCGCCATGGACCAGCCCACTTCCCGCCCCAAGCGCATCAACTGGCCGAACGTGCTGACGGTCGTCAGCGCGGCCATTCTGATCAGCGCGGAGGTGTTCGGCGCGGCCTTTGCCGGCAGCTGGGCGATCGCGAACCTGTTTGCGCTCGGCACGCTCGGCGCGCGCATCCTCGACGGCCTCTTCATCCTGTGCGGCATCGCGGTGATGGTGCAGTTCCTGCGCGCGGCGAACCACGTCGAGCCGTTCACGACGCGCTGAAGGCGCTCGCCGCAGCGCGGCGGCGCACCCGCGCACCGGTTTTTACCTTTCCTTAAAACTAAAAAGCTTGCGCCCCTCGGCTAAATCGCTTATTTGCGGAATGCCCAATTTCGCACGTGCCTGTGGCCGTGTGTCGGTCGGTGGGCATCCGGACAAGAGGCCGGACAGCCGCCTAAGGAAGAGACGCTACTTCCTTGCACCCGCGACCGGCAGCCGGAGGCGAAACCGGCAATGCCAGCTCTCCACTGGCGACGCGGCTTAAAGCAACGACGGAAGGGCTTTTTTGGATGACTGCCGGCGCCAATGCCGGGGACACCGAAAGGGCTTGTCCATCTTTGCCAGCAGTGCGGAACGGGATCTCCCTCATCCGGACCAAGGCAGCAATCACGGCGACGCGAGAGGCTTCGCAATGGCGCGGAGCCACGCACGTCGCAGGAGGTTCACCTTGGCGGCTACGCCGCCTTCCGGATAGGGAGTTTGTTCGAAATGACAGCACGCATCCGTGAATTCCTCAAGCAACGCACCGATGTCGGCCCCTGCCTCGTCCTCGATCTCGACGTCGTGCGCGAGAACTATCAGAACTTCGCCAAGGCACTGCCGGACACCAAGGTGTTCTACGCAGTGAAGGCCAATCCGGCCCCGGAAATCCTCAAGCTGCTAGTTGGGTTCGGCTGCTGCTTCGACGTCGCCTCGGTCAGCGAAACGCTGGACGTGCTCGCGGCGGGCGCGACACCCGACCGCATCTCCTATGGCAATACCATCAAGAAAGAGAGCGAGATCGCCGAAGCCTTCCGGCTCGGGGTCACGCTGTTTGCCATCGACTGCGAAGCCGAGGTGGAGAAGGTCGCGCGCGCCGCCCCCGGCAGCCGGGTGATCTGCCGCATCCATTGCGACGGCTCCGGCTCCGAATGGCCGCTGTCGCGCAAATTCGGCTGCGAACCGGATTATGCCGCCGACATTCTGGAGCTCGCGCATAAGCGCGGGCTGGTGCCCCATGGCGTTTCGTTCCATGTCGGCTCGCAGCAGCACAATGTCGAAGCCTGGGATCGCGCGCTCGCTTCGACCGCGGCGATCTTCCGTGCCTGCGCCGAACGCGGCATCAGCCTCGCCATTGTCAATCTCGGCGGCGGCTTCCCGGCAAAATACATCCGCAAGACCCCGAAGCTCGAGAGCTATGGCAAGGCGATCTTCAAGTCGCTGCGCAAGCATTTCGGCAACAACCTGCCCAACACCATCGTCGAGCCCGGCCGCGGGCTGGTCGGCAATGCCGGCATCATCGAGGCCGAGGTGGTGCTGATCGCCAAGCGCAGCCCCGAGGACGAGGTGCGCTGGGTCTATCTCGATATCGGCAAGTTCCACGGGCTCGCCGAGACCATCGGCAAATCGATCCGCTATCCGATCCGCACCACCCACGACCGCGACGAGACCGCGCCGTGCATCATCGCCGGCCCGACCTGCAACTCAGTCGATGTGCTCTATGAGAAGACGCCGTACCCGCTGCCGGTATCGCTCGCCATCGGCGACAAGGTGCTGATCGAGGCGACCGGGGCCTATACGACGACCTATTCGTCGATCGGCTTCAACGGCTATCCGCCGCTGCGGCAATACGTGATCTGACGGCCGTGCCGTGACGAGAGCAAAACCCCGGGCCTCGGCCCGGGGTTTCTGTTTGTGGTCTTGAGACGCGGCTCCGAATGGTATATATCATTGGTATATACCAATTGAGAGAGCGCCCATGGCCACCGCAAAGCTGTTCAAGACCGGGCGTAGCCAAGCCGTACGGCTGCCGAAGGAGTTTCGCTTCAAGGGCAAAGAGGTACGAATTCGTCGAGTCGGCCAGAGCGTTGTGCTCGAGCCGATGAAGACAGACTGGCAAGCCGTCTTTGCCGAAATTGACCGGCTTCGTGGCGATCCGATTTTCCCGGATGGACGCGAGCAGCCGCCGATGCAGGAGCGCGACTTCTCCGGTTTCGATAAGTGATTCTCCTCGACACGAACGTTTGCATTGCCGCTATCAATCGCCACCCGACTTCGGTGCTTGAACGGTTGCGCCATGCGGGTGCGCGCGGTATCCGGACACTGGTTTCGACGATAAGCATCTTTGAACTGAGATTCGGAATTGCTAAAAGTGATCGCGTCGCGGCAAATGCCCAGGCGTTGGAGCTCTTTCTTGCTCCGGTTGACATTCTTCCCTTTGAGCAAGAAGACGCGAAGATTGCCGGAAATATCCGCGCCGAACTTGAGCGCGTTGGCCGGCCAATCGGTCCTTACGACTACCTGATTGCCGCGCAAGCAATCCGGCACGAGCTCACGCTCATTTCGGCGAACGAAAGAGAGTTTTCGCGCGTCGCTGGGCTGCGATTAGAGAACTGGGCTGTCTGAAGCAGGTCGCCGCGGCGGATTACGCCAGATCGACGATCCCGGCTTCGCCGCTTTCGGTTCCCCAGGCGAGCAGGAGGCCGTCGGCGCTCCAGGCCAGCGCGGTGACCGGCGCGTCGCCCGGCCGCTTGGCCAAAATCTCAGCGCCGTCGTCGATGCGAACGAGCAGCACCATGCCGTCGGAATAGCCGGCGGCGATGACGTCTTGCTTCGGGTGGCAGGCGACGACCGCGATGCGTTGCTCGGAGGGGGCGAGGAGCTTGGGCTGCTTGCCCATGGGGCCGTCCTTGGTCTGGAACGGCCACAGGATGAGCTGCGTCGCGCCCGAGGTTGCAAGCCACTGGCCGCCCGCGCTCCAACTCAGCGATGTCACGCGCGTGGAATAGCCGGACATGCGCATGTGCTGGCGATCGACGATCCGCCAGCCGTGCAGCATCGGCTCCTGCATGGTGGTGACCAGGAAACGGCCATCTGGATGCACAGTGACGCCGAGATGGGAGCCTTTCCATTCGAGCTTTTCCGGCGTGGCGCCCGCCGCATTGGGGAACCAAAACGTCGCGCCGTTATAGTGCGCGATGGCGAGCCGAAAGCCCTTGGTCAAAAAGGCGAGCCCGCCGACGGTCGAGGGCGCTTCGAATTGCCGTAGTTCCTTACTCTGCACGAAGGCCGTCTTGCCGGCCGACCATGCCACCGCGCCGTCCGGGCCGAGCGCGACATGATCGATCCAGCGGTGTTTCGCATCGGCGGCGAGCGTGCGGGTTTCGCCGCTGACGTCGGTCTCGGCAACCCTGCCGTCGTCGCCACCGGTGACGATGCGTGAGTCGCCGACGGCGCTGGCAAGGATCGCGCCGCCATGGATGGTGACCCGGTTGGGCTCGCCGCGCGGCGCCGTCAGAACCATGGCTTCCTCGGCCAGCACGAACGCCGCCATGCGGCCGAGAAAATGCGCGGCGACGACAGCGCCACCCGCGGCAACGGGTTTGGTGCGTTCGACGACGGACGTGGTGTCGTTGCGGGTATCAGTCATGAAAGCCGATCAGGCGATGCAGCTCTCGAACCCTTCGGTGATCATTTTGCCCGGCAGATTGCGGCCGATGAAGACGATGCGGCTGTCACGCTTCTCGTCTTTGTTCCACGGCCGCTGGTGATCGCCGTCGAGAATCATGTGCACGCCCTGGAAGACGAAGCGCTGATCGTCGCCCTTGAACGACAGGATGCCCTTGCAACGCAAAATGTTCGGCCCTTCCTTCTGCACCAGATCCTGCACCCAGGGAAAGAACTTGTCCGCATCGAGCGGCTTGTCGGTTTTGAGCGAAATCGATTGCATGTCTTCGTCGTGATAGTGCTTCAGCCCGCCGTGGTGATGGGCGTGCTTGTGGTCATGGTCGTGATGATGATCATGGCCGTGATCATGATCGTGATCGTCGCTCTCGAGAAATGCCGGCTCGATCTCGAGGATGCGGTCGAGATCGAAGGCGTTGCGGCCCAACACCTCGTTGAGCGGAATTTGCGCGCGCTCGGTCTTGTGCACCTTGGCGTAAGGGTTGATGCCGCGGATGCGGGCCTCGACCTCTTCGAGTTCCGCGGGCGAAACCAGATCGGTCTTGTTGATCAGGATGACGTCGGCAAACGCGATCTGGTTTTTCGCCTCCGGCGCATCCTTGAGCCGATCGTTGAGCCATCTGGCGTCGGCGACCGTCACCACGGCGTCGAGCTTGGTCCGCCGCCCGACATTTTCATCGACGAAAAAGGTCTGCGCCACCGGGGCCGGATCAGCGAGGCCGGTGGTCTCGACGATAATGGCGTCGAACTTGCCCTTCCGCCGCATCAGCCCGTCGAGGATGCGCACCAGGTCGCCACGCACGGTGCAGCAGATGCAGCCGTTATTCATCTCGAACACTTCCTCGTCGGCGCCGACGACGAGCTCGTTGTCGATGCCGATCTCGCCGAATTCGTTGACGATCACGGCGTATTTCTTGCCGTGCGGCTCGGACAGGATGCGGTTGAGCAGCGTGGTCTTGCCGGCGCCGAGATAGCCGGTCAGCACTGTGACGGGAACCTTTTCGGGTGCTTTTTCTTGGGCTTTTTCAGACGAGGCTTGTTCGGACATGCGGGGCCCTCCAGCGGCCTATATAGGTAATTCCGCGCCGTCCCAAAACCCGGTCAGGCTTCGAGGTGACGCCGCGGCAAAACGAGCCAAATGAGACCGCCAAATGGTCCGGCCACGACCGAGAGCGCGTAAAGCGCGCCCGCCACCAGGATGATGGCGGGACCGGACGGCAGATCAGCGTGATAGGAGACCAGTAATCCGACATAACCTGAGATCGCGGCGGTCAGCACCGCAACGCCGATCATGCCGGTAATGTCGCGCGCCCAGAACCGCGACGTGACCGCCGGCACCATCATGATGCCCACCGCAAGCAAAGTGCCGAGCGCCTGAAAGCCGCCGACGAGGTTTAACACCACAAGCGCGAGGAACGCGATGTGAGCGACACCGCCGGAGCGGCTGACCGAGCGCAAAAATCCGGGATCGACGCATTCGAGCACCAGCGGCCGCCAGATCAAGGCCAGCACGATGAGCGACAATGACGTCATGCCGAGAATCAGGAGCAGCGTCGGATCGTCGACCGCGAGCACCGAGCCGAACAGGAAATGCATCAGATCGATATTGCTGCCCTTGACCGACACGATGGTGACGCCGAGCGCCAGCGACACCAGAAAGAAGGCGGCAAGAGCGGCGTCCTCCTTGAGCGGCGTCGAGCGGGCGACCAATCCGGCGCCGATGGCAATGAGAAAGCCGGCGACAAGCCCGCCACCGGCAAGCGCGAATAGGCTCAAGCCGGCAAGCAGAAATCCGATTGCCGCGCCGGGCAGGATGGCATGCGCGAGCGCGTCGCCGATCAGGCTCATGCGCCGCAGCATCAGGAACACGCCGATCGGCGGGGCGCCGAAGGCGATCGCGAAGGTGCCGACCAAAGCGCGGCGCATGAATGCGAAATCGGCGAACGGAGCGATCAGCGTCTGGTAAAGCATCGTCACTCCGCCGCGACGGCGCAGGCTTCGGCGCCTTCGTCAAACGCCTCGCACATGTGACGCGCTCTGTGCAGGTTGTCCGCGGTGAGCACGTCGCGCGTCTGTCCCCAGGCCACCGGCTCACGGGCCAGCAGCAGCGCTTCGGGGAAAGTCGCCTTGACCAGATCGATGTCGTGGAGCGCCGCAAGCACGGTGCGTTTTTCGCTGTGCCAGCGCCGCACCAGATTGAGGAGGTCGGCCGAGGTTTTTGCGTCGATGGCCGTGAACGGCTCGTCGAGCACGATGACGCGGGCGTCCTGAACCAGCACGCGGGCGAACAGCATGCGCTGCATCTGGCCGCCCGAAAGCGTACCGATGCTGCGCGCTTCGAATCCGGTCAGGCCGACGGCGGCGATGGCGGCCTCGATCGCGGCGCGATCCTTGGCGCCGATGCCGCCGAACACACCCTTTCTTCGCCACAGACCCATCGCCACCATGTCGTAGACATTGATCGGAAACGACCGGTCGATATCGGGCACCTGCGGCAGATAGGCGATGTCGCGGGCGTCCCGTCCGTTACGCTCGATCGAGCCGGCAAGCGGCTTGAGTACGCCGACGACGCCCTTGAACAAAGTCGACTTGCCGGCGCCATTCGGTCCAACGATGGCGACCAGCGCGCCGGTTTCTACCGCGCCATCGAGATGGTGCACGGCCGGGTGGCGTTCGTAGCCGAGCGTCAGGTTGTGAAAGCGCAATTCCGGCATGGTTATTCGCTCAGTGCGTCGCCCACAAACAGGCGATCCAGATCAGTGCGATCAACACGCCGGCGACCGCCAGCCGCCGCGGCGCCGAAAGCAGCAGCAGCGACGGCGAGATCGCCGGCGACGGATGCGGCGCGCCGCCGTGATGGTGGTGGGTCATTGTTAGTCCCGGCCAGGAGGGTCTAAATTCGCTTCTGTTATAATATAACATTTCCCCGGAACCGTACCAGCCACCCCCGCCTGGGACAACGCAGGGCCGGGCGAAATGCCTCAGTCCAATTGGAGCGACGCCGGTTCTGCGGTCCTTGGCCGCTTCGATCATTCGCGCTATGAAAAACGCAACATCATGCGCGGCCGGTCACGGTCGCCTGGGGAGGAAATTCATGACGTTTCAAGTCACGCGACGCGACGCCCTTGGCGTTGCCGCCGCCGTTCCGGCGGCGCTTGCGCTCGGCAAGCCGGCCTTCGCCGATCCGCTCGTCGTCAAATTCAGCCACGTCGTGTCGCCCGACGCGCCCAAGGGCAAGGCGGCCTTGCTGTTCAAGCAGCTCGCCGAGAAATACACCGACGGCAAAGTGACGGTTGAAGTCTATCCGAACTCCTCGCTCTACAAGGACAAGGAGGAGCTGGAAGCCTTGCAGCTCGGCTCGGTGCAGCTTCTGGCGCCGTCGATCTCCAAATTCGGCCCGCTCGGCGTCAAGGAATTCGACGTTTTCGATCTGCCGTTCCTGATGACCGACGATACGCACGCGCGGGCGATGATGGCGAGCCCGATGATGGCCGATCTTAACAAGAAGCTCGAGGACAAAGGCGTCAAGCCGCTGGCCTATTGGGACAACGGCGCCAACGACTACACCGCGAACAAGCCGCTGCTCATGCCCGAGGATTTCCAGGGCATGAAAATGCGCATCCAGGGCTCCAAGGTGCTCGATGCCGCGGCACGCCAGCTCGGCGCCATTCCGCAGATCATCGCCTTCGGCGAACTCTATCAGGCGCTGCAGACCGGCGTCGTCGACGGCGAGGACAATGTGCCGTCGAACATCTGGACGCAGAAATTCTATGACGTGCAGAAATACATGACGATATCGCAGCACGGCCGGCTGACGTATTCGCTGATCACCAACAAGACGTTCTGGGACGGGTTGTCGCCCGACGTGCGGCCCGGACTCGATCGCGCCGTGGCGGAAGCGACCGTATTCTTCGACGACACCGCGGCGCATGACAACGCCGCCGCGGTCGATCAGATCAAGGCAACCGGCAAAGTGGAGATCCATGTCCTGACCGACACCGAGAAGCAGGCCTGGATCGCGGCGCTCATGCCGGTGCACAAGGAAATGGAAGGCCGCTTCGGCAAGGATTTCATCGCGGCCATCTACAAGGCGTCGGGCTTCGTACCGCCGCAGTCCTGAATTCTGCGTGATCCCTCCCCGGATGCGGGGAGAGATTAGCTCGTGGGGCGCCGGTGTTCGAACTGCTCGACCGTATCCTCGATCGGCTCGAAGAGTGGATCATCGCCACGCTGATTGCCGCGGCGACGGTGCTGACTTTCGTCGCAGTCGTCCATCGCTACGGCGCCAGCAATTCGGCAAACCTCGCGCGCTGGGCAGGCGCGCATCATCTTCTGCTGCTGCAGACCGCGGCCAAGCACGTCTACCTCTCGCTCGCCTCAATCAATCTGTCCTGGGCGAACGAACTTGCCACCTACATGTTCGTGTGGATGGCGAAGTTCGGCGCCGCGCTCGGCGTGCGCATCGGCATCCATGTCGGCGTCGATGTTTTCGTCAATCGGCTCTCGCCGGCGGCGCGCAAGCCGGTGATCGTGTTCGCGCTGCTCTGCGGCGCGCTGTTCACCGGGGTCATCGGCACGCTTGGCGCCGTCTATGTCTACGAGCTCGATCCGGACCAGGTGTCGCCAGAGCTCGAATGGCCGAGCTGGATCATCTATTTGTGCATCCCGCTCGGCTCGTACCTGATGTGTTTCCGCTTCCTGCAGGTGATGTGGCGGTTCCTGCGCACCGGGAAGGTGCCACATCAAGGCCACGGCATCGACTATGAGGCGCCGGAAGACGCGCCGAAAGAAGCCGCGCCGGTCGGCGAGGCGGCCCGATGACCGCGCTGTTGCATACCGCCAAACCCACCGCGCCGCGCCCGCTCGGTGACGCCATTGTCTCGGCGCTGATCATCCTCCTCCCAATCGCGCTCGCTTTGATCTGCTTTGCAGCGCGGCTCCACGTTATCGAGCTGTCGCACACGGTGCGTGCCGAACTGTTGTTCGCGCTGCTTCTGGCGCTGATGGCGTCCGGCATGCCGATCTCGATCGCGCTCGGCCTGTCGGTTCTCACCTATCTGTTCATCCTGTCGGACGTCGATCCGAAGATGGTGGGCTTAAAGCTGTTCACCAGCCTCGACCGCTTTGAGATCATGGCGATCCCGTTTTTCATCCTGGCCGGCAATTTCCTCACCTCCGGCGGGGTGGCGCGGCGCATGATCGATTTTGCCAGCTCGCTGATCGGGCATTGGTATGGTGGGCTCGGCCTCGCCGGCGTCGTCGCCTGCGCGCTGTTCGCCGCGATCTCCGGTTCCTCGGTCGCGACCGTCGTCGGCATCGGCTCGATCATCCTGCCGGCGCTGGCGGAGCAGGGCTATCCGCCGCGGTTTTCCGCGGGCGTGATCGCGACCTCGGGCGCGCTCGGCATCCTGTTTCCGCCGTCGATCAACCTTGTCATCTTCGCGGTTTCGACGAGCGGCATGCAGCCGCGCGGGCCGACCGGCGCGGTGGTCGATTCCGCCTCGGTCGGACAATTATTCATCGCCGCGCTCATTCCGGGGCTGATCCTGGCGGTCATGCTCGGCGCGACGACCTGGTATCGCGCCTGGCGCCACGATTATCCGCGCATGGCGCGTGCGAGCTGGCGCGAATGCTGGCGTGCGTTCCGCGAAAGCGTTTGGGGCCTGCTACTGATCCTGCTGGTGCTCGGCGGCATTTATACCGGCCTGTTCACGCCGACCGAGGCCGCGGCCGTCGCCGCCGTCTATGCCTTCATCATCGCGGTGTTCGTTTATAAGGGTTTGAAATTTTCCGAAGTGCCCGCGGTACTGCTCAAGGCGGCGGCGATGAGCGCGATGATCCTTTACATCATCACCAACGCGGCGGTGTTCTCCTGGCTCCTGACCTCGGAACAGATTCCGCAATCGATGGCCGAGTGGATGACCGCGCAAGGCTTCGGCATGGTGGCGTTTCTTCTTGTCACCAACATTGTGCTGTTGGCCGCCGGCAATTTCATGGATCCGGCCGCCATCACGCTGATCATGGCGCCGATTCTTTTCCCGATGGCGGCCGCGCTCGGCGTGCATCCGGTTCATCTCGGCATCCTGATGGCGGTCAATATGGAGGTCGGGCTGTGCCATCCGCCGGTCGGCCTCAATCTCTATGTCGCCTCCGGCATCACCAAAATGGGAATCACCGAGCTCACAGTGGCGGTGCTGCCGTGGCTCCTCACCATGCTGATTTTCCTGGCGATGATCACCTACATCCCC
The DNA here is from genome assembly GCA_963790975.1 of uncultured Alphaproteobacteria bacterium. Taxonomy (GTDB): domain Bacteria; phylum Pseudomonadota; class Alphaproteobacteria; order Rhizobiales; family Xanthobacteraceae; genus BOG-931. Next base: position 2,192,335 of record CAWBQV010000002.1, read on the forward strand.
GCGATCTCGCTGTGGCTGCCGCGCGCCTTGGGTATGCTGTGATTGGCATGCTGTGAGCTTGCGCCGCCCACGATAACCGTCACAATAAGACAAACAGGTTCGCCGCAGAGCGACCGGGTCCGGGGGAGGTTTTTTCATGGCGCCAACATCCGTCGCAACGCAGCCGGCTGCCGCCGCGCCGGCGCGCAAACCCTGGTACAAGATTCTGTATGTCCAGGTTTTGATCGGCATCTTGCTCGGCATCATCGTCGGCTGGCTGTTTCCCGATTTCGCCAAGAACGACTGGGTCAAGGCGCTCGGCGACGGTTTCGTCAAGCTGATCCGCATGGTGATCGCGCCGATCATCTTCTGCACGGTGGTGTCCGGCATCGCCCATATCAGCCAGGTCAGCAAAGTCGGCCGCGTTGCGATCAAAGCGCTGGTCTATTTCGAGGTGGTATCGAGCTTCGCGCTCATCCTCGGCCTCCTCGTCGCCAACATTCTGCAACCGGGCGCCGGCTTCGCCGCCAAGACCGATGCCACCGCAGTGGCCACTTTCGCCAAGCAGGCGAGCGAAATGAAATCGGTCGATTTCGTGCTGCACATCATTCCCGACGCCGCCGTCGGCGGCTTCGCGCAAGGCGATGTGCTGCAAGTGCTGTTGTTCTCGGTGCTGTTCGGCTTCGCGCTGATGACACTCGGCGAACGCGGCCAGACCATACGCTCGTTCATCGACGATCTGGCGCATGCGATGTTCGGCGTCATCGCCATCATCGTCAAAGCGGCCCCGATCGGCGCCTTCGGCGCGATGGCCTATACGATCGGCCGCTACGGCCCCACCGCGCTCGGCAATCTCGCCGGACTGATCGCGACGTTCTATTTCACGTCCATTCTATTCGTGGTGCTCGTGCTGGGAACGATCGCCAGGATCGCTGGTTTCTCGATCTTCAAATATCTCGGCTACATCAAGGACGAACTCCTTATCGTTCTCGGCACCAGCTCGTCCGAGAGTGCTTTGCCGCAATTGATGGAAAAGATGGAACGGCTCGGCTGTTCCAAGCCGGTCGTCGGGCTTGTCGTGCCGACCGGCTATTCGTTCAATCTCGACGGCACCAACATCTACATGACGCTGGCGACGTTGTTCATCGCGCAGGCGCTCAACGTGCCCCTGAGTTTCGGCGATCAATTGACGATTCTCGTCGTCGCCATGCTCACGTCCAAGGGCGCAAGCGGCGTCACCGGAGCGGGATTCATCACGCTCGCCGCGACGCTTGCTTCGGTGCGGCCGGAACTGGTCCCCGGCATGGCGATCGTGCTTGGCATCGATAAGTTCATGAGCGAGTGCCGCGCGCTCACCAACATCACCGGCAACGGCGTCGCCTGCATCATCGTCGCCTGGTGGGAAGGCGAGCTCGATCGCGACAAGCTCAATGCCGGGTTGAACCGTCAGGTCGATCCGAGCAGCATCGAGACGGCGGTGACGACGGGCTGACGGCAGGATTAGTTCCTGTCGAATTCCGGCGTCGGGTTACACCCATCTTTAAGCCGGCCATGTTAGGTCGGGCGCGATGGCCGAATTTCGCGTCAAATCCATTCAACTGCCGAAAATCCGGCTGGCCGAGCTGCTCGGCGCGCTCAGTCACGCTCTCGACATGGTGGAAGGACAGCCGGCCGGGCACTGCGTGCGCTGCTGCTGGATCGGCATCCACATCGGTTCGGAGATCGGCCTCACCGATGCGCAGATCTGGGAGCTTTATTACACGCTGTTGTTGAAAGACCTCGGCTGCAGCAGCAATGCGGCGCGCATCTGCCAACTCTATATGACCGACGACATTACGTTCAAGCGCGACGTCAAGACGGTCGACGGCAGCCTGCCGCAGGTACTGCGCTTCGTCCTATCGCATACCGGAATGAATGCGGGGCTGGCGGAGCGGTTTCGTGCTCTGGTTCAGGTTCTTCAGAGCGGCGGCGCGGCCCAGGAATTGACCGAGACACGCTGCGATCGAGGCGCGGAGATCGCACGGAAAATGCGTTTCTCGGAGGAAGTCGCGCAGGGTATTCGCAGCCTCGACGAACATTGGGATGGCGGCGGCATGCCGCTGCATCTCGAGGGCGACGCCATCCCGGTCTATTCGCGCATCGCGCTACTGGCGCAGGTCGTCGACGTCTTCCACATGGCCAACGGCATCGAAGCCACCAAGTGCGAAGTGGAAAATCGATCGGGGACCTGGTTCGATCCGCGATTGTGCGCCGCCTTTGCCAAAATTGCGGAGCATGCGGAATTTTGGGACTCGCTGCGTGCCGATGACCTGCAACAGTCGGTCTTCGTGCTCGAACCGGCACAAGCGACCTCCATGGTCGAGGAAGATTATCTCGACGACATCGCCGCCGCCTTCGCTCAGGTCATCGACTCCAAAAGCCCCTATACCAGCGGCCACAGTGAACGCGTCACGCTGTTCACCGACCTGATCGCGAAGCAGATGGAGCTTACGGACGAGCAGCGCCGGTGGCTCAAGCGCGCGGCATTGCTGCACGATATCGGCAAGCTCGGCGTCAGCAATTCGATTCTCGACAAACCGGGCAAGCTCGATCCGGACGAATGGGAGGCGATGAAGATGCACGCCGCCCATAGCGAGACCATCCTGTCGCGGATCGCCGCTTTCAGCGAACTGGCGTCCATCGCGGCCGCGCACCACGAGCGGCTCGACGGCAAGGGTTATCCGCGCGGGCTCAAAGGCGACGAGATCGCGCTTGAGACCCGCATCATCACCACGGCGGATATTTTCGACGCGCTGACGGCCGAGCGTCCCTACCGGGCCGCGATGCCGATCACCAAGGCACTGGCCATCATGTCGGAGATGGTCGGCACGCAGATCGACGCCGACTGCTTTGCCGCGCTGCGCCAGGCGCTAGGTAGCCTGAACTCCGCTTTGGCGGCGTAGTCGGCCAAGAATGGCGATGGCGCGCGCCCTACGTCCGGCGTCTGCGCCCCGTCAGTCAGTTCGCGGGCTTGGCCGGTTCGCCGACAATGATGAACGGCGCCCAGTATTTAGGATCGGCCCATTCCGGTTGCTGCGCGTTACCGATCATGCCCAGCATGGACGTCTGCAGCGCCTCGGCGTGGGAGAGTTTTGGCTCGACGGCGAGCGCGGCAAAGGTGCCGGTCATCAGCGCAACCGCGCTCTTGGTCTCGACCTCCCAGTTCGAAACCAGAAGCGAGCGTCCACCGGCATAGAAGAAGGCGCGCGCCAAGCCCGACAGCGCCTCCGCGCCGGGTTTCTCCGCCGCCGGCGTATTGCAGGCCGATAGCACGACCCAATCGGCGTTGAGCGTCAGCTGCGCCACCTCGCTCGCGGTCAGAAGACCGTCGTCAAACGCCGTCGGCTTGTCCGGCAGCGATAGCACCAGGGCCGGCTCGGCATTGAGCTTGGCAAAATCTGCAACCTCGCCGGCGAGGAGCCCGTGGGTGGCAAAATATACGATGCGGAACTGATCGAGCTTTTCCTGTTTGACGCGGGTCTCGGTGGCGTCGGCGCCGAGAATGACATCGGCCGGGTCGGCATTTACGCTTGCCGCAACCGCTCTCAGCTCATCGGCCGTGTCCGGCAGCGGCGGCAGCGCCGTCTTGAGTTCGGTGAGGTCGGCCACCGTGCCGCGCAACCCGCGTGAAGCAGTTACGTCGGCGGTGACACGGACATTCTGCGCCAGCCGGTCGAACACCGGATCGGCGAACCCGATCAGCGGCTTCGGCGCGTCCGCCGCGCCGGACTTGCCGCGCAGCGCCTTGAGGCTTTCGACGGAGGGTAGCACCGTGATGGCATGGGTGCGCACTAGCCAGTCCACGTCCTTGAGCGCTTTGCCGGTGGGATCGCGCGTGACCAGAAGCTGCGGCGGCAGGCTGGTCAGCGCGCCGTTGAGCACCATGCTCCAGCGCGACTTGCTGCGCAGCAGGTCCTCGACCGGCGCCAGGATTTTTTGATAAAGCGCGAAACTCGCCTGCGTGTCGAACGGCTTGGCACTGTAGAAATCGAGCAAGCTCCGTAGGTCCGAAACTTGCTTGGATACTTCCTCCGCCGTGACCGCAAGCTCCTTCCACTCAGCCTTGCTGCGGGTGATCGCCCACACGTAGCCGTGTTTATCGCCGATGTTGACGATGACGAGCGCTTCGTCGTCGGCGAGCAGCGATTGGATGTCCGTGACCGTCAACGGCACAGGCTGCGATAGCGCCGCATAATCGGGGAAGTCGCGTACAAAAACCTTGCTGAGGTCGTCCCGTTCCTTGGCGATGGCGGCGATGCGGTCCCTGATCTTTTGCTGGGCAGCGGCGTCGCTCTGGGACGGCTCCTTGGCGAGGGCAGCAAGAAGCGCCTTGTCGAGGCCGGCGGACTCGGCCGCAAGATCCTGATCCTTGCGCACCAACTCGGCGAGTTGATCCGTTCCAGCGGCAAAGCGCACCGCCAGGGCGTTGAGCGCCTCTCCAGCCGAGGTTTGCGAGGCGCGCTGGATTACATTCAGGCTATTGTCCAAAGCCTCGTCGGCGGGAATGAGCTTTGCGGCTTGGGCGCCGAACAAGACCGGCAGTGCAACCGCGGTGGCGGCGGTTTTGTTTGCGATGGTTGTTCGCACCAGCGGCAATGCTTCGGCGTAGCGGTGTTGGTTGTCGTAGAGCCCTGCCAGATCGTTCAGAGTCTTCGCGACATCAGGATCTCGGGTCCGAGCGCTTTTTCCTGGATTGCCAGCGCTCGCTTGTAGAGCGGCTCGGCATCAGCGTAACGGCCCTGGTCGCGGTATAGCTCGGCCAGACTGTTCAGCGCCGCCGCGACAAAAGGATGATCGGGCCCATGCGCCTTTTCCCAGATTGCCAGGGTGCGCTCAGCGAGCGGTTCGGCGTCGGCATAGCGCCCCTCTTCGCGGTATAGCTCGGCCAGACCGTGCAGAGGCTCCGCGACGTCGCCGTTATCGGGCCCGAGCGCTTTTTCCCGGATTGCCAACGCGCGTTTGTAGAGCGATTCGGCGTCGGCGTAGCGGCCCTCATCGCCATACAGCTCGGCCAGATTGATGAGGCCGCTCGTGAGACGCATATCGGAGGCCCCCAGTGCCTTTTCCCCGATCGCCAGCGCTCGCTTGTAGAGCGGTTCGGCATCGGCGTAGCGGTCCTGCTCGTAGTACAGCAATGCCAGATCGTTCAGCGCCGCTCCAACGTTGGGGTGATTGGGCCCAAATTCCTTTTCTCCGATCGCCAGCGCCCGCTTATAGAGCGGCTCGGCATCGGCGTAGCGGCCCACGCTACGGTATAGATCGGCCAGTTGGATCAGGTCGCTTCCAACATCGGGTTGATACACTTTCTCGTCGATCGCCAGCGCCCGCTTGTAGAGCGGCTCGGCATCGGCGTAGCGCGCCTCGTTATCGTAAAGCCTTGCCAGAGCGGTTACGTCGAGCGCGACATAGGAACGATCGGGTCCGAAGGCCTTCTCATCGATCGCCAGCGCCCGCTTGATGAGCGGTTCAGCATCGGCATAGCGGTCTACGGCTTCGTAAAGCCCCGCCAGATTGTTCAGTGCGTGCGGAATATCGGCGCCATTTGGGCCGAGAGCTTTTTCCAGGATTGCCAGTTCTTGTTCCGCCAAGGGGATCGCCTGCGCATATTGTTCTGCCTCGAAGAGTGAATTGACCTGTTCGTCCAATCTCTCGGCTTCAGCCGACTGCGCCATCGATGGCGAAGCGAACAAGCACGCGAGGACCAGGCCTGCCGCAGCAACAACGGAATGGCAGTGCAAAGGATTCATAGCGGTGCGAGGGGGATCAGACCCCAACAGGGCTGTCGAGGTGTCGTGGGGCGTAGCTCAATCGGCGTGCCGCGCGGGATGCGCGCGGCCTTTGCTTTAGGACGCTTGGCGCATCGATGACGGTGGGCGGACGCGTAGTCCGCCAAGGATGGCGATAGCGCGCGCCATGGAAAAATCGCGCGTCTTCTGGTCGAAGGCCTCCCCGGCCATTGGCATCATGTAGCCGTGATCGACCCCGGGGAAGATGTGCAGGTCGAGGTTCGTCATGCGCGGCGCGATGGCGCGATAGGCCTCCTGCACCGGCGCCGGCGCGGCATGGTCGCGGTCGCCCCAGATGATGCAGACCGGCGCCGTTACGCCCTCGATCTCCTTGATGTAATCGAGCATCTGGCTGCCGTGGCAGGAAATGCCGGCAGCATAACCAAGGCGCTTCGGTCCGAGGATCGCGTAGGGGCCGCCGTAGCAGAATCCCATCACCGCGGCCTGGCCGTTGAACTGCGGCAGCGTGCGCAGAAATGCGAGCGTATCGGCGAGGTCGCTTTCGCCGGTCTTGATGCGCTCGAGACGCGGCTGCGCGCGCTCCTTGGTGCGGTCGTCGCCGCGGGGCAGCGGTCCCGGTATGGTTCGCCAGAACAGGTCGGGGGCGGCGACAATATAGCCGTTGGCTGCAAATTCATCGGCGATGCCGCGGATGTCCGCGTCGACGCCGTGGACGGCGGACGCAAGCACCATCGCCGGCACCGCGACGTCGGTCTTTGGCGTGACCAGATAGCAATCGAACTCGCCGCCGCCGCTGGAGCGGATTTTGATGGTTTTGCCTGACATGAATTCCTCCCAGATTGTTGAACGGTATAGCGTTTATTCGTGAAAGTCTTCCACACGCAGCTCGATCGGCGTGCCGTGCGGTGTGCGCGCGCTGGCATGTTCCCAGGCATCGCGCGTGCTTGCCAGCAGTCGCGCGTCGGCAAGGCCCTTGGCAGCGACGATGCGTTCTAGCGTCGCGAGCCAGTGATGATAATAGGTCTCGCCGGTATCGGGATCGCCGGCGGCCTGCGCCTTCTTGATCTCGTCGCCGAGCGTCACCGCCCATTCTTTCCAGGTGAACAGGCCGCGCTCGTTGAGCTGCAGCGCCAGCGCAAAGGCTTCGGCTTCCCACGGCTCACCAAATACGGGACCATTCTCGTTACGCGGAATGTTCAAATCGTCATTCCGGCCGAACGAGCGGAGCGAGGCTGCTTCACTATTCATGCCGGCTCCAGATACGGCTCAAAAGCCTCGATCGAAACCTTGAGCGTGGGCTCGGCGTTCTCGCCCCACAATTCGCGGCCCTCGAACAGCACCGTATAGAGCCATTGCGGGTCTTCGCCCTTGCCGATCGCGGCGGTATCGGGAAAGACGTGAAAGCCGCGCAGCGCCTCGATGACGCCGACGCGGCCGCGCGCGTAGCGCGGCAGGCGCGTATGTGTTGCCGGATGAATGTTCCTGGTGCGCACGCGGTCGCCGGGTTTGAACCGCGCCGGCGTTTGCGCCGGCCTGGCGAATGAGCCGCGCGTCAGCGTGTTCGGCACTTCCTCAGCGACGAGCTTGCGCTTGAGCGCTTTGCCTGGGCGCAGCGCGTGGCCCTTCGCAAGCTCATCGGCGCCGGCAAGACCAAGCGCCACGACAAGCTTCTCCAGGCGCAACTCCCATTTTCTGTAATAGGAACTCGTCAGATAAACGTCCGGCGGCAGTTCCTCGATGCCGGCGCGCGTCTGGTCGATCGTCCACACCCCGGTGTAGCCCATGGCTCGCGTAATCGCGAGCGTGCGGCCTTCCCAATCGGAATGGAAAACCGGCTCGTCCTTTTCGGCCTCGACTTTGCCGAAGCCGTGCATGCCGCCCATGTCGTGCACGCCATCCATCAGGCGACCTCGTGCGGCTGTTTCGGCAGGCCGGTACCGATCATGCAATCGCGCGTGACCAGCGACGCGAGTTTTTCCTCGCTCCAGCCTTCGGTGCCGGCGGGACGCATCGGCAGCACGAGAAAGCGCGTCTCGGCGGTCGAGTCCCAAACGCGGATGTCGGTATTCGCCGGCAGCTTGGTGCCGAAATCGGCCAGCACGCCGCGTGGGTCGTTGACCGCGCGCGAGCGGTACGGCGCCGATTTGTACCAGACCGGCGGCAGGCCGAGCACTTCCCACGGATAGCAGGAGCACAGCGTGCAGACGATCATGTTATGCAATTTCGGGGTGTTCTCGACCGCGATGAGATGATCGCCGACGCGGTTGAGAAGGCCGAGCGGCAGCACCGCCTTGCTGGCGTCGTCAAGGAGCGCACGCTTGAACGCCGCATCGCTCCACGCTTTGGCGACGACGCGCGCGCCGATATGCGGGCCGACCTTGGTTTCATAGGCCTGGATGATGGCGTCGATCGCCGTCGGGTCGATATAGCCTTTCTCGGCCAGCACGGTCTGCAACGCGCGCACGCGCAATTGCATCTCGGAAAGTTCCGAGCCGTGCTCGTGGTCGTCGTGATCGTGGTCGTGCGCCATGATGCCATTATAATGTGCCGATGGGCAGGATCACAATGTGGAAACACCCGTCATTGCGAGGAGCGAAGCGACGAAGCAATCCAGACCTTACCGCCCGACTGGATTGCTTCGCTTCGCTCGTAATGACCGGAATTAAAGGTCGCCGAGCCCAAGGTCTTTCCAGCGCGCGGTGACGCGCGCCTCGTCCTCGGCCGCGGGCTTGACCGTGGGGGGAAAACGCTCGTTGTTCCATTCCGGACGGCGCTGATTTTTCCACGAGCGGGTGGCGTCGATCAGCATGCGGTTCCACAGCCCGGTGCCGAGTTGCGCCACGTCGCGATCTTCCAGCGGCGTCGACGGATCGATCGGGGAGCCGAAAATTCCGGGGAAAATCACCACGCCGCCTTCGCCGGCATTGACGCGGTGCGCGAAGGCCCATTCGACCTGCTCGTCCTGCGCCGGATCGATATCCTCCTCCACCACGGTGACGTGCTTGTAACGGTATTGCGCGGCGGCATTGCCCCACAATGCCGCCGCGATCTGTTTCGGCTGGCCCTGATAATGCTTCTTGATCTGGATGCGGATATTGACGCCGTTGGTGATCGGCGGCGCATAGACGTCGAGAATGCCGGGAATGCCGGCGCCGTTCAAAATGTTCCAGGCGATGGCGGCGCGCTGCACCGAGGACATCACGCTGTTCTCGCTGTAGGAGCCGGGCAGCGTGCCTTCGAGCGAGCCGGTGAAGATCGGATCGCGGCGGTGGGTGATGCAGCTGACCTTCATCGACGGCCGCAGCGTCGGTAGGTCGGACACGTAGCCGGTGAATTCCCCGAACGGGCCTTCCGTCTCATAAGTCGCCGGGTCATCGCTTATGGTGCCTTCGAACACGATCTCCGCGCTTGCCGGCACCATGAGATCGACGGTCTCGCAGCGCACCAGCTGCGCCGGTTCGCCGCGATAGGCGCCCATGACGTCATATTCACACACGCCCGCCGGCAGCGGCGAACCGGACAGGAACGCCATGATCGGATCCCAGCCGACGACGCAGGCGACCGGCATCGGCTCGCCCCGCGCGGCCCATTTGACGAAATGCGCGCCCCAGTGCTGGCCGCCTTTGACCAAGAGGAACGGCGTGGTGTCTTTCTTGCCGATCATGCCGCGGTACATGCCGACATTCATGATGCCGGTGTCCGGGTCCTTGGTGACGATGGCGGTGAAGGTGTGGATGTAACGGCCGCCTTCGAGATAATGCCATTTCGGAATCGGGAATTCGGTCTGGTCGATGGCGTCGCCGCGGACGATGACGTCTTTCACGGGCCCGGACGCGACGGTGACGGGCGCGATCGCCTGGCGGTTTTTCTTCATCACGTGCTGGACCAGTTCGCGATTGGACGCATCGCGTGGGAAGCCGAGCGCCAGCGCAAGACGCGAGCGCGAGCCCAGACTGCTGACGAAAAGCTTGCTGCAGCGGCCGTCTGCGTAGTCTTTGATGTTCTCGAACAGGAGCGCGGGGCCTTTCTTTTCGAGCACGCGCCGGGTTATGGCACCGATCTCGCGGTCCCAGTCGACCTCGGCCTTGATCCGTTTGAGCTCGCCCTGCTGCTCAAGGCTCGCCATCCACTGCCGCATGTCGAGAAAGCCCATCCGCGTCCGCTCCCACCAAGCTTGATTGCGGCATTAATTCCCGCAATTGTTCGGCTCCGCAATGGGTTATAGCGGGGGAACGCCGGGTAGGACCATGAGCGCGGCCGAAATCTTCGATCTGCACGGCAAAGTGGCGCTGGTGACCGGCGCTTCGAGCGGGCTCGGCGTGCGTTTCGCCGAAGTTTTGGCGGAGAATGGCGCGCGGGTCGTGCTGGTGGCGCGGCGAGCCGACCGTCTCGCCGACTTGAAAACGCGGATCGAGAAATCCGGCGGCAAGGCGATTGCGGTTGAGGCCGATGTGCGCGATCGCGCCGCCATGAGCGCCGCATTCGACGCCGCGGAGAAAAATTTCGGCACTGTGACCATTCTGGTCAACAATGCCGGCGTGGCGCATGCCGGCCGTGCCGTCGAAATACCCGAGGAGGAGTGGCGGCGTGTCCTGTCGACCAATCTCGACGCCGTGTTTTTCTGCGCCCAGGAGGCCGCGCGCCGCATGCTCGCGGCCCGCAGCGGCGGCGCCATTGTCAATATCTCGTCGGTGCTCGGCCTCGGCGTCGACAAGGGCGTGGTCGCCTATGCCACGGCCAAAGCCGGCGTGATCCAGATGACCAGGGCGCTGGCGCTCGAACTCGCGTTCAAGGGCATCCGCGTCAACGCCATCGCGCCGGGCTGGATCGTCACCGAGATGAATCGCGATTATCTGACGAGCGAGCGCGGCACAGCCCTCAAGCGCGAAATTCCGGTCGGCCGCTTCGGCGAGCCGCGCGATCTCGACGGTCCGCTGTTATTGCTGGTGTCCGACGCCGGGCGCTACGTGACCGGCGCCACCATCGTCGCCGATGGCGGGCAGGTCGTGGCATTGCGCGCCTGATATCCGGATGGGATTCCAAGAGATCGCAATCGTCCTCGCCGGTGCGCTCGCCGGCGGCTTCGTCAACGGCCTTACCGGCTTCGGCACCGCGCTCACCGCTTTGGGCATCTGGCTCTACGCGATACCCGCAAGTGTCGCGGCGACGTTGGTGATTCTTTGCTCGACCGTTTCGCAAATGCAGACGCTGCCGATGATCTGGCGCGCGATCTTCTGGCGGCGCGTTCTGGTGTTCATCGTGCCGGGCGCGTTTGGCGTGCCGATCGGAACTCTGTTGCTGCCGCATATCGATACGCGGGCGTTCAAGATGGTCGTCGGCAGTTTCCTCGTCGTCTATTCGGCTTACGTGCTAGCGCGCCGCTCGGAGATGAAAAGCGACTGGGGCGGCCGCGGCGCCGATGGCGTCGTCGGCTTCTGCGGCGGCATTCTCGGCGGGCTGGCCGGCCTGTCCGGCGTGCTTCCCGTCGTTTGGACCGACGTGCGCGGCTGGACCAAGGAGCAGCGCCGGGCCGTGCTGCAAACCTTCAATATCGCGATCTTGTCGTTTGCGCTTGCTTCGCACGCCGTCGCCGGACTGTTGACGCGGCAAGTCGTGGTGGCGGCGATCGTCGCGTTGCCCGGCACGATCGGCGGCGCTCAACTCGGCGCGTTCGTCTACCGGCGGCTCGCGGACCGCACCTTTCAGCGCGTCATCATGGCGTTGCTATTGATCTCTGGCATTGTCCTGATCTGGACGAGCCTCTAAGCAACGCCGCGCGGCCGATCCGTCGCGCGGCCATTACGATCAATGATGAGGATACCCGGATGGCGGCGGCGGCGCCTGGCCTGTTCCGAGACGCGTTCCCTGAACGATGATCTGGTCCGCATTGTTCGCGCCGGTGCTTATCGAGGTCCACGGCGCCACCGGACAGGCAGGCGTCGTCGGCGTGCCGCATTCGAAGTTGCCGGTGAATTTGGGTCCGCCGCCTGTCTGTCCGAACTTGCTCGTCAATAGCCGGAGGTAATGCCTGATTTCGTCGTCGGTAACTTGCACAGGTTGTCCCGGCGGGATGTTCCATCCGGTGATCGTCACTTCGTAGCCGGGCATGTTGATGGTGATCGGGCCGCTGCCACCTGTCGCGCCATTCGAGATTGTCACCGTACCGAAATGATTAATGACTGTGGTGCCGCCCGGACCCTGGACGATGGTGTCGGTGCCGCCGCGGATGCCGATTGTCGCATTGGAGGTCTTGATTGTGGTCTCGCCCTGATGGCTCAATTCGCCGCCGACATAGCGCAGCGCACCCTCGGTGAGCGTGGCCAGCATGTGGCCCTTATTGGAATTCGGGTCGTAAACGAATTCGTCGATCACGATGCTGGTGTTTGGCGCGATGCTGAGCGAGCTCTTGTCGATAAAGAGCAGTTGAAGGCTTCCGGAGGGCGAGGTGTGAATGTGTTCGTTGTGAACGATGAGTGCGCCGATCGTAAGCGTCTGCGTCGTACCGCCGGGCGGTGTGCTTTCCGAGGTTGGGTTGACGGCGGTCGCGGTGCCGACCTGCTGGGCGAGCGCGGGTTGCGCGACCACGATTGCGCCGGCGAGGATGAGCGCGCCGGATAGCCAAAAGGCCGTGATTTTCCAAAGAGTCATTTTCCGAGGAGTGATTTTCCAGGAAGTCATGGCGCTCACCTTCAGAATTTGATCGACGGCCCGGCCGTCACGGAAAGATCATGCATGGCAAATGCGGCGACATTCGACTGATCGCTGCGGTATTGCACCAGCGAAGCAAGAACGAATTTCTGCCAGATCGGAACCTCAAGCCCGATGCTGGCGCGCCATTCGGTCACGTTCGCGGCAATCAGCGGATCGAGATTCGGATCGGGCGCGCCATAGCGCCAGGTCGTCACGCCGACGGATGGAATGACCGTCCATGGCCTTGTGCTTTCGAGGACTGAAAAGCTCCAGGGCAGCCAAAGGTCGGCGATGAAACTGTTGTAGCTGTCGAAAGCGTCTTGGTCGCTGGCATGGGCGTAAGCCGCGCGCGTCTGCCAGCTCAGTCCGGATACGAGCGGTCCGCCAGCCAGGACGCCATAGGTCGAGAGCGGGCCGGTCATGCCGCTGGCGAGCGGGTAGAACGTCGAATTGCGAAAACTCTGCTGCACGTATTCGGCATAGGGATCGAGCGACACACTGCCGGCCACGGCATGCACGGTAAGGCCGCCGCCGTAGCCGGCCATATAGGCCGTGTCCGCCAACAGCGTGCCGGTGCCGATGACATAGGGCTTGAATGTCACGCCATTCACATTGCCCGGAGACAGCGCAAAACGCGGACCGGCGCGGATTTCCAAGAGACCGACGTCGACTTGCTGCACCGTGAATTGCTGCGCGTCGTAGCCCAGCATCGAGGCTTCAAAAGTCGTGCCGCTCTGGGTTTGGAAGTCGTGGACATAGTTCAATCCGAACGTGCCGAACCAATTCCAGTCACCACGCGCGGCGAAGTTATTGTTGAAAGTCCCGCCCGTGGCCAGCGCAGCCTGCGGGCCGGGACCCTGGCTGGCATTGCTCTGCCAGCGGAGCCCCGTCTGCGCGAAACCCGAGAACTGGTCGACCTGCAACTTCTTGTCGGCAAGCTCGAGAAGGTCTTGCGCCTTCTGCCACAATTGGGGGGTGATGTCCGCCATTTCCAGTGCGGATTCCAGATAACCGCGCGCCATGGCGTAAGAGCCGAGCTGATAATAGAGGACGCCGAGCTGGAACCGCGTTTGCGACAGTTTGGGATTGTAGAACAGAAGCTGCTCGTAGGCGCTGATCGCCAATTCGATGTCGCCGGCTGCCGCGGAGCCGGAGGCATATTGCAGCGTGTTGTTGATATCGGCCGGCCGCGCCAAAACACCTTGGAACATCGGATCGAGTGTCCCGCCAAATCCGGTCGTGGTCTGGGCCGAAGCGGAAATCGTCTGCAAGCCAAGCATGGCCATTGGCGCGAGAGCGCCGGCCAAGCTCCTCCTGCATCCGCGCCAAAGTTCGACTTGCAAAATGTCTCCGCTGCCCGTCACCGACCCGCCCGAATCGGCGGTATCTCGTTGATGGTATTATCTTCCTTACGATCTTTCGCGTGCGGCGCAGCGTAATACCGGGGCCGGTCCAAGTCGAGGTTTTGTCGCCAATGGAACTCTTCCGGTTCAGCGGGCGGAACCGGCAACCCCTATCAAAATACCGAGAACCGTCAGCGGCTTTTCGATTGCTCGCGGACGAGATTGATGATGCCGGAAAAATCCGATCCGCCGTGGCCTTCCTTCGCAAACTCTCCGTAGATTTCGGCGGCGTGTGCGCCGATGGCGTTATTGACCTTCGCCGATGCTGCGGCTTCGCGGGCGAGCTTAAGATCTTTGAGCATCAAGGCCGCGGCGAAACCCGGCTTGTAGCCGTTGTTCGCCGGTGACGCCGGCACCGGCCCGGGCACCGGGCAATAGCTGGTCAGCGCCCAGCATTGGCCCGAGCTTGCCGACACCACGTCGAACAGCGATTGGTGCGAGAGCCCGAGCTTCTCGCCCATGACGAAGGCCTCGCCGACCGCGATCATCGAGGCGGCGAGAATCATGTTGTTGCAGATCTTCGCCACTTGGCCGTTGCCGGCCTCACCGCAATGCACGATGCGCTTGCCCATGCGCTCAAGCACCGGCTTGCCGTGGGCGAATGCCGTCTTGGAGCCGCCGACCATGAAAGTCAGCGTCGCCGCCTTGGCGCCGCCGACGCCGCCCGAGACCGGCGCATCGAGCGTGGCGATGCCGTAGGACGCCGCGAGCTTATGCGCCTTGCGCGCGCTGTCGACGTCGATGGTCGAGCAATCGATGAACAGCGTGCCCTGCCTGGCATGCGGCGCGATGTCGTTCCACACCGAGAGAACATGCTCGCCGGCCGGCAGCATGGTGATGACGATGTCGGCGTCCTCGACGGTTGCCTTGGCATTGCCGACGATCTGCACGCCGTCGCCGGAAGCAGCCTCGCGCGACGCCGCCACCAGATCGAATCCCAGGACGTGACCGCCGGTCTTGACGAGATTGGCGGCCATCGGCCCGCCCATGTTGCCGAGACCGATGAATCCAATAGCCGCCATGTGCGTTCCCTCTCAATTGTCGAATTTCAGTTCCAGCGCGCCGACCGAACGAAAATGCCGCTCCACAATCTCGGGCGTGACGTCCGCAAGCTTTTCCGGACGCCACGCCGGATTGCGGTCCTTGTCGACGATTGTCGCGCGGATGCCTTCGATGAAATCATGTCCGGCGACGCAGGCGAGCGCAATACGGTAATCCTGCTGAAAACACTCCTCAACGCGCTTGAAGGCCGCCGCCGCGCGCAGGTTGCGCAAGGTGATCTTGAGCGACGTCGGCGACGCCTTGCGCATGGCGGCGAGCGCCGCGGGCGCGCCATCCACTGTGGACGCGCTTAGGCGCTCGACCATGCCCTCGATGTGGTTGCCGTCATAGCAACGATCGATCCAGGAGCGCGCTGCGGCCAGGACTCCGGGCGCCGGAGTGCTGGCAAGTTCACCGAGCCTGGCGCGGACGTCTTGCGCGGTGCGGCAATCGGCCAGCGCAGCAGGAAGCTCGGCCTGCCGCGCCGCTGCAATATGAATGTCGGCGAGTCCGCAATAGATCGCATCGGCCGCACCGATACGCTCGCCGGTCAAGGCCAGATAAGTTCCGACCTCGCCGGGAGCGCGCGCCAGCGGGAACGACGCGCCGACATCGGGAAAAAATCCGATCGCCACCTCCGGCATGGCAACGGCCGAGCGCTCGGTGACGACGCGATGCGCGGCATGGGCCGAAAGCCCGACGCCGCCGCCCATCACCAGTCCATCCATGACCGCGATCACCGGCTTGCGATAGCGCGCGATCAGGACATTGAGCCTGTATTCGGTCGCCCAGAACTTCTCCGGCAGATCCCCGCCGGACTTCGCCGCGTCATAAAGTGCGCGGATGTCGCCGCCGGCGCAGAACGCCCGATCGCCGGAGCCGTCAAGCAGGACTGCGCCGACCGCGGGATCCGACGCCCAGGAGGCAAACAGCGCCGTCATGGTGACGGCCATGTCGAGCGTGACGGCGTTGAGCGCCTTGGGCCGGTTCAGCGTGACATGCCGCAGCGCGCCAAGCTCGCGAACCACAACATCGCCGTCCGGCACCCGCGCCTGCCTCATCGCCCGACAAGGCTTCTCGCCACGATCAGCCGCATGATCTCGTTGGTGCCCTCGAGAATCTGGTGCACGCGCAAATCGCGCACGATCTTTTCAATGCCGAATTCCGCGAGGTAGCCATAGCCGCCGTGCAATTGCAGCGCCTGGTTGGCGACATTGAAGCAGGTGTCGGTGACAAAGCGCTTGGCCATCGCCGACATTTCCGTCGAGTTGGCATCCTTGCGGTCGAACGCCGCCGCGGCATGCCACAACAGCGCGCGCGAGGCTTCGAGCTCGGTCGCCATGTCGGCAAGGCGGAACTGCAGCGCCTGGAACTCGTCGAGCCGTTTGCCGAAGGCCTTGCGCTCTTTCATGTACGCGAGCGTCTTTTCCAGCGCGCTTTGCGCGCCGCCAAGCGAGCAGGCCGCGATATTGAGCCGGCCGCCGTCGAGCCCGGCCATCGCGATCTTGAAACCGCTTCCTTCCTCGCCAAGCCGGAAAGCTGCGGGAATGCGCGTGTCGGAAAATGTAATGGCGCGCGTCGGTTGGGCATTCCAGCCCATCTTGCGCTCGTTGGGGCCGTAAGTGATGCCGGCGGTGCCGCCCGGCACGACAAAGGCCGAAATTCCGGACGGTCCGCCGCCGCCGGTTCGCGCCATCACCACATAGAGGTCGCCCGCGCCGGCGCCGGAAATGAATTGCTTTTGGCCGTTGAGCACGTAATCGCCGCCATCGCGCACGGCGCGTGTCGCGAGCGCGGCAGCGTCTGACCCCGCACCCGGCTCGGTCAGGCAGTAACCGGCCAAAAACTCCATGGTGCAAAGTTTCGGCAGCCAAAGCTGGCGCTGCTCTTCGGTGCCGAACGCGTCGATCAGCCACGACGTCATGTTATGGATCGACATGTAGGCCGCGACCGTGGGACAGCCGGTGGCAAGCGTCTCGAAGATCAGTGTCGCGGTGAGCCGCGACAGGCCCGATCCGCCGACATCCTCGGCAATGAACGCTCCGCCCATGCCCAGCGCCGCCGCTTGGCGCATTTCGGCAACCGGAAAGTGCCTCGCTTCGTCCCAGGCCAGCGCGTTCGGCGCAAAGACTTCATCGACGAAGGCGCGCGCCGTGTCGCGGATCGCGATTTGATCGGCATCGAGCGAAAACGGCGGCTGCGGGCCCGGGGTGGGATTGAGCATAATGGCGTTTCCGGCGTGTTTGTTGCGACCACGCGATAGGCTAAAGATTAGGCGGTCCCACTGGGGACCGCAACGAGAGCCGTCGGCATGGATTTCACGTTACCACCCGAATTCGAGGACTTGCGGCAACGCACCCGCGCCTTCATCGAAGAGCATGTGCTGCCGCTCGAGGCGGACCCTGCGAATTTCTCCGACCATGAAAACATTCCGCTGTCGAGGCTTGCGCCGGTGCAGGACAAGGCGCGCAAAGCCGGACTGTGGGCGCCGCAATCGCCGAAGGAATTTGGCGGCATGGCGCTGCCGATTGTCGCTTGGGCTGCGATCTACGAGGAGGCGGCGCGCTCGGTCTTCGGCGCGCTGGCGCTCAACTGCATGGCGCCCGACGACGGCAATATGAATCTGCTTTCGCGCACCGGCACGCCGGCGCAGAAGGAATGGTGGCTGCGGCCGATCGTCGAGGGCAAGGTGAAATCCGCCTTTGCCATGACCGAACCGGCGCCGGGCGGCGGCTCCGACCCGAGCATGATCCGCACTTATGCCGAGAAGAAAAACGGCAAATGGGTGATCAAGGGCCGCAAATGGTTCATCACCGGCGGTGCCGAGGCGGCAAATTTCATCCTCATCGCCCGCACCTCCGACGATAAGCGCCGCGGGCTGACCGCCTTTCTCTATCACCGCGACCAGCCGGGTTGGCGCATCACCCGCCGCATCGAGATCATGGGTCCGGAGGAGCACGGCGGCCACTGCGAGCTCGAATTCGACGGCCTCGAAGTCAGTGACGACAATGTGCTGCTCGGCGTCGGCGACGGCCTCAAAGTCACGCAGATCAGGCTCGGCCCGGCGCGGCTTACCCATTGCATGCGCTGGCTCGGCCTCGCCAAACGCTGCATGGAGATCGCGCAGGACTACGTCAACAACCGCGAAGGCTTTGGCATAAAGCTCGCCGACCGCGAGAGCGTGCAGATCAAGCTCGGCGAGGTCGCCCAGCAGATCCAGATCGGGCGGCTGCTCACCATGCACGCCGCCTGGAAGCTCGATCGCGGCGACCGCGCGCGCAAGGAAATCTCGATGGCGAAGGTTCACGTCGCCGACACGCTGCACAATGCGGCCGATACCGCGATCCAGCTCAATGGCGCGCGCGGCTATTCCAAGGACACGATCCTTGAATGGATCTATCGGGCGGCGCGCGCTGCTCGCCTCGTCGACGGCGCGTCGGAGGTGCACAACATGGTGCTGGCGCGCTTCCTGCGCGAGGAAGGCCGCGATTTCTGGACCTGGAGCGCGGGCAACAAAGTATGAGCGATCTCAGCCAGCCAACCGGATGAATGACATGAACGATGCTGCCAAACTATTCGAGCTGGGCGACGAAGACATTTTCAGCTTCGACGTTGCCGACGCGGCCTTGGAGGCCGCGGCCGGCACGACGACAAAAGGCGCGGCCATGTCGATGCCCAACGCGCCCACCGTCAGTATTTTGGTGGTGTGCTGCGGCAACGACGACGCCGCGCGAGCCTGAGCAAGCGGCCTTAATTCCGCCAGGTCGTATCGATGGCGTCGAGCACGCGCAGGTAAGCCGGCCAGTCGGCCGAGCCGCGGCCGGAATCGTGATGCTCGTATTGATGCGCGGTCTTTTCGCAGATCGCCGCGGGAATTTCGACGGCCTCGCCGCCGGTTGCTTCTATTTTCAGCTGAATGTCGGCGGCGTCGAGCAGCGCTTTCATCAGTACGAAAGCCTCGCGCATGGTCTTGCCGACCGTAAGCAGCCCGTGATTGCGCAGGATGAGCGCGCGGTTTTTGCCGAGTGCCTTGTTGATGCGCTCGCGCTCGCTGAAGTCTTCGGTGATGCCTTCATAATTGTGATAGCCGATGCGATTATAAAAGCGGATCGCCTGCTGCGAGACCATGCGCAGGCCGTGCTTTAATCCGGCGAGCGCCATGCCGGTATCGGTGTGCACATGGACGGCGCAATTGACGTCCGGCCGCGCCGCGAGCACACCGCCGTGCAGCGTGAAGCCCGGCCGGTTGACGCCCGCTGATTCGTCGAGGTCGTCGTCCATGCTCACCTTGACCAGGTTGGACGCCGTCACTTCGGTGTAAAGCAGTTCGTGCCGCTTGATCAGGAATTTGCGCTCCTCGCCCGGCACCCGCATCGAGGAATGATTGTAGATGACGTCGTCCCAGCCGTAGTGCGCGATCAGCCGATAGGTCGCGGCAAGGTCGAGGCGTGCCTCCCATTCCGCGGGTGAAATGTCGGCGCGGGCAGTAGTGGCGAGTTTGACGTGCGGATTCATGAGCGTGCCTCCTTAGTCGGTTGATCCAAGTCTAGCAGGATGGACGGGTAACCCGCCACCCGGTTTTGGGCACCGGCGGAGTGGCGCGCCGGCTTTGGCCAAAGCGCCAAATGACGGTTGCCGCGCCATAAGCGCGCGCAGGGCTGGCGCGGCGAATCATGTTAACGGTTCGTCAATGGGCGACGGTGAATTCTCGTTTATGCGACGGGCGCACCTCTCTGAATCGATAAAGAAGGCCGTGGCGCTGTTGGGTGCCGTGGTCCTGCTATTGAGCGCCGGCCAATCGATCTTCGGCGCCACTGAAATGGGGTTGCAGACGCTGCGGGCCCAATACCGGCGGCCCGCCGCGATTCCGTATCCCAAAGACGATCCTTATTCGCGCGCCAAATACGAGCTGGGCCGGACGCTATTCTTCGATCCAATTCTGTCCGACGCCAAGGTTCGTTCTTGCTCCACCTGTCACAATCCGGGCCTGTCGTGGGCGGACGGCGAGCCCCAGGCTCTGGGTGAGAAACAGGTGCCGCTGGCGTCCGGATTGCGTACGCCGACGCTGCTCAATGTCGCCTGGACGCCGAAGCTTGGCTGGGATGGGCACTTCGGCAGTCTCGAAGGCGTCGCCATGGCGCCGATCACGTCGCCGGAAAATATGAATTTACCGGTTGCGGCTTTGATCGAGCGGCTATCGGCGATCCCCGGCTATGTGACCGCGTTCCACGCCGCTTTCGGCAAGGGCGATATCACCCAGCCCGACATCGAGCAGGCGCTGGCAACTTTCGAACGATCGATCGTGTCGGATGAAGCGCCGTTCGACCATTGGGTGCGCGGCAATGAGAGCGCGATCGATGCCGCCGCCAAGCGCGGCCTGATCCTGTTCAACGGCAAGGCCAATTGCGCGGCCTGTCACAGCGGCTGGACATTCACCGACGTATCGTTTCACGACATCGGCGCGGCAAAGAACGACGACATCGGCCGCGGGCGGCTTTTTCCGACATCGGTGAAGCTGAAATATGCTTTCAAGACACCGACGCTGCGCGACGTGGTGCGCCGCGGCCCGTACATGCACGACGGCTCGCTGGCGACGCTCGAAGACGTGATCGATCTTTACGATCGCGGCGGCATCGACCGGCCGAGCCGCGATGATGCGATTCATCAGCTCAACCTGTCGCAAAACGAAAAGTCGGATCTGCTCGCTTTTCTGCAGACGCTCAGCGCCGCGCCCAGGCCGTTTCCGGTTCCGGCTTTGCCGCGGTCAATTGGAACGTCAGTGGGAATAGTGAATTAGAGCATCGCCGGCAGCGCGTAGCCGGACAGCGCCAGGCCGGAAATCAACAAAAAGCCGGCGCCGGTTTCCATCGTCTCGATATGCGCGGGAAAGCGCGCGGACGCGTAGGCGACAATGCCGCCGACCACAACGCTGAACAATCCGACTACACCGACCATCGCACTCTCTCGGCACTCTCTCGCTGTTTTTCGAAAGCGCGCCGGTTTTAGCGGCCAATGCTTACCAACCGCCTAGATCGGGGGCGCCAATTCTCGCGATGGCGCGGCGGCGCCGTCTAAAGGTTAACCAAATCCTAATTTAACGGCGCCAAGCGTTACCGATTCCCTAAAATCTGTGGTAAAGAAATCCTTAAGTAAACCAGTGAGCTGCGTGCGGCGGCGTAACTGGGCTGTGAAGTAGCGTATCTGGAGGCCCTCGGTAATGAGCTGGCTGACCAAGCGGCTGCCTATGGCGGCCGTAATCCCGCTCGCGTTGGCAATCGACACGATGCTGACCGGGACTGCGAGCGCCCACGTCAAGTGGTTCTGTGCCTATAACGTCGCCGGCCAGCCCGACGGCCTGGAAAACGTGCTGTGCCCGGACTTCGAATTTTTGACCGGGCTTTCGATCCTGGCGCTGATGACCGGCAGCGTGCTGGAAGGAACTCAGGTCGGCGCCGCCATGTTGATCGCGCTCGACCGCGCGACGCGCCTGGTTCACGACAATATCGAAACCATCTTCCGCGCGGCTTGTGCCTTCTTCTTCATTGCGATCTGGGGCGCTGGCGGCATTCTGCTCACCCCCGAGCTCAAAACCAGCTCGGACGTGGTCGGCGCCATTCAGCTCGGTATCGCCGCGGGAATGCTGTCGCGGCAAACCATGCCGTTGTCGGCTCTCGGCATCTTCGTGCTGTTCGGCATCGGCGTGTGGGAATACGGCCCGTTTCACCTTGCCGACTATCCGATCTTCCTCGGCATCGCGGCCTATCTTGCCCTGGTCGGCGGCAAGACCGATTTCTTCGGCGTGCGCCCGATCGACGTGTTGCGCTGGGCTGCCGGCATCACGCTGATGTGGGCTTCGATCGAAAAATGGGCCTATCCGGAATGGTCGTATCCGTTGTTCATCCAGCATCCGGAAATGACCATGGGCTTCGCCCCGGATTTTTTCATGCGCGCGGCCGGAGCGGTAGAATTTGCGCTGGCGTTCGCGCTGATCTGGACGCCGCTGGTGCGCCGCGTCGCCGCGATCATACTGGCCGCGATGTTCGTGAGCGCGGTGTTCGAATTCGGCAAGATCGATCTGATCGGGCACTCGCTGATCGTGGTGGCGCTGGTCGGCATCGTCGTCGATGACGGCGGCAAGCCGGCGCGGCTGCGCAATTCCTGGCTCATTCCGTTCGCCTATGCCGGCTCGCTCGTCATAGTCTTGACTGCGTATTACGCCGGGCATGCGGCGCTGTTCGGCACCACGATCCTTTAGCGTCCACTATTGGACGTGGACCACAAGCAGCATCTTCGGGTGAATGGCGCATAAGACGTTGAAGCCGCCGGCGACCGGAAAGGTGACGTCGGTCTTGCTGCCCGGCTGCTGGTCGCCAGAATCGAACGAGAATTTCGGCGAATCGATGTAGGCGTGGTGCAACAGGTCGGCGTCGTCGTTGACGATCTCGATGGTTTCGCCGCGCTTGATGGTGATTTCACCGGGATGGAATTCGCGGCCTTTTTGCGAGATCGAGTATTGCGGTAAAGCAAGTCCTACCAGCGTACCGGCCCCGATCACGGCGGCCGCGGCCATGGCAACTATTAGCGGCCGGCGCACGCGCCAAAGCATATTTCGAAAACTCATAGGCTTCTCCAGCGCGAACAAAGCATGCCTTGCCGGAGCCTGGCCGCCACCGATTAACGCTTCGTTAATGGCCTCATAAGCGCCCATTAAGGAACTCACCAAGATCGGACCGCTTGCTGCACTGCCCTTAACGGCCGCCGCGATAGGTGTGAAGCCGATAATCAGGGTTTCGGGCATCCCATGAAGCGCGGGCAAATCGTTTCGCTGCTATTCCGTCTTGTATCGCGCTGGCGCCGTGGCGTCGCGCGAACGGCGGCGCTGTGCATGACCATTCGCGGCCGTATTCTGATCGCGTTTTTGGTCATGAGTGTGATCACCGCGGCGTTGGGGGCGTATGCCACACTGGGCATCCAGCACGCCGGCGTGCTGGTCGACAAGACCTTCGACAAATCGCTGATGTCGATCAATTACGCGCGCGCGGCGGCGACCGATTTTGCCGCGATGCGCGCCGCCTTCTCGCGGCAATGGATTGCCGGCGATCCGAAGATGCGTGCGACTCTCGACAAGGAAATCGAAAAACTCAGCGCGTCGCTGTCGGAAGATCTCACGATCGCGGCCGAACGCTCGCAGTCGGTTCGCGCCAGCCGCGCCGCCGAGAGCGTGAAGCACGCGGTGGATGCCTGGAAGGCCATCTGCGAGCAGCTGCTCGACGGCACGCGAGTGGATGTGAACTGGGATACGCTCGATCACTATGGCGAAAAGGTCGACGATCAGATCGATCTTCTGGTCAACTACACGGCCGGCGACGGCTTCCTGTACCGCCAGGCCGCGCGTGCCGCGGTCGCGCACGATATGCAGGTCAACATCGCCGGCACCGCGCTCGCCTTGCTGTTGTCCGCGCTCGTCGCCTGGACCCTGGCCCGGCGTATCGTCGGGCCGGTTGCGGTCGCCTCCGCGGTCGCCGAACGCATCGCCGCCGGCAAGCTCGATGTCGCCGTCCCCAAAGGTAGCGCCGATGAACTTGGCGCACTGCTCGCCGCCATGGGCGTGATGCGCGACAACATCAAGACGATGATAAATCTCGAGGTCGAGCAACGCCGCTCCGCGCAAGCCCGCCTCGCCGACGCGCTGGAAAGTTCCCAAGAGGGCGTCATCGTGGTCGACGCTGACGACGCCATCGTGCTTGCCAATGCCCAAGCTGCGGAACTGCTGGGCGTCGCGCCAAGCTTGCTCAAGCAAGGCACGCCATTGTCGCGGTTGGAACCGGTATTGCAGGGCTCCGCCGACGCCGAGCACGTGCTGATGCGATGCGATCGGGAATTGCACGCGACCCGTGAGGCCAAGATGACGAATGGGCGCTGGCTGCGCATCAGCCGCTCACCGACCCGCGACGAAGGTTTTATTTTCCTGTGCAGCGACATTAGCCGCCTGAAGGCCCAGGAGTCCTCGCTGCGCGAAACCAACGTGCTGCTCGACGCCGCGCTCGAAAACATGTCGCAGGGTCTGTCCCTCTACAATGCGCAGAACCGGCTCGAAGTCTACAACAAGCGTTATCTTGAAATATTGCGGCTGCCGCCCGGTCAGATACGAACCGGCATGACCCACAAGGAAGTGATTGATGTCAGCGTGGCGGCGGGCAACCATCCGGATCTGACGCCGGATCAATTGTGGGCAGAGCGGGTGCAGGTCATAAACGATGGCGGCGTCGGTCCACACCTCTTTGAGTTCCATGACGGTCGCGTCGTGTCCTGCCTTTACAACACGGCCGCGGACGGACGTCTGGTAGCGACATATGAAGATGTCACCGAGCGCCGGCAGGCCGAAGCTAAGATCATCCACATGGCACGGCACGATGCGCTGACCAATCTCCCGAACCGGGTGCTGTTTCAGGACAAGATGCGAGAAGCCCTGGCGCGCGGTAACGAGCTTGCAGTCATGTTCCTCGATCTCGACCGCTTCAAGAGCGTCAACGATTCGCTCGGACATCCGATCGGTGATGCGCTGCTCTGCGCGGTGACCGAACGGCTGCAACGCGCCGTACCTGCCGCCGACACGGTGGCACGGCTCGGGGGCGACGAGTTTGCGATCGTGCAGAGCAATGTCAGTCCGACCGACGCCAGCGAGCTTGCCGCTCGCATTATCGATGCGCTGGTTGAGCCGTTCGATCTGCACGGCAATCAGGTGGTTATCGGCACTTCGATCGGCATTGCCATGGCGCCGGCCGACGGCAACGAGCCCGATCAGCTCTTGCGCAATGCCGACATGGCGCTTTACCGCGCCAAGGCGGACGGCCGAGGCACGTATCACTTCTTCCAGTCGGAAATGGACGCGCAGATGCAGGAGCGCCGCAAGCTTGAGCTCGATCTGCGCAAGGCGCTGCTCGCCGAACAATTCGAGCTTTACTACCAGCCGCTGGTCGATGTCGGAAGCGGCGAGGTCTCCGGCTTCGAGGCCTTGCTGCGCTGGAACCATCCCGAGCGCGGCCTGGTGCCGCCCGACGAGTTCATTCCGGTCGCCGAGGAAATCGGCCTCATCGTGCCGCTCGGCGATTGGGTGCTCAAAGAAGCCTGCCGCGAGGCGGCGACCTGGCCGGGCAAGCTGTCGATCGCGGTCAATCTGTCGGCCGTGCAATTCCGCAATTCGACGCTGGCGCTGTCGGTGGTTTCCGCACTCGGCCAATCCGGGCTTGCGGCGTCGCGGCTCGAACTGGAGATCACCGAAACCGCGCTGTTGCAAGACGACCGCGCCGTGCTCGATGCGCTACATCAGTTCCGCGACCTCGGCGTGCGCATCTGCATGGACGATTTCGGCACCGGCTATTCGTCGCTGAGCTACCTGCGGAGCTTCCCGTTCGACAAGATCAAGATCGACCGCTCGTTCATCTGCGAACTGGGCAATGCCAACGATGCCGTCGCCATCGTCCGCGCCGTGCTGCGGCTCGGCTCGAGCCTCGGCATGATCACCACCGCGGAGGGCGTCGAGACCAAGGAGCAGCTCGACATCCTCAAGGCGGAGGGCTGCATGCAGGTGCAGGGCTATCTGTTCAGCCGGCCAAAGCCCGCGGTGGAGATTCCGGCGCTGCTGCGGCAGCTTGAGCCGCGGATCCGCGCGGCGTAATCCGCGCCGGCCGCGCGCTGGCCATTGCCGGCCCTCGCAAAAGGCGTGGCGTTTCAACTCTCTAGCGTTGCTCCGCGGGCGTTGCGCCCTATATGTCCTTGCATAGCCAGCCCTCTGGCAATATCGGGTCCGTGAGGGCAAACTCCCCCTCCGGAGAGGCTCGTAATGGCGCTGCGCGACGTCAAGCTCGACGATAAATACGACCTCGGCCAGCGCCGCGTGTTCGTGACCGGCTTCCAGGCGCTGGTGCGGCTGTGCCTGATGCAGAAGGAGCTCGACCGCCGCAACGGGCTCAATACCGCGGGCTTTGTCACCGGCTATCGCGGCTCGCCGCTCGGCAATCTCGACAGCCAATTTATCCGCGCCCGGCCGTTCCTCGAAAAGAGCGATATCCGCTTCCAGGGCGGCATCAACGAGGACCTGGCTGCGACCGCGGTCTGGGGCTCGCAGCAGGCCGAACTGCGCGGTGAGGGCAAGTTCGATGGCGTGTTCGGCATGTGGTACGGCAAGGGGCCGGGCGTCGATCGTACCGGCGACGTGTTCCGCCATGCCAATTTCGCCGGCTCGTCCAAACACGGTGGCGTGCTCGCCTTGATGGGCGATGACCACACCGCCGAATCCTCGACCACCGCGCATCAATCCGAATACCACTTTATCGACGTCATGATCCCGATCCTCAATCCCGCGGGGGTTCAGGAGGTGCTCGATTACGGACTCTATGGCTGGGCGATGTCGCGCTTCACCGGTGCCTGGACCGCGCTCAAGACCATGCACGAAACGATCGAGTCCACCGCCGCCATCGACGCCAGCCTGGAGCGCATCAATATCGTCACCCCGGACGATTTCCGCATGCCGGAAGGCGGCCTCAATATCCGGCTCAACGATGCGATCCTGGCGCAGGAAGCCCGCCTGCACGACTTCAAGCGCGACGCTATGCTCGCCTTCGTGCGCGCCAACAAGCTCAACCGCACCATCACCTCGGGTGGGCGCAATCCGAAGATCGGCATCATCACCACCGGCAAGAGCTATCTCGACGTCCGTCAGGCCTTCGATGAACTCGGCATCGACGAGATCAAATGCAACGAGCTCGGCATCCGGCTCTACAAAGTAGGTTGTTCCTGGCCGCTCAGCCGCCACGAGCTCGCCGAATTCGCCGACGGGCTTAGTCTCATCATCGTGGTCGAGGAGAAGCGCTCGCTCCTTGAAGTCCAGGTGCGCGAGGAGCTTTACGGCACCGCCAATCAGCCGATCTGCGTCGGCAAGCGGGATGAGGAGGGCAACTGGCTGTTCCCGGTCAAGGGTGCGCTCGATCCCAACGAGGTTGCGATCTGCATCGGCGAGCGGCTGCTGAAATATCATCGCAACGACGACATCGCCGGGCGCGTCGGCCGCCTCAAGGAGCTGCAGCGCATCGCGGCCGCGACCAGGGACGTCGCCCAGCGCATTCCCTATTTCTGCTCCGGCTGCCCGCACAACACCTCGACCGTGGTGCCGGAAGGCATGCGCGCCTATGCCGGCATCGGCTGTCATTATATGGCGCAGTGGATGGACCGTTCGACGCTCGGTTACACGCATATGGGCGGCGAAGGCGCGAACTGGATCGGCGAGGCGCCGTTCTCCAACCGCAATCACGTTTTCCAGAATCTCGGCGACGGCACCTACAATCATTCCGGCTATATGGCGATCCGCGCCGCGATCGCGGCCAACACCAACATCACCTACAAGATACTCTTCAATGACGCCGTGGCGATGACCGGCGGCCAGCCCAATGACGGTGGCCTCACCGTGCCGCAGGTAGCGCGCCAGGTTGCCGCCGAGGGTGCCAAGCGCGTCGTCATCGTCACCGACGAGCCGGACAAGTACCCGCGCGATACCGCGTGGCCGGCGGGCATCACCATCCACCATCGCGACGATCTCAATGAAGTGCAAAAGTCGCTCGCGGACATTCCGGGCGTCACGATCCTGATCTACGATCAGACTTGCGCCGCGGAAAAGCGCCGCCGCCGCAAGCGCCACACGTTTCCCGATCCCGACAAGCGCGTCATTATCAATGAACTGGTCTGCGAGGGTTGCGGCGATTGCGGCGTGAAGTCCAATTGCGTTTCGGTCCAGCCGCTCGAAACCGAGTGGGGGCGCAAACGCATCATCGACCAGTCGAGCTGCAACAAGGACTTTTCCTGCGTCAAAGGATTTTGTCCGTCCTTTGTCACGGTGCACGGCGCCAAGCTGAAGAAGGGCACCGGCGTCGCCGCCGACCACGATCTGCCGGCGCTGCCGGATCCAAAACTTCCCGCCATCAACCAGACCTACAACATCATCGTCACCGGCGTCGGCGGCACCGGCATCGTTACCATCGGCGGCATATTGGGCATGGCGGCGCATCTGGAGGGCAGGGGCGTCGGCGTGCTCGACATGGCGGGTCTGGCGCAGAAGGGTGGGGCGGTATTTAGCTATATTCGCTTCGCCGCAAAGCCCGAGGACATCCACGCCATTCGGGTCGCCGCCGGACGCGCCGACCTGGTGCTCGGCGGCGACATCGTGGTCGCGGGCACCCGCAAGGTGCTGGCAGCCGTGAAGTCCGGCACCACAATGGTCGTCAATACCGACGAATTCCTGCCAGGCGAATTCACCCGCAATGCCGATTTCTCGCTGCCGACAGAGCGGCTCAGGCGCACCATTGTCGCCGATGCCGGCCGCGACTTTACGCATTTCGTCGATGCGACCCGCATCGCCAACGCGCTGTTCGGCCAGTCGATGGGCGCCAACATGTTCCTGGTCGGCTACGCCTACCAGCTCGGCGCGGTGCCGTTGTCGGCCGCCGCGATCGAGAAAGCGATCGAACTCAACGGCCAGGCGGTCGCCATGAATTGCGCGGCGTTTCACTGGGGCCGCCGCGCGGCGGTCGACCCGGCTGCCGTGGAGGCTTTGGCCAGGCCCGCAGCGGGAACCGCGAGCGACGCCGAGCATCTTTCGGAGTTCTTTGAGGAAACGGTGGAACGGCGCGAGAGATTTCTCGCCGCTTATCAAAATGCGGCCTATGCGCGGCGCTACCGCGCTCTGGTCGACAAGGTCAAAGCGGCCGAGGCCGAGCGCGCTCCCGGCAAGTGCGGCCTTGCCGACGCGGTCGCGCGTTACCTGTTCAAGCTGATGGCCTACAAGGACGAGTACGAGGTGGCGCGGCTTTATACCGACGGCTCTTTCATCAAACAGGTCGAGAACGAATTCGACGGCGACAACCTGCGCTTCGAGTTTCATCTGGCGCCGCCGCTATTGGCGCGC
The DNA here is from genome assembly GCA_963790975.1 of uncultured Alphaproteobacteria bacterium. GTDB lineage: Bacteria > Pseudomonadota > Alphaproteobacteria > Rhizobiales > Xanthobacteraceae > BOG-931. Next base: position 2,221,191 of record CAWBQV010000002.1, read on the forward strand.
CGCGACAAGGCGACCGGTCTGCCGCGCAAAATGAGTTTCGGCCCATGGCTCCTGCCGGCGTTTCGCGTGCTGGCGAAGTTCAAATTCCTGCGCGGCACGCCGCTCGACCCGTTCGGCCGTTCGCCCGAGCGCCAGACCGAACGCAAGCTGATCGAGGATTACGAGGCGACGCTGAACGAGGTGCTGGCCCGGTTAACGCCCGACAATCACCATCTCGCGGTCGGCCTCGCCGTGATCCCGGAAAAAATCCGCGGCTTCGGTCACGTCAAGCAGCAGCACCTTGCCGCGGCCAAGGCCGACGAGGCGGCCTTGCTCGATCAATTCCGCGCCGGCACGCCGATGCTGCTCAAGGCGGCCGAATGATCTCGGCGTTTGCGCTCGCTTCGAGCGCGGAACTGCGGAGCATCCAGCGATGAACGACGAGCCGGCCAATCCGGGAAACGCTGCCGCGGTGAGCGAACAGCCGTCGGCTCCGCCCGCTGCAAGCCCGGACGCACGCTCGCTCGCGGCGGCGCGCGCGAAACCCGTGGCGATTACGGAAGCGGCGAACGAGCCGGTGCCGCCGACCGGGATCGGCGTGCTCGTTGTCAATCTCGGTACGCCCGATGCGCCGACGCCGGTGGCGGTGCGGCGCTACTTGAAGGAGTTCCTCACCGACCCCCGGGTGATCGAAAAGGACTCCGTCCTTTGGAAGATGCTGCTCAACGGCATCATCCTGCCGGTGCGGTCGCGGCGCAAAGCGCGCGATTACAAAAGCATCTGGAACCGCGACAAGGACGAATCTCCGTTCAAGACGATCACCCGTTCGCAGGCCGAGAAGCTTGCCGGCATTCTCGAACCGCTCGGCAAGCATGTCATCGTCGACTGGGCGATGCGCTACGGCAGTCCGTCGATCGCCTCGCGGCTGGAGGTCATGGTGACCTGGGGCTGCGAGCGCATTCTGGTCATGCCGCTTTATCCGCAATATTCGGCGGCGACGACCGCGACGGTGTGCGACGAAGTGTTCCGCTTCCTGATGCGCCAGCGCCGGCAGCCGGCGTTGCGCGTGCTGCCCGCTTATTACGAGGATCCGTATTACATCGAAGTGCTGGCGTCTTCGCTCAAGGCCGAGCTCAGGGCGCTGTCGTTTGCACCCGACGTCATCATTGCCTCCTATCACGGCATGCCGAAGGAATACGTGACCAAAGGCGATCCCTATCAAAGCCAATGCGTGCGCACGACGGAGCTGTTACGCAAGCAGCTCGGTTTCGACGACAAGAAACTGATGATGACGTACCAGTCGCGGTTCGGCCGCGCGCAATGGCTCGAGCCCTACACTGTCGACACGGTACGAGCGCTGGCCAGGAAGCGCGTAAAAAATCTCGTCGTTATGACGCCGGGCTTTTCCGCCGACTGCCTGGAGACATTGGAAGAGATCGCGGTCGAGAACGCGCGCGTGTTCAAGCGCGCCGGCGGCCAGAACTTCGCCGTCATCCCCTGCCTCAACGACAGCGAGGCTGGCATGCTGATGATCTGGCAGCTCGCCATGCACGAGCTCAAAGGCTGGGTGTAAGTGGTAGACGGCTCGCTCACGTCGTGGATGTGGTTTTGCCTCGCGCTGGTACTGTTCGCGGTCGAAGCGTTACGCCCGGGCCGATTCGCGCTCTGGCTCGGCTTTGCCGCTATCCTTGTCGGCATCGTTGCTTCGGTGGCGCGCTGGCCGTGGTCGGCCGAAGCACTGGCCTTTGCCGTCTTTGCCGCCATCCTGGTTCCGGCCTGGCGCCGCTATGAGCGGAAAGCCTCAGCCCGGATAGGGTCTTAGCCACGGCCGCCAACGCCGTGCGGCCCGCAATCAACCTCTCGTTAACCATATCCGTTTTAACTCCGTTAACCAGCGGTCTGCCGTCCGGCGGCCCGTGCCGGTCGTCGCGTGGCGCCTTGCCGTGCAATGACGCGGACAGGCCGCTTCGGGGCGAGGAGGTCGCAGGTGCCGCGGCGTTACCGACCACTGAGCGTCACTTGCCTGGTGGCTTTAGCGCCTGTCGCGCTTTTCGCGCTGATCCCGGCGCCATCGAGCGCGCAGTCGGCCGATCAAAACGCGGCCGATCCAAACGCCAACGTCGATCTGTTGCAGCCGTCGCTGCAGGCCAATCCCAGCAATCCGCCAACCTTCGTGCCGGGAAATACCGGAACGGCGCCGCCCGGCCAGGCGCCGCCCGCCGGGCAATTCACCGCGCCGTCGCGCATCGGCGCGACCCCGGTCTATGGCAGCCCGACCGGCTTCGGGGCATCCGACACCGGCTTTAATTCCAGCAACACGGCAAAGCGCCAGTTGGCCCAGGCGCCGGGTTCCGGCGTCGCGATTGCGCCGGCTACTTCGACATTCGATCCGGTGCCGGAAATCCCGCCCGAACCATTGTCGCTGCCTCCGGTCCTGGCGCCGCCGCCACCGCCGGTCGTCTATCCGGCGCGGGCTGCGTCGCGGCCGGGGGCGATCCTGCCGCCGCCGCCCGATCAACTGCCGATCAGCAATCCGCCGCCGGTCGTCTATCCGCTTTCGGCCGCGAACCGGCCCGGCGCGGTCCTGCCGATTCCGCCGGCGGAATATTTTCAAGGGTCGGCCAGCACGCCGCCGCTTGGGGCGCCGCCGCCGAACACATTGCCGCTGGGCGCCGTACCGCACAACACGCTGCCGATTGGCGCCAGCGACCCTTACGAGGCGCTTGGCATCAAAGTCGGTTCGTTTCTGATTTTGCCCGCAGTCGAGTTTTCCGGCGGCTACAACAACAATCCGCAGCACGAGCCCGGCGGTCCCGGCTCGGTCTATTACGTGGTCGCGCCGGAATTGCATGTCCGCTCGCTGTGGGCGAGCAACTCGCTGACCGCTGACATCGTCGGCTCCTATACCGGCTACGAGACCAGCAGTTTCACGCCCACCCTCAACGCGCCCTATCTGAACGCCAAGGTCGACGGCACGCTCGATGTCACCCGCGACACGCAAATCCTGCTCGAAGGCCGTTCCAATATTTCGACCACCAATCCCGGCAGCCCAAATCTCCAGGCCGGTATCTCGACGCTACCGATCGAAACCACGTTCGGCGGCACGGCTGGCGTGGACCAACAGCTGGGCCGGCTCGATGTCACCCTCAAAGGCACGGCCGATCGCTCTGTTTTTGCCAACTCGCAGCTGACCGATGGTACGAGCGCGGTCAACAACTGGGAAGATTTTGACCAATATGCCGGCATCTTGCGCGTTGGTTACGAGACGGCTCCGGGCGTCAAACCCTTCGTCGAGGTGAGCGAAGATACCCGCAACTACGACACGGTCGATCTTTTTGGCGAGAACCGCAACTCCGACGGCTCGAGCGGGAAGTTTGGCGTCGCGTTCGTTATTCCCGGCTGGCTGACCGGCGAGATGGCGGTCGGTTATCTGCAGCGCACCTATCAGGACTCCGTTTTTCCGGACGTCTCCGGCGTGACGGTCGACGGTTCTTTGCTGTGGCAAGCGACCGCGCTAACTTCGGCGAAATTCACTGCCGCCACGGGAGTCTATGAATCGATTGTGCAGGGTGTTTCAGGCTCACTGAGCCGCGACTTCAGCGTCGAGGTGGATCATGCGCTCCGCACCTGGCTCATCGCCATTGGGCAGATCGGCTACGGCAACGACGACTATGTGGGCCTTAACCGCGACGACAACCGTTATTTCGCAGCCGTGGGCCTGACCTACAAGTTAAACCGCGACATGCAGCTGCGGGGCACGGTGCGGGAGGATTGGCTCACCTCCAACGTGTCCGGCGTCGCCTATACCGCCACGTCGTTTCTCCTGACCTTGCGATTGCAGCGCTAAGCGCACACCCGAGCCGGACTGCTTCGCCCGCTCGCAATGACGGTTTGCGGCATCAGCCGCCGTTGATCTCGCCGAGAATTTTCTTGATCTCGGCGCGGAAGCCCGGCGCGATGTCGGGGCGCGCCAGCGCATAGGACACGTTGGCGGCGAGAAAGCCGATTTTCGAGCCGCAGTCGAAGCTGCGGCCGTCGAATTGCAAGCCGTAAAACGGCTGGGTCTTCGACAGTTGAATCATGGCGTCGGTCAGCTGGATTTCGCCGCCGGCGCCGCGCTCCTGCTTGGCGAGAATTTCCAGAATCTCCGGCTGCAATATGTAGCGGCCGGTGAGGATGAGATTTGACGGCGCGCGGTCGGCGGGCGGCTTCTCCACCATGGAGGTGATCGAGAACAGCTTGCCCTTGCGCGGGCCGACGCCGACGACGCCGTACTGATCGACGCGATCCCGCGGCACTTCCTCGACGGCGACGATATTGGCCCGTCCCGGCAGCGCGCGAGCCTCGTCGATCATCTGCGCCAGACAGCCGCGGTCGTGCTGCACCAGCACGTCCGGCAGCAACAGCGCAAACGGCTCGTGCCCGATCAATTCGCGCGCGCACCATACCGCGTGGCCGAGCCCGAGCGGCTCCTGCTGGCGCGTGAAGCTCGTCGAGCCGGGCACCGGCAGGTCCTGCGTGAGAAAATCGAGGACCTTGTGCTTCTGCCGCTCGAGCAGCGTCATTTCCAGCTCGAACTGGCGGTCGAAGTGATCTTCGATGACAGCTTTGTTGCGGCCGGTGACAAAGATGAAATGCTCGATGCCGGCCTGGCGCGCCTCGTCGACGACGATCTGGATGAGCGGCCGGTCGACGACCGGCAGCATTTCCTTCGGCATGGCCTTGGTCGCCGGCAGGAACCGGGTGCCGAGGCCGGCGACGGGGAAAACGGCTTTGCGGACGGGATTCATAAGGTGCCGGTGGGAAATAACGAAGCTCGGATGCGGTACACTATCTCGCCAAAATGACTGTCCAAAGTCTGGCCCGATGTCGCCGGTGACAACCCGGTATTAGTGATTCGGCATACATTAGCAGGTGCCCAAAGGTGCGGCCATAAGCCGAGGTCCCATAGTTCTGGTCATGGTTACGCTGGCTTTCCTGCTTCGCCTTGTCGTGGCGGTTGTGCTCAGCGCCGGATTTGCTTGCGCCGCTTCCGCGCAACAATCCGACAACTGGCTGAGCCGCTTGTTTCAACCCCCGTCGGTTGCCAGCGGCAACGGCGCAAGCCAATGGAGCGGCCAATCCGGCGCGTCGGGCAACCCGCTGATGACGGCGGACGCCATTGCCGCCGCGGCCGCCGATTTCGGCAATTGCGTCGCCGCGCTATGGCCGGACGCCGAGCGGCGCGGCGTCACGCGCGACAATTTCGCGCGCTTCACCGCGGGCCTTACGCCGGATTTGAGCATCATGGACAAGCTCGATGCGCAACCGGAATTCACCAAGGCGCCGTGGGACTATCTCGATTTGTTGGTGAGCGACGACCGTATCGCGCGCGGGCGCGAACTGCTCGCGCAATACGCGCCGACCTTCGCCGCCGTCGAGCGCAGCTACGGCGTCGACCGTTTCATCGTCGCGGCGATCTGGGGCGTCGAATCCAATTATGGCACGCCGGGCGGCGATCGCTCCGTTCTGCGCTCGACCGCGACGCTCGCCTGCGTCGGCCGCCGCCGCGATTATTTCCGCGAGGAATTTCTGTCGACGCTGGAAATCCTGCAGCACGGCGACATCGCGTCCGACCGCCTGGTCGGGTCGTGGGCCGGTGCGTTCGGTCCAACGCAATTCATGCCGACCTCGTTCAAGCGTTATGCGGTCGATTTCGACGGCAACGGGCGGCGCGACGTCGTCGATTCGATTCCGGACATGATCGCCTCGACCGCGAACAACTTTAAGATCGACGGCTGGGTCAGCGGCCAGACCTGGGGCTACGAAGTCGTGCTACCGCAAAATTTCGATTATCTGCTTGCCGACCGTGCACGGGCTATGACGGTGCGGCAATGGCAGGCTCTTGGCGTGCGGCGCGGCGGCGGCGGCGGCGCCTTCCCACGTCCCGAGGATCGCGCCGATCTGCTTTTGCCGGCGGGAGCGCGCGGGCCAGCTTTCCTGACGCTGCAAAATTTCCGCGTCATCATGAAATACAACCCCGCCGAGGTCTATGCGCTGGCCATAGGCCATCTCGCCGACCGGCTGCGCGGCGGCGGTCCGTTCGTGCACGACTGGCCGCGTGACGAGCGCGTGCTGACGCTGGACGAGCGTTATGAGATACAGCAGCTACTTGCCCGGCGCGGTTTTGCCATCGGCGATCCGGACGGGCTCCTTGGTCCCCGTACCCGCGTTGCCATTCGCAATTTCCAGGCCTCGATCGGGCAGATTCCCGATGGCTTCGCCTCGAGCGAAGTGCTCGATCGCTTGCGCCAGCCTTAAGTGGCGGTTGCCGAAGGTTAATGTGGCACCTTCTTCAAACCGACACTTTTTCCCCGCATCTGTGCCGAGAAGCTTTTCCCGGCGCTTTGCTCTAATATGCCGGGTGTCGCCTGCAGTTACCGGGTCAGCGGCTTATGAGAGTTCGATTTAAATGGCCGATTGTGCTCGCCGCCGTGGCGGGTTTGGCGGCAACGTGTCTGCCGGCCGCCGCCCAGTATTGGGGCGATCGCTATCCGGGCAATTACCAGCAAGGGCCGTTTCCGTTTTTCGGCAACCCCGCGCCGCCGCCGGTGGTCGATTCCACCAAGGCGCCGGTGCTGCGCAAACTGACTGTGCCGCCGACATCGACCGTCGTGGTGATCGGCGATTCGATGGCCGACTGGCTCGGCTACGGGCTCGACGAAACTTACACCGACCAGCCGGACATCGGCGTCGAACGTAAGATCAAGCCTTACGCCGGCCTCGTCCACTACGATGCAAGGAACGATACGCTCGATTGGGCGCAAGTCACCAAGGACGCGCTTGCCAACGAAACGCCGAGCGCCATTGTCGTCATGCTCGGGCTAAACGACCGCGTGCCGTTGCGTGTCAAGCCGCCGCCGGCAAAACCCGGCCCGCAGAAAGGCGCCGATCAGAAAAACGCGGACCAGAAAAACGCCGCGCAGCCCGCGCAGGCGGCGCAAACGCAACCGCAGGATAAGACAGCGCCCGCGCCATCGGATTCCGAGGCTCTCCCGCAGGACCTTGTCATCGAGACCGATGCCCAGCATCCGGCGCCCGGCGGCCCGTACGATTTCCACACCGATCAATGGGCGGCGCTCTATGCCAAGCGCATCGACGACATGATTGCGGCACTCAAGAGCAAGGGCGTGCCGGTGCTGTGGGTCGGGCTGCCGTCCATCCGCGGCACCAAGTCGACGAGCGACATGGCCTATCTCGACGAGCTTTATCGCGAGCACGCCGAGAAGGCCGGCATCATCTATGTCGACATCTGGGACGGCTTTGTCGACGACAAGGGCGTCTACACCGTGGAAGGGCCGGATTTCGAAGGCCAGACCCGGCGGCTGCGCACCGGAGACGGCGTGCACTTCACCAAATACGGCGCGGTGAAGCTCGCCAGCTATGTCGATCTCGAATTGCGCCGCGTCATGACCAACCATGTCGTGCCGGTGGCCCTGCCCGAGGAGAAGTCGCAGGGCAAGCCCGGCGCGCCGCGCCCCGACGTCGGCCCGGTGCTGCCGCTGACGACAAGCGCCGGCGAAACCGGCGATCTGCTCGGCGCCGGTGGCCATCCGGCGCAATCGACGCCCGATCCGCTGGCGGCGCGGGTGTTAAGCCGCGGCGATCCCATTGCCGCGCCAGCGGACCGCGCCGACGATTTCTCCTGGCCGCGTCCCGCCGATGACGCCAGCGCCGCGCCGGAAGTCGTGCCCCCCGAACCGGCGGCGCTTACTCCCGCGGAGCCCGTGAAAAAGGGCGCCGCCAAAGCCGACGACGCCAAAAAGGATGCCAAGAATAAGCCGACGGTTGATTTGACGCACCGCGCGCCGAGTGCCGGTCTTGCTGGCGCCCCGCCGCCGCCACGGCCGCCAGTGCCGATCGGCGGCGGATTCTGACGCTAATTATGTAGGGTGGGCTGCGCCAACGGGTCCGGCCGTTGGCCGGCCCGTTGGCGCAGCCCACCCTACAATGTGTCAGCGCGGCAGGACCGTCGATCCCATTAGATATTTGTCGACCGAAGCCGCCGCTTGGCGGCCTTCGCGGATCGCCCACACCACCAGCGACTGACCGCGGCGCATGTCGCCGGCGGCGAAGACCTTGTCGATCGAGGTGCGGTAATTTTCGGTCGAGGCGCCGACATTGCCGCGCTTGTCGAGCGCGAGATCGAGGCTCTTGAGCATGCCTTCGTGCACCGGATGGACGAAGCCCATCGCCAGCAGAACGAGCTCGGCGGGGAGGTCGAATTCGCTGTCGGGAATGTGCCGCATTTTGTCGTCGACGCGCACGCAATGCAGCTTCTTCACCGCGCCGTTCTCGCCGGTGAATTTTGTCGTCATCACCGCGAAATCGCGCGCCACGCCTTCTTCGTGGCTCGACGAGGCGCGCAGCTTGAGCGGCCAGTCCGGCCAGGTCAGCGCCTTGTTCTCGCGCAGCGGCGGCTGCGGCATGATCTCGAAATTGGTGACCGACAGCGCGCCCTGACGGAACGAGGTGCCGATGCAGTCCGATCCGGTGTCGCCGCCGCCGATGACCACGACATGCTTGCCCTCGGCGAGGATCGGCTCGCTGCCGTCGGCCTTTTCGCCGGAGACGCGGCGGTTCTGCTGCGTCAGGAAGTCCATCGCAAAATGAATACCTTTGAGCTCGCGGCCGGGCACCGGCAGTTCACGCGGCTTTTCCGCGCCGCCGGTCAGCACGATGGCATCGAAATCCTTGAGCAGTTTTTCGGCCGGCATATTGACCCCGACATCGGCGCCGTAGTGAAACACGACGCCTTCCGCCTCCATCTGCGTGACGCGGCGGTCGACGTGATGCTTTTCCATCTTGAAGTCGGGAATGCCGTAGCGCAAAAGCCCTCCGGCCTTCGCCCATCGCTCATAGACGTGAACCTCGTGCCCGACGCGCCCCAGCTGCTGCGCGCAAGCCATGCCGGCGGGCCCGGAGCCGACCACTGCGACTTTCTTGCCGGTTCGCGCCGAGGCCGGCTCGGGCTTGAGCCCGGCGGCGATGGCGCGGTCGGCGATGGCGCATTCGATCGATTTGATGGTGACCGGATTGTCGTCGATGTTGAGCGTGCATGAGGCTTCGCACGGTGCCGGGCAGATCCGGCCGGTGACTTCCGGAAAATTATTGGTCGAATGCAGATTGCGCGCCGCCTCATCCCAGTTGCCGATATAGACGAGGTCGTTCCAGTCCGGGATCTGGTTATTGACCGGGCATCCCGGCGAACCGGGGGCCAGCGAACCCGTGCCCTGGCAATAGGGCACGCCGCAATTCATGCAGCGCGCGGCCTGGGTGACGTAATCGCCTTCCGGCAGCGGCAGGACGAATTCGCGCCAATGGTGAATACGCTCCGCGACCGGTTCGTAATCCCGATCCTCGCGCTCATATTCGAGAAAGCCGGTGATCTTGCCCAAAGACGCTCTCTTCTACACTTTTATTCGACGCTCTTTTGTCAGCTTTTTCGTTCAGCGCTCTTTTTGGCACGCTTTTTTGGTTTGATCTATTCCGCCGCGATGGCCGCGGCCTTCATCTCGTTGAGAGCGCGGCGATACTCGACCGGCATCACCTTGTGGAATTTCGGATACCAGGTCTTCCAGTCGGCCAGAATTTTGCCGGCGACGGCCGACCCGGTGAAGCGCGCATGGCGCTCGATGAAGTGATGCAGCCGATGCGCATCGAAGCGGCTCATGTCCGAATTGATATCGACCATGCCGTGGGCTTCGAGATCGCGGGCGTGGTGGAAGACGCGGGCGTTGATGTCTTCCTCGCCCGGCATCGGCTCGAGCTCGACCATGGCCATATTGCAGCGCGAGGCAAAGGTGCCGTCCTCGTCCAGCACGTAGGCGAGGCCGCCCGACATGCCGGCGGCGAAATTGCGGCCGGTCGGTCCGAGCACCACCACGACCCCGCCGGTCATGTATTCGCAGCAATGGTCGCCGGCGCCCTCGATGACGGCGCCGGCGCCGGAATTGCGCACGGCAAAACGCTCGCCGGCGATGCCGCGGAAATAGCACTCGCCGGCGATGGCGCCGTACATCACGGTATTACCGATGATGATCGATTGTTCCGGAACGATCCCGGTCTCCTGCGGCGGGCGCACCACGATGCGGCCGCCGGAAAGCCCCTTGCCGACATAATCGTTGGCGTCGCCCTCGAGCTCGAAAGTGACGCCGCGGGCCAAAAACGCGCCGAAGCTTTGCCCAGCGGTGCCTTTAAAGCGCACCACGATGGTGTCGTGCGGCAGGCCTTCGTGGCCGTACCGCTTGGCGATTTCGCCAGACAGCATGGCGCCGGCGGTGCGATCGACGTTCCTGATCGGGAAACTCAAGCTCACCGGCGTTTTGCGCTCGAGCGCGGCTTGCGACTGCGCGATCAGCTTGCGATCGATAATGTCATGGATCTTATGATCCTGTCGCTCGCAATTGTAGATTTTGACCTCGGCCGGCACCTGCGGCTTCATGAACAACTTGGAGAAGTCGAGCCCGCGCGCCTTCCAATGATCGACGAGCTTGCGTTCGTCGAGCATCTGCATCTGGCCGATCATCTCGTTGAACGTCCGGTAGCCGAGCTCGGCCATCATCTCGCGCACTTCCTCGGCGACGAAGAAGAAAAAGTTGATGACGTGCTCGGGCTGGCCGGTAAAGCGCTTGCGCAGCACCGGGTCCTGGGTGGCGACGCCGACCGGGCAGGTATTGAGGTGGCACTTTCGCATCATGATACAGCCGGCGGCGATCAAGGGCGCGGTCGAAAAGCCGAACCCGTCGGCGCCAAGGAGCGCGCCGACCACCACGTCGCGGCCGGTACGCAGCCCGCCGTCGACCTGCACCGCGATACGCCCGCGCAACCGGTTGGCAACCAGCGTCTGATGCGTCTCGGCAAGTCCGATTTCCCAGGGTGAGCCGGCATGCTTGATCGAAGTCAGCGGCGAAGCGCCGGTGCCGCCCTCGAAGCCGGCGATGGTGACATGATCGGAGCGCGCCTTGGAAACGCCAGCAGCAACGGTGCCAACGCCGACCTCGGAGACGAGTTTTACCGAAACGTCGCCGTCGGGATTGACGTTTTTCAGGTCGAAGATGAGCTGCGCCAGGTCCTCGATCGAATAAATATCGTGGTGCGGTGGCGGCGAAATCAACCCGACGCCCGGCGTCGAGTGGCGCACCTTGGCGATGACCTTGTCGACCTTGTAGCCCGGCAACTGGCCGCCTTCGCCGGGCTTGGCGCCCTGCGCGATCTTGATCTGCATCATGTCGGCGTTGACGAGATATTCGGCCGTGACCCCGAAGCGGCCCGACGCCACCTGCTTGATCGCCGAGCGCATCGAATCGCCGTTCGGCAGCGGCTTGAAGCGATCGGATTCCTCGCCGCCTTCGCCGGTATTGGATTTGCCGCCGATGCGGTTCATGGCGATGGCGAGCGTGGTATGCGCCTCGCGCGAGATCGAGCCGAACGACATCGCGCCGGTGGCGAACCGCCGCACGATGTCCTTCGCCGGCTCGACCTCCTCGATCGGCACCGGCTTGCGGCCGTCTTCGGCGGCCGACTTGATACGGAACAGGCCGCGGATGGTGATGAGGTGCGCTGACTGCTCGTTGACGATGCCGGCGTAGTGCCGGTACTTCTCATAGGAATTGCCGCGCACGGCGTGCTGTAGCGCCCCGACCGTCGCCGCGTTCCAAGCGTGCTCCTCGCCGCGGACGCGGTAGGCATATTCGCCGCCGACGTCGAGCATCGAGCGATAGATCGGCGCGTCGCTAAACGCGTCACGATGCCGGCGCACCGTCTCTTCGGCGATCTCGTCGAGGCCGACGCCCTCGATGCGGGTCGCCGTGCCGGTAAAGTATTTGGCGACGAAGTCGGATTTCAGCCCGATCGCGTCGAAAATCTGCGCGCCGCAATAGGACTGATAGGTCGAGATGCCCATCTTCGACATCACCTTGAGCAGTCCTTTGTCGATCGACTTGATGTAACGCTTGACGATTTCCTTGTCGTCGAGCTTTTGCGGCAGCTCGTTCTTCATGGCGACGAGCGTCTCGAAGGCGAGATACGGATTGATCGCCTCGGCGCCGTAGCCCGCGAGGCAGCCGAAGTGATGCACCTCGCGCGGCTCGGCCAATTCCACCACGAGGCCGACCGAGGTGCGCAACCCGGCGCGAATGAGATGATGGTGCACGGCCGCGCAAGCCAGCAGCGACGGGATCGGGATGCGGTCGGCGCCGGCGCGGCGATCGGACAGGATGATGATGTTGATGCCGTCGCGCACCGCGAGCTCGGCCCGCGCGGAGAGCGCATCGATGGCTTCGGCCATTCCCGCGGCGCCGGTTTCGGCCGGCCAGGTGGTGTCGATGGTGCGCGACTTGAAATGGTCGCCGAGACTGGAGATCGAGCGGATCTTTTCCAGATTGGCGTTGGTCAGGATCGGCTGATGGACTTCGAGGCGCTCCGTCTTCGAAGTGCCCTCGAGATCGAACAGATTGGGCCGCGGCCCGATGATCGAGACCAGGCTCATCACCAGCTCTTCGCGGATCGGATCGATCGGGGGGTTGGTTACCTGCGCGAAGTTCTGCTTGAAATAGGTGAACAGCGGCTTCGGCCGGTCGGACAGCGCCGAGATCGGCGTGTCGTTGCCCATCGAGCCGACCGCCTCTTCGCCGGTCGTGCCCATGGGCGTCATCAGGATTTTGAGATCTTCCTGGGTGTAGCCGAACATCTGCTGGCGATGCAGCAGCGACAGATTGGAGATCGGCGCCGCTTCCGAAGCCGACGGCAGGTCCTCGAGCACGATCTGCGTGCGCTCGAGCCATTTCTTGTAAGGATGACTTTCCGCGAGCTTCGATTTGAGTTCCTCGTCGGGAATGAGCCGGCCTTCCTCGAGGTCGACGAGCAGCATCTTGCCCGGCTGCAGCCGCCACTTGGTGACGATGTCTTGTTCCGGAACCGGCAATACGCCGGTCTCCGATGCCATGATGATACGGTCGTCGCGGGTGACGACGTAACGCGCCGGCCGCAAGCCGTTACGGTCGAGCGTGGCGCCGATCTGCCGGCCGTCGGTAAACGCGATCGCCGCCGGGCCGTCCCACGGCTCCATTAGCGCGGCGTTATATTCATAGAAGGCGCGGCGCTTCTCATTCATGAGCTGATTGCCGGCCCAAGCCTCCGGAATCATCATCATCATGGCGTGCGCCAGCGGATAGCCGCCCAGCACCAGGAATTCGAGCGCGTTGTCGAAGCACGCGGTATCGGACTGGCCCTCGTAGGAGACCGGCCAGAGCTTGGAAATGTCGGCGCCGTATTTCGGCGACGACACCGATGCCTGGCGCGCCGCCATCCAGTTGTTGTTGCCGCGCAGCGTGTTGATCTCGCCGTTATGCGCGACCATGCGATAGGGATGCGCCAGCGACCACGCCGGGAACGTGTTGGTGGAAAAGCGCTGATGCACGAGCGCCAGCGCGCTCTCGAAATCCGGATCGCGCAGGTCGGGATAATAGGTGCCGAGCTGATCGGCCAGGAACATGCCCTTGTAGATCAGCGTGCGGCAGGAGATCGATACCGGATAGTAATGCCACATGCGCCGGTCGCGCCTGCCGTAGAGGATGCCGGAGATGGTCTTGCGCAGGATGTAGAGTCGGCGCTCGAACTGGTCCTCGGAGGTGATTTTCGGGCCGCGGGCAAGAAACACCTGCTTGTGCACCGGCTCGGTCGGCTTGACGGATTCGCCGAGCGTCGAATTATCGCTCGGCACATCGCGCCAGCCCAAAATGGTCATGCCCTCCTGCGCGGCAATCGCCGCATAGGTGTCCATGATCTCCTGCCGCCAATCGTCTTCGTGCGGCATGAACAGCGCGCCGACCGCGTAGTGGCCGGGCGGCGGCAATTTGATGCCGAGCTCGGCCGCCTTCTTGGCGATGAACTTGTGCGGCATCTGCACCAGAATGCCAGCGCCGTCGCCGGCGCGCGGATCGGCGCCGACGGCGCCGCGGTGCTCGAGATTGAGAAGGATCGCCAGCCCGTCCTTGACGATCTGGTGCGACTTGCGCCCCTTGATGTCGGCAATAAATCCAACGCCGCAGGAAGCTTTTTCCAGCGCGGGATCAAACAGGCCGAAAGCAGACGCCTCCATCGTATTACGCGCTCCTCGCCGGGCCCGCGAAACCCACTTCGCATCGGGTCCGACGCAACCACCCTACGCTCCCACTCTCTCCTCGCCCCACCAAGCGGGGCGGGAAGGGAAGGGGCTGCGCCCAAGGGGCGAACTACTCGTCTAGGAGGCAACCTTTGTGCCGCTTGCCGGCCGCTGGTTGCTTGTTCTTACCGCCGTCCGACGCGCCCTCGCCCACCGGCAGCCGATCCCGCGCGTCTGATCGAATTGGCCGACCGCGCGCTTTGGATCAACAATTGGGACAGCAATGCTGTCCTATGCGGAACATGGCAAATTCCGATCGCCAATACAAGCGCCAACCCAAAACGCGTGACGAAAAAAGTGGCGATTCGCCCCGCGCCCACACCGAATTTTTGCGACGTTCCGCATGTCGAGTGGATCATGGGATGCGTTGACGCGCAAGCGTGGCGCGTAAATCCGGGCTACGCTGTTGCGGATGAATTTCGCCAGCGACAACACCGCGGGTGTGGCGCCCGCCATCCTTGAGGCCATAGTCGACGCCAGCCGCGGCTATGCGCGCGGCTACGGCAATGACGATTGGACGCAGGCAGCCGAGCGCCGTCTGGCGGAGGTTTTCGAGCGCGAGGTGGCGGTTTTTCTGGTGCCGACCGGCACGGCGGCAAATGCGCTGGCGCTGGCGCAGGTTTCGCCGCCCTGGGGCGTAATCTTTTGCCACGCGCAATCGCACATCGTCAGCGACGAATGCGGCGCGGTCGAATTTTTTGGCGGCGGCGTCAAGCTCGAGAGCCTGTCCGGCGGCGACGGCAAGATCGCGCCGGCGGTACTGCAACGCGCGCTCGCCGGCTATGGCGGCCATAGCCCGCATCAGATGATCCCGGCGGCCTTGTCGATCACGCAGGCAAGCGAAGCCGGCACCATTTACCGCACCGATGAAATCGCTGCGCTCTGCGAGATCGCGCATGCGCGTTCCTTGGCCGTGCACATGGACGGCGCGCGTTTTGCCAACGCGCTGGTGCGGCTCAATGCCAGCCCGGCGCAGATGACCTGGCGCTCCGGCATCGACGTGTTGTCGCTCGGCGCCACCAAGGGCGGCGCGCTGGCCGCCGAAGCCGTGCTGATCTTCGACCCGGCCCGCGCCGTTTATTTCGGCGAGCGGCGCAAGCGCGCCGGGCATCTCCTGTCCAAGCACCGCTTCATCGCCGCGCAATTTCTGGCCTGGCTCGCCGACGATCGCTGGCTCGCTCTGGCGCGTTATGCCAATTCGCAAGCCGACCGGCTGGCGGCGGAACTGGCCGCGGTTGGAATAAAGCCGGTCTGGCCGGTCGAGGCCAATCTCGTCTTTGTGGTGCTGCCGCGCGCGCTCGATGCCAAACTCAAGGCCGCCGGCGCCAATTACTATGTGCGCAACGCCGACGGGCTGAACATCGGACCCGACAACGTGCTCGTTCGCCTTGTTACGTCTTTTTCGACCGAAGACGACGACATCGAACGCTTCGTGAACCTCTGCAAAAAATCCTGATTGCGCCCAAGCGCCGCCCCAATTGCCGCTAATCTCATACGGGCGTTTGAGATGACGAGTCCCATCCGGGGAGGGGCCGCAGTGCTGCGTGTGAGAGCATCTGGGATCGGCACGTTCGCTCTGACCTTCCTGCTTTTGGCTATTGCGTCCGGCCACGCGCAAGCGCCGCCGCCAGCACCGCCGCCGCAGGCTCTGCCGCCCGTTCCCGGTTTTGTGCCGTCTTACGAGATTTTGCGCACGCTGCGTTCGGCGGGCTTCGATCCGCTGGCGCCGCCGTTGCGCGAAGGCACGACTTACGTCGTGCGCGCGAACGATTATCGCGGCATCCTGATGCGCGTCGTGGTCGATGCGCGCACCGGCGCCATCCGCGATGCGAACCGGATCGTTCCCGGACCGGGCTCCGATACCCAGCTCGGCATGATGCCGCCCTATGAGGAGGCACCCGACACCATGCCGCCGCCTGAGGTGACGGGCGCGTTGCCGCCGCCGTCGCGCCCAGCGTCCCGCGCAACCGCTCTGCCGCCGTTGCCGCGTCCACGCCCTGCCGAACTCGCCGCGATCCGTGCCGGCGCCGCAATGCCCGCCGCCGTGACCGCGACCAGGCCGGATATGAAGCCGGACGTGCCAAGCCCGGCGCCGGCAGTTGCGCCGGCTGCTCCGGCAACGCCGGCGCCGGCAGTCGGCAAGCCGAGCAGAGTGCCGCCGCCTCTGACCATCAACAACTAAATTCTGAACCCATGAATCAAAAGCGCCCCGAAAAATCCGGGGCGCTCCCTTATCGCGTCGGTGATGGACGGCTTACGCAGCCTTCTGGTTCGCGATCACCGTCGAGCCGTTGTCTTTGCCGTTGATCGGGATCGAGCGCGGCTTTTTCGCCTCGGGGATCTCGCGCACGAGGTCGACGTGCAAGAGACCGTTCTCGAGGCTCGCGCCCTTGACCTGGACAAAGTCGGCGAGCTGGAACACGCGCTCGAAGGTACGCGCGGCGATGCCCTGGTAGAGCACCTCACCGCGTTTGTCTTCCTCCTTGGCGTTTTTCTCGCCGCGGATGGTGAGCGTGTTCTCTTTCGCTACGATCGAGAGTTCCGGCTCGTTAAAGCCGGCGACCGCAACGGAGACGCGGTACGCATTGTCCCCGGTCCGCTCGATATTGTAGGGCGGATAACCCGGAACGGCGCCCTCGCTGCCCTGGTCGAGCAACGAAAACAGCCGGTCGAAGCCGACGGTGGAACGATAAAGGGGTGCTAGATCGAAAGTTCGCATGGCATATCCTCCTTTGAAGCGACATGCAGACGGTTCGCCCGAATGGACCGAACCTATGGAATTGCGCTGCCGGATGGCCCGCGCGAATTCGATATGGGTTTGGCCTCTCGGCCGCGCAAGAGGGTTTTAAGATATTGTTATTATTTGAGATATTGAGCCAACGCGAACGTCAGTTTGAGCCCTGCCGGTGGCTGCTATAAGCGATACATAGAACGCCTCAACGCCAGCTTTCATGAAACTCGTTTCAATTCCCGCCAATCCCGTTCCGGACAATTTTGTCACCGGGGTCCTGAAAACGCCGGACGGCGTGTCGCTGCGTTTTGCGCGCTGGCAGCCGCCGGCGGGCCGCCGCGGCACGGTGTGTATTTTTCAAGGCCGCAGCGAATGGATCGAAAAATATTTCGAGACCGTGCGCGATCTGCGGGCGCGGGGATTTGCCGTCGCCGCCCTTGACTGGCGCGGCCAGGGCCTGTCCGAGCGCGCGCTGAGCGATCGCCGCAAAGGCTATGTGCGCGATTTTTCCGAATACGATACCGATCTGGAAACCTTCATGCGCGTGATCGTCTTGCCGGATTGCCCGCCGCCGATCTTCGCCATCGGTCATTCCACCGGAGCGAATGTCCTGATCCGCGCCGCGCATCGCGGCCATCGCTGGTTCGACCGCATGGTGCTGACCGCGCCGCTGATTGCGCTCGGCGGCGTCGACTATTCGATGGGGACCGGCGCCATCGTTGTCCGCGCGCTCGACCTGGCCGGCTTCGGCAGCATGTATGTGCCGAAGACCGACACTAGCATCGTCGAATCGCGGCCGTTTGTCGGCAATATCCTGACTTCCGATCCGGTGCGCTACGCCCGCAACGCCGCCATTCTTGAAGCGGAACCGGCGCTCGCGCTCGGCGCACCGACGGTGGCGTGGACCGACGCCGCCTTCCGCGCCATGCGGCAGATGCGCGAGCGCAGCTATCCGGCGCGCATCCGGCAGCCGATCCTGATCGTCGCCGGCGGCAACGACGCGGTGGTGTCCAATGCCGCGATCGAGGATTTTGCCACCCTGTTGCGCGCCGGCTCGCATCTCGTTGTGGTCGGCGCCCAGCATGAACTGTTGATGGAGCAGGATCGCTTCCGTTCGCAGTTCTGGGCCGCGTTCGACGCCTTCGTTCCGGGCACGGCGCTGTACTAATTCGCCTCATCCTGAGGTGGCCGCGAAGCGGCCCTCGAAGGATGCCAGCCGAGGCGCTCGGGCCGTCGCCCTTCGAGGCTCGCTTCGCTCGCACCTCAGGATGACGTAATGATGAGGTTACCCCTGCAATACTTCCAGCGCCTGCGCGTGGACGCGTTTGTCGCCGGCGGCGACGATGCGTCCGCCGTTGTGCGGGGGGCCGTTCTCCCAGGTGGTGATGATACCGCCGGCGCCTTCGATGATGGGGATCAAGGCCAGCACGTCGTGCGGCTTGAGTTCGGTCTCGATGACGAGATCGATGTGGCCCGCGGCGAGCACGCAATAGGCGTAACAGTCGCCGCCATAGCGCGACAGCCGTACTTTCTTTTCGACGCGGCCGAAACTTTGCCGGTCGGCGTCGTTCATCAACAGCGGGCTCGTCGTGCACAGCACCGCTTCCGGCAACGACGCGCAGGCGCGCACGGCGAGCGTGCGATCGCCGGCCGGACCGCGATAACGCGCGCCGCGGCCGTCGCCGGAAAAATGCTCGCGGGTGAACGGCTGATGCATCATGCCGTAGATCGGTTCGCCGCGCCGGGTGAGCGCAATCAGCGTGCCCCAGGCCGGCATGCCGCAGATGAATGATTTGGTGCCGTCGATCGGATCGAGCACCCAGACATATTCGGCGTCCGGGCGTTCGGCGCCGAATTCTTCGCCGACGACGCCGTGCTGGGGAAAGGTGCGCTTGATCAGCGTGCGCATGGCGGCTTCGGCGGCGCGGTCGGCCGCCGTGACCGGATCGAAACCGCCCGAGCGGCTTTTGTTTTCGACGCCAAGCGCGCTGCGGAAAAACGGCCGGATGGTCTCGCCGGAGACGGCAGCGAGTTCATCCACGAATGCCGCGAAGTCGATCGCCGTCATGACAGCCTCGGGTTTCGAGTAACGGAGGTTTGGGCAGACGGCAATCGGGGCGTGGCCGGCCGCCGGCCCCGCTGTTAAATTCGCTATGCAATACTGGTGTGCCCGGGCGGCGTTGTTTACCGTTTCCCTGCCACATTTTTACTCAATGGCGTTCCTGAGACTAAGGCTATGATAACATGTGGTTATTCCCGTCAGACGCGTGCTTTCAACACAAACCACGGCAAATACCTGGGAAAAACCCCGGGTCGGTAGGTCAGTAGGTCTTGCCTTTTGTGCGGCGCGGTGTACGTTGCTGCAGTGCGGTAGCGAGAGGCTCTCTCCCGTTACCGTCGCCCTCCTTGGGCGTTTCCTCCCTAGACTTGGGCCGCTCCCGCAAGGTGAGCGGCCCTTTTTCTTTGCATTCTTTTTGGCCGTCTTACTCTGCAACTTGTAAGACGTGGTCCAGAGAACCGACTACTCCGCCGCGGCCCTGTAGGGCAGCAGTTCCTCGACCGGAATCGCAGCCAGGCGATCGGCCAGGATTTCGAATTCGCCGGCGAGTTTTGCGAACGACGCTGCGCGCTCGTAGCGCCTCTCGTCCATATACAGCGCGCGGTTGATTTCGAGCTGGATCGCGTGCAGGCCGGTAGTCGGATTGCCGTAATGTTCGGTGATGAAGCCGCCGGCATAGGGCTTGTTGCGGCTGACCGAGTAGCCGAAGCCGCGCATGCAATGTTCGATCGTCTCGGCGACGATGCCGACGCAGCTCGTGCCGTAGCGGTCGCCGAGCACGAGGTCGGCGCGCGGCCGCTCGTCCCGCCCGCCGGTGGTCGACGGCATGGAATGGCAATCGACCAGAATGGCGGCGCCGTAATCGCGCTGCAGCCGCGTAAACACGCGGCGCAAGGTGCGGTGATATGGTTTGTAAAGGCCGTCGATACGGCGCAGCGCCTCGGTGACGGAAATGCGCTGATCGTAGATTTCCTGGGCGTCGCCGACCACGCGCGCCACCGTGCCAAGCCCGCCGGCGACCCGCATCGAGCGGGTATTGGCGAACGAGGGCAGGCGGCCGTCGAACATCCGCGGGTCGAGTTCATAGGGTTCGCGGTTGACGTCGACATAGCAGCGCGGGAAGTGCGCCCGGATGATCGGGAAGCCGCGCGCGGCCACGCCTTCGATCAATTCGCCGACAAAAGAATCCTCGGAGCGGCGCAGTGTCGCCAGATCGAGCCGCGAGGCCAGAAGAAAGGCCGGCGGATAGACGCGCCCGCTATGGGGTGAATTGAACAGCAGCGGACCGCGGCACTCGCCCGGCTCTATGGCCTCGAACGGGGGTTCGAATTCGTCCTCGATTTCCGACATGACGGCTGGCGGGACTTTCTTAAGACAAACCGGCGCCGTTCCCTAACGTTCGCCTGTGGCTATTGTCCATAACCGGAGGCCCTTGCCAATAGCACTTTCCGCCGCCGTTATAGCTCCGCTTTCACTTCATGTTTACCCGCTATCCCGCTTATGGAGTGCAGGGGGCCGGCGCAAGCCGGGTTCGAGCTAGCAATGCCCAAAATCCTGCTTGCGGAAGACGACATCGACATGCGGCGCTTCCTGGTCAAGGCGCTGCAGAACGCCGGTTTCGAGGTCATTTCCTACGACAATGGCCTATCCGCCTACCAGCGGCTGCGCGAGGAGCCGTTTGAGCTCCTGCTTACCGATATCGTCATGCCGGAGATGGACGGCATAGAGCTGGCGCGGCGCGCCGCCGAACTCGACCCCGACATCAAGATCATGTTCATCACCGGCTTTGCCGCGGTCGCGCTCAATTCCGATTCGGCCGCGCCCAAGCACGCCAAGGTGCTGTCCAAGCCGATCCATCTGCGCGAACTCGTCAACGAAGTGCAGAAGATGCTGGCGGCGTGAGCCGGCGGCCTGCCCGCTTCCGATACTGCGCGATTGCCTTTTTGTCGTTCGGCACGCTCCTGCGATATAATTCGTCCCGCAAAGACGATCGCGGAGGACGCACATGAAGGCCGAAAAAATCAAATATCAAATGGACGCGCTCACCGCCGAGGGTGCGCTGGTCTATGACGAGAAAGCTTCTGGCAAACGGCCTGCGGTGCTGATGGCGCCGAACTGGCTCGGCATGACCGATAAAGCCATCGAGCGCGCCAAGTTTCTGGCCGGCTCGGGCTATGTCGTGTTTGTCGCCGATATGTATGGGCAGGGCACCCGCCCGGCCGATTTCGGCGAAGCGGCGAAGCTCGCCAATCCGCTGCGCGAAAACGCAGTCGAGCAGCGCAGGCGCATCCGCGCCGCCTATGATGCGATGATCGCGGAAGGCGGCAAGCGCAATCTGATCGACGGCCATCGCGCGGCGATCGGCTTCTGCTTCGGCGGCGGCAATGTGCTCGAACTGGCGCGCGACGGCGCCGGTATCGCTGCGGCGGTATCGATCCACGGCGATCTTAAGACCACGCACGCGGCCAACAAGGGTGCGGTGAAAGCAAAACTCCTCGTCGCCCACGGCGCCCCCGATCCGGTCACGCCGAAAACCGACCGCGACGGTTTTGAAAGCGAAATGGATGCCGCCGGCGCGAAATGGCAGATGCTGGTCTTCAGCGGCACCTACCACGCCTATACCGATCAGGGCTCGGATGTTCCCGGCGTCGCCGCATGGGACGAGCCGGCGTGCCGGCAGACCTATAGCCTCATGCACCAATTCATCGCCGATGCTTTTGCGGGGAAGCTCTAGGCCACGGCGGCAATCGCGTGCGGAGTATCTTGCGTTCAGTCGGGAATTTGCGCCGGATCGATCGCGCGGGGAGCTACGGGCGGCTGATGCGGCGGAATTGTTGCCGGCACGGAGCCTGTGGGCGGGTCGGGTGTTGCGGGTGGTGGAATAGCGGTTGAGCGGCTTTCTGCTTCCGGCTTGATTGGTGCGACCGGTTTGACCGCTGTCTCGCCCGGAAAAGTGGACTTAAAGCCACTTTCCGTGCCCGTCGGCGCGGCCGCAGTGGTGGCCGCCGGTTTTGCCGTGCCGGGCGCAACCGTATGGCCGCCGACGATGGCGAGAACTTCGCTGATCACCCGGGCGTGCAGCCGCGGCGACTTGTCGATGGTCAGATGATCGATGGTAGGGTCGGATCTCAGGTCGACATTGGTGAGCGAGCCACGAAAGCCGGGCCCCGGCCGCATAAAGGCGTAATCGCGCTGGGTGAAGTTGAGCACCCGGCCGACATTCCCCGGCGCCGGAAACGATTGCGTGCCGTCAAACGGCACCACCAGCGCCACTGGAACGCCTTTGTCACCGAGATAGTCGGCCATCTCCATGACGGCATCGGCGCCCAGCGAATGACCGACCAGGATGATTGGTCCTTCCTTTCCTGCTTTGTAATCTGCTGCGGCTCTATCGGCGATCGACTTCCAGTCACTGTGGCTGTGCGAGGTCGCATAGACGCCGCGGCTGTTGAGTTCCTGCGCCAGAGTATCCATGCCGGTCGAAAACACATCCGCCAGGCCACGGAACAGGTAGACGTGGGCGCGCGACTGAGCCATGCCGCTCGATCCAAGCGGAGCCATCATTGCCGCCGCCAGGATTGCGATCGCGGCCCAGTACCATCCGCGCGTCACGCGGCCGGTCGGACGGAAATCCTGGAAATGTGGCAGGTGCATTCGCATTCCAAGCAATTCCTACAGCACCGCCGATGCTATGGAAATTCACGTTTTGCACGAATGGATTGCACGCCAGATTTTCTCCGATGTTACGGGCATTTCGATGTGGGTAACGCCGAATTCGGCGAGCGCGTCGACCACGGCATTGACGACGGCACCGAGCGCGCCGGTAGTGCCGCCTTCGCCGGCGCCGCGCACGCCCAGCCGGTTGGTCGGAGTGAGCACTTCGCTGATATCGGTCGTGAATGACGGCAGAATGTCCGCCCGCGGCATGGCGTAATCCATGAACGACGCCGACAACAATTGGCCTTGCGCGTCATAGGCGCAAAGTTCCCATAGCGCCTGACCGATGCCCTGCGCGGCGCCGCCGTGGGTCTGGCCGTCAACGACCATGGGATTGATGGCGCGGCCGACATCGTCGACCGCAGTATAGCGCATCAGATCGAGCGCGCCGGTTTGCGGATCGATCTCCACTTCACAAACATGGGCGCCATAGGGAAAGCCGAGCTGCAAGATGGTCTCGTCGCAGGACCCATCGAGCGGCCCGCGTAACTCTTCCGGGACCGATTTGCCGTTTGCGGCTGCCGCGGCAGCGTCGAAAATTCCGACCGAGCGATCGGTGCCTTTGACAGTGAAGCGGCCGGCGGCAAACGCGATATCGTCTTCGGCGGTTTCGAGAAGATGCGAGGCGATTTTCTTGCCCTTCTCGATGACCAGATCGGAGGCCTTGCCCATGACGATGCCGGCGAGCCGCATCGAGCGCGCGGAATGCGAGCCGCCGCCTTCTTTGACGATGTCGGTATCGCTCTCGAAAATATACACGTCGTCAAACGGCACGCCGAGCCATTCCGCCACGCATTGTGCAAACGTGGTCTCGTGGCTTTGTCCGCTCGACAGCGTGCCGACCACGACGTCGACGCGGCCCTGCGGATGCACGGTGATGTCGGAGCGCTCGCGCGGATAACCGAGCGTGGTCTCGACGTAGTTGCACAGCCCGATGCCGCGCAGCCGCTTGCGTTTGCGCGCCTGCGCACGGCGGCGCTTAAAACCTTTCCAGTCGCCGAGCTCCATCGCCCGATCCATCACCACGCGATAGGTGCCGTTGTCGTAGGTGATGCCCTGCGCATTCTTGTAGGGGAACGCCGACGGCGGAATGAGATTGCGCCGCCGCAGCGCGACCCGGTCAAAGCCGTGCTCGAGCGCGGCTTTGTCGATCAGGCGCTCCATCACATAAATCACTTCGGGTCGGCCGGCGCTGCGATAGGGGGTCGTCGGCATGGTGGTCGAGAGCACGGCGCGCGCCGCGACATAGGAGACCGGAATGCGGTAGCCGGCGCTCACCAGTCCCACGCCCTTCATCAGCGGCACGTAAGAGCCGCTATGTGCGCCGACATTGCTGAGATTGGATGTGCGCAGTGCCAGGAAGCGGCCGTCGGCGTCGAGCGCCAGTTCGGCGGATACCGTCAGATCGCGGCCCATATAGTCGCTGGCAAACGCCTCGTGCCGCTCGCAAGTCCATTTCACCGGACGGCCGATGCGCCGCGAGCCCCAGGCGACCAGCGCAAATTCGGGAAAGAAACTGTTGCGCGTGCCGAAATTGCCGCCGATTTCGCGGGCGACGACGCGCACGGCCTCCGACGGCACGCCGAGGATCGCCGCAAGCTCGTGCTTCTGGCGCACGATGCCGCCCGAGCCGGCATAGAGCGTGTAACGCCCGCTCGTT
The DNA here is from genome assembly GCA_963790975.1 of uncultured Alphaproteobacteria bacterium. GTDB lineage: Bacteria > Pseudomonadota > Alphaproteobacteria > Rhizobiales > Xanthobacteraceae > BOG-931. The sequence goes on from CAWBQV010000002.1 coordinate 2,245,540, forward strand.
GCATCATAGATGCCGACGGCGGCGCGCGGCTCCATCGGCACCCCAGTGACGCGATTGATCCAGGTGTCGAGCCGGGTGACATGAGCGGCGCAGGCAAAGACTTCGGCGACCGAAGTGGCGTCGCCGACCTCGGCGTCGATCATGATGTTCGGCAGATCGTCATAGAGCCGCGGCGCGCCGGGCTCGACTGCGGCACGGGCATCGGTCACCGCCGGCAGCACCTGGTAATCGACGACGATGCGTTCGGCGGCGTCTTTGGCCGCGGCAACGGTTTCGGCGATCACGAAGGCTATGGCGGTGCCGACATGGCGCACGCGATCGATCGGCAGGATGTGATGCGGCGCCACCGGCACCGGCGAGCCGTCGCGGTTCTTCAGCACGACGTCGGGCGGGGCGCCGGCCCCGGCGAGGTGCGGAATGGCCTTAAGCCCGTCGGCGCGCGCGTCGTGCCCGGTCAGCACCGCGAGCACGCCGGGCATGGTGCGCGCCGCGGCAACATCGATCGAGCGGATGCGCGCATGCGCATGCGGGGAGCGCAGCGTCGCGCCGTAGGCCTGGCCGGGAAAGTTGAAATCGTCGCTGTAGCAGCCCTGGCCGGTAACGAGCCGCAAATCCTCCTTGCGGCGCACCGAGTCTCCGATACCTGCTTGCATCCCCGGGCGGCCCCTTTTGTGGCTATCCTACCGGCTATCCCCTCGCGCCGCATCCCATGTAACGGCCCGCCGTGGGCTGCCGGTTGTCGGCAACGACCTGCTGTGACACCATTTGCACGGTGATTTGTTGGCAGGTTCGGTTGCGCCATGTCGCGTCGGAAATCACGCAAGAAATTCCCCTGGGCGTCGCTCCCCGACGACGAGTTGCTGGAGGTCCGGCTCAAGGACCTCAAGGTCCGGATCGAAGGCACTTGGCTCGAGAAATGCCTGCACGCCCTCTATGACGAGCTCGACGAGCACGGCATCCGGGTACGTCCCCATGCCTGGATTTCAAGCGAGTGGTTTTCCCCCGAAAACACGCCCGGCATCGCCATGCCGTTCTTCCTGGCCCATCCCCGGCTGATGGAGCTTGAGAAGAAAATGATGCTCGAAGTCGAGGGCGGCACCGTCCCCGACTGCATGAGAATTCTGCGCCACGAATGCGGTCACGTGGTCACGCACGCCTATCAGCTCTACCGCCGCCGCCGCTGGCAGCAGCTGTTCGGCCCGTCATCGCAGCGCTATCCGCGCTATTACCGGCCCAATCCGGCGAGCCGGAACTATGTTCAGCATTTGCGGCTGTGGTACGCACAAAGCCATCCGGACGAAGACTTTGCCGAGACCTTTGCGGTGTGGCTTCGCCCGCGCTCGCACTGGCGCACGCGCTACGCCGATTGGCCGGCGCTCAAGAAGCTCGAATATGTCGACGAGCTGATGAAGGAGATCGCCGGCAAGCGGCCGACGCTCACGCACCGCGAAAAAGTCGATCCGCTCGGCAAGCTCACCCAGACGCTCGGCGACTATTACAAAAAGAAGCGCGCGCTCTATACCGTCGACACGCCGAAGACCTACGATCGCGATCTGCTTCGGCTGTTCTCCGACGATCCGCGGCATCGCCACTCGGAAGCCGCTTCCACGTTCATCCGGCGCAATCGCTCCCGCGTGCGCGAGCTGGTCGCGAAGTGGACCGGCGAATATCAGCTCACGTTCGACGTCGTGCTCGACGACATGATCCACAGGTGCCGTGAACTCCATTTGCGCGCGATCGGCTCCGAGCGCAAACTGATCATGGAATTCACGGTGCTGCTGACGGCCAAAACCATGCATGCGCTGTTTGGTTCGTCGCGGCGAAGGTGGATCGCGCTATGAAACGACTGCGTGTCCTGGTGCTCATGCACCCGGACCTGATACCCCCGGAATCGACCAAGGGGTACACCGAGCAGGAAATCAACGTCTGGAAAACCGAATACGACGTGGTCACCACGCTGCGGGCCGCCGGGCATGAAGTGAAGCCGCTCGGCGTGCATGACGAGCTAAAGCCGATTCGCGACGACATTGACGCCTGGAAACCCGACGTGGTCTTCACGTTGCTCGAGCAGTTCCACGGCGAAGCGATCTACGACCAGAACGTCGTCAGCTATCTCGAACTGCTCCACGTTCCTTACACCGGCTGCAATCCGCGCGGCCTGATGCTGGCGCGCGGCAAGGACCTGTCGAAAACGCTGGTTCATTACCATCGCGTTCCGGTGCCGGCCTTCGCCGTCTTCCCGATGCGCCGCAAGGTCAAGCGCCCGAAGCGTCTCGCGCTACCGCTCATCGTGAAAAGCGTCAACGAGGACGCTTCCTACGGCATTTCGCAGGCCTCCGTTGTCGACACCGACGAGAAACTCGTCGAGCGGGTGACCTTTATCCACGAGAAGATCGGCACTGCGGCCATCGCCGAGCAATATATCGAGGGCCGTGAAATCTATGTCGGCGTGGTCGGTAATGAGCGCCTGCTTGTGCTGCCGGTCTGGGAGCTGCGCTTCGAAAATATGGCGCAGGGCGACTGGCTGATCGCCACCGAGAAGGTCAAGCACGACACCGATTACCAGGAACGCCGCGGCATTTTGCATGGGCCGGCGAAAGACCTCACGCCGGAACTCACCGCCCGCATCCAGACCATGGCCAAGCGGATTTACCGCACGCTGGAGCTCGACGGCTATGCCCGCATCGATTTCCGCCTCGCCGCCGACGGCACGCCGTATTTTCTCGAAGCCAATCCCAATCCCGAAATCGCCGAGAGCCAGGAATTCGCCACCGCGGCCAAGCACGTCGGCATCGGCTACCCGGACCTGCTGCAGCGGATCGTGCAACTCGGCGTGCGGCGTAGTGCGGCGGGCGTGTCGGCCGATTGAAAGAACCCACGGGCTACTGGGCTTTTCGCGCCGCTTAAAGGATTGGAACTTGGAAACGTTCCAGGCTGCTTGCGCTACCGGTGCGGAAGGCGGATATTAGTTACGATCGAGACCAATTGCCGGGCGGCGGCTTCTCGGGGAGGTCGCATGAATCAGGAAACCAAAGTCCGGCAGGCGGCGAGCAGCAGCGCGCGCGGCGAACTGCAATATCAATCCGGCTTCGGCAATCACTTCGTGTCTGAGGCGGTACCCGGCGCGCTGCCGGTCGGACGGAATTCGCCGCAGCATCCGCCGCACGGGCTTTATGCCGAACTGATCTCCGGCACGTCTTTCACCGCCCCGCGCGGCGAGAACCGCCGCACCTGGACTTATCGCATCCAGCCCTCGGTGGTGCACCGGCCCTATGCGCGCATCGACAACGGCATGATCCGCAGCGCGCCGTTTGACGACGTCGACGCCACGCCGACGCAACTGCGCTGGAGCCCGATCCCGATTCCGAAGGAGCCGACCGACTTCGTCGCCGGCATCGTCACCCTCGGCGGCAACGGCGATGTCGCGACCCAGGTCGGCATGGCGGTCCACATCTACGCCGCGAACCGCTCGATGATCGACCGCTGTTTCTACAATGCCGACGGGGAAATGCTGATCGTGCCGCAACTGGGCCGCGCGCGTTTTGTTACGGAGCTTGGCGTGATCGAGGCGCCGCCCGGCGAGATCGTCGTGATCCCGCGCGGTTTGCGCTTTCGCGTCGAATTGCCCGACGGACCGTCGCGCGGCTATATCTGCGAAAATTATGGCGAGATGCTGCGGCTGCCGGAACTCGGGCCGCTCGGCTCGAACGGTCTTGCCAATGTGCGCGATTTTCTCAGCTCCGTGGCGGCATACGAGGACACCAAAGCGCCCTGCCTCGTGGTGACGAAATTCCAGGGCAATCTCTGGGCGGCGGAGATGGACCATTCGCCGCTCAACGTCGTCGCCTGGCACGGCAATTTTGCGCCCTACAAATACGAACTGGCACGCTTCATGGTGATCGGCACGGTGAGCTTCGATCACCCCGACCCGTCGATCTATAGCGTGCTGACCGCGCCGTCCGACGTGCCGGGCACCGCCAATATCGATTTCGTGATCTTCCCGCCGCGCTGGCTTGTCGGCGAGGACACGTTCCGCCCGCCCTGGTATCACCGCAACGTCATGACCGAGTTCATGGGTTTGCTGCATGGCGCCTATGACGCCAAGGCGGAGGGTTTCCTGCCCGGCGGCTGTAGTCTGCACAATTGCATGACCGCGCACGGGCCCGACGCCGAAACCTGGGAACGCGCCACGCGCGCCGAACTAAAGCCGCACAAACTCGAGGACACGATGGCGTTCATGTTCGAGAGCCGCTTCGCCATCCGGCTGACGCGCCACGCCGCGGAATCTTCCGAATTGCAGCACGATTATTTCGAAGGCTGGCAGGGACTGGAAAAGCATTTCAAAGGAAGTTAGCGGCGCGGGATGGGCAATATCGTCGCGCCCATGTTGCCGAGCGCCGCCGAGCCGTCTACGTCCGTTCTGCTGGGTCACGGCGTGAGGATAAAAACAATGAAATTGTTTGGCAGGCTGTTCCTGCTTGGCGCGGCTGTCGCGCTGGCGGCGATCGCCGCGGCTGACGGAGCGCGCGCGGAGGATTATCCGGCGCGGCCGATCACCGCGATCATCCCGTTTGCCGGCGGCAGCGCCAGCGACGTCGTCAGCCGCATTATGTTCGAGCACATGTCGAAATCGATGGGCCAGCCGATCGTGGTCGAGAACCGGCCCGGCGCCGGCGGCAATAACGGCACCGCCGATGCCGCCAAAGCTAATCCGGACGGCTATACGATTCTCGGTAGCGGCTCGGGCCCGATCGCCGCCAACGTCACCATGTACAAGCACCTCGACTACGATCCGGAAAAAGATTTCGAAACAATCTCGCCGTTTGCGGCCTTCACCATCGTGGTGGTCTCCAGCAACACGCTGCCGATCAACAGCCTGCAAGATTTGATCGCCTATGCCAAAGCGCATCCCGGCGAGCTCAATTACGGATCGGTCGGCATCGGCAGTTCGCAGCATCTGGCCGGCGAATATTTCAGCCAGCTCACCGGCACCAAGCTCACCCATGTGCCCTATAAGAACATCGGCCAATACGTTCCCGACCTGATGTCCGGCGCGGTGCCGCTTGGCTTCCAGTGGTATCCGAACGTATCCGCGGCGCTGGCCGCCAAGGGTGCCAAGGCGCTGGCGGTCGCGGGCGCCAACCGGCTCGATGCATTGCCGGACACGCCGACCACCAAGGAAGCCGGCCTGCCGGATTATGTTGTGTCGGGCTGGTTTGCGCTTCTGGTGCCGAAAGGCACGCCGGCGCCGATCGTCGCCAGGCTCAACAGCGAGGTGAAGGCGGCGCTCGCCGATCCGGAGGTTCGCGCGCGGTTCCAGCAACAGGGCGCGGAGACAAACTATCTGCCGCCGGATCAATCGCAAAAATTCATTGCCAACGAGATCGCCAAATACCGCGACATCATCACCAAGGCTGGCATCCCGCAGATCGAATAGCGGCCGCTTCGCGAATACAGTTTAGGCACGGGCGAGAGCGAGGATTTGGCGCGCCTCCTTCGGCGTCGCCACCTCGCGTCCGAGCCCTTGCGCGATCTTCATCATCCGCTCGACCAGGACGGCGTTGTTCTTGGCTAACTCGCCGGGCGCGATGTACGGGTTGTCCTCATAGCCGACGCGGACGTGGCCGCCGAGCGACACCGCGAGCGAGAGCAAATCCCACTGCTTGAGCGGATTCATCACACTCACGTTCCAGATGCAGTTTTCCGGCAGGTGATCGACCATGTAGATCAGCGCCTTCTCGGTCGGCGGCGTCCAGGTGCCGCCGGGCCAGCCGAGAAACAGCGTGGTGTACAATTTTTCCTTCAGATAGCCCTGTTTGCGGATGAATTCGAGATTCCAGAATGCGCCGGTGTGGAAGCATTCGACTTCGAGTTTCACCTTGTGCGTCTCGGCGGCTTTGGCATAAGCGAGCAGCTCCTCGACCGGATGGATCGCCATCATGCGCTTGGGCGGGAACTGCGGGTCGGGATTGAAATATTCGTCGTGGGCGTTAAACGCGACCGCCATCATGTCCGGGTGCAGCGTCATCAGCTTGACCTTTTCCTCAAGTCTGGCGCTGGCGACGCCGAACTGCATCACCGGATCGGTCTTGGCGAGGATCGCTTCTTGCAGGCGCTTCCAGCCCTCGTGATTGATGCGCGAGACCTGTTTGCCGTCGGCCTGCATCGTTTCTTCCAGCGTGCGGATGCCGTGGATATGGGCGATGGCCGCGCCGGCCTTGATGCCGTCGATGTATTGGGCCGCGACGCCCTCGATGTCTTCCTGCGGCGGACAATAATGATTGATCGGATAAGACGTCCGCGAATCGCAAGCGACAGTGATGATGAGTTTTTCCAAAAGAGACCCGGTTCGCGGTTGCCGAATGTGTTGTTATGCTTCGAGCGCGGCGCTCCGCCCGGCGCCAAGCCCTTTCATGAAGCGGCTGCGAATGAACGTCGGGTCGCGCGGGGTCTGGCCCGCCCCCGGCGTATCGTCGATCTTTACCGCAAGCAAAATCGGCCCGCCGTCCTCGAAGCGGCGATCGATAAGTTTCTCGAAATGCGCTTCGTCGCGCACCCATTCGCTCGCGGCGATGCCGGCGCCGCGCGCCACCGCGACGATGTCGGTCACGCCGCCGGTCGCCGTCGGCTGCTTGCCGGTGATCTGATAAATGCCATTGTCCCAGATGACGATGGTGAGATTACGCGGTTTCATCGTGGCGACGGTGGCAAGGCAGCCAAGCCCCATCAGGATCGAGCCATCGCCTTCGAGCGCGATGACGCCGCGTTCGGGCTGCGCCAGCGCGACGCCGAGCGCAATCGGGCAGGCGAGCCCCATGCTGCCAAGCATGTAAAAGTTCTGCGGCCGATGACCGGCGGCGAACAGATCGAAATTGGCGTTGCCGATGCCGCCGATTACCGCCTCGTCGCGCTTGAGCTTGCCCACCAGAAGCTTGGTGAGCGCGGTGCGATTAAGAAGTTTTACCGAAGCGCGTTCGTTGCTCACGGGGTGCCTCAAATTTTCAGTTTGGCTTTGGCCGACGGATTGCCGCCGGTCAGTAACGGCGACAGGATGAAGGCGACCGGCGCCTGCGTCGAAAAAGCCTGCTTGATCGATGAATCGACGACAAACGGCATGGTCGCTTCGTCGGCGAGCGTGTGATGGACGATGCCGAGCGTCTCGAGGCTCGGCCGCATGGTGCGCGCGACCAGCGATTGGCCGATATTGAATTCGCCCATGGTGCCGCGCTCGGAAATCACCATGACCGCCGGAATCTGATAGGGCAAAACCAGCGAGGCGAGCGCATTGGGAAGTAGCGCAAAGCCCGACGTCTGCATCATCACCGCGCCTCGCAGTCCGGCCATATAGGCGCCGGTCACGGTACCGATCGCCTCGTCCTCGCGTGTGGCGCAGACCGAGAGGAAATAATTATCGCTATTGACGCCCTTGAGGAGCGGAGTGAGCACGTTGTCCGGCACATAGCTGATGAGGCGAACGTCGTTGTCTTTGAGGATCGTAAGGAACCTATCGGACCAGCTCATTCGGACTCCCTTGGGCACTCGGTCATACACGACATTGGGCCGAGCCAACCGTTAGGCTGAAGGCCGGGGGAATATCGGCCGAGATAGACGAGTGCCGCAACAGAAAAGTGGAGGGCGACGTGCCGAGGCTGACGGCCGCTATAGAAGCTTGCCGGACTCGTCGAAGAAGGGATGTGGGCCGTCGAATTCGCCGATCGGCACACAGTGTGTGACGAGGCTGCCGAAGCCGTCACCGGCGGACCAGACATGGAGATGGAAGGCCGGCGGCTCGATGACGAAGCCCGGCGGCACCTGCCCGCCGAGATCGAGCGCGACGGCGTGACTGGGCGCCGGACAAATCGTGGCGGCAATGCCGGCGAATGTCGTCAGCACCGCGCGATGGACGTGACCGGCGGCCACCAGCCGCGCCCGCGGGTGCCGTTGCAGGATGATGGCGAGATCGGCCGCATTGCGCAAATTCTGCCGATCCATGTGCGCGATGCCCGTCGCGAACGGCGGATGATGCAGGAATAAAAGCGCGGCGCGGTCCGGCGCCACGCCAAGCATGCGATCGAGCCATGCCAGTGTCCCGGCATCGAGTTCGCCGTGGGCGGCGCCGGGAACGCCTGAATCGATCAACATCACGTCGATATCGCCGACCGCACGGGCAGAATTGAGCGCGTCAGTCGCCGGCGTGTAGAAGATGTCGGGCAGGGCTTCGCGTGTCAGAGCCCGATCGTCGTGATTACCCGGAACCACTGCAAACGAGATTTCCAACGGTGCAAGCAATCCGGCAAGATGATCGTAGGCGCGCTTCGACGGCACGTCGACGAGATCGCCGGAGATCACCACAAAATCCGGTCGCGGCTTGAATTGATTGAGCGTGTCGATGCACCGCCCGAGCGCCGCGGCGGTGTCGACCCGGCCGTAGGCGAGCTCACCCGGCGGCTTAATGTGCAAGTCGGAAATTTGCGCGATCAAGACGCGCCCGCTCACGAGATATCTCCCGGCAGCAGGCGGATCGCGGCCGGATCGACTGCCAGGCCGACGCGGTCGCCGGCTTTGATAGCAATCGAATTCGGCACATCGACCATGATCGCCTTGCCCGCCGCGCCGCTGATCGAGGCCCTTTGCCGGTCGCCGACAAAGCTGACGCTGTCCACCAGGCCGCGCAGGCTGGCGCTTTCGGCCGCGACGATACGGATCGATTCCGGACGGATCATCGCCAGCACGTTGCCAGTCACTTGGCCGTTCGTCGCACCGTTGGCGAGCGGCAGCTTGCCGCCGGGTAGCAGGAGCGCTCCGGAGCTGCAGTCGGCTTCGACGATATTGGCGGCGCCGACGAATTCGGCGACGAAACGGTTGGTCGGCGCAAAATAGATGTCGCGCGGCGTCCCGATCTGCGCGATTGCGCCTTTACGCATGACCACGATACGGTCGCCGAGCGCCATCGCTTCGCTTTGATCGTGGGTGACGTAAATTGTGGTAATGCCCAGCATGCGCAGCAGACGGTTGAGCTCGCCACGCAGCCTGTCACGTAGCGCGGCGTCGAGCGCGGTCAACGGCTCGTCGAGCAGCAGCGCGCTCGGCCGTACCGCTACCGCGCGCGCCAGCGCGACCCGTTGGCGTTGACCGCCCGACAGCTGATCGATGCGGCGGTGTTCGAGCCCTTCGATACCGGTAAGAACGACCAATTCCGCGATGCGCGCTTTACGCTCGGCGTCGCTGACGCCGCGGATTTTCAGGCCATAACCGATATTCTCGGCGACATTCATATTTGGAAACAGTGCGTAGGACTGGAACACCATGCCGACATTGCGCCGTTCGATCGGCACGCGTGTCACATCGGCTTCGTTGAACAAAATTCGCCCGCCGGCGTCCGGCGTCTCCAGCCCGGCAATGATACGCAGCAAGGTGGTTTTGCCGCAGCCGGACGGGCCGAGCAGCACCAGGGTCTCGCCGCGCGCGACATCAAGCGTGATCGGCTCCAGCGCGCGGGTGCCGTCGGCAAACGTCTTGCCGCAGCCTTCCACGCGCAGGGCGACGCCATGACCGTTCATCGCCGCAGACCCATCGGATTGCTCTGGTAGCCGGCAAAAATCTGCATGGCGATCAGGAGCGGAATGATCATCACGAAAAACACCAGCGTGTAGGCCGAGGCGACTTCGAGCCGCATCGAGGCGTAGCTGTCGGCAAGCCCGACCGGCAGCGTCTTGGTCAATGGCGTGTGCAGCATCCAGGTCAGATTGAATTCACCGAGCGACAGCGTCACCACCATCAGCGATCCCGCCAGGATCCCGGGGCGCGCGCTCGGCACGATGACGTCGCGGAAGCGCCGCCATGGCGAGGCGCCGAGCGACGAGGCGCCTTCGTCGAGCGTCTTGACGTCGCTTGCCGCGAACACCGCCATCACCGAGCGCACCATGAACGGCAGCGTGAATATCGCGTGGCCGACAAGAATAAACAGCCAGGAGCGGCGGAAATCGCTGAACCTTCCATAGCTCAGGAGCAGCGCCAGCGCGATAGCGAGGCCGGGAATGGCGAGCGGCAGCGTGATGATTTCCTCCACCGCGCGCGACAGCCGGTCGTTGCGCAGGTGCAGGGCATAGGCCGCCGGAATGCCGACGACGAGCGTCACGCCGAGCGTGGCGAGTGCAATCACGAACGAACGAAAAATCGTATCGGGGTAAAGCTGCCATACCTGCAATATCCATTGCAGCGTCAGGCCCGATTGGATGCCGCGGAAATAATTGACGGTCACGCCGGCCATCATGGACAAAAACGCCGGCACGATGAGAAAGGCCGCGACCACGAGCGTGAACACGAGTTGCGCCGCAAAGATCGGCTTGTTGCGTATGGCGCTCATCCGGCGGCCGCCACCGTTGAGCCGCCATAGCTGCGGGCGAGCGCGAGAATGGCCCAGGTCACCAGCCCGAGTCCGACCGAAAGCGCCGCCGCCATGGCAATATTCGCTGACAATGTGAACTCGGTGTAGATCAGCATCGGTAGCACGTCGATGTCGGTCGCAAGCGTGAACGCCGTGCCGAACGCCCCCATCGCGGTGGCAAACGCGATGGCGCCTGAGGCGATGAAAGCGGGCGTCAGCGCCGGTAAGATGACGTCGCGAACGACGTGCCAAGGGTTGGCGCCGAGCGCGCGTGCGGCTTCTTCAAGGCTGGGATCGAGTTTTTCCACCGCCGCCATGACCGTCAGAATGACGCGCGGGATCGAGAAATAGAGATAGCCAAGAAAGAGTCCCTGAATCGAATAAGCGAAAACCTGTTTGCTGCCGAATAAAGCAAGCGTCACTTGACCGATCAGCCCCTGCCGTCCCGCAAGCAGGATAATCATGAAGCCGACGACGACGCCGGGAAACGCCAGCGGGAATGTCAGCATCGCGACCAGGAACGCCCGGCCGGGAAACCTGTGGCGTTGCAGGAACAGCCCGCTGATTGTCGCGATCACGAGCGTGGCAAGCGTAGTGGCGGCGGCGAGAAGTACCGTGTTGATCAGCGTCGCGCGGTAACGCGGATCGAGCATAATGGCGGCGTAGGCTTTGAGCCCAAGCTCGCCGCTCGCGCCGGCAACCACGAGACGCGCCATTGGCAGCACGAAGAACGCCGTGACCAATATGGCCAAAGGCACACAGCAAAGACCGATGAACGTTTTTCTAGTCATGAGCGATTGTGTTCCGGCGGCGCGCCGCCGGAACACAAGGATGAACTATTGCGTTACCGCGAGATAGTTCGTGGTGAACGCGTTTTGCACGCCTTCCATTTTGCCCCAATCGACGCTTTTGGCGCGAGCATATTCGCTGTCCGGCAGGAACTTGCTCTTAATCGCGTCAGGCAGCGCAATCGGACGGGCAGGGCGCAAATAAGCATTGGCCCACATGGCCTGGCCTTTGTCCGACAGGTAGTAGTCCAGAACCTTCTCGGCCTTCGCCTTATCCGGCGCGTTTTTCACCAGACTCGTCACATAGGGAAACACGACGCTCCCCTCGCAGGGAATGACGAACTCGAAGTGACCGTTCTCGCTGTATTTGGCGCGATAGGCGTTGAAGTCGTAGTCGAACAGAATCGGGATCTCGCCCGAGACGACGCGCGCATAGGACGTTTGTTTCGGCACGATCGGCTGGTTGTTGTGTAATTCCTTGAAGAAGTTTACGGCCGGCGCCATGTCGGTATCGCTGCCGCCGAGCCCGAGATTGACCGCGACTGCCCCGACAAAACCCACCGCCGCTGATGACGGATCGAGATAGCCGACCATGCCCTTGTATTGCGGCTTGAGCAGATCCTTCCAGCACGCCGGTACCGGAGCGCCGCCGAGCGCGTCCTTGTTGACGAATAGGCCCAGCGTGCCGGAATGAATGGTCGTCCAGTAGCCGTCAGGGTCCTTCAGTCCCACCGGGACCTCATCCCACTTCGCCGGCTTATAGGGTTCGATCACGCCGGCGGCCTTGGCCTTGATGCCGAAATTGACGCCGTAATAGACGACGTCGGCGACCGGGTTGTCCTTTTCCGCGATGATCTGCGACAGCGACTGACCGGAATTCTTGTTATCGAATGGAATATCGTAGCCGAGGTCGGCCTTGATCGCCTTGAGCATCGAGGCGAAGTCGGCCCATTGCGGCGGACAGTTATAACAAATGACGTCGGCGGCCTGCGCCGGAGCGCGCATGCCTATCGCCATCAGTAACGCGAAGCTGAAAATCGCGAGCCACTTGCGCATTGCTCCACCTCCAGAAATTCTTGTGATGCCGTGGTGCGTTAAAATCAGGCGCACGATACTATTGCAATCCGATGACAAGTGCGACTTGAAACCAGAGTTCTCACCTAAAGTCGGCCAAGACCCCGGGGGATACAGAGAACGCGCCATGAACTTCGAATTCGCCGAAGAGCAGAAGGCGTTCGCCGAGCAGGTGCGGCGCTTCGCACGCGAGCATCTGGCGCCGGGCGCGCTCAAGCGCGCGCACGATCCGGGTTTTCCCTTCGATGTGGCAAAGCTCATGGCCAAGCAACGCCTGATGGGCATTACGCTGCCGGAAAGCGAAGGCGGGCAGGGCGGCACGCTGATGGACGCCGTGATCGCCATCGAACAGGTCGCAGCCGAATGCCCGCGCAGCGCGGATGTGGTGCAGTTCGGCAATTTCGGCCCGATCCGCACTTTTGCCGAATACGGCAGGCCGGCGCAGAAATCGCGGTGGCTTGGCGAACTGCTTGCCGGCCGCATGGTCATGAGTTTCGGCATGACCGAACCCGACGCCGGGTCGGCGCTCACCGATCTCAAGACCAGCGCACGCGCCGACGGCTCGCATTACGTCATCAACGGCAGCAAAGTATTTTCCACCTTCAGCCCGGACGCGCAGATCTTTCTCGTCTATGTGCGCTTCGGCGCCGGTGTCGGCGGCATCGGCTCGGTCATTATCGAGCGCGGGACGCCAGGATTTTCCATCGGCGCACCGCGCGCCTTCATGAGCGACGAGGAATGGTGCGAGCTTGCCTTCAAGGACTGCCGCGTTCCTGCCGAAAACGTGCTTCTCGGGCCGGGCGGTTTCAAAAAACAGATGGCGGGCTTCAATGTCGAACGTCTCGGCAACACGGCGCGCTCGCTGGCCTATGGCCGGTACGCTTTCAACGCGGCGCGCGATTATGCGATGACGCGCGAGCAGTTCGGCCGGCCGCTATGCGAGTTCCAGGGCTTGCAATGGAAATTTGCCGACATGGCGATCAAGCTCGACAGCGCGCAATTGCTGCTTTACCGCGCCGCAGCCAATGCCGACCGCGGCTTGCCGTCGGCCTACGAGACCGCCATCGCCAAGGCCGCCTGCAATCAAGCGGGCTTCGAAGTTTCAAGCGAGGCGGTGCAGATCATGGGCGCGCTGGGCTATAGCCGCGACACGCTGGTCGAATATTGCATGCGCCGCACGCGCGGCTGGATGATCGCCGGCGGCTCGATCGAAATGCTGAAGAACCGTATCGCCGAGCACGTATTCGACCGCCGCTTCGACCAGCGCAAGCGTCCGCCCGCTGCAGCGGAGTGAACGCGGTTGCGCGTGATGCCCCTACCATCTTATGCAACGGGCGAGGGGAGCGCACGACACCCAATGCCCGCGACCGTCGGGGTAAGGCCGTTCGACCGTCAACGGCTCGCGCAGGTCGTAGGTTGCGTTGCGGAAGCTTTTGAAACCCGCGAGTTCGCCTAAAATAGGTGAAAATAGGCGAAACGATGAATCAACTATAATAAGTTGACGTTTCGGTCTGCTCCTGGTTGCCGAATTCTATTCTGACCCAATACATCGCACGCTTCCTTAACTCTCTCATCTAACCCACAACAGATCCGAATGTCGCTCTGGGTCGGCCTGACGAAACGAACCCAATCTCCTCGGCTAGGGTCTTTCCGATCAGCCTATGTCGTAATGTATTGATCGGCACACTCAAAAATCAATACTGATCGCCCTCACGGGCCGACGGTTCTTGCCGGCTGCCGACGCGGTAATGGCTCCTCCGCTCCTGTGGTTTAAGGCGATCTAGGCTGCCGAGCGCAAATAGGATCTGTCCAACTTGGCGCCAAAGCGTCGCTTCATATCTGCTGAGGCGGTCGAGTGCGTAATTGGGCAGATTGGCGAGACGCAAAAAGCAACGCGCGAGATCGGCGGCAGGATCGACTGCGGGTTTGGCCGATGGCGGCGCGGAACTGGGGACGGCTTGCGTTGCGTCCGTGATTCCATACGGTGCCGGATCGCGGTCAAAGGCGACGGAGTCAGCCCTCCCGAACATCGCGTAGACAATTTCTCGAGAGGCCGGGTGAATTTGGCGGGCCTGCCTGAACTCACGCAGATGGTCCGCTTGGGTTTCGAACAGGCCGGTTTCCATCGTCGTGGCACGGCGCAGCCGCCACATCAGGCTCGCTAGGCGCAGTACCAGTTCCCGTTCCACGGCGGATTGAGCGTCGTAGTCGGCGATGATGGACGTTTCGAACGCTTTGTAATCTTCAGCATCCTCCAGCGCACCGATCACCGTCTCCGCGGTGAGCCCATGGCGTATGGCATTGCAGCGGGAACGCTGTTTGCCTTCTTGCGTCATCGGACCGGTGCTTTTGCGCGCGTTGCGGCGGTTGGCATAGATCTGCTTGAAGGAGGTCATTGAGGACCAGCGGCACCAATTGGGTTCGTTTTGTAATGCGACCCTCGTTTACTGACCCGCCGATCATGCTTGGCGCTTTTCTTATCGGTGCCGGCAGCAGCAATAGAAGCCACTTCATGCATGTTGTCCGGAGTTGTCGCCAGCGGATGCGTTTCCAACCACAGCAACCGGGCTGCGATGGTCGGATCAAGCCCCGCAGTTTGCCACCATGCGGCTTCATCGCCACGGCGATGAACCTCGCGATGGTGTCCTCGGCACAAAGGGACAGTGAACTCATCGCTGACCTTGCGCCCGAGCGCCTGTGGCTGCGAAAAGCGCAGATGGTGAGCATCCGAAGGTTGGCGGCCGCAGATCAGGCACGGTTGCTTGGCGACGAACCGAACATGGTCCTTGTCGCGAATGCGCCGCGGTTCCGCGAAGGTTAGAGCGCTCTTGTCGACGCCATTCGAAGCGGGCCCTTTACTTGGCTTCGCCAGGCGGGGCGTAAGTGGCAAAGGCGGCGGAGCGAACTCAACGACCGCCTTCGGCGGCACGATCGTGTCTGCATCGCCACCACCAAGGAACGCCAGCCTTGATTGAAACGCATCCTCAACGCACCGAGCGTCGACTGCGGTCAAGCTGTTCTTCACACCCAGGATCCGATGGGCCCAGGTCGCGGCAGTCTCCGGAGTGGTGAGGGCTTCCAATTCCGATAGGAGCTGATCGCGCAGCGCCAGGGACTGTGTCAGGCGCCAAAGTTGGCTTGGCCGGGACTGAGAAGCTCCTGCCGTGCCGACGGACTGGCGGGGCTGGAATGCCCGGTCTTTGGGGTCCAGTGACTCCGGCGCCGTTCATTCGTCCATTCTGATGCGAGGTATCCGGCTTCTCGATTCTCGAAGCCTGTGCCGTCGGTGCGGGGAGGTCGGGGGCATCAAGGTCGTCTTCGCCGGCAATCCCGACCAGGGTGAAGAGCGCATAGCGGCGCGCATAGGTCAGGGCAGCACCCATCCGGCGTGGGGTCGCCGTGTCGGCGATGGAGCACACCGGCCAATCGGAGGAAATCCATTCCCCCGAGGCATGCGCCAGGATAGTGGTCAAGTTCACGGTGCCGGCGGCCTGGTCGATCGCGGTCGTCTGTACCGTCGCAATCTCATGCTGGCCTAAAGTCTTGCGCACAATATCGAGGCCGCTTGATAACGAGGCATAGCGGAACGAGCGCTCTGCTTCGCCTTGCAATTGCGGGCGGATGGTCGCGATCAGCGATTTTTCCGGGTTGGTGAGTTCGCCTTGGGCCTTGGCCAGTGCACCCGCGAGACTGGCGATCGATTCACTGGACCGATGCATGGCTTGCCTCCACGCTCAGGAGGTCGAAGCTCACGGCGCCGGACTTTGAGCGCTTGGCCCGGATGCCATGACCAATCGCCTCTTTGGCATCTTCCGGCATCAGGCCTTTGAGTTCGACTTTGGCCTGCTCATGCTCAAGATGACGCATCCCGGGTTCGCGCAAAGATGCCGGAGAATTCGGCCCATGCGTTCGACGACGTCATATCGACGATCCGGATTGCCTCGATGCGTGGGCGAGGTGGCTCGGCGCCGAACAGCCGCGGTGGCTCGCCATGCT
Source organism: uncultured Alphaproteobacteria bacterium (assembly GCA_963790975.1). Classification (GTDB taxonomy): domain Bacteria; phylum Pseudomonadota; class Alphaproteobacteria; order Rhizobiales; family Xanthobacteraceae; genus BOG-931. The sequence goes on from CAWBQV010000002.1 coordinate 2,261,785, forward strand.
CGACGCAATGCCAGAACTTCCTCTCGGCCGTGACGATGAGGTGCTGGTAGAGCGGGTCGGCGTGGGTCTTGATCTCCACCCATTTGCCGCCCCCGGTGATGATCGACATCACCGCGGTTTTCGAAGCCACGACCCACATATTGTGCTGCAGCTGTGCCATGTGCTTCTCGGCCGCCGCCTCTTCCGAGAACGTCCACGGCAGCATGAATTTGGCCTCGAAGACGGCCCCAGTCTCTGCGACGCGCCCATCAAGCGTTGCCGCCATCCAGGGAATTCCCGGGTGATGAACCCGCCGCTGCATGTCGGTAATGATCTGGCCGGTATTGGCCTCGTACCAGCGCCGATTGAGGTCCTCGGTGACAAGGCCGAGCTGGACGATGAGGTTGCCCGAAAGGTCCTGCGGCTCCGCCTCGCCACGCTTTTCCCGCCACAGCCGCAGCAAGTGCAGCCTCATCACTGCCCATGATGATCCGGGCGTCCGAGCCGCCGATGAAGGAGCGACGGTTAGACCCATTTTTCTGTTTGAAAGATCGAGAACTCATCTTGCGTCTCCGTTCCTGGTGGCTTTTAGTCAACTCACGAAGCTGAAATAATCAGGCTTCGCTAGAACAAAATGATAGAGATTATATTAAATATGGTTATTCTGCCTGTCAATAGAAATTCTATCAAATCGGTGATCACCACACGTCAGGTAAAGGCGGCACGAGCATTATTGGGCTGGTCCCAGTCAGATTTAGCGCAGCACTCGGGCGTCTCAGAGCCAACGATAGCAAGACTGGAATCGATTGAGGGCGAACTGGGCGGACGGGAAGGCACGGCAGGAAAAATCCGAGCAGCAATCGGAGCTGCAGGCATCGAATTCATCGACGAGAACGGTGGGGGTCCGGGCGTGCGACTTCGGAAGCGGACTGGAGAAAAGTCGCGAAAGTGATTAGGCCTCCAAGGTTTCCTCGTTCATACGCGTCAGACTGCGGGGGAAGTATGAGTGGCCTCTGCGCGACTTGATTCAAAAGACATCCGCGGTACGTTACGCACAATGAATGTGGCCATTCGAGCTAAGTCGTTCGATCGTCAACGGCTCTTGCAGCTTGCCGATTGGCTTGCGGTCGGCGTTGCGGTCTCGATCCCGTGGTCGACGTCGGCGACCGGGATTCTTATCGCGCTCTGGCTTCTGGCCGTTCTTCCCGCCCTCGAACCCGGTCTGGTCTGGCGCGCGGTTAAAACCCCCGCCGGCGGCCTGCCGGTCCTGCTCTGGCTCTTCGCGGCGCTCGGGATGCTGTGGGCCGATGTCACTTGGCGTGAGCGCTTCGGCGGACTCGACGGGTTCGATAAGCTCTTGATGCTGCCTTTGTTGCTGGCGCAATTTCGCCGGTCGGAACGCGGCGCGTCAGTGCTTATGGATTTCTCATTTCTGCGATGTGTCTGCTGCTGGCGTCGTGGCTCTTGCGCTCGATTCCCGCGCTCGGATCTCACGGCAAATTTTATGGCGTGCCGGTTAAAGATTACATTTTCCAGAGCGATGAGTTTCTGATTTGCGGCTTCGCGCTTCTCGGTGCCGCTTGGGAACTTCGGGGCGCGGGATACAAGGCGCACTGCTTTGCTGGTTGCTATTGGCGTTCTTTTTCTCGCCAATCTCGCCTTTGTCTTCGCCAGCCGAACCAGTTTAATGGTGACTGCCATTTCTTGTTGCAATGCTTGGCTGGCGAGTTGTCGAACACGAAGGGCGTTTTTCTGGCGTGCTTGATCGCGTGTGTGATTGCGCCTCTCCTATGGTTCAGTTCGGCCCACTTGCGTGACTTCACGCTTCAATCGGTCTCACGATATGCGCGCTTATTTCACTGCAAATGCAGCGACCTCGGCGTGGACTGCATGTCGAGTTCTTAAGGAAATCGGTCGGGATCGTGGAGCAGGCGCCCTTTATCGGCCACGGCACGGGGTCCATCGCCGAGCAGTTCCAGCGTGCAGCGGCAAGTGAATCCGGTGCCGCGGGCGTTGCCACGGACAACCCTCACAATCAGATTTTTGCTGTCGCGATCCAACTTGGCCTAGCTGGCGCGATCGTACTCCTGGCGATGTGGATTGCACATTTGGTGCTGTTTCAAAACGGCGGATTGGTGGGCTGGATCGGAATGACCGTCGTCATAGAAAACATAGTTTCCTCGGCCGTGAACTCGCATCTGTTCGATTTCAACAATGGCTGGCTTTACATATTCGGCATCGGTGTTGCTGGCGGGGTGACGCTACGAAGGGGTGATGCGAATCTGAGAAGAGACGACGCCGTATCTTGGAGCGCGTCGCCTTAGGTACACGGTTCGGTTGTCAGGGTGCAGCCAAATTTTTGCCGCGGGCGAAAGAGACGAGCGACCATGTTACGATCAGGAAGCCGGCGAGCAACGTCGCGACGTCCGTCGCGCGTCCCGGCACCGTCAGGGTGGTAAGTGCGAGTGCGGCAAGGATGAGATTGACGATGAAGACGCGCGCCACCACGCCGGTTACGGTGAAACCGCGATCGATGGCGCGCTGATAGAAGTGCGAACGGTGTGCGTGCCAGACTTTCTCGCCGTTCACCAGGCGACGGAACAGCGTGATCGTGCTGTCGGCGAGATAATATAATGGCAGCAGGATTGCCGCGGCACGGCCGCCGTTGCCGGCGAGCTCGGTCAGGAGCCAGCCGAGCAGCAACCCGATCGGCAGACTGCCGACGTCGCCGAGAAAGAGCTTTGCGACCGGACGATTGAAATAGGCAAAGCCGATCATGGCGCCGCAGAGTGCGAAGCTTGCGGCGACCGCTTGCGGCGGCTCATGACCCAGCAGTCCGATCGCAGCGAGTGCGGCCGTAACCGGGACGACCTCCGCCACGGTCATCCAATCGATGCCGTCCATGAAATTCACAAGGTTGACGAACCAAAGGCCGCCAACAAATAAAAACACGCGCTCGATCCACCACGGCAGGATGGGCACGACGCGCAGATTGTCCGGCAGCGCATAGATCACGGCGGCGACAGCGAATGCCTGCACCAAAAGCCGCGGCGCCACAGCGATCGGGCGGATATCATCGGCGGCGCCGATGCATGCCATCACCATGGCGGCGATAAAGACCGTCGCGAGCGGCGTCGTAGTCGCGCTACCTAAACCGAACGCCCCAAACCACGTCGCCGCGATGGTCGCAGCAACGACCGCAATTCCTCCACCCTGTGGCGTCGGCTCGCGGTGTGACGACCGGGCGTTCGGCTTAGCCAAAGCGTAGTGTTGAAGCCAAGGGCGCAGAACGATGATAAGCCCCACGCAGGCGACCGCGGACAAAGCCGCCGCCGCCGCGCCGCCTAGGATTCCCATGGCTGAGCTCAGGCCTGATTACCAAACATCGAACGTTCAACGAGGGTGCAGACGATGTGAGCAACGGTAATGTGAATCTGTTGAATCAACGGCGTTTCGTCCGAGGGTGCAAATAAGCATATGTCGCATAAGTCCTTCATCGAGCCGCCGGTTGAGCTGGTGAACCCGATTGTCGTTATGCTGAGTTGGCGCGCGGCGCGTAACGCCGCAAGTATGTTGGGCGACTGTCCCGACGTGGAGATTGCGATCAGGCCGTCACCTTGCTTGCCGAGCCCGCGGATCTGGCGTTCGAATACCTGCTCGTAGCCATAATCATTGCCGATCGCCGTGAGCACCGAGGTGTCGGTGCTCAGCGCGATAGCCGGAAGTGGCGCGCGATCGAAGTTTAACCGGGACAAAAACTCGCCGGCGACATGCTGCGCATCGCCGGCGCTGCCGCCGTTGCCAGCGAGCATCAGCTTGTTGCCGGATCTGAATATGTTCTCGATCAGATCAGCGATGGCGCGGATCGTGCGATGAAGTTTCTGGTCGCCGGCCGCAAGCTCCATCGTCGAAACCGAACGCCGAAAGTAAGTCGCGACAAGATCCTCGATTGGTTTGTCCATCGGTTGCTTCACATGCGAGTAGCTATTGATTCGCAGCAATCTACTGGTTTTTAGGCACAGGTACGACTCCAACTGCCTATATCGCGAGAAGGGCACCCCGCTGCACGGCCCCCACTATCCCTGAATTCAGCCCATACGCAGCCCTACGTCCTCCGGTAGTTATGTATAAAAAAGGCCTTGCCCATCGTGCCGTACGCGCGCCAATCACTGAATGAAACTTGATATTTCTCAGTTAATTCCTTCCACGCCCTTCGTTCGCCAAAATTAGGATCCGCCTGCCCGCAGTTCCAATCGTCGAAGCAGATGACCGCGCCGTTCGAGATCGCGCCCATCTCCAATAGGCCTCCGATTGCATCGATGGTCGACTGATAGAGGTCACCGTCGAAATGAATAAATGCAAACCGCTGCCCGGGTGTTATCCGCGACACCGTGTCCTTGAACCAGCCTTCGTGCGTAATAACGCGGTCAGGCGCGAGAATCCGTGCACACGAGTGGTACAACTCATCCTTGGACAACAGAAAACAGGCGCCGGGCAGCCAAATTCCTGCTCGGACTTCGTAGCTATTTCTATCGATTTCCGATGTCGCTTCCGGCAAGCCGACGAAACTGTCAAAGAGGTGTAGCCGCTTGGGCGGTCTATCCCTCTCGATGGCATGCATGGCGCGCGCGATCACCCGCGCGGTTAAGCCGCTTGCCGTACCGAATTCTACGACATCACCCTCGATGTAAGTGGCGTAGGCATATTGGACACCTAAGCTCAGTGTATTGGCTCGTTCCTGCTCGAACAGCCGAAGCACTTCGTGCTTTCCTGGTCCGATGTCCCTCGCTGTAAATTCCGCAAGCGCTAGCTTCCTCACAAAACTGCTTTTGAGCGCAAAATTTACCAATCCTCCGTAAGCGCGTTCTCCCAGAAGGGTTCGCGCGGCGTCATGTGCGTATCGTAGCGCCTGCATGAGATAAGCCTCTGAAGAGTACGAATTGTATACGCACCCTTGGCCGATTCCAAGCGTAGCCGAGTATTCGCGATGTCCTTGATCCGCGGTAATGGCAACACGTGAGGAAATCTCCACTGGACCACTCGCGAACTTGGACTGTATAGCAGCACCAAGTTCAAGCGAGCAAATACACGCGAAACTGAGTGATGCGCTCAACCGAAACGGTGTTCGAGCCGACTACAGTGGCGATCGGTCCGCGGCCGGTGATGTCGTTGTCGGTGATATTACCGAACTTCAATCATGGCGGCCTGATTGCGCGCGCGCTTCATGCACTGCTGGACCAAACGCCGCCGGCTAGCGAAATTATCGTGGTCGACGACGGGTCCACCGACGCCAGCGTGGCGGTGATCGAGGGATTGCAGCGGCAACACCCGTCGATCCGGCTCATTCGCAACATGACGAACCAGGGTATCGTCGCCTCCGTCAAAACCGCGCTTGAAGTCGCGACCGGCGAATATTTGTTGTTCGCTTCGTCCGATGATTATGTCCTGCCCGGTTTGTTCGACCATGCGTTGGCCGGACTGGGTGCGTATCCACACGCTGGCTTCTTTTGCTCCGGTGTTGCCTTGGTCGATGCCGACAGTCGGGTCGTCGGAGTCCGACCGGTGACGGAACCGCAACGCGGTCGCGGCTATCTGTCACCCGCGGACGTGCGCCGCGTGATCCGTGGAACCGATTTCTGGGCGCTGGGAACGAGCACCGTATACCGGCGCCGGCTGTTGGCCGAGATCGGATATTTCGACGCCCGGTTAGGTTCGCTGGGCGATACGCTCGCCAACCGGTTGCTGGCCTTTCGGCATGGGTTCTATTTCGATCCGGCGATCCTCGGGGCCTACAACAAGGACCCGATGAGTTTCTCCGGGCGGAGCGCGCTCTCCGTCAGCGACAGCCGCCGTCTCCTCGACGCCGCCGCATCATGGATCGCCGAGAGCTTGCCCGAAGACGTTCGCGACGAGCATGGTCCGCTATTCGATCGCCGCATGCGCTTTGCCTTCGGCGCGTTTATGGGTCGTTTGGCGCAATGGTCAAATCAACACCAATGAAATCGCCGATATCCTGAATTTCGGCGCCGTCGATCGCGCGGTTTTGGCGGCGCTGCGCTCATTTGCCGATTGGGTCGAGTTTTCTCACGCTGGGATGGATGACGCTGCGGATGCGGCCGTTTGGCCCGCCGGCCTTAGTCCAGGCGTGGTGGCGGGCCTTTTACTTCAAGCGGTTCGGCCGCGCCGTCGTAGCCCGGAAGGTAGATAAAGTGACCCGTAACGCCGCCGGGGCCGCCGATTTAACCTAGCCTCAGAAATTCCGCCGGCGGGCGCCAATCCTTGCCGTTCAGGGCGCTCTTTAAAAATAACTTTTACATTATATTTCAATTAGATAGTTGCACGTTCACGGCGTGAACAAAGGCCTTGACGTTCACACTATGAACACGGTAGCCATGAGCGTGGGTGAGGGGACCTGCATGCTCGACGCTACCGAGACTAACCGGACCGAGGATGCGCGCATCCTGCTCGACCTGCTCAATTCAGTCGAGCGCGATGGCGGCCAATCGCAGCGGCGGCTTGCTTCCGACCTCGGCATCGCGCTCGGCCTGGTCAACGCCTACCTGCGCCGCTGCGTCAAGAAGGGCCTGGTCAAAGTCAACGCTGCGCCGGCTCGCCGCTACATCTATTATCTGACGCCGCAGGGTTTTGCCGAGAAATCCCGTCTGACGGTCGAATATCTGTCGGTGTCCTTCAGCTTTTTCCGCCGCGCCAAGGCCGAATGCGGCGCCGTATTTGCGCGCCGCCGCCGAGCGCGGCTTTACCCGCGTGGCGCTCGCCGGCATTTCCGATCTCGCCGAAATCGCGATGATCTGCGCGCTCGATACCGGCGTGAAAGTCACCGCGGTGGTCGACGGCAAGCTCGACGCTGCCGATTTCTTCGGCGTGCCGGTCGTCCGTCGTTTGCCGACGTCGCCGGCAGTTGCGACGCCGTGCTGATCACCGACCTGCAACGGGCCGCCGAATTGGCCGAGCAGGCGAGCACGCTGTTTGGTCCCGAGCGGGTGCTGACGCCGAAATTGATCCTGCCGCCTCCGCGTGTCCCGAATGGGAGCCAGGCCATGACAGAGCACCTGATGACCAAAGCCTCCTGGCATGTGGTGCAGGTTCATCCCTCATGCCGAGACGAAGGCGCAGATGCATCTCGCCCGGCAGGGTTTTGCGACCTATTTGCCGCGTTATCTCAAGCGGCGGCGTCACGCGCGCCGGACCGAGATGGTGGCCGCGCCGCTCTACCCGTCTTATCTGTTCGTAACGTTCAATCCCTTGATCCACCGCTGGCGATCGATTCACTCGACCATCGGCGTCGCACGGCTGGTCTGCAACGGGGACGTGCCGGCGCGATCGACGACGCGATTATCGGCAGTCTGAAAAGCCGCGAGAACGCGCAGGGGCTTTATTCAACTGGAACGCCGGCCGCAATTCGCGGCCGGGGACAAGGTGCGCGTGCGCGAGGGCGTGTTCAGCGATTGTCTCGGCTCTGTTCGAGGGCATGGGCGATCGCGAGCGCGTTGCTATTCTTCTCGAACTGCTCGGCCGCAAAGTGCGCGTGGTCTTGGACGAGGAGTTCGTCGTCGCGGCGTAAGCCGCGTCCAGGATTGGCAGGCGGGTCGGGGACGATCGAGTCACCCGAACTGCGGTAGCGTGGCAAAATCGCCCCGCTTATCAAGGACGGTCGCTGGAAAGAACGCTCAGTCTGATGCAGAACACTTTGGCACTTAACATTCCGCAGAGCGGCCCGGCGTTTTCGCGCAAATCGCGTCGCATGGGTCGACATCCTCGCCGGAATGCGCGCGGTCGATATTTGGGGCCGACTGGGTTGGCGGGAGACTAAACGGCGTTATCGCCGCACGATCTTCGGACCGTTCTGGACGACGGTGGGACTTGCGTTATTCGTCACATCACTCGGCTTCGTCTGGTCGAACCTGTGGCACAGGGATCCCAAGGCCTACCTGCCCTATTTGACATCGGGGATGCTGTGCTGGGTGATGTTTTCGACGATATGCATGGACGGCTGCGTCACGTTCATCGTTGCTGAAAAGCTGCTTCGGCAATTGCGAATTTCATACACGCTGCTCGCGTGCGCCAACGTCTGGCGCAACGGCCGTGCTGTTCTTTCACAACCTGAGCATCTACGTGCTGGTCTGCATCTATGCGGGCGTGTGGCGTCAGATTGGGCGACGTTGCTCGTCATTCCGGGTTTTGCGCTTGTTCTGCCTCAACGCGGTCTGGATCACCATGCTCTTGGGCAGCCTTTGCGCGCGCTTTCGCGACATTCAGCAATTGGTCGGCACGCTGCTGCAGATTTCGTTGTTTCTAACGCCGATTTTTTGGTCGCCGGATCAACTGACGGGACGCACGGCGATGCTCGCGCAATTCAACCCGATGTATCATCTCATAGCGGTCGTTCGCGATCCGATGTTAGGCAAGGCGCCGGAGACTGTCGCATTGGCTTGTTGTCGTTCTCATAGCGATCTGTCGGATGGACGCTTGACTTTTCAGATGTTGACCAAATTTCGCCCACGCATCGTTTACTGGCTCTAGGACATCGGAGACCATTGTGGCTCAGATAGTGCTCGAGAACGTCGTTGCCGATTTTCCGGTCTACGGAAGTCAGCCGAGCTTTCGCAACGCTCTGTTCGGGCGCGTCGTCGGCGGCGTGCTGCGCCGCCAGAATGCCACCGGCAAACGTGTCGTCGTGCGCGCACTCGAGAACATTTCGCTGACCGTGCATCATGGCGATCAACTTGGCATCATCGGACACAACGGCGCCGGCAAGTCGACCATGTTGCGCGTCTTTGCCGGCATTTATCAGCCGAGCCAGGGCACAATCAGCATCGAAGGCCGCGTGTCGCCGCTGTTCAGCACCTCGCCAGGGCTCGACCCCGACGATACCGGATACGAGAATATCGTGACTTGCGGCCTGCTGCTCGGCATGAGCCGCGACGAAATCGAACGAAAAATGCCGGAGATCGAAGCCTTCAGCGAGCTGAGCGATTATCTTGCGCTGCCGGCGCGGACCTATTCGACCGGCATGCTGGTGCGTCTCGGCTTTGCCATCGCGACCGCGATCGATCCGGAAATCCTGCTGCTCGACGAGGAACTTGGCGCGGGCGATGCGCGCTTCGCCATGCGCGCGGCCAAGCGCGTCGAAGCGTTGATCGAGCGGTCGAGCATCGTGGTGCTGGCCTCGCAATCGGAGGATCTGATCCGCCGGATATGCAATCGCGCCATTTTGCTGGATCACGGCCGGCGTCATCGCCGACGGGCCGACCGAAGAGGTTCTCGAAATTCATCGCCGAATGAACAAGGACGACACGCCGAATGCGCCGGTGCCGGAAGATATCGCGACACCAGCGGATCAAGTTGTGCCGGAGCAGGCCGCGCGCGATTGATGCGGATGCGACACGGCCGGCACTAAAGGAGGAGTGAGCCATGGATATCGTCAAACACGTCAAGATATTCGCCGATGGCGCCGATATGGACGGCATCCTGGCGCTTTATAAGAATCCGCTGATCAAGGGCTTCACCACCAATCCGACATTGATGCGCAAAGCCGGCATCGACGATTACGAGGCCTTCGCCCGCCGCTTGGTGAAAGCCATCCCGGATCGCCCGATCTCGTTCGAAGTGTTCGCCGACGATTTCGACGAGATGATTGCGCAGGGCCGCGTCATCGCGTCGTGGGGCGCGAACGTCAATGTGAAAATTCCGGTGACGACGACCAAGGGCGCGTTCACCGGCTCCGTCGTGCGCACGCTCGCCAGCGCCGGCGTGGCCGTGAACGTCACGGCGATCATGACCGAGCAGCAGGTCGAGCGCGTCGCCGAGTGCCTGGCGCCGAACGTTCCTGCGATCGTCTCCGTCTTCGCCGGCCGCGTGGCCGATACCGGCCGCGACCCGGTCCCGGTCATGCAAGCCTGCCTGCGTGCGCTTGCCGACCGGCCGAAAGCCGAGCTGCTCTGGGCGAGCCCGCGCGAGCTTCTCAACATCTTCCAGGCCGATGAGATCGGCTGCCACATCATCACGGTCAGCCACGATGTGCTGGCCAAGCTCTCGCTCGTTGGCAAGGACCTCGATGAATATTCGCTCGAGACTGTCAAAACGTTCCACCACGACGCCACCGCAGCCCGCTTTGCCATTGCGACGCCGGCGCGCCGGGCGGCATCCTGACTTTTGACGAAACAGGCCGCGTTCCAGAGATAACGGGAGACCAGGAAATGCCGAATAAGTTCTCACGTGTGTTCGTGACCGGAGGAGCGGGCTATGTCGGCTCCGTCCTCATTCCCCGTCTGCTCGACCGCGGCTACAAGGTGACGAGCTACGATATCTCGTATTACGGCGACAATTTCCTGCCGAAAAACAATCCAAATCTGCAGGTCATCCGCGGCGACATTCGCGATACGGCAAAGCTTGCCAGGGCTATCCCGGGACACGACGCCTTCATCAGCCTCGCCTGCATTTCGAACGATGCGAGCTTCGAGCTCGACGAGAATCTGTCGACCTCGGTCAATCTCGATGCGTTCGAGCCGATGGTGCTCGCCAGCAAGAAGGCCGGCGTGAAGCGCTTCATCTTCGCATCGTCGAGCTCGGTTTACGGCGTTTCCGATCAGCCGAATGTGACGGAGGATCATCCGCTTGTGCCGCTCACGCTCTATAACAAATACAAGGGCATGTGCGAGCCGCTGCTGTTCAAGCATACCGATCCAAGCTTCGTCGGCGTCGTGTTCCGCCCGGCGACGGTTTGCGGCTATGCCCCGCGGCAGCGTTTCGATCTGTCCGTCAACATCCTGACCAACCACGCCATCAACAACGGCAAGATCACCGTGTTCGGCGGCGAGCAATTGCGGCCCAACCTGCACATCCTCGACTATTGCGACGCGGCCCAGGTGCTGCTCGACGCCCCGGACGAGAAAATCAAAAACGAGATTTTCAACGTCGGCTATCAGAACATGTCGATCATGGACATCGCGCTCCTGGTCAAGCGCATCGTTCAGGAAGAGTTTCCCGAGAAGGGCGAGATCGGCATCGTCACGACGCCGAGCGACGATAAGCGCTCATACCACATCAATTCCGACAAAGTGCGCCGCGTGCTCGGCTATGCGCCGCAGCGCAGCATCGAGGAAGCCGTGCGCGATCTCTGCCGCGCTTTCAAGGACGGCCGGCTTCCGAATTCCATGGCGGACGACATTTATTACAATGTTCGCCGCATGAAGAACCTCCAGGCCGCTTAACCAAGCGTCACGAGTAGCAGTAATGAGCGAGCGTAACGCGGTCGTCACCGGCGGCGCCGGTTTCATCGGCAGCCACATGGTCGACCTGTTGATGACGCGCGGCTATCGCGTCCGCGTGATCGACAATCTGGTCGGCGGACGCGAGGCCAATCTCGCCCATCACGGCAACGACCCGCGGCTGTCGTTCGAGCGGCGCGACATCAGGCGGCTCGATCCCGGCGACGTTTTGTTCAAGGATGCGGCGTTCGTGTTCCATTTCGCCGGCATCGGCGACATCGTGCCCTCGATCGAGCGCCCGACCGACTACATGGACACCAATGTCCAGGGCACGGTGCGGGTGCTCGAATGCGCCCGCGCGGCAAAGATCCAAAAGCTCGTCTATGCCGCGTCGTCGTCCTGCTACGGACTTGCCGCTGTGCCGACGCGCGAGGATCACCCGATCGCGCCGGAACATCCCTATGCGCTGAGCAAATATCTCGGCGAGACGGCGGCGTTGCATTGGCATCGGGTTTACCGGCTGCCGGTCAATTCGATCCGCATCTTCAACGCCTACGGACCGCGCGTGCGCACGACCGGCGCCTATGGCGCGGTGTTCGGCGTATTTTTCAAGCAGAAGCTCGCCGGCAAGCCTTTCACATTGATCGGCGACGGCACCCAGCGCCGCGATTTCCTGTTTGTGACCGACGTCGCTTCGGCCTTCCTGCACGCGGCCGAGACCAAATTGACCGGCGAAATCTGGAATCTCGGCGCCGGCAATCCGCAAAGCGTCAACCGGCTTGTCGAGCTCCTCGGCGGCCCTGTCGTCCACATTCCAAAGCGGCCTGGAGAGCCCGACTGCACCTGGGCGGATATCGGCAAAATCCAGCGCGAGCTCGGCTGGAAACCGGTGGTGCCGTTCGACCAAGGAGTCCGGCGAATGATGGAGGACATCGAGCTTTGGCGCGACGCGCCGCTGTGGGATCCGCAGTCGATCGCGGTCGCGACCAAGACGTGGTTTGAGTATCTGGGGCGGGAGGCCTGAGATCGTGGAATCGCTCGGCAGCCATTACAAGCACAAGATCAAGACGCCGGAAGAGATTGCGCAGCTGATCGGCGAGCCGCCGCGCAAGCGCAAGGTGATCATGTGCCACGGCGTGTTCGACGTCGTGCATCCGGGACATCTGCGCCATTTGCTCTACGCCAAGAGCAAGGCCGACATTCTGGTCGCGAGCCTGACCGCCGACCGCCATATCGCTAAGGGCCGTTATCGGCCGCACGTGCCGCAGGATCTGCGCGCGATCAATCTCGCCGCGTTCGAGATCGTCGACTACGTCATCATCGATCCCGAGCCGACGCCGTTGAAGAACATGGCGCTGATCAAGCCGGATATCTTCGCCAAGGGCTATGAATATCAGGCAAGCGGCCTGCCGCTGAAGACGCAGGAAGAGCTGGACGTGGTCCGCAGCTACGGCGGCGAGATCATCTTCACGCCCGGCGATCACGTCTTCTCGTCGAGCCAGCTGATCGAAGCCGCGCCGCCCTCGTTGCGGATCGAAAAGCTGATGATGCTGATGGAGGCCAGCGACCTCACCTTCGACAAGCTGCGGCGCACGCTCGACACGCTCGGCGGCCGGCGCGTTCATGTCGTCGGCGACACCATCGTCGATACGTTCACCTATACCAGCATGATCGGCGGCCAGACCAAGACGCCGACGATCAGCGTGTTGTTCGACAGGAAGACCGACTACATCGGCGGCGCCGGCGTCGTCGCCGAGCATCTGCGGGCCGCCGGCGCCGATGTCGCGTTCTCGACCGTGCTCGGCGAAGACGCCGCTCAAGGATTTCGTGCTCGAAGGCTTGAGCAAAGGCGGCGTTCGAGTGCCGGCCGGTCATCGACAAGACCCGGCCGACGACCAACAAGAACGCGATCATTTCTGGCGGCTATCGGCTGTTAAAGGTCGACACGCTCGACAACCGGTCGATCTCCGACGAGATCGTGCTGACGCTCGCCAAGGCAATTGCCACCGAGAAGTGCGACGCGCTGGTGTTCAGCGATTTCCGCCACGGCATGTTCAACCGCCGCACCATCCCGACGCTCACCGATGCGATCCCGGAGCGGATGTACAAAGTCGCCGACAGCCAGGTGGCGAGCCGCTGGGGCAATATCACCGAGTTCCGCGGCTTCGATCTGATCACGCCGAATGAGCGCGAGGCGAGGTTCGCGCTTGGCGATCAGGATTCAGGCATCCGGCCGCTGGCGGCCGACATCTACGACGCCGCGCAATGCAAGACGCTGATCCTCAAGCTCGGCGACAAGGGCGTGCTGACCTGCCGGCACGGCGACCATCAGGCGCTCGATTCGTTCTTCGTGGTCGACAGCTTCGTCGACCGCCTGATCGACGGCGTCGGCGCCGGCGACGCGCTTCTGGCCTACTCCACGCTGTCCATGCTGGCGAGCAAGTGCGAATTGACGGCGACCATCATCGGCACCATGGCCGCCGCGTGCGAATGCGAGAAGGACGGCAACATCCCGATCAATATCGAGGACGTCCATCGCAAGCTCGACGCGGTCGAGCGCGAAGCGAAGTTCGACAATACGTGATGCGGGTTATTGTTGTCGGGCTCGGCGTGCAGGGCCACAAAAGGCGGCGTTTTGCCGGTGGCGACTTCGTCTGTTCGGTGGACAATCGCAATCCCGACGCCGACGTTCGCGACCTGCGCGACGTGGCGACCGATACGTTCGATGCCGCGCTGCTCTGCGTGCCGGACGCGGCCAAGCTCGCGCTGCTCGATTACCTGGTCGAGCACGGCAAGCATGCCCTCATCGAGAAACCGCTGGTCGCCGAAGACGAGGCAGTGCTCAAGCGGCTTGAGCAGAATGCCCGCAAGCGCGATGTGGTCCTCTACACCGCCTACAATCACCGCTTCGAGCCGCATTTCGTGCGCATGCGCGATCTGGTCAAGTCGGGCGCGCTGGGCAAGATCTATCGCTGCCGCATGTTCTACGGCAACGGCACGGCGCGGCTGGTTCGCAATTCCGACTGGCGCGATCAGGGCGCCGGTGTCCTCGATGACCTCGGTTCGCATGTGCTCGACACCGCGCGGTTCTGGTTCGGCGACATCGGCGATGAATTCTCGATCGTCTCCACCGACCGGTTCGAGAACCGCAGCCCGGATCACGTCGTGTTTGCCGCAAGGCAGAGCCCGCCGCGACTCGAGTTCGAAATGACGCTGCTCAGCTGGCGCAATCACTTCACTTGCGATGTCTTCGCCGAGAACGGCAGCGCGCATATCAGCTCGCTGTGCAAATGGGGTCCGTCGGAATTCACCCATCGGGTGCGGGTGCTGCCGAGCGGCCGCCCGCCCGAGCAAGCGGTCACGCTGATAAAGGACGATCCGACTTGGGCGCTGGAATACGAGCACTTCAAGACCTTGTGCCGGGAGCGCCGGCCTACCGACCTGTCGAACGATATCTGGCTCAACCGCGTGCTGCGTAAGCTCGGGGCTGACGCCGCGGAATTGGCGGCGTGACCAAGCCGGTCATCGGGTACGCCGGGATGACGCATCTCGGCTTGCTGTCGGCCAGCGCCGCCGCGGCGCAGGGCTTTCGCATTGTCGCGTTCGACCCCGACGCCGCCCTGATCGGCCGCTTGCAAAAGGGCGATCTGCCGGTGACCGAGCCGGACCTGCCCGAGCTCATCGCGCGGCATAAAGCCAGCCTCGCTTTTTCCGCCGATATCGCCGCGCTTGCCGCATGCGATGTGGTCTATGTCGCGGTCGACGTGCCGACCGACGATCAGGCGCGAAGCGATCTCGCCCCGATTGCGGCCATGGTGGAGCGCGTGCGGCCGTTCCTCGGTCCCACCGCGCTCCTGGTGATCTTGTCGCAAGTGCCGCCGGGCTATACCCGCGCGCTGCCGGTGCCTGCGGACAGGCTTTATTATCAGGTCGAAACGCTGGTGTTCGGGCGGGCGGTGGAGCGGGCGACAAAACCCGAGCGCTTCATCGTCGGCTGCGCCGATCCGCGCCGGCCGATCGCGCCGGCGCTGCGAACATTCCTCGAATCGTTCTCCTGCCCGATCCTGCCGATGGGCTATGAGAGCGCCGAGCTTGCCAAGATCAGCATCAATTTCTGCCTGGTGGCTTCGATCGCGGTCGCCAACACTTTGGCGGAAGTTTGCGAACGGGTCGGCGCGAACTGGTCCGATATCGCGCCGGCGCTGAAACTCGACAAGCGGATCGGGCAAGGCGCCTATCTCAGTCCCGGGCTCGGCATCGCCGGCGGCAATCTGGAGCGCGACCTGCGCACCATCGTGCAGATCGGCGAAGCCAAGAAGACCGATGTCGGGGTGGTCAAGGCGTGGCTCGCCAATTCGGCGCATCGCAAGGATTGGACCTGGCAGGTGTTGCGGGAGCACGCTTTGACGGCCAATCCCGGTGCGGCAATCGCGGTGCTCGGCCTGGCCTACAAAGAGAACACGCACTCGACCAAAAACTCGCCGTCGCTCGCGCTCTTGGAGCATTTGCGCGGAATGTCGGTGAAGGTTCACGATCCGGTTGTCCCTGCCGCGGTGGCGCCGTGGACGACCGGCGCCTCCGATCCCTTGGCGGCGGCCAACGGCGCCGATGTGTTGGTGATCGCGACGCCATGGCCGCAATATCGCGAGCTCAAGCCCGCCGATCTCGTTCGCGTCATGAAGGGCCGCGCGGTGCTCGATCCCTATCGCGTGCTCGACGGCAATGCCTGCGCCGCCGCGGGCCTGATCTATCACACGCTCGGCATGCCGCCGCTGGCGCCCGCCGCGTGACTGCAAACATGTTGCGTCATCACAATGCAACGCCTCGCGCCCCCGCGCGCGCCGTCGTTCTCGGCGCCGGCGGTTTTATCGGCGGGGCCATCTTCCGCAGGCTCGCTGCCGCCGGCGCTAACGTGCTCGGGCTTGGCCGCAAGGAGCTCGATCTTTCGGCCGGCGGAGCAGGCGAGCGCCTGGCAACACTGCTGAACGGCGACGATGCGCTGGTCGTGGTTTCGGCGCGGGCGCCCTGCAAGACGCCCGCCATGATGCTGGAAAACATCCGCATGATGGCTGCCGTCTGCGACGCCCTGGCGAAGCGGCCGGTCGGCCATCTCGTCTATGTGAGCTCGGATGCGGTCTATGCCGATGGCCCGTTGCCGCTCACCGAGACGTCGCCGGCGGCGCCGACGAGTTTGCACGGCGCCATGCATCTGGCGCGCGAGCAAATGCTCCTCGCCGCGGCCGGCGCAACGCCGCTGGCGATCTTGCGGCCGACGCTGGTTTACGGCGCCGGCGATCCGCACAACGGCTATGGACCCAACAAGTTCCGCCGCCAGGCCAATCGCGGCGAAGCCATCGTGCTGTTCGGCGAAGGCGAAGAGCGCCGCGATCACGTCGATGTCGATGATATCGCGCAGATCGCACGACTCGTGCTCGCGCATCGTTCGGCGGGCGTTCTCAATATCGCCACCGGCGCGGTTGCGAGCTTCCGCGCGCTTGCCGACAAAGCGGTCGCCCTGTCGCCGCGCAAAGTCGAGATCCAGCCGTCGCCGCGCACCGGGCCGATGCCGCACAATGGCTATCGTCCGTTCGATCCGGCGGCGACGACAGAAGCCTTTCCCGGGTTCCGTTACACGACAATCGATGACGGTCTTGCCCGCGCGCAACGCCAGGAATTCGGCTGATGGCGCACGTCCATCTGTTGCGCGCCTTGCCCAAGACCAAGCGCAACATCCAAAAGCGCGCCGAGGCCAAAGATCCCGCGGTCATCGCCATCGCCAAACAATATGGCGAGATGTACTGGGACGGGCCGCGTGAATACGGCTATGGCGGCTATCGCGACGACGGCCGCTGGCATCCGGTGGCGCGCGATATCATCGCGCATTACGGACTCAAGCCCGGCATGCGCGTGCTCGATGTCGGCTGCGGCAAAGGCTTTCTGGTCAAGGCGCTATTGGCGGAATGTCCCGGCCTCGAAGCCTTCGGGCTCGACATTTCGCTCTATGCTTTGATGCATTGCTCGCCCGAAGTGATCGGCCGCATTCATCTCGGCAGCGGCGGAGAAATTGCCGTTTCCCGATGGCTCGTTCGATTGCGTGCTGTCGCTCAACACCATCCATAATTTCCCGCGCCCGCGCGCGATCACGGCGATGCGCGAGATCCAGCGCCTGTGTAACGGCCGCGCCTTCGTTCAGGTTGACTCTTATCTCACGCCCGAGCAGAAGGAGATCTTCGAAAGCTGGGTGCTCACGGCGGAATTCCACGATTTTCCAGAGGGTTGGCTGAAGGTCTTTGCCGAGGCCGGCTATGCTGGCGACTACGACTGGACGATCATCGAGTAACGGCGGAAGCGGCGTGCGAAGGAATTTTTGATGGGTAAGAGATACGCAATATTAGGCGGCGGCGGATCGTTCGGAATCCATTCCGCGCTCTATTTGCTCGATCACGCCGATCCGGAACTGGTGATGGGTATCGGCCGCAATCTGATGCGGCCCGAGCCGTTTTCGCTCAACATCGAGAAGCAGCCACGCTACGAGTATCACGCCTATCACGTCACCTACGAGCTCGACCTGCTGCTCGAGCTGCTCGACCGCAAGAAGCCGCAGGTCATCGTCAATTTTGCCGCCCAGGGCGAGGGCGCGGTGTCGTGGAAACATTCATGGCGCTTCTTCGAGACCAATTCGATGGCGCTGGCGCGGCTGGCGGAAGAACTGATGAAACGCGACTGGCTGGAACGCTTCATCCAGATCGGCACGTCGGAAATGTATGGCTCGGTCGAGCATGCGACCACCGAGGAAGAGCCGATCAAACCGTCGAGCCCTTACGCCGCTTCGAAAGTGGCGTTCGACATGTATCTGCTCTCGGTGCACAAGTTCCTCAAGTTCCCGATGAACATCATTCGGCCGTCGAACGCTTATTGTCCCGGCCAGTTGCTGCATCGCGTGATCCCGAAGGCGGTCATTTGCGGGCTCAAGGGCGAAAAGCTGCCGTTGCATGGCGGCGGCCGCGCGGAAAAATCCTACATTCACGCCCGCGATCTCGGCCGCGCCATCCATCTGGTGGCGGAGAAGGCGCCGCTCGGTAAAGTCTATAATGCCGGCCCGGCGCTGCCGACGTCGATCCGCGAAGTCGTCGAACGCACCGCCAAGGCGCTCGGCGTGCCGTTCGATCAGCTCTGCGAAGTGACGGGCGACCGGCTCGGGCAGGACTTCGCGCTATTGGCTCGACTCTTCGGCGATCAAGCGCGATATCGGCTGGGAGCCGCAGATCGGCTGGGATGAAGGTCTTGCGGAAATGGTCGCCTGGGGCCGCAAATATTTTGACGAACTGAAGACCTGGCCGACTGGCTATACGTTGCGTGCCTAAGGTTCTGAATATGGACGCTCCTGCCGCAACACTGAGACGCAACAGCCTCGACCTCGCAGCGGCACGGCGGCGCTGTCTCGGCTATCGCCGCCGCATTCTCGATATTTCGCAGCAGGTCGGCGCGCTGCACATCGCGCCGGCATTCTCCTGCACCGAAATCACGGATGTGCTTTTCAACGCCCTGATGCGCCGGGAGAACAACGGCGAATATCGTGATGTTTTTCTGATGTCCAAGGGTCATGGCTGCATGATCCAATACGTCATTCTTGAGGAACAAGGCGTTCTTTCGCGCTCCGATCTCGACGCCTACTGCAAGCCGAATGGCCGCCTCGGTGCGCATCCGGATTACGAGACACCGGGAATTGCCGCATCCACGGGCTCGTTGGGCCATGGGCTCGGAATGGCGACAGGCCAAGCCTATGCCGAGAAGCTCAAGGATTCCGATGTCCTTGATCTACTGCGTGCTTGTCCGACGGCGAATTCCAGGAAGGCTCGACCTGGGAAGCCATGATGATGGCGGCCAATCTCAAGCTCGATAACCTCATCGGCTTCATGGACTACAACGACTTCGGCGGTCTTGAGCGCATGAGCGACGGCCACCAGGCTTTCTATCCGCTGGTGCCGAAAGCTCAGTCTTTCGGATGGGAAGCGGTCGAAGTCGATGGCCACGACGAAGGAGCAATGCACGAGGCGGTCATGAACCGCCGCGGCGGCCGCCCCCTGCTGCTGGTGTGCCGCACCGTCAAGGGCAAAGGCATTTCGTTCATGGAGAACGTTGCGATCTGGCATTATCGTTCGCCCAACAAGGAAGAATATCAGCAGGGTCTCAAGGAGCTGGCGGAAGCGCCGTTATGAGAAATCGATTTGCCGATACGTTCTACGAATTAGGGAAGGCCGACTCACGGCTTTGCGTTGTCGTGGCCGACATTTCACCGGCAGGTTCGATCGCAAAATTCCGGAACGAATTTCCTCGTCGTTTCATCAATACCGGCGTTTCCGAGCAGATCATGATCGGCATGACCGCCGGCATGGCGCAGCGGGGACTAAAGCCGTTCGCCTATACGATCGCGACCTTCACGCTCTATCGTCCGTTCGAGATGGTGCGCGACGATCTCTGTTATCAGAATCTTCCGGTCACCATCGTCGGCATCGGCGGCGGCGTGACTTATTCGACGCTCGGAGCGACGCACCACGCTCAGGAAGATGTCGCGATCGCCAGCGCCATTCCCAACTTATCCGTCGTCGCGCCCTGCGATCCGAGCGAGGTCGAGGCGGCGACACGCTGGTGCGCGGCGCAGGAACAGGGTCCGGTCTATCTTCGGTTGGGCAAGGCCGGCGAGCCCGATCTTTCCAAAACAGCGCCCGACCCCTGGGTCTTCGGCAAGCTTCGCCGCCTGCGTGAAGGA
The DNA here is from genome assembly GCA_963790975.1 of uncultured Alphaproteobacteria bacterium. GTDB lineage: Bacteria > Pseudomonadota > Alphaproteobacteria > Rhizobiales > Xanthobacteraceae > BOG-931. The sequence continues at coordinate 2,281,762 of CAWBQV010000002.1, forward strand.
CGCGACGTCTGCATTCTTTCTTATGGTCCGATCATGAAGCGCGCTTTTGCTCTCGCCGAGCGATTTGAAGCAAGCGGCAAAAGCGTAGCGATTGTTTCAGCCCATACGCTCAAGCCGCTCGACCGCGAGGGACTGATCGACATTCTGAAAACCTACGCTCATGTCATTGTCGTTGAGGAATGCGCGCCGAACGGCAGCCTCGCCATGCGCGTGAAGGAGCTGGCATGGGACGCCGACGCGCGCTGCCGGCTCGACACGTTCACGCTCAAGGATGCCTTCATCCATTGCTACGGCAGCCACGACGACATTCTCGATGCCCACGGGCTCGGTGTGCCCGAAGTGGCCGCCCGCCTCGGCCTTTAATGAGTAAAATCGCTTGAGCACATTCCCCGCGCCTACCGTCGGCCACAACACGGCTCAGCTTGCGATCGATGGCGGCGAGCCGGTGCGCAGCCGGCCGATGCCGGCGCGCTTCGGAATGGGCGAAGCTGAAATCGCGAAGATCCATGAAGTGATTGCCTTCTATCGGGAAAAGCAGGTCGATCCCGGTTACGGGGGGCAATTCGAAAAAAATTACACCGACGCCTTCGTCAAATTCATGGGCGGCGGCTATGCCGACGCGGTCGCTACCGGCACGGCGTCGCTCTACATCGCGGTTGCGGCGCTCGACCTGCCGCCCGACAGCGAGGTGATTGTTTCGCCGATCACCGATCCCGGAACGATTTCGCCGATCATTCTCAATCGCCTCGTGCCGCGCGTGGCCGACAGCGAGCCCGGCACTTTCAATATGGGCCCCGAGCAATTTGTCGCCCGCATCACGCCGAAAACCCGCGCCGTCATGCTTGTTCACTCGCTCGGCCGCGCCGCGGACGTGGCCGGCGTGGTGAAGGAGGCTCGCGCGCGGAACATTCGCGTCATCGAAGATTGTAGCCAGTCGCACGGCGCCCGCGTCAAGGGCCGGCCGATCGGCAATTTCGGCGATATAGCCGCATTCTCGACGATGTATCGCAAGGCGCATGCCACCGGCGGTTCTGGCGGCGTCGTGTTCAGCAACGACATTGATCTTCATCATCGTGCGCTTGCCTTGGCGGATCGCGGCAAGCCGTCATGGCGGCCGGATTTCGAAGACCGCAATCCGAATCAATTCCTGTTTCCGGCGCTCAATTTCCACACCGATGAAATCTCCTGCGCCATCGGCACTGCTTCGCTGCAACGGCTGCAAGAGACGTTGCTCAAACGGCTGACGTTTCTCGCCGAGCTGACCGGACGCCTCAACGACCGCGCGAAAATCTGCAAGCCGTACGGCTACACGCCGAACGATGCGCCGTTCGTCTATCCGATCGTCGTCGATATTGATCGCATCACCTGCAGCAAGGAGCACTTCGCCAATGCCGTGCTCGCCGAGGGGATTGGGCTCAATCCGCACTATCGTTACCTGGTGTCCGATTGGCCGTGGCTGAAAAAATATCTACCGGACGACTTCAATACGCCCAATGCGCGCGCCATGCGCGACCACTCGTTCATGCTTTACGTCAACGAGAATTACGGCAATTCGGAAGCGGCCGATTGCACCAAGGCGATCGTCAAAGTCGAAAATCATTTCCGCCGCTGATCTTCGAGAGTCGCATACGCCGTGCTGCCTGCAAACTTTCTAACGGACAATCATCCGATGTGCGGCGACGACGCCGTTGCCGCTATTATTACGGTCGAGGATGGCCGTTATTTGATGCAGTTGCGCGACGATATTCCGCGCATCTTCTATCCCGGTCATTGGGGTTGCTTCGGCGGGGCGGTCGGGCCGGGTGAGAACGGCGTTGTGGCGTTGCAGCGTGAACTCGCCGAAGAGCTGGAAATGCAAGCGCCGGTCGCGGAAGAATTCATCAGGCTCGATTTCGACTCTGAGCAAGCTCGGACAGAAGCAGTGCTATCGAACCTATTATGAAATCCAGGTGAGCAAAACCGATGTGTCTGGCTTCGTGCTGCATGAGGGCGCCGAGATGCGGTTGTTCACGCCGAGCGAGCTGTTCGATACTCGCCTGACGCCTTATGACTCGTTCGCATTGTGGCTGCACTTCGCACGTAATCGTTTCGCCCGGACCGCGCGGAGCTAGAGGTAATTCTACGTCGCATGCGAGTTCTCATCATCGGAGGAGACAGCGTAGTCGGAGCGGCGTTTGCACTTTCGCTCACACAACGGGGCGCTGTCGTATATGCGACGACGCGCCGCCGGGATAATATCCATGGCAATCGCTTCTATCTTGACCTTGCCGAAGGCGACGTCGATGCGATCGCGCTACCCGCCGTCGACGCGGCGTTCTTCTGCGCCGCCGTCAGTGGCTTCGCCGTGTGCCGGTCCGACCCCGTGTTGGCGCGCCGCGTAAATGTCGAAAATACGGGGAAATTGGTCCGTCGCTTAACCGAGCGGGGCGTCTATTCGGTGCTCCTCTCTTCGACGGCTGTGTTCGATTTTCAGATGCCGCATGTGTTGGCGCAGTCCCCAGTGCGTCCACTTACGATGCTCGGCCAGACAAAAGCAGAGGCGGAGCACATTTTTCTCCGCCCCGAGGGACACGGTTCGGTGCTGAGGCTGACGAAGGTCGTCACGCCGGATGCGCCGTTGTTCATGAAGTGGATCGCGGCCTTGCGCCGAGGCGCGCACATTGCCGCGTTTTCGGATCTTCATATTGCGCCGATCAGCCTTGACGATGCGACGCACGCCATGTTGGCAGTCGCGAGAGATCGCGGCGCCGGCGTCTATCAGGTTTCGGGGGCGAACGACATCAGCTACTTTGAAGTAGCCTGCCATCTTGCCAAGATGATGAATTTGCCACCCGACCATGTGCGGTCTGAAAGCGCGATTGAAAGCGGCATACCTGCGACGGAAGTTCCGCGATTTACGACGCTGGACAGCTCTCGGATCGTGGCTCTGACCAAGCGTGACGCCCCCGATCCTTATCACGTCATCGAGACGGTATTCGCGCCGCATATTGCGAGATTAACCGAGGCCGGGGCGTCGATCGGCTCGCGCTAGACGACCTCGAATGTCATATCGGTATATCGAGGTAGTCGCGATAAGTGGCATCGCATTTAGGTACGCAGGTGGCCTGCGGATGCGTGGCCGCACGACTGCGCCTTCGGAGGCGGCAAATTGAGCCGCGCCCTGCGGCTTGGTGTTCTCGCATGAAATTCGAACAAGCATACGTTGATAACTACGTTAACGACAGCGCGCTACCTGTCGATCTGCATGGCGTCGCGCGTATCTATCCTGGCGCGAAGGTTTTCAAGGCAACTCTGTGCGGCCCGCTGGTGCTAAATCGCAACTCACAGCTGGGTCCCGACGTGATGGTCGGCAAATATTCCGGCTTCAATGAAAATTGCTTCTTTGCCAGGGCGACCATGGGAGCCTACTGCGCCATCGGAGCGCGCACCGCAATCAATCCGTTCAATCATCCTACCGATTGGTTCAGCATCCATGAATTTCAATACCGCGGCAACTCCTACGACTGGATCGACGAGTACAAAACGATGGATAGGCTGTCGCGGACGCCGGATATGTTCGAGAGAGTGACGATCGGCAGCGACGTCTGGATGGGCCACAGCGTCAATGTGATGGGCGGTGTCAACGTCGGCGACGGCGTGATCATTGCCGCCGGCGCCGTCGTCACCAAGGATGTCCCGCCATACGCCATCGTCGCTGGCGTTCCGGCGACGATCAAGCGTTTCCGCTTTGCCGACGACATCATTGCGCGACTTCTCCGTAGCCGTTGGTGGGACCTCGAACTGTCCCAGCTGAGCGGCCTTCCCTTCAAGGAAGTCGGGCGTTGCCTTGACGCCGTTGAACGTCTCAAGGGGCTGTAGCTCGGTAATGCTGGCGACCCCGCGGAAGGAACATGACGCGCTCGTGCCTGTCCTTGAGCGCATGCGGGTACCGCACGATGGTGTTCTCGTCGTGCACAGCGCCATCGCACGCCTGAGCCGACATGGCTTTCGCGCGGAGGGCATGATCGAGGCATTACTCGCCTACCTGCGCGCAGGCACCCTGGTGATGCCGACGATGACGTGGCGCACGGTGACGCCGCAATGTCCAGTCTGGGACGAATTGCAAACGCGTTCGGAAACCGGCATCATGACGGAAATCTTTCGTACGCGCTACGCGTCGAAGCGAAGCATTCACCCCACCCATTCGGTCGCGGCGCAAGGCGTGGCCGCGGAGTTCCTGGTGTCGCGGCATCACTACGGTGACACCCCGGTCTCGGCCGACAGTCCTTACGGACTTATGCGATCCCATCAAGCCTATGTGATGATGATCGGCGTCGGCCTCGAGAGCTGCACGGCCATTCATCTCCCGGAAGAATTGATCGCACCCGAAGTCTATCTGCGGCCGCTCGATACGGCGGAAATCTACCGGTGCACAGACCGGAACGAGCAGGTCCATCGGCTGCATGCGCGCCGGCACTGGCGCCTCGACCGGGATTTTCCGAAGTTTGGCCCTCCGCTCGAACGAAGCGGTCTTATGCATTCCGGTCACCTCGATGGCTGTCCATACGCTATCGTCGCGTTGCATGATCTGTTAAATGCCGTGACGGCTGCGCTCGTTGCCGATCCCCGCGGCACCATCAAAGCTCGGCTGCCGGTCTCCGAGTGAGCACCGCCGTGCGACCGCTTTATATTCTGAGTGCCTTTTGGGGAGAGCGATTCCGCTCTTACTTTTCGCATTTCACCCTGCCGTCATTACTGGCGCCGGGAAATCTCGGATCGCTGTCTGCAAAGGATGGTCATCGGCTCCTGATCGCCACAACGGCCGCGGATTGGAAGGCGCTCAATGAGCTGCCGATTATGGCGGCGATTGCACGTCACGCGATGCCGTGCCTGATCGCGATCGGCTTGCCTGGCGAGATCCCCGATCCGACCACGGCCAAATTCCGGCACATGAGTTACGCCCATCGCCTGCTTGCGGAACTGGCGCACCGAGACGGCGCTCTCGCCTCTCTGATCATGCCGGACCAGATGTATACCGACGGCTCGCTCGCCGCGGCGGTCCGTCACGTCGAAAATGGCGCACATGCGGTTCTGACCTTCGGCCCCCGACTGATCGAAGAAAGTTTGTTCGCCGAGCTTCGCGACATTGGCGTCCTGCCGGGTTCTCCATCCGGTGGATCGGACGGCACGCCGATCGTTCTGAACAGCCGCGCCGTCGCCGGGCCGGCGGGGCGCAATCTGTATTACGACACTTTCAACTGTTATTGGGAGGCCACAGACTTTCAGAAGTGGCCACCGTTCTGCATCTGGCGCGCACCCGATGGCGCCGGTATCCTTGTGCATTGCTACTATCACTGGTTCGTGCTGCTCGACTTTAGCGCGATCAAGCATCACGAGACGCGCGCCTTCGATACGGCAGCGATCGAGAATTCATGGCTGGCCGACAACTACCCCGATCCGGCACGGGTGCATGTCATCGGCGATTCCGATGAGGCCATGGTGATTTCCTGGACACCCGCTCCGGCGGTACCGCCGGTCGGGCGGCCGCAGGCACTTCTTCGCATTCCCGTTCTCGGCGCGATCTGCAAGGGATTCCGGCTCCGCTGCATGCGCGAATTCCATGCGATCATCGGCGATTTCCAGAAAGCGAACGTTCTGCGTTATCCAGTCCGTTGGCACTGCGCGGAGTTCGACGCCGCCTGGGCCGCGACCGAAGCCCGATCGCGCCGGATCATGTTGTGGTTCTTCGGCGACGTATACGAAGAGTTTGCTACGGACTTGCCGTTCTGGCAGGCCGCACTTTTCAAGCCATGGTGGCTGTTGCTGCGATCAGTTGCAACGCTGAGGGCGAGCATACAGGCGGCGATGTTCGCGGTCAGTAGCAGGCTCAAACCCGCCATTTGCCGGTCCGTGCTCCGGCTCAAGTTCTCGAAATAGCCGCGAGACGGGATCGTTGCACGTCGACAACGGTCGGTCGACCGAGAATGCCAGCCGGTATCGCGGATGGGTCTTGAATTCACAAACGATCAGATGAGCGAACTCAATATCAGCCGCGATTTGGCTGCGTCACTTGCGCGCCCATTCTATTTCATGGTTCCGTTTTGGGGCGCGCGTTATCGCGCCTACTTCGTCGACAGATTGCTGCCGGCTCTTTTGGCGCCGAACAACCTGCCGTTGTTGCGTGCGGAAGACGGACATCGGTTCTTGATCGCGACGACGCCGGAAGACTGGGCCGCAATAGCCGATCTTCCGATCATGAAGCGGCTGCGCAAGCATGCCCCGCCGACCCTGGTCGAAATCTCAAGCCCGACCAACGAAACGGCGCCCGGCAGTACAAATGCGGTTCTCCATCAGAACTTGGCGCAAAAGCTTCTGATAGAGGTCGCATTCAAGGCAAAGGTGTACGGCTGCTTGCTGTGCCCGGATCACATGGTCTCCGACGGCATGATGCTTTCGCTGATCGGTCACGCCCGCGAGGGACGCCGCCTGGTGATCTGTCCGGTGCTGCGGCAGAGCGAAGAAGCGACGATTTCCGAGTTGGAAGACGGGGGATATCTGCCCCGGGGCTCGACGCCGTCTCAGACCGGGGCGGCGATAAATATTCCGCCGCGGATCCTGGCCGATTTGTTGGTGCGTCATCTCCATCCTGAGATGGCTAGGTTCGAGGCTGGCGCCGCCGAGCAATCGCTGCTGGCACCGTTTCGATATTGGCGGCTGCCGGACCACCGTGGGATCATTCTCCACACTTTCTACGGCAGCCCGGTGCTCATGGATTATGGTGCGGTCACGAACCACGACGTCGCCTGCCTCGAGCAGAATTACTGGAGGAGGTCTATGTAGCCCACAATTTCAATACCGAGGAAGGTTTCTACGTCGTGCAGGATTCCGACGAATTCTGCATCATAAGCCTCACGCCGGAGGCAGTGGGACAGATGATATCGACTGAGCTTGCGGCGCGGGAAGGCGGCTTCCGCGATGGAGTTGTGCAACGCCTCGTCGTCGCGCTTTCGATCTCCTATCACACCGCGGGAATGCCGCTTAAGCGGACGTTGTTCCAAATTTCCGTGCGCTGGCACCGCAGCGATCTCGATGCAGGGGCTGTCGAACAAGAGCGCCGAATTTCGTCCTTCGTCGACGCCGCCATCAGGTATTCGCGCTACACTCAGTTGGGGGGCGGCTTACTGTTGCGGTATCGCGCCGCGGCGCTCTACCGGTGGCTCGCTCCTTTCGGACGTCCGATGTTGAGGCTCCTGAGCGGCGAGCGCCTGTTATGGTCGTATGTTCGTCAACGAATTTCTTTCGAGATACATCGCCCCTTCAAACGGGCTCTAATCTGGCTTGCGTCCGGCGGGGATTTGGATCTTGTTGATCCATATCACCTGAGCTTCCGGAGCACTGCGGGGCGGCGAGCCGTCGATGAGGCGTTGTTCTCGAAAAGTTCGACGACCGCGGTCATTCTCGGCATCGGACAATCCAATATCGCAAACGAAAGCGATCCGGAGGGTCTCTATGATCCAACCGGCGAGGTGTATAACTTCAATTTTTTCGATGCCCGCACGTACGTGGCAAAGGACCCGCTGCTCGGCGCCAGCAACAGCGGAAGCAATTTCCTGACGCGGCTCTAAGATCTTCTTATAGCGCGAGGCGGTTATCGCCGTGTCCTACTGGTGCCGATCGCGCACGGCGGCACTTATGTGAGCGATTCGGGCTCCGGGCGGCAACATGCATCCGCGGTTGGAGTGGACGCTGGACCGGCTGAAAGCGAGAGGGATCAGAATCACGCATATAGCCTGGGAGCAGGGCGAATTTAGGCGGCTTTGCGCAACCCGGATGCCGAAGCGTGGCGCCGCGACTTCAAGGCAATGGTCGTCGCGATCAGGGCGGCCGGAACCGACGTCGTCAATCTACGTTGCTCAATGCACGGTGTGCTGTAACGAATCAACGAAAAGGTTCGCGCCGCTCAACTAAGCGTCGTCGATCCAGCAGCGGGAATTCTCCAAGGTCCCGATATCGACCTCGTGGGACGGCAAGAAAGATATGACGGCTGCCACCTCTCCGTGACTGGTCTTCGGCACGCGGCAGCTTTGTGGTGCTCGGTATTGTGCGGGCGCGATACCAACCCGATGAATAAGACTGCAATCTGATTTTTTGCATGACTTTCGTGATTGACAAAAGCGCCAACCTGCTCGCCTCCGGCGACGCCGATGTACATCCCACATTGCTCGATGGAGCCGTTCAAGATGTGCCGCGGCGCTTTTATTCCACGAAATATCGGCCGGACATCGACGGGCTTTGTTGCTTGGCGGTCCTGCTGGTCGTCTTCTACCACGTCTTCCCGCGCCAAGTGCGGGGCGGCTTCATCGGGGTCGATATATTCTTTGTTATTTCGGGCTACCTGATCACGTCGATCATTCTTAGGGAACTGCACTATGGTGCGTTTCGACTTTCGCATTTCTATGCGAGACGTATAAGACGCATATTTCCGGCACTTGCGGTGGTTCTTGTGGCGAGCTTCGCCGCTGGCTGGTTCATTCTCGCGCCGAAGGACTACGCTGCTCTCGGCGCCAACATCGCGGGCGGCGCGGGTTTTGCGTCCAATTTTGTTCTGCTTCAGCAGACCGGATATTTCTGACGATGCCGCCGACCTTAAGCCGCTGCTGCATCTGTGGTCGCTCGGCATCGAAGAGCAGTTTTATGTATGTTGGCCGATATTGCTCGTTCTCGTCGGCCGCCGCGGGTCCGGCGCGCTGATACTGACGATCGCAATACTCATCGCGTCATTTGCCTTGAACGTCTTTGAAAACAAGGTTCCCATCCCGAGTTCGGACATTTTATCTTCCCTTGACACGGTCATGGGAGCTCGCGGTCGGCGCCTTGCTGGCGTGCAATTCCCTGGACACGAGTCCCCCGCTGTGTCCAGTCGGTGGCACGTCGATGCGGTTCGGTCATTTACGGCAGGATTGAGCGATACTTCCTGTCCCGCCATCGCCCGGCCCCCACACCCCTACTATGTCATGTCGCTCAGTGGCGGGCTCCCCCTTATCCTCGCGCTCGCGCTGCTTAGTCACAACACGCCGTATCCGGGCTGGGCGGCTCTGCTGCCGACCCTCGGCGCGCTGCTTCTGATATCCGCGGGCGGCTCCTGGTTCAATCGCCATGTCCTGTCGGCCGGCCCAGTCGTTTTTGTCGGCCTGATCAGCTACCCGCTTTATTTGTGGCATTGGCCGCTTCTGACTTTCGCCCTCATCCTTAGGGAAGAGGAACCGAGCTCGCTGGTGCGATGGGCCGTCGTAGTGGTGAGCTTTGTCCTGGCCTGGCTCACCTATCGGCTGGTCGAATTGCCTATTCGTTTTGGCAACACACCGCTCGCGGTGCCGATCCTTTGCGTCACGATGGCGCTGATCGGAGTGGCCGGGATCGTCACTGTCAAATATAACGGCTTCAGATTGCGGCTGCCTGAGCCGATACGGCAACTTCGGGATGGCGCCCCGAACTTCGACGTGGATTACCGTCTCCACGTATGTTTTCTGGATCTCAACGAGGGCTATTCCTACATTTCGCTCCGAATGTAATGATACGTCGCGGCGGCCGCTGGCCGTGCTTTGGGGTGACAGTCATGCCGCCTCCGTTTATCCAGGTCTCAGGAACCTCGCAAAATCTCTTTCGTTTGGACTGTCGGAATATGCGGCTAGCGGCTGTCAACCGTTGCTTTTGCATGTTCAGTTCAATCGGCCCTATTGCAAAGAGATAAACGATTTCGTTTTCCAACAAATTACTCAAACGCACCCGACATTGTGATCCTCTCATCGCGCTGGGACTATGACAGCAGCAGCTTCGAATACACCGTCGATCAATTGCGAATATCGGAGTAAAATAAATTGTCGTTCTCGGTCCGCTGCCGAGATGGGGATTCGGGGGCTGCCCAACGATATTATCGACTATTACTACAAGGACCTGGCTTATCGCCTGATACCGGAACGACCACATTCCGTTCCTCCGGTGCGGCGCTCGACGCGCAGATACGACAGATGGCTGGCGCGGTCGCGGTGGATTATATTTCGGCATGGGATGTGTTCTGCAACAGCGACGGTTGCCTGACACGGTCGGCGATGACAAGAAAGACTTGCCGGCATTCGATAACGCGCACCTTTCCATCGCAGGCTCGAATTTCCTGGCCGATGCAATCGCGGCGCGCTTACCCCGATCTGACGCCGGCGCGTCGCGCTCATTAAACAAAGCGAAGTGCGCAAAAAATCGGTGCCACTCACTACGGTTGCTGCGCGTGCCGAACATAAACGAGCGCGCAAACCAGGTGACACGGGCGAAGCTCTGGCGGTCGCCACGCGGCATTCGGCCCGCGTAATGGCCGATCCGGCGGCGAAAGATCCAGATGTAAGCGAGCGAACGAGGCCGCAATCGGCGGGTCAGCGATGTCGCCGCAAGACGGGCTGGCGCTGCTTGCATGCTTGTGGAAGCGGCCGCTTCGTCCGGCGGCGTTACCCAGCGCGAGAGCTCGATCATCGCACGCTCTTCGACTTCGCCCCATTTGTCGTTGAGCGGCTGAGCATGCCAGCGTACGGGCAGGAAGAACAGCTTTCTCTTGAGCGGATCGAAAAATCCGCTGTAGAAGCTGTGCTTGAAAAAATGTCCGGCCAGGTATTTGTCGAACGGAAATCTGGTCTTGCTCACCGCCCCCTCGGCCATCGGTCCCCAGCTCGCCAGGAACAGCTCATCGGAATCCTGGACGATGTGGGTCCGGTTGATCGATTTGGTGTTGTTGAAAAGATAATCGCCGTCGAGAGTCCATTGCTCGAAGGTTGAGGTGTCGTGGTCGCCGATGGCGCCGTAATCGAGCAAAAGCGGCGCCCAGCTCAGACTGTGCAGTACGATGCCGTCTTCGCCGGGTACGCACCACCATGCCGCGGGGCTGATGGCCATGATGCCCGGCGCGTCCCATTCATAGGCTAGAGTCTCGCTATGGAAACCGTTGACGGCCGCAAAGACCATCTGACGTCCGGTGATGACGACTGGCGTGCCGCTCCTGCCGCGGGTCTCGCCCGGCAGCACGCCGAGGTTCTGCAAGTGTCCCAGAAACGGCTCTTCGCCGAAACGCAGGGCGGCCGTCAGAACGAGCTGCGCGCCGTTGTTTGCCAGCTCCTGCAAGCGGGCGACGCTGCCGTCCGAAAGCATGGAATCCGGAGTCAGGATGACGGCGTAGACTTTGTCTCGATGCGCCATCTCGCAGGCCAATTGGTGGCCCGTGCTCATATGTTGGTAGCCGGAACGACCGGGCGGACAGGCTGGAATTTCGATATAGACCAGCTCGACGTAGCGCTCGAGCAGCGCAAACATCTTCGTCTCGCGCAACGCGGCCCAGTCGTCGGGCCGGGTCGCGACGATGAACTTGCTGCGCCGTGAGGCTTGAAGCGCGGGAATATTGCCAGGCGACAAGGCGCTGGCCAGGCAAAAGTCGAGGAAATAATTGCGAAACCTTTCGCCCCACAGAACGACGATGAAATAGAATGGCCGGTCTGACGCCGCTGGCGAGGACATCGTGCTTTGCACGGCAACCGACATTGATACCTCAAGCCTCGATCCGAAACGGCCGTCGGTGTCTCGCGGAACCCCCTCTGGCCTATCGCACCCCGCGCAAAAAATTACGGAATGTCCTAGTGTAAGGTAGTTGACGCGAGCCTGTCTAGATTGGGCTCGGGGGCCGCACAATGAACTACTATGTTCGCGATATTGCCGGCGTTTTTTTTGCTTTCGGCATCATATGTTCGACGCACTGTGACGCTGGCGATTTCTTAAATTCGCAGCACTTCGAGTTTGACGCACGGTGCAGGGGCAGCGGCAAGGATATGGTTTATACGTGGAACGGCGGAGAGAACCGTATCCCGCTTTCGAGCGAGTACGGAAAATCTTTCATTTATCCGTGGCTCAACACCGACATTCTGATCCGGGGATTAGAATTGGTGGTGGTGGAGCCGTGGTCCAGCTTCGTCGATTGGCTTGCAGTCGGCAATGATACAGAGCCGGATTTCATGCTCTTGGTCGGTACTGGTCAATCGCATGCCGCTAACTGTTATCCGGGCTACGCCTTCACCTTTCCCGGCAAAAGCAAGATGACACCGCTGACCTACATCGACCTGCACGGTAGTTGTTGGCATCCCTTTAAGGCTCGTATTTTCCTTGAGCTTTATTACACGCCTGCCCCGACAGTCCCCTAAATTTCAAATTATTGACAGTCGGGCTGCCGCTAGTATGCCTACCTTAAACTAGGTCATTCCGAAAAATTATAGGTATCACATTGGAATGCAATGGAAAATCCTTCTGTTGCACTCGCGTCATAAACCGCTAACTTACCGCCTTCCTTCGCCGCCCATCCGTATCAGAGATGTACCAGAGTTCAATAAATCAACCACAGACAGCCGCGCATAGCGAACCTCACTGGATCTCCGGGCTTGCTGCGACCAGCGGTGCGCAAGACCTGCGCCAGGCGATGCGTGCTCATAGTGCGTTCGACATTGCCAGCCTGCGCGCGCTCGCTATCGTCGGTGCCGCACCGGAAGGGCAACGGCTTGCTCGCATCTGCGCGGCGCAAAACATCAAAATCGATGCGATCGTTGACGACGATCCGGCCAAAAAGGGCCTGATGATCGCGGGCATGCCGGTCGCGCCGGTTCAGAGTTTGTCGGAATTACCCAAGTCTACGCCAATTGTCATCGCCTCGCATCGGGTGCTCGGTGTTGCGCAACGGCTTCGCGGGGCCGGCTTCACGACGGTCGTGCCGTTCGCGATGCTGCAGGTTTTGGCCGGCGACGCGTTTCCGCCGCACATGTTCTATGAAGATTTGCTGGACGATCTGTGGGCCCATCGTACCGAATATCAGACGCTGAACGACCGTCTGGCGGACGATCGCTCACGTCAGGTGCTCGACGCGGTGATCGGGTTTCGCCGAACCCTTGATCCCTCAGTGCTGCAACCGGTTGTCACTGCAAATGATTTCTATGCACCCGAAGGATTATTCGAGTTTGCCGATGACGAAGTCTACGTCGATGGCGGCTCGTATGACGGCGATTCGATCCGCAGTTTCATCGACCGCACGCACGGTCAATTCGCCGACATCTATGCCTTCGAGCCGGACCCGGTCACCTTTGCCAAGCTCAAGGCGAATTTCCGGGATGAACCGCGAGTCCATCCCATCCATGCCGGCCTGTATAGCCACGGCGGCAGCCTAAAGTTCCGAGACGACGCCAGCCGTGGCGCCATCTTCGCCGCTGATGGCGAGATCGAAATGCCCGTCACCAAGATCGATGATGTGCTCAGCGACCGGCGCGTAACCTACATAAAGATGAATATTGAAGGCGCCGAAATCGACGCCTTGCAGGGCGGGCGCAAAGCTATCGGTCGGTGGCGACCGCGGCTCGCTCTCTCAGTCTATCATCGCGCCAGCGATCTCTGGCGCATTCCGCAATTGGTGTTGGAGCTCAGTCCCGATTACGAACTGTATCTGCGCCAGCACGATGGCGGCATCATTGAGACGGTGTTATACGCCTTGCCGTCCTCGCACGGCGCTCCAAAAAGCTATGCATAGGTCAAACATGACCGATTTTTCACGCGCGTCCTGGGTCGATCCGGTGCTGAATTGGAAGCCCTTACCGGTTTCCGAACTGCCCGAGCGCGTCCTCGTCGACTATGCGACCAAATGCAATCTGCGCTGCCCGATGTGTCCGGTCTGGGGCTCAGAAGACAACGATGCGATCAACTCCGTCAAAGGCGTCATGGATGCGGAGAAATCACGGCTGTTGCTGGACCAGATCGCGCCGGCGCATCCGCTGGTGCAGCCCAATATGTATGGCGAGCCGCTTCTGGTGCCGAATTTGCGCGAGCGCCTGCGTGAAATGAAATCGCGCGGCATCGCGATCGCATTCAACACTAACGGCTTGACGCTCGACGACGATCTGGCACGCTTTATGGTCGAGATCGAACTTAATTCAATCTCGTTCAGCATCAATTCCGTGACCCGGGGCACGCTGGAAAAGATACGCGGCATTGGCAAGATCGAAAAGATCGAGGCTGCGGTATTCCGCATGCTCGCGGCTCGCGGCGATCGCGACCTTCCGCGCATCAGCGTATCGTTCACACTACAGGACAAGAACCGCCACGAGGAAGCAGCGTTCATCGAGCGCTGGAGCGGCATCGTCGATTGCGTACGTGTCAACCTGTTGTTCGAGAACGGCACGTTTCCGGATATGAAGCCCCCCGAGAAGCGATTGCCGTGTCCGACGTTGTACAAGACCCTGCCGGTGCACAACGACGGCGCGGTGACAATTTGCTGCCTCGACGGCTTCAAAAGCACCAATGTCGGCAACGTATTCGAGCAAGGCGTAAAGGCGATTTGGAACGGCGAGGAATTCGCCAAGGTCCGCTACTATCACGAGACCGGCCAATGGGACAAAGTGCCGTTTTGCACCAACTGCAACGGCTGGGCCCAGTACGAATACGAGGAAGAAATCCGCGATGGGCTGTTGATCCGCCGCTCCCCGGAATTCACCTATTACAACCGCATCGAACGCTTGAAGAACTGGAAAGGCGCTTTGCTCGGCGGTCACGACGAGCCGCCGTCCGGTCTGATCGAGGTCGTCGACACGGCGGCTTGATCCGAGCAGCCGGCGCCTTGGCCATTTGCGGTCAGAACGCGTCGCGCAAATGCAGCCGGTCGTCGCGGGCCAGGTCGTCGCCACGGCAGGCGGGATGGTCGAGAGGCCCGAAAACGTACGTGATTTCGACGTCGGTGTGGCGATCGAACATAAGGCCGGTCTGTTGCAGGTTCACCGGAATGAGCCGCGCCGGCGTGCCGTCCATCGTCTTGAGGCGTAAGCAAGAACTGTAGTCGAACGGAAGCACCAGCAGGCTGGTGCCGGGAGAAACGGCGCGGACGTGCAAGGCCGGCCCCGCTTCGACGATCAAGGATTGCAGCGTCGCCGGCACGAGATTTCCCGGCCCGTCGTCCTCGACGACCGCATCCCGTTGCGGGTCGAAAGAAGCATCAGCGATCGCGGCGAGGGCTTCGGCCGCGGTAGCAACCCGGGTAAGCTTGGTCGGCGAATACTGCCCTAGATTGGTATCGTCGATGCGGAACAGCCGCAAGGGCGTATCGCCCGTCATGCGCTCGTAAACCAGCATTCCGCCGGGCACGTTCGCGGCATCCGTGACCACGTAGCGAATCCCGATCATACGCGCCGCCCGCTGGTCGTAGGCGCGCAGAACGAACATGGACTTCTCGAATACGTCGCCCTTGTGTCCAAAGAACGCCCGCAAGAACGTGAAATTTGTAGGTGTGGCCCACTGCCCGTATTCGCCGACCACGGGAATGTTCAAGCTCAACAAATCGTTCCAATGATCATTTCCAGTGTAGCGTCCGAAGTGATCCTCAAGCGTGCCGAGTACGGCGTTGAGAAGCGGATTTAAATTGGGGCCGGTCGCGCCGGCGTAGTTCTGTTGGACGAGCGCGAAGACGCGGCCGCGGAACGGCCGTCCCGGGCTAAGCTCCAATTCGTCGCTCAGCAGCTGAACGGAGGGTGGGCGCGCCGGCGGATAGGACGAGGTGTCGAAGGGGCGCTCCCTGGGAACGAGGAACGGGCTGACGACCAGAAACATCACGGGAACGGCGGGAGCCCACCTCTTCACAAAGCGGAGTCCCTGCGCGCGGTCTTGCGCTTCGGCCTGTTTCAAATTCTTCGCAAAAGCGTCGTTGCCGCGGGCAAAGAGAATGACGGACACGAAAAATAGCGGCACCACGAAAAACAGGAGCAGAATGGGGGCCTGCATCTGATCCGAATAAAACAGCGAAACCGGGTAGTGCAGGTACGCCATGACACCACCTAGAGCGCATAGGCCGGTCTCGCACGCGAGCATCCCTATTGCAAACCGTCGGATGGCGCCCCGGCCTCGAATGATGAAGAAAATCGCGGCAAAAAAAGCCACGAAGCAGGGCAGCAGCACCATAGGGTCGGGCCAAAAGGTGCTCGCTACCGTTGAATACTTCCAGATCGTCAGCGCATCAGCGTTCCAAATCCGGTCTGAAAAATAGGCGCCGAACGTGTCCGAATATAAATTCTTGAAGAAAAGAGGTATATGCGCGAGCAGCATCGTCGCAAATAGCGCGGCGCTTACGGCAATTTTCCACCAGAACTCCCGCTTGTCCCCCACCGTTGCTAGAAACGCGCAGCAGTAGAGGAGAATTATCGGCGTGGAGAAGAATGCGAGGGCGGGATATGCCAGCAGCACAATGTAGCAGGTTGCGGAGAAGACGGCGCCGATCACTCCGTTGGCAATGAGGCCTGGGCGCTGACCGAGCCAGAAGAAGAGAAGTGCGGCAGTCAAGCTCAGGATGCCCAATTCTTCGTAGATCGTCGTCAGCATCGCCTGGGAATCGAACTTTACCGGCGGCGGCAGAAACGGCAGGAGGTGATCGAGACCATACGGAATCGTGGTGATGAGGGCCGTCAACGCCGCGCAGATGGCGGATGCAATCGGTCTCAATCCCACGGTGCGTGCGACCGCCCACAGCAAAGCGCTCATCGCCAGGTAGAAAAGCGCGTAGCTCGCGATGATCCGCAGATGCGGATTGACCAGATATGCGACGGCGTTGAGGGGCGCTAGGCTGGTATTGAAGCCTGGTTGTATCCCGAACTGGTAGAGAACATTGCCCGCGAGCGAGAAGATGGGAGTATGCCAAGCAAGGTCATAGTTCAGGAAAGCGATATGCCAGCGGACATCGGAGATTGTACGTAAATTCGACACGTTCTTCGAAAGCAGGATCGCGAATAGGACCGAGAAGAAGATGGCCACTTTCGCGATGCCGATGCGCTCCTGCTGGGTAACGGCGGCGTCATTCTCCCCGAAGAGAAGGCTGGCCGCATACGATCGCGCTTCGCTAGGCAATCGCGTGACGGCGATTGCAAGCCAAATGGCGATCGCAGGCCAAATCAATGAACGAATAAGCGAAGTTATTTCATGGAAACTGTAATTCAACCATCTCAGCAGTAAGACGGCACCACCGATGCCGAGGGCAGCCAGAAGCGAAATAGCAAGAGCATTGAAGGAAACGCCCTTGGCCGGCCATGAGGACCTCATTTCTACCACCCGTCGACACCGTTGAATTCGCCGCACCATAGTGCAATACGTTTAAAGCGAAAGCCCCGAGGCCCGCTGATCTGCCTCCAAATCGGTAGCGCCCAATCACGGCAAGCGGTCGCTCGGACTGTGCGATAGACGATGACGCCTGGAAAAGGCCGACCTTGTTCATTTGCGCAATGTTCGGCGAGGCGGAAGATGGACTGCCGCGTGGAACGCGGGCGACGGGTCGTGTCGCCTCAAATATATCTGTCCCATTATCGCTGATTGGTGGCCGTCATGTCTTCCATACCCACTATCCGCGCGATCGTCGTTAGCCTTGATGGCGATCTTCTCGATCTCCTCGATGAGTGTGATCAGTTTGACGTCATGGGGTTCGTCGACCGCTCGGCCGGCGCTTCGGACCGTCATTATCAAAATCTTGGAACTGACAAATCATGGGAACGCTTGCTTGATTCCGAACTGATAGAGCGCGTTGCCGGCGAGCGAAAATGCCGGCGTATGCCAGGCCAGGTCGTAATTAAGAAACGCGATGTGCCAGCGAATTTCAAATTGGGATTTCAGATAGGCGGTGTTCTTCGCCAGCAAGATGCCGAACAGGGCGAGAAAAAAGACGATGGTGCTCGCCGTGGCGATGAGCGAATTTTTGGATCGATCGGTTCCGAACAGTTCGACGGCGGTTTGTGTGCGCAGGCTGCTCGGTGATCGCAGGATGATGACCATCAAGACGGCAGTTACGGCCGGCCAGATCAGCCAATGCAACAGCAACAAGGTCTCATGCAAGACGATGCCGAGGAAGTTTAGCATGAAACTGCCGTCGATTGCGCTGCCGTTCGCTCACTGACCGGAAATCTTCGCTTTGCCGGAACGCTGCGCCTTGCGCATGGTCTTGATCGCCGCCCTGTTGTGCTTGTCGTTCACCAAGCCGAATTTCAGGCCGTTGACGAAGACGTAAGGTCCGGCGAACCGTGAATGCTGCGCTGCGACGATCTTGCGGTCGAAAGTGGCGCGGTCGGCGGGATCGAGGATCAGCCACTCGTCGAAGTGTTTGCGTGTGCCGGGCCGGCGGCCCCAGCGCATGCCGTTCGGCGGCGGAAGCTTGCCGGTGTCGGAAAACGTCGCCAGCACGCGGACCAAAAGATCGAGAGCGGATCGCTCGGCTTTTGCAAACAGCGTCTCGCAGCACTCGTCGGTGTCGATGGGAAATTCGCTGGCGAGGATGATGGCGCCGGCATCGACGCGTTCCGCCATGATGTGCGCCGTGGCGCCATAGGTCTTGGCGCCGTCATAGAGGGCGTAACTGGCGCCGCCGCGCCCCGGATATTGCGGCGGTCCCGGATGAAAGTTGACGTTGGTGCGGGCCAGAAATTGCGGCGATAGAATATGCTCGTTCAGGAAGCTGATCAGCAGCGTGCAGGGCTTCGACGCCAGGCTGCCGTCGTCGATCGCCGGATCGTCCTCGTCGACGACGGTGACCTCGTCAAAATGAGAGCGGCAGAGTGCCACGGCGTCGGGGATGAGGTAGTGGTCGGTGTCCGTGATCAAGATACAGTGTTGCGGCATCAATCGTCTCGTCGCTGCGGCACGATTAATCAAAGCGGTCACGGCAAAGCCCAATGGCTTTGTTGGTCACAATTTGTGATGTCCTTGGTAAGGGTTCCGCCCAATACCCCTCGTTTCGGGTAGTCGCAGCTTTCAAACCCGCGGTCAAGTCTGGCACGCCAGCTGCGCCGTCGCGTCGCGGTTCGCTTGCTTGCGATGCCCGCTCTACGGCATAAAGGGCTGCCATTCGTGCTTTGGCTTGTCACGATTTCCTTATGAGCCCCGCGTAGCGCCATGTCCCGTGTCACTGATGCCAACGTTACCGGCTCGAAGTCCGACCGCCGCGCGATTGAATGGTTCGGTCCGCACTTTTCTAACAAGGAAATCGACCGCCTGCGGACCTGCCTGGCGAGCGGCTATATCAATGACGGCCCACTGGCGCGTGAATTCGAACGCCGTGTCGCCGCCTTGGTCGGCACCGACTATGCCGTCGCGGTCACCAGCGGCACGGCCGCCATCGCGCTGTCGCTGATGGCCGCCGGCATCGGGCCGGGCATGGAAGTTCTGGTTCCGGACCTGACCTTCGTCGCCACCACCAATGCCGTGCGGCTCGCCGGAGCCGATCCGAAGCTCGTCGACGTCGAGCCCGTCCGCTTCGGCATCGATCCGGACCGCGCCGCCGCGGCGATCGGGCCGCGCACGCGCGCCGTCGTCACCGTCGATGTCAATGGCCGCGGCGCCGATTACAAACGGCTTGAACCCCTCTGCCGCGAGCGCGGCCTCGTTTTGATCTGCGATGCCGCCGAGGCGCTCGGCTCCTGCTATGCCGGACGCAAGCTCGGCTCGTTCGGCGTTGCCGCCTGCTTCTCGTTTTCCGCCAACAAGACCGTCACCGCGGGCCAGGGCGGCATGATCGTCACCAATGATCGCAGTCTGCACGACCGGCTCCGCGAGTTGAAGGATCAAGGACGCCGGCACGGCGGCAGCGGCGGCGACGACATGCACCCCGTCATGGGCTTCAATTTCAAATTCACCGACCTGCAAGCGGCGGTGGCGCTGGCGCAGCTTGACGAGGTCGAAGAGCGGCTGAACGCGGCCGAGCGCCGGGATCAGGTTTATGCCGAGTGCCTCGCCAATCAGCCGGGCCTGACTCTGCCGCCATTCGATGAGCCCGGCGAGGTGCGGCAGTGGACGGATGTGCTGGTCAACGACAGGACGCGCGTCGCCGCGGCGCTGCAAGCCGAGGGCATCGGCTGCCGGGCTTTCTGGCATCCGGTTCATCAGCAGAAGCCTTATTACGTTGCCGATGACGCCACGTTTGTGCATACAGTGGACATTTCGCGGCGCGGCCTCTGGCTGCCGTCGCGCTTCGACATGAGCGAAGCCGATATGGAACGTGTCTGCGGCGTTATCATCACGGCGCTCCGCGCCTGAAAGTCGACCCCGCTCAAAACCAATCACCGGACCAGGCATGGCTGATCCAATTCTGTTGACCGTCCTATTGCCCGTCCGCAACGAGACCATGAATCTGCGCGTGATGCTGCGCATTCTCGGCTCGGTGCTGGCGTGCTCGCATGAGATCCTGGTGGTGTTCGATTCCGAGGCCGACGAAAGCGCGCCCGTGGTCGAAGAGACGCGCACGAAATTCCCGCAGGTGCGGCCTGTCATCAACCGCACCGGCATCGGCGTTGCCGGCGCGATCCGCACCGGCGTCGCAGCGGCGCAAGGCGAGCGTATCCTGGTTTTCGCCGCCGATGAAGTCGGCCCGGTGCTCGCCATCGAGGACATGCTGGCGCTGATGGACGACGGCGTGGAATTCGTCAGCGTCACGCGCTACGCCCATGGCGGACGCCGTCTCGGCGGCTCCATGATCGGGCATATTCTGTCGCGCATCGCCAATTGGTTGCTGCATACCGGCTTCGGCGCGGCCCTGTCAGATTCGACCACCGGCATCAAAATGTTCCGCCGCGCCGATTTCAATACGCTGACCAGGAATTCGAACGCGGTCGGCTGGACCATCGCCTTCGATATGGCGATCAATGCGCAATTGAACGGATTAATACTCGGCGAAGTGCCAACCATCTCGATCGACCGGCTGTTTGGTGGCAAGTCCTCGTTCAAGCTGGTGTCGTGGATCATTGCCTATCTCGATCTCTTCATGCTAGCGGTGCGCAAGCTGCCGCGGTCTTCGGACATTGCGGTGCGGGTGCGGATACCGACAGGGATGTGATCTCGTTCGGAGAGTTATGTGAGCACCCTCGAGCACAAACGCACCGCGCGCGCGACGACAGCCGCGACCGCCGATTTGACGGTGGTCGGCGGCGCCGGTCACGTCGGCATTCCGCTGGTGCTGTCGTTCGCGGCCAAGGGGCTGACGGTCAACGTCAACGACACTAACGAAGCGGCGCTCGATATATTGCGATCCGGCCGGGTGCCGCACATGGAGAACGGCGCGGAGCCACTTCTCAAGAAAGCGCTTGCCGACGATCTGTTGTTCTTTACCAGAGAGCCGAGGTGCGTATCCAAAAAAGGGCCGGTAATCGTAACCATCGGCACGCCGGTTGACGAGTTTCTCAATCCGGTGCGCAACGTGATCAAGGACGCGATCGAACTCGCTGCTGCCGCATCTTCTAGAAGACCAGTTGCTGGTGCTGCGCTCGACGCTTTACCCCGGCACCACCGACTGGGTCGACGCCCATATCAAGAAATTGGGCCGCAAGATCAAGGTCGCGTTTTGTCCGGAACGCATCGTGCAGGGCAACGGCATCGTGGAGCTGGCGAAAATGCCGCAGCTTCTCAGCGGCACGTCGCCGGATGCGGAGCGCGAAGCGGCCAAGCTGTTCGGCTTGATCACGCCTGAACTGGTGACGCTCAAGCCGATGGAGGCGGAATTCGCAAAGCTGTTCGCGAATGCCTTCCGCTACACCCAGTTTGCCGTGACCAATCAGTTTTATCTGATCGCCAAATCGGCTGGCCTCGATTACGGCCGCATCCTGCAGGCGATGAAGCACGATTATCCGCGCGCGCAATATATCCCGGGGCCGGGCTTTGCCGCCGGGCCATGCCTGGTCAAGGACACGATGCAGCTCCTCGCTTTTGCCCGCAACGAATTCGCGCTCGGCAATGCGGCGATCATGGTCAACGAAGGGCTGCCGCTGCACATCATTGCCGACCTACGCCGCAGCTACAATCTCGCCAGCATGACCGTCGGTCTTCTCGGCATGGCGTTCAAGGCCGGCAGCGACGATGCGCGCGCTTCACTGAGCTACAAATTAAAAAAGGCCCTGGCCGGCGTGGCGAGCGAAGTTCTCACCACTGATCCCTACGTGAGCCCGACCGACGATCCGGATCTCAAACCGCTCGACGAGGTGATCGCGCGTAGTGATCTGCTCGTTCTCTGCACGCCGCACGACACCTACAAGACCGTCGATCTGAAAGATAAGCCGCTGGTCGACGTCTGGGGTCTGCGGCCTGACGCCGTCCTGGTCGGTTGAGATGGTGCGCTTAGGCTGATCATGGCCGAGGAATGGCCGAAAATCCGCTCCCGACAGGTGCAGGCGATCTCACCATGGATGAGCATCATCGCGCGCGAGGTCGAATTCGCCGAAGGCCGGCCGGTCGAGACCTATCATGCGGTCGGCCAGCAGGACTACATCGCTATCGTCGCACGCACGCCCGACGGTCGCATTCCGATCGTGCGGCAATATAGGCCGGCGGTCGAAGCCTTCACCTGGGAACTGCCGGCGGGAGTCGTCGATCGCGGCGAGGAGCCGGCCGAAAGCGCGCGGCGCGAATTGCTGGAGGAAACCGGCTATGCCGCGCGCAGCATCGCGTCGCTCGGCACCGCATCGCCCTGCACCGGCCGGCTGAGCAACCGCGTCCACACGTTCTTCATCGAAACCGGCGAGCAGATGAAGCCATTCACACCAGAGCCCGGTGTCGAGGTCGCCGTCCTGACGCCCGCGGAGCTCGCGGCGCTGATCAATAAGGGCGATTTCATTCAGCAGCTTCATCTCGGCGCATTATTGCTCGCGGAATTGCGCGGATTGGTGCAATTGCCGCACTAGCGGCGTGTGCCGGCGCGGCTTGAGCGCGGGTGCCACGACTTGTACTGTGCCGCATTCCACCCGGCTTATCGACAGGAGGTGCGACGACGTGGCGAGTGAATTGCACACGGTTTCCGAACTCGGCCGCGCCGTCCGTCTGACCGACGAGATTGCCCTTGCGGCCGAGCGCGTCAACGGTCCGGTCGAATACCTGTTTATCGCCGGCAAGCTGGTCGTCACCGTGGTGTGTTTTTGGTACGTGCTACGTCAAGTCAGCGCCAGCGATACGTTTCGCGCGCTCTCGACCTTCAAGCTGCGTTGGATCGCGCTCGCCGTCCTGATCGCCATGGCGCAATTGCCGCTTCTGGCGGCGCGGCTGCGGGCGATCGTGCGATCCTTGACCCCGCAGCCGTCGCGCCTGACTTTTATCGCCGCGAACACGCTGATCGCGATCTATTGGCTGTTCGCGCAGGTGCTGCCGGGCGTCGCCGGCGAGGGCATCCGCGCCTGGAGGCTGACGCCGTTCGGCTATTCCTGGCGCACCGGACTGACCGGCGTCATGCTCGATCGCGGCACCGGCGTCTTCGTTTTGTGTGCCTTCGCTTTTGTCATTCTGCTGTTGGCGGCGCTGGCCGGCTACCGGGTGCCGTTTGCTTGCCTGTTCGCCGCGGCACTGATCGGCGGCATCGTCGCGCCGTTGCTGCGGCGCTGGCGCGCTACACGTGCTGGATCGGCGATTTCGTCGCCGACGCTCATCGTGTCCTGGTCGGCCCGGTGGCGGGGCGTGCCGAAGAAGTCGCCGTGAGCGCGCGACGTGTTCTTGTCACCGGCGGCAGCGGCTTTATCGGTTCGGCGCTTGTCAAGGCGCTGCTGCAAGCCGGCTGCGCGGTCCGCGTGCTCGACGATAATTCGCGCGGTTCGCCGCGGCGCCTTGCCGGCGTGCTGTCTGATCTGGAGATGATCGACGGTGACATCCGCGACGCAGAACTGGTGCGGCGCGCCGTGCGTGGTGTCGATGAGGTCCATCATCTTGCCTATGTGAACGGCACCGAATTCTTCTATTCGCACCCCGACCTGGTGCTCGATGTCGGCGTGAAAGGGATGATGAACGTGATCGACGCCTGCCGCGCCGAGAACGTGCGCAACCTCATACTGGCGTCAAGCTCCGAAGTCTATCAGACCCCGCCCACGGTTCCGACCGACGAGACGGTGCCGTTGATCGTGCCGGATCCGCATAATCCGCGGCTGTCCTATGGCGCCGGCAAGATCATCAGCGAAGTCATCGCAATCAATTACGGCCGAAAATTCTTCGATCGGGTTCTGATTTTCCGGCCGCACAATGTCTACGGCCCAGACATGGGCTTCGAGCACGTCATTCCGCAGCTTGCGCTGCGCATGAGAAAGGCCATCGCCCGGCACCGCAGCGGTCGCATTGCGTTCGAAATCCAGGGAGACGGCCGGCAGACCCGCAGCTTCTGTCATGTCGACGATCTGGTCAGCGGCGTCATGATCATGCGCGGCAAAGGCGAGCATCTCGGCATCTACCATGTCGGTACCCGTGAGGAGGTCGCGATCGGCGATCTGGCGCGGCGCATCGCCGCGCATGCCGGGCGCGATATCGATCTCGTCGCGCTGCCGGCGCCGGCCGGCGGTACCGAACGGCGCTGTCCGGACATTGGCAAGCTCGCCAAGCTCGGTTATGCCCCTCGCATGCCGTTGGCCGAGGGCTTGCCGCCGACGCTCGATTGGTACTGGGCCAACGAGAAGTCTCGCGGCGGCGCGCTGACCGGTAACGAGAGTAGAGTCGGAGAAATAGCGTGTTTCCAACAAAAGTCGCGCGCGCCGCCGGTACCGGCGCGAGCACTCCCGTCGAATGCTGTCAGGTATGCGGCAATGAGCGGCTCGAGACCGTGCTGTCGCTGGGCTACATGCCGCCGGTCAATCATATGGTGCCGCTCGGCGAGCCGCCGCGGCAATTGCCGTGGTTTCCGACAACGCTGCTTTATTGCGACAAGTGCGAACTGGTCCAGTTAGGGCTCGCGGTCGATCCGGCCATCATCTTTCCGCCGGAATATCCATACACCAGCGGCATGACCAAGCTGCTGCGCGACAATTTTGCCGAGCTTTATGCCGAATCCTCGAAGCTCCTGTCGCTCCGGCCCGACGATTTGATCGTCGACATCGGCTCGAACGATGGCACGCTGATTTCCAATTTCCAGAAGGGCGGGCATCGCATCCTCGGCATCGAGCCGACCGACGTGTCGAAGATCGCCAATGCGCGCGGCATTCCGACGCTGCAGCGCTATTTCTCGCTGGCGGTCGCGCAAGAGCTGAAGGCGAGCCACGGCGCGGCGCGCGTCATCACCGCCGCCAATTGCTTCGCCCATATCGAGGACGTCCACGCCGTCGTCGAGGGCATTCTCGGCATGCTGGCGCCGGACGGAGTATTCATCTCGGAATCACATTATCTCGTCGGCCTGCTTGACCGGCTGCAATACGACACAGTCTATCACGAGCACCTGCGCTACTACTCAGTCGGCAGCCTCCAATATCTTTTGGAAATGCACGGGCTCGAAGTCTTTCATGCCCACCACATCCCGAGCCACGGCGGCTCGATCCGCGTCTATGCGGCACGCCGCGGCGCACATGCCGTGAATCCGAGCGTGAAACAGATGCTCGACGCCGAGCCACACGGCGCGGCGATGCGCCTGCGCCTCGCCGCGTTTCGCGATGCAGTGATGCTGTCAAAACTGCGGCTGCTCTCGATGATCCGCGACATCAAGGAGGAGGGCGGCCGCATCGTCGGCATCAGCGCGCCGTCACGGGCCTCGACGCTTGTGAACTATGTCGGCCTCGACGAGGTCATCGTCGATTACGTCTGCGAAATCCAGGGCTCGCTCAAAATCGGCAAATACATGCCGGGGACGCTCATCCCGGTGGTCGAGGAGAGTCAATTGTTCTCCGACCAGCCGGATTGCGCCATCATCTTCTCCTGGCACATTGCCGACGAACTGGCGCCGAAACTGCGGGCACGCGGTTTCAAGGGCACGCTATTGACGCCGCTGCCAGCGCCGCGGGCACTGTAGCACTACGATGAAATAGCGTCGTGATGAAAAGCGATTTGACGCCACAGATCAAAGCGTTGGCCACCTCGGCTTATCGTCCGGAAATCGATGGGCTTCGCGCACTGGCCATTCTCGTCGTCGTCGGCTTTCACGCCTTCCCGACGGTGGTGCCGTCAGGTTTCGTCGGCGTCGACGTCTTCTTCGTCATCTCCGGATACCTGATCAGCACGATTATTCTCAACGAGCTCGATCGCGGCGATTTCAGCTTCGTTAATTTCTACCTGCGCCGCATCCGCCGTATTTTCCCGGCGCTTATTCTGGTTCTGATCGCGGTCTATGTCGCCGGTTGGTTGACGCTGTTCACGGAAGAATTTCGCGTCCTCGGCGAGCATATTTTTGCCGGCGCCGCCTTCGTCATCAATGTCGTGTTGATGAAACAGCTCGGTTATTTCGATACCGCCGCCCACACCAAGCCGCTGCTGCATCTGTGGTCGCTCGCGGTCGAGGAGCAGTTCTATCTGGTCTGGCCGCTACTGTTGTGGTCGACGGCGCGGGCGCGGTTGAGCACGTCCTGGCCGATCCTCGTTCTTTGTCTCGGCTCCTTTGCCATCAATATCATTCTGCTCAAGCACCGCAGCCTGTTCTATTCACCGGTGACGCGGTTCTGGGAATTGATGCTTGGTAGCTTCCTCGCCTTCGCGGCCTTGAACGAGCCGGAAGCAATGGCGTGGCTGCGGTCGCGCAGGCTGCAGCTCACGCGAACGCTCGCCGTCGATGCGCCCGATCTCGCGGCCTGGATCGGCGTCGTCTGCATCGTTCTCGCAGTCCGCTATGCTTCGGTTTTGGCTTTCCCCGGCTGGTGGGCACTGCTGCCGACGATCGGAACCTGTCTTTTGATTTTCGCAGGCTCGGAGGCCTGGCTGAACCGCACGATCTTTTCAAACAAGGTCTTGGTCGCTATCGGACTCATCAGCTATCCGCTTTACCTCTGGCACTGGCCGATCCTTTCCTTCATCTCCATCGTGCGCGGCAATGCCGGATCGGCCTCGCTGCGCTTGGTCGCGGTTCTTATTGCGTTCGCCTTGGCAACGCTCACTTATCTTCTGGTGGAAAAGCCGATTCGGTTCGGGCCGCACCGCAAATTCAAAAGCGTCGTACTTGCCGTTGGGCTGCTGTGCGTCGGCTGTGCCGGCGCTGCGACCTATGCGTCGGGGGGCATTCCGTCGCGCTTTGCGGCGGTAGCCAATCTCGGCCCCGAGACCGACCTCGCGGTGCCGACCAGCAGCCGCTCGTCGGACGCGTCATGCCCGCGGCTGTTCAATATCGCGCTCGATCCGGACGAAGTGTGCCTGGTCAATGCTGCCGAGCCGAAATTCCTGTTGTTCGGCGACAGCACGGCGATGGCCCTGAACTCCGCCGTTTATGCCGGCGCTCTCGATTTGAAGACCGCGCTCGTTGCCACCCACGCCCATATCTGGGGCACGGCGGATTGCCTGGCCGACCGCGCCTTCGATGAATGGCTGCAGACCAAAATGCAGTGCAGCGATATTGTCAATCACACGTTGAATATCGCGCGCGAACGAAAAACGATAGACACGGTCGTCATCTCGTTCGCGCTGGAGGATCAATTCACTTACCAGCGGGACAAGCTTCTCGCCATTCAAAGCGCTTTGCTGAAATTGCAGAAGACTGTGATCTACCTGATCGTGCCGCCGCTTTTCCATCTGGAGCCGTCGAGCTGCGTGGCTCGCATAACGGCGTTCGGAACCTTCACGCGGACGTCAAAATCATGCGTGCAGAGCCGGGAAAGCTTGGAAAACGGCCAGCACCAATATCGTGCCTTTATCGATAGTCTGAAAGCGGCAAATCCCGGCGTGTTGGTTTACGACTCGCTAGACGCGCTTTGCGACGCGCATTCCTGCTCGATCGATGACGATTCGGGTCCGATTTATTTTATCGATGGGCACGTCAATCCACGGGGCAGCGCGCGACTGCTCGCCGGATTCTTGACTTGGTACAATAAGCTTGCGGCTAACTGAGAAACGAGTTCTGCCCGCCGCAAGCGGCTCAGCGCGCGACGTTCCCAGTGAGAATGTACGTCGCGGCGTCGGTGAGCGACTTCACGGTCCGGTCCGGCACTGACGGTTGATCCTCGGTAACGCCATGATCGACGCGGATCGTGCGGCAGCCCGCGGCCTGGCCAGCCAGCACATCGCGCCAGCGATCGCCGACGACGGTGCTCGATGACAGATCGATATGGTGTTTGGCCGCCGCTTCGAGGATCAAGCCGGGCTTCGGCTTGCGGCAGACACAATTGTCAGCGTCGGTGTGAAAGCAGATCATGAAGTCGTCGATCGGCATTAGTTTGCGGATTTCAGCGTGCATCGCCTCCATGGCCGCGTTCGACGTGCGGCCGGTGGCGATGTCAGGTTGATTGGTAACGACGATGAGCAGAAAGCCGGCGTTCTTGAGCCGCCGCGCCGCCTCGACAACACCGGGAAGGATACGAAATTCGGCGAGCGTTGTAGGCGCCACCGGCTTGCCGTCGCGCATTAGGTTGGCGTTGATCACCCCATCGCGATCGAGGAATACGGCTTTCACCATTTGGTGGCGTTTTTCTGTAGCTTCGGATGCGACACCTTTTCTACCCTTTGTGGCGGCTGGATGTACAGTCTGTCGAAACGACCCAGCGGGCACGACCGATGAAGCCGGTTGTACTGTCCGCGAGGACACGGCTCGTCGGTGGCCTCAAACCGATAATATGTTTCTGTGGGCATACGGTTATAATACTCATGACGGTTCCGCGTGAACGCAGGACCGACAATTTCACCTTTCATTGCATCGGCGTGAGCCCAAACACTTGACCGACAGATCAATGCCCGCCGATCTGCGCCGCTTGGAAGCGGAAGCGATCTATATATTCCGCGAAGTGGCGGCGGAATTTAAGAAGCCGGTCCTGCTTTATTCGATCGGAAAGGACTCCTCCGTACTCCTTCATCTTGCGCGAAAGGCGTTCTTTCCGTCGCCGCCGCCATTCGCGCTCTTGCATATCGATACGACGTGGAAATTCCGGGAAATGATTGGCTTTCGCGACGAGACCACGGCCGGACTCAAGCTTCCTCTGATCGTTCACGTCAATCGCGAGGGACTTAAGCAGCAGATCACTCCGTTCACGCATAGTGCGGCTTTTTACACCCACGTCATGAAGACCGATGCGCTCAAGCAAGCGCTGACCGAACACGGTTTCGATGCCGCCTTCGGCGGCGCCCGGCGCGACGAAGAAAAAAGCCGCGCCAAGGAGCGCGTGTTCTCATTCCGCTCCGCCAATCATGTCTGGGACCCGAAAAACCAGCGCCCCGAACTGTGGCACATCTATAATTGCCGCATCGCGCCCGGCGAAACCATTCGCGTTTTCCCGTTGTCCAATTGGACCGAGCTCGACGTCTGGCGCTACATCGAGCATCAGCGGATTGCGGTGGTGCCGCTCTATTTTGCGGCTGTGCGCCCGGTCGTTCAAAGAGGTGGGGGATTGATCGTCGTCGAGGATGAGCGCTTTCCGCTCGAGCCTGGCGAGCGGCCGGCAAAGCGGATGGTGAGGTTTCGAACTCTTGGTTGCTATCCGCTGACGGCAGCAATCGAATCGAACGCCGTGACGCTCGCCGATATCGTCCGCGAAATGGAAGCGGTGCAGACGTCGGAACGCGCCGGCCGGCTGATCGATCACGACCAAACCGATTCCATGGAGAAGAAAAAGCGTGAAGGCTATTTCTGACACCGGCATCGCCGCCGCTGCATCGGCAAGCTCGTTCGCGCCGGACCGCGATCAGCTCTGCGTGCTCACCTGCGGCTCGGTCGATGACGGCAAGTCGACCTTGATCGGCCGGCTCCTGCTCGACGCCTCACTCGTCCTCGACGATCACGTTGCGGCGCTCGCGCGCGATTCCAAGACGCACGGCACGGTCGCGGGAGATCTCGATCCCGCTCTGCTGGTGGACGGACTCGAAGCCGAACGCGAGCAGGGCATCACCATCGACGTCGCCTATCGTTATTTCGGTACCGCGCGGCGGCGCTTCATCGTCGCCGATACACCGGGCCACAAGGATTATACGCGCAACATGGTGACCGGCGCCTCGACCTCGGATTTCGCCATCTTGCTGGTCGATGCCGGGAAAGGCCTCCTTGAGCAGACGCGGCGGCACGCGTTTTTGTGCTCGCTTGTCGGCATTCGCCACTTTGTCCTGGCGGTGAACAAGATGGATCTGGTCGACTTCGACGACCGCCGCTTCCGGGAGATTGTCGAGGCCTTTGCCAAATTTGCCGGCCAGTTGCCCGCGTCCAATGTCACAGCGATTCCAACTTCCGCGCTCTATGGCGACAATGTCGTGCGCGCGAGCACGCGGATGCCGTGGCATCAGGGCGTGCCGCTCCTCGAATATCTCGAAACCGTGACGGTCGGCGCCCAGCCGGACGCCGCGCCGCTTCGTCTGCCGGTGCAATATGTCAATCGGCCGAGCGCGAGTTTCCGCGGCTATGCCGGAACGGTGGCCTCCGGCACGCTGCGCAAAGGCGCCGAAATTATTATCCCGCGCACCGGGGTGCGCTCGCGCGTGTCGCGGATCGTGACCATGGACGGCGAGCTTGATGGCGCCGCCGCGGCCGATGCCGTGACCGTGGTCCTTGCCGACGATATCGACGTGTCACGCGGCGACATTATCAGTTCCGCCGACAAGCCGGCGCAGCGGGCGGACGCCTTCGCCGCGCATCTCGTCTGGATGTCGCAGACGCCGCTCCTTCCGGGACGGAACTATCTGCTCAAGGCCGGCGCGCAGACCGTCGGCGCCACGGTGACCGAGCTCAAATATCGTATCGACATCGGCAATTTCGATCATCTCGCCGCCAAGGAACTGCACCTCAACGAGATCGCCTTCGTCAATATCGCCACTGCCGAGCCGATTGCCTTCGACCCATATGACGACAATCGCGACACCGGCGGCTTTATCCTGATCGACCGGCATGGCAATGCCACGGTGGCGGCGGGCATGATCCGCTTCGGGCTACGCCGCGCCGCCAATACCTATTTCCAGGCTTTCGAGGTCACCAAGGCCGCCCGTGCGCGGCTTAACGCCCAGAAGCCGGCTTTGCTGTGGTTCACCGGCCTGTCGGGAGCCGGCAAGTCGACCATCGCCGACCACGTCGAAAAGAAGCTGCACGCGCTCGGTAAGCACACCTTCGTGCTCGACGGCGACAATGTGCGCCACGGGCTCAACCGCGATCTTGGTTTCACCGAAGCCGACCGCGTCGAGAATATCCGCCGCGTCGCCGAGGTGGCGAAGCTGTTTGTCGACGCCGGCTTGATCACCCTCGTCGCCTTCATTTCGCCGTTCCGGGCCGAGCGCGAAATGGCGCGGGAACTGGTCCAGCCCGGCGAATTCGTCGAGATTTTCGTCGACACGCCGCTCGAAGCCTGCGAAGAGCGCGATCCCAAGGGACTCTACAAAAAGGCGCGGCGCGGCGAATTGCAGAATTTCACGGGCCTCGATTCGCCTTACGAGCCGCCGCGTAATCCCGAATTGAGGCTGGACGCGCTCCACGAAAGCCCGAACGATCTCGCTGATCGCATCATCGATTTCATGCAGCAACACGGCATGTTGTCATAGCGATTGACGATCGTACGGCTGCGCCAATTTGAATTATCTTATTGCCGGCGAATCAGTCTCGCTCTATGCCGAGCCGGATCGTCTGCGCGACACACGCAAGCCGGCGGTCATTGTTCCGCGATAACAGATCGATAACAGATAAAGAGATCGGACGTTGCAGCGCGAATTGATGCCGCCGGTGCGGAGTTTCGGCAAGGGCCACGGCGCCTTCTTTGCGCTGAAGATTGCCGTCACCGCGGCCTGCTTCTGGTACCTGTTCCGCCACATCGACCTCGCGGCGTTGCGGCGCACGTTGCCCGATTTTGATATTGGCTGGGGCGCCCTCACCGTATTTCTGCTGATGGTGCAGATTCCGCTGGTCGCGCTGCGCTGGCTGGAGATCGTGAAAGCCCTGAAGATCCACGGCGACCGCGTGACCTATCCGTGGATGACTTTCGCGGCGGCGATGGGGCAGTTTTTCGGCCAAGTGCTGCCATTCGTCGCCGGCGACGGCGTGCGCGTGTGGTTTCTCGGCCGTTTTGGCCACGATTGGCGCGACGCCGCGATCAGCGTGGTGATCGATCGCTGTATTGGCGTTGGCCTGTTGCTGATGTTTGCCTTCGTCATTCTGCTGTTGCCTTCGAGCGCCGATCCGTTCGGCGACTATCGCGGCGAGGTTTTAGGCGCGCTTGGCGCGATGCTGCTCATCGGCATGATCGGTCTCGTGTTTGGCGCACCGCTGAATGCGCTATTCGCCGGCCGGCGTTATGCCGGATGGCTAACAAAATTATTCACGGTCGCCCGCCGCGCGGTGTTCGGTTCGCGCGGCGCCGTCATCCTCGGCGCCGGCTGCCTTATTCATCTCCTCACCATCGTCGCGGTCTGGTCGCTCGGCCGTGCCCAGAACCTGGTGCTGTCGCCCGCGGACGCCGCGGTGATGTTCGCGGTCATGGTGGGCGTCATGCTGCTGCCACTCTCCATCGGCGGTTGGGGGCTGCGCGAATTCGCCATGGTGTCGCTGTTCGGCAATTATGGTTTGACGCCGGAGCACGCGCTGGTGTTCTCGATGTATTTCGGTTTGGCCAGCATCATTGCTTCGTTGCCTGGCGCAGTCGCCTGGTTCGCGTTTTTGATACCGCGGTCCGAGCCGTCGTCGACGCGCAGCCCAACACTTGGGCCAAAAGTCGGCCAATGAGCGCGGTGCCGCACCAGCGCAAGATTGCCGTGATCGGGCTCGGCTATGTCGGCCTGCCGGTGGCGGTCGCATTCGCGCGATCCGGCGCCGCCGTGGTCGGTTTCGACATTGATCGCAACAGAATCGAGGAATTAAAAAAGGAGGGCGGCATCGTGCTCGACGTGAAGTCGCAGCTCGATCGCGCTGCGCGGCCCGATGGGGTCGAACTGTGGCGGCTGTGAGCGCACCGATGTCGCAAGATCCGGTTCTCGTTACCGGCGCCGCGGGCTTTATCGGCTTTGCGCTGGCGCGGCGGCTTCTTGAAGGCGGCCGCGCCGTCGTCGGCATCGACAGCGTCAATGACTATTATGATACGGCGCTCAAGGAAGCGAGGCTGGCGGTGTTGCGGCAATTTCGCGAGTTCAGCTTTCACCGGCTCGATCTAGCCGACCGCAAATCCGTCGAAACGATTTTTCGCGACGGCAATTTCGGTCCGGTCGTCCACCTCGCCGCGCAGGCCGGCGTCCGCTATTCGCTGAAAAATCCTCACGCCTATCTCGACGCCAATCTCGCTGGCTTTCTCAACGTGCTCGAAGGTTGCCGTCATCGCAAGACCGGGCACCTCGTCTTCGCCTCATCGAGTTCGGTCTACGGCGCCAATACGCAGCTGCCGTTTTCCGTGCATGACAATGTGGACCATCCGATCAGCCTCTATGCCGCCACCAAAAAGGCGAATGAGCTGATGGCCCACGCCTACAGTCATCTTTATGGGCTGCCGACGACCGGCTTGCGGTTCTTCACCGTTTACGGCCCGTGGGGCCGTCCGGACATGGCGATGTTCATTTTTGCCAAGGCCATCACCGAAGGCCAGCCGATCAGACTGTTCAATCACGGCAACATGCGGCGCGACTTCACCTATGTCGACGACGTCATCGAGGCGGTCGAGCGTGTCATTGCTCGCGTGCCGGTGAAAACCGAGGCGGTGCCCAGGCGTCGAACTCGATCCGGCAAGCAGCACGGCGCCGTGGCGGATCTACAATATCGGCAACAATCGCAGCGTCGAGATCTCCCGCGTGGTCGAGCTTCTGGAACAGGAATTCGGCCGCAAGGCCAAAATCGAGCTTCTGCCGATGCAGCCCGGCGACGTGCCGGAGACTTGCGCCGATATCGACGACCTCATGCGCGACGTCGGCTTTCGCCCCGCAACGCCAATCGAGGTGGGCGTGCGCAATTTCGCCGCCTGGTATCGCGAATATCATCGGTATGTCGTCGAAATAATGATGTTTCGTCTAAGCGGGCGGCCTGGACTATAATGACGCCATGATGGGGTTTTTGCGCAATCCGCGCCGTGTCCTCATCGTCGTGCACGACCTCGCCGTCACGGCGCTGGCGATGCTGGCGACGCTCTATATTCGCTTCGGGGACGGCCAAAATGGCGGCCTTACCGAGCGCTTCCACTGGCTCGTCGTCATTCTGCCCTGCTACCTCGTCTATGCCGGGATCGTGTACTGGTACTTCCATCTCTACATGGCGAAGTGGCGTTTTGCCTCGCTGCCCGATTTGCGGAACATCTTCCGCGCGGTGTCGGTACTGGCGATTTCGCTGTTCGTGCTCGATTACATCCTGCTTTATCCGGCTCTCTACGGCACTTTTTTCTTCGGCAAGATCACGATCGCGCTCTATTGGTTCTTGCAGATGTTTTTTCTCGGCGGTCCGCGCATCGCCTATCGGCTGTTCAGGCTTTCCCGCACGCAGCAGCAGGTCAAAGGATCGGACGCGATTCCGACGCTGATCGTCGGGCGGGCGGCCGATGCCGAAGTGCTGTTGCGCGCGATCGAGAGCGGCGCGGTCAAGAACGTCGACCCGGTCGGAATTCTGTCGCCGTCGCCGGCCGATCAGGACCAGGAATTGCGCGGCGTTCCGGTGCGCGGTTTCCTTACCGAGCTTGACGCAACCGTGCTCGCGCTGCGCGCGCAGGGCAAACGCGTCGAACGCCTGGTGCTCACTCCGAGCGCGCTCGAACCCGAGCTTCATCCGGAAACGATGCTGATGGTGGCGCGCCGGCTCGGCCTTGCCGCGAGCCGCATGCCGTCGCTCGGTGCCGGCGAGGAGGCACTGCGCCTGGCGCCGGTCAATGTCGAGGACTTGTTGCTGCGGCCGAGCGTGAGGATCGATTATCGGCGTCTGGAGAGTTTCATCGAGGGCAAGACCGTCGTGGTCACCGGCGGCGGCGGCTCGATCGGCTCGGAGATTTGCGATCGTGTCGTCACGTTCAGCGCCAGCCGGCTGCTGGTCATCGAGAATTCGGAACCGGCGCTGCATGCCGTGCTCGAACGGCTCGCTGACAAATCAAGCAAGACCGTGGTTGAAGGCCGCATCGCCGACATTCGCGATCGCGAGCGGATTTTCAGGCTGATCGCCGAGTTCAAGCCGAACCTGGTCTTTCACGCCGCCGCGCTGAAGCATGTGCCGCTCCTTGAGCGCGACTGGGACGAGGGCATCAAGACCAACGTTTTTGGCTCGGTCAATGTCGCCGACGCGGCGCTGAGTGCCGGCGCCGATGCCATGGTGATGATTTCGACCGACAAGGCGATCGATCCGGTTTCCGTGCTCGGGGCGACCAAGCGGCTCGCCGAAATGTATTGTCAGGGTTTGGACGCCGGCCGCGGCGCGGGTCACAGCAACGGCGGCAAGCCGCCGATGCGCATGATCGCGGTGCGTTTCGGCAACGTGCTGGCGTCCAACGGTTCGGTCATTCCGAAATTCAAGGCCCAGATCGAAGCCGGCGGTCCCGGTGACCGTGACGCATCCCGACATGGTGCGTTACTTCATGACGATTCGCGAAGCGTGCGATCTCGTCATCACGGCGGCAAGCCATGCGCTCGGGCCGGCGCGGTCGGATACGTCGGTCTATGTTCTCAATATGGGCCAGCCGATCAAGATCGTCGATCTCGCCGAACGGCTCATTCGTTTGAGCGGGCTCGAGCCGGGACGCGACGTCGACATCGTTTTCACCGGCATACGCCCCGGCGAACGGCTCAACGAGATCCTGTTCTCAAGCGAGGAGGGCAGCGCGGATATCGGCATCGAAGGCGTCGTCGCCGCCAAGCCGGTCTGTCCGCCGATCGAGGTGGTGCGGGGCTGGATCGACAAGTTGCAGCACGATCTTGACGCTGGCGGGCGCGCCGCGATCTATGGCGTGCTGCGCGAGGCAGTGCCGAATTTTGGCGGCGACGCTGAATCGCCCGGCAAACAATAGAACATCATAGGGAAGGGACGAGGAAATGCGCTTCATGGAAGCGTAACTTTCTTGCGCGAGCCGCCGTGGTGGCCGGCGTCTTGGTCTTGTCGTCGGCGCTGACATTTGGCGCAGCGCAGGCGCAGGACGCGACCCCAAGACCTATACGATGAAGATAACGATCGCGACCATCAACGATCAGATCCACGCCTATCGTAAAGAACTTGGCCGCCGCAATCGACAAGAATTCCGGCGGCCGCATCAAGCCGGAAATCTATCCGGCAAGCCAACTGGGTTCGATCCCGCGCCAGACCGAAGGCGTGCAGTTCGGCGCTATCCAATGCCAGGTCGTTCCGCCGGAATTTCTGGTCGGTATCGACGAGCGATTCGAGGTGATGGCGGCGCCCGGCCTCGTCACCTCGATGGCGCAAGGCCAGAGGCTCGCGGCCGATCCGGAGGTCCTGAAGCTCATGCTTAGCCTCGGCGCCGAAAAGGGCTTGCACGGCGCCGGACTGTTTATGGTCAATCCGGCCGCCGTCGCTTCACGAGAGCCCATCCGACACTTGCCGATTTCAAGGGCAAGAAAATCCGGATCTTTGCCTCGACGTTCCAAAGCGTGGCGTTCGAGCGGCTCGGCGCGACGCCGGTGGCGATGAGTTCTGGGCGACGTGCTGCCGGCACTGCAGCAGGGCGCTATCGACGGCGCTGTCGCCTCCACCGCGGTCTTCACCGCCTTTCACTATCAAGACGCGGCAAAATACGTGACCGAGACCGGCCAGCCGGCGATATTCGCGGATCATCGAAATCAGCAAGAAATGGTACGACACGCTGCCGCCCGACCTGCAGAAGATCATCGACAGACCGCCGCAGAGCAGGTGGCAGTCGCGATCAATCCGCAAGCCGACGGAAATCACCGAAAATTCGCGCAAAATGTGGACGGATGCGGGCGGCGAACTGATCAAGCTGTCGCCCGACGAGCAGGCGTCATTGCTCGAATTGCTGTCCAGCGTCGGCGCCGACGTCTCGAAAGAGAAGCCGCTTGCTCAACTCCGCCTATCAAACGGTGGCCGCTGCGGCGATGCGTACGAGATAGGGCGTCGCACGGGGGCCGCACCCCCGGTGACGCGGGCGCGGCAGTCCGTCACAGGATGCCGCGTGCCTACCCTCCCGGATTGCTGTATCCTTGCTGTGTCCGGCTTGGGGAAGCCGGGCGCCGCCTCGACGCGGATTGCGGGCTAGGGCCGGCTGGGAGGAAATCATGAACATCATCAGCAGATGCGAAGCTATTGCGCGTTCGTTCGTCGCCACCGGAGCGTTCGCCGTATCGTTGGCGTTCACGTCTTGGCGCGGCGCAGGCGGACGATCAGACCTATGTGATGAAGATTTCGACGCCGACCATCCACGACATACCCGACACTTTCGCCAGAAACTACGGCGCTGCTCTGGAAAAGGATTCCGGCGGCCGCATCAAGGTCGAGGTCTATCCCGCCAGTCAATTGGGATCGATCCCGCGGCAGATCGAAGGCACGCAGTTCGGCGCGATTCAGTGCTTCGTCGGTCCGCCCGAGTTTATGAGCGGGCTTGACGATCGCTTCGGCATCATGGCCGCTCCTGGGCTGGTCGATTCACAGCTGCATGGTCAACGCGTCGCCGGCGATCCGGCGGTACGCAAGGTGATGCTGTCGCTCGGCGCCGACAAGGGCCTGCACGGCGCCGCCTTGTTCATGGCCGAAACGTCCATCGTCGTGACCAGAAACCCGATCCGCACTCTCGCGGACTTCAAGGGCAAGAAGCTCCGAATCTTCGCTTCGCCGTTCCAGAGCGTGGCGTTCGACCGGCTTGGCGTAACGCCGGTGGCGATGTCGCTCGGCGATGTCTTGCCGGCGATCCAGCAGGGCGCGATCGACGGCGCCATCACCGGGATGGGACCCGTTGCCAACATGCACTTCGTTGACGCGGCGAAAACCGTGACCATGACCAACCAGCCGTCGATTTTCATCATCGTCGAGATCAACAAGAAATGGTACGAATCGCTGCCCGCAGATTTGCAGCAGATCGTCGATAAGGATGCGGCGGAGCAATCGGTGGCCATTAATCCGATCGAGGTCGATCTGCGCGCTAAGACCGAGGCAAGCTATACCGCGAGCGGCGGCGAACTGATCAAGCTGCCGCCCGACGAGCAAGCGTCGATGATGAAAACGCTTGCCAGCGTCGGCTCTGACGTGTCGAAGGCCAATCCGCAGCTTGCCGAAGCTTACAAAATCGTGACCGACGCTGCGGCGCGAACACGGCAGGCGCCGACCCAGTAACGTTCGCCCGCGCGGGGGCGCGGGCGTCGGGACGTTTATCGGCAGCGACCCGGAGGGGATCGATGTTGATCGCGGCACGTGAGGTGGTGACGCGCGCCTGCGCCGCCGCATTCATCTTGTCGCTCGCCGTGACGTTCACCGCGCGCGCGGCGGACGACAAGACCTATGTGATGAAGATTACGCTGGCGACGGTCGACGATTCCTTGCACCAATACGCCAAGGATTATGCCGCCGCGGTCGAGAGGGATTCGGGCGGCCGCATCAAAACCGAGATCTATCCCGCAAGCCGACTGGGTTCGATCCAGCAGCAGGTCGAAGGCGTGCAGTTCGGCGCGATCCAGTGTGCGATCATTCCGCCTGAATTCTTTGCCGGCATCGACGAGCGGTTCGAGGTCCTGGCGGCTCCCGGCCTCGTCACCTCCATGGCGGACGGACAACGCGTCGCCGCCGATCCTGCGGTGCGCAGTCTGATGCTCGGCCTCGGCCGCGACAAGGGACTGCATGGCGCTGCGCTGTTCATGTCGACACCATCCTCTGTCATTGCAAAAACCCCGATCCGTCACCTTGCCGACTTCAAGGGCAAGAAGATCCGGATTTTCGGCTCGCAATTCCAAAGCGTGGCGATGCAGCGGCTTGGAGCGACGCCAAAGCCGATGACTTTGGGCGACGTACTGCCGGCACTCCAGGACAACGTCATCGACGGCGCGGTCTCCGCCGTTACGGTATTCACCACCATGCATTATCTGGATGTGGCGAAAGCGGTGACCGAGACCGGCCAACCTGCCGT
Organism: uncultured Alphaproteobacteria bacterium; assembly: GCA_963790975.1. Taxonomy (GTDB): domain Bacteria; phylum Pseudomonadota; class Alphaproteobacteria; order Rhizobiales; family Xanthobacteraceae; genus BOG-931. Next base: position 2,320,680 of record CAWBQV010000002.1, read on the forward strand.
CTTCGCGATCACCGAGATCAGCAAGAAATGGTACGATTCATTACCGGCGGACCTGCAGCAGATTGTCGACAAGGACGCCGCCGCGCAATCGGTGGCGATAAATCCGCAAGCGATCGAAATTGATGACAGGGCGCGCAAAGCCTGGGTGGACGGCGGCGGCGAACTGATCGACCTGCCACCCGACGAGCAGGCGTCGATGCTCAAAATTCTGGCAAATGTCGGCGACGAGGTATCGAACGCAAAGGCCGCAGCTCAGCGCGGCGTATCAGGTAGTCACGGAGGCGGCGCAACGCATTCGATAGGGGAAACGATTTCCGTTGTCGGGCAATCGGCGATCCATTAACGTCGGAGTGGGGACAATTCTGCGGCTGCGGTGATACGCCGCAGCTTTCTGCCAAGCGATAAAAAACTACCGCACGGAATTAAGGCCCGACCGCTGTGTTGTCACGTGGGAACGGGCGCGGAACAGGGAGGATAGGATGCGCCTCGAGAAATCGGGCAAGGTTGCACACGCGGCGGCCGTCACCGGCGCGCTCGTCTTGTCGACGGTTCTGACGCTCAGCGCGGCCCGGGCTCAGACTTACGTGATGAAAGTCACGACACCCACGATCAACGACGCACCTCACCTCCTCGCCAAGAATTTCGCCGCCGCGGTCGAGCGCGATTCCGGCGGCCGCATCAAGAGCGAGGTCTATCCGGCAAGCCAGCTCGGTTCGATCCCACGGCAGATCGAAGGCGTGCAGTTCGGCGCCATCCAGGCCGCGGTCATTCCGCCCGAGTTCTTTGTCGGCGTCGACGAGCGCTTCGAGGTCATGGCCGCGCCCGGCATGGTCGACTCCCTTGAACACGGTCAGCGCATCGCCGCCGATCCGGCGGTTTTGAAACTGATGCTCTCGCTTGGCGCGGATAAGGGCCTGCACGGTGCGGGGATGTTTATCGCCCAGCCGGATTCGATCGTGTCCAAAGCGCCGCTCCGCCATCTCGCCGATTTCGACGGCAAGAAAATCCGCATTTTCGCATCGGACTTCCAGTCCGCGGCGTTCAAGCGGCTGGGCGTGACGGCGGTGGCGATGACGCTGGCCGATGTCCTGCCGGCGCTGCAGCAGGGCGCCATCGACGGCGCGATCGCCGGCATCACGGTGTTCACGGCGTTTCATTATCAGGATGCCGCGAAATACGTGACCGAGACCAACCAGCCGATGATCTTCCTGATGCTCGAAATAAGCAAAAAATGGTACGATTCACTGCCCCCGGATTTGCAGCAAGTTATCGACAAGGATGCCGCCAGCGAAACGGTGGCGATCAACTCGGCGGCGATTGAACTGTTCAACAAGGCGCGCAAGGCGTGGGTCGACGGCGGCGGCGAGCTGGTCAGCCTGCCGCCCGACGAGCAGGCGAAGATGGTGCAAACGATCGCCAGCGTCGGCGAAGACGTGTCGAAGTCGAAGCCGGGCGTCCACGACGCCTACGCGATCGTGGCCGCCGCAGCCGCGCGAACCCGACAGGCGCCCACCCAGTGATCGATGGTATCGTCAGAGGCGTTCGCGGGCTGCTTGCGATCACGCGCGCAGCCGCGGCGATTTTTCTGATCTTGAGCGTGGCGATCAATTTCGCCAACATCATCGGTCGTTACTTTTTCAGCGTGTCAATCCCGTGGGCCGAAGAGATCATGCTCTTCCTCATGGTCGGCTGTGTGTTCACCGGTTGCTGCGCCGTCGCCTGGGAGGGACGGCAGATCCGGATGGACGTCGCGATCGGGATGTTGCCGCCGAAATTGCGCGAATTGGTCAATGCGCTGTCGGAACTGGCGATGATCGCCACGGCGGTCGCGGTGGCTTATTTCGCCTGGCCCGTCATCAGCCAGCTCGCGGCGTTCGATGAGCGCAGCCAGGCGGCGAATTTCCCGCTGGTCATTCCGCAGGCGATGGTACCGATCGGCTATACGTTGATGGGACTGTTGGTGGCGCTGCGGCTGATCGTACGCTGGCAACGTGGCGCGGACGGCGCCGGCACATCGCATTGAGAGGCGGCGATGAGCTATCTCGTCTTTTTTGGTTTGCCGGTTGCCCTTCTCATCCTCGGCTTTCCGATCTTTCTCATTCTGCTCGTGACCTCAATTGTTGCGGTGCTGACCGTCTCCAGCGACATCCCAACCGACGCCATCCAAACCTACATGTTCGGCAGCCTCGACAACTTCCCGCTGCTCGCGGTGCCGTTCTTCGTGCTCGCCGGCGAGATCATGGCGCAAGGCGGCATCGCGCGGCGCATCATCGCGATGGTCATGGCTATCGTCGGCGGCGTGCGTGGCTCGCTCGCGGTGACCACGGTAGCGGCTTCCGAACTGTTCGGCGCGATGTCGCACACCGCCGTCGGCACCGTCGTCGCCATGGGCCGCATGATTTATCCGTCGCTCAAGGATGGCGGCTATAACGACCGCTTTGCGGTCGGCCTGATCGCCTCGTCCGGCGCGATTGCGGTGGTCATTCCGCCTTCCATCGCCATGATTCTCTACGCCGTGTCGGCGCAGCAATCGGCTGTCCAGCTGTTCACCGCCGGCATCCTGCCGAGCCTTCTGATCGGCGTCATCGATGCCGCCTTTGTCATGACCTATGCGCGGATCAAAGGAGTTCCGCTCGGCGTCAAAGCGCACTGGGCAACGATCTGGAAGACGACCAAGGACGCCAGTTGGTCGATCGGCTCGCTGGCCGTGATCTTCGGCGGCATCTATGGCGGCGTATTCACGCCGACCGAGGCCGCCGGCGTCGCAGTGGTCTATTCGCTGTTCGTGACCATGTTCATTTACCGCGAAGTCGACCTCGCCCGGTGCTGGCAGATCTTGCTGAGTGCTGCATTTCTCATTTCACAAATCCTGCTCATCGTCACCTCGGCCGGGATTTATTCGTGGCTGTTAACGACCAGTGGTATCCCGCAACAGATCGTCACTGCGATCGACGGGTTGCACATGGCGAAGTGGGAGCTCTTGCTCATTCTTAATCTCGGCCTGCTATTGGCGGGAAGCTTCCTCGAGCCGCCGGCGGCAATCCTGATCCTGACGCCCTTGCTGCTGCCGATCGTGGTCGCCGCGGGCGTCAACGCCATTCATTTCGGCATCATCGTCGCGGTCAATCTCAGTCTCGGCATGTACACACCGCCCTTTGGATTGAACCTGTTTTCCTCGCAGGCGATCTTCAACGCGCCATTGAGCCGGATCTATCTCGGCGTGCTGCCGTTCCTGGTCATCAATTTCGTCGCGCTGATGATCATTACCTATGTGCCGTCGATCTCGATGGTTCTTCTTCACCATTGATTTTTCCGACCGGCCCGGCGTACTTCACCCCCGGCTGTAGTCTCATTCCCCAATGCGAGGAAGCGATCTCTCATGACCAAGGCAGTGCTTGGCATCATCGGCGGTTCGGGTGTTTACGATCTTCCCGGCCTCGAAAAGGTGCGCTCGAAGGCGATCAAGAGTCCGTGGGGCGAGCCGTCCGGGGCGCTGCGCATCGGGCAGATCGCCGGTTTGCCGGTGGTGTTCCTGTCGCGGCATGACCAGGGACATCGCTATTCGCCCTCCGATATCAATTACCGGGCCAATATCGACGTGCTCAAACGCGCCGGCGTCACCGATCTCGTCTCGCTGTCGGCGTGCGGCTCGTTTAAGGAGAATCTGCCGCCCGGCACCTTCGTCCTGGTCGACCAGTTCGTCGACCGCACCTACAAGCGCGAGAGCTCGTTCTTCGGCAAGGGCTGCGTCGCGCACGTCTCGATGGCGCATCCGGTGTCGCCGCGGCTGCGCGTCCATATCGGGGAAGCCGCGATGGCCGAGAACATCGCCGTGGTGCGCGATGGCACCTATGTCTGCATGGAAGGTCCGCAATTCTCGACGCTCGCCGAAAGCCTCACTTACAAGAACCTCGGCTATTCGGTGATCGGCATGACCAACATGCCGGAGGCCAAGCTCGCCCGCGAAGCGGAGATTTGCTACGCCACCGTGGCCATGGTGACGGATTTCGACTGCTGGCACCCCGACCACGACGCCGTCACCGTGCAGGATATCATCAAGGTCTTGATGGCCAATGCGGAGAAGGCGGCGCAACTGGTCGGCCGCTTGGCCAGGGATTTCCCGCGCGAGCACGAGCCGTGCCCGATCGGCTCCGATCGCGCTCTCGACAATGCGTTGATCACCGCGCCGAAAGCGCGCGATCCGAAGCTACTGAGGAAACTTGATGCGGTCGCGGGGCGGGTGTTGCGCAAAAAGTAGAATGATGCCGGGTTCGTTCGCGCCGCAGGGAGTGCCGTCATCAACTGGTGAATTCTTAATTAAATTATGCGAATGCTGTGAACCCTAATCGGCGTCGTCAGGCGCGATCCATCGCGAGTTCAACTTGGCTAAATCGATCATCCCCCTGATCATGTGCGGTGGCGCCGGCACGCGGCTGTGGCCGGCTTCGCGCGAAGGCCGGCCCAAGCAATTCCTGCCGTTGTTTGGTCCGCATTCGACGTTTCAGGATACCGTGCGCAGGGTTTCCGATCCGGCTTTGTTTGGCCGGCCGATCATCGTCACCAACGGTCAATACCGATTTCTGGTGGCCGAGGAGCTCGCGGCGATCGGTGCCGAGGCCGATATTCTGTTGGAACCGATGCGGCGCGATTCCGGCCCCGCGATCGCGGCGGCCGCGGCGTTTGCGGTCGCCCGCGGCGGCGATCCCGTGCTCGTGGCGCTTGCCGCCGATCACGTCGTCACCGATCCGGCGGCGTTCGCCAAAGTGTGCGGCCTGGCGGCGGACGCAGCGGCCGCCGACCGGATCGTCACCTTCGGCGTGCGGCCGACCCGGCCGGCGACGGAATACGGCTATATCCGCGCCGGGGCGGCGATCGGGCCCGACATATTCGCCATCGCTAAATTTGTCGAAAAGCCCGACGCCGCGACCGCGGAACGCTATGTCAAGGAAGGCTACCTGTGGAACTCGGGCAACTTCATGTTCCGCGCCGGCCTGCTTATCGATGAATACAAAAGCTTCGAACCGGACAGCGTCGACGCCGTGGTGGCTTCGGTGCAAAAGGCGGGCACCGATCTCGGCTTCGTCATACTCGATAGCCAATCCTTTGCTCGCGCGACGGCAAAATCGATCGACTATGCGGTGATGGAGCGAACCAAGCGCGCGGCCGTCATGCCGGTCTCCTACGGCTGGTCGGACGTCGGCTCATGGCAGGCGGTGTGGGAGCTTTCCAGCCGCGACGCGCTCGGCAATTCCTCGCAAGGCTCCGTCATCTTCATCGACTCGCGCGGCTCCTATGTGACGAGCGACAAGCAGCTGGTGGCTTTGTTCGGCGTCGAGAACCTGGTCGTGGTCGCGACCGACGATGCGGTACTGGTGGCAAAGCGAGAGGACGGCGACGGCCTGCGGCGTCTGGTGCAGCGGTTAAAGGAAGTGGCGCCGGCCGTTACCGAGGAACATCTCAAAGTGCATCGGCCTTGGGGCTCCTACCAGTCGATCGATCAGGGGCCGCGCTTTCAGGTCAAGCGCATCGTGGTGAAGCAGGGCGGCCGGCTGTCGCTGCAACTGCATCACCACCGCGCCGAGCATTGGATCGTGGTGCGCGGCACCGCCCGCGTCACCATCGGTGACGAGACCAAGATCCTGCATGAAAATGAATCCACCTATATTCCGAGCGGCGCCCAGCATCGCCTGGAAAATCCCGGCAAGATCGATCTCGAACTGATCGAGGTCCAGACCGGCAGCTATCTCGGCGAGGACGATATCGTCCGCATCGAGGACGATTACCGCCGGTCGTGATTGATCGGCGGCGCGACAGCTTGCCGTGGCCCCGGGTTCGGCGCGCCAAACTTCGAGCTTTTCGGGGCGCTCGGACAGCCAATATTATATGTTATTCGTCAACGGTTTAGGTCGCACCTGGCGTTCGGCGCAGCTGGCTTGTAAGCCTATGAATCAAATTGTGTTCGAGTTTCCGCCCATTACACCCCCTTGCGCGGTCGCCAGTTGGCATGGGTCGTGCTACGGGACAGTTGGGGTTGTCTCCGGGTAGCGCATGGGGGCTTATAGGGTCATGAGTGAGGCTACGAAAGTCGGCGCGGACACCACGTTGCGTGTCGGCGTTATCGGCGTCGGCGTAATGGGCAGCAACCATGCGCGGGTGCTGTCCGAATTGCCGGGAGTGAAACTGGTCGGCGTCGCCGATCCCGACCGCAACCGCCGTGACTTCGTCGCCGGCAAGCTTGGCTGCGCCGCATTCGATGACGCCGCCGGCCTCATTGCCCACGGCGTCGATGCCGTCACCATTGCGGCGCCGACCCACCTGCATCGCGACATCGCCACCGCTTGCGCTGCGCGCGGCATCCATATCCTGGTCGAGAAGCCGATCGCTCAGACGGTGGAGGACAGCCGCGCCGTTGTGGCAGCCGCGCGTCGCGCGGGCGTGACGCTGATGGTCGGCCATGTCGAGCGGTTCAATCCGGCCGTGCAGTCGATCAAGCGGGCGATCCAGGATCAGGACATTCTCTCGATCGCCATCACCCGCGTCGGACCGTTTCCGCCGCGCATGTCGAACGTCGGCGTCGTCATCGATCTCGCGGTGCATGACATCGACCTCATTCGCTGGTTCACCGATTCCGAGATCGTCGAAATCCAGCCGCAAACCTCAAGCGCGGTCGCCGAGCGCGAGGACATCGCGCTGTTGCAGTTCCGCACCGCCTCGGGCGTGCTGGCGCACATCAACACCAACTGGCTCACCCCGTTCAAGGCGCGCACCATCCATATCGCCACGCGCGACAAATACCTCATCGGCGATCTGTTGACGCTGCAGGTCACCGAATGTTTCGGCTTTCAGCCTGACGGCAGCTATTCGATGCGGCATCTCTCGGTCGGCTATGCCGAGCCGCTGCGCTCGGAGCTCGTGGCCTTCGTCAAGGCCATCCGCAGCGGCGAGCCGCCCGCGGTGACCGGCGAGGAGGCCCTCGCCAGCCTCGAAATCGCCATCCGCTGCCTCGACGCGCGCTCGGCACACTCGACTGCGCCGCAGCGCAAGGGCCCGCGGCGCGTCGTCGGTTAACACGCTTCGCCCTGCCGGATCGAGCAAAGGCAAATTAAGATCGATCATGAATCAACACGCCCGTCTTGAAGAGAAACCGATTCCGTTCATCGATGTCGCGGCCCAACGCCGCCGTCTCGGCCGCGCGATAGACGATGCGGTGGCGCGCGTGTTGGCGCATTGCCAGTTCATCCAGGGGCCGGAGCTGCGCGCGTTCGAAGCCGAGCTCGCCGCGTTCTGCGGCGCCAAGCACGTCATCGGCTGCTCCAGCGGCACCGACGCGCTTCTCCTCGTGCTGATGGCCTGGGAGATCGGGCCGGGCGATGCGGTGATTTGTCCCTCGTTCACCTACCACGCGACGGCCGAAGCAGTGGCGCTCCTTGGCGCGACTCCGGTTATTGCCGATGTGCAAGCGGACAGCTTCAATCTTGATCCGGCAAGCTGCGAGCGCGCCGTCGCGGCGGCGAAGAAACTCAAGCTCCGGCCACGCGCCATCATTCCGGTCGACCTGTTTGGACTGCCGGCCGATCACGACGCCATCAATGCGCTCGCCGCCGCGCACGGCATGCTGGTGCTCGATGACGCGGCGCAAGCGTTCGGCGCGACCTATCGGGGCGGCAAGCTCGGCGCGCTCACCACGGCCACCGTGACCAGCTTCTTTCCGGCAAAACCGCTCGGCTGCTACGGCGACGGCGGCGCGGTTTTCACCGACGACGATGCGCTTGCGGCGCGGGTGAAAAGCCTTCGCGTGCATGGCGAAGGCGTCGACCGGTCCGAGGCCGTGCGGATCGGGCTCACCGGCCGGCTCGATACCATCCAGGCGGCGGTGCTGCTGGAAAAGCTGAAGATTTTTCCGGACGAGATTGTTGCGCGTAATGAGGTCGCGGCGCGGTATTCGGAAGGCCTTTCCGATGTCGCAATCGTGCCGCGCACCGGCAATGAATCGACCTCGGTGTGGGCGCAGTACACGATCCGGCTCAAGCCGGGGCGGCGCGACGGCCTTGCCGCTGCGCTCAAGGCCGAGGGCATTCCGACCGCGATCTATTACACCAAGCCGTTGCATCGCCAGCCGGCCTACCGCGGCTTCCCTTTGGCCGAGGGCGGCGTGCCGGTGAGCGAGCAACTGTCCGGCGAAGTCATCAGCCTGCCCATGCACGCCTATCTCGAGCCGCCGATCCAGGATCGCATCATCAAGGCGGTGCGGCGGGCGCTCGCATCCTGACCGACTCGCGTAATATCTCCCTTGAAACTTGCTTGAGACTTGGCCCAGCTAGCGCAACGGCGCGCAAAGGCGGCAATGTTCGGGAAGATTCTCACCGTCGGCGGCTACACGCTGCTCTCGCGCCTGACCGGCTTTGCGCGCGACATCATGCTCGCGGCCATCATCGGCGCCGGGCCGGTTGCCGACGCCTTCTTCGTCGCATTCCGGCTGCCAAATCATTTCCGCGCGATATTTGCCGAAGGCGCGTTCAACGCCGCCTTCATCCCGGCCTATGCGCGCATCCGCACCCAGGGCGGGCCGCAGGCGGCGAGCCAGTTCGGCGACCGTATCTTCACGCTGTTGCTGGCGTCGCAGCTCGTGCTGCTGGCGCTGGCGCTTTTGTTCACGCCACAAGTGATCGAGGTGCTGGCACCGGGCTTCTCGCGCGAGCCGCAGCAATTTGCGCTCGCGGTGTCGCTGACGCGGATCACATTTCCTTATCTGCTCCTGATCACGCTGGTGACGCTATGGAGCGGCATCCTCAACGCGCTGCATCGCTTCGCGGCGGCGGCCGCGGCGCCGATCCTGCTCAATGTCGCAATGATGGCGACGCTGACGCTGGCCTATCTGTTCCCGAGCGCCGGCCATGCCGCGGCCTGGGGCGTGCTGATATCGGGCGTGTTGCAAGCCGCTTTGGTCGGCGGCGACACCTTCTACGCCGGCGTCATGACCTCGTTCCGCGCGCTGCGCTGGGACGACGACGTCAAGCGCTTTTTCAAGGCGCTCCTTCCGGCCACCATCGGATCGGCCGGCACGCAGCTTGCGCTGTTTGCCGACACCATCATCGCCAGCTTTCTGTCGGCGGGCGCGATTTCGGCGCTGTATTACGCCGATCGCATCGACCAGCTGCCGATCGGTGTGATCGGGATAGCGGTCGGCACCGTGCTGGTGCCGGAGATGACGCACCGGCTCGCCTCCGGCGATCATGCCGGCGCGCGATCGGCGCAGAACCGCGCCATCGAATTCGCGCTGCTCTTGGCGATGCCCTGCGTCGTCGCGTTCCTGGTCGTGCCCGGCGTGATCATGCGGGGGCTGTTCGTGCGCGGCGCTTTTACCGCCGCCGATGCCCACGCAGCGGCCATGACGCTGATGGCCTACACCATCGGGCTTATCCCCTTCGTTCTCATCCGCAGCGTGGTCGCGCCGTTTCTCGCCCGCGGCGATACGGCTACGCCGGTCAAGGCGGCGCTGATCGGAACCGCGGTCAATATCGCGTTCAAGGTCGCGCTGATGGTTCCGCTGGCGCAGGTCGGCTTGGCGCTTGCGACCTCGATCGGCGCCTGGATCAATTTCATCCTGGTGCTGGTTTTTGCCGTGCGCGCCCATGTCATCGCCTGGGACGCGGAACTCAAAGCCTCGCTGGTCAAAATCGCGGCGGCCGGCATCGCGCTGGCACTCGTCTTGCTTGTTGCCGATCCGATCATCACCGCTGTGTTGTCGTCTTGGTCCAGGTTTCGCAACGAATCGGAATTGCTGCTATTGGCGCTGATCGGCGGCTTGGTCTATGGGGGGCTCACCATAGCGCTGTTCGGGCGGCGCTGGCTTTCACTGATGCGGCGGAGCGCGCAAACCGCGCCCGCGGCGACGCTCGATGAACTCGAAGGCACGTCGGCCCCGGTCGCCGGGCCGGACCGGATCTGAACTGGAACCATTGCCATGCGCGTAACTATGATTGGCGCCGGTTATGTCGGACTCGTGTCCGGCGCCTGCTTTGCCGATTTCGGCCACCAGGTGACCTGCATCGACAAGGATGCAACCAAGATCAAGGCGCTCAATCGCGGCGAGATCCCGATCTTCGAGCCGGGGCTTGGCGAGATGGTTGCCGCCAATATGCGTCAGGGCCGGCTGGAATTCGCCGCCAATTCCTCGCGCACCGGCGACGCCGAGGCGGTGTTCATCGCGGTCGGCACGCCGTCGCGGCGCGGCGACGGGCACGCCGATCTGAGTTTCGTCTACGAGGCGGTGCGGGAGATCGCGCCGTTGCTTTCCGCCACTACGGTCGTCGTCACTAAATCGACCGTTCCCGTCGGCACCGGCGATGAGATCGAGCGCATCCTGCGCGAGCTTCGTCCCGAAGCCGATCTGCAAGTCGTGTCCAATCCGGAATTCTTGCGCGAAGGCGCGGCGATTCAGGATTTCAAGCATCCCGATCGCATCGTGGTCGGCACCGATAATCAGGCCGCGCGTGACGTGCTCGCCGAAATCTACCGGCCGCTTTACCTGAACGCGTCGCCGCTGTTTTACGTCAGCCGGCGCACCGCCGAACTGATCAAATACGCCTCGAATGCATTTCTCGCGACCAAGATCACCTTTATCAACGAAATCGCCGATCTGTGCGAAGAGGTCGGCGCCGACGTGCAGGAGGTGGCGCGCGGCATGGGCCTCGACAACCGTATCGGCGGCAAGTTCCTGCATGCCGGTCCCGGCTTCGGCGGCTCGTGCTTTCCCAAGGACACCAGTGCGCTCCTGAAGACCGCACAGGACTACGGCGTGGCTTTGCGCGTCGTCGAGGCGGTATCCGCTGTCAACGAGCAGCGCAAACGCGCCATGGCGCGCAAGGTGGTTGCGGCGTTGGGTGGTTCGGTCCGCGGCAAGACCATCGCCGTCCTCGGCCTGACTTTCAAGCCGAACACCGACGACACCCGCGATTCGCCGGCGATCCCGCTGATCACGGCACTGCACGATCTCGGCGCCATTGTGCGTGGCTACGATCCCGCCGGCATGGAGCAGGCCAAGCCACTGCTTCCCGCCGTGCAATACGCCACCAGCGCCTATAGCGCCGCCGAGGGTGCGGACGCCGTCGTGATCGCGACCGAATGGGAGCAATTCCGCGCGCTCGATCTGCCGCGGCTCAAGGGTCTGATGAAGCAGCCGGTGATCGTCGATCTGCGCAACATCTATCGCGACGACGAGATGAAGCGTGCGAATTTCCGCTACTTTGGGATAGGGCGCGCTCCGGTGGTCGTCGATCTGCGCCGGCCGAAATCAAGGGAATGAACGAGCTTCCCAACGTTCCATTCATCGGCCGCTCGCTGACGCGGCGCGAAGATCTCCGCCTGTTGACCGGCCGCGGGCAATTCATTGCCGATCTCGAATTGCCGCACATGCTGCATGCGGTGTTTGTGCGTAGTCCGCTCGCCCATGCGCGCATCAAAACGATCGATATGTCGCGCGCCGCCGCGGCGCCCGGCGTCATCTATACGCTGACCGGCCTCGAACTCGCCCAGCTCCTGCCGCCGGTCTCGGACACCCAGCTTGCGCTGCCGAGCAAATGGACGACGCAGGTGCAGCACAAGTTCATCAATCCGCAACAGCCGCTGCTGGCGCACGACAAGGTCCGGCATGTTGGCGAGGCGCTAGCCGTCATCGTGGCGGAGAGCCGCTACGCCGCCGAGGATGCGGCACAATTGGTCGAACTCGATCTCGATTCGCTACCGCCGGTGCTCGATCCTGAAGCGGCGCTGGGTACGGACGCGACTATCGTCCATGAGCGGTTTGGCACCAACCTGATCGGCGCCTTCACCATCCGCAAGGGCGATGCGGATGGCGCGCTGGCGGGCGCGCCGCGCAAGCTGAAACGGCGCTTTCATCACCGCCGCTATGCCGCCATGCCGATGGAATGCCGCGGCGTGGTCGGATTGCACGATCCGCGCACGGATTCGATCACGATCTGGTCGGCCACCCAGGTCGTGCATTGGGTCCGACGCGAGGCAGCCGCGGTGCTCAATCTCCCCGAGGCCCGCATCCGCTGCGTTGCGCTCGACGTCGGCGGCGGCTTCGGCGTCAAAGGCCATGTCTATCCGGAAGACCTCCTGATCCCGTTCCTGGCGCGCCAGCTCGCCCGGCCGGTGCAATGGATCGAGGACCGCCGCGAACATCTGATGTGCTCGTGTCATTCGCGCGATCAGATTCACGAGGTCGAAGTCGGCTTCGACGAACAGGGCCGCATTCTCGCGCTGCGCGACCGTTTCGTCGTCGATTGCGGCGCCTGGAATCCGATCGGCGCCGGCATCGCCTATAACACCGCCGCCCATCTGGCCGGCCCCTATAAGATCGGCGCCATCGCCATCTCCGGCAGCATCGCCGCCACCAACAAGGTGCCGAACGCGCCGTATCGCGGCGCCGGCCGTCCGGAAGCCGCCTTCGCGATGGAGCGCATTATCGACATCGTGGCCGGCGAGCTCGGCCTTGAGCCCGCCGAGGTGCGCTTGCGCAACATGGTCCGCGCCGACGAAATGCCTTATGCGGCGGGCATTCCTTATCGCGACGGCCAGCCGATCGTTTACGACGGCGGCGATTATCCGGCGGCGCTGGCGAAGGCGCTCAATGCTATCGGCGGCCTGAAAGCGTTTCGCGAACGCCAACAGGCGGCGCGGCAACAGGGCAGCTATCTCGGCCTCGGCCTTGGCTGCTATGTTGAGGGCACCGGCGTCGGTCCGTTCGAGAGCGCGCTCCTTCGCATCGATCCGTCCGGCAAAATCTTCGTCACCTCCGGCGCCTGTCCGCAAGGCCAGGGCATGGAGACGATCTTTGCCCAGGTCGTCGCCGATGCCTGGCAGGTCAATCCCGATGACGTCGTCATTTCACTGGCTGATACTGCGGCAATCGCTCTCGGCTTCGGCACCATAGCGAGCCGCACCACGGTCACTCTATCGGCGGCGATTCATGGCGCAACCGAGAAACTGCGCGCCAAGGTGTTGGCGATCGCCGCCAATCTTTTGGAATGCGCCGCCACCGATCTGGAACTGCGCCGGGGCGGCGTCGGCATTGTCGGCGTACCGGGCTCCGAAGTATCACTCGCCAAAGTGGCGCAAGCGGCGCGCCCCGGCTGGGATAATGGCCGTCCCGCTGGCGTCGATGCCGGGCTCGAGGAAACTTATTATTTCGAGCCGCCCACCGTCACCTGGTCATACGCGGCGCATGCGGTGCTGGTCGAGGTCGATGCCGAGCTCGGGCAGGTGAGCGTCAAGGATTATGCCATCGCGCACGATTGCGGCGTGGTGGTCAATCCGATGCTGGTCGAGGGTCAGATCGTCGGCGGCGCCGTGCAGGGCATTGGCGGCGCGCTGTTCGAGGCGATCAATTACGATGCCGCGGGCCAGCCGCTGACCACGACGCTGATGGATTACATGCTGCCGACCGCGACTGACGTTCCGCGCTTCGCGCTGATCCACCAGCATTCGCCTTCGCCGCTCAATCCGTTCGGCGTCAAGGGTGTGGGCGAGGGCGGCCCGATCGCGCCGCCGGCGGCGATTGCCAATGCCGTTGCCGATGCGCTCCGCGAATTCAAGGTCGAGTTCGATCACACCCCGATCGGGCCGCAGCACATCGTCGCGGCGATTAGAGCGGCTGCGCCCGCACAAGCGAATTAGGCGGTCGCGACCGGCCCCTTTTGCGCGCGGTTCAAATTACCCTCGACGGTCAGGCCGAACCACGGCCGCAAATAGGTGCCGAGCACGCTGCCGGCAAAGGCGGCGACGAGCCACAGCCAGCCATGCACGCTCGACGAGGCGATACCGCTGAAATAAGCGCCGATATTGCAGCCATAAGCGAGCCGCGCGCCGTAGCCGAGCAGCAAGCCGCCGATCACCGCGGCGATCAGCGAGCGTGGCGGCACTTTCCAGCCGGGATGGAATTTTCCGGCAAGCCCGGACGCCAACAGCGCGCCGAGGATGATGCCGAAATCCATCACCGAGGTGATGTCGGCGAACACGCTGTCCTGCAATTGCTTGGCGCGCTCCGCCGAATGCCAGTAGCCCCAGGAGGCGACGTCGATGCCCGACGCCGCAAAAATCTTTGAGCCCCATAGCGCAAAGGCCGAGGTAATGCCCCACGGCCGCCCCGCCAGATAAAGCGTGGCGTAATTGCCGAGCGCGAGCGCAACCGCGCCGGCGACGAGCGGCCACGGGCCATGCAGGAAGCGCGTAAAGCCGCGCCGGTCAGTGGTTACGCCGGAACGCAATTCACCGTGCATGCGCCGCTCGATCACGACAGTCAGCGCGGCAATGGCGGCGAAACCGATGAGGCTCACGGCAAGCGCCGGCGCCCAGCCCCAGGTTTTGATCAGCGAGATCGGTCCGAAATTCGGCGTCGCCGACCACCACGGCAAATTCCACGCGCCGAGCGCGGAACCGATGATGAAGAAAGCAAGTGTGACCAGCATACGCGAATTGCCGCCGCCTGCGGTGTAAAGCGTACCGGAAGCGCAGCCGCCGCCGAGCTGCATGCCGAGCCCGAACATGAAGGCGCCGACCAGCACCGAAACGCCGACCGCGCCATATTCGCCATGCACCGGCTGGCCGAACAAAGTGCCATGCGCCAGCGCGGGGAAGAACAGCACTACGGCCACGGCCAGCATCACCATTTGCGCGCGCAGGCCCGCGCCGCGGCCGTTGGCGATAAACACCCGCCACGCCGAGGTGAAGCCGAACAGCGCGTGATAGAGCACGATGCCGAGCGCGCCGCCGACCAGAAACAGTACGCCCTGCCGCCAAGTATAGGCGTCGCCAAGCGCAATCGCGCCGGCGCCGAGCAACGCCGAGGCCAGAAACACGACCCAGCTATTGATCGGAGGCGCGGCGCCGCGTTCGCTGGCGAGCAGGCGTGCGTCAACGGAAAGATCGGTCATGGCTCACTCTTAAGTTCTTCGGGGAAATCTGATCTGGTTGAACCCCGGCCGATTGCGCCGGGGTTTTGCATTGTTGCCAATGATTTAGGGGGCAAATGGGCTTGTTCCAAGCCATAGCCGTTCCGTTTTTGGCGTCTCGACGATCAGGATATTCTGCGCAATCGGGCCGGCGTAGAAATGTCTTCCGAGAGAGTTGATCCGGCCCACGCCCGGCGATAGCGTTTGGGCAAAACAGCCCCGGGGAGGAACAGTCCATGACGTCCTTCGCCATCACGCCGCTGACCGAGCGCACTGGCGCCGAAGTCACCGGCCTCGACTTCAGCGCGCCGATCGACGCAGAAACCTGCGCGAGCCTGAGTCGCGCTTTCGCCGAACATCATGTCCTGGTCATGCGCAGCCAGCATTTTGCCCCGGATCAGTTCAAGGCTGCGGTGCAATTGTTCGGCGAGCTCCAGCCGCACGACAAGAAGGAGCACCACGTCCCCGGCCATCCCGACGTGTCCTACGTCTCCAACGACGAGTTCGTGAACGGCAGGCGCATTATCCCGGGCGAGACCTTTCACACCGATCATTCCAACCACCCGCGGCCGCCCAAGGCGACGACGCTGTTCGCGGTCGCGCTGCCGTCGCGCGGCGGCGACACCCAATACGTCAACGTGCACGACGCCTATGACGACTTGCCGGAGGCCACCAAGAAAAAGATCGATGGGCTCAAAGCGGTGCACGCTTATCTCAGCAAGTATAGTCCCCGTCCGCTCGGCCACCTTACCGAGGAGAGCCGGGCCAAGCTGCCGCCGCCCGGCATCCATCCGCTGGTGCGCATGCATCCGGAGAACGGCCGCAAGGCGCTATTCCTCAATCCGGTGCGTATGGAATCCATTCTCGGCATGGAGGACGAGGATGCGCTTGCACTGATCGCCGACTTGATGCGGCATGCGACGCAGAAAAAATACGAATATCGCCACCAGTGGCGCCATGGCGACTGGGTGATGTGGGACAATCGCAGCGTCATGCATCAGGCCAATCCCGACTACGACATGGCCGAGCGCCGCTATCTCTACCGCCTGATGCTCAAGGGCGAAGTGCCGGAGTGACGGCATGAGAATCTATCAAGGCAAGCGCACCATCGATGGCATCGTCGTTACCGTGGACGGCAACCGGCTGCCGGAGCATTACGAAGTCAAGCAGTTCACTAATCGCGGCTTCGAGTGGACCTATGAAGGCACGAGCCCACAGCAGCTCGCGCTCGCGATTCTGTTCGACTTTAGCGGTGACGGCAGTCGCGCCGTCGCGCTGTCGGAGCTATACATGAAAGACGTGATCGCCAATCTCGACAACGATTGGCAGCTCACCGGCGACGACGTCGGCGCTTATCTGCGCCAGCATAACGGCTAACGTTTAAGGAAAGCGGCCATGATCAATCAGCGCCAGATCGACTTTCGCAACGAATACCGCTCCCGCATCATGGGATGGTACGACGGCTATTTCCACATCGTCATCATCTACGCGATGGGCGCCGCGGCGTTCTACATCTATGTCGAGCACATCCATAACGTCACCGCGCTGGAATGGCTCACCGTGCCGCTGACCTTCTTGTTCACCAACATATTCGAATGGGCCGTGCACAAATACATCATGCACCGGCCGGTCAACATCAAAGGCCTGCGCGCGATTTACGAGCGGCACACGCTCAATCATCACCAGTTCTTCACCGACAACGAGATGCGGTTCCGCGACCACAAGGATTGGCGCGTCACGGTGTTTCCGCCTTACGCGCTGGTGGTCTTCATCCTGATGTCGATCCCGCCCGCGGCCATTCTCGGCCTATTGTTCTCGGCCAATGTCGGCTGGCTGTTCATGTCGACGACGACCGGCATGTATCTGATCTACGAGTTCATGCATTTCTGCTGTCACGTCGACGAGAACTGGTTCGTGCGCCATTGTCCGTTCGTCAATACGCTGCGCCGCCACCATACCGCGCACCACAACGCGCGGCTGATGATGGAGGTCAACATGAACCTGACTTTCCCGATGGCCGATTGGCTCCTCGGCACGTCGGACCTCGATCGCGGTCTCGTTGGCACGCTGCTTAACGGCTACGACACGCGCTACCTGAAAAAGAACCTGCGGGACGCGCCACGGCGCCCGGACGAGGCGGCCGCAGCTCCGGTTGGAACGAATTAGTCGGTCGCGCGGAGCGAGCCATGCCAAGCGATGTGAAAGCGGCCGTATCGGCGATCACGCTCATTGCCGCGCTCATCCTCGCTTATTGGAGCGGATCGCCGATCCGCCACGACTTCTCGACCTTCGTCGTCATCGTCGCGATCTTTATGATTGCCGCGATGTGGGTGTTTCCGGAGGCCGGCGTGAAGAAGGGCGATCTCAAGCGCAGCAAGTGATCGCGTAGAAAGAGGCAATGGCAAAAATCAGAGTGGGGCTGATCGGCAGCGGTTTCGTCGCCGAACTTCACATGTACGCCTATAAGCGCGTTTACGGCGTCGACGCCGAGGTCACGGCGGTAGTGTCGCGCGGCGATCATGTCGAGGTTTTTGCCAAGAAGCATCGCATCGCTCGGACCTTTCGTGATTATCGCGAGCTTCTCGCCGATCCGGCAATCGATGTTGTCGATATCTGCGCGCCGCCATCGTTGCACGCGGAAATGATCATCGCTGCAGTGGACGCCGGCAAGCATGTGATCTGCGAGAAGCCGTTTGCCGGCTATTTCGGCGCGCCGGGCGATCGGGAACCGATCGGCAAGCACGTGTCGAAAGCGCTCATGTACGAGCGCGTCGTTGAGGAGATCGGCAAAACCCGCGCCGCGATTGCTGCGAGCGGCAGGCTCTTCATGTACGCGGAAGACTGGGTTTACGCGCCCGCCTTGGCCAAGACCGTCGAAATCCTCAAAGCCACCAAGGACAAGATCTTGTTCATGAAGGCGGAGGAGAGCCATAGCGGCTCGCATGCGGCGCACGCCGCGCAATGGGCGATGACGGGCGGCGGCTCGCTCATTCGCATGGGCTGCCATCCGCTGGCGGCGGTGCTTTATCTCAAGCGAGTGGAGGCGCGGGCCCGGGGCGAGACGATCGACGTCGCTGCAGTGACTGCCGACGTCGGCAATGTCGCGGCCTGCCTCAAGCCCGCGGAACGGCAGTTCATCAAGGCCAATCCGGTCGACGTCGAGGATTGGGGCACGCTGACAGTCACTTTCTCGGACGGCACCAAGAGCACGATCTTCTCCGGCGACATGATCATGGGCGGCGTGCGCAATCTGATCGAGACTTATACCAACGGCGGATCGCTGTTCGCCAACATCACGCCGAACAATCACATGCTGACCTATATGACGGACGAGCAAAAACTCGCCGACGTCTACATCACCGAAAAAGTCGACCGCAAAACCGCCTGGCAATTCGTCTGCCTCGAAGAGGAATGGACCCGCGGCTATCTCCAGGAGATTCAGGATTTCATGGAATGCGTCGCCACCGGCCGCCAGCCGCTGTCCGATCTTGACCTCGCTTGCGAGACCACGCGCGTCCAATACGCCGGCTATTGGGCGGCCGAGGCGGGCCAACGCGTCAAATTGAGTTAAGCAAGCCGAGCGGATTGCCGATGGCGATCACAAGCCACATTCAATTCGCCGCCGGCGGCGCGATCACGGCGTCCGCCTGGTTGGCCCGTTCGAGCGCCGCTTTGACGAAGCCGGACGCCTTCATGTCTTCGACGAATCCGCGAAGATATTGCAGGCCCACGGTGCGGCCAAGCGGCACGCCCATCGCCTCCCTGATATCCTGGAAATGGCCGTCCATGACCCGGACCTGCGTGTTGGTTTTGGCGAATTGCACCAGCCCCTGCTTCACGCCCGCT
This sequence comes from uncultured Alphaproteobacteria bacterium, assembly GCA_963790975.1. Lineage (GTDB taxonomy): Bacteria > Pseudomonadota > Alphaproteobacteria > Rhizobiales > Xanthobacteraceae > BOG-931. The sequence continues at coordinate 2,339,480 of CAWBQV010000002.1, forward strand.
ACGGCGTCGAGCCGGTCGGCGAGAAAGCCCGGCAGGGAAAGTTCCGCGTTGGGATAGCGCACCAGGACCGCGTGCTGCAGGGTGCGCGACAGATAAAGGTCGTAAGCCGAGCCTTTCGCGACGGCGACGCGCACCCCGTCGTGATCGACGTCGGCAATGGTCTTCAGCGGCGAGTTCGCCGGAACCATATAGGTGCCCTCGATGATGACATAGGGCGCGGTGAAGCCGATCAAGGCGGCACGCACGGGTTCGATCGCAATAAAACCGATGTCCCATGCGCGGGTCTTGGCCGCCTCGGTCACCGTGCCGGCAGTCGGATAAACGTTGAGGTCGACCGGCACGCCGAGCCGCCGGGCGAGTTCGCGCGCCAGATCGACCGTGATGCCTTGTACCTGACCGGCCGAATCCTTCTGCACCAGGACGACATTGCTGGCATTGATCGCCGCGCGCAGCCGGCCGGTCGGCGCAAGGTCTTTGACGACGTCAGGCGGAGCGGAGGCGGATTGTGCCAGGGCGGCGATCGTGCCGGCTGCTAACAAAAACAACGCGGCGGCAAGTGCTCGGGACATGGCGATCCTCTCCAAGTTTGTTTCTTTGGCCGCTTTCTTATCATGCATCCTATACACTCGTCCCAACCGCTGGACGGCGCCCGGAGGACGGCACTCGATGGCTGTAACGATTTTGATCGCCTTGGCCGGCCTGATGGGCGCGGGCGGAATCGTGCTTGCGGCGGCCGGCGCGCATGTGGCGCCCGGCGCGGGTCTCGACAGTGCCTCTTCCATGCTGTTGTTCCATGCCGCGGCCGTGCTTGGCGGCACCGCGCTCCTGCATCAAGGCGTGCTGCGGCGGCCGTTGGCGCTCATCGTCCTTGCCGCATGGATAGTCGGGTCGGTGTTGTTTTCCGGCGATATCGCGATGCGGGCGTTCGCCGCGCACCGGCTTTTTCCCATGGCGGCGCCGACCGGCGGTTTGGTCCTCATCGCCGCGTGGCTGGGACTTGTAGCGGCAGCGATAGCGACGATACCGCGGGGCTGATTACGCCGGCTTGCGCTCCTGCGGCACCACCGCGACCGTGAGTCGCTCCGTCCCGCGCAGCACGTCGAGCGCGACGTCGCGGCCGATTTTCTCGCCGGTCAGCGCGCGCACCAGATCGTCGGCGCCGGCGATGGTCTCGCCATCGAGCGCGATGATAATGTCGTTCTGCTTTAATCCGGCGCGCGCGGCTGAACTATCCGGCTCGACGGTGCCGATCACGACGGCGCCCTCCTGCGTGAGCCCAAAGGCGCGCTGCCGCCGCGGTGGGATCGCGGTCTGTTGCGCGGCAATGCCGATGAAGGCGCGCTGCACGCGGCCGTGCCGCACCAGTTCGCCCAAGACGAAGCTCGCCGTATTAGCGGCGACCGCAAAGCAGATGCCTTGCGCGCCAAGGATCACCGCGGTGTTGATGCCGACGACTTCGCCGCGCGACGACACCAGCGGTCCGCCGGAATTGCCTGGATTGAGCGCGGCGTCGGTCTGGATGACGTCGTCGATCAGCCGCCCGGTGCGCGCACGCAAGCTACGGCCGAGCGCCGAGACCACGCCCGTCGTCACCGTGGATTCAAAGCCGAGCGGATTGCCGATGGCGATCACGAGCTGGCCGCGTTTGAGGAGTTTTAAATCACCGAGCGTCGCCGCCGTTAGCGTTACCGGCTCGTCGACGCGAATGAGCGCTAGATCGGTATCGGGATCTTCGCCAACGAGCCGCGCGTGCAGATCCTGCCCGTCGGCGGTGGTCACTTCGATGCGCGAGGCGCCGCCGGCGACGTGGCTGTTAGTCAGGATGAGCCCGTCCGGCGCCACAATGACGCCGGAACCGGTGCCGCCGCGGCCCCCTCCCTTTCCCTCCCCCGCACGCGGGGGAGGGTAGGGTGGGGGAGCGGCCGGGCCGCCATGGACGGCGAGGCGCACGACGGCGGGGCCGACGCGGTCGACCACGTCGATGACCGCCCGCGAATAGGCATCAAGGAGCGCCTGATCGTCGGCTGGGACGGCCGGTGCCGGCGCGCTGCGCGGGCCCCGCGGGGCATCAACAAGGGGAGAGATTGTCATGGGATACCAACGTGTTAGACCAGCATTACGCTGCGTCTTGCGATTGTCGGGATTGGCGCCAGATATGGGGAGCCGGCTCCGGCAGCGGAAGGGCGGCAATACGCGCGGCGACGATGCGCGGCGGCCTGTGTGATTGACGGCGCCGGTTGCCTATGATGCCGAGGCGGACGAGGGGAGAATCCATGACATTCGCCAAAGCGGCGCGCCGCGCCGCCTTGCTGTCGGCAGCGACCGTGCTGCTCGGAACCCTGGCCGGCTGCGGCCGCAGCCAGCAGCAAACGGCGCAGCTGCCGACCGTCACCGTCGCCAATCCGGTGCAGCGGACGGTGGTCGACCAGGACGAATATGTCGGCCGCTTCAGCGCGGTGAATTCGGTGGAGATCCGCTCACGGCTGTCCGGCTATCTCTCCGAAATCCATTTTCAGGACGGCCAGATGGTGAAGCAGGGCGACCTGCTCTTTACCATCGACCGCCGGCCGTTCGAGATCGTGCTCGAACAGATGCGCGCCAATCTCGCGCAGGCGCGCGCCAATCTTTCCTTCGCCCAGGGCGACCTCGATCGCGGCCAGGCCTTGCTGACCAATAAGACCATTGCTGAGCAAACCTACGACCAGCGCACGCAAGCCAAGGCCGTGGCGGAAGCCTCCGTTGCCGCGCAAGAGGCGATGGTGCATTCGGCCGAACTCGACCTCGACACCTATAGCGAGTTGCGCTCCCCCATCGACGGCCGGATCGGCGACCGCCGCGTCGCCGTCGGCAATCTCGTGACCGGCGGCACCGGCGGTAACACTACGCTCCTTGCCACCGTCGTATCGGTCGATCCGATCCGCTTTGAATTTACTTTCGATGAACAGTCGTATCTGCGCTATGTGCGTTTTGCCTCGTCGAGCAACGACGTGGCCAGCGCCCACGGCAATGTCCCGGTCACGCTCGAACTGATCGACGAAAAGGATTTCGCGCATACCGGCAAGATCGATTTCATCGACAACGTCATCGATCAATCGTCCGGCACGATTCGTGGCCGCGCCGAGTTTGCCAATCCCGACGGCATCTTCACCCCCGGCATGTTCGGCCGCATCCGCGTGCCCGGCTCGCCGCCTTATGCCGCGCTGCTCATTCCCGACGCCGCGATCGCTTCCGAGCAGGCGCGCAAATATGTGCTGGTCGTCGACGACGGCGGCGTGGTGCGGCAGAAATACGTGACGCCGGGCCAGCTCGACGATGGCCTGCGCGTTATCAAAGACGGTTTGGTTGCGAGCGATCGCGTCATCGTCAACGGCCTGATGCATGCCCGGCCCGGGATCAAGGTGAACGCGCAGAAGCAGGGCGCTCCCGCCACGCCGCCGGGTGGCCCTAAGGCGGGCGGTGACGACGCCAAAGCCGGTTGAAGCCGCGGTCACATGCGCATCTCGCACTTCTTCATCGACCGGCCGATTTTTGCCGCCGTGGTCTCGATCGTTTTCGTGATCCTCGGCGGCGTGTCGTTCTCGCGCCTGCCGATCGCGCAATATCCCGAGATTGCCCCGCCAGTCATCGTCGTCTCCGGCCAATATCCCGGCGCCAGCGCCGAGGTCGTTGCCTCGACCGTGGTGACGCCGATCGAGCAGCAGATCAACGGCGTCGAGAACATGCTCTACATGTATTCGAACTCGACGGCGGACGGACGCTTCTCGATCCAGGTCACCTTCGATCTCGGCACCAATCTCGACATCGCCCAGGTGCAGGTGCAGAACCGCGCCGCCATCGCGCAGCCGCGGTTGCCGGCCGACGTGCGCAATATCGGCGTGACCGTCAACAAAGCCTCACCCGATCTGATGATGGTCGTGCACCTTTATTCGCCCGACAAGTCGCGCGACGCGCTGTTCATTTCCAATTATGCCACGCTCGAAGTGACCGACCCGCTCACCCGCGTCGACGGCGTCGGCTCGATTACCGTGTTCGGCAGCCGCGATTATTCGATGCGCATCTGGCTCGATCCGGACCGCCTGCAATCGCTCGGGCTGACTGCGAGCGACGTCACCAATGCCTTGCAGGGACAGAACATCCAGGTGGCTTCCGGCGTGCTCGGTCAGCCGCCGGTTGAGCATCCCGGCGCGTTTCAGATCGCGGTGCAAACGCTCGGCCGGCTCGACACTCCCGACGAGTTCGGCTCGATCGTGGTGAAGCAGACACCGGGCGCCGTGGTCCGGCTTCGCGACGTCGCCACGGTCCAGCTCGCCGCGCTCGATTATTCGTCGAATTCCTATCTCGATCACGATCCCGCGGTTGCGCTCGCCATCTTCCAGCGGCCGGGCTCGAATGCGCTCGCCACCGCCAAAGGCATCAACGTCTTGATGGAGCAATTGGCGAAGCGGTTCCCGTCCGGCGTCAAATACGCGATCGTCTACAACCCGACGCAGTTCATCCAGCAGTCGGTCGATGCGGTGATCGACACGATCTTCGAGGCCATCGTACTGGTCGTGCTGGTGGTGATCGTGTTTCTGCAGACCTGGCGCGCCGCCGTCATTCCGCTGGTCGCCATTCCGGTCTCGCTCATCGGCACGTTTTTGTTCATGGCGGCGTTCGGCTATACGCTCAACAATCTGTCGCTGTTCGGGCTCGTGCTGGCGATCGGCATCGTGGTCGATGACGCCATCGTCGTGGTCGAGAACGTCGAGCGCAATATCGCCTCCGGCCTGTCGTCGCGCGATGCCGCGCGCAAGAGCATGGACGAAGTCGGCTCGGCGCTGGTGGCGATTGCGCTCGTTTTGTGCGCCGTGTTCGTGCCGTCGATGTTCATCACCGGTATATCGGGGCAGTTCTATCGGCAATTCGCGCTGACCATCGTCGGCGCCACCGTCATTTCGCTCATCGTATCGCTGACGCTGTCGCCGGCGATGTGCGCACTTCTGCTCAAGCCGCACCAGGTCGGCCATCGCGACACCTGGTGGGAGCGGCCGATCCATCAGTTCTTCGGCTACTTCAATCGCGGTTTCGAGAAGGTCGCTTTCGGCATTTCGTGGCTGGCCACGCGCACGGTGCGGCGCGCCGTCATGATGTCGGCAATCTACCTCGTCGTCATCGGCTTGGGCTTGAACGCTTTTCGCGCCACTCCGGTCGGCTTTATTCCACAGGTCGACGTCGGCTATATCATCATCGTCGTGCAACTGCCGCCAGGCGCGTCGCTGGCCCGCACCGATAAGGTGCAGCAGCGCACGCTCGATATCGCGCTCGGCGTGCCCGGCGTCGCGCATGCGGTGAACATCGTCGGCTTCTCCGGCGCGACCTTCACCAACGCGCCCAATTCCGGCGCGCTATTCCTGGTGCTCGACGACTACCAGAAGCGCGGGCACGATAAACGAGAAGCCGCGGCCGCGATCCAGGCCGAGCTGTTCAAGCGGCTCTCCGTCATTCAGGACGCTTTCATCGTCGCCGTGCTGCCGCCGCCGGTGCGCGGCATCGGCACCGCCGGCGGTTTCCGCATGATGGTCGAGGACCGTGGCGGGCAGGGCTCCGATGCCCTGCGGCAGGCGACTGAGGCGCTGGTGGTGCGCGCCGCGCAGACACCAGGTATTGCCAACGCGTTCTCGCTGTTCGAAACCTCGACCCCGCAAATCTATCTCAACATCGACCGCACCAAGGCGCAGCTCCTTGGCATCAATGTGCAGGACGTGTTCAACGCGCTGCAAATCTATATCGGCTCGTCCTATGTCAACGATTTCAACCTGTTCGGCCGCACCTTCCGCGTCACCGCGCAGGCGCGCGACCAGGATCGCATGGATACCGCCGATGTGCTCAAGATCAGGGTGCGTAATGCCAACGGCGATACGGTTCCGCTCGGCTCCTTCACCACCGTGGACGACATTTCCGGCCCCTACCGAGTGCCGCGCTACAATCTCTATCCGGCCGCCGAGATCGACGGCGGTGCCGCGCCCGGCTATTCGCAGGGCCAGGCCATCGCCATCATGGACAAGCTCGCCGCCGAGACGCTGCCGGAGGGTTTTGCCACCGAGTGGACGACGCTCGCCTTCCAGCAGATCAGGGCGGGCGATACCGGCTTATTCGCTTTCGTGCTGGCGGTGGTGTTCGTGTTCCTGGTGCTGGCGGCGCAATACGAGAGCCTGACGCTGCCGCTCGCGGTAATCATGATCGTGCCGATGTGCCTCGTCGCCGCCATCACCGGCGTCATCCTGCGCGGCATGGACAACAACATCCTCACCCAGGTCGGGTTCGTGGTGCTGATCGGACTTGCCGCGAAGAACGCGATCCTGATCGTCGAATTCGCGCGCCGGCTGGAGGATGAGGGCCGCCGCCGCTGGGACGCCGCCGTTGAAGCGACGCGGTTGCGGCTCCGCCCAATCCTGATGACGTCGTTCGCCTTCATCCTCGGCGTGACGCCGCTGGTTTGGGCAATCGGCGCCGGCGCCGAATTGCGCCAGGCGCTTGGCACGGCGGTGTTCTTCGGCATGATCGGTGTGACGGCGTTCGGTCTGATTTTTACGCCGGTGTTCTACGTCATCGCCCGCTGGATCGCGCAGATCGATTTCCGGCGGCGCAAGGGGCAGCTGAAGTCGCCGCAGCCGGCCGAGTAACCGCTATTGTCGGCCGTAGCGGAATAATGCCAATGTTTCGGTGTTGGTCGCGGCAAGCCGGATGGCGCCGCGAGGTCCGGTACGTCGGGGGCGACGTCGACAGCCGGGAGGAGTCCACGCAATGATTCGTAAGCTTCTCGTTGTATTCGCCATTCTCATGCTCGGCGTCGCCGCCGCGCAGAGCAGCTGCCAGGACGTCATCGTCAAGCGTCAGACGATGATGAAGCACAGCGCCGCCGTGGCGAAGGACGGTTCCGCCATGATCAAGGGCGACGCGCCGTTCGATCTCGCCAAGGTGCAGCAGATCTTCGCCACCTTCGCCGAGGACGCAGCCGCGCTGCCGACGCTGTTCCCCGATTGCTCGAAAACCGGCGACGATACGACCGCAGGACCCGCGATCTGGAGCAAGCCGGACGATTTCAAGGCGGCCATCGCCAAGTTCGCAGCCGACATCAAAACGGCGCAGGAACTCGACCAAGGATCTCGATGGCCTGAAGGCCAATTTCCAGACCATCGGTAAGGATTGCGGCTCCTGCCATCAGACTTTCCGCGTCGGCAAGAGCTGATCGCACCCTGCGAGCAATCTTCACCGAACCGCACTAGCCCATTGCGGCACGCCGCCGCTCGCGGTCATACTGTAAGTGTGCGATTTGCGGCGCCGGCGCGCCGCGCCATCCTGCATATTGGATTTTCGTTCGTCAGCCCGGATTGAAAAAGCTGATCCCGCATGGCGTTACAGGCAGTTGCATGCGACGCTCTACGGCGGACGGAGGTCGCGATCCGCGGTCGCGACGAGCCGGTGACGGTGCTGACCGCGGAGGATCCGACCGTGCTGGCGAGCTTGCTGGATCCCTACGAGGCGGCGCCGGACGATGAACTGCAAATAGCATGACCCGCGCCGCCAAGGTGTTTGCAGGCTTGGCGGTCGTTCTTGTGATCGGCCTTGGCGCGTTCTGGATTGTGACGCTGCCCGCGGTCGTTCCGGCCTCGGCCTTGCCGTCGTACACGCCCAACGTCGATAACGGCCGCACCATGTTCAATATCGGCGGCTGCGCGTCGTGCCACGCCGTCCCCAATGTCGATCCCGACAAAGTCGATCGCACCCGGCTCGGTGGTGGCTTGGCGCTGAACTCGCCGTTCGGCACGTTCTACGTGCCGAATATTTCGCCCGATGCCAAGGATGGCATCGGCAAGTGGAGCGAGGCGAATTTCGTTACCGCGCTGTGGAAGGGAACCTCGGAGTACGGTGGCAACCTCTACCCGGCGTTTCCCTACACGTCCTATCAGCACATGCAGCTTAACGACGTGCGCGATCTGTTCGCCTATTTGAAAACCTTGCCGCCGGTGCCGGGCAAGGTGCGCCAGCACGATTTGTCGTTTCCGTTCAACGAACACCGCCTGCTCGGCGGCTGGAAGCTGTTGTTCCTGCGCGGCGGGCCGTTTACGCCCGACCCGGCGCAATCCGCGCAGTGGAACCGCGGCGCTTACCTGGTGAACGGACCCGGCCACTGCGCCGAATGCCATTCACCACGCAATGCGCTCGGCGGCATCATCGAGAGCGAACGCTTCGCCGGCGGACCGGCGGTGGACGGTAGCGGCTGGGTGCCCAACATCACGCCAGTGGGGCTGCAACGCGGCGATGAGGTGTGGTCGATCAAGGATATCGCGAGTTTCCTCGGCGACGGCATGATGCCGTCCGGCGATTTTGCCGGCGATACAATGGCCGATGTGATTCGCAATACGTCCCTGCTCACCGCCGACGATCGCGCTGCGGTCGCGGTCTACATCGCCTCGCTGCCGCCGACCCAAGGGCCGGCGCCGCCGCCGAAGAAGACGCAATGATTGCGACCGGAAAATTCTCGCCGCGCTCGGATCGCGCCTCCCCCTTTTTCGGGGGAGGATGAGTTTTCATGAATCCCGGCAAAGGCATCCTCCTCAAACTCGTCTCGACGGTGCTGTTCGCCGTGATGTCGGCGCTGATCCGCTATCTCGGCGCGCGCTATCCGGTCGGCGAGGTGGTGTTCTACCGTTCGGCCTTTGCCATGGTGCCGGTCATGGCCGTCTATGCGTGGCGCGGCGAGCTTGCCGCGGTGGTGCGCACCGAGCGGCCGCTCGGCCAGGCCGGACGCGGCGTGATCAGCATCGCCGGCATGTTCCTTAATTTTGGCGCGCTGGCGCGGCTGCCGCTCGTGGAATCCAACGCCATCTCGTTCACCTCGCCGCTGTTTTCCGTGGCACTCGCCGCGTTGATCCTCAAGGAGCGCGTGCGCATCTACCGCTGGTCCGCCGTCATCATCGGCTTTCTCGGCGTTCTGGTGGTGCTGTC
>CAWBQV010000003.1:0-148614 GCA_963790975.1 uncultured Alphaproteobacteria bacterium
GGTGGGCGGTGACGGACTCGAACCGCCGACATTCTGCGTGTAAAGCAGACGCTCTACCAACTGAGCTAACCGCCCGCGCGGCGTGATCTATCGCCGCCGGCCGTCGGCGCGCAAGGGGCGTCGACGGAAACCGGAGCTATTGTGCCGTCAATCCGTCGGCGAAGATTTAATGTGGTGGGGTGGGGCGAAAAAGTGTGGGATAACAATTGCAAGTAATAATGCGGGCCGGATGCCCGGGAAGGAGGACTATGTTCCGGACAGCTGTCTTCACGGCCGCTTTTACGCTCGCGACAGCCGCACTCGCACACGCCCAGCAAATGCCCGCCCAACCGCCGCCGGTAGCCTCGCCATTGGGGATCGCGCCGTTGGGATTGGGCGAAGGAAACCCACAGGAACGAGACGCCTGCCATCCGGATGTGACCCGGTTCTGCCAGACCCAACTTCAGGTCAATCCAAACGACGTGCTCGGAATTCTTGGCTGCCTGCAAGCCAACCGCCCCAAGATCAGCCATGCCTGCGCGGAGGTGCTGGCCAGTCACGGCCAGTGAGCCTTCGCGCCCGCTTCGGCGCTCCTGAGTTCCTTAAGAAGCGTGCTCGTCTTCCGGCGCCAACGCGAGACTGGTTTCGATCTGTGCGACGTCGTCGGCAAGCCGCACCCATGACTGCGCCAGAATAAGCCACAGCGCCCGGTCGGTTTGGTCCTCGGCTAACCGCGCCATGGTTACGCATTCTTCCGCGCGCCTGCGGTGATCCAGTGTGGTCCCCATCGCTACTCCCCGACGCAGCGCGACAACGAGGTGGGATTGCAATCCGCAACTGCGGCACCGGCAGGTTCGCGTCCGGGCGAAAACGGGGCGAACAAAGCCCCAGACGGGCTGGCGGAACACGCGATGCCGCCTCAACCGTCGCCGCAGGGTGTTATAGGGGGGCCAGGCTCAGCCGAGGCCACTCGCCTGTAACTTCTGCGTCAAAAACATGGCAATTGCTGAGATTCCTGACATTTCGCTATCTTTTTTCTATCCGCGCTGAAAAACTTACCAAATTATTGCTTTCTGCATGCATTTTTCACCTAGCTGCACTGCAGCACGATTGTTTTGCGACGCACCATTCATCCCTATATTCCTTTCCTGATTCCCGGCCATTCGCCGGAAAAGAAAGGAAAAAACCATGCTGTCCTCAATTGGCCGTTTCTTCCAAGCCTGGAAGCAATACGGGGTTGCTGTCGACGAGCTTTCGCACCTCAGCGACCGCGAACTGGCCGACATCGGGATTACCCGCTCGGACATCCCGCGCATCGCTTGGGAACAAGCGCGCCGCTAATCCCTTTGGTCATCGTATTTGGCAGATTGGCGCCCGGCTTCGGCCGGGCGCCGTCGTTTTAGGGGCCGCGTTCAGGGCGCAGCCGGCTCCATGCCCTTGGCTTTGATCAGCGGCAGAGCGTGTGGTCCCGACAGAAACTTGACGACGGCACGTGCTGCCGCACCGTCTTTGGCCGCCGTGCCGACGCCCGCCGCGTAAACCGTGTAGTTCTGGATGCCCGGCGGCAGCGGCCCGACCAGCACCGTGCCTGCCACCGGCAAGATCTCGCTGATCTGATGAATGCCGATCTCGGCCTCGCCATCGGCAATATGATCGGCAACGGCGCCGCCGTGGACCAAGACCGCCTTCGCGTTGATCGCATCGGCGATGCCGAGCTGCGCCAATAGCCGCTCGACATAAATCCCGCTCGAGCCGCCCGCCTTGGGGTCGATGAAGGCGACCGATTTCGCCGCCAGCAGCGTTTGCTTGAACGCCTCCACCGTCGAAATATCCGGTAGCGGCGCGCCGGTTTTCACCACGACGCCGACGCCGGTCTTTGCCAGATCGGCGCGGCTGCCCGGCACGATCTTGCCCTCCTTGGCGAGAGCGTCGATGGCTTGGGGCGTCAAGATCGCGACATCGAATGTATCCTTGCCGTCGCGGATCAATGCGAGGTGCTGGCCAACGGTCTGATAGGTGATGTCGAGCGTGTTGCCGGTTTCCTTGTTGTATTGAGCCGCGAGCGCGCCCAGCACCTGCTTGAAGGCGCCGCCGCTGACGACCTTGATCGTGGCGGCGTCAGCGAGCTGCGGCATGGCGAATGTCAGCGCGATTGCGAGGATCGCCGAGGTAAGCCGCATGCCAATGCTCCTGGTGCGCCCTCACCTTTTGAACAATCCCATGAGCGACGCTTTCGCCAATGTATTGAAATGCAGATTGAAACCGACGACCGCCGCCGAGGTGTCGGCCTTGACGTCGAGTCTGTCGGCTTTCACGGCAAACACGGTGAACAGATAGCGGTGCGGATGGTCGCCGGGCGGCGGGCACGGGCCGCCATAACCGGGCACGCCGAGATCGGTGCGGGTCGCGAGCGCGCCCGCCGGCAGCTTGCCGCCGGCGCTGCCCGCGCCCTCGGCAAGCTCAGTCACATTCGCGGGGATGTTCACGATCAACCAGTGCCAGAAACCCGAGCCGGTCGGTGCGTCGGGATCGTAGCAGGTGATGGCGAAGCTTTTAGTGCCATCCGGCGCGCCGGACCATTTCAGATGCGGTGATATGTTGGCGCCGGCGCAGCCGAAGCCGAAATCGGCCGAGAGAATGAAATTGCTCGTCAGGTAGTCGCCGTCCTTAAAACTGTTGCTGGTGACCGTGAACGTCATGGGTTGTCTCCTCTGGGCGGCGACAGCGGGAGTGCCGCCACCATAATCGCGGACGCGGGCGCGGAAAAGTCGCCTTTGCTCACCGCGCGTGGTAACGGGGCGCCATGCCGGTCGCCATGCTCAACGAAGCCGCCGCGGTTTTGCCGGAGCGCGGCGCGCTGATCGGTCTCGATCTCGGAACCAAGACCATCGGGGTTGCCGCTAGCGATCCGGACCGGCGCGTCGCTGCGCCAGTGGAGACTATTTCGCGCAAACGCTTCTCTGACGACGCCCGGCGCATTCTTGAGCTTGCCGCCGAGCGCCGCGCCGCAGGTTTTGTGCTCGGGCTGCCCATCAATATGGACGGATCGGAAGGGCCGCGCGCGCAAGCGACGCGGGCGTTTGCGCGCAACCTCGCCAAGCTCACCGAACTGCCGATCGGGCTGTGGGACGAGCGGCTGTCGACCGCGGCGGTCGAACGCGCGCTGATCGCGGCCGATGCAAGCCGCGCCAAGCGCAAGGCGGTGATCGATCAGCACGCCGCGACTTATATCCTGCAAGGCGCGCTCGACCGGCTCATGCACAAACCGCCGGTCTGAGACCGGCTCAGGTTTCCGGCAACACGCGTTGCAGCAACAGTTCAGCCGTTGCGTCGTCAAGCCCGGCTGAACCGTAAAACGCACTGTGCGGTTTGTCGCGCCGCGTTTTCACAAAAGCCTCGGCCACCGCGGACGGCGCGCTGGCCTTGAGCGCCGCAGCGCTCGCGATCAGCGCGAGCTTTTCGACCAGCGCGCGTGCGTGAGCCTCGTTTGCGGGCTGGACGCTTGCCGCTTCGATATCGGATGACAATCCGGCAAGCAGTGCGACATCCTCCGGCCGCTTGAGCGCACGCAGCACGTCAAAACACATGACATTGCCAGAACCTTCCCAGATCGCGTTGACCGGACCCTCGCGATAAAGCCGCGGCAGCATGCTCTCCTCGACGTAGCCGTTGCCGCCGAGACACTCCATGGCCTCGAAGACAAAGCCGGGCGCGGTCTTGCAGATCCAAAATTTTGCCGCCGGCGTGAACAGCCGCGCATAAACGGCCTCCGCCGGATCGCCGGCGGCATGATCGAAAGCGCGCGCCAACCGCATCGCCAGCGCCACCGCGCCTTCGACTTCGATCGCCATGTCGGCCAGAACCGCGCGCATCAGCGGCTGATCGTAAAGGCGTTTGCCGAATACCTTGCGATGGCGGCAATGATGCACGGCCTGCACCAGCGCCATGCGCATCAGGCCGGCCGAAGCGACGGCGCAATCGAGCCGTGTCAATTGCACCATCTGCAGGATGGTGCGGATGCCGCCGCCCTCCTCGCCCACCCGCCAGGCGAACGCTTCGGTGAATTCAACTTCGCTCGATGCATTGGAGCGGTTGCCGAGCTTGTCTTTGAGCCGCTGCAAGCGCAGCGCATTGACTGAACCGTCGGGCCGAAACCGCGGCAGCAGAAAACAAGTAAGCCCGCCCGGCGCCTGCGCCAGCACCAGGAAAGCGTCGCCCATCGGCGCCGAGAAAAACCATTTGGCGCCGATGATCGAATAGCCGTCGGCCACAGGCGTCGCCGTCGTGGTATTGGCGCGCACATCGGTGCCGCCCTGCGCCTCGGTCATGCCCATGCCGAGCGTCATACCGAGTTTTTCCCACCACGGCCGAAACGCGCCGTCATAGTCCCGCGTCACCACTTTCGGTGCGATTTTCGCAAGCAGCGTCGGCTCCGCGGCGAGCGGCGCCAGCGCCGCGTGTGTCATGGTGATCGGGCACAGATGCCCCGTCTCGACCTGCGCCGCCATATAGAAGCGCGCCGCGCGCGCGACCTCGGCCGGCGCCGCTGCGCGTTTGCCGGCTGCGGTCCAGGTCGAGGCGTGCAACCCGGCAGCGATACTCGCCCGCATCAGGTCGTGATAGGCCGGATGGAACTCGACGGTGTCGCAGCGAAAGCCTTTGGCGTCGAAAGCGTGCAGCTTCGGCGGGTTCTCATTGGCCTGCCGGCCCAGCGCCAGCATCGCGGCGGTTCCCCACTTTCTGCCAAACTCGGCCAGCGAAGTTGCGTCTTGCGCCGCGCCGTTTGCCTTGACGGCCTCCGTCAACGGCACGTCGCTTGAGAACAGATCGATGTTCTCGTAGGGCGGTGACTGGTTGAGCACCTCATGCGTGTCGAAGCGCGAGATAGCCATGGCTATTCCCCCTTGGGGATAACAATCCTACCACGGCGCCTGCCCGGCCGAGCGGGCTTGCCGGAGTGCTCGGATTGGGCCTATAGCACCGCTTTGATGGCAAAAACCCAACCGCCGACGCGACACATCGTTTCGATCAACGACCTCACCAATAAGGAGATCGAGACGATCTTCGAGGTCGCGCAGGGATTTTTGCAGGACCTCGCCGACGCCAATATCCCCTACCGGATCGGACGCAGCACTAATCTGGCGTCCAAATTCATCTTGGCGAGCTTGTTCTACGAGCCTTCAACCCGCACCCGCCTGTCGTTCGAGAGCGCCATGCTGCGCCTTGGCGGCGCCAACATCACCAGCGCCGATCCGGCGGTCAGCTCCGCCGCCAAGGGCGAGAGCCTGGCCGACACGATCCGGGTGATTTCCAATTACGCCGACGTCATCGTCATCCGCCATCCCCGCGACGGCGCCGCGCGGCTGGCGGCCGAATATTCGCAAATCCCTGTGATCAATGGCGGCGACGGCAGCCACGAGCACCCGACGCAAACGCTGTGCGATCTGTTCACGCTGAAGCAGAAGAAGAAAAGCCTCAAGAATATGAAGGTGGCGATTTCCGGCGACCTCAAGGGCAGCCGCACCATCCATTCCTTCGTTTACGCGCTGGCGCGGTTCGGCGCGACGATCGATCCCCTGCCCGCGCCCGGCATGGAACTGCCCGCTTACGTCGATCGCCGGCTGCGCGAGGAATTTCACTGCCACATGGTGTCCAAGGATCCCGGGCAACCGCACGGCGGTTCAATCGATGCCTTGTACGTCACCGCGGACCAGCCGCACCAATTATCGCTGATCCCCGACCCGGAAATCGATTACGGGCTCTTGGTGGAAAAGAAAATCGATGCCGTCTATGTCACCCGTTTCCAAAAGGAGCGCTGGACCGAGAAGGAGCGCGCCTATCCGAAGATCGACGCGAAATTCTTGGGCGAGGCAAAATTTTCCGAGGCCAGCGTCATGCATCCGCTGCCGCGGGTCAACGAGCTCGACGCGTCGTTCGATTCCGATCGGCGCGCCGTTTATTTCCAGCAGGCCGCCTATGGCGTGCCGATCCGCATGGCGCTGATCTCGCTGTTGCTGCAGCTGCAGAAGAACAAGTCGCTGGCTCCGTTCGACGGCGGTTTCGCCAAAGCCCCCTATCCGGTCTATGCCCAGCCGATCGGCACCGGGCTACAATGCGACAATCCCAATTGCATCACCGGCGACCCGTCCGAGCGGCAATACGCCGCCAACAAGTTCTATGCGATCGAGGACGAATCACCGGCGCATTGCACGCTGCGCTGTGTCTATTGTGAAAAAGACGTCGACGACGACACCGCGAGCCACTGCGTCGTCGCCGATGCAGCGCGCAAGACATTCGTGCCGGGATTGGCGGCAGTCGTCCGCGCGCCCGCCGACAAGCTCAAGCATCTCGTCATCTATCGCGGCGAAACCGAAGCGGCCGCCGCTGGTTTTCAGCCACGCGACAGCGGCAAAAAAGTCCGCGCGGGCTAAATCGCGCGCGGCTTTGTTGGCAATCCGGCTACCGGCTTAAGCACCATGAATGCGATCGACTGGCCGCATATTCCGCAATACGCCGCAGCCTTCGTGTTCGGCTATTTGTGCGGCTCCATTGCGTTTGGTGTGCTGCTGACACGGCTCGCCGGTACGCCGGACATTCGCAGCATCGGCTCCGGCAATATCGGTGCCACCAATGTGCTGCGCACCGGCAATAAGGCGCTCGCCGCAGCGACCCTTGCCGGCGATATTTTGAAAGGCACCGTCGCGGTTGCGCTTACTATCGCCGTGCTCGGCCATCACGCGGCGCTCTATGCCGCACTCGGCGCCTTTCTCGGCCATCTGTTTCCGGTCTGGCTGCGTTTTAGGGGCGGCAAAGGGGTTGCGACCTATATCGGCCTGTTGCTCGGCTTTGGTGCATGGATTGCGCTTGCGGGATTTTGCGTAATCTGGATCGCGATCGCGGCAACCACGCGTTATTCCTCACTCGCCGCATTGATTGCGAGCGCGGCGACACCCGCAGTCCTGTGGTGGAGCGGCACACGCGGCGAGGCCGAATTATTTTTGCTGCTCACGGTGCTGTTATGGATCATGCACCGCGCCAATATCGCGCGGCTTATGGGCGGCACCGAAGGCAAGATCGGCGGCAAATCAGAAGCCTAGCGCGTTATTCCGCCGCCACCGCAGCAGCCGGCAGCCGCGCCGGCATAACGGGCGCGCCGTGGGTGTGCGGGATCTTGTCGGCAAAAACCTCGACGAAATGATCGGTCTCGCCGGCGCCGGTGTGCGGGCTTAACGCATTGTCGAAATGCGTGCGCGCGGCGGGATCTTTCGCGACTTTCGCCATCAGCCGGCGGTAACGCCAGATCACCTTCGCCCATTGCGAACAGACTTTCACGGCATCGAATAAACGCCATGGATAAAACACCAGCGGATTGACGACCGGCATCCCGTAGCGGCGCTGGGTGCGGATTTTGCGGCGGAAGAAACCGAATTGCAGCGGATGAACGCCCTCGATGCGGGAGGCGGACGAAAACATCGTCAGTGAATCGAGAACCTTGGTGCGGTTGATGCCGGAGGCCACGGCGCGCCGCATGATCGTCTCGACGTGCTCATCGGTGTAGTAGCGCCGCCAGGCGTCGGCATAGACTTTTTCCCACGTCTCTTTCGACATCAGCGGATGCGCGGTACAGGCATGTTCGAGGTCGTATTTGTTCATGTCGGGGTCCATCGGCACCCCGCGCATATAGAGGTTCTTGTGGTCCTCGGAGCCCGGCAGCGGCGTCAGATAGAAGAACTCGAGAATATCGACCGGCAGTTCCTTCTTGATGATCTCGATGTCGCGCGCGATCGATTCCGGCGTATCGGTCGGGAAACCCAGAATGTAGCCGGCATAGGTCATGACGTGCTGGGCGCGCCAGGCCAGCAGCATTTCGCGGTATTCCCAGATCTTGTTTTGGCGCTTCTTCGCGCCCATGAGCGATTCGGGATTGATGTTTTCGAGGCCGAGGAAGATCGCGGTGCAGCCGGCGCGCGCCGCCTTCTCGATGAAGTTCGGGATGCGGTGGCACAGCGTGTCGACCTGGATCAGGAGCCGGATATTGAACTTCTCGCGCTCGCGCAGCTCGATCAGGCGGTCGAGGATCGGCTCCCAATTGCGGTTGCGGGCGAAATTGTCGTCGGTGATGAAGAACCGCGTGATGCCCTGCGCGGCATTGGCGCGCACGATGGTTTCGACGTCGTCGGGCGTGCGATAGCGCGATTTTCGGCCCTGCACATTGATGATGGTGCAGAAGCTGCACTGGAACGGGCAACCGCGGCCGGCATCGAAGCTGGAATAATGGCCGGCAACCCGCGTCACCACCGAGCGCGGCAGGATCGGATAAACCGCGGCCGCCATTTCCGGCAGGTCGTTGAGATATTTGTAGATCGGCTTTGCCTTGCCCGCCACGACATCGCGCAAAACTTCGGCCATGCGGCCCTCGGCCTCGCCGGCATAGAGATGAATGCCGAGATCAAGCGCTTCCTGCAAATCGGCCGGCAGCGTCGGCAGCATGGAAATGCAGCCGCTGATGTGAAAGCCGCCCATGACGACAGTGATCCCGCGGGCGCGGAACTGCCGGGCGAGATCGAGCGCGCGCGGATATTGGTTCGACTGCACGCCGATCAGGCCGACCATGCCGGCACCGGCGGCGCGGATGCGCTTGGCCACGGCGGGCGCGTCGACGACGGTGTTGCACTCGTCGCAAGCCTCGACTTCGATATCGACGTCGGGACCGAGCACGCGATCATCCGCGCACTCCTTGATGAGGCCATAGACGCTCGCCAGGCTGTTCGACGGCAGCGTCGAGCGTAACCACTGGATTACATAACCATCCCGGTCGTAGTGCGACGGCTTGATCAGAACGACCCGAAACGCACGCTTGGCCAAGTTCCCGTGCAATACACACTCCCAAGAACCGGAATAGGAACGGACTCACGGCCCCGACGGCCCTGCGGCAGCAACCGGCAATTTGCGGGTTTGCCTGCCGGTTTGCAACAAATACCTTGGGTTCCGGCCGGTTCCCGGTAGTTGTAGGATAGTGTTCCGGCTCAAACGCCTAACAGGCTTTGCGTTTTGGGGGCGACGTGGATGAGGGCACGCAGGCCATCCGCCTGACGGATGAGCAGCGGATCGAATGGTTGCGGCTCATCCGCAGCCAGAATATCGGCCCGCGCGGCCTTCGGGCGCATTTGCAACAAATTGTGGGGCCCGAAGGCCGGGCCCGCGCACGTTTCGCACTCTGATCAATCATTTCGGCGGCGCGCGCGCGGCGCTTGAAGCGTTGCCGACGCTGGCGCGCCGCGGCGGCGGCAGTGCAGCGCCGCAAATCTGTTCGCGCCAGGACGCCGAGCGCGAAATCGAAGCCTCGCGCAAACGCGGCGCTATTCTGGTCGCGATCGGCGAGGCCAACTATCCGCACCGGCTGCAGATGATCGACGATCCGCCGCCGCTCATCGCCATACGCGGCCACATCGCCGTGCTGGCCATGCCGCAGGTCGCGATCGTCGGCTCGCGCAACGCCTCGGCCGCTGGCGTGAAGATTACACAACGGCTAGCGCACGAACTCTGCGAGACGGGATTTGCCGTCGTCTCCGGCCTGGCGCGCGGCATCGATGCGGCGGCGCACCGAGCAAGCCTCGCCACCGGCACGTCGCTGTCCTTGCCGGCGGCCATGATCGCATCTATCCGGCCGAACATACCGATCTGCTCGACGCCATTTTGCCCGCAGGCGTCGCGATCACTGAAATGCCGCTTGGCTGGGAGCCTCGCGCGCGCGATTTTCCCCGCCGCAATCGGCTTATTTCCGGACTCGCGCTCGGCGTCGTGATCGTCGAGGCCGCCAAGCGCTCGGGCTCGCTGATTACGGCGCGGCTCGCACTCGAACAGGGCCGCGAAGTGTTTGCCGTCCCCGGCTCGCCGCTCGATCCGCGCGCCGAGGGCACGAACGGCCTGATCAAACAGGGCGCGACGCCGGTGACCGAAGCCGCCGATATCGTTTCCGTGCTGCAGCCGATCATGGGATTTGAATTTCCGGCGCGTGAACCGCAAACCGATGACGCCGAACCCGCGCAGGCCGCAGAGCCGGCGCCGGACGAACGGACGCGAATTGTTGCGCTGCTGAGCCCTGCCCCGGTTTCGCTCGACGATTTGATCAGGCTGTCGCAGAGCTCGCCACGCGTCGTGCGCATGGTGCTCCTGGAACTCGAAATCGCCGGACGGCTGGAACGTCACGGCGGCGGCCTGGTCTCGCTGCTCTAACTCTCGGAATCCGGATCTTCGCCGCCGTCCTGATCCTGGTCGGCGGCGAGCCGCGCCATCTGCAGAAGGTAACTCAGCGTTTCGAGACCGTTGCGTTTGGCGAGCTTGGCAAGCTCATCGGTGAGCGAGGCAATGTACTTCGCCGCGCTATCCGGGGTTTCCTCACGTTCACCGTCGTGATTGTCTTCTTGGTCTTGCATTTTATGTTCCCGGCGCCATGCGTGGGAACCTCGAAGCGAATCGCGCTCCCAATCGTGCGCCTGCTTGCAGAACACGTATATCGTTGCTTTTCCCACATATCCTTTAACGTTAATTATTAAACTATACAACCATAAGGCGCAGAGGCGAACGGGGTCATTTTGCCGTGATTAGCCCCCATTCGCCCTTTATTGCCACCCCGCTTTCCACTGGTAACGATTTGACAGGTGGGGATGCATTACCCATGTTCGCGTCGGCCTGGATGCCGCTCGGTTCACGTTAAATAGGCAAAAAGGCCCTAAAATCATCGGGTTATACATGAATCTGGTACTGGTGGAATCGCCCGCCAAAGCGAAGACAATCAATAAATATCTGGGCAAGGGCTACGAAGTCATGGCCTCGTTCGGCCATGTGCGCGACCTGCCGCCCAAGAGCGGATCGGTCGATCCCGATGCCAATTTCCGCATGCTGTGGGAGGTCGATCCCAAGGCGCAGAAGCAACTCAATGACATCGCGCGAGCGGTCAAGGGCGCCGACAAGCTGATCCTGGCGACCGACCCCGATCGCGAGGGCGAGGCGATTTCCTGGCACGTGCTCCAGGTGCTCAAGGAACGAAAGGCGCTCCACGGCCAACCGGTCGAGCGCGTCGTGTTCAACGCCATTACCAAGCAGGCGGTGACGGAAGCGATGGCGCACCCGCGCATCATCGACCAGGCCTTGGTCGATGCCTATTTGGCCCGTCGCGCGCTCGACTACCTGTTCGGCTTCACGCTGTCGCCGGTGTTGTGGCGCAAGCTGCCGGGTGCCCGCTCGGCCGGCCGGGTGCAGTCCGTCGCGCTACGGCTCGTCGCCGACCGCGAACTCGAAATCGAGAAATTCGTCCGCCAAGAATATTGGTCTCTTCTCGCCACGCTGGCGACGCCGCGCGACGAAACCTTTGAAGCGCGCCTGGTCGGGGCCGACGGCAAAAAGCTGCAGCGCCTCGACATCGGCTCGGGAGCGGAAGCCGAAGCGTTCAAGCAGGCGCTCGAAACCGCCGCCTTCACCGTCGTCTCGGTGGAAGCAAAGCCGGTCAAGCGGAACCCCTATGCGCCGTTTACGACGTCGACGTTGCAGCAGGAGGCAAGCCGCAAGCTCGGCTTTGCTCCCGCGCATACGATGCGCGTCGCGCAGCGGCTTTATGAGGGCGTCGACATCGGCGGCGAAACGGTCGGCCTCATCACCTATATGCGCACCGACGGCGTGGACATCGCCCCCGAAGCGTTACAGGCCACGCGCAGCGTGATCGAAGCCGACTACGGCCGGGACTATGTCCCGCCGGCGCCGCGCCGCTACGAAGCCAAGGCGAGAAACGCGCAGGAAGCCCACGAGGCGATCCGCCCCACCGAACTTACCCGCCGGCCGCGCGACACCAAAAGTGTCCTCGATGCCGATCAGGCCAAGCTCTACGAGCTGATCTGGCTGCGCACCGTCGCAAGCCAGATGGAGTCCGCCGAGCTCGAGCGCACCACGGTCGATATCGAGGCCAAGGTCGCAAGCCGGCTCCTCGAACTGCGCGCCACCGGAACCGTCGTAAAATTCGACGGCTTCCTCACCGTTTACCAGGAAGGCCGCGACGAGGATCCGGACGACGAGGACGCGCGCCGGCTGCCGCAAATGTCGGCCGGCGAACCGCTCAGCAAACGCTCGATCGCCGCCGATCAGCATTCTACCGAGCCGCCGCCGCGTTATTCGGAAGCTTCGCTGGTCAAGCGCATGGAAGAGCTCGGCATCGGCCGGCCGTCGACCTATGCGTCGATCCTGCAGGTGCTCAAAGACCGCAAATATGTCCGGCTCGACAAGCGCCGGCTCATTCCCGAAGACCGCGGCCGTATCGTCGTGGCTTTTCTCGAAAGCTTCTTCTCCAAATATGTCGAGTACGATTTCACCGCGAGTCTCGAGGACCAGCTCGACCTCATCTCCAACAACGAAGTGGCATGGCGCGACGTGCTGCGCGATTTTTGGGGCGATTTTATCGGCGCCGTCGACGCGACCAAGGAATTGCGCATTTCCGCGGTGATCGACGCGCTCGACGCGCTGTTGTCGCAGCATCTGTTTCCGCCGCGCGAAGACGGCATCGATCCGCGCGTATGCCCGACCTGCGGCATCGGCAAGCTGTCGCTCAAGCTCTCGAAGTTCGGTGCTTTCATCGGCTGCGGGAACTATCCGGAATGCCGCTACACGCGGCCGCTCTCGGCCGGCGAAAATGGGGCCGACATCGGCACCAAGAAGCTCGGCGAGGATCCGCAAACCGGTCTCGACGTCACCGTGCGCTCGGGCCGCTTCGGTCCGTATCTGCAGCTTGGCGAAACCGTCAAGGACGGCCCCAAGCCCAAGCGCGCCGGGCTGCCCAAAGACGTCGCGCCAGACGAGATCGATCTGGCGCGGGCGCTCGCTCTACTTTCCTTGCCGCGCGAAGTCGGCCGTTCGCCAGAGGATGGCGAGCCTATTCGCGCCGGCATCGGCCGCTTCGGTCCCTATGTGCAGCACGGCAAGACCTACGCCAATCTGGAGTCGCCCGAAGAGGTCTTCACCATCGGGCTCAATCGCGCGGTGACGCTGATTGCCGAGAAAATCGCCAAAGGCCCGCGCCGCGGCCGCTTCGGCGCCGATCCGGGCCGTGCGCTCGGCGATCATCCGGCCAAAGGCGGTCCGATCGTAGCCAAAAAGGGCCGCTACGGCCCTTATGTCAGCCACAACGGCGTCAACGCGACGCTGCCCGCCGACAAGACGCCGGAAACCGTCACGCTGGACGAGGCGGTGGCGTTGCTCGACGCCAGGGCCGAGCGCAATGGGCCGGCCCCGCACGCGCGTCCGCGCAAGGCCAAGCGTCCCTCGCCGGGAACAGCCAGACACGTCAAAGCCGGCAAACGGCCCGCGGCGCGGGCTGCCAAACCGCCGGGTAACCGGAAACCGCCGCGCAAGACCCCGCAAGCTGCCGAATAATTTTTCCGCAACGCGCCACCGGCCGCTAACACGGCCTATATGTGGCTCATGAATCGCCTCCCCACCCGCGACGAGCTTGTCGCCTTCATCCGTGAGCGCAGCGGCAAGGTCGGCACGCGCGAGATCGCGCGCGCCTTCGGCGCCAAGAACGCCGACCGCGCGGCACTCAATCGCATGCTGCGCGAGCTTGCCGAACAGGGTCTCATCGACCGCAACCGCAAGCGGCTGCATCAGCCCGGCAAGCTGCCGCCCGTCGTGCTGGCCGACATTACCGGCCGCGACAGTGACGGCGAGCTCCTGGCGCGGCCGACCGAATGGGACGAAGCGGCGCACGGCGCGCCGCCGGTCATCCACGTCGCCACGCCGCGGCGCGCCAAGCCGGGCGAAGTCGCCGGTGTCGGCGACCGCGCCCTCATCCGCATCGAAACGACCAACGACGAAGAACCGAGCGGCCGCGTCATAAAACTCCTCGATCGCGCCAAGCATCGCGCGCTCGGCATTTTTCGCGGGTTGCCCGGCGGCGGCGGGCGGCTGGTTCCGGTCGACAAGAAGCAGCTCGGCCGCGAGCTTGCGATAGCGCCCGGCGCGACGGCGGGCGCGGTCGACGGCGATCTGGTCGCGGTCGAGGTGGCGCGGCATGGCCGGCTTGGCCTGACCGCAGGAACAGTCGTCGAGCAGCTCGGCTCGATCAAGAGCGAGCGCGCGGTCAGCCTGATCGCCATTCATGTCCACGATATTCCGCATAGTTTTACCCACGCGGTGCTTGATGAAGCCGAAGCCGCGCGCGCGGCAACGGCCGTGGGCCGGGAAGATTGGCGTGACGTGCCGTTCGTCACCATCGATCCGCCCGACGCCAAGGATCACGATGACGCCGTACATGCAGTGCCGGATCCCGATACAAAAAATCCCGGCGGCTATCTGGTCAGCGTCGCCATTGCGGACGTGGCGCATTATGTGCGGCCCGGCGCGGCGCTCGATCGCGAGGCGGTCAAGCGCGGCAACTCGGTCTATTTCCCCGATCGCGTCGTGCCGATGCTGCCGGAGCGCATTTCCAACGATTTGTGCTCGCTGCGGCCGAACGAAGACCGCGCCGCGCTTGCGGTGCGCATGGTGATCGGCGCCGACGGCCGCAAACGCTCGCACAACTTTCACCGCGTGCTGATCCGCTCCGCGGCGCGGCTGCATTACGAGCAGGCGCAGCTTGCGGTCTCGGGCCGCACCGACGAGGTGACCGAGCCGCTGGTGACCAAAATCCTCGAACCGCTCTACGCCGCATACCGCCTGGTCACGCGCGTCCGCGACGAGCGCGGTCCGCTCGATCTCGACATTCCCGAACGCAAGATCGTGCTCAAATCCGACGGCACCGTCGATCGCGTGATCATGCCGCTGCGGCTGGAATCGCATCGGCTGATCGAGGAATTCATGATCCTCGCCAATGTCGCCGCCGCCGAAACCTGCGAACGGGCCAACACCCCGCTGATCTATCGCGTGCACGACGAACCTTCGCCGGAAAAACTCAACGCGCTGCGCGAATTTTTGGCCACCCTCGACATTTCCTTGCCGAAGGGCGGCACGCTGCGGCCGGACGGCTTTAATCGCATCCTCGACCGCGTCAAAGGCCGCGACGTGCAGCGGCTGGTCAACGAGGTCGTGTTGCGCACGCAGGCGCAGGCCGAATATTCGTCGGAAAATTTCGGCCATTTCGGCCTCAATCTGCGCCGCTACGCGCATTTCACTTCGCCGATCCGCCGCTATGCCGACCTTGTCGTGCATCGCGCGCTCATTCGCGCCGTCAAGCTCGGCGCCGACGGCCTGCCGGACGGCGCCGACGCGCGCTCACTTGCCGAAATCGCCGCCAATATTTCCGTCACCGAACGCCGCGCCATGAAGGCCGAACGCGAAACCGCGGACCGGCTCATCGCGCATTTTCTGGCCGACCGTGTCGGCGCCACGTTCGACGGACACATTTCCGGCGTCACGCGCGCCGGATTGTTCGTCGAGCTCGACGAGACCGGCGCCGACGGCTTTATTCCGGCGCGCTTGATCGGCGATGAATATTTCCGCTTTGACGAAGCGCGGCGCTCCTTCATCGGCCGCTTGGTGAGCCATCGCCTTGGCGATCCCGTCACTGTCGAACTCGTCGAGGCGGCGCCGGTAGCCGGAGCGCTGCGTTTCAAGCTTGCTGGCCATGGTCGCGCCGCGGCGCAAAGGCGTGGACATCAGGCGCAAACGCGATCGAAATTCGAGCATGGGCCGAAGCCGCATAAGCGCCGGCGCTGATAACGGGATCCGACGTGGCGGAAGACGATATTTCGAGCGTGACTGCGGGCGGCACGGCAGCCGACCGCGCCGAGCGCTTGACCCGCACCATCCGCGATCAATCCTTCCCCAATGTACGGCCGCGCGATTCCGCGACGCTGATCCTGATCGATCGCGCCGAGGCGGTGCCAAAGGTGCTGCTCGGCAGGCGGCATGAGCGGCACCGGTTTTTGCCCGGCAAATTCGTCTTTCCCGGCGGCCGTATCGAGCCGGCGGACCGGCTCATGGCGGTATCGGCCGCGCTGCACGAGCGCCATGCGGCGAAACTGATGCGGCGGCTCAAACGGCCAAGCCTTGCCAAGGCCGCGGGCTTCGCGCTCACCGCGGTGCGCGAGACCTACGAAGAGACCGGCATCATGCTCGGCACGCCGGGAGCCAGCGCCGTGCCCGCCCCCGCCGGCCCGTGGGAGGCGTTCGCCAAGGCCGCAATCATGCCCGATCTCAGCCAGATCCACTTCGTCGCCCGCGCCATCACCCCGCCGGGCCGGCCGTTGCGTTTCGACAGCCGCTTTTTCGCCGCTGATGTCGCGGCGATCGCGCGGCGCGAGGACGGTTTTGTCGGACCGGATAAGGAACTGGTGGAACTGGTCTGGCTGCAGATGACCGAGGCACGGCAGCTCGATATGCCCGGGATCACAGCCGTCGTGCTGGAAGAATTACAGGACCGCATCGCTTCCGGGATGAGTTTCGATCATCCGGTGCCGCTCTACCGCATGCTGCACAAGCGTTTCGTGCGGGAAATCCTGTAACGCCGCATTTTCTTGACATTCGGGGCGCGGTGACTAGGTTGCGCCCAGCATAGATTGAGGTCCCATCATGGCCAAGAGCTCAACGATCAAGGTCAAGCTGGTTTCCAGCGCCGACACGGGGTTTTATTACGTGACGCGCAAGAACTCGCGCACCATGACCGATAAGTTGAAGATGAAGAAATACGATCCGGTGGCGAAAAAGCACGTCGAGTTCACTGAATCCAAGATCAAGTAAAGCGGCGCTTTTTCCGATTTCGCCCCGTCATGCCCGGCCTTGTGCCGGGCATCGCGATTCTATGGGCAGAGTGCAAATTGTCGGGATGGCGGGCAATGGTGGCCGGCCGGAAACGGTGTCAGAGGAGGCCATTCGCACCGCTCCGCGCCGGCCGAACCCCACGGGACCCAGGAGTTGCGGCGGACCTGAGCATTCCGCAGGGTTTTCGATGAAATGCCGGCGAAAGAGCTAGCGGAAGCGGCGCTGAAATCAACCGGCAAAGGTCCGCGGCGGTGACGTAATTGCCATCAACCACAAAAATTGTAGTTACTGGCGGAGCGGTTCAGGCCGCGTCGGGCACGACGCGGTTTCGCCCATCGCGTTTGGCGCGGTAAAGCGCCTGATCGGCGCGCTTAAGGAGCGCCGCGGCGGTGTCGTCGGCGCCGCGCAGGCCCGCAAGCCCGATCGAGATCGTCACCGGAATGTGCCGGGTGCCGTCTTGGATCACAAACGGATCGGCCGCGATACGCCGGCGCAGCCGTTCCGCGACCATCGCCGCCACTGCCATGTCGGTCTCCGGCATGACGATGACGAACTCTTCGCCGCCGTAACGGCAGGCCAGATCGATGCCGCGGATCGAGCGTTTGATGCGCAGCGCGAAATCGCGCAGCACGTCGTCGCCGGCATCGTGGCCGTGGCTGTCGTTGATCGCTTTGAAATAGTCGATATCGATCACCAAAGCCGCCAGCGGCTTGCCGCGCGAACTTGCCTGTTCGATCAGCGTTGCCAGATGGCTTTCCATGTAGCGGCGGTTGAACAGGCCGGTCAGCGCATCGGTGATCGCCATCTCGATCGACATTTGCACGTTGTCGCGCAGCCGCTCGGTGTAGCGGCGCTTGCGCACCTGGCTGCGCGCGCGCGCCAGAAGCTCGTTCTTGTCGATCGGACGGATCAGATAATCGTTCACGCCGATCTCGAGCCCGCGCAGCATGCGCGTATCGTTGTCGGGCTCGGTGATAGCGAGAATTGGCAGGTTGCGGGTACGGTCGAGCGAACGGACCTGGCTGCACAGCCGCAACGCGTCGAAATTCTCCATACCCAGCGACACGATCAGAAGATCGTAATTGCCGTCGGTGGCGTGGAACACGGCCTGGTTCGGATCGGCCTCGATCTCGACGTCGTGCTCCTTGGCAAGTATCGCGGCGACGCGTTCATAGGATGCCGGACGATCGTCGACAATGAGCACGCGGCCCTGGCGCCCGGTGTCGGCGACCGCCTCCCGCTCCGGCAATTCAATGCCGATCTCGCGCGAGGTCAGAACCCGCATGCGCAGCTCGTCGGTCACCATCTTCAGCCGTGCCAACGAGCGCACGCGCGCGATCAGCGCCAGTTCGGGGATCGGCTTTGTCAAAAAATCGTCGGCGCCGGCTTCCAGTCCGCGGACGCGGTCCGAAGGCTGGTCGAGCGCGGTCACCATGACGACCGGAATGTGGTGCGTGGCGGGATTGGTCTTCAGCCGCCGGCACACTTCGAAGCCGTCCATGTCGGGCATCATCGCGTCGAGCAGAACGAGGTCGCATTCGGCGCGCTCGCAGATTTCCAGCGCCTCCTTGCCGCTCATGGCGGTGACGACGTCGAAATACTCCGCCGACAGCCGTGCTTCGAGCAGCTTGACATTGGCGGGTATGTCGTCAACGACCAGGACACGGGCGGTCATCGCAAAACCCTACGGATTGCCGAGGAAATGACGGATGGTCTCGATGAACTTGCCCACCGAGATCGGTTTCGACAGATAAGCCTCGCAGCCGCCCTCGCGGATGCGTTCTTCGTCGCCCTTCATGGCGAAAGCGGTGACGGCGACCACCGGGATGCGTTTGAGCTCGGCATCGTCCTTGAGCCACTTGGTCACTTCGAGACCGGAAACTTCGGGGAGCTGGATGTCCATCAGGATCAGGTCGGGCCGGTGCTTGCGCGCCAGATCGAGCGCCTCGATGCCGTTGCGCGTGCCGACCGTGGCATAGCCATGGGCTTCCAATAGGTCGTGGAAGAGCTTCATATTGAGCTCGTTGTCCTCCACGATCAGGACGGTTTTAGCCATCCCCCATTCCCTTCGCCGGTCCCCTGCCCGATGCCGCCGGCAAGCGCAGAAATCGTAAGCCCAGATAAGGCCAAGAATCGCTTGCCGCCGCGCAACGGGCGGCAGTCCGAAGCTAGTCCCGATGTATTACGGAAAGGCAAATGGAAGCCGATGAAGAGGCCCGCATCGCCATCACGGGAAACGGCGGAAATGCTGGCTATTCAGGCGCTTGCCTTCATCGCCGAAGAACCGGAGCGAATGGCCGGATTTCTTTCCGTCACCGGAATTGAGCCCACGGCGATCCGCAACGCCGCGCGCGAGCCTGACTTTCTCGCAGGCGTGCTGGAGCATATGCTGGGCGACGAGAATCTCTTGCTCGCGTTTGCCAACAGCGCCGGCCTCGATCCGGCCGAGATCGCGCGGGCGCATGGTGCGCTTTCCGGCCGAGGGCAACGCGATTTGCCCTGAAGGTTTTCGCCGTGACCGCAAGCTTCTGCCGTGACTGCCTGGCCGACGCTGCACCGCGGAGCACGCGCTGCACGGCGTGCGCCTCGCCGCGATTGCTGCGCCATGGCGAACTCGACACGCTTGCCATTGCGCATGTCGATTGTGACGCCTTCTACGCCACAATCGAGAAACGCGACGATCCGACGCTAGCCGCGGAACCGGTCATTGTCGGCGGCGGCAAGCGCGGTGTTGTCGCGACCTGTTGCTACATCGCCCGCACCTATGGCGTGCGATCGGCGATGCCGATGTTCGAAGCGTTGCGGCTGTGCCCGCAGGCCAAAGTGGTGCGGCCCAATTTCGAAAAATACTCCAAAGCCGGCCGCGAAGTCCGCCGGTTGATGCTCGCCCTGACGCCGCTCGTTGAACCGTTGTCGATCGATGAGGCCTTTCTCGATCTTTCCGGCACGGCGCGGCTGCACGGCATGTCGCCGGCAAAAGCGCTGGCGCGCTTTGCCGCCGAGGTCGAGAAGAAGCTGCAGATCACGGTCTCCATCGGGCTCTCCTGCAATAAATTTCTCGCCAAGATCGCCTCCGACCTCGACAAGCCGCGCGGCTTTGCGGTGTTGGGCGCCAGCGAAGCGCAAAACTTTCTGGCGCCAAAGCCGGTCGGCTTCATCTATGGCGTCGGCAAGGTCAGTGCCGCGCGCTATGCGAAAGACGGCTTCCATTGCATCGGCGACCTGCAACGGGTGAGCGAGATCGAACTGATGCGCCGCTATGGCGAGGAAGGCCGGCGGCTGTCCCGGCTGTCGCGCGGCAACGACGCGCGCAAAGTGAGCGATGAGCGGGAGACCAAAAGCGTGTCCTCGGAAACCACGTTCGAGCGCGACATTGCCGAGTTCCGGCCGCTGGAAAAGATCCTGTGGAGCCTGGCGGAGGACGTCTCGGCGCGGCTGAAGACCAAGGAACTCGCGGGCGCGACGGTCACCGTCAAGCTCAAGACCGCCGATTTCAAAATCCGCACCCGCGCGCGGTCGCTGGAATCCCCGACGCAACTCGCGCAGCGCATTTTTGCCGCGGCCCGCGGGCTTCTCGAACATGAGGCCGACGGCACAAAATTCCGCCTTCTCGGCGTCGGCTTGAGCGCGCTTACCGGCGCGGACGAAGCCGACCCCGCGGACCTGGTCGATGGCCGCTCGGCGCTGGCCGAGCACGCGGTCGACAGCGTGCGCGCGCGCTTTGGCGACGAGGCTGTGGTGAGGGGGCTGGCTTTTGAACGGCCGGAGAAGCCGTGACGCGGCTTATGGGCAGGGCTTCTGCTCTTTGAATTGCAGCGAGGTGAGTTTTCCGACCACGACGAAATCGTTGTAATCGAGCGTCAAAGCGCGCGAAACGCCGTTCTCATATAGCTCGAAGCCAATGGCGTAAACCGGTGTTTGTTCACTCGAATCTTCTGCATTGCCTTTCTCGAAATAGCTGATCGTCACGGGCCAGCGCGCCACCCCGGCGAGTTTTGGTTCGCTGGCCGCGGCGTCATCGTGATTGCGCTCATCGGGCGCGATCTTGCGGCCGATCACGGTGAGCGTGTCGAACACCTTGTCGCCGGTCTCGGAGCCGTCAAAGACCGGAAAATTCAGGATGGTCTTGCCGGCGCGCGCGGCATCGATCGCCCGCACCATGTGCTCGGTCGGAAACACGACGCCGGCATCGAGATCGAGAGACTTTTGCTGCGGCTTTTCGAGGTCGACTGCGGTTTTGGTCGCGTCATGTTCGGCGTGGCCGTCGACGGAATCGACCAGGCTCTCATCGACGAAATTTTGCGAGGTGAATTTGAAGGTTTTGGCGTCGGCGCCCTCCCAGGTGGTCGAGCGCAGGTCGCTGGTCGAGGTCCTGCCCTCGCCGGTGTCGAGTTGGGAAACCTGACGGAAGTCGAGCGAATAGCCTTGGCAGGCATTGCCGTCGAAGTCGTAGACAATGCGGCCGGACACGCTCGCGACCTCGGAATTGCCGCGCGCCTCGGCGAGCGAGAGGTCGTAGATGGCCCGATGCGGAATAAGGGCTACGGGGACGCTCTGCGCCCGCGCGGCCGAGAGCGGTGCGAGGCAAAACAGGCTGAGGGCAACGACGGCGCCGCGCGATGCCAAACTGTCATGCACGACCATGAACTGTCTCATCCGTTCGTTTCGGAGATGGCCCCAGCCCGCCGCTTCCCCCTTATGTGAGTACCATCTGACCGCTGTTCGGGATCAATGCTCCGAATTGTCGCAAAGATAGGCCACCTTGTCCGCCACCCGCAACAGGCAAGCCGGCGCCCGCTTGCATGACGCCAGACGATCGGCGAAAGAAGGCCCTAATCGCGCATTGAACCTAAAATTGCAGCCGGAGGAGCCAATGGCCGGAACGGTGGAAAAGAAATTGCTGGAGCTTGGCATCACTCTTGCGGAACCCAAGCCCTCGATCGCCAATTACGTGCCGTTCGTGCGGACCGGCAATATGCTCACGGTGTCGGGGCAACTTTGCCTCGACAACGAGGGCAAGCTCGTTGCCAAGGGCCAGCTCGGTGGCGGCGTTGCCGTCGAAGACGGGCAAAAGGCGGCACGCGCCTGCGCCATCAACCTGTTGGCCCAGGTCAAGGCTGCGATCGGCGATCTCGACAAGGTGGTGCGTGTGGTGCGGCTCGGCGGCTTCATCAATTCGGTGGCCGGCTTCACCGACGGGCCGAAGGCGATGAATGGCGCCTCCGACGTGATGGTCGCGGCCTTCGGCGACAAGGGCAAGCACGCGCGCTCGACGGTCGGCGTGGCCGCGCTGCCGGCCGACGCCGCGGTCGAAGTCGAGGGCCTGTTCGAAGTGTCCTGAGCGGTCGTGACCGGTGCGGACCTCACTCGACTGGCTGATTGCACGGCCCATCGCCCATCGCGGGCTGCATGACGCCGCAAACGGCATCATCGAGAATACCGCCGGCGCCGTGCGTGCGGCGGTCGCCGCCAATTATGGCATCGAGGTCGACGTGCAGGTCAGCGCGGACGGCGAGGCCATGGTGCATCATGACGACGTGCTCGGCCGCCTGACCGAAGGCGAAGGCCGGCTCGACCGTTTAAGCGCTGTGGAACTCAAGCGCGTGCCGTTCCGCGGCAGCAGCGACCGCATGATGACGCTTGCCGAGCTATGCGATCTGGTCGGCGGGCGCGTGGCGATGCTGATCGAACTCAAAAGCCGGTTCGACGGCGATGACCGGGTTGCGCTGCGCGTGGCGGAAGTGCTGGCCGGCTATCGCGGCCATGCCGCGCCGATGTCGTTTGACCCGTGGCAGGTGACGCTGGTGCGGCATAAAGCGCCTAACCTCACCTGCGGCATCGTTGCAGCAAAATACCGCCCGCATCCATATTGGGATCAGATGCCCGCCTGGATGCGATACGGCATGGGATATCTCCTCACGGGCGTCGTCGCCCGCTCGCAATTCGTCGCCTATGCGGTGGCCGATCTGCCGGCGCTGGCGCCGCTATTGGCGCGCCAGGTTTGCGGCTTGCCGCTGTTGACCTGGG
Organism: uncultured Alphaproteobacteria bacterium; assembly: GCA_963790975.1. GTDB lineage: Bacteria > Pseudomonadota > Alphaproteobacteria > Rhizobiales > Xanthobacteraceae > BOG-931. The sequence goes on from CAWBQV010000003.1 coordinate 22,750, forward strand.
CGGTACGCACGGAGGCCGAGCGGCAGCGCGCCGCCCGCTTTGCCGATCAGATGATTTTCGAGGGTTTTAGGCCGTGAACGAGCTGCACATCAGTGTGGTCGACGCCATCGGCGCAGTCGGTGCTGCCGAATGGGACGCTTGCGCCAACCCGGGCACTGATTCCGCAAGCGATTGCCAAGCTTTCACAAGCTCGGCTGAGATATCGACTGAGCCGACCAAGAAACCTGTCCCGATCGCTGCGAAAACAGATCAAGGAACCATCTATAACCCTTTTATATCGCGTGACTTTCTATTGGCTTTGGAGCAATCGCGTTCGGTCGGAGCCCGAACCGGCTGGCACCCGCAGCATGTGCTGGCAAAAACCGCGGACGGCACTCTGGTCGCCGTGGCCCCCTGCTACGGCAAGAGCCACTCGCACGGCGAATACGTGTTCGACCGCGGCTGGGCTGAAGCCTATGAGCGCGCCGGCGGCAGCTATTATCCGAAATTGCAGGTCTCCGTGCCGTTCACGCCGGCGACCGGCCGGCGCTTGCTGGTGCGCCCCGGTCCGCAGGCGGAGGCGATCGGCCGCGCGGTCGCCGCCGGGCTTGTGGAATTATGCGGACTTTCCGGCGCCTCAGGTGTGCATGTGACCTTTGCCACCGAGGCGGAATTCAAGCTCCTTGGCGAGCTGGGCTATCTGCAGCGCACCGACCAGCAGTTCCATTGGGAGAACCAGGGCTTTTCCAGCTTCGACGATTTCCTCGGCGCGATGACCGCGCGCAAGCGCAAAACCATCCGCCGTGAGCGCCACGATGCGCTCGCCAACGAAATCAGCGTGCATTGGCTCACCGGCTCTGATCTCACCGAAGACGTCTGGGACGCCTTCTTCGAATTCTACATGGAGACTGGATCGCGCAAATGGGGACGGCCCTATCTGACGCGCTCGTTCTATTCGCTGGTCGGCGAAACAATGCGCGACCGCATCGTGCTTATTATGGCCAAGCGCGCCGGACGCTGGATCGCCGGCGCGATCAATTTCATCGGCTCGCATACTTTATTCGGCCGCCACTGGGGCGCCATCGAGCACCACCCGTTCCTGCATTTCGAGCTGTGCTACTATCAGGCGATCGATTTCGCGATTGCACACAAACTTCCCCGGGTCGAGGCCGGCGCCCAGGGCGAGCACAAAATCTCGCGCGGCTACATGCCGACGACGACTTTTTCGGCGCACTATATCGCCGATCCGGCGCTACGGCGCGCGATCGCCGATTATCTGCAGCGCGAACGCGCTTATGTCGCGGCGGCCGGCGCCGAGCTGGCGACGCTGGCGCCGTTTCGCAAGGATGCCGCGGCGAGGATTTCGCTGCCGGGCAAGAGTGAATAAGATTGGTTCGCGGACAGGAGAGCGCGATGCCGAGCTATGATCCGAACAACGTCTTTGCCAAAATTTTGCGCGGCGAATTGCCGTCGCACAAGGTTTTCGAGGATGACAGGGTTTTCGCCTTTCTCGACATTATGCCGCGCGCGTCCGGCCATACGCTGGTCATCCCAAAATCCCCGGTCCGCACCATCCTCGATATGGCGCCGGACGATCTGGCCTATCTGGCGAAGGCGACCCAGACGGTGGCGCGGGCGGCGGTGAAGGTTTTTGCCGCCGACGGACTGACCATCCAGCAATTCAACGAGCCGGCCGGCGGCCAGGTGGTTTTTCATGTCCACGTTCACATCATTCCGCGCAAGAACGGCGTGACGCTAAAACCTCCGGCCAGCGTCAAGGAGGAGCCGGCGGTGCTGTCTGACCAAGCGCTGCAGCTTGCCGCCGCGTTGAAGGGTTAGCTCGCCGCCCGCCCGCGCGAGACGCGTTCGATCTCGGCGCGCACCATGCGCTCCACTATGCCGGGCAGATTATCGTCGAGCCAGGATTTGAGCATCGGGCGGAGCATTTCGCGTACCAGATCCTCGAGCGTGCGAGCATTCTGCACGAGCACGGTTTGCGCCAGCGCGTTGAAGGCGGAATCGACCGCCGCGCTGGCTTCGTTCGAAATCAGCCGTCCGCGCTCCTCGCCGCCGCGCGGCAGGGCGGGCGCGGCCGGCTTCTCGCTCACCTCGTCAAATCCGACATCGGAATTACCGTCGATGGTGCGGAACTGCGCGGGATTGGGCATGCTCGGCTGCGGCATCGGCGTAGGCGCCGCCATTGACTCGGTGAGATCGAGAATACCGGAGGATTGATCCGCTGCGGCCGTTTCCGGCTCCTCAATCGCCGGACTGGAATCCGCTTCGAATTGAGGACGCGTTGCCGCGGGTGGCGGTTCGGCTTTCACCGGTTCCGGCGCGCGTTGCACGGTTTTATTGGCATCGTCGTCGGCGATAATACGGCGTATGGAGGCGAGAATTTCCTCCATCGACGGTTCCTGCGATTTCGCCGGCTGCGTCATACGCGCATCCCTACCTGCCTTGCGTGCGCTCCCCGAGCGTCCCAGCCGTCGCGAGATAGTGCCTCAAACCCCCGACGACGGCGAATCACGCCAGCACAACTATGCAACGCCAACATCAAGTATGTCATGGCGAAAGTCGAAGGCAAGGGAGCGGTCTGTGGGGTAGTGCCTCAGTTTGAAATCCTGTCACACTTGCGCGCGACGTGCGAGCGGCCATACTGGGATCATGGCCCCGAAGCGTCCCAAGCGCCCGCGAGACCCGAACCAGCTCGGCAAGCTGATTGTGGAGTTGTCCGTCGGGGATGCCAGGGATACACCGGCGGTCGTAGACAGCCCGGCAGTGGAGTTCGCACGTCAGGGCGGTTTGATAGGCGGCAACGCGCGTGCAATGGCACTCAGCGGCAAGCGTCGGCGCGAGATTGCTCGATTGGCGGCAAAGAGCCGCTGGAAGCGAAAGAAATAGCCAAGATCGGCGCCATGACGCGGTTGCGCTTTGGCGATAGCTCCGACATTATACCCGCTATACGGGTGGGGCTTGGGGCTATGACTGTTGGAGTGGCGATCTGCTGCAAAGACGGCATCGTTATGGGATGCGACAGTCTTGCAACGTTCAGTCGCGGCGCGCCTGTCTCCCGCTTTACGAACAAGCTGTTCATCATCGAGCATAAAGAATTGGCATCGCCCGTCGCCATGGTTGGTGCCGGCATGACGGCTTTCATGGATAAATTTCTCGACCGTGCTAAACGAGAGGGGATTGGAATCGCGGCCACTCAGATAAAGCGCAAACTCGATGTAGTCGATTTTGTGGAACGTGTTTGCGAAACAGTGGTAACTCTTCTGGTCAAGGAGTATGCAATCGATCGCAATCGCTTCTTCGGAGGTCCGATTAGCGACTTTAGCCTCTCGATGCTTGTCGCTGGCGCGACTTCGGCCGACCACGGTGCTGCCGAACTTCGGTCTTACAACATCCATGCAATTGGATTAGCTGAGTCGATTGATGGCTACGGAACGATTGGAAGCGGCGCGCCTTATGCGGAACTTTTTCTGCATGGGCTGGTCCCCGAACCTCAAAAGACTTCCTGCAAGGACGCCATTGGCCTCGTATGCCACGCCATCAAGGGCGTCGAGATCATGGACCCGAACGTTGGCGGCGAGACACGCGTTTGTGCGTTGAAGCTCGATAACGGAAAATTAAGTATTACACGTCAACCCGAAAAGTCCCTCCCAAAGGGGGCTAAAGACCGAATGGAAGGCGTGCTAAAGAAAATGAGCACGGATATGCGTAAAATCGTTAGATGAAGCCTATGGAGCCCACAATGAACTTCGTCACGCGCGAGCGGCCGAAAGCCGAGCGTAAGGTGTCGCTTCAGCCCGGTATGTTAGAGACCATGATTAAACGCTTGTATATTCGACGTTTTCCGCACTCAGACGATTTTGTCCAGCCCTTTGATGAGACGGAAAAGCGCGCCGTCGAAAAGAAAAGGGTTGGGAAATCAAAATAAACCTTTATGCTTGACTGTCAAGCATAAAGGTTTAATATGGGGGCATGAACAAGCTCCCGGCCGAGAAGCGTACCCAAATCATTCACCTGCTAGTCGAGGGCAATAGCCTTCGCGCAACCGCTCGATTGGCGGATGTATCCTTCAATACGACAGCCAAGCTTTTCATCGATGCCGCGCGGGCGTGCGCGGAATATCAGGATCGCACGCTTCGCAATCTCAAATGCAAGCGGCTTCAACTCGACGAAATTTGGTCGTTCGTCTACGCCAAACAAAAGAACGTTCCCGGCGCAAAGTCCGCGCCAGCCAATGCGGGCGACGTGTGGACGTGGGTTGCAATTGATGCCGACACCAAGCTCGTTCCGTCATGGCGTATCGGGGACCGTAGCTCTGAGACTGCGATAGCTTTCACGGACGATCTCGCATCGCGGCTTTCTACTCGCGTTCAAATCACGACGGATGGTCATCGGGCTTATTTGGAAGCGATTGAGGGATCGTTCGGCGCGGACGTTGATTACGCAATGCTGGTCAAAATCTATGGGGCCGACGCGACCGGCGAGAAGCGGTACAGCCCGGCAGAGTGCATCGGCGCGGTCAAACATCGGGTCGAAGGAAATCCAGACCCAAAACATGTCTCGACAAGCTTTGCGGAGCGGCAAAATCTTACGCTGAGAATGAGTGATCGAAGATTTACGAGGCTCACAAACGCATTCAGCAAAAAAATTGAAAATCACGCGCTGTCGGTTGCGCTTCACTACATGCATTACAACTTTTGCCGCATTCACAAGACACTCCGCATTACTCCTGCTATGGCCGCTGGCGTGATCGATCACGTATGGAGCGTTGCGGATATCGTTGCAATGATTGAGGCCGCCGAACCTGCTGCGGCAAAGCGTGGGCCGTATAAGAAGCAGGCAGCTTAAGCCATGATAATGGTCTGGTTGCGCTACCTGCTTATCATGGCCTGGATAGGCTGCCTGATCTGGTACATCGACGTAGTGGGGACTACTCATCACCCAACTCCGGAATGGCCCATTGTTGCCATCCCGGTTTTTTGCGCTTTAAATTTGCTTTATCTGACATTGTCATATCCCTCGGCGGCGGCAACGCCGATACGTCTAGTTCGCCTGATCCGGTTTTGGCTTGATGCAAAGGAAGCCGAATTTCAGAAGCGCGCCGAAAAAGCTGACAAAAATTCAAACTGAGGCACTACCGTCTGTGGACACGCCAAGGCGCGAAGCCCGCCATTTTCGGCCTATTTGCCGTCGGGCGTGCGCACTCCGATCCACGCATCGCGCACCTGCTGATAGTGCACCTGCGGATCGTAAATGATGACGTTCAGGCCGAGATGCGTCATCGACAGCCCGCCGACGGCCGCCAACAGCGTGTACGAGGCCACCACGCGGTCATGCTGGGCGGTCACCAGCGCGACGCGCGCGTTGACGAGTTCCTGTTGCGCATTGAGCACGTCGAGCGTGGTGCGCTGGCCGACGCGGGCCTCTTCGCGCACGCCGTTCAGTGCGATCTCGGCCGCGTTCACCTGCGCGGTGGTTGCCTCGATCTGCGCCTTAGCGGCGTCCAACTCACCCCAGCTCGCTACCACCGTTTCCCGCGCTTGATCGCGGTTGACGTCGAGATTGAGGCGCTGCTGTCCAACCGTTTCCTTCGATTGTCGAATGGCGGAATATTCGGCGCCACCTTGATAGATCGGCACTGTCAGCGTGCCGAGTACCGAGGCCGTGGTTTGCCTGTTGAAGCCGAGCTGGCTATTGTATAGCTGCGCTGCGTTCAACGTCAGGCCGAGGTTCGGATAAAGTGCGCCTTCGCTGATTTTGACCGCGAGTTCGGCGATATCGACCCCGTACATAGCGGCCAGCACCGACGGACTCTGGGTCTGGCCCTGGTTGATTGCACCGGGCAGCGTCAGTGGCGAAAGCCGGTCGACCGGCGTGCCCGGATCAAGCCGGCCGGGATCGACACCAATCACACGTCGGTAATTAGCCTGCGACGTTACGTAATTTGATTGCGCGCCAAGCAATGCCGATCGCCCCGCCGCGAGCCGCGATTCGGCTTGCGCGACGTCGGTGCGCGTGACTTCGCCGACATTGAAGCGATCGCGCGTCTGCTTGAGCTGCTCGGTGAGGACCTCAACGTTGCGGCGGTTGAGATCGAGAATCGCCTGGTCGCGCAGCAAATTCATGTAGGAGGTGGCCGCATCGAGCAGCACCTGTTGCTCGGTGACGCGCAGCGTCTCGCGCGCGCCCATCACCTGACTTTCGGCTTGACGCGTGTGATTAGCGGTTTGATTGCCGTTGTAGAGCGTCTGCGTCGCCGTCGCACCAATGCCGTATTGGGCGAGATCACCGCTCCGATGCTCAGATACCAAGACACCGGTACTGGTGGTATTCGTCGTCTGGTTCGTATAAGCGCCGCCGTCGGTGCTGGTGATGCTGATCTTCGGCCGGTAGCCGGACAAAGCCTGCGGCACATTCTCATCGGTGGCGCGCAACGTGGCGCGCTGGGCGTTGAGCGAGGGATTGTTCTGATAGGCTTGAACGAGCGCCCACTCCAGGGTGTCGGCGGCCGCTGCGGCGCACGCCGCAACGGCGACGCAAGCGCCCAAGATGAGGCTGGCGATGGCCCGATTCTGCGCCCGCAGTCCTCGCCTACTCATGACGTTGACACGGCTCCCCCAACCCAGTTGCGCGCGCTCCTGCCACGGATCCTCGCAACAGACGCGCCTTCCCACCCCGGCCAGCGAAGCTGACCGAAGACGCGGAACACCTAACCTTAAGCGACTGACGAGGAAGGCGAAACCCTACACCTGGGGATGAAATGCAAAATTCTGGCAAATGGCACTTCCGCGCCACAGGGTTCGTATCGGAGGCTAAGGCGCCTGATAACCGCAATATAACCAGGGCGAGGCCCGGAGCGCGGGCTGTCACCGGGCGGCGGTCAGAAAACGAAGGCCAGCGGCGCCACAAAGCCCGGCAGAACCGGGGCGGCGGCGTCGAAAATGGGGCGGCCGACCAGTTGGCCTTCCACCGTGCGGAAAATCATAGCCTTGGTGGCCGGGGCGCGGCCGAATATACAGGCAAGCCGGCCCTCCGGTTTGAGCTGATGACCCAATGTCTCGGGTACGATCTCAGTTGAGCCATTGAGCAAAATGAGGTCGTAAGGCGCGGCCGCCGGCCAGCCCGCGGCTAGGGGACCGGTGGCGACCGTCACCTGAACGGCGCCAGCGGCCGCAAGCGCCTCCTGCGCCCGCTGTGCCAAAACGGCATCTTGCTCAAGCGCCACCACCGCGCCGACTAGCCGCGACAACACCGCGGACGAGTAGCCTGTCGCACAACCGACATCGAGCACATGATCGCTGCCGCCGACCTGCGCCGCCTGGATGAGCTTGGCTAAAACCATCGGCTTGAGCATCGAGCGGCCGTTGCACACCGCGAGATCGCCGTCGGAATAGGCCTGTCCGGCAAGCGCGGGCGGCACAAACAGCTCGCGCGGCACCGCCAGCATGGCCGCGATCAAGTCGGGATCGGTGACATCGGCTGTGCGCACCTGTCCGTCCACCATCATGCGGCGCGCGGCGGCGGTGTCGAACATGCTCTTGTGTTCCCAAAGATCCAGCGACGCTGCGTTTTGCGACACGGTCGGGCAAAACGCAAGCGTCACACGGCTAAGGATCGCCGAGTAGGGTGGCGTTCTGCCCCGGCAAGTGTACGCGACCGCTGTGACACTCATTACGCCACAATCAGCTGTTGGAAGCTGCGGGCTTTCGTGGAGTTTATCTGGATAACACAACGTTGGGTGGCGCGGCGGCGTAGGCATTGCTTAATCGGTTTGGTGCAATTACCCATGCCCGATGTTACCTTTGCTATGGATGGCCACGTGGCGGAGTGGTTACGCAGCGGTCTGCAAATTCTGTTCCCCTTGGTTTGCTCTTTCCCGCCCCGTCGCCTCTCATGCCGATTCGTTAGGGCAATTCCGCTACTGCGTGTGGCCCTGTCCGGCCCTATTAGGGTTCGTGCGGCCTAGTCGGATAGCAATTCCGGTAGCAATTCGGACCTGATTTGTTCGATCTCGTCGGCTATACCGGTTTATAGGGGGAAGAGCCCCGATGGACGACGACCGCGTTGATGCTTTCTTGAAAGGCGTCCTGGCGCTTCAGGGCGAGAATTCGAACGTGGTTCTCCAGGGAGTGCGTCTTTACCTCTCGAATTGTGAAAGGCAGTTTCGCCATACTGAAACGTACAGGCGCATGAAGGACAAGGCGGCTGAAGCGGGCCACATGCTATGCCGCGCGCGCGTGTTCGAGGAAATTCAGCGACGCAAAGGAACGCCAACCGCCGACCACTTGCAGTTAGTGCTCGAAGTAATCGATCGGTCGGCGTAGCTGAGTCTCTGGTCAATCAAAAGCAGGAACACTTCTTGGCAAGGCGACGGAGCAATCCTCGCACGACATCATCAAAAGCCTGATCCTGGCAAGTGACATGTTGCTGTGCGGTTAGTACGGCTAGAGCCTCGGCCATTTCGCCCTTTTGAAGTAACGGCCTCGACTTCCGGGCTTGGCTCTGGACGAGTCGTCTCTGGGCGGCAATCAGTTCGATCAGCCGGTCAAGTTCCTGCTTAATCTCCGCCATCTCAGCCCCTTGGCCTACGGCATTTCACACACGACCGGGGCCGGCACAAGGAACAAAACTGGCTTGTCACCAGCTTTTACTGCCTTAGTCCTCCCATCGGCGATGCAATAATCCAGGACGATTGTACGGCGTGGCCAGCTATGATCGGGCCATGCGCAAACGTCGCCGCTCGTCCCGCCCGGATTGGTCCCGCTCTCCGATGATTGTCCGGGGCAGCAAGCGTAGGGTGCCCTTCTGGGAGACGTGGTCGATAATCTGCTCACTGGCCCGTAGTCCAATTCGGTGCGGGTGGTCGCCTTCAACTCAACGGAAGGCTGGACCAGGGACGTGACCGAAGACGTAGCGCATGCGGTGTTCGCTAAGGCTCTGCGCGCGGGGCAAGCGGCGACCGCCCGTTGCCGCTGTTGTTGTGCCGTTAAGTGCACCATCGTAATGTATTTGGAAGCTCCACAGGAGATTTCCAATGCGCCAACGTCTTCTCAAGACCTGCACTGCGGCTGTCATCTTGTGTGTCGCAATGCTTGGCGAGACAGTTATCGCAATGCCACTTACTATTCCCCCAATGACCAGCGTTGCAACGACAGACACGAGCACCGTTGCAAAAGCGCGTTTGGTCTGTACCTGGTATGGCTATTTCGAATGTGTGCGGGTCTGCCCCGACTATCGCCGGTCACATCGCTATTGCCAGCCGCTTGTTGTGGGATTGCCGTGGATATAAGCCGCTACAAACGTAGCGAGGAAGCGGCTAAGAAAATGACCCGGCGAGCATTTTGCCGGCCGGGTCAGTTGGGGACGATGCCCAGGGGATCTGGAGCAAGACTACGATCGCACGCTCACGACGACGAACCTGTGATGTAGGGCACAGCCCAGGCGAACGGTGCTGATCTGCTTAACCCCTCGAATACGAGTTCAACGGTAGGATCAAATTGGCCGGCTTACCGGCCGTATTGGGACGGGAAAGCCCCGGCGCCCTCACGTCGGGGCTTCTATTCAAACCCGAGACAAATCGATGAATGAAAAACTGCCCGCCCCGTGCGAGCGTTGCCACGCCTCAGGACTTCGCCACGGCAGCGTATGCGACGATTGCCAGGGCAAAGGCTATCGGCTGTTCATCAACGGAAATCAGATGCCGGTGCGACAAGAGCAACCGCAGCGATGGCAGCGTCAGCGCCCCGGACAGCACCCACCACGCCCCGTTCGCTGAGATTTGCTAGGAAGCTCTCGCTTAGTTCCCGAAGAAGACAGCATTCATCGACGGGCAATCGACCAGCCGCCCGCGTGCTTTCGAAAACCACGCCAAATAGGCGATTGCAGCTTGGCGGGCAGCGCCTCGGACAGAGCGCGCTTTATTGTGTGACAATGCACCGTTGTTCCCGACGAGGAAGCTATAGGTCTCGCCCGTCTGATGACTTGTGACAAAGATTCGCGGAGGCTCGTATTTCGTGACCTTGAACATGGACTCACCCCTCAGGCGTTGTCCCGGCGCAGAAATTTGGAGCCGAAAGGATTAACAACGCCCTACCGCTTTGCACCTTCTCAGGCAGCGCGCGGGGCAAGCGGTGCCGGTCCATTGGGCGCGAATTGGCACCTAAAGCCAAATTTTTGACCGCAAACGACAAGTCGCGCCGCATAACATCCTATACCAGCGCGCGATGTGTTTTTACGGTGTACTCCTCGGCACATTCATTGGTGCCCTTCTTACTTACCTAGCCTCTTACCTGGTTTCTGCTTTCCACCGCGAATCTCACGAGAGATGAGAAACGCTGGCGGGGCTGCCGCCGGCCGACGTGAAAATACACACCCGAAGAAATCAATAAGTTCGCGGACCGAATTTTTGAGTTACGCGGGCCCTGCCCTCTAGAAAACCAAGCCGTTCGAACGCGATTTGTAATTGCCAATTTGGAAGCGCGCAATTTGAGATTTTTGCAATCGTCGTAGGTGGCTCGTCATATCCGCGCGGTACGATGAACATTGCTGGAGGCGGAAAACCCTGTCTGCCCTCCAGCAACAGGCCAAACTTAGCCCCGGTCGCAAGGTCGGGGCTTTTTATTTGACCATCCGACTCAGTTACAACCTTGGGTCATGGGATGGATCGCCCTCGTTATAGGTAATTCGTTTTTGGCTATCCGCTTGAGGTTGGGTTGATGCTTTTGATGTTCAGGTGCCCCAAAACCAAAAAGCTGGTCTCCACGGGCATCGATATTGATCCGATGAAGATCGATAGTCTACCCGACAGACTGACTTTTTCTCCATGCAAATTTTGCGGCACTGCGCACGGATGGACACCAAAGGATACTTTTCTCGCCGACGGCATGCCGGCAAATCCTCGGCGCCGCCTCTTGAAAAGTTAGGCGCGCAAAAAAGCCCTGAACACATAGTGCATCGCCAGCTTTTAAGCTTCATGGGTCGGATGAAGGATCTGCCGCGCGTCCGGTTCCATGACCTTCGGCACAGCCATGCGACGCAATTGCTCATCAGCGGTGTGCATCCAAAAATCGCTTCGGAGCGGTTAGGTCATGCGTCAGTTAGCATCACCTTGGACCTCTACAGCCACGTCACCAACTCGATGCAGAGTGAAGCCGCCGTTAAACTTGACAGTGCTATGCAGGACGCCAAAAGTCGCCTCGCTGGCGGAAAATAGGAGCCCTTGTTAGCAAATCCGGTGGCATTCAAGCTTTGCGCATCTAGGCGCGAATAGAACACTCGATACATATCAACCACATAAGGCCACGTGGCGGAGTGGTTACGCAGCGGTCTGCAAAACCGTTTACCCCGGTTCAATTCCGGGCGTGGCCTCCAGCCTTCGCTCGCGCAGCGCGCGAAGGCTGCCGCGCCGTAGCGTATAGCGAAGGCGGGCCGTGCTAGCTGCCGCGAGCTACGGCTTGGCGAGCCAGCCACTATCCTAACCAAATCGGCCCGCGCTTCGTGCTTTCAACCCTGCGCCGGCTTTGTTATATGCCCCTCACGCGAGCAGGCTTTTCCCCGGTAGCTCAGCGGTAGAGCAACCGGCTGTTAACCGGTTGGTCGCTGGTTCGAATCCGGCCCGGGGAGCCAGTCTCGAAATCGACCTTTGATTTCCAACAGCTTTTTGAACGTTTTGTCTAATTGCCGGGCCGATTAGACACTTGCTGTTCACGTTTTCATCTTGTCCATCGCCGCCCGCGCGAGGCGCTTGCGGTCAACGGTATTGGTGTAGCGCACGACCTCTTTGAGGCTTGCGTGCCCTGTGATCGCAGCGATCTCGTGAGGCGTACAACCCCCCTCCGCCAACCGGACAGACGCGGCCTTGCGCAACCCGTGGAATGAGCAATGGTGCAGATTGGCCATGTCGCACTGTTCGCGGATCCAGTTGCCAAAACCGGCGGGAGTGAAAGGCTTACCAAACTCCGTGACTAAGAACGTTAGATGGCCACTCGGGGTAGCGTCGATGATCTTCCGCAATGTCGGGTGCACTGGGATACCCAACTCCGTGCCGGTGGTGCGCTCGGTCTTTCCTCTGATCCAACTCAACACTTCACTTTTCACGTGTTGCGGTCCCATCGCAATTACGTCTTGCCGTGCCTGCCCAGTGTAGAGGCCCAGTGCCAGCGCAAGCCTCGGTTTCGTCCCGATGGGATGACGCGCCTCAAACTGCGCAATCTCAGCCTCGCTCCATCGGTGGAAGCCCAGCTTAGATTTGGGTCGCAGCGCCTTCACGTCTCGCGTGGGGTCATCAGCGCGGAGGCCCGCCTCGACGGCGTGCCGCATCATCGCGCGGAGTGCCTTCCGGAGCCCGTTTGCACTTTCTGGCTTCTCCGCGCGCGCGCCCATTAGTTTGATGACATGTTCGCGTCGCAACGTGACGGCGCTCTTATCACCGTGCTTCCGGCCATCCTTATCCGTCTCTTCACAGAAACGTTCGATGAGCTTGCGCCGGACATATTGGCTGTTCGTCTTCATCGAACGGTAATCGACGGAGCCAAAATAACTGGCTGCAAGTGCTCGCATCGAACCGGGCTTCACGTGAGCAGCGCCGATTTCCATCGGTTGCCCCGCGAGTGCTTCCTCATACGCCGCCATGAAAACCGGCGACCACGGGAGACCCGGCAATGCAACGCTCTTGAACCCTCTGCGACGAAAATAAAAGCGCGCCTTCCCGTTCCGATCTACATAGGCTTTGACGTACTTTGGAGCGCGGTGCATTAGACGTTGTCCCAATCATTTTCCAGGGTGGGCTCTGGCGTTTTGCCCACAGACACCACGATGTTGCCGTCCGGAGCGATCCTGACGCCCGTGACTTCCACGCCCGCTTTGGCGATCGCCTTCACTGCCGCAGTCAAGTCCCGCTGTTTGAATGTGCAAGGTCCGCGCCTCCGCCTTGGCGCGTCCGGCCCCGCGACGGGGGTATGAGAAGGTGTAATCGACATGATCCGTCCCGGCGGAATGGTCGCCTCAAAGATGATCTACCCCCGTTCCCTATAGATCGCGGGGGGCGGGAAATCGTCCTTTCCTCAACAAGCCGCTGCATGCCCCTCCCCATCAGTTCTGCCAGAACCCTTTGAACCGCTCGGGGGCCAACTCGGTGTACCGAACTGTGTGCTGGATATTCCGGTGCCCGAGATAGGCTTGCAGGGCGCGTGTATCGTGCCCCTTGTTGGCAAGCGCGTAGCCACAGGCGTGCCTAAGCATGTGCGGGTGAGCCTTGATCCCTAGCTTGGCGTCGCCCCCTGCCCGCTCGACCATGCGAGCGAAGCCAGCGGTGCTGAAGGGCGCTCCCCGCTCTGAAGTGAACACGAAGGCTGACTTGGGCTTCTGCTCACGCTGCAGCCTCCGAAGAGCGCGCAATTCGTCGCCGATTATCGGATGTGTGCTGGGTGTCCCCTGTTTGACCCTACGGACGTGCAGGTTGGCTGTGGCGAAGTCGATCTGGTCCCAGCGTAGGTCCACCAGTTCGGACGCCCGCAGGCCGTGTCGGTAGGCCAAAAGGATCATGGTCGCGTCGCGGTGGCCATGGCGGTTTCCCTTTGCCGCTGCCATCAACCATTCTACTTCAGCCTCCGTCAGGTACTCGCGGGTGCGCAGCTTGGCGTTGGGGAGCCGCTTCGGGGTAACTGTTCGTTTTTCGGCGCGTGGGGTGACTAGCTGAAGGTGTGACCTGGCCATGTGGTTCGCGCTCCCTGCGTTGACGACCGTTCGTACAACAGCCGTTCTACGAACAGTCACCTTTGCCGCGTCGCGCAACGTTACGGTAAAGCGGCGACCCCACCCCCATGCTGGACAGGCCGGTGCCATCACGCGCGAAAAGCCCCCTTCGGAAATATCTAGGACCTAAAAACCCCTGTTAACTTTTTGTTAAGGAGCAGGCCGCCTACCGTTACCGACAGCTATTGCTGTTTCCAATAGGCAGCATCAACGCTCTTTTCTATGTATCGTTTCGAATTTATCCATGCGAGAAATTCTGATCTATTCTTGTATTCTCCCATCGCATTTTTTGTCACAAGGATTGAGCATCGTTTTTTTGTGCGTGTTAGTCCAACTACGAAACGACAGATCTCTATATCTTTAATATCCGCAGAATTGTTTGGTAATTCACCGGAATGCAGGCCAACGATAAATACGTATTGAGCCTGACCTGACGGCTTTTTTGTACCAGCGGATGAGAGATTACTGCATTGGCATGATCTCATCTAGATGGCGAGCCAAGGTCGCGAATGTCTGCGGCGCCGGCGGCCTATAGTTGAGCGCTGAGTGCGGTCTGATTGTGTTGTAGTGCTTTCGCCATTGCTCGATGACGATCTGGGCTTCTTTCAGGCTGTAGAAGATTTCGCCATTCAGCAGCTCGTCGCGTAGTTCTGCTGCGATATGCCCGCATCCCGGCAAGCCACCGGCGTGGGTTTGCCCTGCGCCATCAACACTTCGATCTGGCGAAGCAGCGTCACAATCTGCTCCGCGCTGAACCTCTTCTTCGGCATGGCCAAGCTCCTTTCCAAGCTCATTCTCTCACAACGCTTGGTCTAAAAAAGCCAGGTCAGGTCATAACAAGTTGCGGTGATAGTGCGGCAATTCTATCCACGAACGACGCGATCAACGTTTTCTCGGATCGCTCTCCGACGTGCGGTGCTCCAAGAGCATCAACGGACCAGAGACCGTCGACTTCCCGATGTGCAACAAGCGCCCCGATACAGATGATCGAGTGATAGATATGCTTAGGAAATCTGTCGCCCAACTCAGCCCGAATTTCGTAATCGCTTTTACCAGTGTGGCCATTGGCAGCGGCGAAGCCTTTCAGGTCAGGGACAGTTTCGACATCCCAAACGATAACGTTGCTCATGCCGTCCGCCGATAAGGTCACCGCTACTCTAACGCTCGCACTATTAGGCTTGGTCTATTTGGGTCAGCAACCGATGCCGCCAAACCCAATTGTTATGGCATCATGACCGTACTTCGTACCTTTCTGGCTTACTTTTTGTCTTTTGACCCCTCCGGTTTCTGCGGCGACCCAAAACAGCGTCAATCGTTCCCTTGCATTCAGGATAATTGGTACAGCCGTAAAAGGGGCCGTTCCTACCATCCCGGAGAGTGGTATTTCCCTTGCATAACGGGCATGGGGGGCCTTGCTTCGGAAGATCCCTATCGTAGCCCGGTGTTTCTTGTGAACGACCCTGCCGAGCCATCTTTTTTAGATTGATGCTCCAACCGCACTCGTTCTCACAATAGAAAAATGGCCCGAACTTTCCTTCGTTGTAGACGCTACGCGCGCCGCATCTTTCGCACCGGGGGTTTTCGGCGTCTCCAATAGTTTGCAATGCCGTTTCAGACGATACGCGGCGCTTTGACATGTTGGCGGCCAGCGCTTTGGCGAGACCTGCATTTGCCACTCGTGTCATGCTTTCATCGGTGCGGTGAGTATGACTTAGAACATTCAGGGAGCCATGCCACACAATTTCGCTGTCGATAAGAACAACCTTCTCATGGATGCGTGCGCGACAATCCACCACGCAGTTAATGCCCTCTAATGCATCGAGCGCATCCTTGCTCCGCGCCGGATCCATTGTGCCATTTAACTTTGGAGGCCGCGTGACGCATCTAACTTTTACGCCTTCTGCGCTCTTCATGCGCAGGAGATCGCCGAGCCTCGCCACGCCGTTTGGGGTCACGAAGCCCGAGAATATTACGATCGTCTCTTTCGCGTTGGCAAAGTCTGCTTCAATCGCGGGGTCGAATGTCGTTTGATTGAAAATGCCCATTGTCTTCGCATCCATGTCCAATGGAACGCGATCGAATAATCCGCGAAGGTCACTTTCGATTGGGCGCAACTTGAGAAGTTCCGCGCCCGAAACCACGCGGCCATTTCCCTGCATGTCATACAGGATACCGCGAAGGAGCGAGGCGCTCGGAAGTAAACGATCGAGATATGTCAGGTTAGCTAAAGCGATTAGATGATTTCTGGCGCGGCTCACAGCTACATTAATGAGCCGTGCACCGATCTGCTTTGGGGGGACGCCTTGGAGGAACTGGCCAAGCATTCTGGCCCCTCCATGTCCCTCTGGCAGTTCTAGAACAATAGCGTCCCGCTCATCACCCTGAAAACTGTGGACCGTACCAACTTGAACAAGGCTTCCAAGGTTCTCGCCGTCAAGCAGTTTATTGATAAGTCTGGCTTGCGCGGCGTATGGAGTACAAATGGCCAAATCTTGCTTGGTTTGGATGTACCCTCGTCGGTGCAGGTGCCACGCAAGGTTTCGAGCGAGTAAAGCGTGCATAAGGTTGAAGCGCGAGAAAAAAGCGTTGACGCTCTCGAAGGGCCATAGGTCGGATGTATCAATAATGGTGAGCGTTCCATCATATGGTGGTGGTGGCTTCCGCGTCGACTGAGGAGCCTCTTTGTCAGCGGCGGTTTCCAGAAGGCCGCCATACATCGGCTCGGAGATTAATCCGCAGATCGCTTTATCCATTCGGTGTTGAGTATCTAGCATCACCATTCGAGCATCATCTGCGGGCGGGCCATCCAACCCCACTTCGGAAAATACGTCGTGGCCCAACACATCGTGCACAGCCTGTTGGGCCGTCTGCACGATGGGTGGTATCTGGCGAAAATCGCCGCATACAATGACGCGATCTCTTGCGAGCCCTGCAACGAACCAAACCATCGGCAGAAGCACCATTGATGCCTCGTCGATAATTACCGTATCCACCTGGCCGATCTCCCTCACCGACAAATATGACTTGGTGCAGGTCGCTCCTAGAACTTTGGCCTCCTTCATAACGGAAGTCCGAAGATCGCTAATCTTTGTCTCAATCTCTCGAAGTTCGGCGACCAATGGAGCGCGGCTCTTGTCGGCAGCAGCGATAATTCGTTCAGGCAACGATCGATCTACGCTGCTCAATTGCGCGCGCAAGCGATCACGACCCGATTTCGCGGCTTCGAGTTTCGCTTTCGCTTCTACATATCGTTTTTTCGTATTCTCTATTTCCGACTGCAATTTATTTTGGTGGTCTTGTGTTGTGGAAATATCTCGTTGGATAGTTTGCTCGCTTCGCTTGAAGATTGCGAACACGGCTTGTCGCCTGTTCGTCAATTCATCATTTAAGCCTCGGATTTTAGCGGTAGTGGATTGAAGTTCTGCATTCAAATCATTGCCGGTACGAGCGAGCACATTGGTAGTTTTCAGTTGTGCATCTAAGTTTATTTGAGCGGTGTCGAGTTGAACAAATTGATCAAGTACTGCTCGCGCCTTTTGCGAATGTTGATCGATTTGCGCAATATCCGCCTGAACCTGAATTAGACGGCTTTTAAGGTCTGCCGAAAGACGCTCGACAATTCCATCAATGGTGACAAAGGCATTGTAATCGGTGGCCAATTTTGCATCGGCAATTGTTCCGAGCCGAACAATACGTCCATTCTCCATCGCAGGGTGTTCTTTGCCGAGGCTCTCGCATATCCGATAGAGCACTTGGTCCACTGCTTTATTGGTATTCGAACAGACCAGAACGCGTTTGCCTGCCTCAAAACCCGAGCGCACGATTTCGCTAAGTACGTGGGTTTTTCCAGAACCCGGAGGCCCCCATATATACGTAACCGATGCCGTCAGCGCTCGTCTTCGAGCCTTACTCTGCGCTCGATCAAGAATGCCATCGGAAGGTGCTTCGGGTATGGCGATGGGATCAAGTGGGGGCTGCCCTTTGCCGACAACTGCGTTTGCAATGACGCTGTTGAGACTTATCTCGCCTTTGTAAGCCTCCTCAATCCGTTGCTTCAACATTTCTAAAAGCGCGGTTGCGTCGACTAACAGCACCACGCGCCGGAGAACGCCTCCCAGTTCTTCGCCAGTCGCAAGCCATAGGCGACCGGAACTAATGGAGACAATCGAGGCGGTGATGCGGCGGCCCGAGATCTCGACTTCGACCTTGGCGTCTTCAAATAAATCTGCTTCATCCGCGAAGGGAAATTCGTATACGGCTTCGCTGCCTTCTGTGCGGACACCGTTTTCAAGTTCGTAGCGCTTTTGACCAGCACCTGTTGCCTTGATTTCAGCAATCAGGGCGACCAACGCTGCAACATAGATTTGTGGAAGGTCCGCGTCAGCAGCAACGCCTAAACGCCGATCAGCATTCAGCGGACGGACCCAGGGTTGCGGCAGTCCGGGTGTCCCCACTGGCCGAATGCGCGATAGACGTTCTGGTCTTTTGCGATCGTCTGGCGGTTCGTCACTGCCAACGTTATCGTTTGGCAATCGTGCAGGCGCTGCCGGGTTGACGTTGTCGGCGTGGGCTTTCGTTTCTGCCCCCTCATAGTTTGATAGCTCCTCTGCCGACAGCAATTCATCATCGGAAGCGCTCGCTGGACCGTCAGGCTCGGGCTCAAGGTCAGCAAGTCGTTCGGCCGCTAAAGCGAGAAGTTGACGCGACCTGCGCGTTGTACGGAATGAAAGTTCCTGAACAAGTCGCGAAAGAACGCTTAAATCGTCGGGGTGAGCACGATATAGGGCTTCAAGGTCTTCGATTGATGAAGAAGTATATGGTCTTGGCGCGTCAGCCATCGCAACGTCCCACCCGCACGGACACAGAGAATACGCTGCGGAAAGCATGTCCGCTATGACCGGGGGCTGACCAACTGTCGGATTTTGCTCACCTAGGCTGCACCAGCCGAGCGGAAACAAGAGTCTCAGGAGTTCACCTTTTTAGGTTCGCTGACCCCATGCGGCGCGTCCGCTTTACCCCCGAAAGCGGACATAGAGTGCATCGCAGCGAATGTCCGCTAAGGGCCAATAGCGGACTTTCGCTGCTCGGTGGGAGTATCAGCCAAAAGTGAACAACAGACCATGTGTAACGTCTGTAATTGATCGGTGGTAGGCTTGGGTGTCGTTGGTTCCAGATATCGGAGGTCGCCCAATGACAGATGCCACGAAATTCCAATTCACCAATGCTTCGGTGCCGAAGGCCTACGATGAATTCTTCGTGCCGAGGCTCTTTGAGCCATGGGCAAAATTGCTGCTCGACGAGGTCAATCTTCGACCCGGAGAAGCTGTCCTCGATGTTGCCACGGGACCCGGAACAGTCGCACGCCTTGCTGCGGTAAGGCTCGGTTCCCGGGGCCGCGTCGTCGGAACCGATATCGCGCCGCTGATGTTGGACCTTGCCCGAGCCAAACCGGTACTCGCGGACGCTGCCCCGATTGAGTATGTGGAATTGCCAGCCGCACCGCTGGCCGCTTCGAGCGGCGTATTCGGCGCAGTTCTATGCCAGCAGGGGCTACAGTTCTTCCCTGATAAACTCGGTGCGCTCCGAGAGATGCGGCGCGTCTTGAAACCAAACGGACGCGCGGCAATCGCTGTGTGGACAGAGCTTGAGCGCAATCAGATATTTGCTGCGTTCCATGCAGCACTGAGCGCTACGGCGCCGCCCGATCTTGTGAGTTTGATCACAGCACCGTTTAGCTGGCCCAGCGGTGCTCAATTGAAGGACGCAGCTCAAGAAGCTGGCTTCCGCGACGTGCGCCTGTTGACCCCGACACTACCGATGGTGCTGGAGGGAGGCTTAGAACAGGCCGTGCGATCTTTCTCTGCCACCCCTGTGTCACCGGGTGTTGCCGCGCTTCCGCAGGACGTACAGCAAGATTTCTACGCACGGATGCGACGCGAGATGACACCACTCGTAAGAGACGGGAAGGTTATTGGCGAGATGACCTCAAATATCATCATAGCCAATTGCTAGCTCAATGACGGCGCCGACCGTCTCTCGAATGTCCGCTTCGGGTCAAAAGCTCCGCCACCGTCCTGACAGTTGGTGTCCGCTTTACCCCGAAAGCTGCCGTGGAAATCACTGACTGGCGTGTCCGCTTTGGGCCAATACTGGAAATAGCGGATTTGGATTTACCGGGAGGGCGAGAATGTAGGCGACGCGTCCAGAGGCGAAGTGGCCGGCGCACGCATGAGAGGTTCGGCTTTTCCGATGCATGGATTTCCTTCCAGACCTTCCGTCGCGCACCGAATAGGACGTAAAGGCAACTCATCCCGTGCGGGATCAGGCTTATGTCGGCTGGCGAGCCCCTCCCGCTCAGCGGCTATGGCGCTTGGCACCGGCATCCACGATGTCCAGCCTAAAAGGACAGTTGCTAAAATCGCATATTTGGTCATAGCAACGCGCAAGCTAATTGATTGATCATGGCATGAGCAGGGCAGCGCCACCAATGTCCGCTTGGGTCATTAGCTGCCGCGACGACCGACAGCTATCGTGTCCGCTTTGTCCCCAAAAGCGGACATTGGTCGGGGTTCGTAAACATCAGCGTTCGGCATTATGAACTTCCCGGTTTCACAGTCCGGAAAAATGCCTTTAGCGCCCGCGATCGCCGTTACTGCAGTTTGACAACGCAAGTGATTGGAATCGCGAGCCCGTGTCACAACTCCCGGGCCCACTGCACCCTCTTTGATTTTGCAGTCGTATTTGACCAAATTGTAAAACCGGGCTGAAAGTTAGCGGACATAGCTTCATTTCCGCCGCTCCATTTTGATGTCCGCTTTACCCCCGAAAGCGGACACGAAGGCGCACGGGCCGAGCGTCCGCTTTGGGCCAAAAGCGGACATCCCGCCAGCTAAGGACCACAAGCGGACATCCCCCGGTCGCTCGGCCTAATGTGAATTCGGTCACCGAACTCGATTTTGAGGCGTGATGGTCTTCCCCCATTGCAGAGAGCATTATCCCAATGCGGACAAAGCGGACGTGGGCGGCGGATGCGGTGATCTATCAACCCGTGGTGCTGTTCTCGCCGAGCGTGAGGTTCGCGCCAGCGCTTAATTCTTCAGCGCCGCGATTTGTTGATCCAACCAAAAGAGGAACGACTTCCATTGCGCTTGGTCCGGAAATTGCGCGACGAGAGGCGCAAGGACGGCGCGCCCGGCGGTAAAGGCTTCCCGAGCTTTCGATACCTGCTTCGATTTCAGGTAGACATAGGCGAGGTGTGCATACGCAACCGACAGATCGTGCTGCGAGCCGACATTGCCGGGATCGGACTTCGCCAGGCGGTCCCTGATGGCGAAGTCCGCCTGATAGGAGGTCAACGCCACCGGCAGATTGCCTTGCGCCTCCTGCACGTCGCCGATTTTTTCGTAAGACACCGACAGGTCGCGCTGCCAGCCGGCATTCCCGGGGTCGGACTTCGCAAGGCGATCGCCAATGGCTAGGCACGCCCGATAGGAGTCCATTGCGGCCAGCAGATTGCGCTGCGCCACCTGCACGTCGCCGATTTTTTCGTAAGACACCGACAGTTCGCGCTGCCGGCCGGCATTGCCGGGGGCGGACTTCGCCAGCCGATCCATGATGGTGAAGCCCCCCTGATAGGCGACCAGGGCGGCCGGCAGATTGCCTTGCGCCAGCTGCACGTCACCGACTCTTTGGTAAGACCCCGACAGGTCACGCTGCCAGTCGGCATTGCCGGGGTCGGACTTCGCCAGGCGGTCGCTAATGACGAACGCGGCCTGATAGGAGGCCAGCGCGGCCGACAGATTGCTCTGCACCATCTGCACGTCGCCGAGTTTTTTGTAAGACACCGACAGGTCGCGCTGCCAGTCGGTATTGTCGGGGTTGGACTTCGCCAGGCTGGAAATTATGTCATGCCTAGCCTCGTACGACTTTAGTGAGGCGACGAGGTCACCTTGCGCCATCTGTACATCGCCGATCCTCTCATCGCTGACCCCAAGATAATACTGCCATTTGGTATTATTGGGATCGGACTTTGCCAGACCGTCGGCAATGGCGCGTTCCGCCTGATAGGAGGTCAGCGCGGCTGGCAGATTGCCCTGCGCCACTTGAATGTCGCCTATCCTTTCGTGTGAGGCCGACAGGTCTCCCTGCAAGCGGGCATTGCCTGGATCCGACTTGGCCTGGCGGTCCGTGATGGTCTCGGCCTCGCTATAGGCCGCGAGCGCCGCGCCAAGATTGCCACGCTGCTGTTGGATGTCGCCCATCCCGACTTTTGCCCAGATAAGGTACTGGTCATCGGCGCCTTGCTTTGCCGCGGCGATCACGCTGGCGTAAGCGGCTTGCGCGGCATCGAGCTGGCCCGCTATCTGCTGAAACCAGCCGTTCTGGAACATGCCGTCGATATTCGAGGGATCGAGACGAGCGGCTTGCGCATAATAGTCCCGCGCTTCCCCCGGATTAGATACGGCCGCGATCGAAGCCAAATTGCGATACGCTGCTGCTGCTTCCTTGGCATCGTGTTTGCGTCGGCGCGCTTCGCCTTTTCCTCGGCGACCGCCTTCAACAACGGCTCGGCCTCCTCCGGCTTGCCGGCCTTTAGAAGCGCGAGCGCCTCGGCGTAGCGGGGATCGGTGGCCGCGCCTTCCGCGATGGCGGTGATCGCCTCGGTCAGGCTTCGTTTGGCGCCGGGAACCGCCGCCTCGGCCGGCGTGATGAGGCTGTATTTGTCGACAAGCGCCGTGATCTCGTCGAGCGTCTGCTTCTGCTGCTGCGATAGCCAAAAAAAGCCGCCGCCGACGATCGCCAGCACGGCGATCACCGCGGCGACCGCCATGCGCAGTCGATTTTGACGCCGCCGCTCGCGCTCGGCGCGGCGGTAGACGTCATCGGGAGCAAGACCGATCAGGCGGGCGACCACCTTGGCGAGCGCCAGCTCGAATCCGTCGCCCTTCTCGCGCAGATCGGCGGCCAGCACGTCGTTGGGCGTGTCGGTGATCGCGCCATCCGGTGTGACGACGAAACGCAACGCCGGCGGAAAGCACTCGTTCTGAGGATCGCCTGGCTCGCCATCGGCGATCAGCGGGATCACCGGCCGCTCGGGATGACGTGATTTGAACAGCCGCACCTCTTCATTGACATTCTTGCTGCGCGCCGCGTGTGGTGAGGCGAGGAGGATCAACGCCGCCGAGCCGTCAAGGGCGGGGATCGTCTGCTCGGCGAGCGAATCGCCGGCCTCAAACTCGTTGCGGTCGCGGAATATCGGACGCAGCGTCTCGGGAATTGGCCCGGCCGGCGTTGCGCGCCCAATCAGCTCCTTGTCAATGTGGAAGTCTTCGAGGCGCGCATGCACCCGCTTCGCCACGCCGGTATCGGCATGGCTGTAGGAAAGAAACGCGCGATACTTGAAAGCTTCCGCCATGCTCATATCCCGGCAAAGGCGTATCCACCGTAGTCAAATACCCGGGCGCTGAACACGGGGTTCGGAGTTAAATTTTGTTTAGCTGTCTGAACCGATCGTGGACAGAAATTACTTTGATCCAGCCGATGGAAATGCGATCACACGCAGGGGCTAGAGACTGATCCGATGATTACCAACATCATTGACAAGCGCAAACGGCGGTACCGTTTCTTGAAAATCAATGCCATCGTTGAAGCGGCATGGCACGACAACACCGTAAAAGATGCGGACCAAGCGCCGCCATGCGAAAATGACGGTCCTACTTATGAGGAACGTGAGCATATCGCGTTAAGCGAGGCCGTCACTTGGGCGAGCGCATTTGCGGAGCCGGTGACGCTTTTCCTCCATGACGAGGATGCGGGCATTACCGAACCCGGCGATGAGCCATAGTCGCTATGCTGTCTTAGCCGGATAAGCATGGTTGACATCTCAACCGGTCGCACCGGGAAAGAGAACGACGGCAGCGAGAGTCCGCTTTGGGTCAAAAGCTGCCGCGACTCCTGACGGTGATGGTGTCCGCTTTACCCCCGAAAGCGGACGCGAAGTCTAATGACCTGCGTGTCCGCTAAGGGCCAAAAGCGGACTTCCCATCAGCCCTTAAAGTACGTCACGGACCTCCAAATAGGGACGTGATATCTTCTCCGACATTGCAGGGGCATGACTACCATTCGGGGCGGGTCAAATGGCAATCGGCTTCGGACCGCGAGGATTGATTGTTGGTCTTGGCCGCGTAGTGGCGTCGCCAATTGCCGCGATCATTCTTGCTCTGCTGACTGCAGTCTCCGCGCGTGCAGACAGCATCTCACCGAGTGTCGGCACCTTGGCGAACGGAGTTGATCTGACCGGAGCGGACTATTCCAACTTCTGGGCTAGATCGGCGGATCCACAGCTATGTCAGGCTGCCTGCCGGGCCGACGCGAAGTGCGCGGCATGGACCTACGTGAAGCCCGGCGTGCAAGGTCCTCAGGCGCGGTGCTGGCTTAAAGGCCAAGTGCCGCAAGCAACCCAAAATGAATGTTGCACCTCCGGTGTCGAGCGCGCCGAAAGTAATGCGGTCAACAATGTTTCCGGCCCGGCGAAGCCTGGCGCGCAATGCGCTAATCCCGCCACCATCCAGGACCCGTCCAGTTGTTACGCATGCAACACAAGTATTTTTTCCGGGACTCCATTGGTGTGGTTCAACGGCGTTTGTACACAGCCGCAATGCACCGATGCGTTCGCACTCAGCAACGCGCCAAACGCCTGCGCCGCGTGTGGATTTACCTTTTATCCCGCCGGGAAGTTCATTTCGTCCAATTTTTGTTTCGACGCCCCCGGAGGAGTTGTGAGTGGTGCTACTCCGCTGCCCCTTCCTGGGACGCCGCCGCCTAACCCACAATGCAAGAATGCAGCCGCGATCCAGGATGCGTGCACATGTGATAGCTGCCTCGGTTTCGTGTGGGCTGGCGGTGCGTGCGTACAGGCGCAATGCAGCAATCCGTACGCTCTCAGGAACGACGGCAACGCCTGCAGTGCCTGCGGTGGTACTTTTTACGCAGGGAACCCCAGCGCAGGGAACCCCAGCTTTTGCGAGCCGCCCGTTTCGCCGAGTTCGTCTTCGCCGAGTTCGTCCCCCCTAGAGAACACTCCGCCGAGTTGCCTCCAATGCGGCCCCGGCCTGGTGTGGTCCAACGGCGCATGCACAGGGACACCAGCGCCGAATGGTGTCGTGCAATGCACCAATCCGGCCGCCATCAACAACGCGTCCAGTTGTGTCGCATGCGCCGGGTTCTCGTGGTCTAACGGAGCGTGCACAGGGATACCTGCGCAGAGTAGCCAAGGCGTCGCGCAATGCACCAATCCGGCCGCCATCAACAACGCGTCCAGTTGTGTCGCATGCGCCGGGTTCTCGTGGTCTAACGGAGCGTGCACAGGGATACCTGCGCAGAGTAGCCAAGGCGTCGCGCAATGCACCAATCCGGCCGCCATCAACAACGCGTCCAGTTGTGCCGCATGCGCCGGGTTCTCGTGGTCTAACGGAGCGTGCACAGGGATACCTGCGCTGAGTGCACAGCCGACACCGCCAAGTCCGCCGGTTCTGACCGGACAAACAACTTGCGGCGCTGGCGAGACCCCGAGCCCCAACGGCTGCCAGAAATCGGAGGCACAAAGCACAGGCTGTCCGGCCGGCGAGGTACATACGGATCGCGGCTGTGTGAAGCAAGCAACGACGGCACCGAAGACAACCGTGACGACACCGCTGGCGCCGAAGATCAAACCGCCGCCGCCAAAGACTATAGTGACGACGCCAAAGCTGAACGTCTTAAAACCGCCGCCGCCAACGCTGAAGTTGCCCTCGGAGCCGGAGGACAAACAAAAGCGTTGAGCATTATTACCGGTCTTGCCGCAAAGAGAGCACCAGGTGCATTCAATTGCAGCTTCTGGACCGAAGATCGCGCCCGCGCCTCCGTCAAGATCATTCGCGTCCGCTTTGGGTCATTGGCTGCCGCGACCGCCCTGACAGTTGGTGTCCGCTTTACCCCCGAAAGCGGACATGGGTCGATGTCTGAAAAGGTGGCACGGTGTGGCGCGTGAGAGCACGTAGTGGTCGTCGCATGATCTGTTTTCGGGTTCTTTGGATAGCTTGCTAGGAGGACGCCATGGCTTGTTCCGCTTGTGGAGGCACGGGTAAATGTCAACGTTGTGGGGGACACGGAATCCTACCGCCACTCCGAATCGTGAAGCCAATCGAACCTGCCCAGCCTGCGGTGGAGACGGGAAGTGCCCTACCTGCAAAGGGAGCGGATAAGAAAAATCAGGCCTTCTCGTCAAAACTCCACTCGATCCGGGCCTGTCCCCCTTTGGCGGCACTTCCAGTGCAATAGGCGGTCGATTTCCCGCAGCCGGGACAATTAAGCCCGATCCTACCCATGTCGTTAAAAGACGACGTTACAAACACTTTGGAGCAGATGGGGCAGGTAAACGCAGCATTGTTGCCATTCCAATCGGCATCTGCGTCTGCCGCGACGGAATGGCCAGCTTTGTATTTATTTGGATCTAGATAACGGACCGGCATGGCACCTTCCTTCCAGATGCCGCCTCAATTGGCGGGCTCTTTCATTTCAAACCAAGTCCAAAAAAGTAGCACGCTTACGGCGCGCCAAGCGTGCAACCGTCTTACGATTTTTGCAACGAAACAGGGTACATCAGGGCGTGCAAGATTTTCTCTTTGTTAACTTCGATCATCCGTGCCGGTTATGGCGAAGCATTAACGAAGGCGGCCTCACCGTCCCTGATGAGTGTGTCTTCTCCGCGTAGATCGGGGATTTAGAAAATGCTCATGCTGAACGGAAACCGCTCGCGACGGGTAAGGAATACGCATACAATTTAACTCAAACTCCCTGCATAAGAACAAAAAACACAACAGATGTGGGGCGTGTTGTGGCGGTACCGAAACATCAGGTGAGTTTGGTCGCGATTGGTTTGCTAATCGCAACGCCCGTCTTCGCAGCCGATCAATCGTTACCGCTGCTTCAACCGCTGGCGACGAAAGCCGCGCCAATGCCGAACGTCGATTATTTCGCACCGCATCCCATTCCTTCATATCAGGTGGAATTCGCGGCCCGCTTTTGGTATGGCAACGCTAAGACTGGCAAGAGCCTGTACACGCCGTCGAATGTACTCGCCTCCCGGCTCACCTATAGCGATCTCAATTGCTTATTCTGGCGAACTATACGGGCGTGTTGCGCTCTGGAATGGGTGGTTCGCCAAGGGTTATTTCGGCGGCGGTAGCTTGGTGGGCGGTCACCTACAAGATGAAGATTTTCCACCCGTCGTCACGCCGTATTCGAGCACGTTCAGCGATCAAAAAAGTGGCTCTCTAGCCTACGGCAGCGTGGATTTTGGATACGACGTGGTGCGCGGCGGAAATTTCAGCGTCGGCGCTTTCGCGGGCTACCATTACTTTAATGAGAAAGTGAACGCATATGGCTGCACGCAAAGTGCTAGCAACCCAGTCTGCCTAACCGCTCCACCGCCCTTTCCAACATCCGTGGAAGGCATATCACAGAATAATGTTTGGCAATCGGTGCGCCTTGGTCTGGATGGTTCGGTCACGCTTGGGGACCGCTTCACAGTGAGCGCAGAAGGAGCGTGGTTGCCCTACGTGAATTTGAACGGTGCCGATACGCATTACCTCCGCATCGGTAATGCCCCTGGCGACTTCACTGGGCCAACCCCAGAGAACGGCACCGGCCAAGGCTATCAATTTGAAGCACTCCTCTCCTACAGAGTGACGCCGAACGGCAGTGTCGGTATTGGCGGGCGCTATTGGCACATGCAGACAAACGGCTCTGCAAACGAGACTTTTGCCAACGGGACTGCTGTGTCTCTCCCGGAAAACTGGAAGACCGACATTTATGGCGTCTTCGTACAGGGAAGCTTCAAGCTTGATCCGTACCCACTGCGGCCCCTTTCATATTAGGCAGCAACGCAACGACGCGAGCCAGCTTGACAAGGTGGCACCTAACGATGCGCCAGTGTGCAATTCTCTTTCCTTATCACCTTGCTGCTTGGCGCTAGACCCTGCGGCAGCAAACCCTACGAAATGAACATTCGTAGAACACGGGCATCTCGCGTTCTCGATTTGACGTCGAGAAGCCCTCGTTTTGGCCTACTGCGCGACGTGGCAAAGGAGAGTATTGCGTCCAACGAAAATGCGGGAGGGTTTTTGCTACTCAACAAGGCGCACGGTCAAGGAGCGATTGACTAGTTAAATCGGCAGCGGGGGACGCGGCAGTAGCCGCGAACTTGCTCCTTGTAACCGCCCCGCGTCAGATCGCGCATCCGCACTGGTGTCCAGCCTAGGTCTCGCATCGTTTTCGCAAGGCGGCGACTTGCGCCCGCTTCACGGTTCTGTTGGAGGAGTTCCAAGTGATCGAACAGTGTCTGGGTGGAAATTCGTTCGATGCCATCGTCGCCGATTTGGCCGCGCACGCGCTGCAGACGCACCAGCCAGGGTTCGGCACGCTGGGCCGAAAGTTTTTCCTTCTCTGCCTGCAACTTACCTAGAAACGACACGCGGTTTCCCCAATATGTGCGATTGGTCAGACGTTCAGAGTTACCAGTACGAATGCCAAGCCAGATTTGGGGGCGGTTTAGGGTAACACGCCAGTGCTAGTCGAGCGCCCCAAATTCCCTCGGGGCAAAGCACAGGCATGTTCTCGGTTGTAAGAATGCGCACGTCAGGATCAGCGTCGGGATAACAAAGCTCGACCGTCGATCCGTCTTTCTGCTCTTGTACCCAGAGATAATCACCACCGACTTCGCAGTAATGCCAATCGACGAACGGATTAGTTGTCCACTTGTCGCGGGTTAGTTGTTTAATCCTATCCAGCTCACGTTCAAACACTTGAGCTAAGAACTCATCTGACAGCAGCGCAAAGTTGGTTGCCCACTTAGCATAATGCTCGCGATGATGTTGAGCGAGCGCGTCGCGCGTTAGGATTTTCTTGACACCTTCCGGTGGCCTGCCTACCCAGAGCGGCTGGGGCGACGAAAGCGGCCGGTTTGTGCCAGGTCCCCAACGAAGTTGTACGACTGTTTCTGCGCTCTGATCTGCAAGATTGCTTTTCATGACATTTCCCTTTCATCCATGATCAAAGGATCACGCGATGAGCGCACCCTGATTGTTCAGCTTCGCGCGACGTTATGGGGAAACATCGGTCTCCCTTAAGATACGCCCTACAGCTTAAAAACCTTCAAACATTTGTCGGCACTTGGTGACGGACGCCGCGTACATCGTCGTCGCGCCGAGGTTGCCGCCATCCCATCCAGCCCATTTCTCAAATGTAACTCCGATTTTCATCTGCAGCACTTGCATCACACTCAACGACTTCCCTGCAGCGGCAATAGAGGAATGCCCTGACTAGGGTGGCAGCGGCATCGGGATGGCGGCCATGGCCCTCGCCCTGCGGAGTTGCCTCTGGAACCGCGCGCAGCGCCATGCGCCGTTTATTTTCCTCCATTTATCCGTGAGAGATCAGACTGTGCCTGCGCTAGGCCCCGTGCTAGTCCTTGGGCAAGAGCCTTATTGCCCCCTGCCAGTTCCAACGCTTGCGCCTCTAAACGTTTGTCGAGCACCGCATCGCTTTCGTCCGGCTCCCCTACATCCTTGGCCGTTTGTGCTGCCGGCGCTGCTGGGGCCTCGGAGACCTTGCCATTCCACTGCGGTTGCAATCTCTTGGGCGGCGGGTTGCTGATCCTGGCGCCAACGATCCTGTGGACGCGCTCGCCGTCCTTCTGCACGCGCTCGGCCTTGACCTTACCGGCAGTCGCGGTCGCAAGGTCGCGGAAAAACCAACTGTTCGATGTATGACGCAGACCTTGGTCGGCGGCGTAATCGAGATAGGTGGAATACAACACACCCTTGTCGATGGTGGCGGCTGGATCGAGCGTTAAGCACTCCTGCACAAATGCCATGATGGGTGAGCCCTCACGAGCCAGCTCTTCGCGTGCCTCGATTGAGCAAGCAGGTTCGATAATCGCTCCACGTTGGTGCATACGCCGCAGACCATCGAGCGACCAATTCAAAATTCCGGGAAGCTCAGGCGCGATTTTGTCACGGAACAGGTTCGGGTTCTCGCGTCCATAGAATGAAATACGGGTTTGAAAATTGATCGTCCGGCTTGCGAGCGCGCCGGATGTGTCTTTGATTTTAGGCATCTCATTGCTAATGAGAATGAGTTTGCAAGGGAGCGACCCGGTCCAATGGTCCCGGTGTTTGCGGTCAATAGTGAAAAGCCCGCGACCACTAAGTTTCAGAATATTTTCGGCCAGCAAGTCCTTGTCGCACTTTGAACCAAGCCGCATGTCACCTACGATGGCGAGTTGTTTGCCGATGAATACCGACATTCCGAAATTGGTGCCCATACTGTCGAGCGTCGGGCCACAGACTGCTTTCGGCGATATCAAGGTTTGCAACGTGTGACGTATAGTGTCCTTACCACTTCGCTTTGGCCCAATGATCAGGAAGAATTTTTCTTGCGAAACGTCACTTGAGACACAATAGCCAAACATCTCCTGCAATGCGTCGATTTGGTCTTGTTCGCCGCCAAAAATCTGATTTAGAAACTTTAGCCATTCGACCGGTATAGGCGCATCGGGGTCATAGTCGAAAGCCACCCCATGTGGCGTGAACAGCATGGGATCCGGTGACGTAAACTCGTTTGTGCTTAAATTCAGAATGCCATTCGGGAAACAAATAAGCTGTGCTGGGTCAGGTCCTGTGCGGCCATCTAACCAATATGGTTGCTCGATGGTCGGCAATATGTGGCCAAGAGCCTTGAGCGCACTGGTCGTCTCATGGATGCTCTTCGTGTCGGGATCGAAGGGAACAATTATTGGTCCTTTCTTGCGGACGACTTCCTTGCGACATTTATCCAAGAAGTCATAAAGGTTCGCTTCGATGGTGCGATCATCGACCATCACATAACGGCCACCCTCATAATCATAGAAGTCGTCCCGGTAGTGGTGGAGGTTTGGTCGTTTCGCTCTTCGATAAATTCGCGCCCGGTTCAGATGGTCGGATTTTGGGACAATGGGATCTGGCTTGGGCGCTTTGGCTGCTTCAAGCGCGGCGGCGACTAAGCCATGCGGATCGGTTTCAGCCAGCGCCCCTTCCGGCTCGCGCGCTGCGGCAACTAAGGGCGAGACGACGGTCGCACTCATAACGCGCCCCGGTCTGTGGTTGGCCCGAGGGCTAACGTGGATAACTCATCGGGGCGTATTTCGTCAGCGCGAGATGACATCCATAAGTCGAGATCGGAAATCCGGTAGCGGACGAAGTCGTTTTTGCCGTGGTAGCGCGGCCCTCTTCGTTGCGATCGCCAGTTCAGCATCACTCCGGGAGTAGAGCCGAGATAAGCCGCAGCGTGTGCCGTGGGAATGAACGCCGATGGAGGCAGGCCGGCCATCTCTGCCAGCAGTTCCTCGCGCGATTTCTCGGACACGCGATCGCGGATAGATTTGGTGGTCATGTTGGCTCTCCAAACGGGCTGGACCAACATCTCACTACACCCATTCGCCCTAAACGTAGGGGGGCGGGAAATCGCACCTATTTTGCTGCGGAGGCCGGGGAAGGTCGATCCGGCTGTGAGCTTTACGGAGCGACCGATTTCAGGCGGCGCCCCAGCTTGCTGAGGCGCTCCCGTCGGGCTGCCATTTCGATTTTCTGCGCGGCCTTCATGGCTGGAGACATCGCCCCATATTGATGTTGCGACGCTCGCTTGCCCGGAAGTTTAAGGTCCAGAGGGAGAGCCATACCGGAGACATCGGCCACTTCGCGGGCCAAACGGAAGAAGAAACTCTCTGGGGCGTCAGCACTGGGCCCGTCGCCGTCGTCATACCGTTTCCGCCATCGTCTTGCGGGCAGGCCGGCCCGTTCCAAGGCTTCCCCGACATCAGAAATAAAAATCTGTTGTGCTAGCGCCTTGTCTGAAAGGCCGCGTTTGCCCGCTTTGACGCCGCCACGCCGGTAGCGGACTGCCTTCACTAAGTCGTCAACCAGTTGTTTGTGGGCTTCGGGAGAAAGCACCGCCAGTTCGTCTAAATCGACCAATGCGTGTCGAACAAGGTCATGGTCCGGCGCTGCGATTGGGGCTGTGGGGTCGATGTCCTGAATTTTGTAAATCGAAAGCGGGCTACGTAAGCGTTTACGGGGCATCGCACGAGCATCCAATTGGGGGGCTGGTCGCACTCATCGACGCATATCCCGAAGGGTTTACGTACCACGGATGCCGCGCCGGGTGAGAGCAGACCATCACAAATGGTTAGTTGTCGGTGATGGTCCGGGGACCGGTAGCGTATCGAGGGGGCCCGCTTCGGGTCTCAGGTTAGACAGTCGCCAGAAAACGCCTTTTGTCTCAGGGTTGCCGTTGACCCCAGCGGACACCGCAAGCTGTTGATTATTCTTGCGGCGGCGTGTCCGGCCCGGGGAGCCAACCCACAAGCCTCGCGCTCATCGATTATTTACCATGCAGAGCCACCATCACGCCTCACCGCTACGGGGCGCGAATCATGGCTCAAAATCTGGCTTACGTGCTGCCGCGAGCCGTTATAGTGCTCGTGGGATGGGGCGCGACCTATTGGCTGCTCACCGCGCTGTCGCCGCATCTTCCCCCGACGGTGGTCTACATCACCGGGGTCGCGTGGGTATTAGCCGGGGTCGTCCTATTCGGCTATCTGTACCGGCTGCGGCGCGAATTGGGACTGTTGCCCGATCCCGCCGCGCGCAGCGGACGCGAGCCGACCTGAGCCGCATTCTCCGCGTTACGGCTTAGCCGCCGGCGCGGTTCCAGCCGCGGATCCGGTCACCATAGACTTCAAAGCCTTTCGGCGTCACCACGACCGTGTCTTCGAGCTTGATGAAGCCGCGCTGCGGATGTTGCAGCGTGGTTTCCACCGAGATCACCATTCCGGTTTCGAGCGGCCGGTCCGCATCATAGGCATCGTAGGGAACCGGGCCGGAATTGGTCAACCGCGGCGCTTCGTGGCTCACAAGCCCCATGCCGTGCGCGAGAAATTCGGTGTGATTGTGCAACTTGGATTTTTGCAGCACAGCGTTCGCCGCGGCATAAATCTCCTTGCCAAGCGCGCCCTGCCGGATCGGCTTCATCGACGCCTGCTCGACCGCTTCGACTTCGCCCAACAGATCGACCAGCTCGGCGTCGGGCTCGCCACTAATGCCCATGCGGCACACGTCGCCGATATAGCCGTGGTAATTGCCGCCGGAATCGAGCGACAGGATATCGCCTTTCTCCCAGCGCTGATCCGACGGTGCGCGATTGAGACTCGTTCCCGCCGTGATCAGGCAATAGTCGAAGGTCAGCCCGCGCGAGGTCTCCTCGCGGCGCAGCGCTTCGGTCAGTTCGTTCTTGGTCGCGCCGGGACCGTGGTTCTTGATTACGGCCGCCATTGAATCGATGACCGCGTCGGAAACGATGCGCAACATTTGCAGCTCGTCGGGCGATTTTATCGCGCGCAACCGTTCGAGCACGAACAGCGCATCCTTGATTTCGCTGCCCGGAAACGCTTTGCGCATCACGTCGGCGGCATCGGCGGGGATAAACGCCAGCTCCGTGCCGATGCGTTTGGCGTTTGGCATGAGTTTGCGCGCATAGGCAACCGCCTTCTCCATCGCGTCGGCCGAGCCCGAGTTTTTGGTGTTGAGTTCGGATACCCAGAGCGGGCTGTTTTCGTTCTGAAAGCGCTCCATGCGGTGGCCGAAATATCCGGCCTTCGGCGCCTCGCCCTTGGCATAGACAAAAACCGGCAGGTAACGGCTCAAACCCATCGCGTCCATGGATTCGAAAAAGAACGCGCGGTGGCCGCCCATCAGATACTGAACATTGTGCTTCGAGGTCACGATGAGCAGATCGAAGCCGGCCTCGTCCATCAGCCGGTCGAGCCGGTCGGTGTCGAACGGGGCTGTCCCTGGACGCTTGGTGACGTCGAGCATGATCGATCTCCCTTTAGCCGAGCCGGCCTCCACCCTAGCAAATCAGCAGCCGGTGATGAACTCGGTTCTGGCGAAGCCCCGCCCCGCCAAAACCGCCTGCCATCACCCCCACAGTTCGGCGCTGGCAAGCCGCGCGCCTTTGACCAGCGCATCGAGCTTCGCCCACATGATGCTTGGATGCACGCGGCGATGGAACGGTCCCTGGGCAAAGCCGCAATCGGTGCCGGCCAACAGGTTCTCGCGCCCGACCAGACGCGCGATCCGCACGATGCGCTCGGCGACTAGTTCCGGATGCTCGACGACGTTGGTGGCGTGGCTGATGACGCCGGGAATGAGCACCCTGCCCTGCGGCAGCTTGGCGCTTTCCCACACCCGCCATTCGTGCTCGTGGCGCGGATTGGCGCCTTCGATGACATAGGCGCCGACCTTCATGCCGAGAATGAGGTCGACGATGTCCTTGAGCGGCACGTCGGTGGTGTGCGGGCCCGGCCAGCTACCCCAGCAGACATGATAGCGGATGCGGTCGGCCGGCAGGCCGGCGATGGCCTCGTTGAGCACCTCGACCTGCAAGGCGAGCCACTTGCGATAGTCGGCAAAGCTCGCCGGCGGCACCATGCGGTCATAGGTGACGGCAAAGCGCGCGTCGTCGAGCTGCAAGATGAAGCCGGCATCGATGATCATCTTATATTCGGTGCGCATCGCCGCACCGATGGCGCGGATCAATTCCTCTTCGCTCTTGTAATATTCGTTCTTGCGGTCGGGAATGACGCTCGCCGGCGCGGCAACCGGAAGAAATGCCTCCGCGACATTGACGTCTTTGAGCGCCGCCTTGAAATTATCGATGTCGCGCTGCAGCTCGGCCTGTCCGGTATAGGCGATCGGGCCGACGCAGACTGCCTCGACCGTCGTTGACAGGCCCTCGCGCGCATCGAGCTCGGCGTAAAATTCGGCGAATTTTTCGCGATCGACGCCGCGCATGAAGGGATTGGCGCCGGGCTTAATCTGCCGCCGCTCGAAGCCGCTCAACCGTTCGAGCACATATTGCGACCAGCTGATCGATTTGCCGAACTCGCCGTCGCTGACGACGTCGACACCGACCTCGGCCTGGTGGTGCACGACTTCGGCGACAGAGGATTTCAGGCAGGCGTCGTAGGCGGACTTGTCGTAGGGCTTGGCCGCCTGCTTTGAGCGCAGAAATTCCTGTAGCGCCGGCGGCCGAATGAGGCTGCCAACGTGCGTGGTGAGAATGCGATCGACGCTACGCTTCATATTATTCCTCGAACCTTCCCTGGGCCGGGTGAACTGATACAGGACCAAGCGAAGTTCGCAATGGCGGGGAGCGAGCTCAAATGGGCACAATCCCATCTCGCTTGACGCGACAATGCGCCATAGCCTCAAACGCAAGCGCCCGTGAAGCGCAAGACCAAGAAAGACCAAGGGAGGATACCATGACGTCATTGACCAGGCGTTCGCTCGCGCTAATGCCTGTGCTCGCGCCGTTCTTGCCGAGCGGCATCGCGCGAGCGGCGGCCGAACTCAATCCTGCGGCCGTCGCCTACAAACTTCCCGATCAAATTCCGTGGTCGCCGCCGAGCGCGAATTGTGCGCAGAATGCAGTCCTGGTCGGCGATCCGTCCAAGGAGGGTCTATACATCAATATGACTAAATGGCTTGCGGGCAATCATTTCAGCCACCCGCATTTCCATCCGCACGACCGCTTCATCACCGTGATCAAGGGAACCTGGTGGGTCGGTAGCGGCACCAAATTCGATCCGGACTCCACCGTACCGATGCCGGCTGGGACGTTCGTGACCCATTACGGGCAGCAGGTGCATTTCGACGGCGGCAAGGATGAAGACGCAGTTCTGCTCATCGTCGGCCAGGGACCGGCCACGGCGACGCCGGCTGAAGTGAAGTAAAGACCAAAAACTGCGCGCAGGCCGCCTTGCTACGCGGCGGATCGGGCAGCCGGTTTGACGGCCGGAATGTTGACAACGTCTGCGCCGGTTCGCGTGGCGCGATCGAGAATAAGCTCGATAGAGGCAATCTCGATGCGGTTGCGGCCGTTGTCCTTAGCGCGATAGAGCGCGTGATCGGCCTGCGCCAACAAAGCCGAAATATCGAGCACGGCATCGTAGCTGATGACGATGCCGATGCTCACGGTGGCGACCACCGGCCGGCCTTCGACTTCGGCCGTCGCAGCGGCAAACAACACGCGGATCTGCTCGGCAACGGCCAAGGCCCGCTCGCGGCTCGTGTCAGTCAACAAAGCCGCGAATTCCTCGCCGCCCAGCCGGCCGAACAGGTCCATGCGGCGCATGCA
This sequence comes from uncultured Alphaproteobacteria bacterium, assembly GCA_963790975.1. Classification (GTDB taxonomy): domain Bacteria; phylum Pseudomonadota; class Alphaproteobacteria; order Rhizobiales; family Xanthobacteraceae; genus BOG-931. Next base: position 58,768 of record CAWBQV010000003.1, read on the forward strand.
ATTGCCTGCGATCTGCGCAAACATCTGCAGTACCTGGTCGCCGACCGCATGACCGAACCGGTCGTTGATTGATTTGAAATTGTCGAGGTCGAGCAGCATGACCGCGGTCGGCCGCGGATCGGTCGCTTGCCGCTTGAGCTGCGCCTGGCCGTCTTGGAGGAAGGCGCGGCGATTGGAGACGCCGGTCAGCGGATCGATCAGCGCCGCGGTCTTGTGGCGGTGCTCGGTGCGCTCTTTCGCCATCGCCAGGAGGATAAACGCAATCGAGATCGTGAACAGCAGCGCTTCGAAGCTGAGCACCGTCATCCAGACGCTCTGGAAAACCATGTTACTCGTCGACCACGGCAACATCGCGCCGAACGGCGTGCGCAACAGATAGAGCGCGCCATGGGCAAACAGCATGAAGATCGCCGGCCAGCGCGACACCAGAGGCTCGCTGCGGCCGCGCCAGAATTCGTAAGCCGTGGCCCAGGTATAGGTGGTGATAATTCCGGAACTGAGCAGTACGCGCACGTCCCACGAGCCGGCGACGCTCGGAATGCGGCACAACACGAGCCACAGGGCCGCGCCGCCGAACAGCAGGATCGGCAGCGGCCGGCGGTGGTCGAACACGCGCGCGCCGGTCCACGTCAACGCAAAAGCGGTGAACAACAGCGCATTGGCTATATCGATCGAGATCACATCGGAGACCGATCCGTACATGCCAAACAGCATGACCGAGAACGCGCGCAACAGATCGGCAAAACCCCACCACGCTACCGCGTAGATCGATGTGTTCTGCACCCAAGCGAACAACAGCAGCAATCCGAGGATTGCTTCCACGTAGATGGTGACGAGAAACAAGGTATTGACGTCGAGATTCATCGCGCTCACGAGTGCTGGAAACCCCGTCCTTACCGGCATAGGCCCGCCGCCGGAAACAATCGGTGAATCGCAATGGCCGCCGCGCTTTCTTGCGGCGTTATGGTTGCAGCGGGCTTTCGGCAAATCGCGGCATTTTGCTTAGCCTTGTTTCCAAAATTTTAGTCATCTACTGTCCCGGCCCGCTCGGGATTTTTCGGCCATGAAACTCGCCAACGGCATCACTGAGGCAATCGGCAACACGCCGCTGATCAAGCTTGAGCGCGTTTCGGCCGCGACCGGCTGCACCATCGTGGGCAAGGCCGAATTCATGAATCCGGGCCAGTCGGTCAAGGACCGCGCGGCCTTGTTCATCATCGAAGACGCGGTGAAGAAGGGCGAGTTGCGGCCCGGCGGCGTCATCGTCGAGGGCACCGCCGGCAATACCGGCATCGGGCTGGCGCTGGTCGGCAACGCGATGGGTTTTCGCTCCGTCATCGTCATCCCGGAAACGCAAAGCCAGGAAAAGAAAGACACGTTGCGGCTGTGCGGCGCGGAACTCATCGAAGTGCCGGCGGTCGGCTATGCCAACCCGAACAATTACGTGAAAGTGTCGGGCCGGCTTGCGGCGCAACTGGCGAAAACCGAAAAGAACGGCGCGATCTGGGCCAACCAGTTCGACAACGTCGCCAATCGCCAGGGTCACGTCGAAACAACGGGCCCGGAAATCTGGCGGCAGACCGACGGCAAAGTCGACGGCTTTATCTGCGCGGTCGGCACCGGCGGCACGCTTGCCGGCGTCGCCATGGCGCTCAAGTCGTACAACAAGAACGTGCGCATCGGGCTTGCCGATCCGATGGGCGCCGCGCTCTATAGCTACTATACGACCGGCGTGCTGAAGTCCGAAGGTTCGTCAATCACCGAAGGCATCGGCCAGGGCCGCATCACCAAGAATCTCGAAGGCGCGCCGATCGACGTCGCCTTTCAGATTCCCGACGCCGAAGCGGTGCCGGTCATTTTCGATCTGCTCGAACATGAAGGCCTTTGCCTCGGCGGCTCGTCCGGCATCAATATCGCCGGCGCCGTTCGTCTCGCCAACGAGCTCGGACCCGGCCACACCATCGTCACCATCCTCGCCGATTACGGCACGCGGTACCAATCGAAGCTGTTCAATCCCGAGTTTTTGCGCGAGAAGAAGCTTCCGGTGCCGTCATGGCTCGAGCGCAAGCCGAACATCAGAATTCCTTATGAGTAAAGTCTTGCGAATGAACTTCGCGTCCGCGTCAGCCCATTGAGAACAATCATGTTGCGAACCGAAAAAGACCCTGCCCCATCGCCCGCGAGCCGCTGGCTTAAATCGACCGAATGGCTCGCCGAGCACTTGAGCGATCCGAATGTCGCGGCGGTGGGCTCGTACTACGTGGCGACGCCGCAAAACCACGACGGCCACGCCGAATACCGGGCCGGCCACATTCCGGGATCGGTGTTCTTCGATATCGAGGCGATCAGCGATCATTCCACCGATTTGCCGCACATGCTGCCCGGTACGACGCAATTCAGCAAGGCGTTGAGCGAGCTCGGCATCAGCGATAGCGACACGATCGTCGTCTATGACTTCGCTCGGATTGTTTTCGGCGGCGCGGGTGTGGTGGACATTCCGCTTGATGGGCGCCAAATCGGTTTACATCCTCGATGGCGGTCTGCCGAAATGGAAAGGCGAAGGCCGCCAGATCGAGACCGGCGACGTCACGCGCCCGCCGAAGAAATTTCATGCCGAGATGAATGTCGGCGCCGTCGCTATGCTCGACGAAGTGCGCATGGCGCTCGGCGAGGAGGACGTGCAGGTGATCGACGCCCGCTCCGCCGAACGGTTCGCCGGCAAGGCGCCGGAGCCGCGTCCGGGCCTGCGCTCCGGCCACATGCCGGGTGCGCTTAATTTGCCCTATAGCCGGCTGATCGAGAACGGCCGCCTCGTGCCGCGCGAGAAAATCGCGGCGGCATTCGCCGCGGCCGGCGTCGATCTCAACAAGCCGATCATCACCACGTGCGGCTCCGGCGTCACCGCCGCTATCCTGACCTTCGCGCTCGAAGCGCTGGGCAAGGATACCAAGGGGCTCTACGACGGCTCCTGGGCGGAATGGGGCTCGCGGCCCGATCTGCCGGTCGAGCGCGACAAATAAATGCGCATGATCCCGAAAAGTGGATACCGGTTTTCGGACAAGATCATGCGCAAAGAAATCTAACTGCAATGCCGAGCGCCAAGCCAAAGCCCGTCGCGCTGGTGACCGGAGGCGCGAAGGGTATTGGCCGCGCTGTCGCGCATCACCTGCTTGCCACGGGTTGGCGTGTCGGCGTCCTCGATCTTCCCGACAGCGGACTGCACCGGGTTTTTCCACCGTGCAACCGCAACGCCCTCGCCATCGAGGGCGATGTGCGCGATGAAGAAACCGTGTCGAATGCAGTCGCCGCACTCCTCGCCCGCTTCGGCAGGCTCGATGCGGTGGTGCCCAATGCCGGCATCATGATCCGCAAGCCATTAGGAAGCCTCACGCTCGCCGAATGGAACCGCGTCATCGACACCAACCTGACCGCGGCGTTTCTCTTGGCGCGCGCGGCCGAGAAACCGCTGCGCAAGGCGAAAGGCGCCATCGTCACCATCGCCTCGACGCGGGTGCTGATGTCGGAGCCGAATACCGAATCGTATTCGGCCTCGAAAGGGGCGCTGGTCGCGCTCAGCCACGCTTTGGCGATCAGTCTTGGCCCGGACGTGCGCGTCAATTGCGTCAGCCCCGGCTGGATTGCCACTGAAAAGCACGGCGTCTTGCACCGCAAGGATCTCACCCAGCATCCCGCCGGCCGCGTCGGCAAGCCGCAGGACATTGCCGAAATCGTCGCTTGGCTCCTCGACGGCAAGCGCTCGGGCTTTGTCACCGGCGCCAATTTCGTCATTGACGGCGGCATGACGCGTAAGATGATCTATGAGAAATGATTCAGCCACATTCCGGATTATGATGTGCCGCCATGATCTTTCGCCAGCTCTTCGATTCAACGTCCGGCACTTACACCTATCTGCTTGCCAGCCGGCCGGGCGGCGAGGCTTTGATCATCGATCCGGTGCTGGAGAAGGTCGACCGCTATTTGCAGCTCGTGCGCGAACTTGACCTCAAACTGGTCAAGGCCGTCGATACCCATCTGCACGCCGATCACATCACCGGGCTTGGCGCGCTGCGCGACCGCACCCATTGCATCACGGTGATGGGCGAGCAGACCCATGCCGACGTCGTGTCGATGCGGGTCGCCGAAGGCGATCGCGTCGAAATCGAGGGCGTGCGGCTCGACGTGATGTACACGCCCGGCCACACTGACGATTCCTATTCGTACCTGTTGGCCGACCGCGTCTTCACCGGCGACACGCTGTTGATCCGCGGCACCGGCCGCACCGACTTCCAGAACGGCGATCCGCGCGCGCAGTACGATTCCATTTTCAACAAGCTGTTGAGGCTGCCCGAGGCGACGCTGGTTTATCCGGCGCACGACTACAAGGGCGATACGGTCTCCACCATCGGCGAGGAGAAGCTTTACAATCCGCGGCTCAAGGTGAAGTCGATGGACGAATATGCCGAGCTGATGAATAACCTGAAATTACCCAACCCGAAGATGATGGACGAGGCGGTGCCGGCGAATATGCGGGTCGGCCTGCATCAGGAGGAAGTCGCGCGCAAGGGTTGGGCGCTGTCGGCTACCGACGCCATCGCGCTGTGCGGGCGGCCTGAGGTTGCGCTCGTCGACCTGCGCGAAAAAAGCGAACGCGAAAAACACGGCGTCATCCCGGGCGCGCTGCACGCGCCCTATCCGAGCTTGCAGGAAGAGATCGGCTCAGGCGGCATGCTGCATGAATTGGCATCCGTCAAACGCATCGTCTTTTACTGCGCCTTCGGTGAACGCTCGGCGATGGCGGTGCAGGCGGCGCAGGACGCCGGCCTCAAAACCACCTGTCACATTTCCGGCGGCATCGACGCCTGGAAGAAAGCCAACGGACCGCTGGCGCGGTAACCCGGCCAACGAAAATGCGAAAGCCGCAGGCACAAGTCCTGCGGCTTCCGTCTTTGCGCCCGCTGCGGAGAGGGGAAAATCAGCGGGCGCCGGTAATTTTAGGCGTGACCGGGATCAGAGCTGCGAACCCTGATCGCCGTTGTCGCCGGACAGGTTTTGCATTCTGCCGCCGGGACCTTCGTCATTCTGGCCGAAGCGGCGGCCGTGGCCCCAACCGTGATTGCCATCCTGGCCGCCGCCGCCACCGCGGCCGTAGCCTTCGGCATGGCGCCAGCCTTGCCCGTTATCACCGTGCATGTGGTGGTACGGCCGCAAAATCCGCGCCAGCATCATGAAGCGGCCCTTCTGCCCGTCATCGAGGCTCTGGTACAGCGGCGCTCCCGCGTCGGCGATTTTCTTAAGCGCGGTGCTGGTCTTGGACATGTTGTCGGCGCGCCGCGCCATCCGATCGAACGGCGAGGACGACGGCTGCTGATCGCCGGACTGCCGGGCCTGGATGCGCTGGACGCGCAACTGAACGAGATCGCGCACCGCCTGTTCGAACGGCGGCCAGTTTTTCACCTGGTCCGGCGTCAATTCGAGACCGGCCTTCAGCGCGGCGATTCGCGCATCGGCGAATGCGGAAACATCCGCGGCGCTCAGATGACGGTGCTGGCGGGGACCGCCGTCGCCGTAACCACCGTGACCGCCAAAACCCTGTTGCGCGTAGACAAACGAAGAGCCGGCGAGCGCAAGCAGTGCGGTTCCGGCGACAAGTGGCTTGAGCATGTGATCCTCCTCAGATCTTCAGACGTGAGGAAAATAATGCGCTCGGCAGGCAATAAAACAACTTAAACTTTGGACAGGTTCGTGTTATACAGATTACAGGACTGTAATCTTTCAAATTCAGCGTATTCCACTCGAATATACAGTACAGTTTCAGTGTATATTTTGTGCGTTGCGGCGGTCTTGCGTACAGCCGGCGTCGTATGGCGCCGCTTCAACGCAATATTTGTTGCAGAAACAGCCGAGTACGCTCGTGCTGCGGATGATCGAAGAAAGCCTTGGGCTCATTAATCTCGACGATCTGTCCCTCATCCATGAAGATGATGCGGTCGGAGACCTGGCGGGCAAAGCCCATCTCGTGGGACACCACCAGCATGGTGATGCCGTCGCTGGCGAGTTCCACCATCGTGTCGAGCACTTCCTTCACCATTTCCGGATCGAGCGCCGAGGTCGGCTCGTCGAACAGCATGATGTTGGGGTTCATGCACAGCGCCCGCGCAATGGCGACGCGCTGTTGCTGGCCGCCGGACAGCCGCGCCGGATATTTTTGCGCCTGTTCCGGAATTTTCACGCGCGCCAGATAGCTCATCGCCAGTTCTTCGGCGTCCTTTTTCGGCATGCGGCGCACCCAGATCGGCGCCAGCGTGCAATTCTCCAGCACCGTGAGATGCGGAAACAGATTGAATTGCTGAAACACCATGCCGACGTCGCGGCGCACCGCGACGATGTGCTTGGGATCGTCGGTCAGCTCGATGCCATCGACGACGATGCGGCCGCGCTGCCAGTCCTCAAGCCGGTTGATGCAGCGAAGCAGCGTCGACTTGCCGCCGCCCGACGGGCCGCAGATGACGATGCGCTCGCCGCGCGCAACGCTCAGATTGATGTCGCGCAACACGTGAAAATCGCCGTACCATTTATGCAGCGCGACGATTTCGACGGCCAATTCAGCTTTGACCTCGGTTTGCGGCGCGTCGGGACGATTTTCCATGACCGGCCCTTTTACCGCCGCACCAGTCGGGTTTCGACATTGCGCGCGTAACGCGACATGGCGTAGCAGCAGACGAAATAGAACAATGCGGCGAAAGCATATCCGGTCACACTGGTGATCGGGCTTGCCCAGTGCGGATCGCCGCGCGCCGCTTCGATGGTGCGCAGGAAGTCGAAAATTCCGACGATGAAGACCAGCGTGGTGTCCTTGAACAGTCCGATAAACGTATTGACGATATTCGGCAGCGTGACCCGCAGCGCCTGCGGCAGGATGACGAGCGCCATCATGCGCCAATACGGCAATCCCAGCGCGCGGGCCGCTTCATATTGCCCGCGCGGGATCGCCGCGAGCCCGCCCCGCACCACCTCCGCCATATAGGCCGACGCGAACAGCGCGACGCCGATCAGGGCGCGCGCGAGCCGATCCGGCGAAAATCGTTCAGGAACGAACAGCGGCACCATGACGCTCGCCATGAACAAGACGGTGACCAGCGGCACGCCGCGGACAAACTCGATGAACCCGGTGGACAAGAGTTTGACGGCCGGCATTTTGGAGCGGCGCCCCAAGGCCAGCAGGATGCCGGCTGGCAGCGAAATCACCATGCCGACCGCCGCAACGACGATGGTCACCAGAATGCCGCCCCACAGCGAGGTTGACACATCGGCAAGTCCGATCAGCGGATCGCCGCTGAGCAACAGATAAGACAGGACCGGGAGCACGATGAAGAAGTAGACGGCGGCGAGATCGCGGCGCGGCGCCGAAAGCCGCAACAGCCAGCCGATGCCGAAGGCAAGCGCCAGGAAAAACACATCCACCCGCCAGCGCTCGCCTAACGGATAGAAGCCGTAGACAAAATAGGACCACCAGACGCGCACGAAAGCCCAGCAGGCGCCCGGCGCCGGATTTGCGGGCGACGCGAGGCACGCGTCGCGATCGGCTCCAGACCATACCGCATCGATCAGCAAGAACCGCAGAAGCGGCGGCACCACCCAGGCGATCAGCAGGACACACAGGAGCGTGAGCGCGATATTGCCCGGCGAGGACAGTAGATTCGCGCGCAGCCAGCCAATAGCGCCGGCCGCCGCGGGCGGCGGCAGCCGTTCCGAAGGCTTGGTGCGCAGATAAGACGTAGCGGCGGCGGCCATCGCTTCAGCGCTCCTCGACGTCGATCGCATAGCCGTAAAGATTCATCAGCAGCGAGGTGGCGAGGCTGATGGCGAGATAAACCGCCATGGTGATGGCGATCACTTCGACGGCCTGCCCCGTGATGTTGAGGACGCTGCCGGCAAAAACCTGGACCAGATCGGGATAGCCGATAGCGACCGCGAGCGAGGAGTTCTTGATCAGGTTGAGATATTGGCTGGTCAGCGGCGGCACGATGACCCGCATCGCCTGCGGCACGACGATCAATCGCAGCATCGTTGCCGAGCGCAGTCCGAGCGCCTGCGCCGCCTCGGCCTGGCCATGCGGCACGGCCAGCACGCCGGCGCGCACCGTTTCCGCGATGAAGGCGGCGGTATAGACCGACAGCGCCAGAAGCAGCGCGGCGAGCTCGGGCAAGATTTCGACGCCGCCCATGACATTGAAGCGGCCGGTATGCGGAACGCTAAATGACAGCGGAAAGCCGGTCAGCGCATAGACAACGAGCGGCAGGCCGCAGATCAGCCCCAGCGACCACCTGAAAATGCGCAGCTGCTCGCCGGTCCGCTCCTGGCGGCGGCGCGCCCATGCCCGCAAAACCAGCGCCGCACCAAGACCGATCAGCAAGGCGGCGAGGACATAGCCGAAATTTTCGGAAAATTCCGGGCGCGGCAAATAAAGGCCGCGATTGTTGAGGAGCCCGCCGCCGGGAAGCGTCACCGTGCCGCGCAGTTCCGGCAACGATTTGAGCACGGCGTTATACCAGAACAGAAGCTGCAGCAGGAGCGGCACGTTGCGGATCGCCTCGACATAGCCGCCAGCCAATCGCGCCACCAGCCAGTTGCGCGACAGCCGCGCGATGCCGATGACAAAGCCGAGCACGGTGGCGACCACGATGCCGATAACCGCGACCAGAAGCGTATTGAGCAGACCGACCCAGAACGCGCGTCCGAACGTCGAGGTGCTTGCCGAATAGGGAATCAGCGTCTGGCTGATGTCGAAGCCGGCGGTATTGTTCCAGAAGCCGAAGCCGGTCGCGATGTTGGAATGCGCGAGATTTTGCGAGGCGTTGTAAATCGCGGCATAAGCGAGCCCGCCGACGGCAACGACGAGCCCGACTTGCAGTGCAAAATTACGGGCTTGGCGCGCGCGGCGTGACGGAGGCAAGACAATTTGCAGCATCGGCAGGCCCCCGCGACGGCGAACTCTCGCCGAACACGAACGGCTTTAGCGAACGGGCAGACCGTATTGCAAGCCGCCCTTGGTCCACAGCGCATTCAATCCGCGCGCGATTTTCAGCGGCGAGCCCTGGCCGACATTGCGCTCAAAGCTTTCGCCGTAATTGCCGACCGCTTTGATGATGCGATAGGCCCAGTCGTTGGTGAGCCCCATGGCCTGGCCAAATTGGCCCTCGACGCCAAGCAGCCGGCGGATTTCCGGATTGGCGGATTTCATCTGATCGTCGAGGTTACTTTGATTCACGCCAAGCTCTTCGGCGTCGACCATGGCATAGTGAACCCAGCGCACCAGGTCTTCCCAGCCATCGTCGCCCTGGCGGACCGCCGGGCTGAGCGGCTCCTTGGAGATGATCTCCGGCAACACGATGTTGGAGTTAGGATCGCTAAGCAAAACCCGCTCGCCGTACAGGCCGGACGAATCCGTGGTGTAGCTGTCGCAGCGGCCGGTATCGTAGGCCTTGATCGCCTCGTCAGCGGTGGCGAATGTCACGCTCTTGAGCTCCATATTGTTGGAGCGGAAATAATCGGCAAGATTGAGCTCGGTGGTGGTGCCCTGTTGCACGCAAACCGAGGCGCCGGTGAGTTCAAGCGCCGAGTTCACCTTCAGCGCCTTGTGCACCATGAACCCCTGGCCGTCGTAATAGTTGACGTCGGTAAAATCGACGCCAAGCGTCGTGTCACGCGACATCGTCCAGGTCGTATTGCGCGACAGGACGTCGATGTCGCCGGACTGCAGCGAGGTGAAACGATTGGCCGCCGTGAGCGGCACATATTTGACCTTGGTCGGATCGTTGAAAATGGCCGCCGCGATGGCCCGGCAGAAATCGACGTCGAAGCCGGTCCAATTGCCTTGCGGATCGGGCATGCCGAAGCCGGCCAATTGGCCGTTGGCTCCGCAGTTGAGCACGCCGCGATCGGTAACCGCCTTGAGAGTCGGCGATTGCGTCTGAGACCATGCCGCTTGCGTCCCGCACGCAAGCGCCATTGCAAAGGCGAGTGCCGTGGCTACACGTTTCATGGTCGGTCCCTTCCGCATGAGGCGTGCGCCGAAGCCCGGCAAATGGGCGCGCACGAGGCAGCTTGTCGATCGGTCGGCATCTGAGAACGATCGCGCTTTAAGGTCAAGGGGTTGACGAGAGCCGCCAATGCCGAGGTAATGGCGCGGAAACGGCATGATCGGCGTGATTATAGGCCAAACGAGACATCGGAATGAACGATAAAAGCAACGACGGCCGGACCAAATCCCGGCGCTCGGCCACCAAGGTCGTCACTGCCGGACGCGATCCGGCGTCTTACCACGGTTTCGTCAATCCGCCGGTTTATCATGCTTCGACGGTGCTTTACCCGAGCGCCGAGGATTTTCTCGCGCACCGCGCCCGCTATCAATATGGCCGCCGCGGCACGCCGACCACCGAAGCGCTCGAACTTGCGATTCAAGAGCTGGAAGGCCCGCAATGCGCCGGCGTGTCACTGTTGCCGTCCGGCCTGGCGGCGATTGCGACCGCATTGTTGTCGGTCGCCCACGCCGGCGATCATGTGCTGGTCACCGACAGTGCCTATGGCCCGACGCGCAATTTCTGCGAGCAGATTCTCAAGCGGCTCGGCGTTACCACCACCTATTACGATCCGGCGATTGGCGGCGCCATCGCCGAGCTGTTGCGCCCCAATACGCGCGCCGTTTACCTGGAATCGCCCGGCTCGCTCACTTTCGAAATGCAGGATATCGCGACAATCGCCAAAGCCGCGCACGCCAAGGGCGCCGTGGTGATGATGGACAACACCTGGGCGACCCCGCTCTATTTCCAGCCGCTGGAACACGGCGTCGATCTCGCGATCCAGGCCGGCACCAAATATATCGGCGGGCATTCCGACGTGATGCTCGGCACCGTCTCGGCCAATGCGGCAACGCTGGCGGCGCTCAAAAGCACCGTGCGTCTCACCGGCCTGCATGAAGCGCCGGACGACACTTATCTCGGGCTGCGCGGCTTGCGCACGCTCAGCGTTCGGCTTGAGCGGCATTATCAGTCGGGGCTTGCCATCGGGCGCTGGCTCGAAGCACGGCCCGAAGTGTTGCGCTTGCTGCATCCGGGCTTGCCGAGCCATCCGGGGCACGCGATCTGGAAGCGGGATTTCACCGGCGCGTCCGGGCTGTTCAGCATGGTGCTCAAGCCGGTACCGCAAAAAGCGGTGTTTGCTTTTCTCGACACGCTCGAACTGTTCGGCATCGGCGCGTCATGGGGCGGCTATGAGAGCCTTGCCATTCCGTTCGACTGCAGCCCGATGCGCACCGCGACGCGCTGGCAGCCCGGCGGACCGACGGTCCGCTTCCACATCGGGCTCGAAGCGATCGAGGATCTCACTGCCGATCTCGAACGCGGCTTTGCCGCGCTTGCCGCGGCTAGCTGATGATTCTCACGTTGCGGCTGCCGCTGACTTGCGATCACGCAGGACGAAATAGAGATTGCGCAGATAGACGAAGACGCCGAACGCCTGGCCGGCGATGAATACCGCATCCCTGCGGTAGAGCGCATAGACCAGGAGCAGCAGGCCGCCGAAGATCGAAAAAATCCAGAACGCCAGCGGAATGACGCTGTGCCCGGCGCGCTCGGAAGCAATCCATTGCACCAGAAAGCGCATCGTGAACAGCAATTGGGCGACAATGCCCAGCGCCACCCACCAATCGAGCCTGGTAAAGAACACGTCCACCAGGTAATTGCCGACCACGTGCGACATATCAATGAGCAAGGGTAATCTCCTGCGATTGAGGAACGCGCTTTTTGCGCCGGATCAGCCACCACACGCCGAAGAGATCGACAATGCCGATCCACAGCCGATCCCAGAATCCGTAATTCGACGTGCCATGGCGGCGCGGCCGATCGATCACATCGACATAGCCGACGTCAAAACCTTCGCGGCGCACCAGCGCCGGTAGAAAACGGTGCAGCCCGTCGAAGTAAGGCAGCGACAGGAAGAGATCGCGGCGAAACGCCTTGAGGCCACATCCGGTATCGCGCGTGCCGTCCTTGAGCACCGCGCTGCGAACCCCGTTGGCGATGCGCGACTGCAGCCTCTTGAATCCGGTTGCCTTGCGGCCGATGCGCTGACCGGCGACGAGCCCGACGCGCGGCGCGCCGGCCTCGAGCACGGCGACCAGTTTGGGCAAGAATGCCGGATCGTTTTGGCCGTCGCCGTCAAGCGTCGCCACGACGGGCGCACGCGCCATGGTAACGCCGGTGCGGATGGCCGCCGACTGGCCGCAGGATATTTTGTGCCGGATTTGGCGCAACCATGGGTGCTGCGCCATCAAGCCGCGTAATTCCTGTTCGGTCGCGTCGCTCGATCCGTCATTGACATAGACGATCTCGAACGCGCGACCTTGCAACGCGCTCGCGATCTCCACCACGAGCGGTGCGATATTGCCGGCTTCGTTGCGGACCGGCACGACCACCGATAGTGCGGGAGCGCCATCGCGCCCGTTGCTCTGCGACATGCGCCAAGCTTCTAAAGGGCATCACGCCCCGGTTCAATCCGGCGGAAATGGCCGCGATTTCAAAGGTATCGGCTAGACCGCCGCCACCGCCTGGTGCAAAGCGGCCTTGATCCGGCGCCACGACGGTCCCGGATAGGGGCGCAGATCGCGCGGGCAAAACACCAGACGCCGCGCCGCAAACCAGCGGCGCACCAGGAACGCGCCCGCGGCGCCGACCAGCGCGCCCGCGATGACGTCGCTCGGGTGGTGCGCCATGACGACCACTCGGCTCAACATGATGATGAGCGCATAGAGCCACATGATCCACCGCGTGCGCGGCCAGATCGCCCCGATCGCAATTGCCGCCGCCACCGAGGTCGTGGCGTGGCCGGACGGCATGCTGGCGAATTCGGGCCGCCAGATGAACGGCATGTAGGCGAACGGATCGTCGTGGCCGCCGACATAGGGACGGGCGCGGCCGATCAGCCGCTTGACGATGGTGACGAACAGGCCCGGCACGCCGATGGCGAGGAACAGGAAACCGAAGCGGGCAGCGAGTGCGGTCAGCACGTTTTGCGTGACGCGCGGCAGCGCCGGCGTTGTCAGCGCAGCGAGGGCCAAGAGAATGAAGCCAAATGGAAACAGGAACCAGCCGGACAAACCGAAATTGGTGATTTCCTCGAACGCATTCCTGACCCATGACGGCCGGTGCAGCGCCCAGTCGGTCTCCGCGGTATCGAAACCAAACATCGCAACCACGACAACGATGAGCGTAGCGACGCTCGCCGCCATCGCCGGCAAATGCGGCCGCACCATGCTCGCCGGCGGTGGCGGCGCGAGAACACAACTCCACTGCTCAAGATTTCTTAGCGCGTTGCGCGCCAAGGCCGATGCAAGCTCCGCCGCGGCCTGCCGCGTCCGCCGCAGCGCGCTCGTTCGATCCGGCGGCGCGTCGGGTCCTTTCACGGCGAGGCTGCCGATTGAAAGACCGCGATGGTGATCGGCTTGCCGTTTGAGATGTTGTAGCCGTCGATGCGCGGTCCGCGGTCGTAACGCAGCCCGATCGCTTCCGCGCGCAGCGCGAAGTCCCGCTCCTGCCGAACCTCGACAAAGGCAAAGCGGCAGGCGCCTTCGCGCAGGAAATCGGCGGCGCCGGCGGCATCGGTGAAGCGTGTGGCGGTGCCGGCGAGAAACACCAGACTCGGCGCTTCATAGCCGGCACTGGCGGCGACAGGATGCGGGCACGCCGAGTCGCGCAACGCCTGCGCGAGCGCCACGCTGGGGAAGGCCGGACTGAGCGAAGGCACGATCACGGCATAAAGGCCCACCGCCATGAAAATCGAAGCCGCCGTCGCGCGCATGAAAGAACGCTCGGCGCCGTCGTCATCGTACAATTGCCAGGCAAACAGACCGCAGACGATCGCCGCGGCCAAGAACGGCCAAGCCAGCAACGCCAGATCGTGGTCGATCACGATGGCCCCGACCACCGCGACGATGCTGACGATGATCGGGACGAGAAACCACCACATCACGCCGCGCACGAGCCACGGCCGCCGCGACAGCACTTTGGTTTCGACCGCTCCGGCGATGAGAATGGCGATCGCCGGATAAAGCGGCAGCACGTAATGCGGCAATTTGGTCACGACCAGTTCGAACACAATCCACGACGGCACCAGCCATGCCAGCAAAAAGCGCGCCGCAGGCTCGCGCCGAACCGCCCAGACCGCCGGCGCCGCCAGTCCCGCCAGCATCGAGGCCGGAAAGAAAGTCGCAAAGAACAGCAGAAAGTAAAGGCCCGGCGGCGCGCCGTGCGTGTCCTGCGCACCGGCGACCTTGGACAGCATGTCTTCGCCGACTGATCCGACCAGAAATTGGCTGCCGACGCGCGCATAGATGGCGATGAACCACGGCAGAGCCAAAAGCAGAAGCCAGGCAATGCCGGGCACCGGGCGCAGCGCCAAGAGCCAGCGCACCGAGCGGTCGAGCACCGACAGCGTCACCGCGGCGAGCCCGACCACCATCAGAATAAGCGGTCCCTTGATCAGAATGCTCACCGCGAGCGCCGTCCAAAATATCGCCAGCAATCCCAAACCGGCCGGAGCGCCGCCGCGCCGCGCCGAAAGATAGACCCGCGCCATCACCGCCATGGCAACCACCACGGTGAAAAGCAGAACGGCGTCGGTCTTGGCGAGGCGGGCTTCGGCGCCGAGAATTGTCGAAGCCGTCATCATCAAGGCGGACAGCACCGCGCCGCGCCGGCTGACAAAGGCGAGCGCGCACCAATAGGTCGCGAGCACTGCGCCGATCGCGCCGATCAGGGACGGCACGCGATAGAGCCAGATCGTCGTGAGCGCATTGGGCACGCCGAACGCGCGCGCCGTATTCACCACGGCGGCTTGCGCCCAATAGATGCCGACCGGTTTCCTGTAGCGCACGTCGTCCTGGAAGCGGATGTCGACGTAATCGCCGGTCTCGATCATCTGCTTGGTGGCTTGGGCGAAGTAGGCCTCGTCGCGATCGACCGGCGGAATTTGAAAAAAACCGGGCAGGAATGCGAGCAGCGAAACGAGGACGAGGACCGCAACCGCCCTCCGGTGCGAGCCCGCGGCATAATCGAATAGCGCCGCAAAGCCTTTTGCAGGCCAATAGAACCGCGACGCCCCGCTGCTCGTCGTGCTCATCCGGTATACCCGCGCCTAAATGGTAAGCGCCTGATCGGCTGGGTCTTTTTAGCACTAACGCTCGATGAGCTTCCAGTTCTGGTAATAGATGAATTTGAAGCTCTGCGTCAGCCGGCGGATGCCACTGATGACAACACGCATGACGCCCGGAAACCGTGTTGGGCGGATCATGTCCACGAACAGGCAATAGCGTGTCTCGTCGGTCTGGTTGACCAACTCGTGCAGCAATGTGTCATCGAAAATAAAAAGCTTGTTCTCGCGCCAACAGCTGATCTTGTCGCCGACCACGATGTAGGCGGAGTCATCGTGCATGTCGTTGAGATTATACAGAACGCGCAACGACGCGCGCATGAAACCGAAATGCTTCGAGGTCGAGACTTTCTTGTTGAACACCGACACTCCGATCGTCTCGATATATTTCCACGGCTGATGCAATGCCGGCACGTCCAAAAACGACTGCATGTTGACGCCGTACCAGCGGAAGAAAACCATGGTGCGGGGATGCTCTTTCGCCGCTTCCTCGAGTTGCACGACGAGATTGGCCTCGTTGGCGGCCTGGATCAGGCGTTTCACTTCCTCCGCATAGTCGGGCGGCAGGTCTTCGAGCCGATAAACGCCCTTGTTGATATAGGGCAGCGACAACAGATCGAGCAGAATGTTGATCGGCGACAACAGCCAGGTCGGAAATCCATTGCCGATGAAATAGCGCCGCAACGTCTCGAAATTCAGTCCCGGGTTGCGGCTGACGTCATAGGCACCGCACAGCGCATAAAACAGCGCGATTTTTGGAAAGAAATACGCGAACGGAACGAACACGCAAAGCGGCGCCAGCACCCGCCGAACGGAGTATTTCCATATTCTGGTGACGAGCTGTTTGCCGGTCAGTGTTTCGGTGAATGTGGTGCTCACAATGCGTGTCCCGACAAGTTGTTTCCTGATATGGCGCGGTCGTGGCCCACTAGAGGCATACGCAGGGATCGCGCCGTAGGCAAGAGAGCCCTAAGCTCAATCCCGGGCACGCTATTTCGCCGGCGATGGCTGCGCCGGCGTGAAAACCGGGGCGTCCGCGACCCGCACCACAATGCTGTCGGCGGCACCAGATGCGTCCATGACCGTCACCCGCGAAAATCCCGGATCTTCGGGATTAAAGAACAGGCTGCCCCTCCCCTCATTGGCAACCGGAACGCCATTGACCAGAACGGTCAGCGGCGCGACGGCGCCAGACACTTTTAGCGCGACCGGATCGGGCTTGCCGTCGGTGATGGACAGATCGAGCCGGGCGCCGTCCGGCGGAAAGATAATGTGCAGCGCCGGCCGGGTGGTTTCGCCGGCAAGACGGCCTGGCTGAAACTGCCGCAGCGGCGGCGGCAATTTGGCATTGGATGTCACGATCACGCCCGCGGGCGGGCGCGGCATCGGCGTAACCGGACCGCCGATCCGCGCGAAGGCATCGAACAGGATCGGCGCCGCCGCCTCGCGCCCCACCAGCCCCGGCACCGGCGCGCCATCGGGACGCCCGACCCAAACGCCAATCGTGTGCCTGGCGTCGAAGCCGACCGACCACGCATCGCGATAGCCGTAACTGGTGCCGGTCTTGAACGCGATGCGTCCGGCAACGCCATTCTCCGGTGGCGGCGAGCCAAACAACACGTTGCTCACATACCAGGCTGCGACCGGCTCCATCAGCCGGCGCGCTTGCGGCGCAACGGTGCCCCGGCGCTCTTGCAGCGGTAGCGCCGAGCCAAGCCGCTCAATGCCAGCATAGAGCATGACCAGATCGGAGAGTTTTACGCCGACCCCGCCCAAGCCGACGGCAAGACCGGGCGCGTCACCGTCAGGCAGCGCCAGCGCGGCGCCGGCCTGCGCGAGCCGCGCCGCGAGACGGCTCGGTCCGACCCGATCGAGCACCGCCACCGCCGGCACGTTGAGCGAAAACTGCAGCGCCTCGCGGACCGTGACTGTGCCCTTGAAGGAGTAATCAAAATCCTTCGGCGCATAGGCGCCGTAACGCACCGGTCGATCCTCGATCAACGTGTCGGGATGGATAAAGCCGTCCTCGAAGCCGAGACCGTAGATGAAAGGCTTTAGCGTCGAGCCCGGCGAACGCAGCGCCTGCGTCATATCGACTTGCCCGGCGCGGCGTGCGTCGAAATAGTCGGGCGAGCCGACATGCGCCAGCACCTCGCCCGTCGCGTTGTCGGCAACAAAAATGGCGAGCGAAATATCCGAGCCAAGTGTCGTCGCCAGCGTGCGCATGCGCTCGCGCGCAAGCGCTTCAAGACTCTTCTGCATTTCGGCGTCGATGGTGAGCCGAAGCTCGTGCTCGGCCGGCGTCGTTGCCAGCGCTTCATCGCTGGCGTGCGGCGCCAAGAGCGGCATGGCAAAGCGCGCGGACGGCACTGGCTCGGCTTTGGCGAGCGCGATCTCGTCCGCCGGCACCGCGCCGGTTGCGGCGTAGCGGTCGAGGACACAATCGCGCGCGGCGCGCGCGGTCTCGGGATAGCGATCGGGCCGGCGCAGCTCGGGCGATTGCGGCAGCGCGACCAGAAGCGCGGCCTCCGCGAGCGAAAGGTGCCGCGGCTCCTTGCCAAAATAGGCCAGCGACGCCGCGCGGATGCCCTCGATATTGCCGCCATAGGGCGCAAGCTCGAGGTAAAGCGAAAGGATCTGGTCCTTGGTCAGTGCGTGCTCGATCTCAACCGCGCGCACCATCTGCCGAAGTTTTCCGGACAGATCGCGGCCATGGCGGTCTTCCAGGAGACGCGCCACCTGCATGGTCAAAGTCGAGGCGCCGGAGCGGATGTGCCCGCTGCTGACAAGCTGGAAGGCGGCACGTGCCACCGCCAGCGGATCGACGCCGTGGTGCGAACGGAACCGCTTGTCCTCATAGGCAAACAACACCTGAAAAAAGCGCGGGTCGACGTCGGCAACCGTCGCCGGCAACCGCCAGCGGCCGTCGCTCGTGGCGTAGGCGCGCAGCAATTGCCCGTTGCGATCGAGCACGCGCGTGGAGAATTCGAGGTCGTTGCCGAGCGGCGCTGGGCCGAGCGCGTAGATTTTCCAAGACGCGCAGATAAGCGCCGCAAGGATAATCAGCAGCGCGCCGACGGCGGCAAAGCGCATTCGAGTCATTTGCCGGTCACCACCTCGACGTTTTCGCTGCCGCTGCGGCCGAAGCGATCCGGACGATACATATCCTCGACGCTCGCCTGCGGGCGCACATATTTGCCCGGTGCCACCGCGCGCACCACATAGGCCACGCTAAACACAGCAGGATCGTCGCTCTTGCGTTCGAAGGCCGCGGTAAAGCGGTCGTCGCGGAACTCGGTGGCGACCGGATCCGCCGCATCGGTGAACCACGGCAGTGTGTCGGCATCGCCGGAAGACACCAGGTGCGGATTGTCGATTTCGAACCCGGCCGGCAGATAATCGGCAACCATAAGGCGGCCGAATTGCGGTTGCGCATCGGTGATTTTCAACACCACGACGAAGCGCGTGTTCTGCTTGACCTTCGTCACATCGATCGGGTCGCCGTCGAGTGTGTAATTGAGGCGTTCGATCTTAAAGCCGCTTTCCGCCGCCGGTTCCGGCGTGACCGGCGCGCCGGTCACCGTCACCACCGCCTTCACGTCGTTGTCGCCGGTATTGGCGACGCGCACCGGGTCTTTCAGCGCGGCGGCGGTAATGGTGCGGTAGAGCGGCTGGGTAATCGCCTCGCCATTGACGTCGAGCGACACCTTGCCCGCGTCCTTGGCGATCGCGCTCGCCGCCAACAGGAGCCAGGCGTCTTCCTGGGTCGAGGTCGGACGCAATGACGCGCGCGCCGCTTCGACCCGCTGCACGGCGGCCTGCACGGTCGCTCCGTCGGCGCCGCCTTCAGCCGCCAAGGTGACCAAAGCCGCGGCGTCGCGCAGTGTCGAGCCGTAATCTTCGCGGCTTGCAAGATCGGGCAGCGGCGCCGCGCCGATGGCGGCAAGCGCCGCCGCATAGACGCGCGTAGCGCGCTCGCCGTCGCCGACCATGGCGAGCGCGGCGGCGACTTGCGCCTTGGCAATTGGCGTCGAGAGCGCATCGAGCTTGGCGTCGGCGAGATAACGCAGGTCGCCGATCGGCGCCATGCCGTTGCGCGCCAGCACATAGAGCGCATAAGCCAGATCGGTGCCGCCGTTTTTGCCGGGATCGGTGAGAGCGGCGACCGAATTGCGCAATCGGTCGAGTGCGAGCTTGAACGCGCCGTCCGGCACCACGAATTTGCGTTCGCGCGCACGGGTGAGGAAATCGGTCACGTAGGAATTGAGCCAGACATCATCGCCGCCGGCGTCCCACAGGCCGAACGAGCCGTCGCTGCCCTGCCGCGTCAGCAAAGCGTCCACGGTGTCGCGGATGCGCTGATCGGTGCCGCTGTCGAGTGCCAGATGCGCTTCGGTGGCGAGGTCGCTGACATAAAGCAGCGGCATCGCGCGGCTCGTGATCTGCTCCGAGCAGCGATACGGATATCGGTCGAGCGCGGCGAGCAGGCTAGCGGCATCGAGCGCGGTCGAGGCGCCGACCGAGATCGAGACGCCGCCGGTGCCGGGCACCAAATCGGCGAACATGTCGCTCGACAGCGTCAGGCTTTCGCCTTTGGCGAGCGACTGCACATTGCGGCGCGCCAGGATTTGCGCCGGCGGTCGCACCGCGAGCGTGTAGTCGCGCTCCAGCGCGAAGCCTGCGGGCCCGGTGACATTCACCTTGACGGCGCCGTTGCCTGCGGCGTTTGCGGTGATCGGGACATCGACCGCTCCGCGCGCGCCGGCGCGCAATGTCAGGGTCTGCGTCGCGCCGGCGCCGGCAATGACCGCATCCGCGGTCGACATCGTAAGCGTGTAGTCGCCGGGCTGGCCTTCGACATTGTCGAGATCGAGATGAACGGTCGAACGGTCGCCGGGCAACAGAAAGCGCGGCAGCGTTGCGGCCAGCACAACGGGATCGCGCACGGTGACGTCGGCCGTAGCTTGGCCGACATTGTCCTTACTCCAGGCCACCGCCATGACGCGGACGGTGCCTTCGAAGTCGGGCACGTCGAAGGCCACCTCAGCGGTGCCATCCTTACCGACGCTGACCAGTCCGGAATAGAGCGCCAGCGGCGGCCCGGTCGGAGGGCTACCCTGCAATTGCGCGCCGGCGTCGCCGCCGCTGCGAATCTGGCCGCGCGCGCCCTGCATGCCGTCGATGAGCTGGCCGTAGAGATCGCGGATATCGGCGGAAAGAGCGCGCTGGCCGAGATAGTAATCGGTCGGCGACGGAGGCTTGTAATTGGTCAGATTGAGGATGCCGACATCGACCGCGGCGACCACGATCCTGGCGTCTTCTCCGGCAGCCAGTCCCTCGACCTTGACCGGAATATGCAAGCTCGAATTCGGCCGTAACAATGCCGGCGTAGTCAGATCGACGGTCAGCGTCTTTCCGGCGCGATCGATTGAGAACCATTGCACGCCGATGGCGCGGCCCGGCATGCGCTGTGCCGGCGCATCGAGCGGCCGGCGCAATGTCGCGACCAGATAAGCGCCCGATCCCCAATCTTTGCCGATCGGCAGCTTGATCTGCGCGACGCCTTGCTTGACGTCGGCGGTCTGCGTGGCGAGGAGCTTGTCGCCGACGACATTGAGCGTGACTTTGCCGTCGCTGCGCGCAGTGACGGCAACGGTCATCGTGTCGCCGGGCTTGTATTCGGGCTTGTCGAGCGCGACTTCGAGCATGTCTGGCGTATCGGCGTTGGCGTCGACGTACCAGCCGTCGTCAAAATCCAGCGAGGTTTCCGGACCGTTCGGATCGGACGTCGCCACGTCGAGCCGATAGCGGCCGAAATTCACCGGCAGTGAAATCCGCGCTGGCTTGTCGGGCGCAACGTCGATGCTGCCGTCGGCGACGCGCGTCGTCGTCTTGACCGGCTCGAAATTCCAATTGCCGTCGCGCTGATAGAATTGGTAGTGCGTTTCGATCCGCAAAAGCTGGTAGTGCAGCCCGCTTTGCGCGACGGCGTTGCCGTTGGGCGCGGCCACGATTACATCGAAATTCGCACTGGCGCCGTCGGCGAGCGAACGGCCGGAGAACAGCGGCTTAACCCCGATCATGTTGCCGTTCGGCGTCACCGGCAAAGTAATGGTCTGCTCCACGGCGCGGCCGCCGGGTTCGGACATGCGCACGGCGATCTGCGCTTGCAGCGGATGCGTGCTCGACGGTGGCTTGTCGAGAGCGACGTTGAACTTGGCGTTGCCGGCATCGTCGGTCGACGGCAGATCGTCGAGCGATTGGCGGGTCGGATCGAACTCATCGTCGGCAAGGCCGAATTGATAGCCGGCAAAGCCGGACCGCTCCTTGGCAGCCGCGATCGTCACGTCGCCGTCGAGATCGAGATCGCCGGCTGGCGCGCCATAGAGAAAGCGGCCGGCAACGTTGAGTTCGGCGGGCGCGCTTTGCGAAATCTGCGAAGCCGGCGATTTCAAATCGAACTCGATCCGGTCCGGTACATAATCCTCCACCAGAAACGTCGTCTCGCCGACCGCAGGCCGTTTCGGATCGGTGAAGGCGCGCACGTGCCATGTGCCGGTGGGCGCCGTTGCATTGATCGGCAGGTCGAGCGCGTAACCGCCCAAACCCTGATCCTGGATGAGCGCGCGCTTGAACTCGACGCCGTCGGGCCGCTCGACCACGAGCGTCAGCGGCACAGCGAGCGCGGCCGAGCCCTGCGCATCGCGCAGCAGCGCGGTGAGGTGAGCCGTCTCACCGGAACGATAGACGCCGCGCTCGGCATAGACGAAAGCATCAAGCCCGGTCGGCGCCGGCCGTCCGGCAACGCCGCGATCGGTCAGGTCGAAGGCGCCCGAGCGCAGATTGAGAAAAGCGAAATCGCCTTGCGGATCGGACGCCGACAACAGCGCGGGCGCCGAGCCGCCCTCCCCGTTCCCCAGTCCCGCTTCGAACAGCGCGTGACCGCTGCTGTCGGTTTTGCGGACGGCCAAAACCTCGTTGCTGCGCGAAATCAAGCGCAGCTCGATGCCGTTCTTTGCGTCCGTCGTCGCCAGCGAGTTGACGAAGACGTGGATGCCGTCGTTGCCGGAGAACGCGGTCAGCCCGAGATCGGAGACGATGAACCACTGGGTCGCAAGCGAGTCGTAGTCATTGCCGATGTTCTTTTGTTCCTGCGGCTGCGCCACCATGACATAGACGCCGGGCTGCAAAGTACCGACCGCCTGGTCGACGGGAAACGCGGTCGTGACTTCGGCATTGAGCGCGCCGGCGTCGACGGCGAGATCGCCCTTCCAGACTGGAGTGCCGCGCGATTTTTCCAGCCGGTCGAGGTCGTAACGGTCAAGGCTCGTCTGGAAATCGCCGTTCGCATAGCCGGCGCCGTTGATGGTGTCGATCAGGCTGCGGTCGCCGATACGGTAGACTTCGATGGCGACGCCGCGCGCATTCACGCTGATGACGGGAATGCCCTGCTGGCCGGTTCGCGGCAGCACATAGGCCGAGGTCGAGAACCGCACGAAGGGTTTGCGGTCGCGCACATAGATTGCGAAATCGGCAGATTTCGACAGCGTCTCGTGCACCACCGACGGCAGCCCGGCGCGCAGCGTCACGGTGTAACTCTGGCCGTGCGTCAAACCTTCGACGCACAACTGTTTCTCCGCGACCGAAAGCGCCGGCTTGTCGGTGCCGGCAAGAACGACGAAGGGCGAGAAGTCGGTGCGCGCGGGGATGTCTTCGGAGAATTGAAAGCAGGCCCGCGGCGAGGCGGTATCGGCATCGACGGTGTAATCGAGCACGCGGAAGCCGTATTGATCGCGCAACCGCTCATAAAGACCGCGCAAATCGGCGGTCTCGCGGATTTCAAGTGACAGCCGCAACGCATCGAGCGCCGGACGCCACTGCTGGCGCTGGCTCAACAGCGTGCCAAGCAGTCCCAGACTGTCCGCTTCTTCGTTGCGATTGGTGGTGCGCTGATAAGCGATATAGGCGGCCGACGAGGCGCGCTCGAGCAGCATCGTGCGCTCGCGGTCGTCGGCGGGGCGGATTTGCTGAATGGTGTGCGCCAGGCGGAGCCACGTGGTGGCATCGTTCGGCGTCGCTGCAACGATCTGGCCGAGGATCGACATGCCGGAGCGGAAATCGTTCTTCGAAAACGCCGAGTCGGCGTCGCGCTTGAGCTGATCGACCGATTTTGTGGGCGTGCCGGCATCCGCCTTGATCTGGCCTTCGAGCTCGACAGCGCTGGTGGCAAGATCGTCGTTCTTGAATGGCTTGTCCGCGGCTGTCGCGGAAAAGATCGCAACGGCGAGACAGGCGGCAGTAGCCGCCGCCAAGACACCGGCGCGGAAAAGCGAGACCATCGGTAAAATCCTCCCAGAGGACCTAATTCTGACCCACTCTGAAAGCTGAGGCAAAGATCGTGTCGAGGTCTTGGCCGAGCGGGCGCGGCCAAGCTTAATTCCTCGTCATGATCGCCCGCCATCGTCGCCTCTCGGCGCACGCGGATTTACCCGGCGTTTGGGCAATAATTCTACTATAAGGTCGGCTTTAAACGGCCCCGTAGCTCAGGGGATAGAGCAACAGCCTTCTAAGCTGAAGGTCGCCGGTTCGAATCCGGCCGGGGTCGCCAATCTCATAATCGCCTCTCAGTTTTTCAGTGACTTACGCTTGCTTTTGGCAAACTGGGTCTTCGGTTTGCCACTTGATGTTCCCGAAATGAGCTTACCCGCGCTTTGAGCCAGAAGCTTTCGATTGGCCTTACGGGTGTACCGTCCAGCCTCATGGATCGATGTCCAGCCGAACCAAGCCATCAGTTGATGCTCGGTGGCTCCACTGTTCGCCATCCGGGTTGCTGCGGCCTTGCGGAGGCCGTGGCGGTGCAATGACCTAACCCGGCCTCATCGCAGCGCTCCCTGAACCAGCCGCCAAAACCTGCTGCTGTGAATGGTCGTCCTGCTTCGGTCGTTAGAAATGCCAATTGATCTGTCACCCGCATTGCATCCAAAGCAATTTGTAGGTCTTCCACCACGGGAATGTCGATTTGCGCGCCCGTCTTCTGCTGACGAAGTGAGAGAACTCCGTCACGCACGTGCTGACGGCCCATGCGAACGACATCACCTCGGCGCTGCCCAGTGTATAGCAATAGCGCCAAAGCCAGCCGAGCCCGCGTTCCGAGCGGATGCCGGTTCTCGAAAGCCTGAATCTCGTCGTCTCCCCAAGTGTGGTGACCGTCTGATCTAGCGGAGGGGAGCTTGATGCCGGAAGTTGGGTCGTCTTTTCGCAACCCCGTAAAGACCGCGTGCTTGATCAAGCCGCGTATTGTTTTCAGCCAGTTGTGAGCAGCGGATGGAGATTTTTTCGACAGGATTGCAACCATGGCCCTCTGATCGAGCAGCGCCATCCGTTTGTCGCCGTGTTCCTCACGAAAGCGCTCTAAAATCGCTCTGCGCATCGCCTTGGTACCATCGGCAAATCCCCTAAAGTCCGCGTTCGTGTTGTAGTAAGACACCACGCAGGCGTTCACAGTGCCGGGCACGGTCCGGTCTGCGCCGATCTCTGAGCACGCCCGGCTTGCTGCGGTCGTTCATCAGCGACCATGGAGGTGGAGACCACGGTCGGCGACGGGATCACGGCCGATCTCGACCCGTCGCAAGTACCGCGATGGCCAGCAGCGTGGTTATCGACGTGGCGGCGGAAACCTTCGAGCGGACCCACCACGGAACGCACGCACTGACAATCGCGGAGGAGGACTGTCAGCGCGGCTGGTTTGCCGCTGCGCCAAATGGGCATTTATGATCAAAGAGTACCGATAAGGCAGTTTGCCGATCTAACTCTTTGACGGAATTTGGCTGTCGCACTTCGGCCGGGGTCGCCAATTTCCTGGCGCGCCGCAATGCCGCTTAATGATTGGCGCCGGCCACTTTGCGCAGGAAATGGCCCATGCCGATGCCGCGCGACAAAGCGAGGCGGTACGACTGCACGACGTCCGCCCGCTCCCAGCCCGAACTCGGCCAGTTCTCGACGAGCCGCTTCATCTTGGCGATGTCCAAAACCTTCGCGGCCGGCGCACAGGAGCCGAGGCGATCGAGCTCGGCGGCGATCTCGGCGCGAGCCGCGGTCATGCCTTCATGCCAATCGATACCCTGATACCCTTTCTTGCGCTCGTTGAGGACCGCCTCCGGCAGCCGGTCGGCAAGCGCGCGTTTGGCGAGCGCGCGCGTTACGCCATTTGCGAGAAATTCTCCGGTGGGGATGCGCAAACAATATTCGACGAGGCGCTTGTCCGCCGTCGGATCGCGCCGGTCGAGGCCCCAGCCGGCCAGCATACCCTTCTGACCATTACCAGGATCGCCCCGACCCGGACAATCAGCCAGAACTATAGAGCAGAGCCCGTCACGGCGTCCGACGCATCCGCAAGCATTTCAATGGCTTAAAGCGCTGCGGCGCGCGGCTGCGGTGAATATCCTGTCAGGTTGTGTCAAGCTCGTCCCACCAAGCGGCAAACCTGCCCACCGATCCGCGACCAATTCCCCCGCTACGAAGGCCGCTCTAGCCCGCCTCACGCGATGAGAGTATGTTTTGCTCTACGCTTGCCAGAACCAAGAACAAACATGGCGGCGTTGCAGAGGAAACGTTTCGGAGGACACCATGACCCATTCGCACCTGCTCGCCCAAACAAAACCATCCCGCCGCAGCGTTCTCAAGAGCGCGGCGCTCGGCTCGGTTGCCGCCATTGCCGCCCCTTATGTCAAAACCACCTACGCCGCCGGCACGTTGTCGCTCGGGGTGTGGGACCATTGGGTGCCCGGCGCCAACGCCACGCTGACCAAGCTCTGCAACGAGTGGGGCGCCAAGAATAACTGCCAGGTGACGATCGACTACATCACCTCGCAGGGCGAGAAAGACAAGCTGACCGCCGCGGCGGAAGCGCAGGCCGGAACCGGCCATGACATCATGTCCCATCGCGACTGGAACATCCGCATTCACCAGGACGCGCTCGAGCCGCTCGACGACGTCGTCAACAAGCTCATCACACAATACGGGCCGATCAGCCCGGTCGCCGAATATCTCGCCAAGATCAAAGGCACCTGGAAAGGCTTGCCGACGACAGTGGGCAGCCAGGTCAAGCCGTGCTGCTCGCGCTTCGACCTTTACATGCAGCATGCCGGCATCGACCCGCGCGACATCTTCCCCGCCGACGTTTCGAAATGGGACGCGGCGAAGGTCGCCAGCTGGAACTGGGACACTTATCTCACGTCGGCCCAGAAACTTTATCAGGCGGGCTTCCCGGTCGGCCTGTCGATGGGCCAGACCAGCGACGCGGTCGACTGGGTCGGCGCGCTGTTTAATTCCTACGGCGTGGTCATGGTCGACGGCAAGGACAACATCAAGATCGACTCCGACGAAACCCGCCAGGCGATGGAGTATCTGAAGAAGCTGATGGCGGTGAATCCGCCCGATGTCTACGCCTGGGACGACGCCGGCAATAACCGCTGGCTCATTTCCGGCAAGGGTTCGAGCATCATGAATCCGCCGAGCGCCTGGGCGGTCGCCAAGCGCGACCATCCGGAAGTGGCGTCGAATTGCTGGACCCATCCGATGCCGGCGGGCCCCAAGGGCCGCTTCGTCGGTCAGCTGCCGCAATTCTACGGCGTCTGGAGCTTCTCCAAGAACAAGGAAGCGGCAAAAGACCTTCTTCTCTATATCTCGCAGAAGGAGTCGGCCGCACAGCTCGTCGCGGCCTCCTCCGGCTACGATTTGCCTTCGTTCAGGACCATGTACGATTTTTCCACTTGGCAGACGGTCGAGCCGCCGGTCGGCACCGTGTACGGCTATCCGCCGCGCGGCGACGAGCAGACTTCGATCGCCGGCGCGCCGGCGCGTTCCGAGGTCGGCGCCCAGATCTACAACCAGGCGATCAATACCGTCATGGTGTCCAAGTTCACGCAGGGCAACGAGAAGCTCGACGACGTCATCAAGTGGGCCGAGAACGAGCTCGAAGGAACTTTGCGCGTCTAAGCGGGGGTTTCCGTAACCGCCGGGAAATGCGCATGCCGGCCCGGTTGCCGGCATGCGTCCGTAAATAGACAGAGCTGATCGAAGGGATCGGAACGCATGGCCGATACCGTACAGACGTGGTCGCCGGGATTTCGGGGCGTCGGCCTGCAATCGTCCGCGGTCAAAAGCCTCCAACTGTTCATGCGCCGGCGCTCGACCATCGCCGTCCTGATGTGTCTGCCTTTGATGGTGATTATCGCCGGCCTCGTCGTCTACCCGGCGTTCTATTCGATCTATCTGTCGATGTTGAACAAGACGCAGACGCATTTTATCGGACTTGGCAATTTCAGGTTCCTGTTGTCGCGCGACGTATTCCTGATGGTAGTCGAGCAGACCGCCATCTTCGCGATCACCGCCGTGTTCTTCAAAGCCTTGATCGGGCTCATCACCGCGCACCTCATCAACAACCTGCCCGCCAAGGGACAGCGCAAGTGGCGCGGCATGATGCTGGTGCCGTGGGTCATTCCGCTGGCTTTGTCGTCGCTCGGCTGGTGGTGGCTGTTTGATCCGACCAACTCCGCTTTCAATTACGAGCTTAGAAGCTGGGGCTTCGACGGCATTCCCTGGCTGAGCGATCCGATCTGGGCGCGGTTCTCCGTCATCCTGGTCAATGTCTGGTACGGCGCGCCGTTTTTCCTGATCATGTATCTGGCGGCGCTCAAATCGGTGCCGGAGCAGCTCTATGAGGCCGCCGCCATCGACGGCGCCAGCGCCTGGCAAAAATTTGTCCACATCACGCTGCCGATGATGCGCAACATCATCGCCATCACCGTGCTGTTCTCGCTGATCGTCACATTCGCCAATTTCGACATCGTACAGATCATGACCGGCGGCGGCCCGCGCAACATGACGCACGTATTCGCCACCTACTCCTTCATGCTCGGCATCCGCTCCGGCGACCTGCCGCTCGGCGCCGCGACCTCGCTGTTCATGTTCCCGATCCTCGCCGTCGCCGCCGTCCTCATCCTGCGCGGGGTGCGCAAGCGCGGCAGGGAAATCGGATGAGCACGGCTGCGCTTACCGCCCGCGCCGGCCAGGGTTTCAGTCTCCGCTCAAGCCTGAGCCGCAATCGCCGCTGGGCGCTGATCACGTCCTACGTGTTTCTGATCATATTCGCGATCTTTTTCCTGATCCCGCCCTATTACATGGTCGTCACCGCGCTCAAGAGCGACAGCGAGATGGCGCGCATGGCGACCAATCCCTGGATCATCGCCGACGGACTGACGCTCGATCAGTTCAGGATTCTGTTCACCCAGACCGATTTCCTGATCTTCTTTAAGAACACCGTCGTCGTGACCGTCTGCGTCGTCGCCATCACCATGGTGGTGAGCGTATTCGCCGCGTTTTCGCTCGGCCGGATGAAATTCTGGGGATCGGGCATCCTGGCGACGGGAATTTTTCTCACTTACCTCGTCCCTGACACGCTGTTGTTCATTCCGCTGTTTCAGATCGTCAAAGTGCTCGGGCTGCTTAACTCCTACTGGGGGATGGTGCTGGTCTATCCGACACTGACGGTGCCGTTCTGCACCTGGATCATGATCGGCTATTTCCAGTCGATCCCCAAGGAACTCGACGAGGCGGCGCTGATCGACGGCGCCGGCCACTTGCAGATGCTCACCAAAATCTTCATCCCGGTGGCGCTGCCCGGCATTATCGCCGCCATGATTTTTGCCTTCACTGTGTCGTGGGCGGCCTTCGTCTATCCGATGGCGTTTCTGTACTCGGCAGACCAGCAGGTTCTCACCGTCGGCACGGTGACGAGCCTCATCCGCGGCGACGTCTATAAGTGGGGCATGCTGATGGCTGGCGCGCTGGTCGCCGCCGCGCCGCCGCTCGTGATCTACGCGTTCCTGATGGACTACTACATCGCGGGCCTGACCGCGGGCGCCACAAAAGGCTGACAAAAGGGTTTAACGAAAATGGCCGAAGTCGCGTTGCGTAATGTGGTCAAGCGTTTTGACAATGTCGAAGCGGTGCGCAGCATCAATCTCGACATTCCCGACAACGAGTTTGTCGTGCTGGTCGGCCCTTCGGGCTGCGGCAAGTCGACGACGCTGCGCATGATCGCGGGGCTCGAAGAAGTCACCGCGGGCGACATCTATATCGGCGGCGAGATCGTCAACGACCTGCCGCCGAAAGACCGCGACATCGCCATGGTGTTCCAGAATTACGCGCTCTACCCGCACATGTCGGTGTTCGAAAACATGTCGTTCGGGCTGAAGCTGCGAAAATTTTCCAAGGACGAGATCAAAAAGCGCGTCGACCATGCCGCGCGCATTCTCGACATCACCGAGCTTCTCGACCGCAAGCCCAAGGCGCTGTCCGGCGGCCAGCGCCAGCGCGTCGCGATGGGACGCGCCATCGTGCGCAATCCCAAAGTGTTCCTGTTCGACGAACCCTTGTCTAATCTCGACGCCAAGCTGCGCGTGCAGATGCGCACCGAAATCAAGCGCGTGCATCAATTGGTGAAGACCACCACGGTCTATGTCACCCACGATCAGGTCGAGGCGATGACGCTCGCCGACCGCGTCGTGGTCATGAACGGCGGCTTGATCGAGCAGATCGCCACGCCGCAGGACCTTTATCACCACCCCCGCACGCTGTTCGTCGCCGGCTTCATCGGTTCGCCGGCGATGAATTTGATCCGCTGCCGGCTGGAGCGGAACGGCGTGGGTCTGCGCGTGCGCCTCTCCGACACGATCAGCCTGCCGGTGCCGGCGGCGCTGGCGGGACGGCTGCAGCCACTCGCCGGCAAGGAACTGACATTCGGGTTGCGGCCCGAACACATCACCGAGCCACGGCGTAGCGACCGCGATCCGCAAAGCGAGTTCGCGGCCACGCTTGACGTCGTCGAGCCGATGGGCATGGAAACGATGGTGTATTTCACCGTCGACGGCCAGGAAATCTGCGGCCGCGTCGACCCCGGCAGCGCCAAGGGCCCGGGCGAATCCATGCGGCTCTCCGCCGACATGGACCGCATGCACCTGATCGATCCGCAGACCGGGTTGGTGCTTTAAGCCCCATAAAGCAAGAGCCCGGTCCTGACAGACCGGGCTCCGCAATAATTCGTTTCTCAGGCGCGCCGGGTGTTGCGCCCGGCGCCGGATTATCGGCTAGTCCTCAACGTAAGCCTCAGCAGAAGAAATGTCCTTGCCGGTGTAGTCCGGCATCAAGGAGGCAGACACCAGACTAATCACCGCGCAGGCGGCGATGTAGATCGCGACCGCATAGCCGGTCTGGTAAGTCGCGAACAACGCGGTAGCAATCAGCGGCGCCGGGCCGCCGGCAATGATGGATGCAAGCTGATAGCCGAGCGAAGAACCGCTATAGCGCAGGTTAGGCGTAAACGATTCAGCGATGAACGCCGCCTGCGGTCCGTACTGCATATCGTGCGGAATAAGCGAAATCACGATGGCGATGAATACCGCCGACGGGATCGCGGTGTCTATCATGCCGAAATACAGGAACCCGAACAGGCCCATGGTGACGACGCCGATCAGGTACATGTTCTTGCGGCCGATCTTGTCCGAGATGTGTCCGGCGAGCGGGATAGTGAAGAACGAGACGCACGCCGCCGCCATCACCGCGAACAGGACGAAGTTCCGCGACATATGCAGGTTGCCGACCGCATAGGTGAAGACGAAGGCGGTAAAGATGTAGAACGGCGCCTGCTCGGACATCCGCAGCAGCGCGGAGAGAATAATCTCCTTCGGCTGCTTTCTGATCACTTCCGCGATCGGCGTCTTCTCGATCTTCTTGGTGTCCAGAAGCTTCTGGAACACCGGCGTCTCGAGAATGCCAAGCCGGATCCACAGACCGACCCCGACCAGGATGATCGAGAGCGCGAATGGAACCCGCCAGCCCCAGACCAAGAAGTCGTCGCCCGCCCAGGTGCTAAAGGCAAGGATCGCAAAATTCGCCAGCAGCAGCCCGCAGGGAACGCCGAATTGCGGCCACGAGGCCACCAGGCCGCGTTGGCCTTGCGTGCGGGACCATTCCATCGACAGCAGCACGGAGCCGCCCCATTCGCCGCCGACGCCGATGCCTTGAATCGCGCGCAGGACGGTCAAGAGAACCGCGCCCCAGATGCCGATCGAGTCGTAGGTCGGCACGAAGGCGATGGCGAAGGTCGCCAGTCCCATGCACAACAGCGTCGCGATCAACGTCGCCTTGCGGCCGATGCGATCGCCGTAATGGCCGAAAATCGCGGCGCCGATCGGGCGGCCGACGAAGCCGATGAAATAGGTCCCGAATGCCAGCAGCGTCGCCGAGAGCGGATCCTGGTGAGGGAAGTAAAGCTTGCCGAAGACGAGCCCGGCCGCCGTGCCGTAAAGAAAAAAGTCGTACCACTCGATCGCCGTACCGACCGTCGAAGCGATGACGGCTTTGCGCAGTTGCGCGCTATGTTCGGCCTCGGGCAGTGCTCCAACTGTCGTTGCCATAGCCATGGCGTACCCCCCCGTTTCCCCGTTTTTGCGGGGCGGGCTTGTCGTGGCCCACCCTCTGCAACAACGATACTTCGGAGTGTGACCGATGGCTATAGGGGGCACAGAAGAGATCGCGGCACGCTGCCGCGAGCCCGCCGGACATTTGCAAAGAATTTGTGCAGCGCGAAGCCGGGCCGAAGGTTCTTCGGTCTTACTGGCTCGGCTTGTTCGACGCCATCACCGTGACCGGCGTTTCGCGATAGAGATCCGGGAACAGCCGTTTCAGATTGTCGACTTTCGGCAGGTCGTTGAAGACGATGTAGGGGTAGTTCGGATGCAGGACGAGGAAATCCTGATGGTAATCCTCGGCCGGATAGAACCCGGTGAACGGCTCGAGCTTGGTCACGATCGGTTCGCCGAAGACATGCGCCTTATCGAGCTGAGTAATATAGGCGCTGGCGACGCGCTTCTGATCGTCGTTGGCAACGAAGATGGCGGAACGATATTGGGTGCCCTCATCGGGTCCCTGATAATTGAGTTCGGTCGGATTGTGCGCCACCGAAAAATAAATCTGCAGAATCTTGCCGTAGGAAATCTGCTGTGGGTCGTAGGTCACCGAAATCGATTCCGCATGCCCGGTTCGCCCGGTGCCGACCATCTCGTAATGGGCGGTCTCCTTCTGGCCGCCGGCATAGCCGGACACCGCCTGGGTGACGCCCTTGGTGTGCTGATACACCCCCTGCATGCCCCAGAAGCAACCGCCGGCCAACACCGCGGTCTGCAATCCGCCACCGGCCGGGGCCGTCTGATCGAGCGCCGGAGCGGGAATGGCGACAGCCGGTTCGGCCGCGTGGCTTGTCGCCAAGCCGAGGAACGGGATCAACAGCAGCGCGCCAATGACGGGTCCAAGCAAAAAGCTGCGGCTTAGACTGGTTTCCGCCGATCCAATATTCGCCATCAATTCCTCCCCGCCTGCAAATTGCCGCCTGACGCGGCATGTAATGGCTCTTAGGGCAATTTGCGCTGCCGGCGCCAATCACAATGGCCGACAAGGCTGGCCACGTCGCGCTCACGACGTCGTGTAAGCGACCCCCGCACGCCGTTCGGCGGACTGGCGAAAACCAGAGATTAAAATTTTAACCAATACTGGTCCATTCTGACACGCATAGAGTCAGCTATGAGTGCAAAATCGGCGCAATCTCGAACCGTAAAGCCCGCGGTCGCGCTCAACGGCGTGCCCGCACGTGCCGTTGAGGAGCGCACCCCGCTCTGCTTTGTCATCGACACCGACGCGAGCATCCGGCGCTTCCTGTCGCTGATCTTGCATGGTGCCGGAATCGATACCGAGGAATTTGCCGACGGCACTGGGCTCAACGCGGCGCTGCAACGGCGGACGCCGGACCTCGTCTTTCTCGATATCCCGCTGGTATCCTCCGATGCGATTGCCTGCATCGTAGCCTTCGGCACCGGCGGCTTTCACGGCCAAGTCCAGCTGATGTCGAGTCGCGGCGCAGCCGTGCTCGCCCACATCAAAACCATGGGCGAGCAGCAACGCCTGCAGATGCTGCCGGTGTTGCGAAAGCCGTTCGAAACCAATGTCATCCTGAAAGTCTTGCAGGATCACAATCTCGGTCATCCACCGGCGGTCGCCGGCCGGATCGATCTCGACGAGGCCTTGTCGAACGATTGGATCGAATTCTGGTTCCAGCCAAAAATCGACCTACGCAAGAAACAACTGGTCGGCGCCGAAGCCTATGCGCGGGCGCGTCATCCGACGCTCGGCATATTGCTGCCGGGCGCATTCATGCCCGGCGCCACGGATTCGAGCCTGGTCAACCTCTCCGAAATGGCCTTGTCGCGCGCGCTGAAAACCGGCCTGACGTTCGCCAAGCTCGGCGTCAATTTGCGGATGGCGGTCAATATCCCCGTCAAGGCGCTGGTGAAGCTTAACGTCGCCGATGTCGTGCAGACTTACCTGCCGCAATTCGAAAAATGGCCGGGGCTCATTATCGACGTTCCCGAAGAGCAAATCGTCACCGATCTGCCGCTGGCGCGCGACATCGCGAAAAAACTGCAGCATCTCAACGTCCAGCTCGCGATCGACGATTTCGGGCGCGGCTATTCCTCATTGGTGCGGCTCAAAGACTTGCCGTTCGCCGAACTCAAGCTCGACCGCGCCTTTGTTGCCGATTGCGGCACCGACAAGGTCAACGCCCCTTTGTGCAAGACCGTCATCGATCTTGCGCATAATTTCGGCAGCGTCGCCGTGGCGGTCGGCATCGAAAAGGCTTCCGACGCGGTCGCGCTCGTCAGCATGGGTTGCGACTACGGCCAGGGCTTTCTGCTCGGCCAGCCGATGCCGGAAGACCGTTTCATTTCACTGCTGCGCCAGCGCACCTCGACCCCGCAAGGACGCCGAAATCCTGCCCCCGCGCGCTTGCTGGCAAAGCGGCCGGCTTGACGTCGGGTGTTGCCCGTCAGTGAGTCCAGGCGCCGCGCCGCGTGTAAGCGAAATTATCGGAATAAGAAATACGCGGGGGCTTTGACGGCTTGCTCTCGAACACCTCGTAGGCGATGCCGTGGCGCTCGCAATAAGCGATGGCTTCTTCCTTGGTGTCGAAGCTCAGCCGCACCTGCTGCCTCATGTCGCCCGAACTGGTCCAGCCCATGAGCGGCTCGACCGCGCGCGGCTGTTCGGGTTCGTAATCGAGCATCCATTCCTTGGTCTTGGCGGTGCCGGACTGCATGGCCGTGCGGGCCGGTTTGTAAATTCGGGCGGTCATGGCTCGAGCGGTCCCCTAAATAATGCGGTCGGGCGAACAAGGCGGCTGGTCGGGGCAGCAGGATTCGAACCTGCGACCTGCAGTACCCAAAACTGCCGCGCTACCAGGCTGCGCTATACCCCGCCGGTCGCGGCATTGGATAGCTGTTTCGCCGGGGCCCAGCAAGCGAGCACCATGCCAGCGATTGGTGAAGTAAATCTGTTGGCGTTAGTGGGAAGCCGGACCCAATGGGCCGCTTTCGGGGCGAACTTCGGCCGCCATCAATCCCTTCGGACCGGGTCCGTAACGCACCAGCACGAACTGGCCGGGGCGCAGTTCCGTCAGACCGAAGCGGCGCAACGTCTCCATGTGAACGAAGATGTCCGCCGTGCCGTCGCCCCGCGTCAGGAAGCCGAAGCCGCGAAGCCGGTTAAACCATTTGACCTGGGCCCGTTCGAGGCTGCTCGTGGGCGCCACCGTAACGTGGGTTCGCGGCGGCGGCATTTGCGCCGGATGGATCGCCGTCGATTCGTCCATGGACAGAACACGAAAGGCCTGCAAACCTTTCGGCCCGGCCAAAACCTCACAGACGACCCGTGAGCCTTCATAGGCCGTCTGATAGCCGTCGCGGCGCAAACAGGTTACGTGCAACAGCACGTCGGCCATGCCGTTATCCGGGACGATGAAGCCGTAACCCTTGGCGACGTCGAACCATTTGATGAGGCCGGACATCTCGATGACGCGCGGCGACGTCTCGTCGGATAGAGCGACGTCGGGCCCGAGCCCTGGATTACTGGATTTTGTTTCGATCCCGTCCGACGCCATGACGCCGTCGCTGCCGCGCTTTGGTGCTGGCGCCCCGCGGGCGCATTACGAATCTCTTAAATCGAAGATAACACCAGCAATCCGAGGCGAAAGGGCAAAAATGCAACACAGCGATAAAAGCGTCATCGCCTGTGCACAAAGTGGATTTCAGTCATTGGACTCGTTCAATGAACGATGAATGGCTCAAGCACGGTCCCAATGTCCTGGTGCACGACGAGGTCGGCAATGTCATCGAACTCGGTCGGCTCCCGATTGATGATGACAAGACGCGCCCCATTGCGCTTCGCCATCAAAGGGAAGCCGGCAGCCGGCCAAACCACGAGCGACGAGCCGATCGCCAGGAACAAATCGCAAGACTGCGTGAGATCCTGGGCACGCTGCATTGCGGCATCGGGCATCGCCTGGCCGAACGAGATTGTGGCGGTCTTGATGAAGCCGCCGCAGCTTTGACAGTCCGGCGCGCAGCCGTTGCCAGCGTCCATCCGCCCGCGCACCCATGGCAGCTCGTAGCGTTCGTTACAATCGAGGCATAAAGCGAAGGTTGTATTGCCGTGCAGCTCGACGACGTGTTCCGGGGCAATTCCCGAGGCTTGATGCAAATTGTCGATGTTCTGCGTGACCACCGCCGGGACCTTGCCGACGCGGTAGAGGCTGGCGAGCGCGCGATGGCCGCGTCCCGGCCGGGCGCCGCCGAACTGGTCCTGCATGGCAAAGCGCCGGCGCCAGGATTCGTTGCGCGCCTCCTGGCTGGCGAGGAACTCCTCGAACGGAATCGGCCGGTTCTTGGTCCATATCCCGCCCGGCGAGCGGAAATCCGGTATGCCACACTCGGTCGAGATGCCTGCCCCGGTGAACGGTACGACGGTCGAAGCCTCGTGGACCATATCCCCAAGGCGCGCTATGGCACTGTCGAGATTCGGCGCGATCATTCCTTACATCCAAGCTTCATAGCCACCCGGCTTTGTCATACATATTTCCCGATTGACCAGTGTCCGACCAGTGGAGGCTCCCTTATGCGGTATCTGCATACAATGCTGCGGGTGCGCAATCTCGACGCCGCGCTCGATTTCTATTGCAACAAGCTGGGCCTTAAGGAGGTACGCCGCCGCGTCGACGACAAGGCAAAGTACACGCTGGTGTTTTTGGAAGCGCCGGCCGATGACGAGCTGGTCGCCAAGGGTCCGGGCACCCGGCAGGCCCCGCTGGTCGAGCTGACCTACAATTGGGATACCGAGGACTATGGCGAGGCGCGCTATTTCGGCCACCTCGCCTATGAGGTCGACGACATCTATGCGCTCTGCGAGAGGCTGATGAAGGCGGGGGTCACGATCAACCGGCCGCCGCGCGACGGCACCATGGCCTTTGTGCGCTCGCCCGATAAGCACTCGATTGAGCTTTTGCAGAAAGGCTCAGCCCTGCCGCCCAAGGAACCCTGGACGTCCATGCCCAATGTCGGGAAGTGGTAGGCGCGGGCTTGCTTGCCGCTTGCAGCAATCCCCTTTATACGTCGCGCGCTTTTAAGCGCTAAGCGCTTATTGCGCGCCCTTCGTCTAGCGGTCTAGGACACCGCCCTTTCACGGCGGTAACACGGGTTCGAGTCCCGTAGGGCGCGCCATATACACTTATTGCCGTCCGCGCAGCGTCACGTTCCAGGTGAACCCAACCATGCCCGATGCCCTAAAACTCCTCACCACCCGCCGCTCGTTCAAGCCGGTCGAGCTTAACGGCCCTGCTCCCTCGCCCGCGGAAATCGAGACGCTTCTGACTGTCGCATCGCGGGTGCCGGATCACGGCAAGCTCACGCCGTGGCGGTTCATCGTGTTCGAAGGCGAAGCGCGGCGCGCCGCCGGCGACGCCATCGTGGCCGCGTTCGCCGCCAAATATCCGGATGCCAAAGCCGAGCAGGTCGAATTCGAACGGCAGCGTCTGACGCGCGCGCCGCTGGTGGTCGCGGTGGTCAGCCGCGCCGGTCCGCACGTGAAAATTCCCGAATGGGAGCAAGTGCTCTCCTCTGGGGCCGCCGCCATGAACCTCGTTCTCGCCGCGCATGCGCTCGGCTACGGCGCGAGCTGGATCACCGAGTGGTACGCCTATGATCGCTCGGTGCTCGATGCGCTTGGCCTTGCGCCGCACGAGCGCATTGCCGGCTTCGTCCATATCGGCACCCCGCCGGGCCCGCCCGAGGACCGGCCGCGGCCGCCGCTCGACGAGATTGTCACGCGCTTTCAGTGATTAGGAATCCGAAGGGCGCCGACTGAAATCGGCGCCCTCCTCGTTAGACCGTACACCGTACCAGCGTCGGTCTCACATTCCGGCATTGATATCCGTCTGCACCGCCGCGGCATTGGCCGCGTCGTTTTGTGCTTCGGACGCCGCAATCGAGGCGTCGAGGTCGTCCAGTGATTGGTCCTCCTGCTGCATGGCTTGGTCCGACGCGTCGATGGCCGCCTGTGACTGACTGTTATCGACGTCGACCGCGGGCGACGGCGAATCGAAGGTCGGGTCGTAGCCGCTGTCGCCGCTGCTGCCGCCGCTGGTGGCCTGCAAGGCAAAGCCGCCGCCGAACAGACCCTGGAACAGCTGCGCCATACCAGCGGGCTGGACAAAGGCGGGCCTCTGATTGCGCGCGACAACACTGTGAGTCACATGCGCGGCCGCCGCGGAGTGCGGAATGGGAATATCGGCGGCGAACGCATTTGTGGCGAGCGCGAGCGAAGCGACGATCACGCCGCAACGGATGAGCGATTTGGAGGTGTGGGATTTGATGAGCGAGATCATGGTAAACTCCTATGTTTGTCGGCTTTCGCCGAGGAGAGTCCCTTAACGCTACGTCGCAAAGACTAGCGCTGCCCGCATTGACGGCCGATGGCCGGCCAATGAATTCGTGTCCATATTTTCGGTAACCGGATAACTCCGGCAAAGCGGGGGCCTGACGCAGTGCACAATTCACCGGTCCGTTGCAGCGCAACCGGAACTTTTCCCTGCTTCACACACAGCATTGACCCATGACGGTCACTGGGCTGCCACAGAGTGCTCTTAGCGTGCTCGACATCGGAGGGGTGGTTCAGGGAGGAAGCATCATGGCTCCGCAAACCGAGAGCACGACACGGACGCGCCTGGTCACCTACAGCAAGAACAATTGCCCACAATGCAGGGAGTGGCTGCTCGCTCCGGACTGGTCCGAATACCTCGACGATCGCTGCGTGCGGCACACTTGGTCGTGCGACGCCTGCGGCTATCAATTCGAGACCGCCGTGTACTTTTCGGCCGCCGCATAATCAGTCGGCGCGGCGTTGCGGATAGACGTGACGCCGCCCGCGAAAATCCTCGATCGTGGAACCGTCCGCGCTCAAATAATTCGGGCCGATCGGCGATTTGCCGTGGCCACCGGGAATATCGAGCACATAAGCCGGCTGGCACAGGCCGGAATTGCGCCCGTGAAGCGCGCGCATCAGCGTCTGGCCTTGCGCGATCGTCGTGCGCAGATGCGCCGTGCCCGGGGCAAGATCGGCATGATGCAGATAGTACGGCTTGATCCGGCACTCGACCAAAGCCCGCATCAGCGCGCCGAGCGTTTCGGCATCGTCGTTCACGCCGCGCAGCAGCACGGATTGCGACAACATCGGAATGCCGGCATCGATGAAGCGCGCGCAAGCCGCGCGAGCCTGCTTGCTCAGTTCACGCGGATGATTGGCGTGCAACACGACGAATGTCGCTTTGCCGGTGCGTAGCGCCCGCACCAGGGCCGAGGAAATTCGCTCCGGCGCTGCAACCGGCAGGCGCGTATGCACGCGGATCACTTTGACATGGTCGATCGCGGCAAGCTCGCGCATCACGGCCTTGAGGCGGCGCGGCGAGGCCACCAGCGGATCGCCGCCGGTCAAGATCACTTCCCAGATTTGCGGCGTGCGCCGAATGTAATCGAGCGCGTCCACGAGCGCGGCGCGCGACAGCCCTCCCCGTCCCGGTCCGACCATTTCGCGGCGGAAACAGAAACGGCAATAGACCGCGCAGGCATTGACGAGCTTGAGCAAGACGCGGTCCGGATAACGGTGCACGACGCCTTCGACCGGGCTGTGCGCGTCGTCACCGATCGGATCGGCGCTCTCTGCCGGATCGAACACAAGCTCGCGCTCATCGGGAACGAATTGCCGTGCGATCGGGTCATGCGGGTTGGAGGCGTCGATCAAATCGGCGATGGCCGGCGTGATCGCCACCGCATAGTGGGCCGCGACCTGTTCCAGCGCGGCGAGCCGGTCGTGGCTGACAAATCGCGCATCGGCAAGTTGCGACAGCGTGCGGAGGGCTTTTGCTTTTGCGGCGGTCATTGCGGCGGCTCCTTCATCGGCGTCCATAACACCTGGTCGATACGCGAGGCTGCCGTCGCCAGCATGACCAGGCGGTCGAGGCCAAGCGCGATGCCGCTTGATTGCGGCATCTGCTCAAGCGCGGCAAGGAAATCTTCGTCGATCGGGTAGCGCTCGCCGTAGATGCGCTCCTTCTCGGCCATTTCGCCTTCGAGGCGGCGGCGCTGTTCGGCGGCGTCATTGAGCTCGCCAAAGCCGTTGGCGAGCTCCACGCCGCAGGCATAAAGCTCGAAGCGCTCGGCAACACGGGCATCGCGCGTTGGCCGCGCCAGCGCCGAAAGCGCGGCCGGATATTCGTCGAGAATGGTGGCACGGCCGATGCCGAGATTGCCCTCGACACGTTCCATCAATATGCGGCTGAAAATATCGCCCCAGCGGTCGTCCTCGGCGATGCGGATGCCCGACGCCTGCGCGGCGCGCGCCAAAGCCTCGCGGTCCGGCTTGCCGCCCGGCAGCGTTGCGAGAAGATCGATGCCGGCAAAGCGCGCGAATGCCTCGGCAACCGTGAGCCGCTCGGCTTCGGCGAACGCATCGGCCGAGCAGCCGCGAAAAGTAAGCTGGCGGATTCCCGCCGCCTGTGCCGCTTCTTTGAGGATCGCGGCGCAATCGTCCATCAGTGTGCGATAGGGGGCGCTGGCGCGATACCATTCGATGAGCGTGAATTCGGGATGATGCAGCGCGCCACGCTCACGGTTGCGAAACACTTTGGCGAATTCGACAATGCGCGTCTCGCCGGCGGCAAGGAGTTTCTTGCAGGCGAATTCCGGCGAGGTCCGCAGATAAAGCCGCGACGGCGTGCCGTCCGGCGCCGCAAGCGCGGTGGCGAAGGCGTGCAAATGGGTCTCGTTGCCGGGCGAGACCTGCAACGCCCCGGTCTCGACCTCGACAAAGTCCTGGCGCGCAAACCACGCCCGTAACGCGGCCACGATCCGGCCCCGCGCCAGAAGCATCGGCCGGCGGTCGGCATGGACGTGCGGGGCCCAAAAGGGCGAGGATTTTGGCGGAATCTCCGGCATGTCCTTGTCCGGGTGCGGTCGAGAAAATAAGTAGCGCGGGGGCGAAAGATCGCTATGTTGCGCCCCCTAACAAGGCGCAAGCACCCAAGGATTCAAGCCCCGTGAAAGTCATCGCCAGCTCGCTGCGAAAAGGCAATATCGTCGAAATCGACGGCAAGCTCGCGGTCATCGTGTCTTCCGAGAACATCCATCCCGGCAAGGGCACGCCGGTGACCCAGATGGACGTGCGCCGGATAGCCGACGGCGTAAAACTGTCGCTGCGTTTTAAGACCACCGACCAGGTCGAGCGGGCCTTCGTCGAAGACCGCAAACACCAATATATGTACCAGGACAGCGAAGGCTTCCATTTCATGAACATGGAAAGCTACGACCAGGTCGCGCTGCAGACCGACATCATCGGCGACCAGGCGGCCTATTTGCAGCCGGAAATGGAAGTCACGATCAGCATGCACGAGGCCGTCCCGGTCGCCATCGAGCTGCCGCCGAAAGCCACGCTCGAAGTGGTCGATACCGAGCCCACGGTGAGGGGCCAGACGGCGTCGTCATCCTATAAGCCCGCGGTCCTTTCCAACGGCGTGCGCACCATGGTCCCCCCTTTCGTCACCCCTGGCACCAAGATCGTGGTGATGACCGCCGACGGCAGCTACGTCGAACGGGCGAAGGACTGAAATTTTACGCGCCCACCGGCCTCCTATTCTGAATATTTATTCATTGCAGCCCTACCCGACCGTGGCGGCACCGCTTGGCAGGTCACGCGTTGATAGCGATAGTACGTAATCGCGATTTCGGGATTGGATGCGTGCGCGTTTCAAAGCTTGGCAACAGCCTCGTCGCGGCGGTCACTTGCACAATAGTGATCGGTTCGATGCATGCCGCCTTGGGCACAGAGTGTAAGCCCGACCATTACAGGCCGCTCTATTTCCTCAAAGACATGGGCGCGTGCGCGTTCGATCCGGAGACGTTGAGCTTTTCCGGCACGCCGATCGAACAGGCGATGTGCCTGATGCGCGGCATGGACGCGACGCGGAACCTTGGGCCTCCGCTCGAAGGCCTGCCGCCGGCGCTCTCGATCCGTATCGGTGCAAGCACCGGGCTGCCGTCGCGCGAGGATTTGAGCGAATATCTGTCCAAGCAAGATCTCGAGTGGGATTTTGCCGCCTATCTCTGGCAGCCGGTATCGCGCGCGCACGATAACGATCCGGATGCGCCTTTGGCGCGATATTTTGTGATCCACGATACCAGCGGGCCGAATTACGGACATCGCGGCTTTCCCGGCGACATCGATACCGATCCGGAATATGAAAACCTGGCCGACTATGCTTGTTCGGACGGCTGGGGACGCGCCCACGTCTTTGTCAATCGCACCGGCCAAATGCTGGTGGCGCACGATTATTCCATCGCCTGGCGCGAGACCAAGTTCGAGCAGGCGGCCGAATTCGGCGGCGAATTGCAGGGACTTTTCCTGCATAACGAGCTCATCCAGCCGCGGCGCAGCGCACCGCATCATAGCTCGCGCAACGACGCGCAATCTCCCGATCCCGCCTTCACCGCCGCGCAATACGACCGGATCGCACTCCTCTATACGATCGCCAGCGTACGGGCCGGGCAATGGCTCATCCCCGCCTTCCATTCTGCCCTCGACGCGGACATTCCCGATGGTCACGACGATCCGCTGAATTTCGATATCGAAAGTTTTGCCAATAGCCTCGACCGGCTGGTCGAAAAACTGGAACGGCCTGAGATTTCAGGCCGCGCATCAGTGATGATGGTGTTGCGTCGAGACGATGCGCTTTGTTGCGCGCGCGAAGCGCTGCAAGCGTGTTGCCTCATTCTCCTGCTGTTGGCTTCGCCCGCTCGCGGCCAGTCCGCGCCCGCGACGGAAGCCGCGCCCGACGTCGAGATGCAAAGCCCGCGTGTTTCGTTCGCCGCGGCGGACTGGGATGCGGCGCGCGCAAAAGTCGCCGATCTCGATCAATCCGCCGGCGCGGCAACGCCCGACGCGCTGGCGCAGTTGAACGGCGCGGCCGAAAAAATCCTGCCGAAAATCGCCACAAGCCCAATCCCGGTCCTGCTGCCGTTCGACCCCGCATCCTTGCTGCGCGACCAAGCGCAAAGCGCGCCCGCCGATCCCGGCAAATATTTTGCCGGATTTGGCGCCCCGATTTTGTTCTTTCCCGGCCCCGCGGGCTATGATGCCGAATTCTCGCTGCGGCCCGAAAATTTCGGCGCTCTCAATCTCACCT
The DNA here is from genome assembly GCA_963790975.1 of uncultured Alphaproteobacteria bacterium. GTDB lineage: Bacteria > Pseudomonadota > Alphaproteobacteria > Rhizobiales > Xanthobacteraceae > BOG-931. The sequence continues at coordinate 101,648 of CAWBQV010000003.1, forward strand.
TCGAGCGGCGCGTCGACGTGCTTATTACCGGCTCGACACTCACTTACAATCTCGACCCGCCGGCCTTGTCGGAAGTGGCACCGGTGCCGGAGCTCGCGGCCGACTTCCCCGATATCCGCCGGGCTCTGCTCGAAGAACGGCTGCGTTACGCCTTCACACGCTTCGGCGTTCCTTATGTCGTGACCATCGGATGCTTTGACGGCGCCAACAGCGCGCACCGGCTGTCCTGCCGCGACGCCGACAAGGTTATCGTGCGTTTCCTCAAAGCCCTTGCCATCGCCGGCGGCTCGCCGCCGCCGGTCAAGGCGGTTGCGGCGCAGACAATCGACCGGCCGAAAACCGTTTCGCCCGACTTTACCTATTACGCGCCGGGCGATCTTATCCCCGGCACTGGCATGAAAGGCCAAGGCGGCCGCGCCGATGCGACGGTCTACGCCAAAATCAGCTTCCCGATGGCGCAGGCGCCGGCCTACGTCAATTCGCAATCGTTCATGAATTGGGGCGACTGCAATTTCACCGGCCGCGTCAGCCTTCATGGCGACGGCAAGACCGCGGCCTACCACTGCCGGGTCAATTCCATTCCTCTCCTTGACGACGAGTCGAAGAATTACGCCTATCCATGGCGCGACAATTTTTGCGAGCACCGCGACTTTTACGTCGGCCAATGTCCGTCGGGCCTCGGTCATCAGGGCGAGGACATGAGGCCGGCCACGTGTCTGTTTCGCACCGACGGCGCCGGACGCTGCGATCCTTACCAGGACGATCTCGTCGCGGTGCGCGATGGGGTGTTGATGCGCGACCCCGGCGATGAAGCGCTTTATCTCGTGGTCGACAGTGCCGGCGAGCATATCCGCTTTCGCTACCTGCACATGGACCCGCAGATGCTGGACGCAGACGGCCTGATCAATGACCGGCGCGTGACCGAGGGCGAAGTGCTCGGCGCGGTCGACAATTACGAGCACCGCCAGGCCGGCACCAGCTACCACCTGCATTTCAATGCCCAGGTCTTCACCCGCGACGGCTGGGTCTTCGTCAGTCCCTACATGACTCTTGTCGCATCCTATGAGCGCCTGATCGGCGGCCGCGGCCGGGTCGTCCGGGACGCCGCCGACTTTACGGCTTCCCTCGGCGCGCCGTCGCCCGACGGCCAGGCCGCCAGCCGCACAGCAGCGCCACAAGGCGCTACGACATCCGTTCCCGCCGCGCCAAGTGCTTCTGCTGTACCAAGTGCTTCTGGCGGCGGACGCCGGCACAGATCGAACCTACGTCAGCAGGCTCGAACGCGCCCTTGAAAATCCGACTGTTGGCATTCTTGGCGGGAGCGCTGCCGGCAGGGGCCAATACATTGGCTGACAGTTGCGTTTGCGTATCAGATCGGCAAGTGCGGCTTGTCACTTTTCTCGTTGCGCCTTGATCTCGTTGAATTTGGACATTGCACGTTCAAATTTGTCATTGAACAGCCACATCGCATTGAGAATTTCGCGGAACGTTGCAGATGTTCTCGCTCTGTCAGCTTGTCCAAAAGCGAAGATGCTGTTGTTGCGCAAATACCCCATTATTCTCGGGTCGGAGATCGACCGGCCGGCAAAGTTCCCAGAATTGAGAGCAGATTTTGTCAGACTAGGAATAATTTGGATGAGTTCAAAAACCTTCATTTGGTCAATCGGATCTGGCAATGATTTCATGATCGCTGGTATTTGCGGAAAAAGCTCTGCGTGTGCGTTCATGAGGCCATCGCGCACTGCGGCCCAGTGATTTAGTCGATGATCCAAATTGCCGATCCGCGCTTCCTCTTTGGTATCGCGAGCGCTCAGTGCAGGATCAAACGCCGTAATCGTTGATTTGATGGTAGCCCACTTATTTTGACCATTGTGGTCTTCGGATATACCTGTTTGAAAGCTTCCCTTGTATGTGTTGGAGCGCGCATTTCCAATATTTTGGTTGCCATTTGTCTCGGCAAAGAAGATGCCAAGACTGATGCGACCTGCCACTTCAGCATTGGCTGCATCGAGTCCCACGGCCCGTCCGATACCGGTTCCCAAATCGACAACATCACCAAATGGGGTGTCTGAGTTCTGCGCATTTAATGGTGGTGCCTGCATGATGTTGAAGAGATTTATATACTCATCGATAATTGGTTCATTGTCGGCGTCGAAGTACGCGGGAGGAATTCCAAATTTATTTGGCCGGCCGATCCTTGAAGGGAGTATGTCGGTAAGGTCTTTGTAATCGCTCATCACATCGGTGCGAGCGAGATAGAGTGCCTGTCCTGGCCTTTCCGGCAACTGTTCATGCGCATTGATTTGTGCCGCCCGCTCGCTCAAGACGGACTTAAAGTGGTTTAATGCATCGTTGTATTTATGGAGCGCATCAGATTGCGATGCGGTGAGCGTGCTCGGCTGACTGTTTGCTGAGGAGATTATGCTGACGTCGCCCATTTTGGCCGAGACGAGCGACGTAGCGGTATGAATGATCATATCAATGGCGTTTGGAATGGGCGGAGTAAAGAAGAGGCCGAGTGCAAGTGCAGTTGCAAGTGCTCCGGCAGTCATTGGCTTAACAATGCCCGCGACACGAACATCCGGCGTAGCGGATGCCGGATGTCCTGGGCGTTTTTTGTTGGAGCCATGCAACTTATGGCGAGGGACAGCCTGCTTTATCTTCACGACCTGCGGAACCCAGCTGGAGTGGCCTGGCGGCGTCCCAGCTTAAACCAACGTTGAACGCAATAATAATTGGCTCCGATAATCAGTTTTTCGGAAGCAACCGGCGCTGGGTTTCGACACTGGCGATGCCCGGGGTGGGACTTCTAGCCCGGTTGCGCAATGGCTCATGATCCGGTTGGATGAAGGCACCAGCCCATTGCGCCTTAATTACGAGGAACGCCCACCATGACGCCGTCCCAATCCGCGACCGCACGCGCCCAAAACGCTGCCGACCCCGCCGTCGCCGGCGTTGAGCGCCCGACCCCCGCCGGCGCCAACGCGCCCGGCTTCGGCAGTGACGTGATCGCCGAAGCGCTGCGCTCGCTCGATATCCCCTATATCGCGCTCACGCCCGGCGCGAGCTATCGCGGGCTGCATGACTCAATCGTCAATTACCTCGGCAATTCGAAGCCGCAGATGCTGCTCTGCCTGCATGAGGAAGCCGCCGTCGCCATTGCCCATGGCTATGCCAAGGTGACCGGCAAAGCCATGGTCACCGCGGTGCATTCCAATGTCGGGCTGATGCACGCCACCATGGCGATGTTCAACGCCTGGTGCGACCGCATGCCGGTTGTGGTGCTAGGCGCCACCGGGCCGGTCGACGCCGTCAAGCGCCGGCCGTGGATCGACTGGATTCACACCGCGCGCGATCAGGGCGCGCTCGTCCGCGAATACACCAAATGGGACGACCAGCCGGCATCGCCCGGCGCCGCCCGCGAGGCCATTCTCCGCGGCACCTGGATCGCCAATACCGTGCCGCACGGGCCGGTCTATATCAATTTCGACGCCGAGCTGCAGGAAGCAAAGATCACCGAACAATTGCCGCCGATCGACGTCGCGCGCTACATGCCGCAAGTCTCGACTGCGGCGCCGGCCGATCTGGTGCGCCAGGCGGCGGCGATGCTCAAAGACGCCAAGCAAGTGTTGATCCTCGCCGGCCGTGCCTCGCGCGATCCCGAGGTGTGGAACGCACGCGTTGCGCTCGCCGAGGCGCTCAATGCGCCTGTCGTTACCGACTTGAAGATCGGCGCGACGTTCCCGACCGACCATCCGCTCTATATCGGCTCGCCGCGCGCGCTTACGCCTGAGAGCGTCGAGGGATTGAAGAATGTCGATGTCGTGCTCAGCCTCGACTGGGTCGATCTCGGCGGCGCGCTGCGCTGGTTCGGACCGATGCCGTCGGCAAAAGTGATCCAGGTTTCGCTCGACCATCGCATCCATAATGGCTGGAGCATGGACCACCAGGCACTGCCGCCGGTCGATCTCCTGCTCTCCGCCGATCCCGATCTCGTGGTGCCGGAACTGGTCAAGGAAATCGGCAAGAGCTCGAAGCCGCACGCCGTGCCGGCGCCGCGCAAGATCTCGGACAAGGAACCGGCCGGCTTCACCAATGAACATATCGGGCGCGCCTTGCGCAAAGTGCTGGGCGACCGGCCGGTCACCTACACCCACCTGCCGCTGTCCTGGGACGATAGCTGGCTCACCTTCCGCCATCCGCTCGACTATGTCGGCTCCGACGGCGGCGGCGGCGTCGGCGGCGGTCCCGGCATTTCCGTCGGCGCGGCGCTGGCGCTCAAGGGCTCCGGCCGGCTGCCGATCGCGATTTGCGGCGACGGCGATTTTCTCATGGGCGTCACCGCGGTGTGGACGGCGGTGCATTACAAAATCCCGCTGCTGTTCGTGCTCGCCAACAACCGCTCGTTCTATAACGACGAGCTGCATCAGGAGCGGATGGCGCGCGCGCGCAATCGCCCGGTCGAAAACAAATGGATCGGCCAGCGCATGTCCGATCCCGACGTCGATCTCGCCGCCATGGGCCGCGCCCAGGGCGCCGTCGGCTTCGGCCCGGTCACCAAGCCAGGCGATCTTGCCGGCGTGCTGGAAAAGGCGATCGCCGCGGTCGATGCCGGTCAGGTCGCCGTGGTCGATGTCCGCGTCGAGCCCGGCTATACCGCGGTCATGACGGCTGCGATGACGCGCGCCGGAAGTTGAGCCAACCCAATGGCGGTTGTCTCGACGAGCAATCGCTTGATGCCGGCCACGCAGGCGGCGCCCGCGATCCTCGTCGCCGAAAACATCGCGATGCGCTTTGTCACGGCCGAGGGCGGGCTTGTCGCGCTCGACGATGTGTCGTTTGACGTCGCACCCGGCGAGTTTTTGGCCGTGATCGGACCATCGGGCTGCGGCAAGTCGACCTTGTTCAACATCATCGGCGGCTTATTGAGCGGCTATAAAGGTCATGTCGCCGTTGCCGGCGAAACGATTTCCGGACCGCATGCCTCGATCGGCATGGTGTTCCAGGAAGAGTCGACGTTCCCGTGGCGCAACGTCGTCGACAATGTCGCCTTCCCGCTGGAAATTGCCGGCGTGCCGCGGCGCGAGCGGCTCGAGCGCGCGCGGCGTTTCGTGTCGATGGTCGGCCTCGATGGTTTTGAGAAGCGCTATCCGTCGGAACTTTCCGGCGGCATGCGCCAGCGCGTCTCCATGGCGCGCACGCTCGCCTCGGAGCCGAAGATTTTGCTGATGGACGAGCCGTTCGCCTCGCTCGACGAGCAGACCCGGTTGCTCCTTGGCGACAAGGTTTTGCAGATCCAGCAGCAGCTCAAACAGACGATGCTGCTTATCACTCATAACATCACCGAAGCCGTGCAGCTCGCCGACCGAATTCTGGTGATGACCTATCGTCCCGGCCGGGTCAAACGCATCGTCGACATCAAGTTGCCGCGACCGCGCACTTCGGAAATCGTATCGAGCGAGGCATTCGGACGCTACGTCGCCCAGATTTGGGGCGATTTGCGCGAAGAGGCGAGCCGCGGAATGATCGATGACGAGTCGCGCGTGCTGCACGACGCGGGGCACAGGGAATGAGCACAGCGACATTAACCGCGCGCCGCTGGGCCCCGCCTCTGGTGGGTTTTTGCAGTTTCTTGCTCGTTCTGGCCGCGGTCGAAATTCTTATCCGCATCGGCCTGATCAACCGCTACATCGTTCCGCTTCCGTCTGAGGTCGCGGCGAGCTTTTGGCGCGTCATTGTCGAGGAAGATATTTTGCGCCGCTTCCTGTTCACCGCGTGGGAATGCCTTATCGCCGGCCTGTTGCTCACCGTCTTCGGCATCGCGACCGGCGTCATGTTCCATCGCATCACGCTGTTGCGGCTTGCCTGCGAAACCTGGGTCGCGGCGATGGCGTCGGCGCCGCTGGTGCTGGCCTATCCGCTGTTTCTGGTCCTGTTCGGGCGCAGCGCGACGACAATCATCGTGATGTCGTTTCTTGTCGGCCTCGCGCCGGTCATCCTCAAAACCATCGAAGGCTTGTCGGCGACGCGGCGCGTGCTGATCAATGTCGGCCGCAGCTTTAAGCTGACGCCGGCACAGCAGTTCTGGAAAATCCTTTTGCCGTCGGCGCTGCCGACCATTTTCGTCGGCATCCGGCTCGGCCTGATGTTCGCGCTGATCAATGTCGTAGCCCTCGAATTTCTGATCAATTTCGGCGGACTCGGCCAGCTTATCAACGATCTGGCCGAGCGCTACGATCTGCCCGGCGTTTATGCGGCGATCTGTTTCGTCGTTCTCATCAGCGTGCTGTTCTTCGTCGCGCTGGAAAGGGCCGAACGATGGCTGAAATCGGTCGCCTGATCGACGCCAGGTCGGCGCGAACTCTGGCTGACGCCGGTGACGGCATTGCGCGGCGTTATCGTTTTGTCGGCGCTGTTGCTGTGGCAGGGTCTGGCGTCTTCCGGCCTGTTCTATCGCGACGTTGTGCCGTCGCTGGCGCCAATTGCGGCGGCGCTGGTGAAGCTGCTTTCGGGCGGCGACTTTTACTGGAATCTCTGGGTCACCATCGACGAGATCGCCGTCGCGCTTGTCATTGGCGGCTGTGCCGGCCTCGTCGCCGGACTTGTCATCGGCGGCAATAAATTCATCGCCAAGGCGTTCGAGCCCTACCTTTATTACATCGGACCGGTGCCGAAGATCATCTTCTTTCCGGTCATGATCATGTGGTTCGGCGCGGGCCCCGGATCGAAAATCGCCATGGGCGCGGTGTCCTGCTTTTTCCCGATTGCGCTCAATGTCGCCGCCGGCATGCGCCAGATCGATACCGTGCTCATCAAGGTCGGCCAAAGCTTTCGCGCCAATCCGTGGCAGATGGCGGCGAAAATCTATCTGCCGGCGATGCGCCATCCGGTCGTCAATGGCCTGCGGCTCGGACTTGGCGTCGCACTCATCGGCACGCTATTGGCCGAAACCAAACTCTCCAATCGCGGTCTCGGCTTTGTCGTCATCGACGCTTACAACAATTTCAACATGCCGCGGCTTTACGCCATTCTCATCGTGCTGTTCGTGCTGGCCGTCGGCGCCAATGCGCTGATCACGCATCTGGCCGGCTTCGACGACATCAAACAAAAGTGACGTAGTCAGGGAGAACGACCATGAATACCGCAGTCCCGCTCAAATCGCTCAAAGTCCAGGCGCTGCATTTGCCCGGGCATCGCGACGCCTTCTATGGCGGCAAATGGCACAAAGCGAAATCCAGCCGCGCCGCCGACGCCATCAATCCCGGCACCGGTGAATCGCTCGGCCCGGTCGCCGATTGCGGCGCAGCCGACATCGACGCCGCGGTGAGCGCGGCCAAGGCAGCGTTTCCGGCGTGGCGGGACACCCCGCCGCTCGAACGCGCACGCCTCCTCAAGCGCATCGCCAATGTGCTGCGCGAGCACGCCGAGGAATTGGCGATGATCGACGCCGCTGATTGCGGCAACCCCTATACCGAGATGGTGCGCGATGCGACGATCGCTGCGGCGCAAATCGATTTTTATGCCGGCCTCGTCACCGAGATGAAAGGCTCCTCGATCCCAATGGGCCCGGGCGTGGTGAATTTCTCGGTGCGCGAGCCGCGCGGCGTCGTCGGCCGCATCATTCCGTTCAACCATCCGTTCATGTTCTGCGCCGGCAAATCTGGCGCACCGCTCGCTGCCGGCAATACCGTGGTAATGAAACCGCCGGAACAGGCGCCGCTGTCTTCGCTGCGCCTTGCCGAACTCATCGACGGCATTTTGCCGCCCGGCGTGTTCAATCTCGTGCCCGGCGGCAGGGAAGCGGGCGCGGCGCTAGCGTCGCACAAGGACGTCGCCATGATCGCGCTGATCGGCTCGGTGCCGACCGGCCGTGCGGTGATGAAGGCGGCGGCGGACACGCTCAAAGCCGTGATGCTCGAGCTCGGCGGCAAGAACGCGCTGATCGCCTATCCCGACGCCGATGCCGACGAGGTCGCCGACGGCGTGATCGGCGGCATGAATTTCACCTGGTGCGGACAATCCTGCGGTTCGACCAGCCGCGCCTTCGTCCATGAGAAAATCTACGAGGCGGTGCTCGCCAAGGTGAAAACCAAGATCGCGCACTACAAGCCGGGCGTCGCCACCGATCCGGCCACCACCATGGGCTCGATCATTTCCAAGACCCAGTACGAGCGCATTCTCGGCTTTATCGACAGCGCCAAACAGGAGGGTGCGCGGCTTCTCACCGGCGGCGGGCGGCCGAGCGATCCGGCACTTGCCAAGGGCTTCTTCATCGAGCCGACGGTGTTCGCCGATGTGCAGCCGACCATGCGCATCGCTCGCGAGGAGATTTTTGGCCCGGTGCTCGCGGTGTTCAAATGGAGCGATGAAGCCAAAATGCTCGAACAGGTGAACGCCGTCGAATATGGGCTGACCGCCTCGATCTGGACCAACGATCTTTCGACCGCGCATCGCACCGCGGCCGCGGTGCAGGCCGGCTTCGTATGGATCAACGAAGTGTCAAAACATTTTCTTGGCGCGCCGTTCGGCGGCTTCAAGCAGTCCGGCATCGGCCGCGAGGAATGTTTTGAGGAAATGCTCGCTTATACGCAGGAGAAGAACATTCACGTGCGGCTGAGGCCGGCGAAGGGGTAGCGAGCGAAAGCCTCGTCCGTCATTCCGGGGCCGAGCGAAGCGAGGAGCCGCTTTGCGGCGCCCCGGAATAACTAAAGCTTGAACGTCTCATACGTCGCCGGGTGAAACAATTCCTCGACCGCCACGCGGCGCGAGGACAGCCCTTCGAGGTGATGCTGGGCGAGGAAATAATCCAGCACCTTGCGGTTCTGCGCCACGCCGTATGACCAGAAATCGTCGCCCATCAGATCGCGCGCTTCCTTGAGCCGCTCCTCGACGAAGGGCAGCGTCACCTTGGTCGCGGAGGTGTCCGACAATTTCTTCAAGCCCGCCTCCTTGGCCTGTTCGAACGCCTTGAAGACCGCGCCCGGCAGCCACGGATGACGGTCAACGAGCTCACGGCGGATGCCGACCACATGCATGATCGGGAAAAATCCGGTGCGCTTGTAATAGTCCTTCGCCACCGCGACCGGATCGGGAAACAACCAGCCGATATGCGGATGGCCCTTCTCAACCAGCGTCGGTGGCCGCGGCGCCATGAAGCCGTCGATCTCGCCGGCTTCGAGCAACCCCGAAATCGTCGTCCCCTCCGGCGCATTGTCGAGCCGCACGCCGGGCGGCAGCTTTACGCTGATCTTTTCCGGCCGGCCCGCATTCTCGATGCCGCCGCGGATCCAGTGGATATCCGAGCGTTTGACGCCGTAATCGTCTTCCAGGAAGGCGCGCGCCCACACGTTCGCCGTGAGCTGGTATTCGGGCACGCCGACTTTGCGGGCCTTGAGGTCGGCCGGCTTTTTCACGCGGTCGGTGCGCACATAGACCGAGGTGTGGCGAAAAGCGCGCGACACAAAGGCCGGCACCGCGATATAGGGACAATCGCCCTGGGCGGTCTTGACGGTGTAGCTCGACATCGACAGTTCGCAGATGTCGAATTCCGCCGCGCGGAAGGCACGGAAAAAGATTTCTTCGGGTACCAGCGTCATATAGACCGGATCGACCCCGTCGATCCGGACACTGCCGTCGATCAATGGGCGAGTGCGGTCGTAATCGCCGACGGCGACAGAGAGATTGAGCTTGGCCATTTCGCTTCCATTTTCGCTTCTTTGGGGACATTTCGCGGCATTTTGCCCAACCAGATAGCCGCCCCCGGCGGGTCATGCCAAGATGGCATCTGGCTCCCCGTGACGCAGCCCTGCGACCCACCGAAAGCCGGGACTGGTTGAAATGACGTGGCATCGCATCTTATGCGCGGCGCTGTTGCTTTTGCCGTGCGCTGTGCGGGCGCAACAGGCGTCCCCGCGCGTCTATAGCGATGCCGGCAACATCTTTATCGAGCGCGGCGGCACGAAGATCAAACTCACCGCGTCCGAAATGGACGTCGACCCGGTGATCGAGCCCGGCGGCGCTGTGGTCGTCTATACGCGGCAGGGGCGCGGGCGCAGCGTGCGCGGTTACGACGCCAGTCAGGTCTGCACCACGGACCCGAGACCGGACGAGCTGCGTCAGATCAATGCCGATGGCACCGGCGACAAGGCGCTGCTGACCGGCCGCAAGGGTGGCCCTGACGAGCAGCTCTGCGATTTCAAGAACAAGCAATTCAGCTCGGACGGCCGCCGGCTCTATTTCCTCACACCGGGCTGGCCGATGTCAGGGGCGCTGCATGTCTACGATACGCATAGCGACGACGAGCATTTTCTGATGCCCGCCAACGATCTCTTGGTGCTGAATTTCTGTCCCAACAAATATAAGGACGATCTCGTCGTGCTGTTGCACCGCTCTTTCCTGCTCGGCGGCGGTTACGACTGGTACTGGCTCTACAATTCAACGGGCAAGAAAGAGCTTGGACCCCTTGGCGAGTTCGCCAATCCCGACGACATGGCGCGCCAGGCGCATGGCGTCTGGTGCGAGAGCAAATCCTGAAACCGCCCTTCATCGCCCCGTAAACGGTTCTACCGGCGCGATATCGGTGAGTTTGAACTGCACGCGCTCTTCACCCTGCCAGCGGTCGATCGCGAATGAGCCTGCGGCATGAACCTGCCGGCCGCGGGCGTTGCGTAGCGCGGCGCCGAGTATTTGTCCTGCGGCGCGAAACGCGATGGCGTTCACGGTCGAGCCGTCGGCTGATTTCAGGCGCACGCGCACATGGGCCTGGCCGACCTCCTCGGCATAGCTGACGGTGTGCGCCGGTAGCGCAATCACCGGCTCCGGATTACCGGAGCCGAACGGCCCGGCGCGGCTGATCATGGCGACGAGAGCGGCGTCGGCCGCTGCAGCCGTGACCGCGCCGTCGATCAAGAGCCCGCTCGAACGGCGCGCGGCCTCGACATCGGCGCCGAGCGTCGCTTCAAGAAAAGCGCGCAGTTGCGCCAGCGCGCCTTTGCGCAAGGTCACCCCGGCCGCCATGGCGTGACCGCCGCCCTTGACCAATAGACCCTCGGCCACGGCGCGCCGCACCGCCCGGCCGATATCGACGCCGGCGATGGAACGGCCCGAGCCGGTGCCGACGCCGCCGGGCTCAAGCGCAATCGCGAAAGCGGGGCGGCCGAATTTTTCCTTCAGCCGCGCCGCGACCAGCCCGACGATGCCGGGATGCCAGCCCTCCGCGGCCGTGACCACGACCGCGCCTTTGTCTTCGATACCGAGCGCGGCGGTGGCCTCGGCTTCGGCCTGCGCCAGCGTCCCCTGCTCGATCGCCTGGCGTTCGCGATTGAGCCGATCGAGCTCGGCCGCGATCTTTGCGGCTTCGATCGGATCGTTCTCGATCAGAAGCTTTACGCCGAGATCGGCGCGGCCGATGCGGCCGCCGGCATTGATGCGCGGCCCGAGCAGAAAGCCGAGATGCCACGCCTCGGGCGGTCCGGTAAGCCGCGCCACGTCCATCAGGCTGACATGGCCGGGCCGTTCGCGCCGGCGCAGCGCGATCAGGCCTTTGGCGACGAAGGCGCGGTTGAGACCGATAAGCGGCACCACGTCGGCGACGGTGCCGAGCGCGACGTCGTCGAGGAGCGCGAGCAGATCGGGCTCCGGCCGCTCCGTGGTCCAGAACCCGCGCTCGCGCAGCACCCGGTTGACCGCGACGACGGTCATGAAAGTAAGTCCAACGGCGGCGAGATGGCCGAGGCCGGACAAGTCATCACGCCGGTTCGGATTGACGATGGCGACGGCCGGCGGCAACACCTCGTCGGCCTGATGATGATCGATGACCACGACATCGACACCGAGCTTTTTTGCCTCCGCGAGCGGCTCGATGCTCGTGGTGCCGCAATCGACGCAGACCAGAAGGCTCGCGCCGCGTTCGGCAAGCGCGCGCACCGCCTCGACATTCGGGCCATAGCCTTCGAACAGCCGGTCGGGAATGTGGATCAGCGGATCGATGCCGCCGTCGCGCAGAAAGCGCGCCAAAAGCGCCGCCGAGGTCGCGCCGTCGACGTCGTAATCGCCGAAAATGGCAACGCTCTCGCCGCGCGTCACAGCGTCGGCGATGCGCTCCGCCGCCGCCTTCATGGCGGTGAGCACATTCGGATCGGGCATCAACTGCTTGATGGTCGGATCGAGAAACGCCTCCACCGCGTCGGCCTCGACATTGCGGCCGGCGAGGATGCGCGCCAGCAATTCGGGTAGTTCGTGACGTTGCGCGATGGCCAAGGCGCGCGCGGCGCCGCGCTCGTCGAGCCGGCCGCGCCAGGCGCGCCCGGTCGCCGAATTTTCGACGCCGAGGAATAAGCGACTCTCAGACATTGGTACGATTGTAGAGCGATTTCGGCGGCAAAAGACCTGCGCCAACCGCCCGCAGCACGCGCAGATAAGAACCTACGAGAACTTATCAAGCCTTCGGTGTTCGGCCCTGATCCAGCGGATGGTGCCGCTGGTGGAGCGCATCAGCACGGTTTCGGTCTCGATCATGCCATCGCCGAACTGCACGCCGCGCAGCATGCGGCCATCGGTGACGCCGGTCGCCGCGAACAGGCATTCGCCCTGCACCATATCCTCGATCTGGTATTTCTTCTTTGGATCCTTGATCCCCATGCGCGCGGCGCGCTCGCGTTTTTCTTCGGTGTCGATAACGAGGCGGGTTTGCATCTGGCCGCCGATACAGCGTAGCGCAGCGGCAGCCAGCACGCCCTCCGGCGCGCCGCCGATACCGAGGAAAATATCGATGCCTGATTTGTCGGGATCGGCGGTGTGGATGACGGCCGCCACGTCGCCGTCGGTGATCAGGCTCACCGCCGCGCCTACTTTGCGCACGCCGGCGATCAGGTCGGCGTGGCGCGGCCGATCGAGGATCATGGCGGTGATGGCTTCGGGCTTTACGCCCTTGGCCTTGGCCAGCGCGAGGATATTTTCGTCCGCCGGCGCATCGAGGTCGACTACGTTTTTTGGATAACCGGGGCCGATCGCGATTTTGTCCATATAGATGTCGGGCGCGTGCAGCATCGTGCCGGCCTCGGCAATCGCGATTGTGGCGATAGCGCCGGGCATGTTTTTGGCGCACAGCGTCGTGCCTTCCAGCGGATCGACGGCAATATCGACTTTCGGTCCCGACTTGGTGCCGACCTTCTCGCCGATGAATAGCATCGGCGCCTCATCCATCTCGCCCTCACCGATGACCACGGTGCCGTCGATCGCCAAACCGGCAAGCTCGCGCCGCATGGCGTCGACTGCGGCCTGATCGGATTTCTTCTCCGCGCCGCGGCCGCGCAGGCGCGCCGCGGCGACGGCGGCACGTTCGGTCACCCGCACGATTTCGAGCGACAACACGCGTTCAATGACTTGCCGCGGCCGGATGGGTTTTGCTGACATGGGAAGAATCTCTAATTCTTTTCGATTCTAATCACTTGCGGCCGCCCGGTGACAACCCGATCGCGGCGCACCGCGGCCAGCGCCTTGCGCACCGCATCTTCGCTGGTCGCGTATGTAATCATGATGACGGGCACCGCCTCGCCGGAGCGGCCGGGCTGTGCGGCGCCGCGCGAGCCCGCGGCATGGCGCTGCACGATCGATTCAAGCGAGATATTTTGCTGCGCCAGGCGGCGCGCAATGGTCGCTGCGGTGCCGGGCCGGTCGCGGGCCAGAAGCCGGATGTAGTAGCCGCCTTCGTGGTGCTGCATCGGCGCCTTGCGGATCGCGGTCATGCGTGCCGCCGGACGGCCGAACGGCGGAGTGACGACGCCGCGCGCAATATCGGCCAGATCGGCGACAATGGCCGAGGCGGTCGCTTTGCCGCCGGCGCCGGGGCCGACCAAGGTGATCGGCGCCAGGCCTTGCGCATCCAGCGTGACCGCGTTGGTGACGCCCATGACCTGGGCGATGGCGGATTCTTTCGGCACCATGGTCGGATGCACGCGCTGTTCGATGCCCTCGGCGGTCTTCACCGCCACGCCTAAAAGCTTGATGCGATAGCCAAGCTCGCCCGCGGCGGCGAGATCGGCGGGCGTGATGGAGGAAATGCCTTCGACATAGATCGCGCCGGGATCGATCTTGTTGCCGAACGCAAGGCTCGCGAGGATGGCGAGCTTTTGCGCGGTGTCGTGGCCTTCAATGTCGAAAGTCGGATCCGCTTCGGCGTAACCGAGCCGCTGCGCCTCGCGCAAACAGGCGTCGAAAGACAGCCGGTCCTGCTCCATGCGGGAGAGGATGAAATTGCAGGTGCCGTTGAGGATGCCGTAGATTCTTGTAAACGAGGCGCCGTTTAATCCTTCACGCAACGTCTTCACGATCGGAATTCCGCCGGCGACCGACGCTTCGAAATTCAGCGCCACGCCATGCCGCTCCGCCAGTGCCGCGAGTTTTTGGCCGTGGCGGGCAAGCAGCGCCTTGTTGGCGGTCACCACCGGCTTGCCGGCGCCAAGCGCGGTTTCGACCGCGCGCTTGGCGGGATCGCCGGCGCCGCCGATGACCTCGACCAGCACATCGATGCCGGGATCGCGCGCCAGCGCCACCGGATCGCTGAACCAGCGCAGTTTCTTGACCTCGAAATTGCGCTTCTTGTTGCGCGAGCGGGCACTGATGGCGACGACTTCGATCGGCCGGCCGCAGCGCGCGATCAGCTTGTCGCGCCCCTCGTCGAGGAGCGCAACGACGGCGCTGCCGACGGTTCCAAGCCCGGCGAGACCGACTTTCAGCGGCAGAGCCATAAACGTCGCCCGAATGTTTGGGATTAAGCGACGCCCGACTAACGTCGCGTCGCCATCGGCACGACGTTGTGCAGCATTTCCGGCCCTGTTTCAAGAAAGCGCCGGATGTTGCGCGCCGCCTGGCGGATACGCTGCTCGTTCTCGACCAGCGCGATGCGCACATGGCCCTCGCCGTGCTCGCCAAAGCCGGCTCCGGGCGACACGGCAACGCCGGCCTTCTCGACCAGAAGCGTCGAGAATTCCACGCTGCCGAGCGGCTGGAACGGCTCGGGGATCGGCGCCCAGGCGAACATCGAGGCCGACGGCGGCGGCACCGTCCAGCCGGCGCGGCCGAAGGAATCCACCAGCACGTCGCGCCGGCGCTTATAGGTCGCGCGCATTTCATGAATGCAATCGTCGGGACCGTTGAGCGCCGCCGTCGCCGCGACCTGAATGGGCGTGAAGGCGCCGTAATCGAGGTAGGATTTGACGCGCCCCAAAGCCGCGATGATGCGCTCGTTGCCGACCGCAAAACCGATGCGCCAGCCCGGCATCGAATAGGTTTTTGACATCGAGGTGAATTCGACGGCGACGTCGAAGGCGCCCGGCACTTGCAGCAGCGAGGGCGGCGGATTGTTGTCGAAATAGACCTCGGCATAGGCGAGATCGGACAGCACCAAGAGCGAGTGCTTCTTCGCAAAGGCAATAAGCTCGCGGTAGAAGTCGAGGCTGGCGACGCAGGCGGTCGGGTTCGACGGATAGCACACCACCACCGCGATCGGTTTCGGGATCGAATGCAGCACCGCGCGCTCGAGCGCGCCGAAAAACGCGTCGTCGGCCTCGACCGGCACCGAGCGGATAGCGCCGCCGGCCATCAGGAAGCCGAAGACGTGGATCGGATAAGTCGGGTTGGGCACGATGATGATATCGCCCGGCGCGGTGATCGCCTGGGCGACATTGGCAAAGCCTTCCTTCGACCCGAGCGTAGTGATGATCTGGGTCTCGGGATTAAGCTTCACGCCGAAGCGGCGTCCATAATAGGCAGCCTGCGCGCGGCGCAGGCCGGGAATGCCGCGGGACGCCGAATAGCGGTCGGTGCGCGGCTTGCCGACGACTTCCTTGAGCTTCTCGACGACATGCGCCGGCGTCGGCAAATCGGGATTGCCCATGCCGAGATCGATAATATCGGCGCCGCCGTTGCGAGCGACCGCCTTGGCGCGGTTGACCTGCTCGAACACATAGGGCGGCAGCCGGCGGATGCGGTAAAATTCTTCCATGGGTTGCCCCGGGGCGTCGTCTCGACCGAACACTATACTAGGATGGGAGTTTTATCACTTCGTTTCAGCGCCGGCGGTCTGTGTGCCGGCTGCGGCGGCGCCCTGCGTGTTGCCGCTCGCGGCGCCATTTGTGCCGCCGGCCGCGCCGGTCTGGCCCTTTGTCGCCGGCGGCTTCGCCGGCGGATTGGTCGAATTCGTGGCTTGTCCGGTACCTTGGGCGGCACCCTGCGACTGGGCGGTCAAATGATTGCGCTCGGTAATGAGATCCTCGGTCGCCTGCTGGACCTGGTCGGGATCCATGGGCGTGTCGGCACGCGGCGCCGGCATGTCATGGATGGCTGGGAAAATCGACGGGTAGTCGACACCCGGCGAGCAGCCTGAAGCGAGCAGGCAAACACCGGCAGCCAGCGCCAAAGGCACAAAGCCCACGCGCATGCGCGTCGTCAAAAAACCTCGCCGCCGATACACGCTTGTCTCCGACATGCCCTAACGAGTTTCCACGTTTTGGCCAATGTTGTCCAAAACGCCGCCTCGCCTACCCCTCAACGTCCAAGAAATACTCGAGGCCCCAATAATTTACGGCAATAAACTCAGAGATCACACAAGCTGCCAAGGTAACTTGATAATATGTCGAAACAAGGACGACACCGGCCCCCGGCTGCAACAGCACCGCAAAAGCCGCGACCGCTTGCGTCTTGTGTGCGCGGCTTAAGCAGGCCATTTCTGCTGCAAAGGACCGGGATTCTTTCGGCCCACTGAGGAACGCTCGTGCGGGCTCCATCGCAAGATCCGCTGCAGCAAGAGCCGGTCAAGCCAGAACCGATGCCGCTGCCCCCGATGACGATCGGCTCGCTCGATGTAGAGGCCTTTTCGCGCAATCTGGCCCGCCTGATCGAGGAAGGCGGCCGGGCGCTCGCGGCTTATCTCAAGCCCCGCGAAGCAGGCCGCGAAGACGGCGTACTCGCCGAAGAACTGACCGAAATCGTTAAGACGCTCGGCCATGTTGTCGAATACTGGCTGGCCGATCCGCAACGCACCGCCGAACTGCAGAACCGGCTTGGCAAAGCCTATCTCGATCTATGGGCGTCCGGTGTTAAGCGGCTCGCCGGCGAGGAGGCGCCCCCTGTTGCTGCGCCCGCGGAGGATGACAAGCGTTTTACCGACCCGGAATGGACGCAAAACCAGTTCTTCGATTTCCTCAAACAGGCCTATCTCCTCACCGCACGCTGGGCCGACAAGCTGGTCAACGACACCGGCGGGCTCGATCCGCACACCAAGCAGAAAGCCGAGTTCTATGTGCGACAGATCACCAATGCGCTGTCGCCGACGAATTTCGTCCTGACCAATCCCGAACTGTTGCGCGAAACCTTCCTGTCCAATGCCGACAACCTGGTTCGCGGCATGCACATGCTCGCCGAAGACATCGCGGCCGGCGGCGGTGAACTGCGGATCAGGCAGTCCGACGCCTCGATGTTCGAGGTCGGGCGCAATCTCGCGACCATGCCCGGCAAGGTAATCTTCCAGAACGAACTGATGCAGCTCATCCAGTACGCGCCCTCGACCGAGACCGTGCTCAAGCGCCCGCTGCTGATCGTTCCGCCGTGGATCAACAAATATTACGTGCTCGACCTGACGCCGGAAAAATCCTTCATCAAATGGTGCGTCGATCAGGGACTGACGGTGTTCTGCATTTCCTGGGTCAATCCGGACGCCCACCTCGCCAAGAAGAGTTTTGAGGACTATGTGCGGCAAGGTCCGATCGCGGCGCTCGATGCGATCAAGGAGGCCACCGGCGAGGACAAGGTTCACGCCATCGGCTATTGCGTCGGCGGTACGCTGCTCGCGGTTGCGCTCGCGGCCATGGCGGCATGGAACGACGAGCGCATCGTATCGGCCACCCTGTTCGCCGCCCAGGTCGATTTCACCTATGCCGGCGATCTAAAAGTCTTCGTCGACGAGGAACAGGTTGCGGCGCTCGAAGAGAAGATGGCCGAGACCGGATACCTCGAAAGCGGAGCAATGGTCAGCGTGTTCAACATGCTGCGCTCGAACGACCTGATCTGGCCCTATGTCATCAACAATTACCTTAAGGGCAAGGCGCCGTTCCCGTTCGATCTTTTGTACTGGAACTCCGACGCCACGCGCCTGCCGGCTGCCAATCACTCGTTCTACCTGCGCAACTGTTATCTCGACAACAAACTGTCGAAGGGCAAGATGACGCTCGGCAATACGCCGATCGACCTCAAAGCGATCAAGGTGCCGATCTACAATCTGGCGACGCGCGAAGATCATATCGCGCCGGTCAAATCGGTGATGTTCGGCTCCAAATATTTCGGCGGCGATGTGAAATTCGTGGTTGCCGGGTCCGGCCACATCGCCGGCGTGATCAACCCTCCGGCCAAACACAAATATCAGTATTGGACCGGAGCAAAACCGCGCAATGCCGACTTCGAGACCTGGCGCGCCAAGGCGAGGGAAACTCCCGGCTCGTGGTGGCCGGATTGGCTGCTTTGGCTCACCCGGCAAGGCCCGACCGAGGTGCCCGCGCGCATCCCCGGCGACGGCGCACTTAAACCGATCGAGGATGCGCCGGGGAGTTACGTGAAGGTGCGTGACTAACGGCGGCTCACGGAAACAACGCGACCTGTTCGAGGCCCATGGTCTCGGGAAAGCCGAGCATGAGGTTCATGTTCTGCACCGCCTGACCCGACGCGCCCTTGGTCAGATTGTCGAGTGTCGAGACGATGATGGCGCGGCCGGGAACGCGGTCGGCCGCGACCCCGATGAAGGTCATGTTCGAGCCGCGCACGTGCCGGGTCTGCGGCACAGCCCCAAACGGCAGGACATGGACGAACGGCTCCTTCGCGTAAGACTTTAAAAGCAACGCATGAAGATCCTGCGGCGAGGCCTTGCGGCCGCGGGCATAAATCGTTGAAAGAATGCCCCTGTTCATCGGCACGAGATGCGGCGTGAAGGTCACGACAACATCGCGCCCGGCCGCCATCGAGAATTCCTGATCGAGCTCGGCCATGTGGCGGTGGTGGCCGACGCCATAGGCATGAAACCCCTCGGACACTTCCGAAAATAGCATCTCCTCTTTCGCCGCCCGCCCCGCCCCGGTCATGCCGGACTTGGCGTCGATGACGATTTCGTCCGGGTCGATCGCCTTGGCCTTAAGGAGCGGGATCAGGGCCAGCTCGGCGCAGGTCGTGTAGCAGCCGGGATTGGCGACAAGTTTTGCCACCTTGATTTTTGACCGATGGATTTCGGTCAGCCCATAGACGGCAATCTTCTGCAATTGCGGCGCGGCATGGGCGTGCCCGTACCAGCGCGCATAAGCGGCGGGATCGGCCAGGCGGAAATCGGCCGACAAATCCACCACCTTGGTCTTCGGCGCGCGCGCCATCAGATCCTTGATGACCTTCTGTGTCGTGCCGTGCGGCAGCGCGCAGAAGGCAAGATCGAGCCCGAGCGCGTTCCAGCCGACGTCCTCGATCGCGGTGAGCTTGGGCAGCTTATAGGGCGAGAATTGCGCAAAAACATCGGACATCGCCTTGCCGGCACGGCGATCCGCCGTGAGCAAGACGATCTCAACGCGCGGATGGCGCAGCAGAATCCTCACCAATTCGGCGCCGGTATAGCCGGAAGCGCCGAGCACGCCAATTTTGGCCTTTTTGTCTTTCGCAGGCATGGATCAACCTTTGTCCTTTAGGGGATCAGGCCGAATCCGCAGGCATGATAGCTGGAAAATGTGCCGCGGAACCGGCGGCACGGACTTTTGCTACGCGCGAACGCGCATCCGTGCCGTGGTGCTACGGCGGCGGCGCTTGAGAGAGGCAATGGGCTGCAACAACGCGTCCATGAGCGGCGATATAAGGCCGGTGCCCTTGGGCGTCAATCGTTCGGGCTTTGGTGCTCATGGTTTCGCCGCCTAAATGGCATAGTCGAGCCGTTGGCCGGGGTTGATTCGTCGTCCGCCATTGCGTGCTGACGCTTGACCCTCCACATCGGGGAAAGCTTGAGAAAAACGTTGGGAAAAGCTGCGAAATCGTCGAAAACGCCCGATCTGTTCGCCGATGCGCCGGCGGCCCGTCGCGGCGGCGGACGCCGCTCGGGCGGCGCGGCCTCAGCGCGTGGGTCTGCGGGCGAAGCCGGCTACACCGCCAAGCACATCGAGGTCCTGGAAGGACTTGAGCCGGTGCGCCGGCGGCCGGGCATGTATATCGGCGGCACTGACGAGAAGGCGCTGCATCACCTGTTCGCCGAGGTGATCGACAACGCCATGGACGAGGCGCTGGCCGGCCACGCTGACTGGATCGACGTCGAGATGGAGGCGGACGGTTTTGTCAGCGTGACCGATAACGGCCGCGGCATCCCGGTCGATCCGCATCCGAAATTCAAGAACAAGTCCGCGCTCGAAGTGATCATGTGCACGCTGCACGCCGGCGGCAAATTCGACTCAAAAGTTTACGAGACATCCGGCGGCCTGCACGGCGTCGGCGTTTCGGTCGCCAACGCGCTGTCCGAGCGCATGGAGGTCGAGGTCGCGCGCGGCCAAAAGCTCTATCGGATGATTTTCGAGCGCGGCAAGCCAAAATCCAAATTGCAGGATGCCGGCAAAGCGCCGAACCGCCGCGGCACCAAGGTGCGGTTCCGGCCCGATCCGCAGATTTTCGGTCAGAAGGCCCATTTCAAGCCCGAGCGGGTCTTCAAGATGACGCGCTCGAAGGCCTATCTGTTCGGCGGCGTCGAAATCCGCTGGTCCTGCGCCAAGGAGCTTTTGCGTGGCGTCGACGAGGTGCCGGAACAGGCGACGTTTCACTTTGAGGAAGGGCTCGAGGATTACCTCGGCGAGACGCTCAAAGAGGCGACGCTGGTTCATCCGGAGATTTTTACGGGGAGCGCAGGGAAGACCGGTGCCCACGGCGCGGTGCAGTGGGCTGCGGCCTGGACCGCCGACGCCGACGGTTTTCTCAACTCGTATTGCAATACCATCCCGACGCCGGACGGCGGCACCCATGAATCCGGCCTGCGCACGGCGCTGGTGCGCGGGCTGAAGGATCACGCCGAGCGCGTCGGCCAGGGCAAGCGCGGTGCCGCGATCACCAGCGACGATGTCATGGTCGGCGCCGGCGCCATGCTTTCGGTCTTCATCCGCGAGCCGGAATTCCAGGGCCAGACCAAGGATCGCCTCGCCACCGCGGAAGCGCAAAAAATCGTCGAACAGGCGATCAAGGACCCGTTCGACCACTGGCTCGCCGGCAATCCGCTGCAAGCCAACAAGCTGTTTGACTTCGTGGTCGAGCGCGCCGAAGAGCGGCTGCGCCGCCGCCAGGAAAAGGACATCGCGCGCAAGTCCGCAGTGCGCAAGCTGCGGCTGCCCGGAAAGCTCGCCGACTGTACCAACAGCGCCGCCGAAGGATCTGAGATTTTCGTGGTCGAGGGCGATTCAGCCGGCGGGTCGGCGAAACAAGCGCGCGACCGCGCTTCGCAGGCGATCCTGCCGTTACGCGGAAAAATCCTCAACGTGGCCTCCGCCGGCAAGGACAAGCTGGCGCAGAACCAGCAGCTTGCCGACCTCGTCCAGGCGCTCGGCTGCGGCACCGGCGCGCATTATCGCGACGAAGATTTGCGCTATGGCCGCGTCATCATCATGACCGATGCCGACGTCGACGGCGCTCACATCGCCTCGCTGCTGATCACCTTTTTCTACCGCCAGATGCCGCAGCTTATCGACAAAGGGCACCTCTACCTGGCGGTGCCGCCGCTTTACCGGCTCAGCCACGGCGGCAAGAATTTTTATGCCCGCAACGACAAGCACAAGGACGAAATTCTCAAGAAGGAATTTAACGCCAATGCCAAGGTCGAAGTCAGCCGCTTCAAGGGGCTGGGCGAGATGATGGCGGCGCAGCTCAAGGAAACTACGATGGATCCGCGAAAGCGCACGCTGCTTCGCGTCGTGCTCGTCGACGACGATCGCAAGGCCACCGAAAAATCCGTCGAGCGGCTGATGGGCGTCAAAGCCGAAGCGCGCTTCGACTTTATCCAGGAACGCGCCGAATTCGCCGATGACGAATTGCTCGACGTGTAAAGTCTCTCACTTGGTGAATACCTGGTCAGCCGCGGTGATCAAACCCTGATCGGGATGGTTCCCGCAATACTCGCCGAGCTTCTTGGCATCCTCGATAAACTCGTGGGTCTCGATCACTGGCGGATCGTCCTGGTCTTTGTAATAGCCGTCGAGCCAGGTCAGGATGAGCTTTATCGTTTCGTCATCCGCATTCACAAACGCCTTACAGGTCATCGTCGAAAGATCGATATCGTCCGCGAATGCGGGATTACAGCACGCGATCATTCCGATCACCAGGAAAGCAGAAAAAATGTCGGCAAAGAACTTCTTTCGCCCCTCCATTATAATAACCCGACGCACTTGCTGAACAATCCAAAGGAATAGCGACGCTTTTTTATCAGAACTGCGATGGATTTCGGTCAGGCCGAACAAGCGCCAGTATCGATAACAATGTTATTTCACGTAATACGACGGCAAAGATCATTCTTTCTGAAACAACTTATCCGTCGCGGTGATGAGCCCGATATCGGGATGGGCTGAGCAATATTCGCCGAGCTTTTTGGCATTGGCGACGAACTGGGTGGTGTCGATGACCGGCGGATCGTCCTCGTCCTTGTAATAGCCGTCGAGCCAGGCGAGGATGACCCCGATGTCGTCCTTGCTCGCCGACTGGAACTGATGGCAGGTCCAGGTCGACAGATCGATGTCGTCCGCCATTGCCGGACTAGTGGCGGCGGCGCTCCACGCCAGCGCCGTTGCGGCAAGCACGGTAGCAAAAGCCTTCATTGAAGCTCCTCTGGAACCAGAAGCGGAATCTGCCCGGACTTTCGCGGCGAGTAAAGGCGCGGCAACCAGGCGCTACGGCCCGCCCGTCAATCCTCGAACTTCAGGTTCGCGGCTTTGACCACGTCGCCGAATTTGACGATGTCGCTTTGGATGATGCCCTCGAATTGCTGGGGCGTCGCACCGCCGGGATCGACGGCGAGCGCCTTGAGCTTGTCCGCCACGCCGGGATCGCTGATGGTTTGATCGAGCGCTTTTTGCAGCTTGGCCACCACCGCCGGCGGCGTCGCCGTCAGCGCAAAGACGCCGCTCCACAAATGCACATCCACCGAAGGGTAGCCGGCCTCGGTCATGCTCGGCACGTCAGGCAACAGCGCCGCGCGCTCCGCGCCGGTGACCGCAATCGCTTTGACTTTGCCGGCCTTAACTTGAGGAATCGTCGGCGGCCCGTCGGCGATGGTGAAGGCGGTCTGACCCTGGATGACGCTGAAAATCATTTCACTGCTGCTTTTGTAAGGAATCATCACGCCGGGCATGCCGGTCTTTAATTTCAACAGCTCCGTGGTCACGGTGAAGGCCGGCGACGAACTGCCGTAATTGGCCTTATCCGGATGCTCTTTCGCCCAGGCGACAAACTCCTTGACGTTGGTTGCCGGATTATCCGCCCCGATCACCATGATCAGCGGAAAGTGCGCGATCATCGCCAGCGGCACGAAATCCTTGGTTGGCGAGTATTTGAGGTCGGGATAGACCGCGGCGGCGATCGCCATGGCGCCGCTGGGAGCGACAAGAAGCGTGTAACCGTTCGCCGGCTGCTGCGTGACATATTCCACGGCGAGACGGCTGCCCGCTCCCGGCTTGTTTTCGACCACAACGGATTGGCCGAGGATTTGCGACAGCTTGTCGGCGATAATGCGGGCGAAAATATCGTTGCCGCCACTGGCGGCAAAACCGACGATCAGGCGGATCGGCCGGTTCGGATAGTCGCTCTGGGCGCGCGCCGGGACGAGTGTTGCCGCCAGCGCGATCATCAGCGCCAGCATCGACACGATCGAGCCACGCACGAAATGCCGAATACTCATAGGCGTCCTCCATCCCAAAACTTTGATCGTATCGTTAGCACAATCGAGCCGGCCACGCTCACGCTTATGAGCGCATCCATTCGACCAGCACGTCAGTGACCGCCTGCGGCCGTTCCAGCGTCGACAGGTGTCCGCTGTCGGGGATCAAGACAAGGCGCGATCCGGGAATGGCGGCGGCGATCTCGCGTGACAGTTCCGGCGGGGTGGCTTCATCGCCCTCCCCGACGATGACAAAAGTCGGACACGCGATTGCCGGCAGGCCGGGACGCGAATCCGGCCGGCCGATGATCGCCTGCTGCTGGCGCAGGAACGCTTCCACGCCGGTCTCTTCGGCCATGGTCCGCACCATGCGCTTTAATGCAGCATCGCCGTGACGGTTGCGATGCATGTAGACCGGAAAGGCGATGTCGGGCACTTCGGCGTAGCGGCCGCTCTTGGCGAGCCCGATCACGACCTTGCGCCGTTCGGTCTGCTCGGGCGTGTCGCCTCGCGCCCCGGTATCGAGCAAGGCCAGCTTCGCCACGCGCTGGGGCGCCTGGCGCATGATCTCGAAGGCGATGTAGCCGCCCATCGACAGGCCGGCGAGCGCAAATCGCGGTGGGGCCGCACCCAGAATTCGCCGCGCGATCGCCGCCATGTTGTCGTCGCGGGTATGGTTGGCAATCGTCACCGGCCCGAAATGCCACAAGGCGGCGATTTGCTCGGCGTAAAGCCGCGCGGTGCAGGTCAGGCCGGGAATAAGAACGACCGGCAAGGTGTCGACAGAGGCGTCGCCTGACATTGCTGCCCCCTCTTACTCGGCCATCGAGCTATGCGGCATTCAAAAAAGTGAAGTAATCCGTTTAACTTACTGCAATGCGACAGGGCCTCGCAGGTTGACTTTCGGCCAATCGATCCTATGTTGCGCGCAACGCAAAGTAAGGCAGATTCGACCGCCTGGCGCGTTTTCCCGCTTCAACCGAAAGGGTGCTGCCGGCGGTCCCCATTGAGGGTTTATGTCGTTTTCACATCTCGGCTTGTCCGAAAAGGTTCTCGCCGCTGTCGCGGCGACCGGTTACAAAACTCCCACCCCCATCCAAGATCAGGCCATTCCCCACGTGCTCGCCCGGCGCGACGTGCTAGGCATCGCGCAGACCGGCACCGGCAAGACGGCGGCCTTCGTGCTGCCGATGCTGACCATGCTGGAGCAGGGCCGCGCCCGCGCCCGGATGCCGCGCACCCTCATCCTTGAGCCGACACGCGAACTCGCGGCGCAGGTCGAGGAGAGCTTCGCCAAGTACGGCGTCAATCACAAGCTCAACGTCGCGCTGATCATCGGCGGCGTCTCGTTCGACAATCAAGACAGCAAGCTGATGCGCGGCGTCGATGTGCTGATCGCGACGCCCGGGCGTCTGCTCGACCATTTCGAGCGCGGCCGGCTCTTGCTCAACGGCGTCGAGCTCCTGGTCATCGACGAAGCCGACCGCATGCTCGACATGGGTTTCATCCCCGACATCGAGCGCATCTGCAAGCTCGTTCCGTTCACCCGCCAGACGCTGTTCTTCACCGCGACCATGCCGCCGGAAATCCGGCGCATCACCGATCAGTTTCTCAGCAACCCAGTCCGCGTCGAAGTCTCGCGTCCGGCCTCCACCGTCGCCGCCACGACCCAGCTTCTCGCCAAATCGGGGCGCGAGCCGCACGACAAGCGCGATACGCTGCGCCGCCTGGTCCGTTCGGCGGAAGGTTTGACGAATGCCATCATTTTCTGCAACCGCAAGCGCGACGTTGCAACGCTTCATCGCTCGCTGTTACGCCACGGCTTTTCGGTGCAGGCGTTGCATGGCGACATGGACCAGTCGGCGCGCACCGCCGCGCTCGAGCAATTCCGCAAGGGCGAAGTGACGCTGCTCGTCGCCTCCGATGTGGCAGCCCGTGGACTCGATATTCCGGCAGTGAGCCACATCTACAATTTCGACGTCCCGATCCATCCCGACGACTACGTGCACCGAATCGGCCGCACCGGCCGCGCCGGGCGGAGCGGCACCGCCATCAGCATCGTGGCGGGGTCCAATGACGTTAAAGCGGTCGCCGCAATCGAAAAGCTGATCGGTCAGGCAATACCTTACATGGACAAGCAGCCCGCTGCCGCGCCTGAGTCACAAGCGCCGCGTCCGCCGCATCGCGACCGGACGGAAAACCAGCGCCCCGAAAGCCACCGCTCCGAACGCCCCCGCCCCGAAAACGGGCGCCACCAGCCACGGCCCGCTTCGGTCGCCCGCATCGACAGTGCAAGATCGCGGCGCACCCCGCCGCCGGCCCGGCCGCGCGCAGAAGAGTTCCGACGCTTCCCATCTCCCGGCTTTTTTGCTGCGTCCTGTACGTTAAAGCTTAAGTCGCGCTCAACCTTCCCTCCATCGCTCCAGCGATCAGCCACCCCTGTTTACCGCTCCTTCACTGCTGCCTTCTACATTCACCGCTGAAATCATGTGAAATCGGCCGCGCCGCCGTCGCGCGCAGCTTGAAACTTCCCAGAGCGATTGGAGCGCTTGATGGGCGTGCCCCACGATGAGCACGAGAGGACCTTCGCATTTGCCGACGTCGCGCTCGGCCAGATGCGTGCCTTGGGCCAGCCGGCGTCGCCGCGTAATTTTGAAATCTGGTATCACTACGCAACCGGCTACAACCAGCCGCTCAATCAGGCGATCAACGAAACGCTGGCGAAACAGGGTTCGCTCGGCGAAGCCGATCTCGAACGGATTTACGACAATTATATCTCCGAGAGCCGTGTCGGCGAGCGCCTCGATTCGGTCGGCTCGCGCGTGCTTGACGAAATCAAACAGGTCATGGCCACGATCGACGCCGCGGCCGGCTCGGCAACGACCTATTCGAAGCGGCTGAACGTCGCCAGCGAGGAGCTTGCCCAGGCCAACGACGGCGAGGCGCTCCGCGCGGTGATCGAGCACCTGTTCCAGGGCGCCAAGGAAATGGAAGACAATAACAAGACGCTCGAAGCGCGGCTGGCGGCTTCGCGGCAGGAAATCGAACAGCTTCAGCAAAATCTCGAGACGGTGCGGACCGAAAGCCTCACCGATCCGCTCACCACGCTGGCGAACCGCAAATTCTTCGACCAGACGCTCGCCAAGTGCATCGCCGAAGCGAACGAGAAAAACGAGCCGCTGTCGCTGTTGATGGCCGACATCGATCACTTCAAGAGCTTCAACGACAAATTCGGCCACCTCACCGGCGATCAGGTGCTGCGCCTGGTCGCGCTCTCGATTAAGCAGAACGTCAAAGGCCGCGATATCGCCGCACGTTACGGCGGCGAGGAATTCGTCATCGCGCTGCCCAGCACGACGCTGCAATCGGCGATCACGGTTGCCGACCATATCCGGCGCGCGGTCATGAGCAAGGAATTGATGAAACGCTCGAGCGGCGAGCGGCTCGGCCGCGTCACGATCTCAATCGGGGCGGCGATGCTGCACCCGAGCGACACCCCGCAACTTTTGATCGAGCGCGCCGACAAGTGCCTTTACGCAGCCAAGCGTCACGGCCGCAATCGCGTCACCTGCGAGGCCGATCCCGAAGCCGACACCCCGGCCGACGGTTCCGCGCGGGTGGCGTAGCACCAAGAAACGTTGAATTCTGCTTCGTCATGCCCGGCCTTGTGCCGGGCATCCCGTTTCAATGGGCACAGTGCCTTACTAAGCGAGATGGCCGGGACAAGCCCGGCCATGACGGCACAATGAGAATGTATAGGCCGAAGCCTTACTGCGCCCCGGCGCCGGCTTCGCCGCGCACCGGCTCGATCTGCACCGATTCGCCGCAGCCGCAGGCCGCGGTCTGGTTCGGATTGTTGAAGACGAATTGCGAGGCGAGCTTGTCGACCTTGTAATCCATCTCGGTGCCGAGCAGGAACATCACCGCTTTCGGGTCGATCAGGATGCGCACGCCTTTTTCCTCGATCACCTCGTCATGCGGATTGATCTGTTCCGCATATTCCATGGTGTAGGCCATCCCGGCGCAACCGCCGTTCTTGACGCCGACGCGCACGGCAGCGATGGGGCGATCGGCTTTCGCCATCACCGCTTTGATGCGTTCGGCTGCGGCTTCGGTGAGCCGCATCACTTGAGGTCTCGGCCGGGCAGTAGCCATTTTCACGTCCTTCGCGCGTTTCCTTGCCATGAGGCAAACGCGGCTGTTGCGACCTGTATTAATTCAAAAAAATTAACGACCTCGTATCTTCCATGTAGTGCGGTGGCACTTGTCGCGCAACTCACCACATATTGAGAACTGCGCGCGCCTCGTCCGACATGCGGCTCGGATCCCATGGCGGATCCCAAACGATCTTGACCTTGGCCTCGCGCACGCCGGGAACGCCGGCGACGGCGTTCTCCACCATGCCCGGAAGCTCCGCCGCTGACGGGCAATTCGGCGTCGTCAGCGTCATGTCGATATTGACCATGCGGTCGTCGTCGATGTCGACTTTGTAGATCAGGCCGAGCTCGTAGATGTCGGCGGGAATCTCGGGGTCGTAAACGGTCTTGAGCGCGCCGACGATCTCGTCGGTCAGGCGCGTCATTTCCTCGGCCGGAATCGCGGATGGCTTTTCCACCACGGTTGCAGTAGCGGCATCGGTCACGTCAGGTTTCGGTTCGTCGCTCATGAGAAGAAATCCTGCGCCTTCACCAGCACCTGCGCAAGGCAGTCGATCTCGTCGCGGGTATTGTACATGGCGAAGGAGGCGCGGCAGGTCGCCGTCACGCCAAAGCGCGCCAATAGCGGCATGACGCAATGAGTGCCGGCCCGCACGGCGACGCCCGAGCGATCGATAATGGTGGCCACATCGTGCGGATGCGCGCCCTTCATCTCGAAGGAGACGATCGGACCCTTATCCTTGGTGGTGCCGAGAATGCGCAGCGAATTGATCTCGCGCAGCCGGTCGTGCGCATAATGCACGAGACCGGCTTCGTGGCTGCGGATGCGGGCCTTGCCGATCGAAGCGATATAGTCGATGGCGGCGCCAAGCCCGATCGCCTGCACGATCGGCGGCGTGCCGGCCTCGAACCGGTGCGGCGGCTCGCCATAGGTGATGCGATCTTCGAACACTTCGCGAATCATCTCGCCGCCGCCGTTGAACGGCGGCATGGCGGCAAGGAGCTCGTATTTGCCGTACAGCACGCCGATCCCGGTCGGGCCGTAAAGCTTGTGGCCCGTAAAGGCGTAAAAGTCGCAGTCGATGTCGCGGACGTCGACGTCGAGATGCACCGCCCCCTGCGCGCCATCGAACAGCACCGGGATGCCGCGCGCATGCGCGATGCGGGCGATCTCCTTTACCGGAGTGAGCGTGCCGAGCATGTTCGACATGTGGGTGATGGCGACCATCTTGGTGCGTGGCGTTAAAAGTTTTTCGAATTCGTCGAGAAGGAAATTACCTTCGTCGTCGACCGGCGCCCATTTGATGACCGCGCCCTGGCGCTCGCGCAGGAAATGCCACGGCACGATGTTGGAGTGGTGCTCCATGATCGAAAGCACGATCTCGTCGCCGGGTTTGATACGCTCGCGGCCGAATGTGTAGGCGACGAGGTTGATCGCCTCGGTGGCGTTGCGGGTGAAGATGATCTCTTCCTTGCGCCCGGCATTGAGGAAGCCCGCGACTTTTTCGCGCGCGTTCTCGTAAGCCTCCGTCGCCTCATTGGCGAGGTAATGCAGGCCGCGATGCACATTGGCGTATTGCGTCGTGTACGCTTCATTAAGGCGATCAAGCACGGCGCGCGGCTTCTGCGCCGAGGCCGCGTTGTCGAGATAAACGAGCGGCTTGCCGTAAACCTGCATCGACAGAATCGGAAAATCCGCGCGGATGCGGTCCACGTCGTAGGCGCCCTTTTTGGTCACGACGTCGTCCATGGCGCCCTCTACTTTCGCGCCTTGAGCCAGGCCACGACGCCGTCCATCAAGGCCTCGCGGAGCCCGGCATGTTCGATGCCCTCGATCGCCTCGCCGAGGAAAGCCTGGATCAAGAGCAATTCGGCTTCCGCCGCCGGAATGCCGCGCGCCATCAGGTAGAATTTGAGCTCGTCGTCGAGCGCGCCCGCGGTCGCGCCGTGACCGCATTGCACGTCGTCGGCGAAAATTTCGAGCTCCGGCTTGTTGTCGGCCTCGGCGCGCTCGGACAAAAGCAGCGCCCGTGTCATCATCTTGGCGTCGGTCTTCTGCGCGTGCGGGCGCACGATGATGCGGCCCTGGAATACGCCATGGGCCTCGTCGTCGAGCACCGTTTTGAACATTTCGCGGCTCTGGCAATCGCGCGCGATGTGATCGGCAACCAGCGTGGTGTCGGCGTGCTGGCGGCCCTTGAGCAGCGTCGCGCCGCGAATGCCGGCAAGACTGCCCTCGCCGTCGAATCTCAGAAATAGCTGATTGCGCACGACCCCGCCGCCGGCGGTGAAAGTGAAACTATTGAACCGGGCGTGCGCACCGATCGCCGCGGCAAGCGTGGAGACATGCAAAGCCTCGGCGCCTTCGCCGATGATTTTCACATGGTCGACATGCGCATCGTCGCCGACAAATAACTCGACCGCAGCATTGACCTGATAGTCGCTACCGGGCGGCCCCTCATGGCTCTCGATCAGCATGGCGCGGGCACCCTGCTCCACGACCACGAGCGAGCGCACAAAACTCGCCGCGGGTTTTGCCGAGGCGACGAACAACAGATGCAAAGGCCGCTCGATGGTCGAGCCCGCGGCGATGCGGATCACCGTGCCATCGCCCATCAGCGCGGTATTGAGCGCAACCGCGACATCGCCTGCCGGCGCGAGCTTGCCGAGATGCGTCGTCAGCAACGGGTCGCCATCGGTGAGTGCGTCGGCGAGCGAGCGCACCGTCAGCCCGCTGCTCAAATTCGCGACATCGGACAATTCCGGAACGAATGCGCCGTCAACGAAAACCAGCCGCCGCGCCCCGAGGTCGCCGAGCAATGCACCCGCACCCTTGGCACTCGCCTTTGCCGCCGCGTCGGGCGGGCTCGCCAGCGGTTTCGCCTCGCGCATCAGCGCGCGCAGATCGGTATATTTCCATTCCTCGATACGCCGGTGCGGCAGGCCTTCCTTGGCAAAGACGTCGAACGCCGCGGCGCGTTGTGCCGCGATCGCGTCATCGCCGGGCAACCGCCCGCGCGCCTGCGAATAGGCCTGCGCCAGCGCGGTCTCCGCCGCGGTTTTGATAATGGCGACCTCGGCGTTCACGCCACAGCCTCTTCCTGATATTCGGCGTAGCCGCGCGCTTCGAGTTCGAGCGCCAGTTCCTTGCCGCCGGTCTTGACGATGCGGCCATGCGAGAGAACGTGCACGATGTCGGGCACGATATAGGCAAGCAGCCGTTGATAATGCGTGATGACGACGAAGGAGCGGCCGGGCGAACGCAGCCGGTTGACGCCCTCGGCGACGATTTTCAGCGCATCGATGTCGAGACCGGAATCGGTCTCGTCGAGCACCGCGAGCCGCGGCTCAAGCAGCGCCATCTGCAAAATCTCATTGCGCTTCTTTTCGCCGCCGGAAAAGCCGACATTGACGGCGCGGCGCAGCATGTCTTGTGCGATATCAAGCTTGCCGGACACTTCGCGGACCTTCTTGATGAATTCGGGCGTCGAGAGTTCCGCCTCGCCGCGCTTTTTGCGCTGGGCATTGAGCGCCGTGCGCAGGAACGTCATGGTGGCGACGCCGGGTATCTCCAGCGGATACTGGAAAGCGAGAAACAGGCCGGCGGCGGCGCGCTCGTCGGGCGTCATGGCGAAAATGTCTTTGCCGTCGAACTTGACCTCACCCGCGGTCGGCTCGTAGCCGGCTTTGCCAGCGAGCACATAGGCGAGCGTCGATTTGCCCGACCCGTTCGGCCCCATGATGGCATGCACCTCACCCGCATTGACGGTGAGGCTAAGACCTTTGAGAATTTCCTTGCCGCCAATCTCGACGTGCAAATTTTCAATTTGAAGCAACGGCATTGAACCGCTCAACCTTTCATCCAGCTGTTATTGTTGCGAAGGGGTCGACCCGGAACTATCCGACCGAACCCTCCAGGCTGACCGAGATCAGCTTCTGCGCCTCGACCGCAAACTCCATCGGCAGCTGCTGCAGCACGTCCTTGACGAAGCCGTTGACCACAAGCGCGGTCGCCTCCTCGGCGGACAGGCCGCGCTGCTGGCAGTAAAACAGCATCTCCTCGGAAATCTTCGACGTGGTCGCCTCGTGTTCGAACACGGTCGAGGAATTCTTGGCTTCGATATAGGGAACGGTATGTGCGCCGCACTTGTCGCCGATGAGCAGCGAATCGCAATTGGTGAAATTGCGCGCCCCGGTCGCCCGGCGGTGCGCGGTGACGAGACCGCGATAGGTGTTGTTCGAGCGGCCCGCCGCAATGCCCTTACTGATGATGCGGCTCGTCGTGTTCTTGCCGAGATGCAGCATCTTGGTGCCGGAATCGACCTGCTGGTAGCCATTGGAAATCGCGATCGAATAGAACTCGCCGCGTGAATTGTCGCCGCGCAGGATGCAGCTCGGATATTTCCAGGTGATGGCGGAACCCGTCTCGACCTGCGTCCACGAGATTTTTGCATTCTTGCCGCGGCAATCGCCGCGCTTGGTAACGAAATTGTAGATGCCGCCGCGGCCGTTGGCGTCGCCCGGATACCAGTTCTGGATGGTCGAATATTTGATCTCGGCGTCGTCGAGCGCGACGAGCTCGACCACCGCCGCATGAAGCTGGTTTTCGTCGCGCATCGGCGCCGTGCAGCCTTCGAGGTAGCTCACGTAAGAGCCCTTGTCGGCGATGATCAGCGTGCGCTCGAACTGGCCGGTATTCTTCTCGTTGATGCGGAAATAGGTCGACAGCTCCATCGGGCAGCGCACGCCGGGCGGCACATAGACGAACGAGCCGTCGGAAAACACCGCCGAATTAAGCGTGGCAAAGAAATTATCGCTGATCGGCACCACCGTGCCGAGATACTTTTTCACCAGATCCGGATGCTCGTGGATCGCCTCCGAGATCGGCATGAACAGCACGCCCGCCTTGGCGAGCTCCGCCTTGAAGGTTGTGGCGACCGAAACCGAGTCGAACACCGCATCGACCGCGACGCGTCGTTCGCTGCCGCTATTTTCAGAACCCTCCGTGCCGTCGTCGTTAAGCGGCTTCTGGATGCCCAGAAGCGCCTCGCGTTCGCGCAGCGGAATGCCGAGCTTCTCATAGGTGCGCAGAATCTCCGGATCGATTTCGTCGAGCGACTTCGGTCCGTCCTGCTTCTTCGGCGCGGAATAGTAATAGGCGTTCTGGTAGTCGATCGGGCCGTATTCGACCTTGGCCCATTTCGGCTCGCGCATGGTCAGCCAGCGCTTATAGGCGTCGAGCCGCCAGGCCAGCATCCATTCCGGCTCGTTCTTCTTTGCCGAGATGAAGCGGACGGTGTCCTCGGACAGGCCCTTGGGGGCCTTGTCCAATTCGATCACCGTCTCGAATCCGTACTTGTATTGATCGACGTCGATGCGCCGGACCTGATCGACGGTCTCTTGTACTGCCGGCATTCGTCCCTCCGCTCACGGTTTCAAGGACCGCGGGTTGGATTAAGTCGGATATGGTCGGTGCGTTTTGCCTCGGGTCCACTCCATACGGCCTGCTTGAAACGTTCCAAGGGCCGTCAAATCGGTCGGCCGAGCAACCATTTAGGCCGCTATGCCGTGC
The DNA here is from genome assembly GCA_963790975.1 of uncultured Alphaproteobacteria bacterium. Classification (GTDB taxonomy): domain Bacteria; phylum Pseudomonadota; class Alphaproteobacteria; order Rhizobiales; family Xanthobacteraceae; genus BOG-931. The sequence continues at coordinate 135,294 of CAWBQV010000003.1, forward strand.
TCCTTAGATAATGCACTTGCGAGCTTTCTCCAAGCGCCGAGAAACATTTCGACATCGGCTTCCGTGGTGCTCCAGCCCAGGCTGACACGTACCGCCCCCCGTGTCAGCGGCGGCGAAACTCCCATTGCCGCAAGGACATGCGAAGGCTGGACCTTGCCCGACGAGCAGGCCGCGCCCGAGGACACGGCGATCCCTTCAAGGTCGAAAGTGATGACAGCGGTTTCCGCTTTCATGCCCGGGGCGGTAAACAGGGTCGTATTCGGCAGCCGCGCGGCGCCGGCGCTGAAAATGACGGCGGCTGGCAAGATCGCTTGCAAAGCGGTCTCGAGCCGGTCCCGCAGCGCCAGCATGTGGGCGGCTTCGGCCTCGCGGGCGCGGCTGGCGACGGCGGCAGCCGCGCCGAAGGCAGCGATGCCGGCAACATTCTCGGTGCCGGCACGAAGCCCGCGCTCCTGGCCGCCGCCGCGAATGAGCGGGTCGGCAAGATGAATATCGTCGCTTCGCCGCACCAGCGCGCCGACGCCCTTCAAACCGCCGATCTTATGCGCCGACAGCGTCATTAGATCGGCGCCGAGCGCGCCGATGTCGCAGGCGATGCGCCCGGCCGCCTGCACGGCATCGACATGGAGCAAACCGCCGGCTGCGTGAACGATCGCGGCAGCCTCTGCAACCGGCTCGATCACGCCGGTCTCGTTATTGGCGAGCATCAGCGAAAGGAGCGGCCGGGGTGTTTTCGCAACCGCGGTCGCCAGCACCGCAAGATCGAGCCGCCCTTGCGCGTCGACCGGCAGCTCTTCGATGCCATCGCGGGCAAAGCGGCCGCCGGCACGCACCGAGACATGCTCGACGGCGGAGAGCAAAAGTTTTGAGCGCGGCCGTCTCTCGGTCGAGGTTTCGATTGCCGGCGTCAGCGCCAGCATATTGGCTTCGGTGCCGCTCGAGGTGAAGAACACATCGCCCGGGCGCGCGCCGACCAGCGCCGCAACCTGTTCCCGCGCCTGTTCCACGGCAGCCCGCGCGGTGCGTCCCTCGGCATGCACCGAGGATGGATTGCCGGTCAGCGCCAGTGCATCGGCGAACGCCTCCCGCGCCGCCTCGCGCAGCGGCGCCGTCGCGTTCCAATCGAAATAGCAGCGTTGCGGCATGCTCGTTATGCTTGCTTTTGATCCCCTGGCCTGTGCTAGAAGTCGCGACCCAATGCGCAGCCTGCTTCGAGCGCGTCGCCAGTTGCGAAATTGTAAAGTGGTTATAGATACTTACGTACACCCACTGGCAACGTCAAGCGCCCCTCCCGACCCTCCCCCGCGCGCGGGGAGGATGAGATGGGGTCAAGCCGCGCCACCCTGATCGAGGTTTATTAGAAAATGCCCGAAGTTATTTTCACGGGGCCCGCCGGCCGCATCGAAGGCCGTTATCATCCGGCGCGGCAGAAAAACGCGCCGATCGGCATCGTGCTGCACCCGCATCCGCAATTCGGCGGCACGATAAATCATCAGATCGTCTATCAGATCTATTATTCCTTCGTGCACCGCGGCTTCTCCGCGCTGCGTTTCAACTTTCGCGGCGTCGGAAGGAGCCAGGGCGGCTTCGACCACGGCATCGGTGAGCTGTCCGATGCCGCGTCGGCGCTCGACTGGGCGCAATCGGTCAATACCGAGGCGCGCAGCTGCTGGATCGCGGGTTTTTCGTTCGGCGCCTGGATCGGCATGCAGCTTCTGATGCGCCGGCCGGAAATCGAAGGTTTTATCTCGATCGCGCCGCCGGCGAACCTCTACGATTTTTCGTTCCTGGCGCCCTGCCCGTCGTCCGGCCTGATCATTCACGGCGACAAGGACGCGGTGGTGCCGCATCGCGACGTGACCAACTTGGTCGAGAAGCTCAAGACGCAAAAAGGCATCATCATCGAGCAGAAGGTCGTGCCCGGCGCCAACCACTTCTTCGACGGCAAAGTCGAGCCGCTGATGACCGCGATCGGCGGCTATCTCGACAAGCGCCTGAGCCCCAAAAGCGGACGGGCCACCAGCGCGGCGTGATGTTCTGACGCCACGTGCCGTCATGGCCGGGCATAGCCGTCCGAAGGACGGCGTCGCTTCGCTCGCCTATGTGCCGGCCATCCACGTCTTTGGCGCGCTCAGCGACGTGCGCGACGGTTGGACGCGGGGCCTCATTCAGAGTTACGGGATGGAAGGCTCTGTACACATCGTATTAATTAAAGCCACCACCGCAAAACCAATCGTCATGCGCAATGGCATTGTACATCGCTGTCTGCCATGAGTTTAGACGATGCTCCCTCCTTGATTGCCATTGGCGAATTAATTCATGACGCACTGCAGGCGCCATGCCATGCCGAATAATCTTCCAAACACATGAAGCGGGAACTTCTTGAAGGATTACCGGCGAGTGAGTTGCAACAATAGCGACGCCGTTGCGATCGATTAGCAGATCTGATAGCGCCCGGATAAACGCTGAAAGCAAGGGCGGATGAAGATGAGCCTCCGGTTCGTCCATCAAAACTAAAGTTTTTTCTTCCACCTTTTCAACGAGTTTGGTTATTGTCAGGAGCACAATTTTATGTCTTGAGCTCAGCTGGCGGAACAATTGCGTCGCCTGTTTTCCGAATTGATTCTCGTCGTCGGTTGCCAACGAAGCTACTTGAGCTTCCTCAAATATTGGATCGGCTTGGAGCGTAGTCAGAGCGCGCATCCATCTCGCTCTCCTCTCTCTTTCCCCAAGGGCGCATACTTTTGCAGAAGTTGAAAAATCGTTGGCTAGCTCAGAGGGTTCGAGCGTTATTGTAATCCTTTCTCCATCCTCATCTTTTGTTCGCCGACGAAGACCTACATTAGAATAGCCAATATCGCGCCCCTCCGATGGGACGCGCGAATTGTTCGGGATGACCCTAAACCGCATGATTGAATCTCCCAATCCAAGCTACTGTGGGTACCCACCGATTAACACCAAATTCTATAACGCTCACAGGCACAGGGCTTGGTCTAACTCGCCAACTATGCTCAAAAAGGGGGCGTCACATTACCGTTGACACTTGTCACCATTTCAGTTACATCCCCCGTCGAATCAAATCTCGCCCGTAAGGACGCCGTCCGGGTGATGCCGGGCGGCAGGGGCGAGTGCGGTGCCTGCGGGCGGGGCCTCATCAGCCGCGCTCTCGGGCGGCTTCGGGTAGAAACGCCCAGCCGGCACGATGACCGGGCTGCGGGCACTATCGCCCGCTGCACTGTGGACGGCCGGGAGCGGGTAACGCCCGCTCCTACCTAGTCCCGTCCCGGGAAGCGCGTAACTGGAGCTGAGCGGTGGCGTTCGGTCGCTGCCGCGAGTGCCGTGGTGGAACGCCGACAGGCGAGCGCGCCCGCAAGCGGAGGGTTGGCGCAAGCCGACCTTTCCGTGGCGCGACCCGTGCGCCGCTTGCGCGCGGGACATGAAACACTGCGTCTGCCGGCGTTCCGCTTCCTTCTTTCGTTCTTTTATTTTCGTCATTGCCGGGCTTGACCCGGCAATCCATGCGGCGAAGAGGCCTTTTACTCGTCCGCTGGGCTTCGAGCGCCGCCTGTCAGCATGGACCACCGGGTCAAGCCCGGTGGTGACGAGAGCCGGTGGTGACGAGTGGGTGACGAGAGAATGCGTGCGCTGTTTGACATTGTGGTCGGCCAAACTCGCGCGCTATCGCGGTGCGAGAACGAGTTGGATTGCGCGCCTGCGCTTGCAATCGGCGCGCGCCCGCCGTTAATGGAGCCAGCCACTAGAACGAACCATTAGGGGGAGACACCATGCGTAATTCGCACATTGTCGCCGGCTGTCTGGCGCTCGAACTCGCCGGCATCGGCGCGGCCGTGGCGCAAAACGCCGCCACACCCGACACCATCAAGATCGGCATTGTCGCGCCGATGACCGGAACCTCGGCTGCGGTCGGCCGGGAGATTTCCGATGCCGCGCATCTTTATATCGCGCAGCACGGCGACACGGTCGCCGGTAAGAAGATCGAGCTCATCGTGCGCGATGACGCCAGTGTTCCGGACAACGCCAAGCGCCTCGCCCAGGAATTGATCGTCAATGACAAGGTGAACTTCCTCGGCGCAAGCCTCACGCCGAGCGCCATGGCCATGGCGCCGATCGCCACCGAAGCCAAAGTCCCGACCGTCGTGATGGTGTCGGGGACCTCGGTCGTCACCGATAAATCGCCGTACTACGTGCGCACGAGTTTTACGCTGGGCCAGCAGTCCGGCATCATCGCCGACTGGGCGATCAAGAACGGCAGCAAGAAAGCGGTGTCGATCCTGTCCGACTGGGCGCCGGGCGCCGAGGCCGGCAAGGTTTTCGAGGCGAATTTCACCAAGGGCGGCGGGCAGATTCTCGATACGCTGAAAGTGCCGCTCGCCAATCCGGACTTTTCGCCGTTTCTGCAGCGCGCGCACGACCTGGCGCCCGATACGCTGTTCGTGTTCGTTCCGGCCGGACAAGCAGGAACTTTTGCGCGGCAATTCTCCGAACGCGGTCTCGACAAATCCGGCATCAAACTGATCGGGCCCGGCGACATCGTCGACGACGACGATCTGCCGTCGACCGGCGACGCACTCCTTGGCGTGGTCACCGCGGGATTGTATTCGGCGGCGCATCCTTCGCAGATGAACAAGGATTTTGTCGCGGCCTACAAGAAGGCCACCGGTCACCGCGCCAATTTCATCGCGGTCAGCGGCTATGACGGTATGAACCTGATTTACCTGGCGCTCAAAGCGACCAACGGCAATACCGACGCCGATACGGTGGTCGGCGCGATGAAGGGCATGAAATGGGAAAGCCCGCGCGGACCGATCTCGATCGATCCGCGCACCCGCGACATCGTGCAGAACATCTACATCCGCAAAGTGCAGAAGGTCGACGGCGAGCCGTGGGCGATCGAATTCGCGACGTTCCCGGCGGTGAAGGATCCGCTCAAGGAAGCCTCGCAGTAGAGATCGCGCCCCTACCCCGCCGGCGCCTTGCTAGGCCGGCGGCGTGCCCATGAAGTCACGCTTGCCGACTTCGACGCCGCACTGGCGCACGATGTCGTAGGCGGTGGTGGTGTGAAACCAGAAGTTCGGCAGGCTGTTGCCGAGGAGCAGGCTCTGGCCGGTGAACTGGCGTGTCTGCCCGCTCGGAAACGTGATGCTGATGTCCTTGGCCTCGGTGCCGTCGATCTCGCTCTGCTTGACGCTCTTGAGATAGTCGATGGTCTTGGCGATGCGGTCCTTGAGCTGCGCAATGGTGGTCTCGTCGTTGGCGAACTTTAAAAGCTCCTTGCCGGAAAGACGCCCCGCCGCGTTGGCGGCGTGATCGGTCGCCGCCCGCACCTGCCGCGTCAGATTGAACATGTCGGGCGACAGCCGCATGTTCAAAAGATCGGCCTCGTTGACCTTGCGCGCGGCGGCCCAGGCCGCGGCCTTGTCGAGGATGGTGTCGAGCCCGTTGAGATGCTGGATAAAGACCGGAATGGAAACGCTGTACATGGAAACCGGCATGGAATGCGCCTTTCGTGGATGACAATGCGAAGTCGCAAGCCTAGCGCAAATTCCACGTCTGCTGCAGGCCAATTATCGCCGGTCAAAAATGACGAGGCCGCCCACTGCGGCGGCCTCGTATTCAGTCGTCGGCGTTGAACGTCAGGCCGAGCGCAAAGATTCCAAAACCGGATCTTTGGCGTGTGACGCAACCCAGACGATGAGCAGCCCATACGCGGCCATAAACGCCAGCGTCAACGCTTCAAACCCGACCGCGCTTTGGTAGTAATCAAAAATGTCGCCGTATTCGGCCATGGTCCACTCCGTCCTTCATTTCCGAATCATGCAAGAAGCATAATGGTGCAATGCAGCATTTATGTGGCATTGCAGCAAATTGCGATGACCGCGCACTTGGTGCAATCCAAGCTATTGAAATATATCAATGTTTCGCCAATACCCCACCGCTAAGCGGCCGCGGCGCGCCGGTGGTGGCGGGATATGAGATCGGCAGCCCACGCAGGCTGCGCACGGCGAGAAAGGCAAAAGCCTGAGCTTCGAGTGAATCGGTCGACCAGCCGGCCTCGTGGCCGGATTCGACATGCGCCGGCGCAAGGCGCTCGGCCAGCATGCGCATCAGCGTCGGGTTACGCGCACCGCCGCCGGCGACGATCCAGCTCGCCGGCGGGCGCGGCAGATACGGCAAGATTGTCGCCACCGCGGCGGCCGTGAGCGCGGTGAGCGTCGCGGCGCCATCCTCGATGCTGACGCCATCAAGCATGTCGTCGACGAGGCCGCGAAAATCGTTGCGGTCGAGCGATTTCGGCGGCGGCAGGGTGAAGAACGGATGCGCCAACAGGCGTTCGATCATAGCCTGGTTCACTGCGCCGGCGGCAGCCTTGCGGCCGTCGGTGTCGAGCGGGTGGCCGGTGCGCAGCCGCAAAAAATCGTCGAGCAAGGCGTTGCCCGGTCCGGTATCACAGGCGATCAACGTATCGCCGTCGATATAGGTCACGTTGGCGACGCCGCCGAGATTGAGCACGGCGACCGGCGGTTTGCGGTTGAGCTGCCGCACCAAGGCGCGGTGGAATATCGGCGCCAGCGGCGCGCCCTGCCCGCCCGCGGCAACGTCGGCGGCGCGAAAATCGTAGACCACGGGAATGCCGAGCCGCGCCGCCAGCGCCCGGCCGTCGCCGATCTGCAGCGTCAGCCCGCGCTCCGGACGATGCAGCAGGGTTTGTCCGTGGAATCCGATCACCGCCAGATTCTCCGGCTTCAGATCGTTCGCCGCCATAAACGTCTGCACGGCTTCCGCATGCGCGTCGTTCACCAATTGCTCGGCCTTGGCGATAAGGTTCGGCCGCGCCGTGCGCTCGGTCAGGTTCGCCGCGGCGGCCGTGGCGCTGCGCAGCAGCGCGCGTTCGTCCCTGGTGTAGGGCCGGCAGGCGGTGGCGCCAAATTGCGCGATCTTCTCGCCGTCGGTATCGATCAAGGCGACGTCGACGCCGTCCTGCGAGGTGCCGCTCATCAACCCGATCGCCAGGACCGATGCGGCCGCCGCCGATGGTGAGTCCAATGTCATCTGCTCGGACATTTGAATAAGCCTTCGGACCTGTTACACCACCGCCGCCGCCGCGGCGAGCCGCGAACAGCCACGTTAAGCCGGACAGTGATGAACACCTACAAGTCCGATTTCCTCAACGTTCTTGCCGCAAGAGGCTTTATCAACCAGGTCTCCGAGCCCGAGGCGCTCGACGCGCTGGCAGGTACGTCAACGATCACCGCCTATATCGGTTTCGACTGCACCGCGCCCTCGCTGCATGTCGGCTCGCTGTTGCCGATCATGCTCTTGTATTGGCTGCAGCAAACCGGCCACCGGCCGATCCCGCTGATGGGCGGCGGCACCACCCGCGTCGGCGATCCGTCGGGCAAGGACGAAAGCCGGCGGCTGCTCACCGACGATGTCATCAGCGAGAACCTCAAAGGCATTCGCGCAATCTTTGGCCGTTTCCTGAAATTCGGCGACGGCAAAACCGATGCCGTGATGGCCAACAATGCCGACTGGCTCAATACGCTCAACTATATCGACTTCCTGCGCGACATCGGGCGGCACTTTTCCATCAACCGCATGCTCGCTTTCGATTCGGTGAAACTGCGGCTCGAGCGGCAGCAGGAACTGTCGTTCCTCGAATTCAATTACATGATTTTGCAGGCCTACGATTTCGTCGAGCTTTATCGTCGCCACGGCTGCGTGCTGCAAATGGGCGGTTCCGACCAATGGGGCAACATCGTCAACGGCATCGATCTCGGCCGCCGGCTGCACAACGCACAACTCTTTGCGCTCACCTCGCCGCTGATCACCACCTCCTCGGGCGCCAAGATGGGCAAGACCGCGGCGGGCGCGGTGTGGCTCAACGCCGATCAAGTGAGCCCCTACCAATACTGGCAATATTGGCGCAACACCGAGGACGCCGACGTCGGCCGCTTCCTGAAATTTTTCACGGTGTTGCCGCTCGACGAAATCGATCGGCTCGCGGCGCTCAAAGGCGCCGACATCAACGAGGCGAAAAAAATCCTGGCGACGGAAGCAACTGCGCTGGTCCACGGCCGCGCGGCGGCCGATGAAGCGGCGGCGAGTTCGCGTACGACCTTCGAAGAGGGTGGGCTTGGCGCGAGCCTGCCGACCGTCGAAGTGTCGCACGCCGACCTTAAGGCCGGCATCGGCGTTCTCGCCGCTTTCGTCAAAGCCGGACTTGCTGCGTCCAATGGCGAGGTCCGGCGCGCCATCGCCAACAATGCCATCATGGTCAACGATACGCGCATCACCAGTGACAAGGCCACGATTAGCGAAGCCGATGTGACGCCCGATGGCGCCATAAAACTTTCGCTCGGCCGCAAACGCCACGCTTTGCTCAAGCCGGTTTGACGAAGTTTAGTGATTGTTGGTCGTCGTGGCGCTGGTGTCGTCGTTGCCCGTGCTGCTGCTGCTGCTGCTGCTGCTGCTGCTGCTGCTGCTGCTGCTGCTGCTGCTGCTGCTGCTGCTGCTGCTGCTGCTCTCTGCTGCTGTTGTCGTCGCCGGCCGGCAGGGTGAACGGCGTGGTCGCCGGATATTCAAAGACCTTGCGTAAAAGTCCGGGCGCCAGCGCCGAAAGCGGATTGACGTGAAGCACCGGGCTTCCCGGCCTGCCGACGACTTCATAGGTGACGCCGACGAGGCCCTCTTTTTCGCCGCCGAGGAAAAGTCCCACCACCGGAAGCTGCCCGAGCAGATTGTTGGCGCCATAGAGCGGGATCAGCGTGCCGCGCAGGTGCACATCGTCACCCGAATAATTGATCAGTCCGTCGATGGTGCCGCCCAGCACCGGGCCGCGCACCACGCCATCGTGCAGCGCCATCTGGCCCGGCGACCGCGTGAAGTCGACCTTCATGCTGGTAAAATCCATCTGGTTGCGCGGCAGCTGGCTGCCGTTCTCCACCGCGCGTTCGAGTTGCAATTCGTCGTGGACGGCAAAATTTCGCACGCTGACGCTGCCGAGCTGCACGGGATTGGTCGCCGACGGCGGATCCATGATCGTCGTCAGTTGGCCGCCGATCATACGCGTATAGGTATCAGTGAAGCCAAACAGCGCCCCGGCATCGCCACTCTCGAGATAGACCACCTGCCGACCGCCCGGCTGGCCGCGCAACTCGCCGGTCAGCGTTGCATTGCGCCCGATTTTGGCGGTGAGCCCGAGGCTGCGAACCTCGCCGGCACGGCGCGACATTTTGAGATCAAGGCTGCGCAAGGCCTCGCCGTTGAAGCCGAGCACCGCGCCAAGTTTCATATCGAGATCGACGTCGGGAGGCTGGCGCGCGCCCGGCTGGGCGGCGACCCCGCCGCCGGTCATGTCCTGAACGAATCCCCGTCCGTCATAAGCGTCGCCGCGCATAACGACATGAAGCGCTCCTTCCGGCGTGCGATCGACCTTGAGACTGGTGCGATCGCCGTCGGAGAACCCGTAGGACGGGAAGTTGGCAGATTGCAGCACGCCGGAGCCGTCAAGCTCGACGGTGCCCTTCACGCCGCCGCCGGCGCCCTCGATCAACAGATCGTCGATGCGGATCGATTGCGGCTTGGTCGTGAGTGTAAAGGTCGCGCGCGCCGGCTTGCCGGCCTGCTTGACCCAGCCCGGCAGGAAACCCCCGATCTGGGCCGGAGTCAGATCGGCCGTGACCGCGAAGTGCCCGTCGCGATCGGTTGTGGTGCCGACGCGGCCAGTGACGTCGATTGGAATGGAGCCGGCGATCGAGTTCGTCGGATCGAGCCCGAGATTGGTGCGCGTCGTCTCGTCGAGCATGCCCTGGATATGAACGTCGGCGGCGTCGTCGCCGCGCAGCTTGCGGTATTCGAGATTGGCCGGCGCGCCGCCGATCTTGACGTCGCCCTTGAGCGCAAAGCCCTGGTTATTGGCGCTCACTTTCAGCGCCGCGGCTTCCACCTTCTGCCCCATGATCATGTGCTCGGCGGAAAAATTCGTAGCATCGACCGTGATCGCGTAAGCGGTCGAGCCGGGCGGCAGGTCGGGCTTGAGCGGCAGCGCCAACGCGACCAGCGCGCTCATCGTTCCGTGCGTCGTCGCCGGATCGAACGGCATGCCCGAGGCGTCGCGCAGACGGTCCATCGCCACCAACTCGGCCGCTGCCGGAACCGGGCCATCGATCTTGAAGTGCACGCGCGCCGGCGGCTCATGCGGTCCGGTATCGGGCACTTCGAACAGGCCGGACGACAACACGAGCTTGCGCCCGGACGGCAGATCGGCGGTGGCCTTGCCGACTGAGATTTGCGCGTCGCGGCCGACGATATGCACGTTGAGGTCGGCGTCATGGAGCGCCGGCAGACCGGCCACCGGCTGGATCACGCAATTCGTCACCTGTGCATCGATCGACAGTCCATCGTCGGGGATCGGCGGACCGCTCGCTTTGAGCGTATTGAGCGGAGCATTCACGGCGATGACGACGCGCTCGACGGTGCCGCTCGTCAGGTGGCCGTTGAACCAATCGCGGACTTTCGGCGAGACGAAGACCGGCCACAGCCGCTTTAAGGCATCGGCCGGCATGCGGGTCGCCGCCACGCCGGTGGCAAGATGAAGGTCGCCGCTCGAATAGTCGGCGGTGCCGGACATGGCGACGCCGATATCGGCATTGCCAAGGTCGCCTTGATCCATGACGAACCGCTGCTTGACCGGGTCGAACTGGCCGCTCACCTGGGATACGATTGAGGATCAGGGGATCGTTCGCCGCGTCCGCCGCGGCCAGCAGCACCGTGCCGCCGCCGATTTTGAACAACCACGGGCCGGGCGCCGTCGCCGGCGCTTCGACCTGCCCCAACAGCGTGATCCGGTTGCCGCCGGAGAAAATCTGGAATGGCACCGAAAGCACGCGGCTCGCGGCGTCCCAATCGATCTTGAACTCGGCGTGATCGATATCGAGCCGGCCGTCAGCGTCATTGGCGTCGCTGATGGAGCCGGCGTCGGCGACGACCCGTCCGGTCAGCGATTGCGGCACGCCATCCGAACCGATCTCGCCGCGCAAGCTCGCCGACAGCGGCAGATTGACCTGCAGGCTGCCGTCGCCGAGCCGAGCCGCCAGCAGCATATCGTTGGCTGAAACCTGCCGGGCTTCGATTGCGATGCTGCGATAACCCTCGCGCGTCGGCTTGATCGAAGCGGTGAGACCCCACGGATGTTCCGGGTTGTCGGAACCTACCGTCACCACGACCCCGCCGCCGTGCGGCCGCTGCAGGCTGAGGCTGATATCCTCGAAGGTCCAGCGTTTGCCGGTGCGCTCGTCGTCGACGGTCAGGCTTCCGTTCTTCAATCCAAGCTCGCCAAGGTCATGACCGCCGAGGCCGGTTTCGCCGAGGCCGTCGATCCAGGTCAATAGCGCGGCGATGCTTTCGCTCGGCGGGCGCGGCAGCGCCGGCTGGGGCCGCACAGCGGTTGCCGCCATCGCGGCGACCGGAGCGGAGGCCGGCGCGTATCTGTCCTGCTTGATGTCCGGGTGTTCGCCGAGAACGGGACCGGTGGCCGTCGCGATCGGATGCTTGTCTGCGCCGGAAGCGAAAATGGTGACGGCGCCGTCGGGCTCGATGCGCATGGCGAGTGCGGCACCGACCAGATTGAGACTTTCGGCGCGCATGTGCCCACTGAGCAGGCTCATGCCGGAAATGCGGATTTCCGCTTTCGGCGCGCTTGCGACCACGGTTCCGTCGGGGTCGCGTACCACGATATCGCGCACCCGCACCGCGGCGCCGCCGTTGCCGGTGCGCTCGATCTGGGTGCCGCCGACTTCGACGCGTTCGCCGCTGCCGAAATTCTCCTCGATGGCGGAGACCAACCAAGGAGTGAAAGCGTCGAGCTGGATCGGTCCGCTGTCGAGCCGCCACCACAGTCCGAGACAGCCCAGCACCAGGAGCCCGACCACGGCGCCTGATACGATCCCGACACGTTTGATGAGCCGTTGATACCGCGCAAGCAGCCGCCGATAAGCAGCCAGATAGCGGCCATCGCCCGCCTGGCCGCGGTGGGCGGCTGTAAGGCTACCCCGGCGACGGGGATGCGCGGCCAATTCCCATCGCGGGAATGACGCCTTTTGCCTATCTTGGTTCGTCATGCCCGCTGGGCGTCCCCCGTCCGTGGCGCCGTCATAACGATATTGCAGCCAGCAGGATAGCCGCACGAGTGATCGACACCCCTACTCACGCGCGTATTCTGGGAGTCGACAATGCGTCTTGGAAAGCGTCGAAAGGAAGGCACATGACCCGAAAGACGGCCCGCAAAACCGCCAAAACCCGCCAAAACCAAGCGGCCCCAGCAGAGGTTGGAGCGCTCGAGCCCGGCGCCAAAGCCCCTTCCTTCACCCTGCCGCGAGACGGCGGCGGGAACGTTTCGCTCAACGATTTCGTCGGGCAAAGCTCGTCCTTTATTTCTATCCGCGGGCGGACACACCCAGCTGCACCAAAGAGGCCATCGATTTTCGCGGCTCAAAGCGGCGTTCGGCCGCGCCGGCACAGACATCCTCGGCGTCTCCGCCGACCCGGTGGCCGCGCAGGATAAGTTCAAGGCAAAGCAAGGCTCGCCATCGCGCTCGCCTCGGACGAGAAGCCGGAAAATGCTGAGGCTACGGCGTGTGGCAGGAAAAATCGTTATACGGCAGGAAGTTCTTCGGCATCGTGCGCACCACACTCCTGATCGGTCCCGACAGCGCATCGTCCAAATCTCGCCGAAAGTGTCGGTCGCAGGCCATGCGGACGAGGTCTTCGCTGCGGCAAAAGAGCTGTGAATTCGTTTACCGAAGTTGCAAAATGCCGCCAAAACGCACCCGTCAATTTGCTGATTGTTAACCATAACCGGCTGAAATCCGCTCCTTGCTTGGGTGGGAGCGTCAATGTCGCCGTGGACCGGGTCACGGTCGCAGCAGGCCGCAAGATCGCGCAGCAACATCCCGCCCATCATTTCGCGCAACATCCGGAGCACCAGCAGTCCCGTGACGGCGCCTCGCGGCGCGCCGCCCGGGAGCCTGCCGCGCGCACGGGTTACACCATCGCGCACGCCGGACGGCAGGTCAGGTTCGGCCCGGTGGTGTTCTGGATCGCGGTCGGCACCGTCGTGATCATGGCCGGCTGGTCGATCGCGGCCGGCACCTATCTCGCCTTCCGCGACGACGTGTTGCGAACGCTGATCGCGCACCAGGCCGAGCAGCAATTCGCCTACGAGGATCGCATCGCGGAACTGCGCGCGCAGATCGACCGCACCACGAGCCGCCAACTCCTCGACCAGGAGCAATTCGAGCAA
>CAWBQV010000004.1:0-437856 GCA_963790975.1 uncultured Alphaproteobacteria bacterium
CAGCGGGACCTGCTTCGCGGTGATCGACGAAATCGACGCGCGCGCCAGGCGGGCCGCGCCGGCAATCTTCGATCATGACGGCGACAATGTCTTCCAGCCCGCCGAACAAAGCTTCGACGCTGCCGTCGCGGCAGTACCGAGACCCAGCCCTGGACGCCGCGCTCGAGCGCCGTCACTTCGGTCCAGGCGCGGTAGCCGACACCCTGCACCCGGCCGCGGATGATCACGAGGCGGTTGACGTTCAACCGAATTCTCCAAGTTTGCGGTGGCCGGCCACGAGCGGCCATTTCGGCAGCCACTGTTGCAGGGATTTAATGTAATCAGCCGGCAGTTCCAATTGCCGCGCCGCCGTGACCACGATCTCCATGTAACCGGGTTTCGGCTGGCCGGGTGGCCGCGGCCGCGCCACATAAGCCAGCGCCGGGCGGTATCGCCCCTTGCAGTGCACCGGGATGGTCTCGGCGCGATAAAGTCCGCCGGCGATATTCTCCACAGGCATCCAGCGTGACGCGATCGCGCGGCGTAAGCCGCCACGGCGCGTCGTACACCGTCTGCGCCCGGACCGGCTCGACCGAGGCATAGCCATCGGCGGTGATGACAAAGCGATAGTTCGCAAGTTGCGCCACGCCGATTGGTGTCGCGGCCGGCGGGGGTGCGCGTCGGCGGGCGGTCATGTTCAGCCGATAAGGCGAGTAAACATCGGTTTCCAGTCCGGCAGCGCGAACGCGAGGAGCATCAGGACGACGGCCAGATGACAAAACGGAAGCCAGCCCCAACGCCAACGCCCAGGTGGAGTAATCGGAGAAATAAAACCAGACAGCCGGTGGCGGATACCGCCAGCAGCAAATGAAGCCGGGCGCGACGGTGGCGTTCGCCGTCCTTCTCCAGACATCATAACGGAACCCGCGGCAATAACACCAGCAGGATGATCGATAATGCGTAAAGCAGGCTCACCGCCGCGGCCAAGCCAATAGAGCGGTCGGCGTCGCGCCGCCGCTCGGCGTGCAGCGCAAACCACACCCAGATCAGCACCGCCTGCACCACGGCAGACAGCCGAAGCCGCCGCGCGCCATGACATCGGGCCGCGTCGCGATTGCGATGCTGCGCCGAGCAGATAGACTCACGGCCCACAGATAAATGGCTGCGGCGGCAACCGTCCGCTCGGCGACAAGAGAAAGCGAATTGCCTGCATCCCGGTCGTCCCCGGCGAGGACACTATGATGAACGATTCGGCGATCCTCGCCTTCAGGCGAATTCCATGATGACCGCGTCGACGGCGACGCTGTCGCCTTTTTTGACGCGGATTTTCTTGATCGTGCCGTCGCGTTCGGCGCGCAGAATGTTTTCCATCTTCATGGCCTCGACCACGGCCAGCGTCTCGCCGGCCTTGACCTCCTGCCCTCCGCCACCGCGAGCGAAACCACCAGACCCGGCATCGGACTGCGCACCGCCTTGCCGGTATCGGAGAGTTTTTTCACCGGCATCAGCCGCGCATAACGCGCCTCGCGCTCGGTATAGACGAAGGCTTTGACCTCGATGCGGTGATAGGCGAGCTCAAAGCCGTACGGCAGCGCGCGCACGTGCATCGCCACCGGCGCGCCGTCGATGGTGCCGGCCCATACCGGCATGCCGGGAACCCAGTCGGAAGACAGGACGTGCCGCGCGCCGTCCTCGAACGTCACCGCAACGTCCTTGCCGTCGTGCTCGACTCGGCCTGGATTTCGTCCGGGCCGAGCCAGATGGCGCGCCGCCGCTCGCGGGTGAGCGTCGTGTTCAGTTGTCCCGAGATTTTGCCGTTGCGCTCGCCGAGCACGTGGTCGATGCGGCGGCGACCGCGGCGATGTTGTGCGCCATGGCGCCGGTCGGCGCGATCCGCTCAAACCCCTTGGGAAATTCATCGGCAATGAATGCCGTGGAGAACTTGCCCGAGCGCCAGCGCGGATTTTGCATGATCGCGGCAAGGAACGGGATGTTGTGGCGAATGCCCTCGATGGTGAAGGCATCGAGCGCCTCGGTTTGCGCGTCGATAGCTTCAAGGCGCGTCTTGGCCTGGGTGACGAGCTTGGCGATCATGGGTCGTCGTACAGCGAGATTTCGCCGCCCTCGGTGACGCCGGTGTCGTTGCGGATGGTGACGCCGCCGTGCACGCCTTCGGCGGGCGGCCGATAACGGACGAGACGTCCGATCGAGGGCGCGAAATTCCGGTAGGGATCCTCAGCATAGATGCGGCTCTCGACCGCCCAGCCGGACAACTTGATGTCGCTCTGTTTAAGTGTGAGCGGCTCGCCGGCGGCGACCCGGATCATCTGCTCGACAAGATCGATGCCGGTGACAAGCTCGGTCACCGGGTGCTCGACTTGCAGCCGCGTGTTCATCTCCAGAAAGAAAAAGCTCTTGTCCTGCGCGGCGACGAACTCGACGGTGCCGGCGCTGTCGTAGCCGACCGCCTTGGCGAGCGCGACCGCCTGCTCGCCCATCTTTTTGCGCGTCAACTCGTCGAGCAAGGGACTTGGCAATTCTTCGAGGACTTTTTGGTTGCGGCGCTGGATCGAGCATTCGCGCTCGCCGAGATAGATGACATGGCCGTGCTTATCGCCGAGCACCTAAATCTCGACGTGGCGCGGATCGGTGATGAATTTCTCGATGAAGACGCGGTCGTCGCCGAAACTCGACTTCGCCTCGGAACGGGCGCGGGCGAAACCGTCGGAAACCTCCTCGCGGCTGCCGCGATGCGCATGCCTTTGCCGCCGCCGCCGGCGGACGCCTTGATCATGACCGGATAGCCGATCTCGTCGGCGATCTTGCCGCCTGCTTCTCGTCCTCGATGACGCCGAGATGGCCGGGCACGGTCGTCACCTTGGCGGCGGCCGCGGCCTTCTTGCTCTCGATCTTGTCGCCCATGGCGGCGATCGCCTTGGGGTTCGGCCCGATGAAGACGATGCCGGCTTGTGCAAGCGCGGTGGGAAATGCCGCGCGCTGGACAGGAATCCGTAGCCTGGATGCACGGCCTCGGCATCGCTTGTCTTGCAGGCAGCGACGATCTTGTCGATGACCAGATAGCTCTGCGCGGCCGGCGGCGGGCCGATCGCGACGGCGGTATCGGCCATCTCGACATGAAGCGCGCCGCGGTCGGCCTCGGAATAGACCGCGACGGTTTCAATGCCCATCCGCCGCGCGGTCTTGATGATCCGGCAGGCGATCTCGCCGCGATTGGCAATCAGGATTCGCTTGAACATGCAGATTATGAATCCTGCGAACCGGCCTTTTGCCTTTGCGGCGCTGCCGCGAAAATGTCAATGACGCCCACGGTCAGGTGCCCTCAATGCCGCAGCAGCAGCGACCACGCCAAGGCTAGCACCAGCAGCGCGGCCACGCCCTGCCAGACCAGGACCGGCGAGCGCTCATAGAGCGTCTGTGCCCGGCCAAGCCCGGCCGGCGCGCGTGTCGGCCCCGCCTCCATCTCGACCGCAAGTTCCGTCACGTCGTGGAACCGCTGGACCGGATCGTAGGCGATCGCGCGCCCGAGCGTGGCTTGCAGCCAGGCCGGCAGATCGGCCGCAGCTCGGACAGCGGCTTCGGCCGCTTTAGCCGCGGCGGGTTGACGGCATCGGGATTGCCGTAAGGATATTCGCCGGTGAAGGCGCGGAACATGGTGACGCCGAGCGAATAAATGTCGGTTGCCTCGTTGCCCGGTTCGCCGGCAAACATTTCCGGCGCCATATAGGCGATGGTGCCGGGAATATCCTCGGGCGGAAAATCCTCCATGCCCGGAACGCGCACCACGCCAAGATCGATCAGCTTTAGCGATCCTTCGGCCTCGAGGATCACGTTGTCCGGCTTGATGTCGCGATGGATGATGCCGGCGCGGTGCAGCCGGCGACGCCACGCGCGAGCTTGATCGCGATGTTGCGTCCTTCTTCCAGACCGACCATCGGGCGGCGCGTCATCCGCGTCGAACAGCTCGCCCGGATAGAGCGGCATGACCGTGTAGAGCGCGGTCTGCCGCCCCGGCGGCAGTTCGATCGTGCGTCCGACCCAGGGACTGTGCACCCGCGCGCCGACCCAGGCCTCGCGCACGAAGGCGGCGCGATAGGTGGCGACGGCCGCGACCTGAGGCTTGGGAAATTTCAGCACCACTTCGCCGCCTTCGACCTCGTCGACCGCGCCGTAGAGCTTGGTATAGCGGCCGTCCGAAACCAGCACCTTGAGCACGAAACCGTCGACGGTCTCGCCGTCGACCGGCACCGGAATCAGCGGCAGTTGCGCGATGGCGCCGCCGACATCGGCCGATTCCGCGGTCGGCAGTTCGACAACGTCGACCACCAACGCGGTGCAATTGTCGGTGCTGCCGGAACTGAGCGCGGCCGCAACCAGTGCGCGGGACGCGACCTCGGAAGCCGAGCCTTCGCGCAGGATGTCGGCGATGGCGTCGGCGACAGGAAGGCGTGCACGCCGTCGCTACAAAGCAGGAAACGGTCGTGCAGCGCCAGCGGCTGCGCCGCATAATCGAGCCGCACCTCGGTCTCGACGCCGAGCGCGCGGTTGAGGATATTCGACCGTCCGGCACCGCTACCCTCGCGCACATGATCGGTGGTGAGAAACTGAAGCGATCGCCGCGCAGCCGATAGGCGCGCGTGTCGCCGACATGCAGGATATGCGCGACCCGCCCGCGCAGCACCAGCGCGGTGAAGGTGCAGCCCATTCCCGCAAGCTCGGCGTTGCGTTTGCCTTCGGAATAGATCCAGCCATTGAGTGAATTGAGGACCCGCGCTGAGGCGCGGCGCACTTCCATGGTCTCGGGCAGATCGCAAAATCCGTCGAGAAAACCGCGCACTGCGGTTTCGGCCGCGACCCGGCCGCCCTTGGCGCCGCCAATGCCGTCGGCGATCGCGGCCATGATGTCGCGACGCGGCTGCGGCAGTTCCAGGCCGAAAACGGCGCCAGCGAAATCTTCGTTGCGTTTGCGCGGTCCGGTCTCGGAGGTGAACCCGACGGTTGCTTTAACGCCGGAAAGCCGCTCGGCCATCGCCGCCTCTCCGATCTCCGCCGCGCGGCGGGCAGCGGGGATCGTACGCGGCGAAGGCGCAGATTTCAATACCGGGTCAGTTCTGCAGCCCACACTGATCATAAAGAAAATAGCCACCGGTGCTCGACGCGACGATCACCGTAAGTTTTCCGGATTTCCGATCAAGCGTATAGTTGCCGCCATCGTCGGCGTCGTGCCACGAAATCTGGCTGCTGTTGATGGTGGCCGGATTGGAATCCACGGTGTTGTGGTCGTAGTCGATCTTGATCTGCCAGCTCATACCGCTCGCCGGGTTGGTGCAGGTGATTGCGGTGTCGGCGCGAAGCGTTGCAGCGGTGATTGCGGCAGAGGCAATTCCCAGCACAAGCACCCCAATAACCACCGCCAATGGCCTAGTCCGAAGCATCGCCCCCCCTACTTTACTGCCCACTTTCTGACCAATGTGCGGATTTTGTAGTCAGTTTCATGCCAGCTAGGTCTGAACCGTCAGCAAAATGTGTCCGGTCAGTGGCCGACTAACTGGCATAATTTTTGCGAACGTTCAATCGCTCGCCCGTGTGCCGTCGGCGCACTTAGGGCATTTTTGGGGGAAGGCACATGGCACTCGTACCGTCACCATCATGGCTAGATACCGGCGATAATGCCTGGCAGCTGGCAGCCGCGACATTCGTTGGGCTTCAAAGCATACCTGGGCTAACCGTCCTCTACGGCGGCGTCGTCAAGAAGAAGTGGGCGATCAATTCCGCCTTCATGTCGATGTACGCTTTTGCATCGGTCCTAATCGTTTGGATTCTGTTCGACTACAATATGGCGTTCGGACCGCAATGGTTCCCGTTCTTGGGTCAGCCGCTATTAGCGACGTCGGCTGCGTTTACCACCGGTCAAGCGACAATTCCTGCTGCAGCATCGGGCATGCCGCCTCTCGCCTTCCCAATGGCGACGCTCATGTTCTTCCAGTTCGTGTTCGCGGCCATTACCGTCATCATCCTTGGCGGTTCGCTGCTTGGTCGCATGAACTTCACGGCGTGGATGATCTTCTGCCCCGTGTGGATGACACTGGTGTACACCGTGGGCGCGTTCAGTCTCTGGGGCGGCGGCTGGATGGCGAGCATGGGTATAGCGGACTTCTCGGGTGGCTACGTGATCCATCTGGCCGCTGGTACATCGGGCTTCGTCGGGGCATGGGTGATCGGCCCGCGCCTGCAGGCCGACCGCGACAATTTCCCGCCAAACAGCTTGTTGATGACGCTGGTTGGCGCCGGAATCCTGTGGCTCGGCTGGAACGGCTTCAACGGCGGCGACCCGTACTTCGCCAATGCTGACGCCGGCGCGGCGGTGCTCAACACCAATACGGCAACGGCAGCGGCCCTTCTGGTCTGGACGATCATGGACAAGATGGCCTATGGCAAGCCGTCGGTTCTCGGCGCAGTCAACGGCATGATCGCGGGCCTGGTGGCGATTACTCCCGCCGCTGGTTACGTGGATGGCTTCGGCGCGCTCACCATCGGCGTCTGCGCGGGCATCATCCCGTGGCTGTCCATGAACAAGTTCCAGAAGCTCGCCTTCATGCAGAAAGTGGACGACACACTGAGCGTGTTCTCCACCCACGGTGTGGCGGGTCTGATGGGCGGCTTGCTCACTGGCGTGTTGGCCAACCCGGCCATGCTGCAGTACATCGGCACCGACAAGGATGCACCCGGCGTGAACATCACCGGCTGGCTCTACGGCAATCCCGGTCAGGTTCTGCTTCAGGCAGAAGGCGCGGGATTCATCATCGCGTACAACATCGTTGCTACCTTCATCATCCTCAAGGTCATCTCGATCTTCGTGAGCCTGCGTATGGATGAAGCTACCTTGAAGATCGGCGACGACGCAGTGCACGGCGAGACTGCCTACGCAATCGGCACAGAGGGCGAATAATCCCTCCCCCACTGGGTGAAGCGGAGTTGACGCTCCGCTTCACTTTTCTTCTTTTCCTTGCGAGCACGATGGCCGCTCGCAGGTCAGGGTCCGCGCTTCTACACCTGTCGTGCGGACTCTTGGCGGCCCCACAAGGGCCGCCCTTTTTTTATGCCGCCAGCCTGCTTGCCGCAGCCGCCAGTCAGCGTTTCCTGGTCTTCCGGCTCGACACCGCGCGCAGCACGCGCGCCACTGCATGGCCGGCGAGGAAGCTCAACGCGATGGCGACGGCGAAGTTGATATTGTCCAACCATTCATAGCGGTTCTGCGGCATGATCGGATCGCCGGAATTGAGGCTCTCCGAGATCGTCATCGCGACAACGCCAATGATGCCGAGCGCGATTGCGAACGCAAATGCCGGCCCCGCGCCGCGGCGCGCGACCCAGAGCAAAGCAAAGCCGGACAGAAACGGCACGCCGATACAGGATGCCCACAAATATTCCGTCCGCAGGTCGAATTCATTGACGATGAGGTGATGAGCAACAAGGAGAAGAACGAACGGGACAACGAAATAGCGCAACCCATCGGTCAGCCAGGTGGTTTGCGCCGGTTCCCGGTTTTCGGCCGTAGCGGACGCCGCGCCGCGGGCGTCCGCGCCCGCGGATCCATCGATGGCGCCGATGAGGCGGTCCATATGGGAACGGAAATCGCGGCCGGTCGCCACTTCGGCGGCATTGAGAAAAGCGAAGTCGCCAAATTCCGGAGGAAGTTCGGAACTGGCCGGCATCTTCGCGCCGTCGACGAGCACCGGGATGATCCGGATTTTATTGCGCAGCGCGGTCTCGACCTCGACCCTGACCGCGTCGGTCTTTTCGTTCATGCGGACCGCGCCGGCGGCGTCCTGCCCGAGCCAATTGCGACCGATGACGGCGAGCACCACATCGGCCTGCTGCAATGTCTCGTCGATGTGAGTGCGAAAATCGATGCCGATCGGGATGCTCTCGACATCCATGAATACCAAATCCTCGCCGTAATGATGCGACAGCCGATCGGCAATGCGGCCCGCGATGGCGGACAAATCGGCGCGGCGGTAAGAGATCAGAATTTTCGGCATCGGCACCGGGACCGGTTTGGTGGCGTCTAGCGAGTATTTCTATTTGGTGACCTGGAAACTGAATTCGCCGCCGCCGATATGCCCGTCCTTGTCCTTCAGTTCGATCCAGAATTGATGCTTGCCTGCCGGCACGTCGGCTTGCGGCACATCGATGCCGGCAGCCGTAATGAATGGCGTCAGGCGCTGCGTAATATCGATGGCTGGATCCTTGAGATAGGTCACGACCACGGTGCTGGGATCGATCTCGGCGCCGCCGAAGGCGCGAAATTGCAGTTTCAAATCGAGCGGCGAATGCACCAGGCCGGCCGAAGGCGGCGGCGCTACGACGGTGACGAGCGGACGACGCGTGGGACTGCCGCGCAGATCGAGCGACGGCACCGTGCCGGCAGGCAACGCGGCTTCCGCAGGCGTGACGAGATCGAACGCGGCTGCCGGCGTCGCCGCCGCCACAATGGCGAGGCAGAAGACGCCCAACGCCATAGGCCACCGGCGCAAAATTCCGGACAATAGAATTTTTGCTCCCGTGCGTTGTTCGCAACGTGAATTTGCCTGATCAAGTCCCGCCGCCATCGCCGATCACCGAATAAGGAGCCCAGAATAGTGGATGCGCATAGGTGAACACAGTGTGGCCCGCAGCATCGAGCGAACCCGGTCCGTCGAGCAGCGCCATCATGGCTTGCCGCAAAGCTTCGCCCCGCGACAGCGTCGGATCGGCGGCCTGGCGGCGGAATATATCGGTGATCAACGCCCGCGCCGACTCCGACTGCACCGACCAATTGGTGACCAGAAGCGCGCGCGTGCCGGCGTAGAAGAACGCGCTGCCAAGCCCAGACGCCGCTTCCGCGCCCGCACCGGCCCCTGCCGCGGTATTGCAGGCCGACAGCACCACCCAGTCGGCGTCGAGCTTCAGCGCAAGGATCTTCTCCATGGTCAAAAGGCCGTCGCCCTTGACGCCGGCAATGTCGGGCGCGGTCAGCGCCAGCGCCGGTTGGGTAAGGCCGTCGACATCGCCGGGAACAAGCCCGTGAGTGGCAAAATACACGATGCGATAGTGGGAAAGGTCGAGAGTCTCGACGTTCTGCTCGTTGGCGTCCTTGCCGAGATAGAGCGCCTTGGTGGGATCGACATCGAGTGTCTTGGCAACCGACATCAATTCCTCACGCGTGTCGGGCAGCCTAGGGAGCATCGTCAACTCGGCGGTGTCGACGTCCTCGGTGTGTGGCGCGGCGCGCCGCTTGAGCGGCATACCGCGCGTCACCGTGGCCGCGGCGCTATCGCCCTCACTCGCTGAAGCGACCTGGGCTGACGCTGCTGACGGCGCGGCAGCGGCGGTGGCCTCTGCTTCCGCGTCGGCCGCCTCCTGGGAGTTAAAATAGGGATCGCCGAAGCCGATCAGCTTGTCGCGATCGGCCGAGCCCGGCGGCAGATGCCGCAGCGTCACCAGCGCCGAAGCCGACGGTACGACCGTCACCGCATGGGTGCGGGCGAGCCACGGCACATCGCGATAGCCGGCAAATAGCGGCTTGGCGTTGGGGTCAACCTGCGACGGCGCGGTCGGCAACAGCCCGAGCGGCAATTCGCCGAGCGCGCCGTTGGTCACCACGATCAGGCTCTTGGCCGGCTGCCAGGCCGCTTCGACCGGCTTGAGCAGCGACGTATAGAGCCCGTAGGCCAGCGTCAGATCGAACGGTGGGATTTCCGACACCATCGTCACCTGAGGCTCGAGCGCCTTGCGCAGTGTCTGAACCTTGGCGTCAAGATCGAGCGCGGTCATCGGCACCGCCGCAAAGGCCACGTTACCGTCCTTGGGAACGGCCCAGACGAAGCTTGCGTCCTGCCCGAAATAGAACGACAGCATCGCCTCCCCCGGCCGCAGCGCCGCTTTGATGTCATCGACTGTCGGCGGCTTCGGATCGATCAGATCGGCATAGGTGGGAAATTGCTTGTTGATCTGCTGGCGCGCCGTCTTGCGATCGTTGCGTAGTTTGGCGATTTCGGCGTTGACCCCGGCAACGGTCTGGTCGTCGCGCTGGTCCGACGGCAACGACAGCATATTGTTGAGCGCGCCGAGCTCTGCATCTATCTCTTTGGCGGTATCCTGGTCGGTGCGGACAAGCGCGGCAAGCGCCGGGTCTTTGGCCACAACCCGCGCGCTCGAATCCGCCAGCGCCTGTTGCACCGCATGACCGCGAATGGCATCGGCAAGCCTGAAAGTTTCGACTGCGGTGTCGTTCGACACCGTCGTGCTGCGCGCCAGCACGCCGATATAGGTCTCGACGGTGCGCTGCAGCCGGGCGCTGCGCGCCGCCAGAAGTGTCGGATCGTCGTCATCGGTTTCGTTCGTCGCCGCCATCAAGATGGGAAGCGCGACCTTGAACTCGCGGATGGCGTCGGCGTCGCGCCCGGCGCGGGCATAACCGACCGCAAGCGTGCCGTGCGCGGAGGCCGCGTCGTAGCTGTTCTCACCGGTGCGAGCGACCTGGCGCTTGACCAATTGCTCGGCAGCAGCAATCCCGGCATCGAGCTGGCCGGTGGCATAGAGTGCCGCGATACGCGAGCCGTTGAGCTCCAGCGCGTCGCGCTGTTCTGCCGGCCACTGCGCGATGGCATTATCGAGTTGCGCATAGACGGCTGCGGCCTCTTTGGCTTTGCGCTCCGCGATGAGGATGTTGCCGAGTTGTGAAAGAATGTTGGCGCTCTCGGGCGTGTCGTCGCCGATGCCGAGCGTGCGCTGCACGTCGAGCGCTGAGCGGGCGAGCTTCTCGGCGTCCTGGTAGCGGCCCTGCTCGACCAGGATGGCGGCGAGCCCGATTATAAATTGCGGCGTCGCCGGAGCGTACTTGCCTTGCGCCTTGAGTATTTCAAGCAAAGCTTGGCGCGCGTCCGCCTCCGCTTCGCTCAACCGACCCTGTTTGGCCTCGTTGCGCGCTACCAACAGAAGCTGACTGTCCGCAGACTGCATGATCTGTTCCGGCGGCGGCGGCGAGTCATAACGGGGAAGGTCGTTCAGCGAAGCACGGCGGAACGACAGAGCGCGCCGGTAGGCGGCCTCGGCGTCCGCGTATTGGCCGCGCGCCTCGAACACCAGTCCGCGTACCGAGGCGTCCTCGGACTCATAGGAATGACCGTAGATGGGGTAGCCTGCGCGCCATTTCGGGTTCGGACTTCCGCGCGCCTCCTGAACCAGCGCTTCAATGCGGCCGGCATAAGTGCTGGCCTCGGTGACATTTCCGATGGAGACCAGCGTCCGCGCTGTATTGCCCAACGCATTGATCACCGTGCCTCGGTGCCCTTGTTGTTCGCCGTCCCGCGCTATCAGGTCGAACATCGCCATCGCCTGTTTCGGATCGCCGAGAGCTTTGTATTGCAGCGCGACGAATTGCCGATTGCGGTAGATCTCAAGATAATCAGTTACACTTTTACTCACCGCGACCGCTTGCAGCCCGTCGGCGAGCGCGTCCTTGCTGCGGCCAAGCAGCGCGCGCGCACTGCCGCGATCGTAATAAAATTTCGCGAGTGCGGCACCGGATACGTTGTCCGGCGGCACCGCGTCGGCCTCGGCCTTGCGCTTTGCGATCTGGGCGTCGTCGGGCTTTTCGGTGTCGAGAATGGCCGTGATGTCGGCAATGGTGCGCGGCGGCGCGACGAAGGTTGGCTGGATGGCGGCTGCGTCCGCCGGCGCCACGGTCGCGGCGTCCGTGGGAGCGGCGGGCGCGGCCACGCCGGCCGCCTGATTCTGCTCTGCCCGTGCGACGCAAGAGCGTACGAGCGGCGACCCGCACTGATCGTGAACCGCCTCGGGATTGCCCTTTAAGCCCTTAGCGAGCGCGCAGGCCATGACCTGCGGATGCATCTGCTCCTTGCACATCGCCATGATCTGGTCATGGCTGGCAGCAAGAGCAGGTTGCAGCAGCACAATAGCGGCGAACGCACCCGCGGTCAGCGGCATAGCAAAGCCACGTAACGCCTTCAGGCGGTCGGGCATCCCGTTCCCCAATACCAGCAGAGATCGTCGCTACGGGACTGTAAAACCAGCACGTTTTGTCAGCAAGATGGCGTCGCCACCCGCGGGGCCTGATGATCAGTCGCCAACTAACCCCAACTGTGTCCCGGCCTGTCACGTAGAGGTCACACTTGGCGGACTAGCTTCGGCCCGTCGCACTCCCACTTTTTGAGGACCGCTATGAGCAAGAGCTTGCTGTCGATCACCGCTGCCTCCGTCATCGCGCTCATAGCCGCTTTGAGCGTCGCGGCTGCCGACTCGACGGCGCCGGATTCGGCGTCCAGTCCGGGCCCGCAGGACGGCGCCACGACCGCTACGCCGATCAAACACCTGGTGATTATCTTCAACGAGAACGTCTCCTTCGATCATTATTTTGCGACCTATCCCAAGGCCGCCAATCCGCCCGGCGAGCCGGCCTTTACTGCCAAAGCCGGCACGCCGAAGGTGAACAATCTCGCCACGGCGCATCTGCTTACCGACAATCCCAATTTCACCAACAAGGCGAACGGCAGCGATGCCGCCGAACCATTCCGGCTCGACCGCACGCAAGCATTCACCGCCGATCAGAATCACGCCTACACCGCCGAGCAGCAGGCCTATAACGGCGGCAAGGCGGACCTGTTTCCCAAATTTACCGGCAAGGGCACGAGCGGCGGGGCCGGCGCGTTCGGTACCAAGGGCCAGGTCATGGGCTATTACGACGGCAATACGGTTGCCGCGATGTGGAACTACGCCCAGCATTTCGCGATGAGCGACAACGCCTATACCGACACCTACGGGCCATCGACGCCGGGGATGCTCAACATCTCGTCCGGCCAGACGAACGGCATGACGATCGTGGCCACGACCAAGAAGCCGTCCACGCTTGCGGCGGTGTCCTATTACGTCAACGACGGTCAGGGCGGCGTGACCATGATCAACGACGTCGATCCCGGCGCCGATGTTTGTTCAAATCCGAAAGATCAGGCGACGATGTCGGGTCAGACGATCGGCGACCTGCTTAACGGCGCCGGCGTCACCTGGGGTTCGTTCATGGGCGGTTTCCGCATCGACGTGACCAACGCCAACGGCTCGACCGGCTGCAAGCGCAGCACGCATTCGACCGTGGTCGGCGCCGATGTGGTGGACTACATCCCGCACCACGCCTGGTTCCAGTATTACGCATCGACCGCCAATCCGAACCACAACCGGCCAAGCTCGGTTCCTGCGATCGGCTACAGCCTGGAGCACGACGGCGCGACGCACGATCCCGCCAATCACAATTACGACCTGGCGGACTTCTACGACGCGGTGAAGGCCGGCAATTTCCCGGCGGTTTCCTATATCAAGTCGCCGGCATACCAGGACGGCCACGCCGCTTATTCGAATCCACTGGACGAGCAGAGCGGCACCGTGGCGGTGATCAATTTCCTCGAACAGCAGCCGGACTGGAAGAACACGGCCGTGATCATCGCCTGGGACGATTCAGATGGCTGGTACGATCACGCCTTCACCAAGGTCACGAGCCCATCGTTTGACCCCGACGCCGATCAGCTTGACGGGCCTGGCAAGTGCGGCACCGGCGCGGCGCTGCCGGGCGTCAACGGCAAGCCGGTGAACGGGCGCTGCGGTCCCGGCACACGCCTGCCGTTTATCGTGATCTCGCCCTGGGCCAAGGCCAATTATGTGGGGCGTTCGCAAATTTCGCTGTCGTCGGTGGTGCGCTTCATCGAGGATAATTGGCTGCACGGAAAGCGCCTTGGCGGCGGTTCGTTTGATGCCACTGCCGGATCGATCAGCGGCTTGTTCGACTTCACCGCAGCCGGCAAAAATGCCGTACTTTATCTCGATCCGGCGACCGGCACGCCGCTTGCCGCGCCGCCGCCCGCGACCGGCGCCAACTAGGACGGAATGCACAGCACAAGACAGCCGTTGCCCGGTGCTGGCCTATTCTGCGTAATCGGCGTCGTTTGCGTCGCGGCGATCTGCAGCGTGTATTCGTCCGCGGCCGCGCCGCCGGCCGTGACGGCAAATGCCACGGACGTAACGGGCGATAACCCGCACCCCATCGCGCTGGTCCGGCCGCCTGCCGGCCCGCTATCGGCGATGGCGCAGCTTGGCCGGTTGGTTTTCCTCGATACAAGCCTGTCGTCTTCGAGCCGGCTGTCGTGCGCGTCCTGTCATAGCCCGCAGCACGCTTACGCGCCGCCGGGCGACCTGCCGGCAATGCGGGGCGGTCCCTTGCTGGCCAGCCAGGGTGTGCGTGCGGTGCCTTCGCTGACCTATCTGGAGCGCCAGCCGAGTTTCGCGATCGGCCCGGACAATGAAGAAAATGAAAATGTCAGCCTCGCGCAACTCGTTGCGTCGAGCCAGCACGCGGTGCGGGTGGAGAAGACCGCCCCGCAGGCAAACCAGGCTGCGACAAACATGGTGCCGCAAGGCGGTCTGTTCTGGGATGGCCGTGCCGACACATTGCAAGGCCAGGCGCTGTCGCCGCTACTCGACCCGCGCGAGATGGATGGCGGCAGCATCGGAACTGTCGCGGGCAAATTGCGCCAAGCTGCCTACGCCGATCGTTTTGTGGAATTGTTCGGAGCTTCGGTATGGGCCGATGCGCGTGTTGCCGTCAGTGAGGCACTGTTCGCCGTCGCGCGCTATCAGATCGAAGAGCCGAGCTTTCACCCCTATACCAGCAAGTTCGATTTTTGGCTTGAAGGCAAAATACGGCTCAGTGCGAGCGAACTGCGCGGCTACGCCTTGTTCAACGATCCGGCCAAGGCTAATTGCGGCGGTTGCCATGTCGATCAGCCAAGCCGCGACGGCCTGCCGCCCTTATTCACCGATCATCAGTTCGAAGCGCTGGGCGTTCCGCGCAATGCCGCACTCGCCGTGAACGGCGGTCCGGGATTTTTCGATCTCGGCATTTGCGGGCCCTATCGCTTCGACTTGTCGCGCGATACGCAATATTGCGGTCTGTTCACGACGCCGACCTTGCGCAATGTCGCGACGCGTCATGTCTTCTTTCATAACGGCCTCTATCACACGCTCAAACAGGTGATGGATTTTTACGATTTTCGCGATACCGACCCAGGCAAGATTTATCCGCCCGGGTCGGACGGCGCGATCGAGAAATTCAACGACTTGCCGGCGCCATATTGGGCCAATGTCGACGTCACCGATCCGCCGTTCAACCGCAAGGCAGGCGACGCCCCGGCCATGACCGATCAGGAGGAAGACGACATCATCGCCTTCCTTAATGCGCTTACCGACGGATATAACGAAAAATAGCGGCCCGCGTCGCGGAGCTACATGCGCACCAGGCCGCGGCCGGCGCGGCGGCCCTCGGAGGCGATCCAGTCGAGGATTGCGACATCGGCCGCTTCGAAACCTGCGGGCAGGCGCCGACGCGCGGCGCCAGCGAAAGCCCACGCGACCACGATTTGCGAATGCGCAATCACGGTCGTGAGCGTTTCAAGGTCGGTACCTTGCTCGGTGATGGCCATTGCTACTGTCGCCCGCTCTTGCCCGAACGCCTTTGCCTGAACTAAAGGCTTCCTCAGCAAACTCGCCCGGTCCACGCCGGTTCCCTTTAGTCGCGCATTGCGAACCGAGGGTTCAAGCTTTGATTCCAATCTTGGTTTCCGAGATTCTTATGCGAGGGTGGCCCGCGAAGGGCGTCACTGCGGCAAAGTCGCGGCACTCCCGCTCATTATTTCAGCAGCAGGCGGCCGTCTCGTGGTGTCCGAGACCTTTATAAAGGTCCGAAATAATCTTTCGGCATCCGCCCTGCCCGCGGCCGATTATTGCCGCCGCCGGCGCCGCTTCGAACGAATAATGCTTTTGGATCAAGCGAATATTACCCAAGCGACGGCCTAGCATTGGGCCCGGCGAACCGTACATAATATGCTCGATTGCATTTCCGACATTCGGATCAGCCCAAGTATCGGATCATCCCCAGACGGAGGTTTTCATGGCTCTTGCGATTGGCGACATCGCCCCGGATTTCGAAGCCGAGACGACCGAAGGCAAAATCCGCTTCCACGACTGGATCGGCAACAACTGGGTCGTGCTGTTCTCGCACCCCAAGGATTTCACGCCGGTCTGCACCACCGAGCTCGGCACCATGGCGCGGCTGAAGCCCGAATTCGACAAGCGCGGCGTGAAAATCATCGGGCTTTCGGTCGATCCGGTCGACAACCACAAAAAGTGGGCGGCCGACATCAAGGACGTCGTCGGCTTCGCGCCCAATTATCCCATGATCGGCGACACCGATCTGAACGTCTCAAAGCTTTACGGCATGCTGCCGGCGGAGACGGCGGGCAGTTCCGAAGGCCGCACGCCGGCCGATAACCAGACCGTGCGCAATGTCTTCATCATCGGGCCGGACAGGAAGATCAAACTCATCCTGGTTTATCCGATGACCACGGGCCGCAATTTCGACGAGGTGCTACGCGTCGTCGACTCGCTGCAGCTCAACGCCAAGCATCGCGTCGCGACGCCGGCGAACTGGAAACAGGGCGAAGACGTCATCCTCACCGGCGCGGTCAGCGACGAAGAAGCCAAGAAGCTTTATCCGGGCGGTTGGAAAACGCCGAAGCCCTATATCCGGGTGGTGCCACAACCGCGGTAGCAAGTTCTTGCAGTCTCTGCTTTGATTGTCAGGGCGCGGCCAAAAACGCATTGATGGCCGCGCCCTTTGCATTCGATCGGGGGATCTCAATGCTCGTGCTTCACCACGCCTCTCATTCCACCTGCAGCCAGAAGGTGCGGCTGGTGCTGCACGAGAAGGGCGTCAAATTCGACGAAGTGCGGATCGATCTCGGCAAGAAGGAGCAGCTCAAGCCGGAATATCTCAAGCTCAACCCGAATGGCGTCGTGCCTACTCTGGTCGACGATGGCGTGCCGATCATCGAATCGAGCGTGATCTGCGAATATCTCGACGAGAAATATCCGCAAAATCCGCTGGTGCCGTCCGATATCATCGAGCGAGCGCGTATGCGCGCCTGGACGCACTACATCGAAGAAATCTCGGTCGGCGCCGTCCGCGTGCCCTCATTCAACCGCGCCTTCCTCTACCGCTTCAAAGGCCAGGACCAAAAGCAGTTCAAGACGCAGGAGATCGACACGCGCCCGGTGCGCAAGGAACTGTTTATGCGCATGGGCTCGCCGCAGGGTTTCTCCAAAGCGGAAATCGACAAATCGCTTGGCGAGCTCGCCGAGACTTGCCGGCGCATGGACAACTCGATCGCCAAAAAAGGGCCCTGGCTGATGGGCGAGCAATTCACGCTGGCCGATGTGCTGGTCATGCCGACCATCGACCGGATGGCCGATCTTGGTCTATCGACGATCTGGGAAGGCAAATATCCGCGTGTCGCGCAATGGTATGAACGGTTGCAGCAGCGCCCGGCTTTCAAGGCGACCTATTATCCGGGATCGCGCGTTACGGATTTTCTGAAACTCGAATCGCTCTATGCCGCCGAGCGCTGACAACAAAGACAATGAGCCGCAGCATGAATCCCGACGCCGAATTGCAGCCGCCGTTCGCCGACTTCATGGGCATGAAGATCACGCACGTGTCGCCCGACAAGGTCACGGCCGAGATGTTCGTTCGTGATGACCTCAACAACCGCAACGGCACGCTGCATGGCGGCGCGGTCATGGCGCTCGCCGACAATCTTGGCGGCACCGCGACGATGGCGAACCTGCCCCAAGGCGGCCGCACCGCCACCATCGAGAGCAAAACCAACTTCTTCACCGCCATCCCGGTCGGCGACACCGCGCATGCCGAATGCACGCCGCTGCATCGCGGCCGCAGCACCATGGTGTGGCAGACGCGCATCACCCGCAACGACGGCCGGCTGTGCGCGCTGGTTATCCAGACCCAGATCGTCATTTTGCCGGAGAAGGCTTAAAGGCCGGCCTGCGGGCTCAATCTCGCGGCGCGAGCTGCCGCGAGACGAATTCGGCGATTTCAGGATCGTCGCCCTCGGCGCGAAGCCTGAGACCTTCGACGACGCCGGCGCGATCCGGCATCTCGCGATTCTGAACTCATTTTCCATTTGCCTTCGAGCCGCGCGATGGCAAATCGGAAGCCGACGATGCCGCGCAGCATGACATCGATGTAGCGCTCTGGCGCGTCCGACACCGCCCACGGCCTGGCCCCGCTCTTTTCCTGCTGTTCGGTCAATTCGGTGACATGGCGGCGCAGCCAATCCGCGCCGTCCATCACCTCCGGCCTTCCATAAGCGTGCACCACCGCGTAGTTCCAGGTCGGAACGACTTTTCCGCTTTGCGCCTTGGTCGGATACCAGTTGGGAGTGATGTAACCTTCGGGTCCCTGAAAGATCATCAGCGCTTCACCGACCGCCGCAAGATCCTTGCAATGCGGATTGGCGCGCGCGAGGTGACATTCGATGACCCCGTGCGGCCCTTCCTGCTTGAGCACTGTCGGCAGATGGCTGGCGTAGAGCCCGCTTGCGCCTGCGGAAACAAGCGCCGCAAAAGGCCGCGCGCGCATCAACGCATGCAGCTGCGGCACGTCCTCGACACGAAAATGATCGGGCTGGTACATGGCGGTCACCGTAGCCGGAAGCGAAAGATTGGAAAAGCAAAACCGTTCGCCGCACGCAAGTGCGCCGGCTAGCGGCGTCGTCAGGCCCGGTTTGCCATTCGAGCCTACCGATGCCATCGTTTACAAAAGTGAACGGGGAATATCATGGATGTTCGCGCCGCCGTGGCCTTTGCAGCCGGCAAGCCGCTCGAAGTCACCACCGTCCAACTCGACGGTCCGCGCGCCGGCGAGGTTTTGGTCGAGATCAAGGCGACCGGCATCTGCCACACCGACGAATTCACGCTGTCAGGGGCCGACCCCGAAGGGCTTTTTCCCGCGATCCTCGGCCACGAGGGCGCGGGCATCGTCGTCAATGTCGGTCCCGGCGTGACGTCGGTCAAAAAGGGCGATCATGTCATCCCGCTATACACGCCGGAATGCCGCGCCTGCCCGTCCTGCCGTTCGCGCAAGACCAATTTGTGCACCGCCATCCGCTCAACGCAGGGTCAGGGCGTGATGCCCGACGGCACCTCGCGCTTCTCGATCGGGGGCAACAAGGTCCACCACTATATGGGCTGTTCGACCTTCGCC
The DNA here is from genome assembly GCA_963790975.1 of uncultured Alphaproteobacteria bacterium. Taxonomy (GTDB): domain Bacteria; phylum Pseudomonadota; class Alphaproteobacteria; order Rhizobiales; family Xanthobacteraceae; genus BOG-931. The sequence goes on from CAWBQV010000004.1 coordinate 19,163, forward strand.
AATTTCACCGTGCTGCCGGAAATCGCGGTGGCGAAAATTCGCGACGACGCGCCGTTCGACAAGGTTTGCTATATCGGCTGCGGCGTCACCACCGGCGTCGGCGCGGTCATCAACACCGCCAAGGTCGAGCCGGGCGCCAAATGCATCGTGTTCGGTCTCGGTGGCATCGGGCTTAACGTCATCCAGGGATTGCGTCTCGTTGGCGCCGATATGATCATCGGCGTCGATCTCAATCCCGAAAGGAAAGCCTGGGGCGAACGTTTCGGCATGACCCATTTCGTCAACCCGAAGGAAATCGGCGGCGATCTTGTCGCCCATCTCGTCAACATGACCAAGAGCGGCGACGATCAGATCGGCGGCGCCGATTACACGTTCGAATGCGTCGGCAATGTCGCGCTCATGCGCATAGCGCTGGAGAGCTGCCACCGCGGTTGGGGCCAGAGCATCATTATCGGGGTGGCCGGCGCGGGCCAGGAGATTGCGACGCGGCCGTTTCAGCTCGTCACCGGCCGGGTCTGGCGCGGCACCGCGTTCGGCGGCGCGCGCGGCCGCTCCGACGTGCCGAAAATCGTCGATTGGTACATGGACGGCAAGATCGAGAGCGATCCGATGATCACGCATACGATGCCGCTTGCTGACATCAACAAAGCCTTCACACTGATGCGCGAGGGCAAGAGTATTCGCAGCGTCGTGGTCTATTAATCGAGAGAACTTCTGACGTAGCCGTCCAACTCGGAATGAACGCGCGCGATGACGCTCGTCCAATCGCGCGTCTCATCTTGCCTGAATAACCGCGCAGTCGGATACCACGGACTGTCGGAGCGATCGATCAGCCAGCGCCAGTCGGGGATTAGCGGCAGCAAGACCCAGACCGGCTTTGCCAGCGCGCCGGCGAGATGGGCGACGCTGGTGTCCACGGAAATGATGAGGTCCAGATTCGCCATCAGCGCCGCCGTGTCGGAGAAATCCAGCAACTCATCGCCAAAATGCAAAATGTCGCTGCGCTGTTGCAGCAGTTCAGCGTCGCCGGCACGGACTTCTTTCTGCAGACTCACAAAGGTCGCATCGATGCCCGCCAGCATCGGCAAAAAGGAGTCTAGTCCGATCGACCGGTTATGATCATTCTTGTGCGCCGGGCGCCCGGACCAGGCGAGACCTATTCGCGGGCGGCCTGTCGAACTGAGCCGTGCGTTCCAGCCCATCGCCGCCGGTGCGGACGCCCGCAAATATGGCGTCTCGGCCGGGATCGTCTCAACTCGCGTCGCAAATGCCGGCGGCAGGCTGAGCAACGGGCAATGCAAATCGAATTCCGGCAGCGGTTCACCTTTCGCCACGACCTCCGTCACGCCGGGCAGCGTGCGCATCAGTTCGTGCAGCGGCTTTTGGACTTCCAGGATCACGCGCGCGCCGCGCTTGGCAACCAGCGCTGCGTAGCGGCAGAACTGAATGGTGTCGCCAAAGCCCTGCTCGGCATGCAGAAGCAAGGTCTTGCCCGCGATCTCGTCCGATCCGGTCCAGAGCTTTTGCGCAAAGCTCCGCCTTGAGCTCCTGAGATGCTCGGTCTGCCATCGCCATTCGTGCTTTTCCCAGCCGCGGTTGAAATCGCCGACGAGCAGCCGGCAAATCGCCTCGTTGAAATGTGCCTCGGCATAATCCGGCCGTAGCGTCACCGCGCGGTCATAGCTTATGAGCGCCTCATCGAACCGCCTGAGGTCCTCCAGGGTAACGCCGCGATTGGAGAACGCCTCGGCATAGTGTGGCCGCAGCGCGATGGCGCGGTCGTAGCTCGCCAGCGCCTCGTCGAAACGCTGCAGCGCCTTGAGCGCATTGCCGCGGTTATAGTGCGCCTCGGCATAATCCGGCCGCAGCGCAAGCGCGCGATCGTGGCTCGCCAGCGCTTCCGCGAAACGCTGCTGCTCGTGCAGCGCGTTGCCGCGATTGGAATGAGCCTTGGCATAGTTCGGCTGCAGCTTGAGCGCGTTGTCGCAGCTTGCCACCGCCTCCTCAAACCGCCGCATCTCATTGAGGACATTGCCGCGATTTGACAGCGCCGCCACATAGTCCGGCCGCAGCACGAGCGCGTGGTCAAAACTCGCCAGCGCATCCTCGAGCCGCTTGAGCTCATTGAGCGTGTTGCCACGATTGGAAAACGCCTCGGCATAATTCGGCCGCAGCGCGATGGCGCGGTCGTAGCTCGAAAGCGCGTCGGAAAAACGCTTCAGCGCATGCAGGATGATGCCGCGATTGGAATGCGCTTCGGCAAAGTCCGGCCGCAGTGTGATCGCGCGGTCGTAGCTCGCCAGCGCATCCGCAAACCGCTCCAATTCCTTTAGCGTGTTGCCGCGATTGTAGTGTCCGTCGGCATAATCCGGCTGCAGCTTGAGCGCCCGGTCATAGCTCGCCAGCGCCTCGTCGAGCCGCTTCAGCTCTTTCAGCGCGTTGCCGCGATTGCTCAGGGCAAAGACGTTGTCGGGATTTCTCTTAAGCGCGGCATCTATTTGCTGCACGGCCTGCGCATAATTGCCGCGCTGATGAGAAATGACGCCGAGCAGATGCAGGCAATCGAAATTATCGTGCTGGGCAACAAGGACCTGCCGATAAATCCTTTCGGCATCCGGCAACCGGCCCGCTTGGTGCAACGACAGGGCTTCGGTCAACAATGCCGCTACGTCGGGCCATTGCGTCCGTTTCGGCTGGGCGAATCGTTTCGGCATCCAGCCATCATGAATAGTCGATTTCTCCGCCGACGGAACCTCGTTTTGCAGCCGGCAGTTGCCGAACAGGCGCGTGGCGCCGCTTATTCGCCCTTGATACCGGCTGCCTTGATGATCGGCGCCCAGCGCGTGACATCGGCGGCATTCTTGGCGGCAAGCTCTTCCGGCGTGGAGCTCGCGGCCGCGATCCCGAGCGGGATGAATTTTTGCTTGGTGGCGTCATCGCTCAACATCGTCACCGTGCTGGCATTGAGTTTTTTCACGATGTCGGCGGGCGTATTTGCCGGCACATAGAGCCCATACCACGAGGTGTCCTCGTAACCGGGTACGCCAAACTCGGCGACCGTCGGAATATCCGGCGCGATCGGAAACCGCTGCGCCGAGGTGACCGCGAGGCAACGCACTTGCTTGCCGGCGACCGCCGGCAGCAACGAGCCGGTGGTGTTGAACATGGCGTCGAGGCGGCCCGAGATGAGATCGGTCATCGCACCCGCCGCCACGCCGCGGTAGGGCACGTGGGTAATATCGATGCCGGCCATGTGCTTGAACAAATCGCCGGCGAGATACGGAATCGAGCCGACGCCGGGCGATGCCCAGGTCACCTTGCCGGGATTGGCCTTGGCATAGGCGACAAAATCTTCGAGCTTGGCGAAAGGCGACGAGTTCGGCACCACGATGAGATTGGGATAGGTGCCGATGAGCGACACCGGCACCAGCGAGAGCGGATCGAAGCTCAGCGAATCGAACAAGAGGCTGTTGACCGCGGGCGCGCCGGGCGCGAGCAGCACCGTGTAACCATCCGGTTCGGCATGGGCCGCGGCGTCCATCGCGATACGCCCGCCGGCTCCGGGCCGGTTCTCGACGATCATCTGCTGGCCCAACAGGTCCGATAATCGGTTGGCGACGATGCGGCCGGCCGAATCCAGCCCGCCGCCGGGCGGAAAGCCGACTTCCAGTTTCAGGATTCGGGAGGGCCAGGTATCGGCACGCGCACCACGACAAAACGGCAAAAGCGCTGCGGCTCCTGCAAATTGCAGGAACCGCCGACGTTGAACTTTCACAACCTCGCTCCTTGTCCCCCGGCTCTGTATGGGACTTAGTCCACCTTGATATCCGCCGCCTTGATGATTGGCCACCATTTATCGGCTTCCGCCTTCTGGAAAGCCCGCAGCGCCTCGGGGCTCTGCTGATCGCGTGTGGATACCGTCTGGCCGAGCTTGGCGAGCCTGTCCTTCACAGCCGGATCGGCCAATGCTGCGATGGTTGCGGCATTGAGCTTGGCGATGACGTCTTTCGGCGTGTCTTTCGGCGCCCACAAGCCGAACCAGATCGACGCGTAGTAACCCGGCAGGCCGGCCTCGTCCGTCGTCGGCACGTCGGGCAAGCTGGTCATGCGGGTCTTCGCCGGAACGGCTATCGCCCTGATGGTGCCGGCCAGCACCTGTGCCGTGAAATTCGACGACGGCTCGATCATCATGTCGATCTGGCCGGCCATCAGGTCCTGCACCGCCGGGCCGTCGCCGCGATAGGGCACGAACTTGAAGGTGGTCCCGGTCATTTTCTGGAATGCAATGCCGGCGAGATTGCCGGTCGAGCCGGCACCGGGGATGCCCACATTGGCCTTGTCAGGATTGGCCTTGAGCCAGGCAATCAGCTCTTGCAGGTTTTTCGCCGGCAGGCCGTTCTTGACGCAAATCAAGAGTGGCTCGTAGCCAAGCTCGGCGATCGGGGTGAGATCGTTGAGCAGATCGAAGTCGAGCTTATAGAGACCGCCGATCAGCACATGCGTCGTCAAAGTGCCGACGCTCAATGTGTAGCCGTCCGCCGACGAGCGAACGACTTTGGCGACGCCGATGGCGCCGGCCGCGCCAGTGACGTCCTCAACGATGATGGTCTGGCCGAGCGACTTGCTCATCGGGTCGGCGACGACGCGCGCCAGCACGTCGGTCGCGCCGCCGGCGGCGAACGGACAGACGATGGTGATCGGCCGCGACGGAAACGTGTCGGCGAAGGCAAATCGCAATTGCGTCGCCGCGGCGCCGGCGCCGGCGGCCAGTTGCAAAAATGTCCGGCGGGCGAATTTGCTGCGTGTGAGTATCATGGTTTCCCCCTCTCAATGTCGGCGTTATGCCGATCTATTCATTCCGGCTTGAGGTTGGCGAACTTCACCACTTTGGTCCACTTTGCCGTGTCGTCGGCGATGAACTTGCCGAACTCCTCGGGCGTATTCGGCGGCATCAGAAGCTCGCCGAGGTCCAGCATGCGCTGCTTGACCACGGGATCGGCGGCCCCCGCATTGATTGCCTTGTTGAGCGTATCGATGATCGGGCGTGGGGTATCCTTCGGCGCGCCGAACCCGATCCAGCCGAACGCTTCGTAGCCGGGCAAAAATTCCGCCACCGTCGGCACGCCCGGCAGAAAGTCGACACGCTGCGGCGTGGTGACCGCGAGCGGCCGCAACTCGCCGGCCTTGATATGCGGCAGCGATGTCGGCGTGACGTCGAACATCACCTGCACCTGACCGGCCAGGAGATCGACCAGCGCCGGCGTCGTGCCGTGATAAGGCACGTGGACGAGATCGACGCCGGCCATGTATTTGAACAGCTCGCCGGCAACATGCTGCGGACCGCCGACGCCGGCCGAGGCCATGTTGATCTTGCCGGGATTGGCCTTGGCATAGGCGATGAATTCCGGAACGGTTTTTGCCGGAAATGACGGCAGCACTTCCATGACCAGCGCGACCCGCTGGATGATCGCGATCGGCGCGATATCGTGCACAAAATCGAACGGAAGATTTTGGAACATCGCGGCGTTGATGGTGTTCTGCGAGTTCACCAAGAGAACCGTGTAGCCGTCGGGCGGCGAATGCACGACCGCTTCGGTCGCGATGTTTCCGGTAGCGCCGGGACGGATTTCGACGACGAATTGCTGGCCGAGATGCTCGGACAGATATTGCGCGATCAGACGCGCGTTGATGTCGGAAGAACTTCCGGCGGCTTGGCCGACGAGGATCTGCACCGGCCGGGCCGGATAATCGAGCGCCGACGCGCTTTGCCGCAGGAACGGCAGCGCGGCGGCGCCTACCGATAGCTTTAGAAAATTCCGGCGTTCCACCCCTCGTCCCCCATTTGTATTTTGCGCAGGCATCCGTGGATGCCTTGCGAATTTATATGCTTAGGCCATGAGGTTAGCACATTGTCGACGCGTCATCCTGACCCACCGGGCCCGGCCGGACGGGCGCGTAACGCGCGTTGCAGGCGTGCTTCGCGCAGAAACGGGAATAGCCCGGTCGCCACCACGATGGCCGAACCGATGAGCAGGCTGATCGTGGGCACCTCGCCCCAGATCAAAAAGCCGAAGACCAGCGCCCAGACCAGCATCAGATAATAGAACGGCGTCACCGCGGGCGCCGGCGCAAGGTGCAGCGACTTGGTCCAGAACCATTGCCCGAGTGCATTGGTAAAACCGGTGCCGACCAGCATCGCGGCGTCGAGCGGCGTCGGCCAGCGCCAGCCGAACAACAGCAGGAAACTATGAAAGAACGCCAGCACAGTGAGCTGCCAGATGACCAGCGTATTCGCCGATTCCGTCCTGGCCATGCCGCGCACCGCGACGGTGACGGTGCCGTACATCACCGCATTGATGAGCGCGAATAGCGCGCCCAATGTCAGCGAATTGGCGCCAGGATTGGTAACGATGAGGACGCCGGCAAAGCCGACCAAGAGCGCGGAGCCGCGGACGAAGCCGGCGGGCTCTTTGAGCCAGACGATGGACGCGAGCGCGGCAAAGAGCGGCGCGGAGAAATTGATCGCCACCGCACCCGCAAGCGGCATCAAGCTGAACGCGATCAGCAAGGCCAATTGCGAGATTGTTTGCGACAGGCCGCGCAAGATGTGATCGCGCGGCCGGTGTGTGGCGTAGACCGATAGCCCGCTGACCGGCAGGATCACCGCGGCGCCGGCGATCAACGACGACAGCGAGCGCAGGAACAGCACCTCGCCGATCGGATAAATGCCGACCAGCCATTTGCTCGCCGCCGAGGCGCCGGCAAACAGTACGGTCGCAATGATCATCAAGATAATCGCGCGCGGCACATCTTCGGTACGGCCGACGATCTGCCTGGTGTCGGCATGCCCCGCGACTGATGCGCCGGAACGGCCCGCCGGGTCTCCCTGCATTTTTTCGGTAAGATCGTCCATCCCTGACCGCGTCTTTCACGCGGTCTAGGCCGCTGCCGGCCGATTTGCAATCGCGCGCCTTCGCGACGGCTTAGAGCCGCAGCGAAAGTCGCCCAACCGTCGAGGACGGCGTGCCCTTATCTGTGATGGTGCCGCAAATATTCGTGCAGCGAGGCAGAACCGGTTTCCCGGAGCAGATTCTTGAGCATCAAATCTTTGCGGCGGCCCTTGGCAAAGCCGGGGCCGTATTCCTTGCGCAGCGCCGCAACCTTGGTGTTGCCGTGCTTGCGATCGATGCGGCCGCTTTTGTCGCGGTGCCGCTTGTCGAGACCTCGTTTGCCTTTTGCCATTTTCTCCTCCCAAAGGGGTTGCTTCAAAACGACTGGCGCGCTCGGAGGGATTCGAACCCCCGACCCCCAGATTCGAAGTCTGTTATGGTGGCTTCCCACCACTTTCTATGCTATACGCTCGATTACGATTCATCCTTATAGATCTGGACTTTTGACTACCATCAGCGGCTAGGACATGCGACCCATTTTGATCCCCCGTGCTTACGTGGTGCTTACATTGGGCCGCAGTAAGCTTGGTGCGCTCGCTGGTGCGGCGGTGCGTACAACGTGCCAGAAAGGACCAAGGCCGTCCACTCTGTCCGAGACGTCCACAAGCCCGTTGTGATGCGGATTTCCACTATTGCGGAATGCTGTCCGCCGCTGTGCGTGTGCCGTCTGACTAAGCGGGGTGAGCTATGCCGAAACTGACTAAGCGGTTTGTCGAGAGCGTGAAGCCCGCGCTTGAGGATCAGGTCATTTTCGATGACAAGATTCCGGGGTTCGGCTTGCGAGTGCTGTCGAGCGGCGTGCGCTCCTACCTGGTGCAGTACCGCAATAAGCAGGGCCGCTCCCGGCGGCTCACGATCGGCAAGCATGGCAAGGTTACTGCTGACAAGGCGCGCAAGTCTGCGCTGCTCATCTTCGATGCAGTACGCGGCGGCAAGGATCCTGTAGCCGAACGACGTGCCTATATCGATGCGCCGATCGTGAATGATCTGCTCGATCGCTACATTGCTGAACATGTCGAGAAGCGGAATCGGCTGAGTACGCGCGAAGAAGTCAAGCGTCTGGTGAAGCTTCACATCCGACCGCAGCTCGGGCGCCACAAGGTCGGGGCGGTGACCCGCCAGGACGTGGCGAAGCTTCACCAAACGCTTGAAGCTACACCACGGCAGGCAAATTTTGTCCTGGCGGTGTGTTCAAAGGCCTTCAGTCTGGCCGAGGTGTGGTCGATGCGCCCGGAGGGCAGCAATCCCTGCACCAAGATCGAACGGAATCCGGAGAACGCGCGCGAGCGGTTCTTATCGGCCGAGGAACTTGGGCGGCTCGGCACCACGCTGCGGCAGGCCGAATCCGCCGGCTTGCCGTGGAATGTGGGACCGCACCGCCCGACGTCGAAGCATCTGGCCAAACCTGAGAACCGCCGCACGCTTTACTCGCGCGTCACCACTGCGGCAGTTGAGCTCCTACTGTTCACCGGCTGCCGGCTGTCGGAAGTGTTGAACCTTCGGTGGGAACAGGTGGACTTCGAGACGGGTACGATCACGCTGGCGGAAACGAAAGCTGGCCGCCCGCAAGACGTCGTGATGAACGCTCCGGCACGCCAGGTCTTGAAGCAACTGCGAAAGCCTAGGACCTCAGATTGGGTGTTGCCTTCAACGTTGGATGCCAAGCGCCCGCTGTCAAAGACCGCGATTGAGGCGGCATGGCAGCGGATCAGAGCGGTTGCGAAGTTCGAAGATGTGCGGCTGCATGATCTGCGGCACACGGTCGGCACCTATGCCGGCCAATCTGGTGCGAACGCCTTCCTCGTGCGGGATCTGTTGCGGCACAAGAACCTTTCGATGACGGGGCGTTATGTGAACCGCGCTGACGATCCGGTACGTACATTGAGCGATCAGGTCGGCGAGCGCATTGCTGCCGGGCTTGCAGGTCGGAGGGCTGCCAAAGTCGTGGCCTTGAAGCGCGAGACGGCGTGAGAGGCACGGGGGCGCGTACTGATAAATTGCGGCGGTGACACCGATTGCCCGATGTCCGCTTTACCCCCCCGAAAGCTGCCGCGGCCGTAGCCAGTCGTCGCGGCAGCTAAGGGCCAATAGCGAACTTCAGGCGTCTTGGGCGAAATTGAACGGGCGCTCGTAGAACGCAATTGGACATGGTGGACTCCTATCGGCCGAGAACGAGGTGAGTGGCATGCGCCTACACGCTGAGCGCAGGATAAAATCACGCACCTACAGCCCAGGCCCCCAAACGGTCACCCCCACTCAAATGTTCCCAAATCAGGGTTGTGCGCGTCAAGGTGGCGGGGCCAAGCCGAATATACCTTTAGATAGATAGATACCGAAGTGGTCACGCAGGAAGCGATCCCATGTCCGCTTTGGGTCATTAGCTGCCGCGCCGGCCGACAGTAGCCGTGTCCGCTTTACCCCCGAAAGCGGACACGAAGGCTGACGGTCCGCGTGTCCGCTAAGTGCCAATAAGAGACACGAAGGCTAAAGGTCGGTCGCTAAGGAGGCCGCTAAATGAGGCGGCCCTTTGATCACATTAGAACTTGATCATATCGCTGCGCGTCAGGATTACCTTGCCGCCCAAAACCGGCGCCGCGACAAATTGATAGACGCTATACTGCTCGACGTAGGCACTGCTCCCGTATATGGCATCGACCGAGATAATCGTCTGGTATCCGTGGGTAAACGCCGAGGTGCCCGTGTAGAGGACGGCGCCATTTGCCACACCGCCGACGATGATGACTGTCTTGATCCCCTTGTCCTTGAGAATTTTGTCGAGATCAGTGTTGCTGAACTTGTCAAAAAAAGTGTGGACGACCGGTTCGTCTCCCTTAGGTGCGACTTCCGGCAAGGTGTCGCCAATCACCACGCCGGGGGGAGGAATTATAGGGAGGCTGTAGATAACGGTGGCACCGTTGGCGCGCGCCGCTGAGAGGACCTTTTGGATCTCAGGCAGAGAAGCAATACAGCGCGGATTCGGGGAGCAGAGCTGCTTGACAACGTCCAGCATCAGCAGCGCGGTAGATTTGGGATCGACCGTGACAGACTTGAGCTCGGGCACTGGCGGCGCCTTCACGCTATTCCATTCGTCAATGACGGACTGCGCGGGCGCTGGCGCGGCGTAAGCCAATACAACCGCAAACGCAGCTAACGGCCACAAATGGCGACTGCGTAGCATGATTTCCTCTCCCTGGTTTCTTGCCTACAGGAAACCAACAGCCGCGCGCGCCGTCAAGCGCGGCAGGTTCAAGTCAATGTCCGCTTTGGGTCATTAGCTGCCGCGACCGCCAACTGCGACCGTGTCCGCTTTACGCCCGAAAGCTGCCGCGACACTCGGCGGCGGCCGCGTCGGCTTTGGGCCAAAAGCGGACGTCCCGTTGGCGCCACGGCGGAGGTCACAGACCTCCATTTTAAGGCGTGATAGCCTTCCCCTCTTTGCAACGGGCTTTATCCCAATGCGGAGGCGTCAATTGGCAATCCATTTCGGACGGCAGAAATTAAAGACGCCCCGCTGAGCGCAACAATCTTACGCGAGGAGGAGGCCATATGGGCAACAGAATAGGGCTGCCCCGAACGGGAGCCGATATTTACCTCAGCAACATGGGAACGGCGGCGCTGCTCATCATGCTGGTTTTGAGCGGGACGGCAATCGCGCGCACTGAGGGAGAGAAGAACTTGGTCGTCTTTCTTGCCGAGCGTGACCAAACCTACCGCGGACTCGGAGTAGTCGGCTTCGATCTCAACGAGATGCCATGGGATCGCGACGCTTTCGAGGACCAAGTCCGTTTCATGATACGGGTTGTCGATGGGGCGCTGGCGCGCACGAACTGGGACAAGGTGCGGAATTTTACGCCGAGTGTCGAGCTCTACGCTCCCCTGCTTGAAAGTTTAAAGAGCATGCTTTCCGATCTTCGGCTGGCCGACATCGAAGTTAGCGAGTGGGCGCCCCCGGCGGAGTACGTCGTGTGCGATAATCACCCTGCGCTGATGTACGACCTGGGGGAACCACCCGAAGGCTCCGAAGTCGTGGATAAGCAACTCGCGCTGGCATATGAGCTTGGAGACTATCAATGCATCATCTGCAATTGGGAATAACGACCGTGCGCCGCTATTAGGTGCCCCCCTCAATGAAGCTCGGGAAAGCGCTCGCGCGGGAGAATAGTCGTGGGAAGCTCGACAGATGCACACTGCTTCGCCTGCGGATACGACACATTCATGTGGCTTGGCGGGGGCATGGAAAGTTTCAAAGTCTTCGCAGCATGGCCGGTCGCGTGCAAGCATTGTACAGCCGTCACGACCGCCAACTTCAAACAGTCGCCGTTGATCTGTCAGGCGTGTAAGAGCATCAACGTCGTCAAAATGACCGATCCTCACGAATGGAAGGGGGACGGCAAAGTTATCGAAAACTGGTTCGACCTCACGCTGACCGACGGACACTATCGGTGTCCCAAATGCGACAAGTTTGAACTGCGCTTTGGGACGAATGTAGGTGGGCACGACAAGGTGATGTGGGACTAGTTGCTCGCTGACCTTGGGGCAGGCGCGGCAGCTTTACCGTCGAACTAACGGCGAGTATTTTCAATGGACGGCGTTCTCACGCGAGGTTGTCCCGTTTGTGGGCATCCGGACTGTTCCCCGTTCTATGAGAGCGGCGCATCGAATTTCATCAACATCTGCGATTGTTGTGGCTGTCATTCGGGGGTTGATTACAACAGCTCTGATAAACCTGCACGGTTTGCCCGCCTTCGTCGATTGTGGATCAGTGAAGGAAAGCAATGGTGGAACGTTGTTGCCCAACCGCCCGGGTGGGATGCCGACAAGCAACTCAAAAACGTAGCAATGATCAACCGCCACATGAGATCTCTGGGCCGCAAGCGGTAATACAGACTTGAGCACAGCCTACGGGACGCTCGCGTGAACAAATTGGCCAAAGACGGAAATCAATCGTTAGATCAGAAAAGACGGGGCCGGCCCGGCAGAGCCGGCTGGAACGCCGATTAGTGCTTCGAGGTGGGAAAAGGCCCTTCCGCTGAGCGATTTTCTTGCTACCATCGGAAATATCGGTAATCCATATTCAGAGTACTGCACGATGGCCTCGTTGGTCGAAAGTCGACAACTGTTCGGGTTCTTCAGCTATTCGCGTGATGACGACCAGGGCTCCAAGGGGGCGTTGTCGGCATTGCGAGCCGCCATCCAGGACGAGTTGAGCGCGCAGCTTGGCCGAACCCAGGCGGATTTCCTGATTTGGCAGGACAAGACCGCGATCTCGCACGGCACCCTGTGGGAAAACAAAATCTCGCAGGGAATAGATCAGGCAGTATTTTTTATTCCAATCGTCACGCCCCGTGCGTTCAAAAGCCAGCACTGCGTTTTCGAGTTCGAATCGTTCCTGGCGCGCGAAGCGCAGCTTGGCCGCGACGATCTGGTTTTCCCGATCCTCTACATCCCAGTCCCGGAGCTGGAAGACGAGCAGCTGTGGCGCCAGGACCCCGTCCTCAAGATTGTCGGGAAACGCCAATATCTCGATTGGCGGGATTTGCGCCCGCATGGGCTTGATGAGCCCGAGGTTCGGACAAAGATCATCCAGTTCTGCCGGAACATAGCGATCGCGTTGCGCAAGCCGTGGGTAACGCCCGTGGAGCGCACGGCAGTGGAAATCGAAACCGACCGCAAAAATAAACGCCGTGCCGAGCAGGAACAGGCATTCGCCGCCGCTAAGAGCGCCGATACCGCAACCGCGATCGACGCGTTTATCTCCAGCTATCCCGACAGCCACCTCGCCGGCGACGCTCAGAACGCGAAGGCAAGGTTGCTCGAACGCGATGAGGCGCATCGCCGCGCGATGGCAAGCGACGATCCGGCCGTTCTCGAATCGTTTCTCTATTCCTACCCGAATGGACCCCATGCTGACGGGATACGCAAACGGCTACGGGAGCTTCAGCTGAAGGCCGAAGACGAAAAACGCCGTCAGGAACAGGCGTTCGCCGCGGCCAAGAGCGCCGATACCGTAGCCGCGATCGACGCGTTTATTGCCAGCTATCCCGACAGCCGCCTCGCCGCTGACGCCCGCAGCACGAAGGCGGGCTTGCTCGAACGCGATGAGGCGCATCGCCGCGCGATGGCAAGCGACGATCCGGCCGTGCTCAAATCGTTCCTCAATTCCTATCCGACGGGATCTCGTGCCGATGAGATACGCGAGCGCCTGCGGAGCCTTAAGCCGCCGGAAGTGGAGGATCCGCCGAAGCCGCCGAAGACGGACGCCGCTAGCGGCTTCTCCAAGAAGAAGCTGATGATCGCGGCCGCAATCGCCATTATCGTCATTATCGGCATCTATGCTCTTTCTTCCTCGAATTCTTCCTCGAATTCGTATTCGTATACGCCCGCTCAACAGACATCGACCCCGGTTCCTGCCTTCAGTGCAACCGCAGAGTGCTCCAGCAAAGGAATAGATGGGGTGGGCACGGGCGACAGCGAAGCAGAGGCGGAGGATAACGCCGAAGACGACTGCGTTGCTAACGGCGGCACTCACGGCTGCTGTCTAATCACCCGCTAGGACTGAGCCTTTGCTCAGTCGCAACGAGATGCCCTGGGATTTCGACGCCTTCGACGATCAAGCTGGCTTCATAAGCCGATAGTCGATGGTGCCCTTGCGCCCCAAACCACAATGATTTTGCGTTGAGTGTATGGTCGCGGGATGGGGCTCTGCATCGAGGCACCAATGTCCGCTTCGGGTCATTAGCTGCCGCGACCGCTGACGGCGGCCGTGTCCGCTTTAACCCCGAAAGCTGCCGCGCTGTAACGCGAGCGGCGTGTCCGCTAAGGGCCAAAAGCAGACATCGACGCACGTTCAAGCAATGTCCGCTTTACCCGCGGACATTCGTCGCGTGAACACGGGGCTCAGCACGCCCCACGTATTTCCCGTGAGGGTGTTGTATTTCGTGAGCCGCCCGACATGGCGGGCGCCCGTGTTCAGCGCGCAAAGGCGCGTCGCCTGCCGCAATCACTCGGCTCGGCGATGGAGGGCTATCCCACAATTAGAGGACAACCGCGAGAGGCCGCGACGTAAAAGCGTGCTCTCGTTCCAAATCGCTATACTTCGAACCGCGTGCGGTGGACAACGAACACACGGCCGTTCCCGGTGGTCTCGTTGATCGAGTAGAATCCGAGTCGCGCGGGGGTAGGCTGGCCAGCCGACAAGCCGTTCATCCACACGCGGCTGGCCGGCAGATTTTCTGCGCGGCTCGCTCATGTGGAGGCGGGATAAATCAGCAAGCACGGGACCCTGGTAGCCCTCCCATAACCGAGCGCGACGTTCGCGAAAGATTTGACGCAAAATTATGGGACTTCTGGCAGGTCGTCGCTTGGATTTTGTATCGCACCCCCGAGCACCTGGACGAATTTGTTTTATCGCCGCGACGTGCTCGATGGTACGACCGCGGAGCCAATGCGGTATTGCGCCGGGCGATCGAGCGGGGTGCGGTGACAGGCTTCGACGAGAATGGATGCGAAATTAAACCCGCGGCGGTGTTGGGGCGGGATCCGAAAATCCGCTTCGACTCTAGAGCCATGCAAGCTCGCTGGACCGAGAGTTACAGCCGACTTGCTAACGAGGTCGTAGCCGACGCGAGACAGACGGGGAGCATACCCAATCGACCGGCGATCGAAGTCGATAAGGGCGAGGTGGCGCCAAAAAATGAAGCGTCAGGCGCCATTGCCCCCCACAACGTTGAAGGGCGCAAATCAACACGCGGACGAAAAAAAACAGTGGCCTATGATTTGGCCTTCGAAGGAATACGCGCCGATTTGGCCGACCAAAAGATCACGCCCGAACAACTCAGCGAAATGAGTGAGAAGGAGCTGAGCACGGAGTACGGAGGGCCGTGCCCCTCGCTCCGCAGCGCTCCGGCCCGCAGGGCTCGCGCTGAAATCTTGAAAGGATTGAATTACGAGACGAAACAGGAACGTCGGCAACGGGCGCTTGCGGCGCTTCGGGACACGCAGCGAAAAGCGCCAAAAGGCAATTAGCGGCAAAATACAATTGGAGACGCGATTTTCCAGTCACTAAATTCGCCTCATCGTAAGTCAGCGAGAGGCGAGTGCAATGCAATCTACATCGGCTGCGGCGGACCTTGACGCCGCCTTGAATGAAACCCAAGCCGCCGAGTTCCTCGGCGTCTCGGTGCGAACGCTTCAGGCATGGCGCGTCCGCGGCGGCGGGCCGCTCTACTGCAAGATCGGCCGCGCGGTCCGATACCAGCGCCGCAGGCTTTTATCGTTTCAGCAAGCGCGCACCGTGAGTTCGACCACGGAGGCCGACGCCAAGAGAGCGGGGCAATGAGCGCCACCGCCGAAAACACAATCGCCGCCTGGCCGATCAACAAGCGCGAAACCGTCCGCGCGTCGATCGAAAAGTTCAACAACGTGTGGGTTATCAATATCCGCAAATGGTTCAAGGCGGACGATGGCGAGAGGCGACCAGGCAACCGCGGAATTGCGCTCAGTGTAAGACATCTGCCGCGCCTCGTTGAGGCGATGTCCGCGGCACACCGGATCGCGATCCAGCAAGGGCTCATCGATAGCGCGCCGGAAGCACAATCTTGAGCACTCCCCGCCGTATCGCCTTCGCGCGCATTGCCGCCGATGCGCTTGGCCATGCCGACATACTCACCCGTCGATGGCTCCCGGATGGCCGGCGTGATGGCGCAGAATGGGTGGCCATTAACCCGACGCGGGCCGATCGTCGCCGCGGATCATTCAAGGTGAACCTCGCCTCCGGCCGATGGTCCGACTTCGCCACCGGCGACGCGGGCGGCGATCTCATCGCGCTCGCGGCCTATCTGTTCCATCTCGATCAAGTCGAGGCGGCGCGGAAGATCGCCGCGGCGCTCGGGATCGACCCCCATGAACGATAATCCGTTCGCGCCAGTGAACGGTGCCGGTGAGCACCGCACCGTCGACGCCAAACCGAAATGGATATTGGTGGCGCCGGTGCCGGCCGACGCACCTGCGCCACCATCCGAGCATTTCAAGTTGGGAAAGCCGACCGCGACATGGACCTACAGCGACGCCACCGGCGCGGTGTTGGGTTACGTGCTGCGGTTCGACAGCGCCGAGGTCAAGCAATACCGGCCGTTGACGATGTGGCGGGCTGCCGCTGGCGGCAACCTGGAATGGCGGTGGGAGTCGTGGCCGCCGAAACGGCCGCTCTACGGGCTACACAAACTCGCTGGGCGGCCTGGCGCGGCGGTGGTGATTTGCGAGGGAGAGAAAGCCGCCGACGCGGCCACACGCCTACTGCCGTGCTTTGTGGTAATGGCAAGTCCGAACGGCAGCAAGAGCGCCAGCAAAGCGGATTGGTCGCCGGTACGAGGCCGCGCAGTGACGGTGTGGCCCGACGCCGACGCGGCCGGCCTCGAATACGGGCGACAAGTCGCGAAGCTCACCACGGCTGCCGGCGCGCTCTCGGTGGCGATCGTTTCGCCACCGCATGGCTGCAAAATTGGTTGGGATGCTGCCGATGCGCTCGCCGACGCGTGGGACGAGCCGCGCACCATGGGCGTCATGAACGCCGCGAAGTCGGCCACGCCGGAAATGTCGAACACCGGCAAGTCCGCCGCCGGCCGGAACGACATTTCAGAGGACGACGCTTCCGGTGGCCGCCGCCGCACTCCGCAGCGAGACACGTTGATCGGGCTCACCGAATTTTGCGAATTCTGGCACGACGCCAATCGGGACGCGTATGCAACGTTCCGCGTCAGCGCGCACGAAGAGCATTGGCCGGTGCGGTCGCGTGAGTTCCGCATGTTTTTGTCAGGACGGTTTTATGAAGAGACCGGCGGAGCAATCGGCGGCCAAGCTTTAGAAGACGGCATTCGTATTCTTGAAGCTCGCGCCGTGAACGTCGGGCGGGAGTATCAACCTTTCATCCGCGTCGGCCGACACGGCGATAAGCAATTCCTCGACCTGTGCGATGCGCGCTGGCTCGCGGTGGAGACCACCGCCGACGGCTGGTCGGTGGTCGAGAAACCGCCTTTGAAGTTCTTGCGTTCATCCTCGATGCGCCCGCTGCCGGAGCCGCAAGCGGACGGTATGATCGAAGAACTGCGTGGCTTTCTCAACGTGCGCAGCGACGCCGACTTCAAGTTGGTGGTGGCGTGGCTGCTCGCGGCGCTGCGGGACGTTGGACCTTATCCGGTGCTCGTGGTCAATGGCGAGCAAGGCGCCGGCAAGTCGGTGTTCTCGCGGATGATCCGGTCGCTTGTCGATCCGAGCGCCGCGCCTATTCGGGCGGTGCCGAAAGATGATCGCGACCTTGTGGTGTCGGCGAGCAACTCATGGATGCTCGCGTTTGATAATCTGTCGGGCGTGCCGGCGTGGTTCGCCGACGCGCTCGCCCGGCTCGCTACCGGGAGTGGCTTTGCCACTCGCATGTTGCACACCAACTCCGATGAATTCATTTTTGAAGGCTCGCGGCCGATCATACTCAATGGCATTCCGTCGCTCACCGACCGCGCCGATCTAGCTGATCGTGCGGTGACAATCCATCTGGCAATGATTGCGGAAGATGCGCGGCAACCCGAAGATGAACTGCTTGCTGCATTTGAAGCGAAGCGGTCCGTTATTCTCGGTGCCCTCCTTGACGCCGTAGCAGCAGCTTTACGCAATCTCGCCAAGGTGAAGCTCGATCGTGCACCGCGCATGGCCGACTTCGCGAAGTGGGTCACCGCCGCCGAGACAGGCTTAGGCTGGGAGCCGGGCGCATTCCTCGCCGTGTATCGTGAGAACCGCCGCGACGTGATCGAATCGTCTTTTGAAGCGGACGCGGTGGCGGTGGCTATCAGGGACTACGTATGGGGCGAACATCCCGAGGGCTGGACCGGGACCATTACCGAGTTGTTGTCTGCGCTCAATGGCCGCGTGAGCGAAGGCGTGCGCAAGTCCAGAGTTTGGCCTGACACAGCACAACGTCTCGGCAACCGGATCGATCGTGTGGCGCCGCTTCTGCGCAGCAAGGGGTTTGCGGTGCAGCGCCGACATAGCGGCCAGCGCCTCGTCACCATCGTGCCACCGAAAACGAGTTGACGATGGCGCCGCCCGCAAGAGGCTTCACGGCCGTCAAGGCGCAACGTCGCGAGCCGCCTGACGCACTCGATTATTTCCCGACGCCACCATGGGCCACGCGGGCGCTCTTCCGCCATGTGCTGCCGGAGCTGAGTGTTGATGCGATCGGCCGCGTATGGGAGCCCGCCTGCGGCGAGGGCCACATGGCGGCGGTCATTGCCGAGTTCGCAAACTCGCCGGTCTTGGCGTCGGACATTTACAATTACGACTATGGCATCGCGCCACATGATTTCCTGCACGATGCCCCGCTCACGATGGCCGATTGGATCATCACTAATCCGCCATTTTCGATCGCGTGCGAGTTCACCTTGCGCGCGCTCGATCTCACCAACGACGGCGTCGCCATGTTGGCGCGAACGCAATGGATCGAGGGCGCCGGCCGTTACAAGAGACTGTTTTGCGATTGGCCGCCCGCGCTCTATGCACCCTTCGTCGAACGTGTGCCGATGGTCAAGGGACGCTGGGACCCGGACGCCTCCACGGCTACCGCCTATGCCTGGTTTGTTTGGTGCAAGCGCGCGTCGGCACCGGCGCGCATCACCTGGATTCCACCGGGTTGTCGCGCGGGCCTCGCGCGTGCCGATGACCGGCGACGCTTCGCGGCGTGGAGTCTTGAACCGCCGGTAGTCCCATTGCTCGATCGCTTGTGATTGTGCGGACGACGCCCGTCCGCCTTCCCCCCGCCCCTTCTATTTCGATGACCGCACGACGTCCAGGTCTGTCCCCTCAGTCAACAATCGCAAATATAAATTACGGCGGAGGCGTGACCGGATTTTGCCCTAATGGAATCGGATTGAATCGAGTTCCGAATGGTCCGCATTTTGGCGCGCGCACCGGTTGTGCCGGGCCTCTGCTCGGCGCAGCTCACCGGGCGTTGGGCGCCGCCGACCGCTGGCGTGCCGGCTGATCCGCGCCGCTATTAGATCGACTCTGGACGACAGCGGACGGCTCACGGTCGTTCGAAGCGTGCCCGTCACCGTTGCAGTCTAGACAGCTTGGACGGCTAGGACGGCACTTCCTCTTTTTTGAAAAAGGGATTCAGTAGAACAAGAAATGCCAAGTGCCGTAACGCATGCAGCATGCGCATAGCGACGGCCGGCGGCCGACCTTGGACGAGCGTGGCAGGCGATGATCATAGAAGGGGCGCGCGCAACCGGCCTAGGGTGCGGTCCCGCTGCTTACGCCTTGCTTACGCCGGCGTCTGCGGCGTAATCACGCGGTTTTGCCTTATCGGAATAAACAATTGAATATACTTGATTATTTCTGGCGCGCTCGGAGGGATTTCGAACCCCCGACCCCCAAGATTCGAAGTCTGGTGCTCTATCCAGCTGAGCTACGAGCGCCGCAAATGCAGATTAGTCGCTTGGCCGGAAAAGTCACTTGGCCGTTCACGGCAGATGAAACACGATCAACTGATCCGTCGTGCCGCCGGTCCCCGGATCGAGCGCGCCGCCGGCGAAATAAGCATTGTCGCCGATTGTTGCGCCGCCAAAGCCGTGACGGCCGTGCGGCATCGGCGTCAGCGTCGTCCATTTGCCGGTTTTCGGATCAAAACCTTCGGTCTCGGCGAAGCTGCGATCCGGCGGCAGTTCGCCGCCGAGCACCAAAATCATGCCGTGATAATACGCGCTCGCTGCATCAGCGCGCGGCGTCGGCAACGGCGCGGCGGAGGTCCACTTGTCGGTTGCCGGATCGTAGACTTCGTGCAGCCCGGTGCGCGCGGCGGCGCTGCCGACACTGCCGCCGATGGCGTGAATCTTTCCGGCAACGGCAATGACGACCAGGCGCTCGCGCGGCACCGGCAGCGGCGCAGCCTCGCTCCATTTGCCCGACAGCGCATCGTAGACTTCGTGCGTGCCCACCACGCTGCCGTCGCGGTTACGGCCGCCGATGACATGGATCTTGCCATCGACCGTGGCGGCGCCAACCGCGCTGCGCGGCGCCCGCATCGGCGCCAGTACGCGCCAGGTATCGGTTGCGGCATCGTATTCGTAGGCCGCGGCGCTGACGTCCGAATGTGCCCCAGCGGCAACCCCGCCGAACGCGTAGATGTTGCCGCCGGCGACTGCGACGCCGAGCTGGTCGAGCGCTGCCGGCAGCGGGGCGCGGGAAGACCACGTGTCCGTCGCCGGATCGTAGGCGTCGTGATACGGCCCGCTAGTGCCGCTGGCGACACCGCCCAGCGCATGGAGCTTGCCGTCAAGCGCGACCGCTGCCACCTCGCTGCGTGCGGCCGGCAACGGCGCCTTGACGGTCCAAGTGCCGGGTAATGCGGCGGGCGATGGGCCGGGCGACAATTCCGGCGCCGATGGGCTTTGCGCCAGCGCGACTAAGGTCAGATCGAGCGACAAACCGGCAAACAGCACCGCGGCAATCGCAACTGCGCGCTGCAAAGCAGTAGAAAATCTTCGCCGCACTCGACCGCTCCCCACCGGGCCCCACCGAATTAACAGGAAACGAGGCGAAACCGGGGAACTTTGCAAGTTCCACTGTCATGCCTGCCCGGCTGGGACCGTATTCCGGATCGGAGAAACGGAACGGCTGCAGCCCGTACCGCGTTATAGGGGCAGGACCAACGATAGATGGAGAGTTTCCATGTCTGACGATCCGACCATGTCCGATTATCGGAACCAGGATTTCAGCCATCTCAACCCCGAGGATCCGTTCGCAAGCAGCGCCAGGATGGACGGAAGCGCCGCCAATGTGGCTTGGGGCTGGGTCGCAGCCGCCGTGTTTCTGGCTGTCATTCTGGCGGCCGCCTTCGGCATCGGACATCAGCCGGGCGGCATCGGAACCAATACGGCGTCCAACGACGTAGCGCCGCCGGCCGCCACCCATATGGCGCCGCCGCCGGCGAGTGTCCTGCCGCCGCCGATCATGCGAGCGCCGAATATGCCGGCGGCGCATGGCGGCACGCAGTAGAAAAATTGCGGCTTAACTCGGAACGCTCAAGCGAAGAACGGCCCCGGTTCACCCCGGGGCCGTTGCATCAGTGCAGCGGGAACGATTAGCCGCGCGCAGCGGCGGCGCCGCGGCGAACCAGACTGACGAAGCGGGCGCCGATCTCGTGGCCGAGCCGCCACACGACCTCGTAGTTGCACTCCTGGGCCAGATTGTCGCCAGACAACAGCAACACGAAGTCGTCGGGAACTTCAAAGCCCTCGACATGCAACCGGACGCCGCCGGTCGAAAGGTCGGTGATCAGGCAGTCCCGCGGCAGCGTGCCGGTGGCAAGCTGGATTTTTGCCATGCGGTTGATGAGACGCCGTTGCGATTGGCGTCGCTCGTCGGATTTAGCCGAGGACATAAGGCGCGGCCCTTCACACCCAATTCAACCGCAACGCCTAGCAGACGGCCATTGCGGGCGGCCTAAGCCGCGCTCGCGCATTTAAGTCGCATTTGATGCGAAGCTGCCGAACCGGCCTCACTCGAAGGCGGGGTCGACCGGCACGCGATAGCCATTGGCGAGACGATTGGTCTCGTTGGCCATGCCGACCACGGCCATGAGCTCGCCGAACATCGCCTCGCTCATTCCCGCCTTGCGCGCGCCGGCGCTGTGGCTGGCGATACAATAGGCACAGCCATTGGTGACGCTGACCGCGAGGTAGACCATTTCCTTGGTCAGCACGTCGAGCGCGCCCGGCGCCATGATCTCCTTGATGCTCGCCCAGGTACGCTCAAGCGTCGCCGGATCGTGCGCCAGATATTTCCAGAAATTGTTGACATCCTCTACCTGCCGCGTGCGCTTGATGTCGTCGAACACGGCGCGGACTTTTGGCGAAGCATCGCGATACTCGATCGGAGTGCGGGGCGGCATGATTTCCTCGATTTTTCTGCTGGCGGCACTTTAGCGCCTTCGCTCCCCGCACGGGAGGGCCGCAAAAACGCGTCAGGCTATGCGACCGCGGCCACTTTCGCCCGATCGGCGGCAATGAGTGCGGCGAGCTCGCTGGCCGGCCGCGGCGGGCTGAACAGGTAGCCCTGGACTTCGGTGCAGCCTTCGGCGCGGACGCGCTCAAGCTGCTCGGTGGTCTCAATGCCCTCCGCCGTCGTGGCAATGCCCAGACTCATACCCAGGCCCGCGACGGCGCGAATAATCGCCACGCAATCCGGCCGCTCGGAAAGCTCTTTGACGAACGAACGATCGATCTTGATCTTGTCGAACGGGAAACACCGCAAATAGCTCAGGCTGGAATAGCCGGTGCCGAAATCGTCCATCGAGATGCTCACGCCGATCCCGCGCAGCTGGTGGAGCGTGGCGAGATTGGCTTCGGTTTCGCCGAGCAGAACCGATTCGGTGATTTCCAGTTCCAGCCGATCGGCCGGCAGGCGCGAATAAGCGAGTGCGGTAAGCACCGCCTTCACCACGCCGCGGCTGCGGAATTGCGCGGGCGACAGATTGACCGCGACCTTGAGGTCGGCCGGCCAGCACATCGCTTCGGTGCAAGCCTTGCGCAGCACCCATTCGCCGAGCGGGACGATCAGTCCGATTTCCTCGGCAAGCGGGATGAATTCGGCTGGACCTATCATGCCGCGCTCGGGGTGCCGCCAGCGCAACAGCGCCTCGAAGCCGCAGACCGCATTGGCGTTGAGGTTGATCAGCGGCTGATAAAACAGGTCGAATTCGCCGTTGGCGAAGGCTTTGCGCAGATCGAGCTCGAGCATGCGGCGCGCCTGAATGCGGCGGTCCATTTCCGGTTCGAAGAAATGCGCGGAGCCGCGGCCTTCGGCCTTGGCGCGATAGAGCGCCATGTCGGCATTGCGCAACAGCATGTCGGCGGCGTCGCCGTCGCCCGGGGCAATCGCGATACCGATCGAGGCGCTGACCACGAATTCGTGGCCGTGAACTTCATACGGCTTGCTGACGACGTCGATCAGCGCATTGGCGAGCGCGCCCGCTTGGTGAGGGTTGTCGAGGGGAAACTGCACCACGGCGAATTCATCGCCGCCAAGACGCGCCACCATATCGGTGTCGCGCAGGCACTTGCCGAGCCGCTGCGCCACGGTTTTGAGGAGCTCATCGCCGATCGGATGGCCGAGCGTATCGTTGACGCCCTTGAAGTGGTCGAGATCGAGACAATGGACGGCAAGACTCTCGTCGTGCCGCCGCACCCGCCCGAGCAGCTCGTTGAGCCGGTCGTGGAACAGGACGCGGTTCGGCAGATCGGTAAGAGCGTCGTGATGCGCCATATAGGCGATGCGGGCTTCGGCGGCCTTGCGTTCGGTGACGTCGACCACGGCGACCAGCACGGTGTGCTCGTTCGCGAGCGCCAGCCGGCGGGCATAGGTGAGGACTTCGATTTCGCTGCCGTCGGCCTTGATGTGGCGCCAGGTCCGCTCCGATTGGTAGGTGTCCCGCACCGATTTCGCGATTTCACGATGCACGTCCCGTTCATCGTGCGGCCAAAGATCGGGCAGCGTCATGCCCAGCATTTGCTCGCGGCTATAGCCGTAATGGGCAAGCGCTGCATCGTTGACGCTCAAAATGCGCAAGTCGCCCGGATCGTACAGCCACATCGGCATCGGATTGCCGTCGAACAGCAGACGGAACGACGCTTCGCGCTCTTTGAGATCGCCGATATCGGTGAGCGTCATCGACAACAGGTCGCCGACCGACGCGATGCCGACGTTCAAATGGACTGCGTTGCCATCGCGCGTGAAGGCGAATTCGAACTGATCGAACCGCCCCGAACCGATGCTGGCGATGAGCCGGTCTCGCATGCCCTGCGATGGCGACCCGAGCGGCAGCTCGGAAAGCCGGCACCACTGCAATTCTTCTTCGCCGATGCCGAGCAATTCCGCTGCGCCCTGGTTTGAGGCGACAATCTGAAAGTCGACGACAGCGCCGGCGGCGTTGCGGATCACGGCCAGCGCCACGATGCCCTCGTCGGTCGAACGGAAAATCGTGTCGACCAGATTGTAACGGGTGCCGGCTTCTCCAACATAGACGCCGGTGAGCGCCGAGCCCCAGCGATAAGCCATTGGAAAAGCAAGCATTTCGTAGGTTTCGACCATGCCGTCGGCGACCCGATGCATGCGGTAGGGCACCGGCGCGCTGGCGGCGATCGCTTGGGTGAGCACTTCGCAAAGCGCGATGGCGCAGTCGCGCGGCAGATCGGCAAGCCGCTTGTCGCGAAGATCGGAGCCGAGCCAGTCGCGGATTTTCCGCCCCGCCCGCAGCACCTTGAACTCGGCCGGCGAGCCGCCCTCGAACAGCAAAAGATGATCGCCGAGCCGGCCCAGGCTGCCGAGCACGACGTCTTCGTATTGCGGTAGTTTCCGCCCGGGCGCGACCGAGCCCCGCCACATCCGTTCGATGACGGTCTTGTCCGCCAGCAACGGCGGACATTCGACCTTGAGCTTGCGAAGCGGCGCGATCATAATTCGTGTCAAATGTCTTGTTTGAACGTCCCGGCATTTTTGTGTGACGATCGGCAAGCCGGCCATCGAATTAATTCGATAGTCTGAAATTTATAAAATGGCGTTAAGTGCGCTGCGTTTGTCTTCATGACTGTAATGCGACAATTTATTTTTGTCGGATTTTCACACGCGACGTTTTTGGCTGACAAGAATTCATGTTGCCGCCCAAGCCGGCAGATGGTGAATGACTTTTCTCGACCGCTGCGGCGATGCGGATTGTGACACCGGCGGCGGGTGAATTGTGACACCATCGTTATGCCCGATTGCCGCAGTCGCCGGCGCCGGGCACAATCGAGCGATAACAAATGGGGGGAGCCGCCATGGCCAAAACTCCGGACTATTTCGCCGGCAAGACCATCATCATTACCGGCGCCGCAAGCGGCATCGGCCGCGCCACGGCGCTGATATTTGCACGCGAACACGCCAACGTGGTCTGCGCCGACGTCAACGAGAAAGGCGCCCGCGACACCGCCGACGCAGTCAACGCCACGGGCAGCCAGGCGCTGGCGCTCAAGGCCGACGTCACCTCGCGCCAGCAAGTCGACGACATGGTGGCGCGCGCCGTCGCCGCCTTCGGCAGCGTGCAGTTCCTGTTCAATTCGGCGGGCGCCGCCATCCGGCGCTCAAAATTTCTCGACATCGACGACGCGCTGATGGAAAAAACCTTCGCGCTCAACGTCAATGGCACGCTTTATGGCATGCAGGCGGTGCTGCCGCATATGCTCAAGAACAAGCTCGGCGTCATTGTCAACATGGCGAGCATGGCACACCGGCGGGGCGGCCCCGGCTCGTCGATCCACTACGCCGCGGCCAAGGGCGCCGTGGTGTCGATGACGCTCGGCGTCGCGCGCGAATTCGCCAACCAGGGCATCCGCGCTTTGTCGATCTCGCCCGGACCGATCAAGACGCCGTTCCAGGACGCGGCGGGGTCCTCGCCGGAACTGGTGCAGCGCTTTCTCGAAGACGTGCCGATGAAGCGTTTTGGCGAGCCCGAGGAGATCGGCGAGCTTGTCCTGTTCATGTGCTCGGACGCCTGCCCGTTCATGACCGCGGATACGGTCTATGTGAACGGCGGCGGCGGCTGGCGGTGACAATGTCACCTCTCCCCGCCACGCGGGGAGAGGTCGAGTGAGCGAAGCGAACGAGAGTGAGGGGGCCTCTCCGCGATTCTGAGCGCCGCAGTTCTGCGCCCGGCGGATAGGCCCCCTCACCCCACCCTGTCCCCGCACGCGGGGAGAGGGAGAATTACGCCGCCCGCTCCTCGGCTATCGTCAATAAATCCCGCGTGCGCGTGACGCCGCTCGGAAATGAGCGGTCGAAGTCGGCGACCAATTCCTTGAACTCCGGCGATTTCATCGCGGCGTCGAGTTTTGCCTGATCGGCAAATTGATAGACGGCGTAATGCACGCTGGCATCCACCGTGCTCCAAAACCGCCAGCCCTTCTCCGCCTTGAAGTCGGCCAGCGCACGCGGCAGGTGGTCGGTCGAATACCAATGGTCGAATTTCTGGCGCAACGCCTCGGTGACCACCGCGCGGACGACGAAATAGGCCTTGGCCATGATGTTCTCTCCCTTGGCGCGATCCTAACCCGGATGGCGCGGCGGCGGCAGCAACGCACGGCCCCGGTGGCCCAACCGCCAAAATCTCCTTGAGTTGCATGTTTGTAATATACTACTATTGAGTGTATCCAGTGCCTGTGACGAGGTTGGGCCATGTACCGCTTAGTAGTTCGTCGCGTGACGATTGCGTTGTTGTTTTTCGGCGCCGCGAGTGCGGCCGCATGGGCCGAAAACCTGCCGGTGCCGTCCTGTTGGGGGAAGCTGAGCCCGATGGTGTCGGGGATCCGGCTCTTCACCATGGACCCGCAAGGAAACTTTACCGGCTGGTACCTCAACAACGACCCGAGCCACGGCATCAATTGCGAGCACGGGCACTTCTATCTCACCAGGCATTCGAGCGGCGACCACGTCGAGTTCACCGTGCAATGGCAAAATCCCTGGCAGGATTGCGGCTCAAAAACCGTGTGGCAGGGCACCGTGAACGGCAAAAACATAAGCGCGCAATGGATTTCCTACGGCCCGCAAGGGACGCAGCGCGGCCACGACCTTTTTTTGCAGCAACACTAGACTTGCGTTCTCACTCGCCGCGAATGCCTGCGGCCTTGATGATCGGCCACCACTTCTCGATCTCGGCCTTCTGGAATGCGGCCAAGCCTTCCGGCGTCTGCTGCTGACGTGTAGCGACGTCGATGCCGAGATCGGCGAACCGCTTCGTCACCGCCGGATCGGCCAGTGCCGCCACCATCGCGGCGTTGAGCCTGGCGATGACATCGGGTGGCGTGCCCTTGGGCGCGAACAGGCCGAACCAGCCTGACATATAAAGTCCGGGCACGCCGGCTTCGTCGGAGGTCGGAATGTCCGAGATCGCCGCCGAACGTTTTGGCGACATATTGGCCAGCGCCTTGAGCGCGCCGGCCTGGATCTGCGGCATCGACACCGCCGCCTGGAACACCGCGAGATCGACCTGGCCGGCGATCAGGTCGGTTAGCGCGGGGCCGGCGCCGCGATAGGGCACCAAGAGCACCTGCGTATCGGTGAGTTTTTGCAAAAGAATCGCGCCGATCTGTCCCGAGGCGTTCTGGTTGACGAACTTTGCGTCGCCGGGATGCGCCTTCATCCAGGCGACCAGCGCCTTGAGATCGTCGGCGGGAAACGTCTTCCGCGCCAGCAGAAGCTGCGGATTGATGGTCATCAGCCCGATCGGCGCAAAATCGGTCTGCAGATCGTAATTGAGATTATAGATGATGCTGCCGACATGGGTGTCCCACTGCCCGATGTCGATGGTGTAGCCGTCGGGATTGGCGCGCGCGACGCGGCCGACGCCAAGACTGCCGCCGGCGCCGCCGACATTCTCAACGATGACCGCTTGCCCGAGCGCCGCCCCCATCTTGTCGGCAACAATCCGCGCGGTGACATCGGTCGATCCGCCCGGCGGATACGGCACGATGAGCGTAATGGTGCGGGAGGGAAATGTGTCGGCGTGGGCGGGGGCGAAGGAGGCTAGGAGTGCGAGTGCAATCGCGATGATGAAATTTCGCATGTTCCCTGCCCTTTGCAAAATTGTTGGCGGCATTGTAGCCCGGATGACGCAGTTTTGCTCGCTCTAGTTTTTTGCCTGCGGACAGGCGGCGTCGGCAAGACGCGAGTCGCAGGTTGCGACCGAGCGGAGATATTTCATCCACTGCGTGATCTGCTCCCGCGACGGCGCGAATTTGAACGCCTTCTGCACGACATAGAGACTGTCATTGCCTTCCATCACCTTCGTATAAGTGACCTCCGGCTTGCCGGTCGCCGGATTGCGCGGACAAGTCAAAAGCCAGACGCCGGCCGGATAACCATTCTCAGGGCCGCTTACGATCGGATTGGTCGTCGCGCCGTCGCAACTCTTCAGCCAGCCGTCGGCGACCCTGTCCTCGAACTCCTCGGGCGTCGTTTTCAATCCATAGAATATCTGCACCGTCACCATTTCGGTCCAGTCGTCGACGGTTTGATCCGACGGCACCATCTCGTTCATCAGTCTGTCGGGATCGCGATCCTTAAAATCGATCTTGTAGCCGGGCGGGATCGCTACGAGGAGGTTTTCGTTGATGAGATCGGCGGACGCCGCGCCGGTCGGTGTCAACGCGACGAATGAGGACCAGAGCAGTGCGCGCAGCATGGCCAAAATCGATACCTATGAAATGTCCGTTAGATTGACGCTTCGCCCTTTAGCATCCCGGCAACGTTTCAAGTCTCCAACCTCAAGCCGTAGCGTAGCGCTATAATATTTTCTTTTGATGCGCTTCACTTTGTGCGGGCTACCGTCCAAACGACCACCTTATACTTGGTATTTTTCGGGCCTGGAAACTCCTCAATTGCGCGACAAAGCGCATAAATCGCACTAGGAGCGAAGCCCATCTCAATCGCCTCGGCGACGTGTGGAAACTTGTTTTTAAATCCCGGGATTGACATCGTATCCATCGGCTTCAGATTACAACCCTTTTGTTTTTCTAAGCCAAACATTCGCGAAAATAGAAATGTTTCATCTGACTTAGGAAAATGATCGCTATTACCTGCGAGAAGAAATATTCGCGTCAGCTGCTTTTCCATCGGGAGCGAAAGGCGGACCAAGTCAGCCGCGATATCTCTTGCCGCTTTTCTAGCCTCTCGTTTTAGGACTTTTGTCTCAAGTAAAAAATCGATTTGCTTGCCGTATCGGCGTCTCCCCGCAAAATCGCACCAGATTCTTGGCATCGCTCCCGAACCAAGGAAATCGCGATAATCAACTTCCTGCTCAAGCACCCAATCTTTTCTAGATGACAAAAATTCTGCAATTGGCAACGAAAGCATAGCTTCAATGAAAAGCTCTTCGAATCCGGTTAGGCCTTTGTACGCCAACCAGGAGCAAGTAGTTTTCGCCAATTCGGAGATTTCTTCGTGCTTCATACCGACAAATTATCGTGCTTGCGCCTCGGCATCTTCCCCCCGCAGCATAGCCAGCGCGCACGATGCGCGCCTTACGCCCTTATTGCGTGGTTGCGAACGGATTCCAAACCCATGTGTCAGGCGGCAAACCGGCGGCGATTGCATTGTTCTTGAGGTTGGTCGCGTCCGCATAGGTCAAGTATTGTCCAATGACGACGCGGTAGGGAGCATTCGGCACTCCCGTCGGACCGCAAATCTTTAGTTGGTATTTTCCAGGATACTTCTGACTAATCGTATCAACATCCGCTACCGCTTCCGAAACGGTCGGATTCGGCCCCACAACGACAAACCATTGATTGCCGGGCGTTATGCCGACTAAGCCTTTCAAGATTTGTTGTGAAACCGTTGGATCCTTCGGCTTGGTACAATCTAAGACCTCATCCGCAGTTTGTGGAGCGCTGCTTGACTGTGCATTTGCCGGAGAAACTAAAAGCCAAGAATGCTGAGCCGCCGGGGTAGAAACGGCGACGCTCGGATTCTTGTTCGCAACGGCCGCGCCGTTCAACATGCTAGTGAGCATCGCCGGCGCCATAACGCCCAGTTGAAATAACTTGGCCGGTCGAGCTTCATCGCTATTCAGATAAACGACAAGGCAAGCTGAGCCGCAGAGCGCCAGAAGGCGAACGACGTAGGAGAGTGCTTCGAGCGGAAGCAGATTTGGTAAGACAGTTTGCAAATCGACGACACAGAGATTTACCAGAATAGGAGCCAATGCTCCGAGGCATCCAATTAACAACCGCTGCTTGAGGCCCAGGGCACCCTCCCCCGCGCAATGACACGAATATCGCCATAATGCACCCAAAGGTTGCGCAATTTTCTCTAAAATTCAAGTGATGATAGGGGGAGGCATGGCGAGCAAATTGCTCACACCGGCAAATTATCATGCTTCCGTCCCGGCATCTCCACCGTCTTGCCGCGAAGCATCGCCAGCGCGCGCGCAATGCGCGGGCGGGTGGCATGCGGCATGATCACGTCGTCGATATAGCCGCGCTCGGCGGCGATGAAGGGGGAGAGGAAGCGCTCCTCGTATTCCTTGGTGCGCGCGGCGATCTTTTCCGGATCGCCGATGTCGGCGCGGAAGATGATCTCGACCGCGCCCTTGGCGCCCATCACCGCGATCTGCGCCGTCGGCCAGGCGTAATTGACGTCGCCGCCGATGTGTTTTGACGCCATCACGTCGTAAGCGCCGCCGAACGCTTTCCGCGTAATCACCGTGACCAGCGGCACGCTCGCCTGCGAATAGGCGAACAGAAGTTTCGCGCCGTGCTTGATCAGGCCGCCATATTCCTGCGCGGTGCCGGGCAAAAATCCCGGCACGTCGACGAAGGTGACGATTGGAATGTTAAACGCGTCGCAAAAGCGCACGAAGCGCGCCGCCTTGCGGCTGGCGTCGCTATCGAGCACGCCGGCCAAAACCATCGGCTGATTGGCGACAAAACCCACGGTGCGGCCGGCGATGCGGCCGAAGCCGATGACGATGTTGCGCGCGAACGATTCCGACAGTTCGAAGAAATCGCCCTCGTCGACGGTTTTGAGGATCAGTTCCTTGATGTCGTAAGGCTTGTTCGGATTGTCCGGCACCAGCGTGTCGAGAGAATCCTCCATGCGCTCGGCGCTGTCGAACGACGGCCATTCCGGCACGCCGGACGAACAGCTCGCCGGCAGGAAATCGAGCAGGCGGCGCATCTGCAACAGCGTTTCGAGGTCGTTGTCGTAAGCGCCGTCGGCGATCGAAGATTTGGTCGCGTGCACGGAGGCGCCGCCGAGCTCTTCGGCGGTGACGATCTCGTTGGTCACCGTTTTGACCACGTCGGGCCCGGTGACGAACATGTAGCTCGTGTCGCGCACCATGAAGATGAAATCGGTCATCGCCGGCGAATAGACGTCGCCGCCGGCGCACGGGCCCATGATCACCGAAATCTGCGGAATGACGCCCGACGAAAGCACGTTGCGCTTGAACACCTCGCCGTAGCCGCCGAGTGCGGCGACGCCTTCCTGGATGCGGGCGCCGCCGGCGTCGAACAGGCCGATGATCGGCGCGCGGGCGCGCATCGCCAGGTCCTGAATTTTTATGATCTTCTGCGCATGCGCCTCCGACAACGAGCCGCCGAACACGGTAAAGTCCTTGGCGAAGGCGAATACGGTGCGGCCGTTGACGGTGCCGAAGCCGGTGACGACGCCGTCGCCGGCGATGTGCGACTTCTCCATGCCGAAATCGGTCGAGCGGTGCTCGACGAACATGTCGATTTCCTGGAACGAGCCGCGGTCCATCAAAAGCTCGACGCGCTCGCGCGCGGTGAGCTTGCCGCGCTTGTGCTGCGCCTCGATGCGCACCTCGCCGCCGCCGCCGCGCGCGCTGGCGCGGCGTTCTTCGAGCTTGTCGATAATGTCTGCCATGGACTGCCCCGTTCGGTGCCCGGCCGGCCGGATTGCTATTGGACTTTCATAGCAAGACCCGCGCCAAGCGTCGATTCATCCTGCCCCGCGATAGCGGGAGGGGGGCACAGGCGGCCTTCGGCCGCCGTACTTCACTCTAAGAACGCCGACGCAAAACGTCGGCTATGGCACTTGCGCGGTGGAAGGGGCGCGGGCGGCGAGGCTCCACAGGCTTATCAAGGCGATGGCGGCGGTATCGGCTGCGATTGCCTTGCGGCGGCAACAAAGCGGCGAGTCAGACGTCCCCTCCACCGCCCCTTGGGCGGTCCCCCTCCCCCGCTTTCGCGGGGGCGGATGAAACTTCCTCCACCGCCTTGACGATGCCGGCGTAGCCGGTGCAGCGGCATAGATGACCGCTCAAAACCTCGCGGATTTCGTCGAGCGAGGGGTGCGGGTTGCGGGCCAGATAATCGGTGAACGACATCAGGATGCCCGGCGTGCAGAAACCGCATTGCAAGGCGTGATTATTGCGGAAGGCCGATTGCAGCGGATTGAGCTTGCCGTCCGCTGCGGCAAGCGACTCCACGGTCCGCAAGTCGCGGCCTTCGGCCTGGACCGCAAGCGTCAGGCAGGAGCGCACGGCGACGCCGTCGATCAGCACGGTGCACGAGCCGCAGACGCCGTGTTCGCAGCCGACATGGGTGCCGGTCGCGCCCAGGCCGTGGCGCAGGAAGTCGCAAAGGAGCGTGCGCGGCTCGGCGTCGGCGGCAAGCTTTTTGCCGTTGAGCGTCAGCGCGATCCGCACCCGCTCGTCGCGTTTCAGGCGGCGCATTTTTTGGCCTCCTCGAACACGATGGGAGCAAGATTGCGAAAAAGGTCGCGCCGCAGCGCCGCCGAGGCGTGCAAATCCTCGTAGCCTTCAAGCTCGTCCGCCCATTTGGCGATCGCATCAGCTACGCCGCCGTCGATCCGGCGTACCATTGGGCGACCCGCCATGCCGCCGACGCCAAGCCGCACCGCGCCCTCCCCGTCAATCGCCGCCGCGAGCGCGACGATGGCAAAATCGCCGTGGCGGCGCGCCACTTCGCGGAAAGCAACGCCGCGCGAGGTGACTGGGAACCGCACCGCCGTGATGAGTTCATCCGGCATACACGCGGTGGTCAGCATGTCTTTTTGGAATTCGCCCGCCGCCAGCACGCGGACGCCGCGCCGCGAGCGCAGCAAAACTTCGCCCCCAAGCACGGCGAGTGCAAGCGGCAGTTCCGAACTCGGGTCGGCATGCGCGATCGAGCCGCACACGGTACCTTTGTTGCGGGTCTGAAAATGCCCGACGAAAGGCAGCGCCGCCGCCACCAGCGGAAGTTTTTCGCCGAGCTTCGGCCACGCCATCAACGTGTTTTGCGTGACCGCGGCGCCGATCTCGATCTTGTCGCCAAGATCGGCGATGACATCGAGCTCACCAACGCGGGAAATATCGATCAGCACCGCCGCATCGATCAGCCGCAGATTGAGCATTGGCACCAGCGACTGGCCGCCGGCAAGAATCCGTGCGTCGTCGCCATATTCGGCGAGCAGCCCAATCGCCTCCTCGGCCGTATCCGGCCGCGCGTAATCGAAAGGCCGCGGCTTCATTTGCTGTCTTTCATCAGCGCGTGGATGCGCCGCGGCGTCGCCGGAAGCTCAACGTCTTTGACGCCGAGTGCATCCGCAATCGCATTGGCGATGCAGGCGGGCGTACTCATGCAATTGCCCTCGGCGAGCCCCTTGGCGCCGAGCGGAGTGAGCGGCGACGGCGATTCATAATGCAGGATCTCGACCTCGGGGATTTCGCTCACCGTCGGTACGAGATAGTCGGCGAAAGTGCCGGAGAGGAACGCGCCCTCTTCGTTGTAAATGAATTCCTCGTAGAGCGCCGCCGCGACGCCCTGCGCAAAGGCGCCGCGGATCTGGCCCTCGGCGATCATCGGATTCATGATGCGCCCGGCGTCGTGCATGGTCACATAGCGGTCGACGCGAACCTGATAGGTGACGGGATCGATCTCGACGCCGCACATGTCGAAGATGAAGCCGTAGGTCAGCGAGGTGTTGATGCGGTCGTCGCTCGCCGGCGGCTCGAGTTCCGGCGGCGACCAAATCCCGGTTTCGCTCAAGGCCGGCGCCATCTCCTCCGGCAGCATAACCGGCGACCAATGCGAGGTGCCGGCGACGCGGCCGAAGGGGAGCGCATTGTCCGGGTTCGAGCGGCTGCGGATTTTCCCTTCCGCAAGCTCGACGTCCTCGGGCAGCACATTGAGCTGCTTGGCGCCGATGGCTTTGAGCTTGTCGCGCATCTGCACCGCGGCGAGATGCGCGGCGACCGCGGTGCCCGAGGCAAAACGGCTCGAATAGGTGCCGGCAGCGATCGACCATTGGTCTTTCGCAGTGTCCATTTCCAGGACGACTTCGACGTCGTCGGGCTTGAGTCCGAGCTCGTCGGCGACGATCTGCGCCAGCACCGTCTCGGCGCTCTGGCCCTGCACCGTCACGTCGGCCGTCACCGTGATGGCGCCAAGCGGATCGATGTTGACCGTCGCCATCGACACCGCGCCGTTTTTCGGTCCGGCTTTGTCGCGCGCCGCCGGCGTCAGCAAGGTCGAGAGATAACCCATGTTCGACATCGCCGGCTCGACGACGACGGCAAAGCCGATGCCGTATTTGCGCCCCGCCGCGCGCGCCGCATCGCGCCGCCGTTTCAGGTCGGCAAGCCGGCCGTCGCCAATGGTCTTTGCCACGGCGTGCTGATAGTCGCCGGAATCGTAAAGCGCGCCGGCCGCGGCGCGATACGGGAATTTATCCGCAGGAATGAGATTGCGCCGGATGACGTCGAGCGGATCGAGTTTAAGTTCGACGGCAATACGCGCCATCAACCGCTCCAGCGCCAGATAAAGCTGCGGCCCGCCGAAACCGCGGATCAGGCTTGCCGGCATTTTGTTGGTCAGCACGACCCGGTTGGTCACTTCGACATGTTCGATGTCGTAGGCGCCGGTCACCGCGCCATGCATGCGATAAAGCGGTCCCGGCATCGGCGCGCGCAGGAACGCACCGTAATCTTCGAGCTGGTCGAGTTTGAGCGCGAGGATGCGGCCTTCCTTGGTGACCGCCGCCTCGATTTCCGTCACCCGGTTCGGTCCGGAGCTTGCCGCCACCAGATGCTCGATGCGGTCCTCGACCCATTTGACCGGCCGGCCGGTGATTTTGGCCGCCAGCGCGGTGAGCACGACATAGGGAAACACCGAAAGTTTTATGCCAAAGCTGCCGCCGGAATCCGGCGGGATGCGCAGGCGTAATTTCGGGCCGGGCACGCGCAGCGCGCGCGCCATCACCGGATGAATGGAAAACGGGCCCTGGAAATTCGCCAGCACGTCGTAACTGCCCCGCGCCGGATTATGCTGGGCGACCACGACGTAACATTCGATCGGCGTAAACGAGAGACGATGGAACGGCACCGTCATGGCGACGCGGCGATCGGCCCGCGCGAACGCCGCCTTTGGATCGCCGTAGGAAAAATCGCGTACCGAAATTTCGTTGGTCTTGGCTTCGGGGTGCAGAAGCGGCGCCGATTTTTCGCACGCGGCCTGCGGATCGATCACCGCCGGCAACGGCGCATAGTCGATCGCGACCAGCTCGGCGGCGTCCTCGGCGATATAGCGGCTCTCAGCGACGACGAGCGCAACCGGCTCGCCGACATAGCGCACGCGCTCGACCGCGAGCGACCATTGCTGCACCGGCGTCTTGATGGCGGCCAGAAACGGGTCGGAGAGTTTTCGTACATCCTCGCCGGTGACGACGGCCCACACGCCGGGATGCGCCAGCGCTTGCGCGGTATCGATGCGCCCGATCCCGGCATGCGCATGCGGCGAACGCACGACATGGGCGTGCAGCGTGCCGACCGGAATCGGCAGATCGTCGGCATAGCGGCCGCGGCCCGACAACAGCGCGGGGTCTTCCTTGCGCAGCATGGGTTTGCCGAGCTGGCCCGACATGATTTCGCCCAATCCTCCCCGCCTCCCTGTCTACATCTGCGGGCGAATATTGTCAGCCGCAACGCATGGGTGGCGCGCGGTGGACGCCTCCACTAACATCGCCGCCGGAGCAGCGATGGATCAATCCGCCCACAATTCCGGTGCCCATGGTAGTGACCATGCCACTGCCGGCGGCTCCGGCATCGGCCAGCCGGTGCGCCGGCGCGAGGATTTGCGGCTGGTGCGCGGCGGCGGCCGCTACACCGCCGACGAGAACCTGCCGGGTCAGATTTTTGCCGTCATGGTGCGCTCGCCGCATGCCCATGCGCGCATTCGCGCGATCGCGACCGAAAAGGCTGCGGCCATGCCCGGCGTGCTTGCGGTCTTCACCGGCGCCGACGTGCTTGCGGCTGGGCTAAAGCCCATTCCGCACAAGCCGTGGTCGCCGCATCCGGCAGAGATAAAACTCCGCAATGCCGGCGGCGAGCCGCCCTACGAAGCGGCGCATTATCCGCTGCCGGCCGACAAAGCGCGGTTTGTCGGCGAGGCGGTCGCCATGGTTGTCGCCGAGACGGTGAACGCGGCCAAGGATGCGGCCGAACAGGTCGAGATCGATTACGAGGTTTTGCCCGCGGTGGTCGAGACCGTCGCGGCGGCGCGGCAGGATGCGCCGCAGGTTCACGACCGGGCGTCCAATGTCTGCTTCGATGCCGAGCTTGGCGATGCCGCGGCGACCGAGGCTGCGTTCGCGCGCGCGGCGCATGTGACGCGCTTTGAGACCTGGGTGCAGCGCGTCACCGGCGTGCCGATGGAGCCGCGCGCGGCGCTCGCGCAGTTCGACGCCGCGACCGGGCGCTTTACCGTCTATGCCGGCAACGGCGGCGCGGTGCGGCTGAAGACCGATCTCGCCACCATGCTCGGCGTGCCGCCAGAAAACGTCCGCGTCCTGATGCAGGACGTCGGCGGCAATTTCGGCACCCGCGGCATGATCTATGCCGAATTCGCGCTGGTCGCCTGGGCGGCGCGCAAACTCGGCAAACCGGTGAAATGGATCATCGAGCGTTCCGAATCGTTTCTCAGCGACTACCAGGCGCGCGATCTTGCCGTCGAAGCCGAGCTTGCGCTCGACGACAAAGGCCGGTTCCTGGCGATGCGCGGCTCAAACCTCGGCAATCTCGGCGCCCACACCACCAATTTCGCTATGGTGCAGAAGGGCGTGCAGATGATGTCGAGCATCTATCGCATGCCGGCGGCGCATTTTCGCGCCCGCGCCACGCTGTCCAATACTTCGCCGACGCGGCCCTATCGCAGCGCCGGCCGGCCGGAAGTGATTTTTGTCATGGAGCGGCTGATCGATCTCGCCGCTCGAGACCTCGGCCTCGACCGCGTCGCCATCCGCCGCAAGAACCTCGTGACCGAAAAGGAATTGCCCTACAAAAACCCGTTCGGCCTCGAATACGACAACGGCGACTATATCGGCGGCATGGATATGGCGCTCAAACTCAGCGACTGGGCGGGTTTTAAAAAGCGCCGCGCCGAAGCGCGAAAGCGCGGTAAATACCGCGGCATCGGGGTCGGCAATTACGTCGACATTTCGACCGGCGTGCCGCGCGAGAAAGCCGAGATCACGGTCAGTCCCGAAGGTTTTGTCGAGCTCGTCATCGGCATCGTCTCGCAGGGCCAGGGCCACGAGACGAGCTTTGCCCAACTTGTCACCGAATGGCTCGGCGTGCCGATCGAAGCTGTGCGCTTTGTCGCCGGCGATACCGATCGCGTGTCCGTCGGCGGCGGCGCCCATTCCGGCCGCGGCATGCGGATCGGCTCGATCGTCATCAAAAAGTCGTCCGACGGCATCATCGAGAAGGGCATGCGCATCGCCGAGCATTTGTTGGAGACCGCCGCCGCCGATATCGAATTCAAAAACGGCCGCTTTGCCGTGAAAGGCACCAATCACGCGGTCGGTCTGTTTGAGGTGGCGCGCGCCGCCGCCGAGCGCGCCGATCTGCCGGAGGATTTGCGCGGGCCGTTGTACGCCGCCTGCGACGAGACCGTGCTGGAGGCGAGCTTTCCCTACGGCTCGCATGTCTGCGAAGTCGAAGTCGATCCCGACACCGGAAAAGTCACGGTGATCAGTTATGCCGCGATCGACGATGTCGGCCGCGCCATCAATCCTATGATCATCCATGGCCAGGTCCATGGCGGCATCGCGCAAGGCGTCGGACAGGCGCTGCTCGAGCGCGCGCACTACGATCCCGAGAGCGGACAATTGCTGACGGGCTCGTTCATGGATTACGCCATGCCGCGCGCCTCCGATGTGCCATTCTATTTGACCGAGCTGAGCGAAGTGCCGTCGTCGACGCATCCGCTCGGCATCCGGCCGGCGGGCGAAGGCGGCACGGTGCCGGCGCTCGCCGTCATCGTCAATGCCATCGTCGATGCGTTGTGGGAGTTCGGCGTGCGCCACGTGGAAATGCCGGCGACGCCAGAACGCGTCTGGCGCGCGATCAATGAGGCGCGCGACCGCTGAAAAAACTCTGGAACGGATTGCCGGTGCAACCTGCAGACCTCCATAGCCGCGATTTTAAGAACATTCTGCTGATCAAGTTGTCGGCGATGGGCGACGTCGTGCAGACGATCCCCGTGCTCAACAAGCTGCGCCGGCGTTATCCCAAGGCGCGCATTGATTGGCTGGTGGCGCCGCCGGTCGACGAGTTGCTGCGCTACAATCCGACCATCACCGAGACGATCGAATTTTCCCGCGGCGAAAAGACCGCGCCGTGGCGGCTGACGCCCTTCGTCGGCGCGGTGCGGCTCATCGCCACGCTGCGCGCCGCGCAATACGATCTGGTGCTCGATCTGCAGGGTCAAATGCGCAGCGCCGTGTTCGCCTTTGCCTCCGGCGCCCCGGTGCGGATCGGTTTCGACAAGCCGCGCGCGGATCTGTGGAAGACCTCGCCGCGGAAAATTCCGGATGAAGCCCGCAAGCACGCCTGGCAGGGCGCGCGCGAGGCAAGCTGGCTCGCGTACACCCATCATATCGCGGTGCCGGCGCTCGATATGCATCCGGTCGAGCGTTACCTCGGCGTCGGGCCACTGCTCGGCCTCGACGCCGACGCGCCGGACTTTTCATTCCCGTTGCCGCAGGAGGCGTCAACCCGCATCGATGCGTTGCTGGACTATTATGACGCGGCGAAGTCAAAGCTCATCGTTATCGCGCCGGCGACGAACTGGGAAACCAAGCAATGGCGCAGCGACGCCTTTGCGGAAGTGGCGCGCGACGTCCTGAAGAAAGGCTGCGCGGTGACGCTCGTCGGCTCGGACAGCGAGCGCGCGATCTGCGAGGAGGTGGCGGGGCTGGCGCCGGGCGCCGTCAATCTCGCCGGCGAAACCACGATCAGCGAGCTTGCAGCCCTCATCCGCCGCTCAAGCGTCTGCGTCACCAACGATTCCGGACCGATGCATCTTGCCACTGCGCTCGATCGTCCGGTCGTCAGCATTTTCGGGCCGACCGATCCGGTCTGGGCCGGTCCCTACCACCGCGACGGCGCGGTGTTGCGCGCGGACCTGCCCTGCTCGCCGTGTTACCTGCGCGAACTGCGCCGCTGCATGCACGGCCACGCTTGCATGAAGGACGTGACCGCCGCCGCAGTCATCGAGCGCGTGGACGGCATCCTCGCCAAACTTCCCGCGCGGCCAAAAATAACCGTGCCGCCGGCCAGCCCGCGTTAAGCCCGCCCGAGACATATACTGTCAGTACAGACGGACAACCTCGCCCTCGACTAGCGCTGCGGCCCCGATAGACTGACCTCGCGCTCGGCGCGAAAAATATTGCTGTAAAGGCTGGAGATCCATTGCCGTCCGCTCGAAGTGACGTTGAGATAGCGGATGGCGGTCTGAATATGTTTTGAGACGCTATTCCAATAAAACTGCGGATAGAGGTCCGTGAGATCGGCGGGCGACGTATAGCCGAGCTGCCGGTTCATCCCGACCTCTTCGAACTCAATATAGAGCGCATTGGCCTTGCGCAGGTAATGTGGATCGCCAAGCTGCCCGATGAGATCGGCAGCCCTTACCAACAAACCCTCCTCATTGTCTTTATCGTCCGGCTCGTGCGCCGATGGGAATCGCGTGAATTCGATGGCGCGGGCGATCCGTGCGGCATCGAGCATCTCCATCTTGGCAATGCGATCCATCACGAACAGCTTCGATCGATCGACGTGATGAAACAGCAGCGCGGCGTCCGACGAGCCGCGCGGAAGCTTGGCTTTGTTGCCTTTGGCGTCAACCGTGTAGCCGTCGATCCCGTCGCCGTCGAGGATGCCGCGCACATAGCCGATATCGTGCAACAGGCAAGCCACGATAACGTGCGCGAAATCGCCGGCATCGGTCGACGTGAGCAACGCGCGCCCCTTCACGATGTCGTAACCGACCAGCGTGACGAGCAGCGTATGTTCGACGTTGTGATAGAGCGCGTCGCTGTTGCCGATGCTCGATGGCCAACCGGGCGATCGACGGCACGAGTTGCGTGAGTCGCGGTTCCGTCGAGCTAAACCTGCGGCTCATGTGCTCGGCCAGGAAAGACCCCAAAGCCTCCGACGCCAGTTCGGGAACCGTAATCAACTTGTCATCCTCGACACTGTCTCGGCGTCAAATGCCCGCAACTACCATCGTGACGATAGCTTTTGTAGTTTGTAGTATCGATCCGGCGGGGTTGCAGCGAGCGAATACGACAATCATGTCCCCCGTGTGCAACACTACGGTGACATCCAGGTAGATTCAGTCCGAGCGGATCATCCGTCGATGTGGAGACTTCCAAATGACGCGGCTTTTTCTTGTGGCCGTACTGGCCGTCCTCTCTATTCATTGTGCACACGCCACAGATTTGGACTGCGTGAGCACGACGTTCAATGCACTGTCTCCCAACGACAAAGTGTGTGTCAGCGTCTTTGAAGACCCGGAAGTATCTGGGGTGGTGTGTCACATTTCGCAGGCCAGAAAAGGCGGATGGGGTCAGCCATTGGGGTTAAACGAAGACCCATCCAATTTTTCGATCGCGTGCAGACAAATCGGTCCGATCGACGCCGACTTATCTAAGCTAAGTGACCAGGAAGAGGTGTTCAGTCAGAAAACGAGCATCTTTTTCAAGACAACCCGGATTTATCGGGTGCTGGATAAACCGCACAACACACTCATCTACCTCGCTATCAGTACGAAGATAATCAACGGTTCGCCGGCGAACGCAATCAGCACCGTTCCAATTACGCGATGGCAGCCCTAGCATGACGCGCTAAAGAGCTCGATCCGGGAGGGAGTGCCCAGAAGGATTGGCAATGGGCGCGGAAATGCTTGATACAGATCAATGTATCGGCCGCGCCTTGTTAGCTTATAATGAATAGACCGAGTTGATAAGAAAACCTCGTTTCAGTTCAGCCAATAGTCGGGAGGCCACCATGGCAAAAGACCAAAAGCCGATTCAAGAATGGAACGCAAAAGCGGAGCAGGCCGCCGAGCAGACAATGGAGCAAGCCAAGGGGATGATGGAGAACTATTTCAGCTGGCTGCAAACGACGATGTCAGCCACTCCGTTAGGAAAAACGGATTTGCTTGAAAAGTGGAAGGGCTACAGCGAGAAGAACATCGCCGCCACCCTTGATTGCGTCCACAGACTGAGCCGAGCGAAAGATTTACCAGAGGTCATTCAAATTCAAACGGAATTCATGCATACGCAAATGACCTCGTTCACGGAGCAAGCAAAGGATCTCGGCGAGACATTTACGAAAGCGGCGGCAGGTTCGATCAAGGTGCCTTCCGTCTCGTGAACATTAGCCGGCAGTGACTGATCAAAGCGTTCTATGTACGCGCTAGTGCCAATACGGCGGATAGCCTGACGTTTTCTCTTCAGCCGCAAGAAGCCGCAGCATCGCCGGCCATTCCAAGACGCCGTAGGGCCGCCGCGTACCCGGCTGATAGAGATGCGCGGTGTGCGCGAGCACGTTCTCGCCCGGCATCGTCAGTTCGGCGCGCGCCGCCATGGCGTCGACCTGCGAGCGGCACGACATTTCGAGCTGATACATCGTATTGAAGGCCTGCTGGATGGTCGGGCCGCAGGTGAGCAGTCCGTGATTGCGCATGACCAAAGCGTCGTGCGGGCCAAGGTCGGTGACGATGCGCTCGCGCTCGTCGGTATCGATCGCCGGCCCCTCGTAGTCGTGGTAGCCGATATGGCTGACGAAACGGATCGAGGTCTGCGACAGCGGCAGAAGCCCGCATTTCATCGCCGCGACCGCCATGCCGGCCCGCGTATGCGTATGCAAAATGCAGGAGACATCCGGCCGCGCTTTGTGGATGGCGCCGTGGATCACGTAGCCGGAGACGTTGAGGCTGTAATCGGTGTCGGGCTTGGCAATGATGTTGCCCTCGACGTCGATCTTGACCAGGCTCGACGCGGTGATCTCCTTGTACAGGAGCCCGTAGAGATTGATGAGCAGGTGCTCGGTGCCGGGGATGCGCGCCGTGATATGGTTGTAGATCAGATCGGTCATATCGTAGGCGTCGACCAGCCGATAGCAGGCGGCGAGCTCGGTCCGCGTCTGCCACTCTTGCGCGGACACCTCGTTGCGGATTGATTTAAAGTCGGTCGAGTAATTCACGGTCGTTTCTCCCTTTCCTTCAGCATAGCGCGCGGAATGACCCATGTCAGTTGATAAGTCAGGCGGCAAAATCGGCGACGTTCTCCGCAATCACGTCAAGGAAAAGCTCGCGCGCGGCGAGGTCATAGCCTCGATCACGGTGCGGCTCACGCGCGGCATCGAGATCGTGCGCATTGCCAAGACCGCCGGCTTCGACAGCCTCTATGTCGACATGGAGCATGCGAGTTTCTCGCTCGAAACCACCGGCCAGATCTGCATGGCGGCGCTGGAGGCCGGTATCACTCCATTCGTGCGCGTCCCGGGTATCACCGACGTGTCCCGCGTGCTCGACGCCGGCGCGCTCGGCATCATCGCGCCGCATGTCCGCTCGGCCGGCGAGGCGCGAGACTACGTGCGGGCGGCAAAATTTCCGCCGCTCGGTGATCGCTCCGCCGCCGGTCCCCTGCCCCACCTGCAGTACCGGTCGTTTCCCGCCGCCGAGGCCGATGCCGCGCTCAACGCCGCAACCATGCTGATGGTGCAATTCGAGAGCAAGGAAGCGGTCGCCAAGGCCGACGAAATTGCCGCCGTCGAGGGCGTCGACATGGTGATGATCGGATCGAATGATTTTCTCGCCGACTGCGGGCTCACCGGCCAATTCGAGCATGCGCGGCTGCGCGACGCCTATGCCAAAACCATCGCTGCCTGCCGCAAGCACGGCAAGCATGTCGGCGTCGGCGGGCTAGCGTCAAAGCCGGAGCTTACCGCGCAATTCGTGCGCATGGGCGCGCGCTACGTCTCGACCGGCACCGATCTCGGCTTTTTGCTCGCCGCCTCTACCGCCAAAGCCAAAGAAGTGCGAGACATACCTGATAGAATTGCGTGATGGGGACAAAGCAGTTCACCCTCACCCTGAGGTGGCCGCGAAGCGGCCCTCGAAGGGCGAGAGCCGGGGCGCCTCGGCCGCATCCTTCGAGGCGCGCCTTTGGCGCGCACCTCAGGATGAGGAAGGAGGTAGCATGAACCGTTTCACCTATCACTCCGACCCGGTGCGCGTCGTGTTCGGCGCCGGCGCCGTTACGGCGCTGCGCGCGGAAGCCGATCGCCACAAGATGTCGCGGCTCCTCGTGCTGTGCTCCAAAACGCGCGCCGATTTCGCCAAGCGCGTTACTGTCCCGATCGCCGACCGCATTGTCGGCTTCTGCGACGCCGCCGGCCAGAACATGCCGAAGGACGCGTTCGAGCGCATCCTCGCCGACATCAAGCATCACAACGCCGATGGTTTTGTCGTGGTCGGTGGCGGCTCACCGATCGGGCTTGCCAAGGCCGCCGCGGGAACGACACGGCTGCCTTACATCGCCGTCGTCACCACCTATTCCGGCTCGGAAATGGCGCCGCGCTGGTATATCGGCGTTGCCGAGCAGCGCGTCGTGAAAGAACACGATCCCGCGGCATTGCCCGCGACCGCCATCTACGATCCCGAACTGACGCTCGATCTGCCGCCACGCGTGTCGGCCGCGAGCGGCATGAACGCCATGGCGCATGCGGTCGAAAGCCTCTACGGCGTCGACACCAATCCGGTCGTGCAAACCATGGCCGAGGAAGCGGTTCGCCTCCTTGGATCGGGCCTGCCGCGCGTCGTGCAAAATCCGCGCGATCTCGCGGCGCGGACGGATGTGCTCTACGGCGCCTGGCTCGCGGCGAATTTCCGCGCCAAGATCGGGCTCGAACACGCCGTGGCGCAGCGCGTGCGGCAATGGTTCAATCTCGATCACGCCACGACGCATGCCATCGCGACGCCTTACGCGGTCGGCTTCAATGCGTCCGCCGTCCCCGAGGCGATGGAGCGCATCAAGCGCGCGCTCGGCTCAGGCGATGCGGCGCGCGGGCTTTACGATCTCAACGTCCGCATCGGGCTGCCGACCGGTTTTAAGGACCTCGGCATGCGCGAGGAGGATATCGGCAAAGCCGTCGAGGTCGTCGCCGCCGCGAAGATCACTCACCCAAAGCCGGTCGCCAGCGCCGACGTTTTGAACATCATCGCCCAGGCCTATGCGGGCGCGCCGCCGCGCTTCTAGTCGTAGCCTGGGTTGAGCGGCAGCGAAACCCGGGAGCAAAATAAGCCGTAATCTCAATCCCGGATGTCGCTTCGCTCCATCCGGGCTACACTCATGACCATGAAACCCGCCACCGCCGGCTCGGGAATGAAGTGGGTCGGCCGCGCAATACGCCGCCTCGAAGACCCCGCGCTGGTGACCGGGCGCGGCCGCTTCACCGCCGATCTTGCTGCTTCGCATTACCTGCGCTTCGTCCGTAGCTCCGTCGCCTCGGGCCGCATCGTGCGCGTGACTGCGCCGGACGGTGCGAAAATCATCCGCGCTTCCG
Organism: uncultured Alphaproteobacteria bacterium; assembly: GCA_963790975.1. Classification (GTDB taxonomy): domain Bacteria; phylum Pseudomonadota; class Alphaproteobacteria; order Rhizobiales; family Xanthobacteraceae; genus BOG-931. The sequence goes on from CAWBQV010000004.1 coordinate 63,569, forward strand.
ACCTCGACGGCGTGACGCCAATCCGCCCGATGCTGCACAAGTTCAATTATCAGCCGATCGAGCAGCCGGTACTGGCAAAGACCGCCGTGCGTTTTGTCGGCGAGCCGATTGCCGCAGTTTTCGCCGCGACCGGCGCCGAAGCCGAGGATCTGGCGGACCAGATCGAGGTCGAGATTGCCGAGTTGCCCGCCGTCGTCGATGCGACCGACGCGCTCTCGCCGGACGCGCCGGCCGTCCACGACACGCCCAATGTGGTGGTCGAAGGCCGCACCAGGACCGCCGATTTCGACACCGCTTTCGCCGATGCTTCCCGGCACATCCGCGTCAAGGCGCGCTCGCGCCGTCAGAATGCGACCCCGCTCGAAGCGCGTGCCGCGCATGCCGCCTTCGATCCGGCCTCCGGGCGCACCACGCTGACCTGCGCCACGCAGATGCCGCATCTGCTGCGCACGGCGATTGCCGATCTGCTCGGCTTTGCCGAATCCGATCTGCGCGTGGTGGCCCCCGACGTCGGCGGCGGCTTTGGGCAGAAAATGTCGCTGCCCGCGGAATACGTCGTGCTGGTCTGGCTGGCGCGCAAATTGCGCGACAGCGTCGCCTGGAGCGAAGACCGCCGCGAAAATCTCATCGCTTCGTTTCACAGCCGCGACCAGCATATCGAGCTCGAAGGCGCATTCGACGCCGGCGGCAAATTGGTCGCGCTCACGGGCGACGTGATCGCCAATATCGGCGCCTATTCGTGTTTCCCGACGACCTGCGGCGTCGAGCCGCTGATGGCGATGGCCGAATTGCCGGGGCCTTACGACTTCCGCGCCTATGCGTGCCGCGCGCGCGGCGTTGCCACGCATACCTGCACCATGGCGCCCTATCGCGGCGTGTCGCGTCCGGTCATCACGTTTGCCATCGAGCGGCTGATGGACAAAGCCGCGGCGGCTTTCGCCCTAAGCCCGGTCGAAATCCGCCGGCGCAATCTGATCAAGAAATTTCCCTATACATCGGCGACTGGGCTCGTGTTCGACGAGGGCAGCTATATCGAGACGCTGGAAAAAGCGGCCGCGAGTGTTGGCCTTGAATCATTTCGTGTCCGCCAGCGCGAGGCGCGTTCAGGCGGCCGCTATTTGGGCATCGGCTTTGCGACGTTTTCCGAACGCACCGGCTATGGCAGTCTGGCCTTTGCCGCGCGCGGCATGGACATCACGCCGGGATGGGAGACCGTCGAAGTGGTGATGGACCCGTCCGGTCTTGTCGAAGCGCGTATCGGTGCGAGCCCGCATGGCCAGGGACTGAAGACGACATTGGCGCAACTGGTTGCCGACGAAGTCGGCGTCGCGCCGCAAAACGTGCGCGTCATCGCCGGCGACACTGATCGCACGCCCTATGGCTGGGGCACCTTTGCCAGCCGGTCGCTGGTCATCTCCGGCGGCGCGACCATGCTGGCGGCGCGAAAAATCCGCGAAAAGCTTCTCGCTATTGCCGGCCATGTCCTGGAAGCCGCGGCCGATGACATCGTGCTGGAGGACGGCAATGCCAGAGTTTTGGGCACCGATCGCGCGGTCGCGATCGCGGCGCTGGCGCGCGCCGCCTATCACGAGGTGCATCGCTTCAAGGGCGAGATCACGCCGGGCTTGAGCGAAAGCGCGTTCTACGATCCGCCCGGCACGTTCTCCAATTCCTGCCATGTCGCGATCCTCGAAGTCGACGTCGAGACCGGGCGCGTCAAACTCGAAAAATTCTTGGCCGTGGAGGATGCCGGCCGCATCATCAATCCGATGATTGCCGACGGTCAGGTGCACGGCGGCATCGCGCAGGGCATCGGCAACGCGCTGTTCGAGGAAATCGTCTACGACACGCTCGGCAATATCCAGACCGCGACCCTTGCCGATTACCTGCCGCCGACGAGTTGCGAAATTCCGCCGATCGAATTGCACCATATCGAAACCCCGGCGGCGTCTTCGGTCACCGGCGCCAAGGGTTTGGGCGAAGGCGGCACGATCGGCGCGCCGGCCGCCATCATCAATGCCGTCAACGATGCGCTCTCCCCGTTTGGCGTCGCGATCGAGGAAATTCCGGCTACGCCGCAACGCATCCGGGCGGCGCTGCGCGCGGCCAAAGCCTGACTGCCGTCAATGGTGTTCGCGCGCCGAAGCGATCGCCAGGAAAAGATAGATGCCGAGAAGCGTCATCTCGACGAAGACGACGAAGATGCTGCCGCCATAGACTTGCGGAAAAAACACTTCTACCGCCGCTATCGAGACCACCGAGGTGAGCCACACCACCGCGCCCCATGCCGCGGCGAGCCAGAGCCCGACCGCGGCGACCAGATCGAGCACGGCAAAGAACGCCGTCGAGGTCTGCCAGGCGACGCTGTGCGCCTCAAAGCCGCCATCGGCAGGCGCGCCAATGCCGCAGACCTGCGCCCAATGATAGAGCCCCTTGATCAGCGAGATGCCGGCCATGATGCGCAGGAACAGGACGAGGTATTCCGTCCAGCTGCCCCGGCCCGCGGCTTTCACCACGCGCACCGGCTCGAGCATGTCACTCGGTCTGGTCGGTCGCCGCTGCGATTGATCGCTCATCAATTGTCCCAAAGGCCCCGATCGGGAGGCTCGCGCTCGCACCCGTCAGGACCGATAGAGAAGCCCGGCGGGCGCGTCTAGAGCCCGGATATATCCGCAAAATTGCGGGTTCACCTTAGTGGCAGGTTAGGCGTGGAAGGGGTAAAAGGGGACAAATCCGGAGTGTCGTCATGGCCATCAAATTTGGCCGCCCGTTGGAAAGAAGCCGCCTCGCGCCGGTAGAAGCCGAGGCGCCGGCCGACCGCCTTGAACTCGCGGTCCGGCTCCGCCGCAATCGGCGGGCCGAATGGTCGCGGCGCATGGTGCGCGAAAACGTCCTCACCACCGACGACCTGATCTGGCCTCTGTTTCTGGTCGACGGCACGAGGGTGCGGGCGCCGGTGGATTCGATGCCCGGTGTAGATCGCCTCTCGGTCGACGAGGCGGTGCGCGCCGCCGAGCGGGCCGCCGAACTGAGCATCCCGTGCCTCGCCTTGTTCCCCTATACCGATCCGGGCCGGCGCGACGACGACGGCTCTGAAGCGCTTAATCCGGACAATCTGGTCTGCAGCGCCATCCGCGCGATCAAGAAAGAGGTGCCGGAAGTCGGCATTCTCTGCGACGTGGCGCTCGACCCCTATACCAGCCACGGCCATGACGGGCTGCTGCGCGACGGCGTCATCCTCAATGACGAGACCGTCGGCGTTCTGGTCCGCCAGGCCTTGGTCGAAGCCGAGGCCGGCTGCGACATTATTGCGCCCTCCGACATGATGGACGGCCGGGTCGGCGCCATCCGCTCGGGCCTCGATGCTGCCGGCTTTGCCGACGTCCAGATCATGGCCTATGCGGCAAAATATGCGTCGGCCTTCTATGGCCCGTTCCGCGATGCGGTCGGCTCAAACGCCACGCTGATCGGCGACAAGCGCACCTACCAGATGGACCCGGCCAATACGGATGAGGCGCTGCGCGAGGTCGAACTCGACATTGCCGAGGGCGCCGACATGGTGATGGTCAAGCCAGGCCTGCCCTATCTCGACATCCTGCAAAGGGTCAAAGACACCTTCGCCATGCCCACCTTCGCCTACCAAGTCTCCGGCGAATATGCGATGATCATGGCCGCCGCCGGGAACGGCTGGCTCGATGGCGACAAGGCTATGATCGAGTGCCTGATCGCCTTCAAAAGAGCCGGAGCGGACGGGGTTTTGACTTACTTTGCCGCGAGGGTCGCGGAGAAGCTCAAGAAGGGCGATTACTGACCAATCGCCGCCCCGCCCGGGACGAAACTAACGAGGCGGATGTGATGCGTGAGTACGACGACGACGACAATATCCGGCTTTACACGCCGGTTCTGCAGCGGATCATCATCCTGGTGGCGGTCATCATCGCCGTCCCGGTGGTGATGTGGACTATCACGACCTTTGTGCGCACTTACGTGGCGCCGCCGACGGTCCCGACATTCCAGCCCATAAGCGCGCCGGCGGCGACCCAGCCGTCCGATACCGCGTCGGCCAGTTCGCAGGCGGCATCGGCTCCGGCATCACAGGACAACCAGGCGCCGGCCCAGGCAGCCAGCGCCAGCCCCGCGCCCGCCGCCAGTGATCAGTCGCAGACCAGCGACACCAGCACGGCCGCGCCGCAAGTCGCCGCGATCGCTCAGCCGCCGTCACCCCCGACGCCGCCTGCCCCGCCAGTCAGCGCCCAGCCGATGGCTGCCCCGGCCGCAGCCGCGGCCCCTGGCCCCGCCCCAGCGGCGAGCACGCAGGCTACAGCCGATAATGCCGCGCCACCGCCGCCATCGGGCCAAAACTTTGCGTGGCCAAGTCCGACAAACAGTCCGCCGACAATTCCGCCAGCCAATGGTACCTCGGCCGCCGGATCGGCGCCTGCCGCGCCGGATCAGTCGGCTTCGAGCGATAGTGCGAGCGACAGTTTGCCGACGGTCGCCCCGCTGACGGGTCACATCCCGCTGCCCCGCCGGCGTCCCAACGTCATCGCCATGGTGGAGACCGCCATGCCCCCCGCTGCACCATCCGCGACACCCTCCGCTGCACCGTCCACCGCGGCGTCCACGGTAGTCGCCGCCTCGCCATCCGTTGTGCCGCTGCCGAGGCCGCGCCCGGCATCCGCTCCGGAGGCGACGCCGGTCCCGCCGGTAATCGACACACCGCCCCTTACCGGCGGCATGGACCCAGGGCACTATTAGCCGGAACTGTCGATTTCACTCGAGCGCCGCGCCGCTTTCCAACCGGAGCGGCTGGTAGCCGTCGGCCCTTAGCGCGCGAAAGATCTCCTCGGCGTGGGCGCCGTCGCGCGTTTCCACCGTGACGTCGAGCTTGGCGCCCTTGGCGGGAACGTCGAGAAACAGGCGGTGATGGTCGACGCCAAGGATGTTGGCGCCGAGTTCGCCGAGCCGGCTTGCGATCCGGCCCAAAATTCCGGGCTGATCGGGAATGGTGAGGCGGAACGACACGATGCGGTCCTCGCGCTCCAGTTCGCGCACCATGATGGAGGCGAGGATGCGCGGATCGATATTGCCGCCGCACAGGATCAGTCCGACTTTGCGGCCGGCAAACTTCTGCGGCGCGGCGAGCATGGCGGCAAGCCCGGCGGCGCCCGCTCCTTCGGCCATCGCCTTTTGCAGAGTGAGGAACGCGTTGACCGCGCGTTCGATCTGCGGCTCGTCGACCAAGATAATGTCACGCACGTGCTCACGCACGATCGGCAGCGTCAGCGCGCCGGCCTTGCTCACTGCGATGCCCTCGGCCAGCGTCGCGCCGCCGCACGGCCGCTCGGCCCCGTGGATCGCATTCCACATCGACGGATAGAGCGCGCATTCGACGCCGATGATCTCGATCGCCGGTTTTTTCGCATGCGCCGCGATGGCATTGCCGGCAATGAGCCCGCCGCCGCCGATTGGAATGACCAGAATTTCGAGATCGGGCGCGTCCTCCAGCATTTCCAGCGCGATGGTGCCTTGGCCGGCGATGACGTCGGGATCGTCGTAGGGATGCACCCAGACCAGATTGCGTTCGGCGGCAATCTCCTTCGCGCGCACCTGGGCTTCCATCACCGTCTCGCCGCAGAGCACGACGGTAGCGCCGAGCGCCTGCGTCGCTTTCACCTTCACGTAGGGCGTCGTCACCGGCATGACGATGGTCGACGGAATGCCAAGGCGGCGGGCATGATAGGCCACCGCCTGGGCGTGATTGCCGGCCGACATCGCGATCACGCCGCGGCGGCGCTCGTCGGCGTTGAGACTTGCGAGCTTCACGCAGGCGCCGCGTTCCTTAAACGAATTGGTGACCTGCAAGTTTTCGTATTTGACGTAGACATCGGCGCCGGTGAGCGCCGACAGCGGCGGCGCCGCCAACACCGGCGTGCGCAGCACCTGGCCCGCAATGATGCGCCGGGCAGCCTCGACGTCGGCAAGTGTGATCATCACCGGTTCTTTCAATGACGAGCGTTGTTGGACCTATGCCGCGGGATTATAGTGCGAATTGACCATGACGGATTCTAACCCAAATGCAGGTCCTGGACGGGTCGGGCTGTCGTTCGATGTCAAGCCGCATGCCTATGATCCGGCGGCAAACCCCGAACTGTTCGAGGGCGTGCTGGCGCGCCGGGTCGTTGCTTTCCTCATCGACGTCATCGTCATCGCCATCCCGCTGATCGCGGGCTGGATGTTCATCTTCGTGTTCGGCCTTGTCACATTAGGCTTCGGCTGGGCCCTGTTCTGGCTGATGTCGCCGGGCTCGGTGCTGTGGGCGCTGGTTTATTACGGAATGACGCTCGGCAGCCCGGCCTCCGCGACGCTCGGCATGCGCGCCATGGAAATCGAGATGCGCACCTGGTACGGCGCGCCGGCCTATTTCGTGCTCGGCGCGGTCCATGCCGTCGTGTTTTGGATCAGCATCAGCATGCTCACCCCGTTCATCCTCCTGGTCGGCTTTTTCAACGCCCGGCACCGCCTCCTGCACGACATGCTGGTGGGCACCATCCTCATTAACAAGCCGTCGCGGGCGGCCGCGCTGCGTGGGGAGGCGACGCGCTGACGCGTAATTGGCCTTTGACGCAAGCCTCCGCTCGCGCGATCCTAGACCACCGGATTCGGCTGCCGGCCGCTACGCAAAGCTCCCGTGACCCAGCATTCGCGCGACACACCGCAATTCTACCTCACCGCCCCCTCGCCCTGCCCTTATCTCGCCGGCAAGGAGGAGCGGAAGGTCTTTACGCACCTCGTCGGCGAGCGCGCCGCCGAACTTAACAACATCCTGACCCAGGGCGGTTTTCGCCGCAGTCAGTCGATCGCCTACCGGCCGGCGTGTGAAGGGTGTCGCGCCTGCGTCTCGGTGCGCGTCGTTGCCAACGACTTTCGTCCCACCCAAAGCATGCGCCGCATCGTGCGGCGCAATGCCGACATAGCAAGCGAGATGCGGATCGCCGTTCCGACTTCCGAGCAATACGCCATCTTCCGCGGCTATCTCGATTCCCGGCACCGCGACGGCGGCATGGCCGATATGACCGTGCTCGATTACGCGATGATGGTCGAGGACAGCCACATCGAAACCCGCATCATCGAATACCGGCGCCGGCCCGCTGCCTTCCCTCCCCCGCTTGCGGGGGAGGGTGGGGTGGGGGCCAAGCGCGGCAGCGGCGAACTTCTCGCCATCGCGCTCACCGACGTACTCGGCGACGGGCTGTCGATGGTCTACTCGTTTTTCGAGCCGGAACAGGCGCCACGCTCCCTCGGCACCTTCATGGTGCTCGACCACATCGCGCGCGCACAACGCATGGGTCTGAGTTACGTTTATCTCGGCTATTGGGTGCGCGGCTCGCGCAAGATGGATTACAAGAGCCGCTTTTTGCCGCAAGAGCGGCTGATGCCCGACGGCTGGGCAAGAGTGGAATAGAATGAGTGGAATAATATGAGTTGACTGGAGTTTGTACTGTTAATCGATCTTCAGGGAGAATTTTCATGCGTCAGTGCAGCTCAGTATTTTTCACCGCCGCCGTTCTCGTACTCGGTATCACAGCGGCGCTGGCGCAGGCGGCGCCGGCGACAACGGCCGATACGTCCAAGGGCAAGGCGCTCGTCGACAGCAAGAGCATGACGCTCTACGTCTTCGATCGCGACGTCACCGGCAAGTCAAACTGCAACGGCCAATGCTTTACCAATTGGCCGCCATTGATGGCGGCCGCCGGCGCCACTCCGTCGGGCGACTGGACGATCGTCACCCGCGACGACGGCGGCAAGCAATGGGCCTACAAGGGCAAGCCGCTTTATAATTTCCACAAGGACGCCAAGCCGGGCGATGTGACGGGCGACGGTGTCAACGATGTCTGGCACATCGCCACACCGTAGCAATTGTTTCGCAATACCGCGGCATAGATAGCATCGTCATAATTGCGATTTGAATTCGGCCCGACTTGCGACCGTCGGCGCGAGGAGGAATCCATGAGCAACCGGTGGCGCGCCATGCGCATCGCCGTTTTCGCGGCGGCGGCTCTGGCTGCAGCGGCGCCGGCCGAAGCCAAAGTCCTGGCGCAATGGGTCCAGCTTGGGCCGGACGGCAATTCCAGCGCGCGGGCGATCACCGACGATGATGCATGCCCCGCCGTGACTTTCGACGGCGTCGCGGTGCCAATGAACGTCCGTTCCGACCCGGCGCAGAAATTCGACAACGTCAAGCCGGCGCAATTTCCGGTGCGCGGCTGCGAGGTCGCGGTTCCGGCAGGCTCGGTCACGGCCATGCTTGACGGCAAAGCGCTGCCGCTGCCCAGAGCCAATCCGCAGCGCATTGTGATGTTCGGCGACACCGGTTGTCGGCTCAAGACCGGCGACGCCTGGCAGGCGTGCAACGATCCGAATGCATGGCCGTTCCCGAAAGTCGCTGCGCTGGCCGCCGCCGCGCATCCCGATCTGATGATCCATGTCGGCGATTACGAATATCGCGAGTCGCCCTGCCCGGCCGGCAATACCGGCTGTGCCGGCAGTCCTTACGGCTACGGCTGGGACGCCTGGAACGCCGATTTCTTCCAGCCGGCGGCGCCGCTTTTTGCCGCGGCACCCTGGGTGATGGCGCGCGGCAACCATGAGAATTGCGACCGCGCCGGTGAGGGCTGGTTCCGCTTTCTCGATCGCTTGCCGATGGAGCAAAGCTGCCGCGATTTCACTGGCGACTTCGTGGTGCGGCTCGGTGATTTCGCTCTTGTTGTCGTCGATAGCGGCAAGGTCAACGATAACGCCGGAGAAGACAGCGAACAGATCCCGGTCCTGCGCCGCCAATTTCTCGACGTGCTCGCCAAGATCCCGGATTATGCGTGGCTCACGACGCACAAGCCCGTCAATGCCATGCTGGCCAAGCCGGGCGACCCTGCGGTCAACATCCCCTCCAACAAGGTGCTGCAAGCCGCGCTTGGCGCCGACATGCCGGCGAGCGTGCATATGTACGTCGCCGGCCACATTCATTTTTTCCAGGCGGTCGATTTCGGCGGGCTGCGGCCGCCGCAGCTCGTCGTTGGGACCGGCGGCGATAATCTCGAAGGCATGCCGACGGCGGGCGTAACCGGCGCCGATATCAATGGCGCCAAGGCGGTCAATGCCGTGACCTATTCCGGCTTCGCCTACATGGTGTGGGACCGAATCGATAAGAACAACTGGACGGGCACGCTGTTCGATATCGACGGCAAGCCGCTCAATAAATGCCGTCTCGCGGATCGTGCGCTGACCTGCGGTTCTTAGGGCGCGCACCATGAAACTTCCCCGTAGACAATTCCTGCATTTGGCAGCGGGAGCTGCCGCTCTGCCGCTATTGTCGGTCCCCGTCTCGGTCCCCGCGCAGCTTGCACCAAGTCCCGATCAGACTCCCCAACCAACGCAAACCGAACGCGACGGGATGTCGAACCTCGCCAACGCGTTCATGCAGCAATATGACGTGCCAGGATTTTCGGTTGCCGTCGGCCGTGCGGGTGCGCTCGTGTACACGGACGCGTTCGGCTGGGCCGACCGTGAAAAACGCGAGGCGGCCTCACCAACGAATTTGTTCCGCATCGCCAGTGTAACCAAGACGATCACCTCGGTTGCGATTTTTTCGCTCATCGAGGCGGGTCGTATCCAACTGACAGACAAAATCTTTGGTCCTGGCGCCATCACGGAAACTGATTATGGACGGCCCCCTTATCATCCACAGGTCGACGAGATTACCCTCGAACACCTGCTCACCCATACCGGCGGCGGCTGGCCCAATACGCACGACGATCCGATGTTCATGAATTTGGCGATGAACCATGCCCAGTTGATCGAATGGACCCTGCGCAACCAGCCGCTGGATTATCCGCCCGGTCAGCATTACGCCTATTCAAACTTCGGTTATTGCGTGCTCGGGCGCGTCATTGAGAAAATCACGCGTCAGCCTTATGCAGACTATGTCCGCAATACGATCCTCAAACGCTGCGGCGTCGACGATATGGCAATCGCGGGCAATACGCTCGCCCAGCGCCACCCCGGGGAGGTCAAGTATTACGGCCAGGAGAGGGAAAATCCCTACGACATGAACGTCGCCCGGATGGATTCCCACGGTGGCTGGATCGCGCGGCCTACGGACCTCGTGTAATTCTTCATGCATGTCAGCGGATTTGCCACTCCCCCTAACATCCTCAAAGCGCAGACGATCCAAACTATGACGACGGCTTCAGCCGCGAATGCTGGTTACGCGAAAGGCTGGGAAGTCAACAAAGCCAATAATTGGTGGCACAACGGCACCCTGTCCGGCACCGAGACCATCGCGGTGCGCACGCACAGCGGATTCTGCTGGGCGGCATTCGTCAATACCAGACGTTCGAACTCGCCGCTCGGAAGCGACCTCGACAAGCTCGTTTGGAATATGGTCAGCCAAGTTAAGAGCTGGAAGGTCTGATGCGCTGAGATTACCAAACGGAACTGCGGGGCTGTGCTGCCGACGCCGCTAGTTCAGAAGATTCTGGGGATCCAGAAGAATATCTCGGGGCGTGCCGGCCGCTCGTTATCTCGCCGCGCCAGGCCAATGTCCTGCAATGTCCGGTCGCTGAGATTTCTCAATTCCGAACACGAATGGACACGCTGGGTGATAAAACGCCGCCTGACTGCTTTCCAAGCGCGGAGCTGATTTATCGTGGTCATGGCTGCCTCCTGACAGTTGGACCCCCTCCCGCGTTATATGTATCGCCGACGCGCCTCGAGGTGTGTGACTCGCAGCACACACAATTTGCTCAGGTCTTGTTGCTCAGGTCTTGGCCTGCCGGTGGCGGCGGCGAAATCCCACATACAGGCTCGCCGCGCCCAGAGCATAAAGTGGCCATTGAAAGATATCATTCACCGAGTCTGGCAATACAAAGGAGGCGACGCCAAAAAACACCGTCGCCAATAGCGACAGCGGACGCCATGGGATCGCAAAGTTCTGTCTGCGTGCCCGCTTCCATTCCCGAAAATCGTCGTCGAGCGATGAGGCCTCGGACTTTTCCGATAGCAATAGTTCGTATCCGGCGGACTGGACCGCTGTGGTTTGTGGGACGGCTTCGATTGACCCCGTCGAGCGCGAGAACTGACGCGCAGGTTCGCCACGACGGCCGAACGGTCTGTGGTTGGTTATTGATCCCTCCTCAGAGTAGAGGGCCAATGATCCCACAAACTGGATTAGCAGCCGTTTAACAATTTTCCTCGATTTTTCAGCTACGCGTCACCCGCGCAAATTCAATAATTCGGCGGCGATCGAAACAGTCAGTTCTGCTGCGCGCGCGGTTTTTGATGCATCGGGTGTGCCGATGCAACGGGAGTGGCCGGACCTGGCCACGGATTCACGTTGCAAAAGCCGCGATCGGCCAGCGCGTTCGGATAGCATTCGTCGAACGTGCGGTATTGGCAGTCCCAATACGGGCCGCCGGCCCCAAGGCTTTTCACCGAGCACCACGGGGCGTCCCCGAAAGCGCGGCTAGCGGGAACGTCGGAACACATTGCCGCCGCCAAGGCAGCAGCGGCAATTGTCAATCTCATGATGATTATCTTCATGATCAGTTCCTCTACTGCGCCGCCAGTAGCGAACGGCAACGCTGGGATGGTGCGACTATAAACAAACAGCCGCACAATTCACGGATCGCTTGCGCTCGATCAAATCCAATTATCCCACTTATGGTCGATCCCTTCTTTTTCACAGAACTCGTTAAATTCGTCGACCGCACCAGGCCGGCCGGCATACCGATCACGCAAGAGTGCGAACACGAGTTTGCGAATTGCCGTGGCCGGGACATCGACCCAAAACTCATAGTCGTCGTCGCCCCATATTTCCTCGACTGTCTTGCCCATGTCTTGAGCGTCTAGACGCACCGAACCATCGGCCTCAGCCGTTAAGCGCACCGAACGAAATTCGGCCCCCTCCTTCCGATAGAGTTCCACCGAATAGGTTTCGTCCATTCTTCACCTCTCAGGGGAGCCAAAATTGTAGTCGGCAGCCGTATCTCAACCCCGTCGACTGGAACTGTGACACCCGTCCGCCAAGTGCCATAACCAGACATCTTAAAGGGTGTGCATCATCCGCACGCCGCGATCGTCCAAGACGAACCGTGGGGCGTACTCCAATTCATCGGTGTCCTCCACAAGCGCTAAGGTCAAGTCATCGAGGATGAGCCATCGACGGTCTTGATATACCGCAACGACCATATGATCCTCGACGTGAACGCGTTCATGTACGATCACGAGTTGGACGTGATCTGCCGCGACGCCCACTTCGCGAAGCGCAAAGTATTTTGCCGTCGCATAGGCCTTACAATCACCCTCGGCATTGATAGCATCGAGCGCAGTCAGCCATTCGCTCGGCTCGAAAGGTGAGATCGAAAGATCGATTGCCCGATTGATATGTCCGATGAGCGCCAAGCCTTGGTGTTCTCGCGCTTCGGCGATGATTTGCCACAAAGTGCGCGATGGTCCGCACTCGGCGGACGTACTATCGACGCAGGCGCCGAGCAACGCGTGGTCGCCTGCGAGTTCCTCGTATATTGCGCGCCAGCTATCGACGAGCGGTCCTTGCTGCACATCAATGGTGTTGCCATCAAATGGATCACTGGGTCGCGGGTAATCGTAATCCGTGATCCCAATCACAAGAGCGATTACAGCTGGAATTGCCCTCGCAATCATGGCAACCGTCCCAAGTATGAGCCTATGCCGGGCGCCACGTCAGGAAAATCGATTTTTTCACCTAATTAAGTCAAGTCACCCTTGCCGCTCGCGTCCGCTTTACCCCCGAAAGCGGAGATGAGTCGGACGATGCGGTATGTCCGCTAAGTGCCAGAAGCGGACATCAATTCCTCGATGCGTTCAGCTAAAATCAATAAAATCCCGCCAACGGCAGCACCCGCTGAAGGATCGCACCCAGACAAATCAGCACTACGAGTAGTTTGAGAAGATTTGCCAAACGCTTGTCACGGACGAACTTGTCGATGGCCCAAAAGCAAATTGCGCCGACGACGCAAATTATCAGAATTCCGATTAAGACTGAAATCATAGCAGGCCCCCTGTCTTGCTGCGCCAACGAGCTTCAGCCGATAGCTTAGGGCTGATTATCACTTCGGTGCGTCAATAACTCAACCACGCTAGTGACAAGGTCGATCTCACGATTATGGCAAGAGTCCGTTTTGGGTCATAAGCGGACATCGGCGCGTTTCCGTGGGACTTCTGCTGTTCCCCCGAATAGCGGACATTGGGGCGACGCATCTGAACTGGCAATTCGGCTGCCCGTTTATGAGTTCACGCCCTAGATCGCCAGCCCGTCGAGCGTTTTGAGCGCATAGAACTGCACCGGCTCATTGCGGCCCTCGACCGGCGCCTCATGCAATTCGTGGCCGACCAGCCGCAGTCCGGCAACTTCCGCGGCCTGGCGCGAGATGATGACCAGGCAACCATACTCCTTGGTCAGGCTTTCGAGCCGCGCGCAGGTATTTACCGTGTCGCCGATCGCGGTGATGATTTGCGAACGCGGCGGCCCCATGGCCCCGACGATGGCCTCGCTGTAGTGAATGCCGATGCCGATACGCAGCGGCTCGCGCAGGTCGGCGTGGATTTGCGCGTTGAGCTGGTCGAGGCGGGTCAGCATTTCGCGCGCGCCACGCAGGGCGTCGACGGGCCCAGTCGCCGGATCGGCAGCGTAGAGGCCGTAGAGCGCCATCAGCCCGTCGCCGGTGAATTGCGAATAATGGCCGTTGGTCGCCACGAGCGCCTTGGTCATTTCACTGAAGAACTGGTTGAGAATAAACAGCACGTCGTAAGGTAGCTTGGCCTCGCCCAATGTGGTCGAGCCGCGCAGATCGACGAAGACGACGGTGATCAGGCGCTCGCTGCCTTCAAGCCCGCCGCGCACCGTGCCGTCCGCGGCATTGGCGTCGGCGGCGAGCAATGGCATCACCGAAATATCGGCGGTCGGACGGATCTGGCAGGCAAGGCGCATTCCGGGCGTCGCGCCGATGCGCGCCAGCGCCTTGGCTTCGAGACCAACGGGATCGGGAAGCCGGTCGAGACCTTTGGTCACCACCACCCGGCAGGTGGTGCAACGCGCCCGCCCACCGCACACCGAGGCGTGTGGGATGCCGTTGGCGCGCAGCGTTTCAAGCACGGTAGCGCCGGGCAGGATCGGCATCACGCGGCCGTTGGCGTGCGCCAGCATCGGCGGCTTGCGGCGGCGATACTCCAGGCTGCGGATGCCGCGCCCGGCAAAGGGCAACAGCGTCAGCGCGATGACGATGCCCCAGCCGATATAGACCATCCGGTATATTTCGGCCGTGGTCTGCGCATTCAGGTTGGAATCGTCGAGCGATGAACTGGCGAAATCGGGATCGGCCTTGGCCTCGCGCAGAACCTGATTGCCGCCGGTGACATAACCGGCAAGCGCCAGCGCCGGCAGCAACAGGCCAAAGCCGAAAAACAGCACCCGCCATCGCGGGTACCATTGTTTGGTGCGCAGCCAATAATGGATGCCGATGCAAGCATGGGTCCACACCGTCACCACCGCGATCATCTGGATGGCGCCAAGCCACGGGAACATCAGCCACTGCACGATGAATACCGTGTTGTAGTAGGTGGTGACGTCGAGCAGAGTTTCGGCGATGCGGGTCGCCACCACATGAAACATCAGCAACAGCGGAATGGACAGGCCGAGTGACATTTGCGCCCATTCCCAGCGCGTGAGCCGCAGCGAGCGGCGAATATAGATCGACCACAACGCATTGCTGTAGTGAACGAGAAACGCCGTCACCAGAATGCCGGTGCCGATCCAGGTTCGCCACGGATACATCAGAACTTTGCGCGTTGCCTCCGCATCCGCGAAGGAGACCAGCAAAAGGCAATGGGCGGTGAGATGACAAATGACAAAGGCCAGCATGACCAGCGCGCTGATGAGCCGCAGTCGTCCTCGCCATTGCCGAAAATCGAAAGTGATCCGCATGTCCCAGCCGCCGCGCCGAAAACGGCGCACTTACATGATCGCCGCAAGCGGCGAAAAATTCCCACGCGAATAGGATTATAGGCCGCCGGTTACGACGGGTCTTCGCTTTCGTCGCTCGCGACCGCACGGCCGCCGGTATTGCCGAATTTGTTGGTCTTCGGAAAGCCCTTTGGCGCCAGCCGGCCGGCGTCGGCGCGGTTGCCGCGCCAGTCGGACAGTTCCTTCAGCGACAGGTTGAAGACGCGGCCGGCGGAATCGGTCCAGCTTAGGCCCTTCTCGACCTCGAAGGTTTTGACGTCGGAAAGCCCGCCGTCCTTGTGGCGTTGCAACCGCACACCGCGGCCGCGCGCCATGTCCGGGACCTGATCGATCGGGAAGACCAGCATTTTGCGATTTTCGCCGATTGCCGCCACCAGTTCGCCTTCGACCTGCGCAACCGCGCGTGCTTCGTCGGGCGCTTTGACGTTGAGCACCTGCTTGCCCTTGCGCGTATTGCCGAGGCACTCATCCTCGGGCACGACGAATCCCCTGCCCTGGCGGCTTGCTACGATGAGCTTGCGGCCGCCCTGATAGCGGAACACCGTGACGATATCGTCCTCCTGTTCGAGGTCGGCGAACAGCCGGACCGGCTCGCCGTGACCGCGCCCGCCCGGCAGCTTCGCCGCGTCGATGGTGTAGAAACGGCCGTTGGTGGCGAACACCAAAAGTTTTGACGTGGTCTCGGCGAAGAACGCCAGCTTGAGCCCGTCGTCGGTCTTAAACGCGAGGCTGGAAAGATCGGCGACCTGGCCGCGCAGCGCGCGAATCCATCCCTTTTCGGAAACCACGATTGTGACCGGCTCGCGCTCGACCAAGGCCTCCTCGATCGCGGCCTCGTCATGCTCGGGCGCCTGCGCAAAGCTTGTGCGGCGCTTGCCGAGCGGGGTTTTCGGTCCGAACGTGTCGCGCACTTTGCGGATTTCTTCGGCGATCTTCTTCCACTGCTGCTTCTCGGAGCGGATCAGTTCCTCGATCGATTTCTTCTCGCCGCGCAGATCCTTGTCCTCCTGGCGGATTTCTATCTCTTCGAGCCGGCGCAGATTGCGCAAGCGCATATTGAGGATGGCGTCCGCCTGGACGTCGGAGAGCTTGAAGGTCTTCATCAGCACCGGCTTCGGCTCGTCCTCCTTGCGGATGATTTTTATGACCTTGTCGAGATTGAGATAGGCGACGAGATAGCCGCCCAAGACTTCCAGCCGGTGCTCGATCTGCGACAGCCGATAGCGCGAGCGGCGCAGCAAAACGTCGCGGCGGTGCGTGAGCCATTCGCTGAGCACCTCGGCAAGGCCGACGACTTTGGGAATGCGGCCGCGAATGAGCACGTTCATGTTGAGCGGCACGCGGCTTTCAAGCTCGGTGAGCTTGAACAGGCTTTCCATCATCAGCGCCGGATCGACCGTGCGCGAACGCGGCTCAAAGACAAGCCGCACGTCTTCGGCGGACTCGTCGCGCATGTCGGCAACGAGCGGCAGCTTTTTCTCGTTCATCAATTCGGCGATGCGTTCGACCAGGCGCATTTTCTGCACCTGCCAGGGAATCTCCGTGACCACGATCAGATAGGTGCCGCGCCCAGTGTCCTCGGTCTTCCAGCGCGCGCGGAGCCGGAACGAGCCGCGGCCGGTCGCATAGGCCTCGGCGATTGTCTCCGGCGGATCGACGACAAGGCCGCCGGTCGGGAAATCCGGACCCGGCACGTATTTGAGCAGCGTTTTTGTTCGCGCGCTCGGCTGGTCGATCAGATGGAGCGCCGCGTCGCACAGCTCGGCGACATTGTGCGGCGGAATGGATGTTGCCATGCCGACCGCGATGCCCTGCGAGCCGTTGGCCAGCAAATTCGGGAACGCCGCCGGCACGACCACCGGTTCCTGCGACGTGCCGTCATAGCTCGGGCGGAAATCGACGGCGTCTTCGTCGATGCCGTCGAGGAGTAAGCGCGCGACTTCGGTCAGGCGCGCTTCGGTGTAGCGGTAAGCCGCGGCGTTATCGCCGTCGATATTGCCGAAATTGCCCTGGCCGTCGACCAGCGGATAGCGCGACGAAAAATCCTGCGCCAGCCGCACCAGCGCATCGTAGATCGCCTGGTCGCCATGCGGATGGAAATTACCCATCACGTCGCCGACGATCTTCGCCGACTTCTTGAACGCCGCGCCGGGATCGAGACGTAGAAGGCGCATGCCGTAGAGGATGCGCCGGTGCACGGGCTTTAGCCCATCGCGCGCATCCGGCAGCGCGCGGTGCATGATGGTGGACAGCGCATAGGCGAGATAGCGCTCCTCCAATGCCTCGCGCAGCGCGATTTCCTGCACGCCGCTCGGATCGGGGGAATCACTTTTTTGTTCATGGCGAACGCCGAAGTACCGCGGATATCGGGCGCGAACAAGTGATGAACGGGCCGCTTGAGCCGCAAATGTGATGATGCCGCGCCACAATCGCGCGTTAGACTACCGGCGTGCTTACCTCGGTTCGTGCCGGACGTTACGGAGGACATGCATGCGTAAAATCATTCTGGCCGCCGCCGCCGTGGCGGCTTTGCTTTGTGTTGGAGTGCCCGCAAATCGTGTGGCGGCAATGACGGTTGCCACGCCCACGGCCCTCGGTGTCACCGCCCCGGAACTCAATGGCCTGCAGCAGGTGCGCTGGGGTCGGGGCTGGGATCGCGGCTGGGGCTGGCGCCGCCCCTGGATCGCCCCGGTCTATTGGGGATCCCGCCCGTATTACCGTCCCTATGGGGGGTACTACCGGCCCTATTATTGGGGAGGCCCTCCGGGGCCATACTACTACCGGCCATACTACCGGCCATACTACCGGACTTGGGGACCGTGTTGCGGCTGGGGCTGGCACCGCCCTTGGGGCTGGCACCGGCATTGGTGATGCAGTGACAGGCGACCGTAAAATCTCGACGACACTGCTTGCGGCGGCGATCGCCGCAAGCATCATCGCAGCCGCGCCGGCGCGCTCTGCGTCACTCGCGCCGAATGCGACGCCGGTCGTTCAACTGGCGCAAAGCGATTATTACAGCGAGCTCTATTATCGCTACGGCTACCGGCCGGCATGCCCCTATCGCTATCACTGGGAATGCTGGTTCGACGTCTATGGCCGCCAAGGCTGCGGCTGCCGGCCCGATTTCGGACTGTATCCCGGCTTTTACTGAGACAGCCGCTTGATCGCGGTGACGAAATGGCCGCGCGCTTCCGGCATGGCGAGACCGCGCGGCGCGAAGGCGTGACGATCGAGAAAAAAGCCGGTCAGCGCGTAAGCGTCGGCGAGATCGTCCGCGGATTCCGGGGCGGCTGCGCTGCGCAGGAAGGCGGGAAGCCGCATCAGCTTGTCGCGATAGGCTTCGCCGGCTGAGCGCGACACCGCGCGGCCGGAGCGCGGCGAGACATAGATGAGATCGGTGGTCGCGCCGGTCGCGGCACAGGCCTCGAGATCGAGGCCGAAGCCGAGCTCGGCGAGAAAGTCGAGTTCGAAGCGCGCGATCATCGCCGCGGCGGCGGCCGGATCGCCGAGGTGGTCGAGGATGGTTTCGAGCGCGTCATGGATCGCCGCATGCGGCTCGCGTTCGGCAAGCAGACGGCACAGCGCGGCAAGATGGGTCACGCCGTGCACGGCATGCGCCGCCGGCAAAAATTCCGCCGCGCGCAGATTGAGCGCTTCGACCGCGTAATGGCCGAGATGCTCATCGAGCCGCGCCCGCCAGGTTGCGCGGAGGGCATTGCCGGGTTGCAGCACGCCGCGAAGCCGCGTGCCGCCACCGCCGCGCACCAGGCCGAGATGGCGGCCGTGCTCATGCGTCATCAATTCGAGAATGACGCTCGTTTCGCCGTGGCGCTTGACGCCGAGCACAATGCCTTCATCGATCCACTGCATGGCCTATATGTATGTGCGCCGTGGAAAGGAATCACAGTCCGCCGGACGGTATCACTCCTTCGGGAATTCCAATCCCATGCCGCGATAACGCTCGGGGTCGTCGCCCCAGCCCTCGCGGACCTTGACGTGGAGAAACAGGTGCACCGGCTGCTCGATTGCAGCTGCGATATCGGCGCGCGCCGCGGCCCCGATCGCCTTGATGGCCTGGCCTGACTTGCCGAGCACGATTTTGCGCTGACTTTCGCGTTCGACATAGATCGTCTGCTCGACGCGCACCGCGCCGTCCTTGAGCTCCTTCCAGACCTCGGTCTCGACCGTCGACTGATAGGGTAATTCCTGGTGCAGCCGCAGATACAGTTTTTCCCGTGTGATCTCGGCGGCGAGCTGACGCAGCGGCGCGTCGGAAATCTGATCTTCCGGATAGAGCCACGGTCCCAAAGGCACCTGCGCGGCAAACCAGCTTTTGAGATCGGCAACGCCGCTGCAGCTGCGCGCCGAGATCATGAAAGTGGCGACGAATGCGGCGCGTGCATTGAGCTCTTGCGTCAAGCCAAGGAGCGCCGGCTTCTCGACCAGGTCGACTTTGTTGAGAACGAGCGCCTTTCGCGGCCGCACATCGCCGAGTTTGTCGAGGATCGCTTCGTCGTCGTCCTTGATGCCGCGTTTGGCGTCGATCAGAAGCGCCACCAGATCGGCATCCTGCGCGCCGCCCCAGGCGGTTCCGACCATGGCGCGGTCGAGCCGCCGCCGCGGCGAAAAAATGCCGGGCGTATCGACGAAGATCAACTGCGCCACACCTTCGATTGCGATGCCGCGCATCAGCGCCCGCGTGGTCTGCACCTTGGGCGTGACGATCGACACTTTGGCGCCGACCAGCGCATTGACGAGCGTCGACTTTCCGACATTGGGCGCGCCGATCAGCGCCACGAAGCCGCAGCGGCTTTGTCCTTCCGCCGGCTCAGCCATCGCGGCGCGCCGGCAGGACGCCTTCACGCGCCAGCATGGCGGCGGCCGCCGCCTGTTCGGCTCCGCGCTTCGAGCGGCCCTGACCTTCGGCGGACGCGAAGCTGGGAAGCTGCACGGCAACGCGAAATTCCGGACTATGGTCGGGGCCTGAGCGGGCGACTTCGCGGTAGATCGGCGTCGGCAGCCCGCGCGCCTGCGCCCATTCTTGCAACACGGTTTTTGGATCGCGCAGCGGCTGCGCGGTGCCGCGCATACGCACCTGCCACAGCCGTTCGACCAGTCCTTCGGCGGCCTTGTAACCGCCGTCGAGATAGACCGCGCCAATCACCGCCTCGCAGACATCGGCAAGAATGGCGGGGCGCGAGCGGGCGCCGGCATTGGCTTCCGATGAGCCGAGCCGGATCGCGGCGCCGAGGTCGATCGTGCGCGCGATCTCGGCGCAGGTTTCCTTGCGCACCAGATCGGCAAGCCGGCGCGACAATTCGCCTTCGTCGGCTTTCGGAAAACTCCGGAACAGCATGTCGGAAATGACGAGGCCAAGCACGTGGTCGCCCAAAAATTCGAGCCGCTGATAGCTGCCGGCGCGGTTGCGTGCGCCCTTGAGCGCGGAAATGTGGGTCAGCGCGATTTCAAGCATCGCCGCATCGGTAAAGCGATAGCCGATGCGGCTTTCCAGGACGCTCGCGCTACGCTTGCGGCGGCGCGGTTCCTTCGGACCGTCTTTAGCAGACGTTGCAGGCGTCGCGGCTGCGGCAGCCTCTGCGGCTGGCGGTTCGCGGCGCGGACCTATTGCGGGCTTGGCTTTCTTGCGGCCACTCATCGTACCAGCGTGAACAGGCGTTCCCAGCGCACCGCCCAAGGCCAGCGCCACACCTCCCAGGCATGGGTGTCGTCGCGGATCGAGAAGAAGAGGATTTGCGCCCTGCCGATGAGATTTTCGAACGGCACGTAACCGACCTGGCTCAGCACCCGGCTGTCGGTCGAGTTGTCGCGATTGTCACCCATCATGAAATAATGGTCGGGCGGCACGGTATAGACCGGCGTGTTGTCGTAGAAGCCGTTATCGGTGAGAGCGAGCGTGTTATAGCTCACCCCGTTCGGCAGTGTTTCGCGAAATTGCTTGACGCGTTGCACCACGCCGTCGTCGTCGGTGATGAAGTCGTCGATGCGCTGGCGCGGCACCGGCACGCCGTTGATGTTCAATACGCCGTCGATCATCTGAATCTTGTCGCCGGGCAGCCCGATCAGCCGCTTGATGTAATCGATCGAGGCGTCCTTCGGCAGCCGGAACACGACCACATCGCCGCGCTGCGGCTGGCGGCCGAAGATGCGGCCGGAATAGATCGGCGGCGAGAACGGAAATGAGTAATGCGTGTAGCCGTAGGAATATTTGGACACGAACAGATAATCGCCGACCAATAGCGTCGGGATCATCGAGCCGGAGGGGATATTGAAGGGCTGAAACAAAAAGGTGCGGATTACGAGCGCGATGATCAGGGCATGGAACACCACGCGTACTGTCTCGGCGAACCCACCCTCTTTGCGTTTGGTTCCTGTCTGCACGCTCATCGGCCTGTCGTCTTCCATCCATGCGCCGCCCGCGGTCTTGTAACCTTCCGGCCATTCACAAGCAATTGTGCGGGGATTTCGCCGCGGTTTGCGGCGGTCAGATTTAAGCTAGCAATCCCATGCGGTTATTGCCAGCCCCCGGACCCGACGAATTTTTCATCGGATGATCGTCACAGCAAATTCGCGGCCGGGCACAGCCGCAACTGCATCAAGCACCGCCGCCGATGGCGACGGCGGAGATGATAACCAGGGCGTGCGCCATGGGCCCTTCGTCGGTGATGGTGACGTCGATGCGCGCCTCGTAGCCCTTCGGCGTGATCGCGGCCAGGCGGCGCTTGGCGCCGCCGGTCAGCTCCATGGTCGGCCGCCCGCCCGGCAAATTGACGACGCCCATGTCGCGCCACCACACGCCGTTGCGGATCCCGGTGCCCAGCGCTTTGGAGCAGGCTTCCTTGGCGGCGAAGCGCTTGGCGTAGGTTTCGACCCGGTTGCGCCGCTTGTCGGCCTTGGCGCGCTCGGTAGGGGTAAAGATGCGATCGAGAAAGCGGTCGCCGTGACGTTCGATCACTTTGGCGACGCGGCGTGCGTCGGCGATATCGGAGCCGATGCCGAGGATCATGGCTTGGCTCCGCTCTTCGCCCGGCCGCGATCCATCGCCGCCCGCATTTGCCGGACCGCGCCGTCGAGCCCGGCGAAGATGGCCTCGCCGATGAGGAAATGGCCGATATTGAGTTCGACAATATCGGCAAGCCCGGCGATTTTTTCCGCGGTGACGAAATCAAGGCCGTGGCCGGCGTGGACTTCGAGCCCAATATTTCTGGCCTGAGCGGCGCCGATTGAGATCCGCTCGAATTCCGCGGCAGCCTTCGCGGCATCGCGCGCCGCGAGCGCATCGCACCAGGCGCCGGTGTGAATTTCGATCACCGGCGCGCCGATGGCGCTTGCCGCATCGATCTGCGCCGGCTCGGCGGCGATGAACAGCGAGACCCGGATGCCAGCGGCCGCAAGCTCGCCAACCGCTGCGCGCAACACCTCGCGCTGCCCGGCGGCATCGAGACCGCCTTCGGTGGTGCGCTCGGCGCGGCGTTCGGGAACGATGCAGGCGGCATGGGGCTTGAGCTTGCGCGCGATGCCGATCATCTCCGGCGTCGCCGCCATTTCAAGGTTGAGCGGCTTGTTGATGCGCTCCTTCAGCCGCGCCATATCGTCGTCGACGATATGGCGGCGATCCTCGCGCAAATGCGCGGTGATGCCATCGGCGCCGGCGGCGATCGCGATCTCGGCGGCCTTTACCGGATCGGGATGTTTTCCGCCGCGCGCATTGCGCACGGTGGCGACGTGATCGACGTTGACGCCGAGGCGAATGGGAGCGTTCATCGGCACGGTTCTGAGCTTCTAGGCGCTTACTTGGTCCAATTCTCGATTTTTAGATCAGGGACTCGCCTGAATTCGCGTTCGTTGTTGGTGACGAGTATCAAATCTGCGCTAAGCGCATGCGCGGCTATCCACAGGTCGTTTCCTCCGATTATCTCCCCTTTTGTCTCCAGGAAGGATCGGATCTCTCCGTATTTTCTCCCAGCATCGACCGGCAACGGCATTACCCCAATTAAGCTGACAAACTCATCTAATTGCTCGACAGATTGTCGCGAAGGCGGGGCGTGAAGTTTCACCATCCCATACACGAGTTCGCCGTACGTAACGACCGACAACGCCGCCTCGCCCGTTCTGAGTTGCAGGAACTGAGTTAAGACTTCACGCGGTCGGCGACGGCGAATGTAGATGCAGATGTTAGTATCCAAGAGATAACGGAGGGCCATTAAAGCCCTTTTCGCTTCTGCGGTGCCTCTTTGCGCGCATGCTCGATTGCGTCGACGTCTATTGGCAGGTTAGCAAGCAGCCAGAAAGCACGTTCCATTCCCTTCAGCTTTTCCCGCAGCACGACTTCGTCGCCACGCCGAAAGATTTCTACCTCTTTGCTGCGAAAGCGAAACTCCTTCGGCAACCGAACAGCTTGGCTATTGCCTGATTTGAAAACCCGTGCCGAGGCCATCGTTCGACTCCGTATATCTGTCAGTGTATATACACCCTACTCGTCAAAACGGCAAGCTAGGGAACTGTCAGCCGCTCACGCGCTCGGCGTTGGCGACGACTTTCTTCGCCCGCAATTGCGAGATGATCGAAGTGAGGTGCTTGAGGTTATAGACTTCCAGATCGATGATCAGTTCGGTGAAATCGGGCGACTGCCGCGTCATGCGGATATTGTCGATATTGCCGTCGTGCTCGGCGATCACCTGCGCGATCTGAGCGAGCGTCCCCGGCGAATTGACCGATTGCACCACAAGCTGTGCCGGAAACCGCTGCGGCGCCTTGTCGTCGACGTCCCAGCGCACGTCGAGCCAGCGCTCCGGCTCGTCCTCGAATTGCTTGAGCGCTTCGGACTGGATCGGGTAGATCGTGATCCCCTCGCCGGGCGTCATGATGCCGACGATGCGGTCGCCGGGCACCGCGCCGCCCTTGGGCGCAAAGCGCACCGGCAGGTCGGTATTGATGCCACGGATCGGAATGGCCCCGCCATATTCATCGACAGCGGGCACTTTGAACTTCAGCGCGCGCGCGAATTTCAGGCCGAACCAGCCGCTTTCCGACTTCGGCGCGACGGGAGCGACACGTTCGTCCTTGTAGTCGGGATACATCGCACGCGCGACATCGGAGGCTTTCATCTCGCCGCGGCCGACCGCCGACATCACGTCGTCGATCGAGGCGCGCGCCAGCCGCGGCAGGGCGCCCTGCAGCTTCTCGTCCGAATAGTCGATCTTGGCGCGCTGGAACAGCCGCTCCACGATGCTGCGGCCAAGCCCGGCATACTGGTTGCGCACGGCGTCGCGCGTCGCCCGGCGGATGGCGTCGCGCGCCTTGCCCGTCACGACGATCGATTCCCAGGCAGTGGGCGGCGCGGTCTGCGCCTTCGAGGTCAGGATCTGAACCTCGTCGCCGTTCTGCAAAGCCGAACTGAGCGGGCCGATCTTGCCGTTGATCTTGGCGCCGATCGCCATATTGCCGACGTCGGTGTGCACCGCATAGGCGAAATCGATCGGGGTCGCGCCGCGCGGCAGCGCGATCAGCTTGCCCTTCGGCGTGAAGCAGAACACCTGATCGTGGAACAGTTCGAGCTTGGTGTGCTCCAAAAACTCTTCCGGGTTGGAGCCTTCGGCCAGAAGCTCGATGGTGCGGCGGAGCCACGCATAGGCGCTCGATTCCCGCGACAACATTTCGGTCGGCGAGCCGACATTGTCCTTGTAGAGCGCATGCGCGGCGATGCCGTATTCGGCGATGAGCTGCATCTCGCGGGTGCGGATTTGCAGCTCGACGCGCTGCTTGCCGGGGCCGATCACCGTGGAGTGGATCGAACGGTAATCGTTCTGCTTTGGCGTCGAGATGTAATCCTTAAAGCGCCCCGGCACGACCGGCCATGACGTGTGCACGATGCCGAGCGCCTGATAGCACTCGGCGACGCTGCCGACCACGACACGGAAGCCAAAGATATCCGAAAGCTGCTCGAAGCCGACGGCTTTGCGCTCCATCTTGCGCCAGATCGAATAAGCGCGCTTGCGCCGGCCCGAAACCTCGGCGGCGATGCCGCGGTCGCCGAGCTTCTTGGCGAGTTGCTGCTCGATCTCGGTAATCCAGCCGCTCGATCGCGCGGCCAGAGTCTCAAGCCGCTCGGTCAGGACCTTGTAGGCTTCCGCATTGAGTTCGCGAAACGCCATGTCTTCGAGTTCGTCGCGCATCTCCTGCATGCCCATGCGGCCGGCAAGCGGAGCGTAGATTTCAAGCGTCTCGTCGGCGGTGCGGCGGCGCGCCTCGGGCGGCTGATGCGACAGCGTGCGCATATTGTGCAACCGGTCGGCGAGCTTGATCAGCAGCACGCGCACGTCGTCGGCGATGGCGAGAAGGAGCTTGCGCAGGTTTTCGGCCTGTTTGGCCTCCTTGGAGACAAGTTCGAGGCGCTTTAATTTGGTCAAGCCTTCAACCAGAAGGCCGATTTCATGGCCGAATACGCGGTCGATCTCGGCGCGGGTGGCGTCGGTGTCCTCGATCGTGTCGTGCAGCAGCGCCGCAGCGATCGTGGCGTCATCGAGCTTGAGGTCGGTAAGGATCGCGGCCACCTCGAGCGGATGCGAAATGTAGGGATCGCCGGACGCCCGCTTCTGCTTGCCGTGCGCCTTCATGGCATAGACATAGGCGCGGTTGAGCAGGTCCTCGTCCGTCGTCGGATTGTACTGCTTGACCCGGTCGACCAGCTCGAATTGCCGCATCAGGCGTTTGCGCGCCTTGGGCGGCGGGGCCTCGCCGTCGATCGGGACCAGATTGGGGCCGCGCGCGACCGGCACCCGGGCCCGGGGCTGGTTCTGCATCCGCGGCAGATCGATCGGCAGGCGTGCCATGGTCGTCCTTCGGCCACCCTGGGCCCACCCAGAGAGAGTCGGCCAAGGCGCGTTATGGCGAGGATATCATGGAGCTAAGCCGGCGCCACAAGACGGCCGGGATAACAGGCCGCTCGGCGGGCAAAACCGCGACCGGACAACGCCGAAACTTGGTTAAAAATGGCGGAAGCGGGACCGGCCTGCGCGCGGACGGTCTTATTCCTCTTCGTCGCCGACGTCGGGCTCGGGCTGGCTTTCCGGCGGGGTGAGGCCTTCGAGGCCCTTGAGCAGCTCTTCCTCCGACATGCGGTCGGTGGTGACGTCGGTATCGTCGGCGTCGACGCCGGTGCCGGGCGCGCCGATAAGCGGAACCGCCTCGGGCTCGGGCTCGTCGACCTCGACGTATTTCTGCAGCGAATGGACGAGTTCTTCCTTGAGATCCTCGGGTGAAATCGCCTTCTCGGCGATCTCGCGGAGCGCCACGACCGGGTTCTTGTCGTTGTCCCGCTCGACGGCGATCTGGGTGCCCGATGAGATCATGCGCGCGCGATGGCTGGC
This sequence comes from uncultured Alphaproteobacteria bacterium, assembly GCA_963790975.1. Lineage (GTDB taxonomy): Bacteria > Pseudomonadota > Alphaproteobacteria > Rhizobiales > Xanthobacteraceae > BOG-931. The sequence continues at coordinate 90,014 of CAWBQV010000004.1, forward strand.
GAGCAGAACCAGATCGAACCGGTTCTCGACCTTGTCGATGCAATCTTCAACGGTGACACGGGCCATTTGGCGAGATTCCTGTGGTTCCGGGGTCCGGCGATGGACATTATTCCGAAATGTGGCGCTTAGGTATCGTTCCGGAGGGGGAAGCGCAAGTCCGATTTTTGCTTGTGATTTCAAGCGTCGAATTTTAACTTGGCGCAAGCACGCCGCTCTGTTACCCAAAATTTCGGGAACCGGATCGCGGAGTTCCGAATCATACTTTCGGGGGCGCCGCGACGGCGTGCCGCAGGAGTTCCGCAGCGCTGAACTTGTCACGGCACCACGTGGCGATAGTACTTCGCGGCAAGACGACCTCGACCGTTGAAGGTTTGCGACGGCGAGTGCCTAAAATTTAGAGCGCCGGTATCGTCTAATCCATTGCAGTCGATCCGGTTTCATCACGAGAAACGGTTACGAGAGACAGCATGTCGGCACAGATCGAAAAAATCGCGTTGTTCATCGACGGCGCCAATCTTTACGCCACCGCAAAATCGCTCGGCTTCGATATCGACTACAAGCGTCTGCTGCGCGAATTCCAGTCGCGCGGCTATCTGGTGCGCGCGTTCTACTACACCGCGGTGATCGAGGATCAGGAATATTCGTCGATCCGGCCGCTGATCGATTGGCTCGACTATAACGGCTACACGGTGGTCACCAAGCCCACCAAGGAGTTCGTCGATCAGACCGGCCGGCGCAAGGTCAAAGGCAACATGGACATCGAGCTTGCGGTCGACGCCATGGAGCTCGCCCCGCATATCGACCAGATGGTTCTGTTCTCCGGCGACGGCGATTTCCGCTCGCTGGTCGAGGCGGTGCAGCGCCGTGGCGTGCGCGTGGTTGTGGTCTCGACCATCTCGACGCAGCCGCCGATGGTGGCCGACGAGCTGCGCCGTCAGGCCGACCAGTTCGTCGACGTCATGGAGTTGCGCGGCAAGATCGGCCGCGACCCGACGGAGCGCCCGGCGCGCGAGCCGAGGGAGCCGCGCGACGCCCGCGAGCCGCATCACACGCCGCAGTTTTTGCAGCGCAGCCCGACCGCGCAACGCGTCGAAGTCGAAGACGAGTTCGAAGACGAATAATCGTCAAGGACTAAGGAACAGCACAATGACGCGCCCGAGCGGAATGCCCGGCCGCGATTGTCCGCGCTGTCCGCGCCTGGCCGCGTTCCGGCAAAGCTGGCGCGAGCGCGAACCGGACTGGTTCAACGCCCCGGTCGACTCGTTTGGCGCGCCCGACGCGCGCTTTCTCATTGTCGGCCTTGCTCCTGGGCTGCGCGGCGCCAATCGGACCGGCCGGCCGTTTACCGGCGACTATGCCGGGGACCTGCTCTACGCGACGCTTGCGGAATTCGGCTTTGCCCGCGGCCGCTATCTGGCCGGCGCCCAAGCCAGCGCCGATGACGGCCTCGAACTCGCCGATTGCCGCATCACCAATGCGGTGCGCTGCGTGCCGCCGGAAAACAAGCCGGTACCGCTGGAAATTACCGCCTGCCGCGATTTCCTGATCGCAACCGTCAAGGAAATGACGAAGCTTACCACCGTGCTGGCGCTGGGGCGCGTCGCGCACGAAACATTCGTCGTTGCAAGCGATCTTAAGCGCGCGGCGTTTCCGTTCGGCCACGGCCGCGCGCATCGGCTTGGCGCGCTCACTTTATTCGATAGCTATCATTGTTCGCGCTACAACACGAATACCGGCGTGCTGACGACGCAGATGTTCCGTGACGTCATCGCGCAAGCGCGAAAGCACCTCGACGCCGCCAACTGACCGGCGTGACGCGCCCGATTACGCGAAGATCGAGCTTTCGTATTTGCCGCTGCCCATTTCGCTGCGCGGAAAAATGCCGTGCTGCTCGATCCACTCGAAGGATTCTTCAAAAGTCTCCTTCGAATAGGGTTCAAACACCAGCCGCTCGCCGGGGCCCCAGCGCCGCGTGTCCATCTGATCGTGGAAACGCGCCGGGAATTCCTTGCTGTAGTAATGGGTGTAAAGCTCCGGCCGCAGGTCGATGTCGCGCTGCGCGCGGCGCAGCGCCCGGAAATATTTGCGCACGTCCTCCGCATCCGGCGTACCGGTTACCATCGACGCCATCATAAAGGTGGTATCGATGATTTTGCGGAAGCCGAGCTGCTCGGCAAAATAATAAGGCCCGCTGAACAGCGAGGCCGCCGGCACTTTGCGATCGATCAACAGCGCCATCCGGCTGAACAACAGGCCGTCGTTGAACGACAGCTTGATCGCATCGGGCTTGATGAACTGTTCGAGACCCTGAATCGTGGCGTAGTGGCTGCCGGACTGGTAACCGACCGAGATCGGCACGTTGGCAAGATCGGCCGGCGTCTGCACCGCCGATTCCGGCGTCACGAATACGCCGCAGGGCGAGACCGAATAGCAATCGGGATAGAGCTTGCCGTGGCCGTTCGACGCCGCGACGTTCACTGTCCAATGACAGGCGCCGCTGACATTGCAGGTGCGGCCGGCTTCGAAGGTCTGAAAGGCGCCGACCTTGTCGCCGATGTGATGGCTGGAGGCCGAGCCTGAATCCATGGTCTCGCGGAACTCGTAATCGAGACCCTCGGCGGCGAAATAACCCTTCTCCTCGGCAACCCATTCCTGCAGCCGGAAATGCGGCGCGACCACAAATTTCGACATCGGCAATTCCCTCCGCGTGCTTTTAAAGCGCGATTGCGGTCAAGGCTAGCTGTTGCTGCGCAGCCAGGCAACGACTTCCGCGGCGTTCTTGTCCGGTGGAAACACAGGATAGAACACCTTTTTGATCACGCCGTCATCGGTGACCAGCGCCATGCGCTTGAGCAGCGTCATGTCGGAGGTCATGAACATCGGCAGGTGCAATTTCAGCGCAAAATTCAAATCCGCATCCGACAGGATCGGGAACGGCAGATGCAGCCGCTCCGCCGCCTCGCGCTGGTAGCCGGTGTCCTGCGTCGACAGGCCAAGCACGTGGGCGACGCCGAGCGATTTTAGTTCCGCGAAATGATCGCGGAAGCCGCACGATTGCGGCGTGCAACCGCGCGCGCCCGGAATATCGTCCCATCCCGGCGGGGCGTCCACGCCCGGCACCCCGGTGCGCGGATAGATATAGAGCACGGAGCGGCCCTTGAGCTTCGACAGGTTGACCGCGGGCCCGCTGGTCGCCGGCAGGGCGAGGTCGGGCAATTTGGCGCCGGTCAGATGCAGCGCGGCGTCGTCATCCTGCGGCACCGGGATATCGGCCGGCAGAAAAGTCGGATCGTGTGCTCCAGGCGCTTCTCTCATGACTAATTTCCAATATAGGACATGAATTCCATCAGCGAACCGTCCGGATCGCGGAAGTAAACGCTAGTACCTGGCCCCTTCGCGCCGAAACGCTGCATCGGTCCGCTTTCGATGCGGACGCCGCAGCGCCCGAGATGGGCGACCGCGTCGGCGATCGGCCCCATCCATTCGAAGCAAAGATCGCTATTGCCGGGCGCGACCGGAAGCCGCGCCACCTCGGCGGGCTTTACGCCGGGCCCGTGCACGTTGAGCTGCTTGTCGCCGAAGCGATAGGCATAGCCCGCCGGCCGCGCGACCAGTTCGGCTCCCAGCACCGCCGTGTAGAACGCGTTCGATCGCTCCCAATCGGTGATGTGGATCACGCAGTGATCGAGTTTGGTCGGCAGCATCCGCTCACCCCTTCTGCCGCAGCAATCGGCCGCGCTCGCGCTCCCACGAGCGCTTCTTCTCGGTCTCGCGCTTGTCGTAAAGCTTCTTGCCGCGCGCTAAAGCCAACTCGACCTTGGCGCGGCCCTTTTCATTGAAATAGAGTTTTAGCGGCACAAGCGTCATGCCCTCGCGCTCGACCGCGCCGATGAGTCTTTCGATCTGCCGCCGGTGCAGCAGAAGCTTGCGCGGCCGTTTCGGCGCGTGATTGAAGCGGTTGGCCTGAAGATATTCCGGAATATTGCAATTGATCAGCCAAATCTCGCCGCCGCGGGCATCGGCATAGGATTCGGCAATCGTCGCCTTGCCAAGGCGCAGCGATTTCACCTCCGTGCCAGTCAAGGCGACCCCCGCCTCCATGGTCTCGTCGATGAAATAATTAAAGCGCGCCTTGCGATTGTCGGCGACGACCCGCGGTTTTCTTTCAGCCTTCGCCGCCATGTTAGCCGCCACTCATGCCGCCGACCGCCGCCCCGCCCGCACTCAACGGCTCTTGAGCAGGTCGCGAATCTCGGTGAGCAACTGCACTTCCTTGGGCGGCTCAGCTGGAGCAGGCGGCGGCTCGGCGGCTTGGAGGCGATTAATGCCCTTGATGGCAAGAAATAGCACCCAGGCGATGATCAAGAAATTAATCGCGATGGTCAGGAAGTTGCCCCAGGCGAACACCGCGCCCTGCTTGCGCGCCTCGGCCAAAGACGATGCCGTGACTTTCGACGACAGCGGAATGAAATAATTGGAGAAATCAAGCCCGCCGGCGATCGAGCCGATGAGCGGCATGACGAGGTCGTTGACCAGCGAATTGACGATGGCGCCGAAGGCCGCGCCGATGATCACGCCGACGGCGAGATCGACGACATTGCCGCGCATGGCGAATTTCTTGAATTCTTCAAGCATCGACGCCTCCCTGGCTTGATGCGGCGTGTTCCTGTCGCGGCGCAAGCGGCCCAAAAATCCGTGCGCAGAAAAGCGGGTGTCTCTAGTTGGTCAGACCGGCGTGCACCATGGCCTGGCGAACCGCGAGCTCCGCCTTTTCGGTCGCCGGCACCATCGGCAGGCGCAGCGCGTTGGCGCATTTGCCAAGCAGCGATAGCGCATACTTGATCGGCGCCGGCGACGTCTCGACGAAAAGATTGATGTGCAGCGGCATAAGCTTGTCCTGCAGTTTCAAGGCCGCGGCGAAATTGCCCTTCAGGCACGCCGCCTGAAATTCGGCACATAGCCGCGGCGCCACGTTCGAGGTCACCGAGATGCAGCCGTGGCCGCCATGGGCCATGAAGCCGAGTGCGGTGATGTCTTCGCCGGACAGCTGATTGAAATCTTCGCCCATCGCCGCGCGCTGCTGCGACACCCGTGCCATGTTCGCGGTGGCGTCCTTGACGCCGGCGATGTTCTTCAGTTCGTAAAGGCGCTTCATGGTATCGACCGTCATGTCGACGACCGATCGTCCGGGAATGTTGTAGATGATGATCGGAATGCCGATCGCGTCATTGATCGCCTTGTAATGCGCGTAGAGGCCGTCCTGGGTCGGCTTGTTGTAATAGGGCGTCACCACCAGCACGGCGTCGGCGCCGGCCTTCTCGGCGTGCTTGGAGAGATCGATCGCCTCTCTGGTTGAGTTGGATCCGGCCCCCGCCACGACCGGAACCCGGCCGCGCGCCTGCTCGACGCACCACTCCACGACCTCCATGTGCTCGTCGTGGGACAGCGTCGGGCTTTCGCCCGTGGTCCCGACCGGGACCAGGCCGTTTGTTCCCTCGGCGATCTGCCAATCGACCAGGTCACGGAACGCTTTCTCGTCGACGGAACCGTTCTTGAACGGGGTGACGAGCGCGGTGAATGAGCCTCGAAAGCTTGTCTTGGCAGCCATGACGCGATCCGTGACGTTGTGGCGGGAGACGCCGAGCGCAGGCAGATGCCTGAGGCGATGGTCCGGCCGTGGCGCATAAATATCGGGTCGCGGCCGGTCTTGAAAGCCCCTTTGCGGACTTATCAGCACGGCAAATCGTATAGTTTCTCAAATGACCGGTCCCGCTTTCGCCGCAAATCTGTCAATTGTTGCACCCGCCTTCGCGGGTTAGTGTTTTCTCAATCTAACCGGCCGATGAACTCGGCGGGGCCCGACGGTGCTACGCCGCGGCGGGAGGAAACGTGCCGGGAATTCGCTTCATTACGCTCCTTGCCGCCACGCTTCTCGGCGCCATTCTCATTGACGCCGTGCTGGTTGGTTCGCGGCCCGCTCAGGCAGGCGACGCCCCAGCGGCTTCGCCGTCGAGCGCGATTCCGTTGCCGCGGCAAAAGCCGGCAAGCAAAGCCACCAAAACAGACGCTAAAAACACGGCGCAAAAGCCCGCCGCGCAAAAGTCGGCGCCGCTTGTCATCGCGCCTGCGACGCCACGGACAACGACGCCGGTTGCCGTTTCGGCTGGACCCGCCGGCGCGACGGTGCCGGCGCCGATATTGATTGCGCCACCGTTGCGCCCCGCTTTGCCCTTCGCCATCGCGGCTAGCTCGACGACCTCCCCGCTCGATCTCGCCGCCGTCAAGCAAGCGCTCGATCTGGTCGGCAAGAGCCACCAGGACGAAGCTACGAGTGTCGAGGGCACCATTTCCGATCCGGTCGCCCGCAAGCTCGTGGAATGGGCTATTCTGCGTAGCGAGGACGGCTCGAACGATTTCTCGCGTTACGTTTCTTTCATCGCCGCCAATCCGAGCTGGCCCAGCATCGGCATCTTGCGGCGGCGGGCCGAGAGTGTCGCCTGGCAAGAGCACGCCGATCCGCAGGCCGTCATCGCCTTTTTCTCGACCGAGCCGCCGCACACCCCCAAAGGGCACTTTGTGCTCGCGCGGGCGCTCTTAGCGCAAGGCGACAGCGCTGGCGCGGCGGCGACACTGCGCGACAGTTGGCGCATGGACGCCTTCTCGGCCGATCTCGAGGAGCAGGCCCGCGACGCCTTCGCCGGCCTGATTACGCCGGCCGACGACCAGATGCGCATGGACGCGCGGCTCTATGTCGAGGACGACGACGCCGGCTTGCGGGCGGCGCACCACCTCGACGCAACCGCGCTCGCCGTCGCCAAGGCGCGCGCCGCCGTCATCAACGAGACCAAGAACGCCAAGGCGCTGCTCCAAGCCGTGCCGGAGGCCGCGCGCCACGATCCCGGCTACATGTTCAGCCTCGTTCAATGGCTGCGGCGCGAAGACAAAATCCCCGAGGCGGCGCAGTGGATGATTGCGGCGCCGCACGATCCGGCGAAACTTGTCGATGTCGATCAGTGGTGGATCGAACGGCGGCTGATCGCACGCAAGCTGCTCGATCTCGGCGATGCTCGAATGGCCTATGAGGTCGCCAACGGTGCGGCGCCCCCGGTCACCGAGAACTACCGCACCGAGCAGCAGTTCACCGCCGGCTGGATCGCGCTGAGCTTTCTGCATCAGCCGGCGATCGCGCTAGCGCATTTTGCCCGCATCGCCGACGGCGTCACCAATCCGATCACCATCGCCCGCTCGTTCTACTGGCAAGCCCGCGCCGAGGAAGCACTGGGCCGCGAGCAGGATGCGCAAGCCCTTTACGGAGTTTCAGCGCGCTATCCGACCGCCTATTACGGACAATTGTCGCGGGCGCGGCTCGGTCTCGACGAAGTTACGCTGCGCGCGCCGCCGCAACCGCCGGCGGATCAGCGGCCGCTCGAGCTCGCGCGCACCTTCGAAATTCTCTACGCCATCGACAACCGCGACCTCGTCGCCGCAATGGCCGCCGATGTCGGCGACAAGGCGACCGATGTCGCCGGGATGGCGGCGCTCGCGGAAATCGCCGTCAGCCACAACGATGCGCGCGCGACGCTGCTCATCGGCAAGGCCGCGCTCAGCCGCGGTTTGCCATTCGAGCGCTATGCATTTCCCGACTTCGGCATGCCGAGCTATCAGCAGATCGGACCCGCGGTCGAACCCTGTGTCGTCTATTCGATCGTGCGCCAGGAAAGCGCTTTCAATCCGCAGGTCGTTTCCAGCGCCAATGCCATCGGCCTGATGCAGGTGACGCCCGACTCCGGCCGCGACACCGCAAAGCGCTTCGGCGTTACTTTCGATCAGCATCGGCTGATCAATGACGTGGTTTATAACGCCCAACTCGGCACCGCCGAACTCGGCAACGATCTGGCGAGCTGGCGCGGTTCCTATATCCTTGCCTTCGTCGCCTATAATGCCGGGCCGCGCCGGGCCAAGGAGTGGATCGACCAATATGGCGATCCGCGCGATCCCAAGGTCGATCCGATCGACTGGGTCGAACGCATACCACTGTCCGAGACGCGCAATTACGTTGAGCGCGTGATCGAGAACATGCAGGTCTATCGCGCGCTCGTCGAAAACAATCCCAAACTCATGATCGATGCCGACCTGCGTCGCGGCGGATAAACGAGCGAGCGAGGCGAACTACATTTCTGTACAACCCTTCATCTCTTTCAGGCAGAGCGCCAGTGCGTCTCTCCAGTCCGGGAGGATGACCCCAAATCGGGCTCTCAGCCGATCGCCCGCCAGCCTCGAATTTTTCGGCCGCTCGGCGGCGCGCCTGAAGTTTTCACTGGGAACAGCGTGAACGCGAGGCTGCTGCGCACCGGCTAACAAGCTGCAGGCCGCAGCGTTCTGCAAAATGGCAACGGCGAATTCATACCAGCTTGCGGTCCCGGACGCGGGAATATGAAAAAGACCGGAAGCAAACCCGCCGTCTCGCCGTTCACTGACGGCGGCGGCGACAACCGCCGCCGTTCCCATCGCAATATCGCGGGCCCAAGTCGGCGAACCGAACTGATCGGCGACGATCTGCAATTCGTCACGCTCACCGGCCAGTCGAAGGATCGTCCGGACGAAATTATTTCCGCGTGCCGCATAGATCCAACCGGCACGGAGAATGATGTAAGCGTCTGCCACCTGGCGAATGGCTGTTTCGCCCGCGAGCTTACTGCGCCCATAGGCGTTGATTGGCGCCGGCACATCGTCTTCCGCATACGAGGTGCTTTTTCTGCCATCGAATACATAGTCCGTCGAATAGTGGACAAGAAGCGCACCAGCTCTGCGGCTCTCTTCGGCTAACACGCCGGCCGACGTGCCATTCACCGTCACCGCGAGAGCCTCATCCTGCTCGGCTTTATCGACAGCCGTATAAGCCGCTGCATTGATGATGATGTCGGGTTTGGTGTCGCCAATGACCCCGGCCAAGCTTTCCGGGCGTGCCAAATTGCATTGGTCGCGGCCGAGTGCAATCACCTCCCCGAGCGGCATGAGACAGCGACGCAGCTCCCAGCCGACTTGACCATTGGCTCCCGTCACCAAAAGCCTCACCGAAAGACCTCCGCGTCGCGCAGCAAAACACCGCTGCGGTCTCTTGCGGAGAGCTTTGGCACGATGTCCGCCGGCCATTTAATGCCAATCGCCGGATCGTCCCACGCCAGGCAACGCTCGTGCTCCGGCGCATAGTAGTCGGTGGTTTTGTACAGAAAGTCCGCGCTATCGGAGAGCACCAGGAAGCCGTGGGCGAAGCCCGCCGGAATCCACATTTGTCGATGATCATGTTCGCTCAGTTCCGTGCAAAGCGACCGGCCAAACGTCGGCGACGACTTCCGCAGATCGACGATGACATCGAATACATGGCCGCCGCCGAGGTGGACCAGTTTTCCCTGCGGCTGCCGCACCTGATAGTGCAACCCGCGAAGAACGCCGCGTTTCGAGCGGGAACGGTTGTCCTGCACGAACCGTACGCCGGACCCGACGATCTTTTCGAACTCCCTTGCGTTCCAGGTTTCGAGAAAGAACCCGCGGTCGTCCTCGAACACTTTGGGTTCGATGATCAACACATCGGGAAGCGACGTCGTCGTTACCTTCATGCCGGCGGCCCCGAATACTCCTCAAGGATGCGCAGCAGATATTGACCGTATCCGCTCTTGATCAGCGGCTCGGCCAGCCGTGTGAGTTGTCCGCCGTCGATAAAACCCATCCGCAGCGCAATTTCCTCGGGACAGCAAATCTTGAACCCCTGCCGGTTCTCAATCGCCTCGACAAAAGTCGAGGCCTGCAACAGCGTTTCGTGCGTACCGGCGTCGAGCCAAGCAAAGCCGCGGCCGAAAACCTCGACCGCAAGCTTGCCACGTTCAAGATACGCTTGGTTGAGGTCTGTGATCTCGAGTTCGCCGCGGCGAGACGGCTTCAGCCGGCTGGCGATTTCGGCAACCTCGAGGTCGTAGAAATAAAGTCCGGTTACGGCGTAATTCGATTTCGGTTTGGCAGGCTTCTCTTCGATCGAGATTGCCCGCCTATCGGCGCCGAACGTGACTACGCCGTAACGCTCCGGATCCCGCACATGATAGGCGAACACCGTCGCGCCGTCCGCTCGCGTTGCCGCCCGTTGCAGATAATGCGGAAGATCGTGGCCATAGAATATATTGTCGCCAAGAACGAGGGCCGACGGGTGCCCGGCAATGAATCCGCTGCCGATGATGAAGGCTTGCGCCACGCCCTCGGGCGCAGGCTGCACGGCATACTGCAGGTTTAATCCCCATTGGCTGCCGTCGTCGAGAAGCCGCCTGAACAGCGGTCCGTCGTCGGCCGTCGAAATGATCAGAATATCCCGTATGCCCGCAAGCATCAGCGTGCAGAGCGGGTAATAGATCATAGGCTTGTCGTAGACCGGCAGAAGCTGTTTCGAGACAGCCCTGGTTACCGGGTACAATCGCGTTCCGGAACCGCCGGCAAGTATGATGCCCCTACGCGGGCTGGCGGTAGTGGAGGGCAACCCAGTCATTATAAGCACCACTGGTGACGTTTTTGATCCATTCCTGATTATCAAGATACCAACGTACAGTCTTGCGCATGCCATCCACGAACATCTCTTGCGGCGCCCAATTGAGCGCGACGCGAGCCTTGGTTGCGTCGATCGAATAGCGCCGATCGTGACCCGGCCGGTCTTTCACGTGAGTGATCTGCCCCCGGTAGGAGCCGCCATGGCGGCGCGGACGCTCTTCGTCCAGCAATTTACAAACGAGCTCGACGACCTCGATGTTCGTTCTCTCGTCGCTGGCGCCGATATTATAGCTCTCGCCCGGCCGCCCTTTGGCCAGGACGGCTTGGATGGCCGAACAATGGTCCGCCACGTAAAGCCAGTCGCGGACGTTGTTGCCGTCGCCATAGACCGGGATGGCCTTATCGGCGAGCGCGTTGTGAATGGCTATTGGAATGAGCTTTTCGGGGAACTGGTACGGTCCATAAGTGTTCGAACCGTTCGTCGTCAGCGTCGGCACGCCGTAGGTATGATGAAAGGCACGCACCAGATGATCCGAACTCGCTTTGCTCGCGGCATATGGACTGTTGGGTGCGTAAGCCGTTGTTTCTCGAAAGGATGCGGCGCCGTCATCGAGAGAGCCGTAAACTTCGTCGGTCGACACCTGGACAAAACGAAATTGAGCCTTTTCGTCATCGGCAAGCGCGCGCCAATGCGCGCAGACCGTTTTGAGAAGCCGCAGCGTTGCGACAACATTGGTTTGAATGAAGGGTTCGGGATCGTGAATGGAGCGGTCGACGTGACTTTCAGCCGCGAGGTTGACGACGGCTTTCGGCCGGTGCTTCGCCAGAAGTTGTGAAATCGCGACAGCGTCTCCAATATCGGCCCTGACAAAAATATGTCGACGATTTCCCGTAAGGCCGGCAAGATTCTCCAGATTTCCCGCATAGGTCAGGTTGTCGACATCGACGACGTGCTCGGTCGTCGTCTCGATCAGACGATGAACAAGATTCGACCCTATGAATCCTGCTCCACCCGTGACCAGCAGCATCGGTCTCCTCAAAACTTAACTCGCCGACTTGTACAGCCACGAAATTGCCCGTGCAATGCAAATGGTCCCGGCGCCGGCAGGCTTCCTTGATCTAGCGGATTTGAATCGGCGCCCGCTGACCCAATGAAGCCGGCATTTCGCCGCTCTGATAGCGTTCCCACATCTTAACGAAAGCCTGCTCCATGTGCCGGGTAAATCTCTCGGCGTCGAACAGCGGAAAAGTATTTCGGTTGCGCGCGAGTTTGTCCTTGACGCTCGCTAATTGGCGCGGGTTTTGGGCGAGGCTTAAAGCCAAGCTCTCATATTCCTGCAGCGAATGCGTGATCATTTCGTCGAGGCCGACCGCTCGCAACAGGCTTCCCGCCACGCGACCGGCAAAGCTTGTGCCGAGACAAGTCAGCACCGGGACGCCGGTCCACAGCGCATCGCTCGCTGTCGTATGCGCGTTATAAGGCAGCGTATCGAGGAATATGTCTGCCTGCCCGCAACGCGCCAAGTGATCGGCCGGCGGCATCCTCGGAGCGAAAATCAACCGTTGCGATGCGACGCCGCGTTTCTCGGCTTCGCGGCGCAGATTCTCGGCGGCCGTAGCATTGGTCTCGATCAACCACAGAACGCTGTCGTCAATCGCGCCGAGCAATCTCATCCAGATATCGAATATTTCAGGCGTGATCTTGTAGGTGTTGTTGAAACAGCAGAACACAAATGCCGTTTCCGGCAACGCGCATTCATGCCGGGTCGGGCGGCGTTCCGAGATCTGGCGCTTTTCGTCATTGGCCTGATAGCTATCGGGCAGCCAAACCACTTGTTCGCCGTAGAACGGAAAATGATTTTCCGGAATAATCGTCCGGTCGGCAACGATATAGTCGATATAATCGGCCGCCATGGTCCCCGGGTAGCCCAGGAAATTGACCTGGATGGGTGCGGCACGCCACGCCAGAATGTTGAACCGGTTGTCCCGCGTAAATCCCATCAGATCGACCACAATGTCGATTTCACGGCGCCGGATTTGACTGGCGATGTCGAAATCGCCCATCGGCCGAACATCCAAAAAATTATCGAACGCGGACTTTATTCTGCCGCGCATTTGCGATCCGTCATCGGGACCAAACGAAATCGCCGTCGTTTCAAAACGGGATTTATCGTGGTGTTCGAAAAGACCGACCGCGAGTTGCGCCACGGGATGGTTGCGGAAATCGGCCGATAGATAGGCGACGCGGATGCGATCGTGAGAGTAGATCTCCCCGCGCCAGATCGCCGGAAAGGAGGACTGATCGGCGATGAAGCATTTGGTGCATTCCAGCTGTTCGGACGGCGACGACGATATGGAGAGAAACGGAAAGGGAGTAATCGCCGGCTTTCGTTCTCTTACCGCCGACACAAGAGCCGCGACCTCGGCCTCAAGGCCGGTCCAATCGCTCAGTTGTAGCTTTGCATGAAGCCGATCCCCCCTCACGTATTTTCCATCGGGCTTTAGCGCCAACGCCCTGTCATAGGCGGCAAAGGCGTCGTCGAACTCCATCAACTCGGCAGCAACATTGCCGCGGCCGATCCACGCTTTTTCGAGGTCGGCGTTCATTGCCAGCGCCGTGTCATACGCGGCTCTCGCGTCGTTGTGCTGCTTAAGTTGCAGCAGCACATTGCCGCGGCCGAGCCACGCTTCGGCGAGATCGGGTTGCAAAGCCAGCGCTTTGTCAAACGCGGAGAAGGCCTTGTCAGATTGCTTGAGCGCGGTGGCGACATTGCCACAGCCGAGCCAGACTTTGGCGAGATCTGGCTTTAGAGCCAGCGCCCTGTCATAGGCGGCGAGCGCATCGTCGTAGCGTTTGATCCCGGCAAAGAGATTACCCCGGCCAAGCCATGCTTCGGCCAGATCTGGCTTTAGCGCCACAGCTTTGTCGTAAGCCGCGAATGCATCGTCGTTGCGCTCGAGTTCGGTGAGGGCATTGCCGCGCCCAACCCACGCACCGGCAAGATCGCGCTTGAGCGCCAAAGCCATGTCATAGGCAATGAGGGATTCCTCGTGTGATTTGAGTTCGGCCAGTGCATTTCCCTTGTTGAAAAAGGCATCCGCGTAATTGGCATTTGCGGCGATCGCCCGGTCGAAATCCGCGATCGCCTCTCGATATCGCTTCAAATCATTGAAGACTGTGCCGCGATTGTTCCAGGTCTCGGCCACCGAAGGGTTGATCTGCAGCGCCCGATTGAATTGCCGCAATGCGTCGAGCGGCCGCTTCAGGGCTTTGAGAATGACCCCGTAATTGTAAAAACTGGCGTCGGAAGTCGCGTCTTCGTTCAACGCCAGGCGGACATAATGCTCGGCCTCTTGATATCGCTCCAACCGCGTCAGAAAAATGCTGAAAATATTCAATGCCGCAATGTGCTTCGGCTGCCGTTCGATAACCTGTTTGAAGAGCTGTTCGGCAACGTCGACCTTCCCGGTCTGCATTGCAGAAACGGCGCGCTGGAAGGCATCATCTACAGAAGAAGATGTCATCGCGCGTACCCGAGGTCTATCCAAGTAGTCGAGGCGGAAACTTAGCTGGCATCGACTTGGCAGTATTCGACCCACATTCTTCGATAAGCCGCCTCGATCGCTCTGGTGTAAATCGTGGCATTCCCCACAGCGGACGCTACGACCCTTATTGGGAGCTCGTACCGCAACGATTTGAGACCATCCGGCATCGTAGCGAATTTGACCGCGATGTCTAAATACTCGTCGGCACTCCGCGATACCCAATCGTGCAATCCGACCGCGGTCAAGATCGCGCCCGCCGCGCGGCTGCTCACACTGTTGCCCAGTATTGCGACGACTGGAACTCCCATCTGCAAAGACTCCAAAGTACTGATACCGCCGTTATGCGGGAATGGATCGAGAGAAATATCAACATCCTTGAACGCGGCTAGATGCTCCTGGCGCGAGGTTGTGCCGAGAAAGGCGATACGATTCGCGGAGATCCCATGCATGGCAAAGCGCTCCAATAGTCGATTTCGAACGGACACTTCATCGAAGGCGTAGTGCTTCATGATTATTTTGGATCGCGGCACCGACTCGAGAATACGAGCCCAAAGCGACACGACATCGTCCGAGATTTTGCTGGCGCGATTGAAGACCCCGAATGTGACGTTTCCCGTTGAAAGAACAGGCGGATCGGACGGCCGCAATTGATCAGGCAACGATTCGATTGTCATAATACTTGGAAGATCAAAAACTTTCTCGGCAAACAGATGGCGAACCGATGGGGGACAGATGACCGGATCCGAAAAAAGATAGTCAAAAGTTGGCAGACCCGTGCCGGTGGCTCCCGCAGTGACCTGAACTGGCGCCGGTTTCCGGGCAAACACTTCGAGCCGGTGTCCGGCTGTATGGCCCGATAAATCAACGAGGATATCGATTTGATCCGTCTGGATCTGCTGGCTGAGCTTGTCGTCGGAGAACTGAGTAATGTCTCGCCATTCATCAGCCGCGCGCCGAAATATTTCCGTGGATTGATCCTCCTTCTCCGTGGAGGAATAGCAGGTGATTTCAAATTGGGCCTTATCATGATTGAGCAGCATCGGTCGCAAGCATAGCGCCGCGGAGTGCCCAAAGAAGTCGCCTGAAACATACCCCAACTTGATACGCCGGTCAGGATCGCGGGAATTCAGATGATGTATTTGCGATCGTTCGGCGATCATAGATCCGACTTTCTGCCACCAGATTTTTCGCGCTTTCTGCTGTTCCTCAAACCCTGTATCCTTCGCGAAGTCGAGGGCAAAGATTTGAGCGGAAATGGCTTCGGAAAAATGAGGCCTGATTGCCAGCGCTTTGTCGTATGCTGCCAGAGCTTCGAGCAAACGATTTGTTTCAAGCAGTGCATTTGCGCGACTCAACCAAGCGTCAGCGAAGTGGGGCTTTAGCGCCAGCGCCCGATCAATAGCAGCAAGACCATCGTCTCGTTGATTGATTTTTACAAGGACTCTTCCTCGACCAAGCCATCCTTCCGCAAGGTCTGGGCTAAAGGCTAGTGCTTTATCGTAGAAGACGAGCGCGTCCATGTACCGTCGTTGGTCGAAGTAATGACTACCACGTCCAATCCATGCTTCTGCAAGGTAAGAGTTCAATGCGAGCGCTTTGTCATACGCGATCAACGACTTGTCATAGCGCCTCACTTCGCGGAGCACATTGCCACGAGCTAACCACGCATCTGCTAGATCTGGATCTAGGGCCAGCGCGTTATCTAAATCTGCAAAAGCCTTGTCGAATTGCTTGAGTTTGGCAAGCGCGTTACCGCGGCCTAACCAAGCTTTTGGTTGGTCAGATTCGAGCGCCAGCGCCTTATCATGTGCGGCGACCGCATCGTCGTATTGCTCAATCTCGTAAAGCACATTGCCGCGGCCGAGCCACGCTTCGGCGAGATCGGGTTGCAAAGCCAGCGCTTTGTCAAACGCGGAGAAGGCCTTGTCAGATTGCTTGAGCGCGGTGGCGATATTGCCACAGCCGAGCCAGACTTTGGCGAGATCTGGCTTTAGAGCCAGCGCCCTGTCATAGGCGGCGAGCGCATCGTCGTAGCGTTTGATCCCGGCAAAGAGATTACCCCGGCCAAGCCATGCTTCGGCCAGATCCGGCTTTAGCGCCACAGCCTTGTCGTAAGCGGCGGATGCTTCGTCGTTCCGTTCGAGTTCGGTGAGGGCATTGCCGCGTCCAACCCACGCACCGGCAAGATCGCGCTTGAGCGCCAAAGCCATGTCATAGGCAATGAGGGATTCCTCGTGTGATTTGAGTTCGGCCAGTGCATTGCCTTTGTTGAAAAAAGCGTCTGAATAATTTGCGTTTGCGGCGATCGCCCGGTCGAAATCCGCGATCGCCTCTCGATATCGCTTCAAATCATTGAAGACTGTACCGCGATTGTTCCAGGTCTCGGCCACCGAAGGGTTGATCTGCAGCGCCCGATTGAATTGCCGCAATGCGTCGAGCGGCCGCTTCAGGGCTTTGAGAATGACCCCGTAATTGTAAAAACTGGCGTCGGAAGTCGCGTCTTCGTTCAACGCCAGGCGGACATAATGCTCGGCCTCTTGATATCGCTCCAACCGCGTCAGAAAAATGCTGAAAATATTCAATGCCGCAATGTGCTTCGGCTGCCGTTCGATAACCTGTTTGAAGAGCTGTTCGGCAACGTCGACCTTCCCGGTCTGCATTGCAGAAACGGCGCGCTGGAAGGCATCATCTACAGAAGAAGATGTCATCGCGCGCGCCAGGGTCTGCGGCCAAGCCGCGGTGTATGCCAGGCAATCTGCCGGCGTCTAGCTCTTCTTGGCAGTTTTTTAACAAACAGCACTGATCCCCCTAACATATTGATATAACATAATATTATCTGTCATTTCGGGGTGTCTCAAGACAATTGCGCGGCCCCCTTCGCGACTCTACATTGAACGTCGCAATCCCTTCGGGGAGTGGCGGATATCATCAATGGGCCCGGCGGTGAACCGCTTTAAATGCGGCCGTGGAGATCACGACAATGTCCGGCGGCGTCGCGCCCGAAGCGGGCAGCAGCATTTTTGTCACGGCGCAAGATGGGCTGCGGCTGCACGTGCGCGAATACGGCTCGCGCATCGCGCCGAGCTTGCCGGTCGTTTGCCTGCCGGGCCTGACGCGAACCGTCGCCGATTTCGATTCACTCGCGGCAACGCTGGCGAGCGATCAAGCCTCCCGCCGCGTGATCGCGATCGATTTGCGCGGCCGCGGGCAATCCGATTACGACACCAATCCCGAAAATTACAACGTGGCGGTCGAACTCGGCGATGTCGTGACGATATTGACTGCGCTCGGGATCGGCAAGGCGGTACTTATTGGAAGCTCGCGCGGCGGCATTCTTACGATGCTGCTCGGCGTGGCGCATCCGACCGCCATCGCGGGCGTTGTGCTGCACGACATCGGTCCGGTGATCGAGCCTAAAGGCCTGGCGCGCCTCAAGAGCTATGTCGGCAAGCTGCCGCAGCCTCGTAACCTTGCCGAGGGTGCCGACATTCTCCGCAGATTGTTCAACGCTCAATTTCCAAAGCTCACCTCGCAGCAATGGCTCGCCGCCGCGGGGCGCACTTGGAAGGCCGACGATGGCGAGCTCGTGCCGACTTATGACGTACGATTGGCCCGCTCGCTCGCCGAATTCGACATCGAGCGTCCGCTGCCGTCGATGTGGAACGAATTCGACGCACTGTCGGGCGTGCCCATGCTGGTAATCCACGGGACAAATTCCGACATTCTTTCGGCGGCGACGGTATCAGTCATGGCCGAGCATCATACCGGAATGCAGATCTTTGAGGTACCGGACCAGGGGCATATCCCTGCACTTGAAGGAGCCGAACTGCTCGGGTGCATCGCCGCGTTCATCGCCACATGCGACGCGGCCGCGCGCCACGCCGGATTCGAACCGGCCGCGGGAACAACTGGATCCCCAACATCCGCAACGCAACGATAGGACAATCGTTGGCAGAAAATTTGACTGCGGATGGCACGTTCCAGCGCGCTTTGGCAGCGCTCCAAGCGGGCAACGACCAAGATGCCGAGCTCCTATTCAAGAAAGTTCTCGGCTCACAGCCGACGCATCTCGGCGCGCTCAACCTGCTCGCGCTGGTGCTGTCGCGGCTCGGAAGATTTGCGGAAGCCGAAAACTATTTCCGTCTCGCGTTGGCCGAAAATGCGAAATCCGATGCGACGCTGTACAATTACGGCATCGCACTCAAGGCTCTGCATCGACCGGCTGAGGCGTTGGAGCGCTTTACTCAAGCCTTGGCGATTAACCCGGCTGTTGCTGAAACCTGGAATAATCGCGGCACGGTATTCAACGAGCTGAAGCGTCCCGAGGAAGCCATCCACGATCTCGAAAGGGCCATCCGGCTCGACCCCCGTTATGCCGAAGCGTTTTGCAACCAAGGCAAGTCCTTCACTTTGCTCGAGCGATTCGAAGACGCCCTTTCCGCTTTTGACAGGGCCCTGACAATCAAACCTGACTTCGCCGAGGCATGGCTCGGCCGCGGCAATGTTTTCTGGGAACTCAGACGCTACGACGACGCCCTTCTCGCTTCCGAGAAGGCGCTGGCACTTAAGCCGGATCTCGCCGAAGCATGGTGCGGCCGCGGCAACATTCTTGCCGAATTCAAACGGCTTGATCATGCGCTTGCCGCTTATGACCGGGCGGTGGAGCTGAACCGTTATCTGAACTATGCGGCGAGCCTGCGGCTTTATGTGAAGCTGCAATTATGCGACTGGACCAATCTCGAAGCCGAGTTTGCCCAGCTCCTGTCAATGACGAGAAGGCGCTTGGCCTTGACCGGCCCCTTCGCAATGCTCGCATTACCGACATCGGCCGCCGACCAGCAAGAATTGGCCGTATGCTACGTTCGGGATCGGACCGCTTTCCCGCCACTGTGGCATGGCGAAGTTTATCGCCATGACCGCATTCGTATCGCCTATCTCTCGGCTGATTTCCATGAGCATCCCGTCGCCAATCTGACGGCCGCCCTGTTCGAGCATCACGACAAATCGCGTTTTGAAGTCACGGGCATATCGTTCGGGCCGGAGCAGAACTCGCCCATGCGGCAGCGCATAAAGGACGCATTCGAACATTTCGTCGACGTGCGGGACAACAGCGACCGGGAAATAGCCGATCTCGTTCGCCGACTCGAAATCGATATCGCGGTCGATCTCATGGGCCACACCCAAAACGCACGGCTCGGAATATTCGCGCGCCGCCCGGCGCCGATTCAGGTGAGCTATCTCGGTTATCTCGGAACGATGGGCGCCGAATTCATCGATTACGTCATCGCGGACAAGATCGTGCTGCCGTTCGATCAGCAGAAATACTACACCGAGAACATCGTGCAGCTGCCCGATTGCTTCATGGTCAACGACAACCGGCAGGCCATCGCGCCCGACACCCCATCACGCCAAGACGCAGGATTGCCGAACGACGGCTTCGTGTTCTGTTCGTTCAACGCCAGTTACAAATTCGGCAGGCCGATGTTCGAGCTGTGGATGCGGCTGCTCGATGCAGTCGGCGGCAGTGTTTTGTGGCTCCTGGAATCGAACCCGCATATGGCGATCAACCTGCGGCGCGAGGCGCAGCGCTGCGGCATCGATTCCGACCGGATCGTCTTTGCCCCGCGTGTCCCGCTTGCCGAACACCTGGCGCGGCAGCGCTTGGCGGGCTTATTTCTCGACAGCAGCCCCTACAATGCCGGCGCAACCGCCGCGGCGGCGCTGTGGTCCGGCGTTCCGGTATTAACCGTGACCGGCGAGACCTTTGTCGGCCGGATGGCGACGAGCATGCTGCATGCGGTCGGGATGCCGGAGCTCGTTACTGCGTCGCCGGCCGACTACGAGGCCTTGGCGTTGAAGATCGCCGGCGAGCCGCTGCTGTGCACGGCTTTGAAGGACAAGCTTGCTCGCAATCGTGGAACTTGTCCGCTTTTCGACACCGCACGTGTCACCCGGCACATCGAAGCCGCTTATGTCGAAATGTGGCAAGCATATCAGCGCGGGCGTCGCCCGGTCGGTTTCGCCGCCGGTTAATGCGCCCGCTTGACCCGACCCATGAACCCTTATCATCATCGGCCGGCCCCGCCGCTGGCGTCTTGGCGCGGGTATTCTTTCCTGAAACACCGCGTTTGCGCTTGATATGACGAACGACCAGTTTCGCGAGCTACAGGCTGCCGTTGCCCATCAAAAGGCCGGGCGGCTTGCCGACGCCGCCAAGATCTATCGTCGTATTTTGCAAGCCACACCCGGCAATTTCGATGCCCTATATCTGTTGGCGACGCTCCATGCGCAGCAAGGACAGTTCGGTCCGGCCATAGATTTGTTTCGCCGCGCCGGCAAAATCCGGCCGGATGTTTTGGACATCGACTACAATCTCGCTGTTGTGCTGGGCATAGCCGGAAACCATGCCGAGGCGGCGTCAGTCTATCAACAAATCCTCAAAATAAATCCGCGGCATCCCTCTGCGCGCAACAATTATGCCGCGTCATTGTTGAACAGTGGCCGGGTCGCCGATGCGTTACAACAATATGATGAGCTGGTTGCTCTGTATCCCGACCTTGCCGACGCCCATAGCAATCGAGGCATGGCGCTGCAATATCTCAACCGCTTCGATGAAGCTCTCGTAAGCTATGACAAGGCCATTGCGTTGAGGCCGGGCTTTGCGCAGGCGCACGCCAATCGCGGCAACGTCCTGACGGCTCTCGGGCGTCCGGACGACGCTCTCGACAGCTATAACAAGGCGATCAACCTGCAACCCGATTTTGCCGACGCCTATAACAATGCCGGCAACATTTACAGCATTCGCGGCTCCCACAGCGAGGCACTTGCCGCATATGATCGCGCCATATCGCTGCGGCCCGACGACTCTGAAGCGAAAAGCACGCGGCTTTACGCCAAAATGCACCTCTGCGACTGGAGCAATTTCGACGCCGAAAGCCAGGACGTCATTTCGTGCATCAGGCGCCAGTTGCCGGTATATCCGTTCACCGTTTTGGCAATCGCGACTTCGCCCGACGACCAGCTTCAGTGCGCCAGGTCATTCGCCAGAGCGAGAGTTCCCGTTTCCGGCAGGCCGCTGTGGCAAGGCGATATCTACCGGCACGATCGGATTCGCGTTGCGTATATCTCGGCCGATTTCCGGCCTCACGCCGTGTCGAATCTCATGGTCGGCATGTTCGAGTGCCACGACCGATCGCAATTCGACGTCACCGCCATATCGATCGGCCCCGAAGATCATTCGGAATATGGCCGGCGACTCAACGGCGCGTTCCAACGCTTCATCGACGTTCGGCCTAAAAGCGACCAGGAAATCGCCGCTCTGGTGCGGGAGCTGGAAATCGATATTGCCGTGGATCTGATGGGCCACACCCGAAATGCGCGGCTCGGAATATTCGCGCGGCGGCCGGCGCCGATTCAGGTGAGCTATCTCGGTTATCTGGCAACGACGGGAGTCGAATTCATCGATTATGTCATCGCCGACCAGGTCGTTTTGCCGCCCGATCAGCAGAACTACTATACCGAGCGCATCGTGCGCCTGCCGGATTGTTTCATGGTCAACGACAACCGGCAGGTCATCGCGCCCGACACGCCGTCGCGGCAGGATGCCGGATTGCCGGACGAAGGCTTTGTGTTCTGTTCGTTCAATGCCAGCTATAAATTTGGCAGGCCGATGTTCGAACTGTGGATGCGCCTGCTCCACGCGGCCGCGGGCAGCGTATTGTGGCTCCTCGAGTTGAACTCGGAAATGGCGATCAACCTGCGCCGCGAAGCGCAGCGCTGCGGCATTGATCCAAACCGGATCGTCTTCGCGCCGCGAGTAGAGTTTCCTAGGCATCTGGCGCGGCAACGGTTGGCGGGCCTGTTTCTCGACAGCAGCCCTTATAACGCCGGCGCGACCGCGGCCGCGGCGCTGTGGTCCGGCGTTCCGGTATTGACCGTGATCGGCGAGACCTTTGTCGGCAGGATGGCCGCGAGCATGCTGCATGCGATCGGAATGCCGGAAATGGTCACCGAGTTGCCGGCCGCCTACGAGGCCCTGGCTCTAAAAATCGCCAACGAGCCGGCATTGTGCGCCGCTCTGAAGGACAAGCTCTCGCGCAACCGGGAAACTTTCCCGCTGTTCGACACGCAGCTATTCGCGCGGCGTATCGAAAGCGCTTACGCGGCCATGCACAAAATCCATCAAGCGGGTTTAGCGCCCGATCATATCGATATTGCGAATATTGCGGCATCAAAGCCGGCAACCTGACTAAGCCGGCAACCTGACCAGGCCAGATTGTCGGTGCGACCCGCGCAAACGAAAAACCCCCGGCGGACGAGCCGCCGGGGCTAATCGAATTCATACCTCGATCAGACGATCAGGGCAGGAAGTCCTTGTGGATACGAACCGCGCCTTCCCAGGTGTTCATGTTCGAAACCTGGAGAGTCGGGTTGTTCGGCGCGCCCAAACCAATAATGTTGTTGCCAGCGCCGCCGACCAGAGAGTTGGTCGCCGAACCGGTCGACGCGCTGTTCATATGGTCATAGACCAGTTCCACGCCCAGATAGAACGATTTCGTCACGTCCCACTGGAAGCGGCTACCGACGCCATAGAACGACCAGTTGTTGTTGCAGCCGGGAGCAGCAACAGCCGCCGCACCAACACCAGCTCCAATTCCAAAGCCTTCTTGCGAACATAGCATGGCGTTGGCCGAGCCGTTATAGCTCACATTCTCATAGCCGCCGAAGAAGGACTCATGGAACGCCGGCGTCCAGTAATGCTCGTAGCCGGCATTAAGGCTCCACGCGGTCGTCAATTGACAACTCGTCTGGTTGGTCGCAACGCCCGCCACGACGGGACCTCCACCGAAAACGCAGTCAGAGTTGATGCCCCAAGCTTCCTGGTTGCCCTGACCGGCTTCAAAGTTGGTCGTATTGCTGAAGCCGATATACCTCAAGGCGCCGTGAGTGTAGTTCACTTCACCCATGAAGTAGTCGCCCTGAGCGACCATCGGGAAGTTCAATCGCAGGCCCGCGCCTAGGACAAAACCCCAAGCATCGCTGGGATGACCAGTACCGGTGCTGGTGGCGCCAGTGCTGTAGTAGTTGGCGTTGACTTGATGCAGCGCGCCCATGAGCTGGGCACTGCCCCACGTCTGGTCGACGCGCAGATTGGCGACGACGTCCGGCACCTGCATGCCACCATAGCCGGCAGCGGCCGTAAGCGAAGTGCTCGTCAAGCTGCCGCCGTTAACGGGTACTGAGTCAGCCACGTTGTTTAAGACGGTCTGGATCGTGCGGCGCTGTTCCGCCGAGATCGTCGCCGACACGCCGTTCCCGAGTTGGGCGGTATAGGCCCAAATCCACCAGCCCGGATCGCTCGTATCTTCCTTCGGAATGTACGAAGCGCGGTAGGAGAACTGTGCTCCGATGTAGAAGTCGTACATCGAAACCGTCAGACCGGTGGTCATGCCCGCCCACTGGATGAAGGCGCGGTTCGAACTGAATGCGGCCGAACCGGCGTTGACCGTGCCGGTGTCGTTCGTGCTCAGGCCAACGTCGATGTAAGCGCGCGCCGTGCCGTAGGCGGTCTGCTCGCGGGCATCTGCGGTGATGTAACCGCGCGTGACGGTGCCCATGTTGTTAGTCAGCCGGTTGTTTTCCTGACCGGCGAACGGACCCCAGGAGGAGTTGCCGTTGGTATTGCCCCAGAAGGCTTCTGTACGCACCCAGCCGCCGATTTTGATGCACATATCTGTGCCCGGCATATAGTAGAATCCCGCCCCGTACAGGCTGCAGATCTTCACGTACTCGACCGGCTTGGCCTTGACGGGAAGATCAGCTGCTTGACCCGCGGTTACCGCAACCAAACCGGCTGCGGAACCGAGCAGGAGGCTTTTCACCATCTTCATTTTGAACCTCCGTTCGTTTGCCGTGGGAGGGTTCCGTCTCCGCCGGGTGACACGCACCCCATGGAAGGTTTCCCTTAGTCCCCAAAACCACCCGGTCTTCTCACTGTCCCGAAAACACCGGACGGGTCGACTTTGGGTTCCCCCCTCCGTCGCCTGCTCACATTAGCGGACGGGTTCCGAGGCGCAACGACGAACTGCCCAAGTCACAGGCCCATTCGACCGATTTCGGCGAGGTGTTGCGCAAAAAACACGCAGGTGGTGATGCGTTGCTGGGCGGGGCAGCCCCAAGGGGACGCCCAAATTTGGTAAATTGCACTCATTAAATCAATTGGTTATGCCGCCTGCCCCTGGCGCCGCCGAAAATCGCCCAATTGGGCCCGCGACGGGTGCCCTTTGGCGGAGAAGACAGAGTAACGCACAGCGGGGCCATATTCGGCTCTCCCCCCCTTTACATCGGCATTATCGATTCTCTTTACGGAAGGACCCGGCAACGCGGCGAATTCGGTCGGCCCAAATCCCGGCGAAAGTCGACGGCCGGAAATCGGCGTTGGCGATGACGTTGCAAAAAATCGGTTTGCGATTTCGCGGATCATGATGAACGATTGCGCTAACATCACGATCCGCTCGCGGACACAAAGAGAAGCCGCGGCGGAAAATCCAAACCGCTAGATGCCCTGTCCGCCGTTCGGCGCGTTGCTGACGCTTATTTTGAAGTCCTGGATTTCCTTGCGGCCTCCCGCAAAGGTGACTTCAAGCTGAAATTCGTCGGCGCCGCTGAAATCCAGCGCCGCGCGATAGAACGCCACGAGTGCCGGCACTTCGATCGCCAGGCATTGCTTGAAATTTGTGGCCTTAAGCGTGCCGCGCTTGACGGTGACGATGCCGTGCGCCGGCCCATTCGCCAGCCGGATCGCCGGCAGCGGCCCGGACGTGCAATCGGGGCGAATGCTGGTGTAGATGCCGACGCGCGTGTCGCGGGCCGGCGAAGCGGTGACATCGCGCTCAACCAGTTTCGCTTGCGCGCCACGTCGCTTGCGCCGACCCGAAGAAAAGCAAAATTGCGGCGAGCCAATGCCGTGTCATTGCGAGCTTCCATCGTTCGATCGACCGGCCACCACACGGTCGGGCTATGTTGTAGTCGAGATCATGGGTAATCCATATTTGCTGGCGTCCCCAACCATCGGCTAGACCAGCGTGTGAACTGTGGCGCTTAACACGCCACCCGCGGCCATCGCCCCGCCCTTTAACATCATGATCCGCGGGCCTATCCGATTAATCGCGAGGGGTTCGGACTCGCGCTGAGCGCACAGCGGAAGAGCGCCACCGGAAGCCGCCCCCGGGGGAAGGGTGGCGGAGAGGAAGGGATTCGAACCCTTGATACGGCTTTAGACCGTATAACGGTTTAGCAAACCGCCGCCTTCAGCCACTCGGCCACCTCTCCAGTGCAAAAAGGGCTAATTCCAAAAAGTTATATCGATCAAGTCCGCCTTCAACCGCCCCAAAATGCGGCGCCACGGTCAATGCTGCGTGATCTGCTTACCATGTCGCGCGCGCGACGCCGCGACGGTCGTATTAGGGCCAGGCCCATAAGGATTTAAATTGCAAAAGCCGCGATTGCCGGCCACCACGTTCGGCGCGCATTCTTCCACCGTGCGGTATTCGCAATCCCAATAGACTTCGCCGCTGCCAATCGAGAGGACTGCGCACCACGGGGCGTCGCCAAACGCGTAGCTTATGAGGAACGTCAATGCTCATCGCCGACGCCAAGGCGCCAGTCGCGACTATCAATTTCGTGGCGATTTTCACTCTGGCAATTTAGGTCGACGAGCCCACAAAAGCAACGACTCGCCGGCCGGCTCCAAGCGCAGAGCGAACTAACTCTCGCCGCAGTTTCATCGCCAATCGCGATCGAAAGTTGACCCGTAAGGAGCGGTTCGATAGCAGGATGAACCAGCTCCAATTAAGCCGATAACAGGCCATGAACCGGAAGCAAAGGCGGGCTTTGGGGCGTTCCGGCGGGCGAACGGCACGCGGCCCGGCCGCCGGCGCCCCCTCGACCCAAGGTACCGCCGCGATATTCGACGCGGCCATTGTGAGCCACCGCTCCGGTGCCTTCGTCGAAGCTGAGCATCAATACCGCCGAGTCCTCAAGTCGCTGCCCTCCCATGCCGAGGCGCAAAGCCGAATGGGCGCTGTGCTGATGGTGCAGGGTAAGGCGCGCGAGGCAATCGTGCACCTCGAACGCGCGTTGGCGCTCAAGCCCGATCTATTCGAAGCCTGCGCAAATCTTGCGCAGAGCTACTTGGCGGTGGGAGAGTTGGACCCAGCAATCCGCGCGGCCGGCCGCGCGCTTGAACTCAAGGAGACGGCGCAGGGTAAGTCGCTGTTCGTCCAGTGCGTCAAATCTGCACGCTTTAACGTCCGCAACGATCGAATTCGCAAATTCGTGCTACGCGCGCTGTCGGAAGGCTGGGCGCCGCCGCGTGAGCTGACCGGCACGTGCATCAGCCTTATCAAGCTCAACAGCGTTGCGAATGAAGTCTCGGCACGCAGCAAGACGGCGTGGCCCGCGCGTCTTGCCGTGTCCGAACTGTTAGGTACCGCGGGTTTGACGATTTTGTCGCGCGACCAGCTGCTGTGCTGTTTGCTGAAACTCGATCCCGTGTCGGATATCGATCTCGAACGGCTCTTGACCAACGCGCGTCACGCCATGCTGACGATCTGCACAACGGAGCGCAACTGGGACGAGACGCTACTCGATTTCTTCTGCGCCGTGGCACGGCAGTGCTTCATCAATCAATACGTCTTCTCGATGACCGACGATGAGGTAGCTGCGGCCGAGCGAATGCGGGCCTCGCTCGAACTGGCGCTGGCGGCAGGCGGCGATTGCGGCGTGCTCTTGCCGGTCGTCGTCGGCGCCTATTTCCCGCTTCACGCTTTGACGAGCGCAAAGCTCTTGCTCGACCGATCCTGGCCGGAAAGCGTGGAGGCCTTGTTGGTGCAGCAGGTCAGGGAACCGCTGCAAGAACGCCAGATCGCCGCCACCATTCCTATCTTGACGAGGCTCGACGGCGAAGTTGCAGCGCTCGTGCGCCAGCAATATGAAGAAGACCCCTATCCGCGCTGGCTCAAAGCGACACCGCTGGAACCATCGGCCGCCGAACACACCGCTCGTCCGATACAGAATTTTGATGTGTTGATCGCGGGCTGCGGGACCGGCCTCTCCGCCGTCGAGTTTGCTCAACAGGCGCGCGGCGCGCGTATCCTCGCCATCGATCTTAGCCGGGCCAGTCTCAGCTACGCCGTGCGCATGGCGCAAAAATTCGGCCTCACCAATATCGAATTCGGACAAGCCGACATCATGAACTTAGCCACGATCGGCCGAAAGTTCGATCTCATCGATGCGTCGGGCGTTTTGCACCACCTCGCCGATCCGTGGGCGGGGTGGCGGGTGCTGCTCTCGCTGTTGCGGCCGGGTGGCTCCATGCAGGTCGGGCTCTACAGCGAAACGGCGCGCCGGAACGTGGTCGCGGCCCGTGCACTGATAGCCGAACGCGGCTACAAGCCGGTTCCGCATGACATCCGGCGCTGCCGCGACGACATAGCGGCATCCGACGATGCTTTGTTGAAGTCACTCACCCAAGGCCAAGATTTCTACGCGACCAGCGAATGCCGTGACCTGCTCTTCCACGTCCAGGAGCGCCGGATCACGTTACCGGAGATTCAATCCTTCGTTGCTGTAAACAATTTGAAATTTGCCGGCTTTATTGTCGACGCGGCCACCGTTCAGCGCTTCGTTGCGCGATTTCCCGAGCCGGCCGCTTTGACCGATCTCGATCGTTGGCATGCTTTCGAAACCGAGGCGCCAGGCACATTCGTGGCCATGTATCAGTTCCAGGTGCAAAAGCCGTCGCTGGGCTTGGGCTGATCGGTGACAGCGGCGAATTGGCGCTGCGCCGCCCGGTATCAGGCCGCCATCGCGGGCGTGGTTTCCTGGTGACCGCGCGTCCAATCGCGCGCCGCGCGTTGCGCGGTAGCGATCTCCACATCCGACATCTGACTGGCAACTTCGCGCCGTAGCCGGATCGCGTCGATGTTTCCCTTCATCGCCGCGAGATTGAACCATTTATGCGCGGAGACGAGATCGACCGGCATGTCACGGCCAATCGAATACATCATGCCAAGCTCGAACAACATGTCGCCCGAAGCGGCCCCTTCGCCGAGCGGCGCTGCGTTGCTGTCGAGAATTTCAAATCGAGCCATTGTATAACTTCCCCTGTCTTCGCCTCTGCACGCCTTTTTTGGCGCGCCCGTTTGCAAGTGTCCGCCGGCCCGTTTCCCCAAGCCGACACACGGATAATCATCGGAAGATTTGAATGGTGGTTTAAGTAATGCGATGAATCGATTCTGAATTGCGAATCGCCAACTGCGTAGTTACGGCAACGCACCGTTAAGCAACGCCCATGTCCCGGCGCCGCGCACCCCGTGGAACACCGCGAAACCGGCCGCTTTAGTTCGATTTACATGGTCGGCTGACGGCAAAAAAAGATTGTTAGAAATCGGCATTCTCAATACAATTCTCGTCAACCTTAAATGACCAATTGTAGATGAGTATGAATCGACGAGAGCGGCGGGCCGCAACCGCGCTGGCCAAGACCACACCTGCTGCCGCGGCCGACATTGAGCGGCTGACGGCCGACGCTCAGAGGGCCTACCAAAACGGTCAGATCCAGAATGCCGAGGCCATCTGCGAGCAAATTCTAGCGCGCGAACCGGCGCACGTTGCCAGTCTCAATCTTGCCGGCCTCATCAAACAAGCGGCCGGCCGCCATAAACTCGCGATCAAAATGTTTGCCAAGGCGGTCGCCGCGGACGATCTGGCTGCCGCCTGCCATTACAATATCGCCCTATCCTACCAAGCGTTGGACGAGCGCGCGGCCGCCGCCCGTCACTACAAAACGGCTATCGGCCTCGGTATGGGTGATCTTTCTGTCGAGGAGTTCGTCAGGCGGAGACCTGTTATCGTTGAATTCGCCAAACGAATGTCGGACCGCCCATTACCATCCGGCAAAAGTGAGAAGCTCTTCGGTATCGGCGATATCGCAGCTGTCGCAAACGACATTTTGGTCCTGTGCGCCCTTGAGACCACCATCCTGCGCTGTCCAATACTTGAGCTGATTCTGAAGCAGCTGCGTTCCGCAATGCTCCAGCTGGCGCACGCCGATGTTCACACTGCGAGAGCCAATGACGACACGGTCGCCGTTTTGTCCGCGCTCGCGCAGCAATGCTATCTGAACGAATACGTTTACGCCCAAGGCGACGAGGAAGCGCTGCAGGCTGACCAATTGCGGGAATTGTTGCAGCAAAAAATATCAACCGCCGAAGGTATTTCCCCGCTCCTGCTCGCCGCTGTCGGAGCTTATTATCCACTGAACTCCATTGCCTCAGCGGTATCTCTGCTTGCCGCCGAGTGGCCGGATTGCACGGCCGATCTGCTGCGGCTGCAGGTACGGGAGCCCTTGGAAGAAGCAGAAGAGCGTCGCGCGATTCCAGCGCTGACATCGGTCGGCGGCGGCGTATCGGTTCAGGTCATGCAGCAATACGAGGAGAATCCATACCCCCGCTGGGCGCTCAATCCCTACGCAGTGCGCGCGGGCGACATGAAAAAACACGCTGCCGCCGGCGCTCGATCAGGCCCCGCCATCGAGGTCCTGATCGCCGGGTGCGGTACCGGGAAGCATCCCATTGCTATCGCGCAAGCCTCTCCCGAAATGCGCATTCTCGCGGTCGACATCAGTCGCGCCAGTTTGGCCTACGCGCGACGAAAATCCCGCGAAGAAGGCGTGCAGAGCATCGAATACGCGCAAGCCGACATCATGCAAATGGGAGCCATCGGTCGGACCTTCGATCGAATTGAAGCAGGCGGAGTATTACACCATCTCGCTGATCCGAAGGCCGGATGGCGCGTGTTACTCTCGCTATTGCGGCCGACTGGAACAATGCGCATCGGTCTTTACAGCGAAACAGCACGACGGGTCTTTGCTGACGCGCGCGCGCTCATCGCGGAGCGCGGCTACCGCGCGACGGCTCATGACATTCGCACGTTCCGCCAAACGGTAGTCCAGAATCGAAATAATCAGCGCTGGAAGACGCTGATCCAAATCCGGGATTTCTACAATATGAGCGGCTGCCGCGACCTGCTCTTCAATGTCATGGAGCACAGATTCACGATCCCTGAAATTGCCGCATTCTTGAAAGATGAGGGGCTTTCGTTTCTCGGCTTCGAGCTCGATGCCACGGTTGTCGAAAAGTTCCGGCGTAAATTTCCCGGCCCCGATGCATTGACCAATCTCGAATTCTGGGATGCCTTCGAAACAGCCAATCCCGACACATTCTTGGAAATGTATATGTTCTCGGTTTGCAGAAACGATCGAATGCGGGAGATCGCGCACTAGGCAATGGCGGTCGCCTCGACTATCGTTGCCGAATAGGGAACATCGACATGAAATGACAGAGGTGGTGATGAAAATCTACCGCATGGCAGCTTTCGCGCTTGGGCTTTCGGCAGCGGCGCTGCTGCCCGGCTTGAATTTGATCGCGCCGGCGCGCGCGGCCGATGCCATGGGCAAATGGTATACGGCGGACAACGACAGCCAGGTCCGTATCGTCAATTGCGGCGGCGCGCTGTGCGGTACGCTGGTATGGCTGAAGGAGCCGAATGACCCGGCGACCGGCCAGCCCAAGCTCGACAAGAACAATGCCGATGCCAGCAAGCAAAGCCGGCCGCTGCTCGGCGTGCAGATCGTTCTCGCGATGACGCCGAGCGGACCCAATCAATGGTCCGGCAACGTCTACAATGCCTCGGACGGCAAAACCTATAGCGGCTCGTTCACCATGACCGGCGACGACACCGCCGATCTCAAGGGTTGCGTCATGAGCATCATCTGCAAAACGCAGAGTTGGACGCGGGCGCATTGATTCCGGGCTCCCGGAGGACCGGTTGCAATGCCAGAATCCCATGACGAGCAGGAGCTGAAAAAAGCCTATTCGCTCCACCAGAATGGGCGTTTGAACGAAGCGGCCGCGCTGTATCGGCAACTCATAGCCAAGAATCCCGCGAACTTTCACGCACTTCATTTTCTTGGTGTTATCGAGGCGAGCGTCGGAAATTTCGCGCAAGCCAAGATTCTCATGGCGCGCTCCCTGTCGATACAGCCGCCCAATATACAATTCGCGGAAAACTACGCGACGATCCTGTGCCAGACTCAGGATTACAAATCTGCTCTTGATGTTTGCCGTAGCGGGTTACAGATCAACAAAAACAACGCTCCGCTTTTATATGTAAACGCAGTTTCATTATTTAAACTTGATCGGTTTTCCGAGTCGCTCGCGCAATTCGGCAAATTGTTATCGCTTCAGCCGAAGCATGTTGTCGCGCTCAACGAGCGCGGCTCTGTCCTTGCCGCGATGAAACGGCATGACGCGGCGCTGGCGAGCATCGAGCAGGCCCTGGCACTCGCCCCGCAATATGCGGACGCGCACCTTAACCGGGGCAACCTGTTGGGCGAACTCAATCGCGGCGATGAGGCGCTTTTGGCCTATGACAAGGCGCTGA
The DNA here is from genome assembly GCA_963790975.1 of uncultured Alphaproteobacteria bacterium. Lineage (GTDB taxonomy): Bacteria > Pseudomonadota > Alphaproteobacteria > Rhizobiales > Xanthobacteraceae > BOG-931. The sequence continues at coordinate 121,595 of CAWBQV010000004.1, forward strand.
AGTTGAACCCTGCCCTTGCGGATGCTTGGCTTGGCCGCGGTAATGTTTTGCGCGCGATGAAGCGGCCTGATGAGTCAATTGCCGCATATGACAAGGCGTTAGGGCTAAGTCCCGCCCTCGCCAACGCTTGGCTCGGCCGCGGCAATGTGCTGAGCGAACTGAAGCGCTACGACGAGTTATTCGCCGCCTACGATAAGGCGCTTGCGCTGAGTCCGGACTTTGCCGACGCATGGGTTGGGCGCGGCACCATGCTCGGAGCGGTCAAGCGCTATGACGAAGCGCTCACAGATCATGACCACGCGCTGAAGCTCAAGCCCGATCTCGCCGAGGCCTGGCTTGGCCGCGGCAGTATCCTTTGCATGCTGCATCGCTACGACGAGGCATTGGCCGATATCGACCGAGCGCTGTCACTCAAGCCCGATTTGCCCGACGCCTGGTTAAGCCGTGCCAATGTGCTGCTCGGATTGGATCGTCCGACTGAAGCGTTTACGGCCTTGGACAAAGCGATTTCGATCAAGCCCAATTTTGCTGATGCCATCACCAGCCGCATTTTCGCACTCGACTTCGTCAACGAGGCCGGATTTGAGGAACAGCAAAAGGCCCGGGGTTTGTGGTGGCGACAAGTCGGGGCGGCAATCGCCGAGCGGTCGCCCAAGCATTACGCCAACGCGCCCGATCCCGACCGCCGTATCAAAGTTGGATATATTTCGGCCGATTTCAACAGACACTCGGCGGCATTGTGCTTCAAGCCCATGCTGCTCAATCACGATAAGAGCCGGTTCGACATCACCTGCTATTCGTGCACGCAAATAAAAGACGAGCTCACCACGGATTTCCAGCGCGCCGTCAATCAATGGCGGGACGTCGCCCAACTGTCCGACGACAAACTTTGCGAACTGATCCGAGCCGAGCAAATTGACATCCTCGTCGACCTCTCCGGTCATACGGCTGGAAACCGGCTTGAAGTGTTCGCGCGGAAGCCAGCGCCGGTTCAAGTCACCGCTGGAGCGACCGGCACTGGACTGCCAACATTTGACTATCTGTTTTCCGATCCGGTCGCCTGTCCGCCCGCGGTCCGTCATCTGTTCGCGGAGAAGGTTTTTGACCTGCCGAGCATTATGACGATTGAACCGCTGCCCGAACAATTGCGGCCTTCGGATCCACCGGTCCTGGCGACGGGACATGTGACATTCGGGGTCTTCAATCGGGCCAGCAAGGTTTCGGACGATGTCGTGTCGCTTTGGGCCCGCATCCTCCAGTCGGTACCCCGGTCACGCATCCTGTTGAAACACTACGGTTTCGACGACGCGTCGACCCGCGACCGGCTGTCGGAAAGGTTTGCGATGCAGGGCATTTCAGCGGATCGAATCGCCTTCCTCGGCACGACGTCTCGCCTGGAACATCTGGCCGCATTCAAGGACGTAGATATTTCGCTCGATCCATTTCCGCACAATGGCGGCATCAGCACGTTGGAATCTCTGCAGATGGGGGTGCCGGTGGTCGCGATACTTGGCAACAGCGTGTCCAGCCGAGCGGCCGGTGCAATCCTAACCTCTGCCGGATTGGGCGATTGGGTATCGGAGAGCGCCGAGGCCTATCTCGCCATCGCCGTGAAGTTCGCCGCCATGCCGGAGCACCTCAAAGGCCTGCGGTACGAGCTTTCGACCAGAGTTGCGACCTCTCCCGTGGGCAACGGCGCGATGTACACGAGGGCGATGGAGACGGCGTACCAAACGATGTGGGCGGATTACTGCCGTACCGTAGGATTGCCACCAGGCACGCTACCGGAAGAGAACCGCGCGGCAGCCTCGAAATCGCCGGTGGATGTCGCTTAGCGCCCGCGCGCAAAAAAAACGGCGCCGCGGAAGAATTCCACAACGCCGAAAAAGTTTCGAGAGGATGTACCGAGGGCGTCGGCGAGATGGTTGAAGGGCAAGCCCGCTGGTTTTCACCACGGTAAGGATCGGGTCTCCCCTTATCCTGGCTTCACTACCGCATTGAGTATACGCGGCTGAGAAGCTCGCACCTCCGTCCCGCCGACGCCCCCTGTCGTTCACCTGAGCCGGCCCGTCTCGGGAGATCTTAGTCCGCCCTCGACCTTGGCCGGCCCGTGTGACGCGATCTTCAACACATGCGATGTCGAAGACCGATTGCGTCGTAGACTACTTCTTCTTCCGACGCTTTGCCTTCTTCGGTTTCGCTTTTGCTTTCTTTCTCTTCGCCATTGCTGCCCTCCTAGCCTGAGTGGGTGGCGATATCGCTACAGTGCAGTCGCGAATCGATCCGCACTGCATCCGGATTACTACAGCAGGAGAAAAATAACAGTGACTCGACTTAATTTTGTGCATAGCCGACGCCTTCGCCGCCACCGGCCAAAATCGGCGACGATCACGCACGCGATGCAGCGTGCAAAATTTTTTTGTTTGCTCGATCCGGCGCGAAGATTCGTTCCTGCAACGAAAATGCCGATGAAATATGGCTTTCTGCACCATTTTATTTTTTTTATTTCGCCGCAGCCGCGCGTCATCGTGCTGACGCGATGGGTGTTTTCGCGCGCGTGACGCCACCCGCCGCGGCCGCTTTCGCAGTGCGAAAAAAATTATGCACCGGACGCCTTTACGGGCCTGTTGACGGCCCCGGCGGGGTGCAAAACGCGCGAATCAGTGCCAACCGATTCGCTCCGAGGGCGTCTGCGGCGAGCGCGAGCGACGACGTGCAGCGTCGCTGCATGCACAACTCGCGTCTCGTTTTCGCCGTGTGGAGGAGTGAGCGACGACACCGATCGTCGCTTCGTCATGAGCGCGCGAGCGGCATGGAACTTTGCGCTCAGCCGCCGATGCGCTTCTGCAAAAGCTCGTTGACGGTCTGCGGATTGGCCTTGCCGCCGGACGCCTTCATGACCTGGCCGACGAACCAGCCGATCGCCTTCGGGTTTGCCCTGGCGTCGGCGACCTTGTCCGGATTCTTGGCGACGATGTCGTCGACGATCTGTTCAATCGCTGAAACGTCGGTGACCTGCCGCAAGCCGCGCTGCGCGACGATGGCGCGCGGATCGCCGCCCTCGGTCCACACGATTTCGAACACATCCTTGGCAATCTTGCCGGAGATCGTGCCGTCGGCGATCAGATCGAGGATCGCCCCGAGTTGCGCTTCGTTCACCGGCGAGACCGCGATGTCTTTGCCTTCCTTGTTGAGCCGGCCGAACAATTCATTGATGACCCAATTGGCCACGGTCTTGGCATCGCGGCCCCTGGCCACCGCCTCAAAATATTTCGCGGTCTCGCGTTCGGCGACAAGAACGTCCGCATCATAGGCGGAGAGCGCGTAATCGCGCATAAAGCGCGACTTCTTCTCGTCCGGCAGTTCCGGCAGGCCTTTCTGCAAATCGGCGACGAGCGACGGCGACAGTTCGAGCGGCAATAAATCCGGATCGGGGAAGTAGCGATAGTCGTGCGCTTCTTCTTTGCTGCGAATCGATCGCGTTTCGCCTTTGACCGGGTCGAATAGTCGCGTCTCCTGCTCGATCTTGCCACCGTCCTCGACGATTTCGATTTGGCGGCGCGCCTCGTGCTCGATCGCCTGGCCGATAAAGCGGATCGAGTTGACGTTCTTGATCTCGCAGCGCGTGCCAAGCGCAGCACCGGGTTTACGCACCGAGACGTTCACATCGGCGCGCAGATTGCCTTTTTCCATGTCGCCATCGCAGGTACCCAGGTAACGGAGCACGCTACGCAATTTGGCAATAAATGCCTTGGCCTCCTCGGCGGAGCGCAGATCGGGTTTCGACACGATCTCCATCAGCGCCACCCCGGAGCGATTGAGATCGACCAGCGACATGGTGGGACTCTGCTCGTGCAGCAGCTTTCCGGCGTCCTGCTCGAGATGCAGCCGCTCGATGCCGACCCGCACCGTCTCGCCGTCCGGCAGGTCGACGACGACCTCGCCCTCGCCCACGATCGGCGATTTGTACTGGCTGATCTGGTAGCCGGACGGCAGATCCGGATAGAAATAATTCTTGCGGTCGAACACCGATTTCAGATTGATCTTGGCTTTCAACCCGAGCCCCGTGCGCACCGCCTGGCGGATGCATTCTTCATTGATCACCGGCAGCATACCGGGCATGGCGGCATCGACCAGCGAAACGTGCGCGTTGGCCTCGCCGCCGAACTCGGTCGACGCGCCGGAAAACAATTTGGCTTGCGAAGCGACCTGGGCATGGACTTCTATGCCGATGACCACTTCCCAGCCGTTGATCAGCTTTGTTTTTGGTGTGTTCGCGTCCATCGCGCGGTCGGTTACGCGCTTCCACGGCGCACGGCAAGCCCCGCCGCCGCGTAGCAGCGGAGCGAAATCGCCTCAGGCCAAATAGCCTAGCCGCCGCACTTTGCCGTGCAGAACGTGCCGTAGCACGGCAGCACCGGCGTCAGCACACCGTTCACGCAAAGCTGCTGTGAGCACCACTTGGTGTTGTCGTCGCAATTGTACGAGCAGAAGGTAGTGGTAGCGATCCACTTCTTTTCGAAGCCGCAGGAGCCGGGCGGCGCCGTGACTTTGGCCGCGAATGATGCCGTCGGCAACGCGACCGCGGCCGCCAGCACCGCCATTTTCACAATCGACATAACGCGCATGATTGTCCCCCAATTTGCCCAGAAGGTATTATCTTACATCGCCGTCCAAGCCGCGCAAGCCGCCGCCGCGACTGGCGTATTTCTGCTAGGATTGCCGGCACAAAATCCCGCCGGGGAGCGCAAGGAGGCCAAGCCATGGATGCCATTACCGACAAGGATCGCCTGGTTCCGGAGCTGCGGGAGCCGCGCGCCCGCATCGGCCTGATCATCCCTTCGGTCAACCGCATGACCGAGCCGCAGTTCAACCACTATGCGCCCGAGGGCTTAGGCATTCTGGTGGCGCGCGGCCGGGTCGCCGGCCAATACAGCAGATCAGTCGCCGAACTCAGCGACGAGATCGCACGCGCCGCCGGCACACTCGCCGATGCCGGGCCCGATCTCATCATCTTCCATTGCACCAGCACATCGATGAAAGAGGGCGCCGGCGGCGAAGCGCGCATCATCGATCTCATCCGGCGCACCACCGGCATCGAGGCGCTGTCGACGTCGAGCCTGGTGAAGGACGCGCTGCGCGCGCTTGGCCTGAAGAAGCTCGTGCTCTTGAGCCCCTATATGTCGAACGCCGATATCATCAGGTACCTCGCCGCCGCCGGCATTGCGGTCGTCAAGGACGTGGCGCTGAGATGCAAAACCGCCGCCGATTTCGAGACGGTGACGCCGCAGCGCTGGCTCGAACTGGCGCTGGAAAACGACACGCCCGAAGCGGACGGCGTTTTCCTGAGCTGCACCAACACCACGCAAATCGAGGCGGTGGCCGCCATCGAGCAAAAACTCGGCAAGCCGGTGGTCAACAGCAATCAGGCGGTGCTGTGGGGCTGCCTCAAACGGCTCAAGGACAAGCTCGGCGACAACTCTGCGCCGCAGCACAATCTCGGGCGGCTGATGGATGATCTTGGCGCGTAATTAGCCGGACGCTCGGCACCGGATCGCCGAGCGGCATCCAATCCTTTCGCCATTTGTGCGCAAATTTCCAGCGTTCCTGCTGCAACGGCGCGGCAGCGCGGCGAACCGCGTCGACGATGGCCTTGGGCGCCGTGGCCGGTGAGCCGCTCTGGAACGGCGGCGCCGGACTATATTCGAGACGCAGCTGGATTTGCTGCGCGATCGTCTCGCCACACAGCATGGCTGCAAGCTGCAAGCCGAAATCCATGCCGGCGGTACAGCCGCTCGCCGTCACCCTATTGCCGTCGACCACGACGCGCTGCTCCAGCGGGTGAGCGCCGTACAGTTCGAGCAATGGCATGCTGAGCCAGTGCGTCGTGGCCTGATAGCCGCGCAGCAGACCGGCGGCGCCGAGCACAAGCGCCCCGGTGCAGACGGAAGTGACATATTTCGCCTGCTGCGCCTGGTCGCGCAAAAACGCGAGCATCGCCTCGTCTTCGAGCAAGGCTTGCGTGCCGGGTCCACCGGGAACGACCACCACGTCGAGCGGCGGACAGTCCTCGCAGGTGACGGTCGGAAGGAGAACCAGCCCGCGATCGGTCCGTACCGGATCGAGCGTGCCAGCGACGATATGAACGATGGTGTCCGGAAGCCGGGCAAAGACCTCGAAGGGCTCCGCAAAATCAATTTGCGTCATCGCCGGAAACAGCAACAACCCGATATGGCACTGCGCCTTATTTGACGTCGAATTGACCGACATGGCCGCACTCCCCTTCTGGTGAAACGTCGTCGATGGTCGCAGTTTCACCGTGACAGCGTGTGGCAGCAATGTCATTATACCTACGATTTTCTGCCAAACCGTCGAGAGGCCTCGCCGTGCGCAAATCGAAAGACACTCCGCGTTTGGTCGTCGTGCTCGCCTTCGACAACGCGCAGCTCCTCGACGTGGCCGGGCCGGTGCAAACCTTCGCCAGCGCCAATGAAATGGTCTGCGGCACCCGCGGCGCGCCAAGCCACGGCGCGCCCTATCGCGTGGTCGTGGTTTCGCGCCGCGGCGGCGCAATCCGCTCGACCTCGGGCTTGTCGCTTATGACGCAGCCGATCGCCAAGGCGGTCGGCCGGACGCGCATCGACACGCTCATTCTTCCGGGCGGCGCCGGCGTTCACGATGCCGCGAAGGACAAAAGCACCGTCGATTGGATTGCCCGTCAGGTTTCGTCCGCACGCCGGATCGCATCGGTGTGCACCGGCGCATTCCTGCTGGCGGAAGCGGGCGCGCTTTCGGGGCTGCGCGCCGCCACGCACTGGAAGTTCTGTTCCCGCCTGCAACAGGAGTACCCGGGCATCGCCGTCGATCCCGATCCGATCTATATCCGCAACGGCCGCATCTGGACGTCGGCGGGGGTCACCGCGGGAATCGATCTCAGCCTGGCGCTGGTGCAGGAGGATTTTGGGCGCAAGCTCGCCATGCAGGTCGCGCGCCATCTCGTGGTCTTTCTCAACCGGCCGGGCGGGCAGTCGCAATTTAGCGCCGCGCTCGAGGCGCAAGCCATCGCCGCCGACGGCAATGCGCCAAATGCCTTTGCGCCGCTGCATGGCTGGATCGCCGAGAATGTCGCGGACGATCTGCGCGTCGAGCGGCTCGCCGAACAGGCCGGCATGAGCCCGCGCACCTTCGCGCGGATCTATGCCGCGACAATGGGGCTGACACCGGCGCGCATGGTCGAGAAAATCCGTATCGAGGCGGCGCGGCGCTTCCTCGAAGAGACCGACGTGCCGATCAAGCGCTTAGCCGCGATGTGCGGCTTTCGCCAGGAGGACCGCTTGCGCCGCGCCTTCGCGCGCCAGGTCGGCACCACGCCGGCGGAATACCGGCAGCGGTTCTAGGGCGTGGTCTCAGTCGATCCGGCGAGCCATTTACTTCCGCATGAATCCGTTGAGATTTTCAGGGCAAGTCCGCCGGTCGCGGTAGGGGCAGCGGCGGGAAAAGCTCCATCCGCACGTGGCCCAAGCCGGGGAAGTGCAAACTCTTGGCGACTCCCGGCGTCAGATCGAGTTCGCGGCCCCTGATAAAAGGCCCGCGGTCGTTGACTTTCACTTCAGCGTAGTTGTCGCCGTAGCGGACAATCAGCCTGGTTCCCAACGGAAGAGTCTTATGAGCGCAGGTCATCGCCTTCGCGTCATACCGCTCGCCGCGCTCGTGTTGTAATCGTGACGCTTGACGATGCCGTCGCCGGGACAATACACGCTGGCAGTGACGGATGTCGCTTCGCGCGCCGATGCGGGCGCGACGAAAGCGCCACCGTGCCGATCGCGAGCCCGAAAAATTTCATGGCGCGTCGAGTAGCACTTGGCGCCGCTGTTTTGGCGCCCAACTGATTAATGGCTTAATGGCTTTCGTTAATGCGAACGAAGACGCGCCGATCAAACAGATCGCTGCGATGTGCGGCTTTGATCGGGAGGAGCGGCCGCGCTTTTGCGCCGGGTCTTACCGCGCCGGCGGAATACCGCCAGCGGTTCCAGCTATTTCCCCTCGCGCCAGATGCCGAGCGCTTCCTGCGCCGGGCGGTCGGAGATCGAGAACAGCACCGACTCCTTGCCGGCATGATGCGCGTGACGTTTCCACGACGGCACCACGAAGACGTCTTGCGGTCCCCATTCGAGAACCTTGCCGTCGACGGTGGTCGTGCCCTGCCCTTCGGCGCAGACGAAAATGGTGCTGTCGGTCGAACGGTAGGGCTCGCCCTTAAAGCCTTTCGGCAACATGGCGAGATTGGCGCCCATGGTCGGCAGCACCGGGCCGCCGGTCACCGGATTGGCGTAGCGCACCCGCGCGCCGTGGCGCTTATCGATGTCGCCGGCTTTCATCATGCGCGCGATGATCGGCCGCGTGCGCGCATAGGTGTAATTGATGATCGGCGTGCGGTTCATGACCGCCGTGCCGTCGGGCAAAACCCCCGAGCCGTAGAAGCTCAATGAATCGCCGTCCTCGCGCGAGGTTTCCTGGGTCGGATCGTCGAAATGCTCGGCAAAGGATGTCTCGTAGAAATTGACCACCGGCAGATCGAGCACGTCGAGCCACAGCATCGGCTTTTTCGACGGATTGCCGTGATCGTGCGGCGCCCAATTTGCGGTGATGACGAAATCGCCCGGCGCCATGAACGCCTTCTCGCCCTCGACCGCGGTATAGGCGCCCTCGCCGTCGAGCACGAAACGGATGGCGCCCGCGACATGGCGGTGCGCGGGGGCGACTTCGCCCGGCAAAATCATCTGGACGCCGGCGAACAGCGTATTGGTCGCCCGCGATTCGCCCTTCAAAGCCGGATTTTCCAGGATCAGGACGCGGCGTTCAGCCTCCTCGGCGGAAATCAGCCCGCCGGATTCCATCACCAGCGCTTTCACGTCGTCGAAATGCCAAACCACCGGCGCGCATCGCGACACCGGCTCCTTGGTGACGATCGAATTCATCACCATCCACAGCGGCTTTAGGTCGTGCTTGGCGATGCGATCATAATACGCCTGCCGGACCGCCTCGATGTTGTGCTTCGGACCCGGTTTGCCGTTGGTTTTCCTCGCGGCGGTAACCGCCATGGCGTTCTCCTCAAGGGAATCCGTGTGCTTTTGCGGCAATATAGTCGAAGCACCCGATTGCGGAAATAGCGCAACAGCGAGCGGACAGCGGGGCTGCCATGCAGGCGGACAGCCCGCTCAGTTGTTGGTGGCGCCGCCGTCGACCGCGATGGTCTGGCCGGTGACGAAGTCGCTGTCGGCTGACGCCAGGAAAACCAGCGCCCCCAACAGGTCCTCGGGATATTCGTCGCGCTTGAGCGCGCGCCGCGCGATCGCCGGCTGGCGGGAATGTTCGAGATGGCCGGGATTTTCGTCGATCACGGTATCGCTGAGCGTAAATCCCGGAGCAAGATTATTGACGCAGATATTGTGCTCGCCAAGCTCGCGCGACAGCGCCCGCGTAAACGCCGTGACCGCGCCCTTCGAGCTCACGTAATGCGTCATCAGCGGGATGCCGCGCGCGACCGTGCCGGAGCTGATATTGATGATTTTTCCGTATTTCTGCGCGATCATGTGCGGCGCGACGTGCTTTGCCATCAGAAACACGCCGCGCACATTGACCGCCATGACGCGGTCCCACAGCGCAACATCGATCTCGGTGGCTTTGGTTTCCTTCAGCGGCGCGAACAAGGCCGCGTTATTGACCAGAATGTCGATCTTGCCGAAACGCTCCATGGTTTTTGCGACCAGCGCCTTCACCGCGCCCTCGTCGCTCACGTCGGTCACCGCGCTCGAAACCGAATTGGCGCCATGCTCGCGCGCCAGCGCCGCGGCAAGCTCCTCGCCGTCGGCGACGTCGGCGATCATCAAGCGCGCGCCCTCGCCGGCAAGCCGTTGCGCATAGTGCCGGCCGATGCCCTTGGCGCCGCCGGTGAGGATCGCGACGCGGCCGTCAAGACGCGCCATGGCTACGCTTTCCCGCCGACGCGCCGGATGAATTTCTCAAATGTGGCAAGCTGCTGCTTGACCATGTCGATAGTCGGCTGATCGGTCAGCGCTAGAGTCTTCTCGTCGAATTTTTTTGCGGAGAAATTGACGAAGACTTCCGGCCTGCCGAGCAGGAACGCATCGAGCGCGGTGAGCGTCATGCGCAGGTGATATTGCATGCGCGCCGCGCCAAGCAGCCCGCCCGAACAGGATTGTAGCGCAACCGGCTTGTCCTTGAACGGTATGTCTTTGAGGCGCGACGACCAGTCGATCGCATTCTTCAGCCCGCCGGGAATGCTCCAATTGTACTCGGGCGAGACGATAATGACGCCGTCGGCGGCGCGGATGGCGTCGCACCAGGCGATGACATCGGCGGGAAAGCCGGTCGAGTTCTGAATATCGGCATTGTAAACCGGGAACTTGTCCCAGGCCGGCGCCGGCCTGAGCGCCAGTCCCGGCGGCGCCAGCGACGGCAGCGCCCGCGCCAATGCGGCGTTGAAGGAGGCTTTGCGCAAGCTGCCGCAGATGACGATGATGTTGAGCGCGCTGTCGGCCATAATTTTATCCTCTCAACTACTTGGTGAATTCAAAAGTGCCGGCGCGACGACGTCCTTCCAGCTATGCGGCGGCGACTTTAGCTCGCCGTGGCGGCCCATGAAATCGGCCATCGTCTGCACGCCGTAGATCGGGCTGCCGAACTCGTCTTTGACGTCCCTAATCACCGTTTCCATCGTGGCGCTGGTGAACGAGCTGGACGGCTCGTGGGTGAGAAAAATCTGCGCGGCGCGGCGCGGATCGTCGTGGATGATCCGCGCGGCCTCGTCGATGGCCTGCCCGACGATTGCCGGCATTTGCGGATGCGCGTCGATGTAAGCCTTGGTCGCGCCCATGATCAGGAAGGAGAACTTGCCGCCCATCACATCGGCGGAAGTGAGGATGGGATGGACGTTGGCGTCGCGCAGCGCAAGTTCGACGAATGGCGGCGATGCGAAATAGGCCGTGACCTGGTCCGGCGGCTGGCCGGAACCTTCGACGAGAGCGGTGATCGCGTCGGCATGCGACATGGCTATCAACTGCTTGTCGATCTGGCCGTAAGTGAACCAGCCGAGCGTTTTCTTTTCCGACTGGATTTCCAGCAGATATTTTTGCGGCGAGGACAATGTCGGCACCGCAATGCGGTCGGCCGGCGTCAGATCGGCGACGGATTTCTCGTTCGGCTGGTTGCTTAAGAGCGTGAGCGGCAATGAGGTGATGCCGGAAACGGCAAAGATCTGGCTTGGGGTACCCTTTGCGTTCTGCCAGGCCGCGAGCAAAGGCGCGGTGCCAAACGGCGCCATATCGATGGCGCCGGAGGCAAGTGCGTCCTGCATTTGGGCTGCCCCCATGAACCGCGGAAAACTCGCTTTCTCCTCGAGCCCCGCGGCATGGCCGTATTTCTCGACGAGTTTTAAATCCTCGCAGATATAGACCGGCAGAAACGCCAGCCCAAAGCCCGTGCCGATCTTGACCTCTTGCTGCGCGGACGCCGGAGTGAGCGTCGCGCAGCAAAGCATGAGCGCGATAAAACTGCGCCGCACGTCAACCCTCAAGCCGCTTTCTCGTCGGCGATCGGATTGTGCAAAACCCCGACGCGCTCGATATCGACCTCGATGGTGTCGCCGGCTTTCATCCACACCGGGTTGGGCTTGCGCGCATGGCCGACGCCGGACGGCGTGCCGGTGAAGATGACGTCACCGGGCTCGAGCGTGATGCCCTGGGTGATGTAGACCAGCATTTCGACGACCGGGAACATCATGTTGTCGGTATTGTCGGACTGCATGACATTGCCGTTGAGCCGGCTCTGGATTTTTAAGCCCCTGGCGGCGTCGGGCAGTTCGTCGGCGGTGACCAGCCATGGCCCAAAGCCGCCGGTGCGATCGAAATTCTTGCCCATCGCCCATTGCGTGGTCTTGCGCTGATATTCGCGCACCGAACCCTCGTTGCCGCAGGAATAGCCGGCGATGCAGGAGGTCGCGTTGGCGGGCGTCAGATGTTTTGCCCGTTTGCCGACGACCAGGATCAGCTCGGCTTCGTAATCAAGCTGTTCGGACACTTGCGGGCGGATGATCGGCTGGCCATGCGGCACCATCGAGGTGAGCCCGCGAAAGAAGATGGTCGGGAATTTCGGAATATTGTCGCGCTGCGAGCCTTCCTTGACGTGTTCAAGATAATTTAGGCCCAGGCAGATGATTTTTCCCGGCCGGCCGACCGGCAAGGCATAGGTGAGGCTCGAAAGCGGCTTGCGGGCGCTGGCCGGCGCCTTTTTGGCAAGCTCGCCCAGCGTTTTGGTGTCACCGTTATTTTTGGCCAGCCACTCGCCGAGATCAGCCGGCACTTTGGCATCCACCGTCTGCAGATCGATCACCTGGTCGCCCTCGACAACGCCAAGGCGCGGGCCGCCCTGCCCTTCAAACGCAACGATTTTCATGTGTTTTTGTCCTTGATGTACGAAACCGACTTTGATCGCGGGCCGGGACTATAGTGCGTAGCCCGGATTGAGCAACGCGAAATCCGGGCTACGTGGCGCCGAGAAAATATTCCTTCAGCCGCTCGCGCGCGGCAAGGGCCGCGGGCAAATCGAAGCCGTTGATGATGGCGAGGCGGAAGCCGCCGGGCGGCATGGCGTGCCATTCCGGCGCGCGGTCTTCGTGGAAGGTGATTTGCACGCTGGTCACGCCCGGGATGCGCCTGATGTCTTCGACCAAAGCCGGCGGCGGATGGCGATAGCGGCGATCCTTCGGGCCGAACAGAACCACGCTGTAACCCTCGCAGCGATCGTCGTCGGCAAAATCCCATTCGTGGCGCTCGTAGAGGCCGACCACCGCGTCGACCCAGCCCGGCCCGTTGAGATCGGGCCATTGGTCGGCAAAACGCAGATGCGCCTCGATGATTTTGTCGCCGATGGTTTCGAGATTGAGCATGCCGGTATAGCCGGCGAGATGTTTTTTCACCCACTCCGTGCAATAGGCCTCGATACCGGGCTCGGGTTCGGCATGCACGGTCCAGCAATCGAACGTCCCCTCGCCCGCGGGCTTGCCGGTGACATGCCGCCACCAGGCCGGCTCGCCGCCGACCACCGCGACGTCGGAGGAGACATGGCGGCCTTCGAGCAACGTCATCCAGAAATGGCCCGGCGTGTAATGGGTCTCGTAATCGGCTTGCGAGGTGAGCACGCCGCTGCCGATGCCCATGCCTCGCAGATTGACGATCGGCTTGGAGAACACCGGAAAGCGCGGCACCGCCGTGCCGTGCGGTCCGGCTTGCAGTCCCTGGCTCAGCGCCACGGCGAGCTTGTCGTAGATCCAGCGCTCGCCCGGATACCACTGCCAGGCATCGCTGTCTTCGGTCGGGATCAGGGCAGCGGTCTTAACATGCGCGAAATATTGCAGCCGCCAGGGATCGGCTTCGCAGATCGGCATGACAGCTCACATAACGGCGGCGCGACCGCTCAGGCGCCCGGCCGCTTCCCATCGAACCTAAGTGCCAGCACTCCGAACAGGCCGTCGGTCCATGATTGCAGCGCCGACCAGCGAGTGCCGCGCGCCAGCGCCTGGAAAGAGTCGATGGTATATTTGTAGCTGTTCTCGGTGTGAATTGTCTCGCCGGCGCGGAAACTGACCGCCTTGCCGTTGACGCGGACTTTCTGGCGCTTGGTGCTGGCGAGGTACATCTCGATGCGGTTGCTCTCGCCATTGTAGCAGGCGTGGTGCTCGAACGCGGTCAGGTCGAAATTGGCGCCGAGTTCGCGATTGATGCGCGTCAACAGATTGAGATTGAATTTGGCGGTGACGCCTTCGGCATCGTTATAGGCCGGGCAAAGAATTTTGGTGTCCTTGACCAGATCGACACCGACGATCAGCACGGCGCCGTCGCCCAGCACCTCGCCGGCATGGTGCAGGAATTTTGCCGCTTCATGCGGCTCGAAATTGCCGATGGTCGAGCCCGGGAAAAATCCAACCCGCGGCAGCGCGGCAATCGGCGCCGGGATCGCGAAACTTTGCGTGAAATCGGCAATGACCGGATAGACCGCAAGATGCGGAAAATCGCGCCGCAATTGCGCGGTGTCCTGCTGCAGGAAATCGCCGGATATGTCGACCGGAACGTAGGCTTCTACCGTCGCCGCGGCGCCGAACAGGATGCGCGCCTTTTTGCTCGAGCCCGAGCCGAATTCGATCAAGGCGCAGTTCGGCGGGAACAGCGAGGCGATCGCCGGCGCATGCTGGCGCAACAGCGCAAGCTCGCAGCGCGTCGGATAATATTCCGGCAGTTGGGTGATGCGCTCGAACAAAGCCGAGCCCGCCGCGTCGTAGAAATATTTCGGCGGCAGCCGTTTCGGCTTGGCGGTCAGCCCGGCGAGGACGTCGGCGGCAAAGCCGTCCGCGGTCTCGATGGACGGCGCCGCGCGCAGCGCGGTTTGCGATGATCGTGCCATGGTGGCCTTCAGTGTTGGTATTGCGAAAGCCGAAGCCCGCTGAATTGCCAGCGCGCCGGCGGATAAAAGAAATTGCGATAAGTCGGACGCGAGTGGCCGTCCGGCGTCGCCAGCGAGGAGCCGCGCAACACCATCTGGTTGACCATGAATTTGCCGTTGTATTCGCCGAGCGCACCGGGCGGCGCCTGGTAACCGGGATAGGGCGAATAGGCGCTGCGCGTCCATTGCCAGACAATACCAAGGGCATCCGCGAGCACGCCGGCCTTTGCCGCAACTTCCCACTCGGCTTCGGTCGGCAGGTCTTTGCCGGACCAGCGCGCGAAGGCGTCGGCCTCGTAATAGCTGACGTGACAAACCGGTGAAGCGGGATCGACCGGCCGCAAGCCGCCGAGTGTCATCGAAAACCACGCGCCGTCGATTTTGCGCCAATAGCCGGGCGCGTTCCAGTTTTGCGCTTCTACCGTTGCCCAGCCGTCGGACAACCACAGCGCCGGCGTCGCATAACCGCCGTCGGCCATGAAATCGAGCCAGTCGCCGTTGCTCACGAGCGATGGCGCTAGCCGCACCGGCGCCAGCATGACCTGATGCGCCGGCTGTTCGTTATCGAAGCAGAAGCCGTCGCCGCCATGCCCGATCATGTGAATGCCGGCCTGCGTCGCGCCGGCGGCGGGATTTTTGCTCGCTTTCGGCCATTGCCACGTCGGGTCATAAGCCGGACGCGTCTCATTGAGCGAGAACGCATGCAAAATATCGGTGAGCAAAAGCTCCTGATGCTGTTGCTCGTGGTTCAATCCGATTTCGATGATCGGGATGAGCGCGCCAAAATCCTTCGCGGTTTCGATCAGCTCCGCCACCGCGCCGTCGACATGGGTGCGATAGGCCGTGACCTCGGCGGCCGTCGGCCGTGTCACGAGACCACGTTGCGGCCGTGCCGCGCGCGGTCCGGCCGACACGTAATAGGAATTGTAGAGATAGGCGAACCGCTCATCGAAGGCGCGATAGCCCTTGGCATAAGGGCGCAACAAGAACTGCTCGAAGAACCACGTCACATGCGCGCGATGCCATTTGGTCGGGCTCGCGTCCGGCATCGACTGCACAACCTGATCCTCGGGCGACAGCAAAGCCGCGCGGCGTTCGGTTTCGCCGCGCACGGCGCGAAACGATTCGAGCCAATCCCGGCGTGGGTCAGCCGACGATCGCCGGTCGGCCACGACGACGCCGGCACCGGCCGAACGGCTGGAATCAGCGAGCCGAACGCGCTTGGGAACGGCGGAGCCTGGCATGACAAATGTCCGCAAATGGCGGGATTAACGGGAGATTTTCAATGACTGGGAAGATAATCAGTCCCCGGCAGGTTGGTTCCATAGATGAGCGATCCGCGGCCGACTGCAATGCGGTTTCGAGCCTGCTAACGCGGTTGTGATCGTACCATCGGAAGCCGCGGAAACCGCATGTAGGCTAACATAAGTTGTCCGATGGACACCCGCAAACGTATGATTTTCATGTATTTTGACACGGTCAGCCGCCCTCCCCCATAACGTCCTGCGCGAATCGGCAGACAAGGACGCCGCATGAAAAAGCCGATCAGGAAGCGCGCCGCAAGAGTGCCGATGCTGCCGCGCCAGCGCGCCGATTTTTCGGCGATCGTCGACCGGCCGCCGCTGAAACTTCCAAACGGCGCGCGCGTCGTGTTCTGGAGCATCGTCAATCTCGAAGTCTGGGACATCGGCAAGCCGATGGCGCGCCAGGTGCTCGGCCCACCGGCCGGCGTGACGCAGCTTCCCGACGTGCCGAATTGGAGCTGGCATGAATACGGCATGCGGGTCGGCGTGTGGCGCTTCTTCGATCTGTTCAAGCGCCAGAACATCCGCCCGACGCTGGCGATCAACGCGCGCGTCTGCGAAGATTATGCGCGCGTCGCGCAACAGGCGAAGGACGACGCCTGGGAATTCATGGGCCATTCCTATGAGCAAGGCCCGATCCACAAAGAACCCAATCAGAAGGCCATGATCGCCCGCTCGCTCGACGTGATCGAGAACTTTACCGGCAAGCGGCCGGTCGGCTGGCTCGGGCCCGGTTTGACGCAGACCCTTGAAACGCCGGATCTGCTCGCCGCCGCGGGCATCAAATATATCGGCGACTGGGTCTATGATGACGAGCCGACGACGATCCGTACCGCGAACGGCCCGCTGGTGACGCTGCCTTATACGATGGAACTCAACGACATCCCGATGATGGCGGTGCAACACCACGAGGCCGAGCATCTTCTTAAGCGCACCATCGACCAGTTCGATCGCCTCTACGCCGAAGGCGAAAAGCGCGCAAAAATTCTGGCGCTGGCGATTCACCCTTATCTGAGCGGCCAGCCGCACCGCATCAAATATCTCGAAGCGATCTACGACTACACGCGCCGCTTCGACGGCGTCGTGTACTGGACCGGCGCGGAGATTTTGGACTGGTATTTGAAATCACATTCACCGTCATCCTGAGGTGCGAGCGAAGCGAGCCTCGAAGGACGACGGCCCCGGCGCCTCGGCCGCATCCTTCGAGGGCCGCTCCGCGGCCACCTCAGGATGAGGAAAAAGGCTGAAAATGCTCAAGCTCATTTTGTCCACAACACTACTCCTCATCTGCACGCTCCTCGCCGGCGCCGCGCAAGCGGCTGCGCCATGCCGCACCGGCGGTCCTTACGAAGCCTGGCTCGCCGACTTCGAGCGCGAGGCGGCGGCGGCCGGCATCTCCCAGCGCGCGATCGCGCAAGCCGCGCCCAATCTGACCTACGATCAGCGTATCGTGAATATCGACCACGGCCAGCGCGTCTTCACCCAGACATTTCTGGAATTTTCCGATCGCATGGCGGCGGCCTATCGCATTCAAACCGGCGCGGCGAAGATCAAGACCTACGCGCCGGTCTTCGCCCGCATCGAGCAGCAATATGGCGTGCCGGCCCCCGTCATCGTCGCGTTCTGGGCGCTGGAAAGCGATTTCGGCGCCAATATGGGCAATTACCATTCGCTGCCTTCGCTCGCCTCGCTGGCCTACGATTGCCGCCGCGCCGACCGGTTTCGTCCGCAATTGCTCGATGCGCTGCGCTTGATCCAGCGCGGCGATTTAAGTCCCGACGAAATGATCGGCTCATGGGCCGGCGAACTCGGCCAGACCCAGATGATGCCGTCGGAATATTATCAATACGCCATCGACTACGACGGCAGCGGCAAGCGCGATCTTTTGCACAGCGCGCCCGACGTGCTCGCCTCGACGGCGAATTATCTGCTCGGGCTTGGCTGGCGGCGCGGCGAGCCGTGGCTCACCGAAGTGCGCGTGCCGCCAAACCTCCCCTGGGATCAAGCCGATCTCGCCATTCAATTGCCGCGCGCGAAATGGGCCTCGTACGGCGTCACGCTCGCCGACGGCCGGCCGCTGCCGGCGGATAATCTGCCGGCGTCGCTGTTGTTGCCGGTGGGCCGCTTCGGGCCGGCCTTTCTGGTCTATCAAAATTTTCAGATCTATCTGCAATGGAACAACTCGCTGGTCTATTCGACCACGGCCGCCTATCTCGCCACCCGCATCGCCGGCGCCGCTCCGTTGCACCACGGCAATCCGCCGCCGGCGCTGCCCTTTGCCGACGTCAAGACGATGCAGGCCATGCTGGCGCATGCCGGCTACGACGTCGGCACCATCGACGGCTTTCTCGGCCTAAAAACCCGTCAGGCGGTCAAGGCAATGCAGGAGAAATACGGCCTGCCGGCGGATTCCTATCCGACCGCCGAACTGCTCGCGCGCATGCAGGCGGGGCGCTAGAGCATGATCCCGAAAAGTGGAATGTGCCCGGATGGTGACATAATAATGTGCGACGGGGCGGGTGTTCAGCGGGGACGTTGGACGCGGGTTCGATCTTGGTGATAGACGACCGCTTCTGGTGGCCGAGCCGGGGGCGGCATCCGGTCTCGGGGTGAAATCCAGGTGCTTTCCAGCCTGTCTTGCAGTAAGCGCTTGACCGCGCCCGGCGCAGCGGCTTAAGATACTGAAAGAACAGCAGTTTTTCTTTATTCCAAAGAAAAACTATTGTCCTTCGCCACCCCCGCCGCTAGGAATGCCGCCCGGCTAGATGTTACATTATAACGTCATATTTCCCCGACGCCGTCGCGTGGGCGATAGAGCGGCAACGAAGAATGGGACGCAGATTGTGAAATCCGAGATGCAGAGACGCCCGCGAGCCACCGCCGTTGCGGCCGCGTTCCTCATTGCGATCGCGTTCGCGCCTTCAGCGCGCGCCCAAAACGCGCCCCCAGCGCCTGCCGCTCCGTCTATGGCGGATCCGGTCGCCGCGCCAACGACGCCGGCCGCGCCCGCTGTACCAACCACGCCGTCGGCCGCGTCTGTCCCTGTCGCTCCCGCTCCGAACGTAACCAGTCCGCCCGCGGCCGCTCCCGAGCCTGCCGCGGCCAGCGTGCAACTGCCGCAGGATCTTTCGCCGTGGGGCATGTTCGAGGACGCCGATTTCCTCGTGAAGATCGTTCTGATCGGGCTTGCCTTCGCCTCGCTCGTGACCTGGACGGTGTGGCTCGCCAAGACCTACGAGCTGCATGGCGCGCGCCGCGACGTGCGGCGCGATCTGCGCGTGCTCAACGGTTCGCTGACCTTCGCCCAGGCGCATGAGCAGTTTCGCGACGGCACAAGCCCGGTGGCGCAACTGATGCAGGCGGCGGCGCAGGAAATCCGGCTCTCCGCCAATCTGCGCGCGGAAGGATTGAAGGAGCGCATCGCGCTCCAGCTCGAGCGCATCGAGATGGCGGTCGGCCGAAAAATTTCGCGCGGCACCGGCGTGCTGGCCACCATCGGCTCGACCGCGCCGTTCGTCGGCCTGTTCGGCACGGTGTGGGGCATCATGAACAGCTTCATCGGCATTTCGAACTCGCACACCACGAATCTCGCCGTGGTGGCGCCCGGCATCGCCCAAGCTTTGCTCGCGACCGCGCTCGGGCTAGTCGCCGCAATTCCGGCGGTCATGATCTACAACGTGCTGGCGCGCCAGACCGCGCATTATCGCGCCTATCTCGGCGACGCCTCGGCCCAGGTGATGCGGCTGGTTAGCCGCGACCTCGACCGCGCCAAGCTGCCGATGAGCCAGGCTGCCGAGTAAGGCGAAGATCCAATGGCCATTCGCCTCGATCACGGAACCGACGAACTCACCGAAGTGCACGACATCAACGTCGTGCCCTTCATCGACGTCATGCTGGTGCTGCTCATCATCTTCATGGTGGCGGCGCCCCTCGCGACCGTCGACGTGCCGGTCGATCTGCCGTCCTCCAACGCCGCGCAGCAGCAGCGGCCGCCAAAGCCGGTCTATCTCACGCTCAAGGCCGACGGCAGCCTCGCCATCGGCGACGATCCGATCTCGCGCGACGCGCTGCCGGGCGCGCTTGCCGCAGCGACCGGCGGCGACAAGGAGCAGCGCATCTTCATGCGCGGCGACAAGACCGTGCCCTATGGCGACGTCATGGAATTGATGAACGATTTGCGCGGCGCGGGCTATCTCAAGATCGCACTCGTCGGCATGGAGTCGCGTGAGGTGAAATGAACGCGCCCGCGCTCACCTGGCTCGACGACGAGGATCCGCGCGACCTGCGGCGTTGGGCCATCGCGGCGGCGATCGTCGTCGCCGTCCACCTCGGCGCCATCGCGGCCTACGTCTATGTCCACGAGCCGGACGAACTCGGCGACGATGTCACGCCGATCGCGGTCGAACTCTCGCCGAGCGACGACACCGTCGATCAGCCCGAAGTCGCGCCGGTGCCCGAGGAGCAACAGCAACAGATCGTGCAGCCGCCGCCCGACACCTCGCCGGTCGTCGCCATGCCGGAACAAAAGCCGCTTGAGCAACAGGACAAGCCGCCGACGCCCGCCATGCCGGCGCGCGTCAAGGGCGGCGCGCCTCATGTGGCGGCATCGTGGGAAACCAGCCTCGTCAAGCACCTTGAACAATACAAGCGCTACCCGGGCGAGGCGCAATCGCGCGGCGAGGAGGGCATCGTCCTGTTAAGCTTCAGCGTCGACCGCACCGGTCATGTGCTCACGCATCAAGTGACCAAAAGCTCCGGTTACCCCGACCTCGACAACGAGGTGATGTCGATGATCACGCGCGCCGAACCGCTGCCGCCCTTCCCCGCCGACATGCCGGATGCGAAGCTCGACCTGACCGTTCCGATCCGTTTCTCGCTCAAGTGAACTTGTAGGGTGGGCAAAATCGCAATCGGATTTTCGGCGTGGGCAAGGCGCGCCGACGATTTTGCCCACGCCGGCGCATCCTGCATACGCGCCGTGCCCACCCTACACGATGAGGACTCCTCATGCGCACCAAGCATTCGCTGACCTTGTCCGATGTGAAGAAAATCATGGCCGCCTGCGAGGCCGAGGCCGCCAGGAACAAATGGGCGGTCGCGATCGCCATCGTCGATGACGGCGGTTTTCTGCTTGGCTTCCAGCGCATGGACGGCGCGCCGGCGATTGCCGCCGAAGTGTCCATGGGCAAGGCTCGCACCTCGGCCGTGACCAGGCGGCCGACCAAATTTTTCGAGGAACGCATGAAGGAACGCCCGGCTTTGGCCGGCTTTCCCGCCGGCATTCTCCTTCAGGGCGGCCTGCCGCTGATCCATGACAATGACTGCGTCGGCGCCATCGGCGCATCGGGCGCACAATCGCACGAGGACGAGCAGATCGCGCAGGCCGGCGTCAACGTGCTGGGATAGCGGCGTCAGATCGGCTGCACGTTGGCGATGAGAATGACGGCAAACGATCCCACCAGACCGGCCAGCAAGCCGACAGCAAACCAAAAGGCGTAGGGTTTTGGTCGATCGCGCGAACCGGCCACCGGCCGGAAAGCGGCCGGCACGCCGAACTGTTGCCGCCGCGCGGCGGCGAGCCGCCAGGCACTGATCGGCAACAGCGCCACGTGGAGAAACAACACCGGATAAATGTGCTCGATGTAACCGAATACCAGGAACAGGACATTGCTGAGAATCGCGATCAGTCGCAACGGTACCATCGTGCGCATCAGAAACGTCGCCAGCACGGCGCAGGATGCGGCATAGCCCAATAAATCTGCCATGACTGGGCGCTCGCGATTGTCTTTGCCGTGCCTCCAGTCTGCGGGCTCTAAGCCCGCCAGAACGGCTTTGATTTCTCTGCCTCAACGCGCGCCGGATAGCCGAGATCCTTCAGATCGAGCTCGGACAAATGCGCAAGTTCATTGCGTGAGCTGATGCGCCGCCGCCATTCGATAAGCGCTTCACCAAAGCGCTGGCGCAGCGATGGAACGGGCTGCGTCCCGGCGAAGACATTTTCGTGCGGTAAAACGTCGTGCGATGAAACCGATTGCGTGGTCATGGAATTCTCCCGTTAGCGTGTCGTTATTGACGGGCGATTCCATCCCTCGCTTTTCCCGACATTCGCCAGCGGCCGTGAAACGCCGATGACATATCGGTAACAGGCTTCCATCCTCACACGGACTTCTACGCGGCGTTTGAGTTAAAGATTTGGCGGCGGCAACGCGAATGACTCCACAATCGTATTCAGCAAATCGCGTGCCATGTCATCATGCCATGTCATGACAACTCGAAATTCAGCAGCCGAACCGTCGCGCCAAAAAATCAGTAATGAACGTCAATCGATTACGCGCTGGCATCAATCTGGGCATGATGCTTGAAAAAGAGTCATGCGCGCGCACCGCCGCATTGGCGCGCTGATTTATAGGCAAATGACTCTGGTGTGACGCAAATTATCAATTCGCCGCCGTGCGGCCATGTTTCCGCTGCGATTGCGAATCGGCCGACGGTTCCTCACCGTCGGCCGCGAATTGTGAACGATGCGAGCGCACGCTTACGCGCTCGCCCCGATTACTCCGCCGGCACGATCACGCTCCGCGGCGCCGGATTCGGGATGCGCAGCCACAAGGCCGAGATGACCGCG
Source organism: uncultured Alphaproteobacteria bacterium (assembly GCA_963790975.1). Taxonomy (GTDB): domain Bacteria; phylum Pseudomonadota; class Alphaproteobacteria; order Rhizobiales; family Xanthobacteraceae; genus BOG-931. Next base: position 144,041 of record CAWBQV010000004.1, read on the forward strand.
GACATAAGCGAGAAGCAGGCGAGCGCGTAAAGCCCGCCGGCAAAGCTGCCAGTATAGTCCTTGGCCCAGCCCACGATCGAGGGGCCGAAGAAGCCGCCGAGATTGCCGATGGCGTTGATCCAGGCGATCCCGGAGGCCGCCGCGGTGCCGGTCAGGATCATCGAAGGCATCGTCCAGAACGGTCCCTTCGAGCCATAGAAACCGATCGCCGCGATCGACATGCCAACCAGCGCCCACACGGTGCCGACGGTTTGGCCGGCGATGATCAGGCCCACGGTGGCTACGATGCAGGCCCAGAACAGGTTCCAGCGCCGCTCACCCATGCGGTCGGAGATCCAGCCCCATGCCAGCATGGCGACCGCGCCGCAGAGATAGGGGATCATGCTGACCCAGCCGACCTGCATATTGGTCAGCCCGAGCTGCTTGACGATCTGCGGCACAAACAACAGCATGCCGATGCTGGCGCCGACGATGCCGAAGTAATTCAACGTCAGCAGCAGCACTTTTGCATCCCAGAACGACTGCCACATGCTCACCTTGCGCTTGGCGTTGACCAGGCCGCGTTCGGTTTCGAGCGTGGTGATGAGCCACTTGCGCTCGTCCTCGCTGAGCCAATGCGCGAGGTGCGGACGGTCGGTGACGTAGAACAGTATGAAGAAGCCGACTAGCACCGTCGGTATCGCTTCGGCGATGAACATCCACTTCCAGCCGGCGAGCCCCAATACGCCGTTAAACCCGCCAAGGATCGCCGTCGAAACCGGCGAGCCGGCCGCCACCGCGAGCGGCAGCGCCACCATGAAACCGGAGACGATGCGGGCGCGGTGCCAGTCCGGGAACCAATAGGTGAAGAACAGGATCATGCCCGGAAACAGCCCGGCCTCAGCAAGGCCGAGCAGAAAGCGCATGATTAAGAAACTCCACGGCCCGACGCAGAACGCGGTGGCGCCCGACAACAGGCCCCACGACACCATGATGCGGGCGATCCACAACCGCGCGCCGACTTTTTCAAGAATGAGATTGCTCGGAACCTCGAGCAGGAAATAGCCCCAGAAGAACGTGCCGGCCGCTAGACCGTAAGTGGCAGCGTCGAGGCCCAGATCCTTGTTCATGGTCAGCGCCGCGAAGCCGACATTGATGCGGTCGAGATAGCAGAGAAAATAAGTCAGGATCGCGAGCGGCAGAAGCCGCCAATAGACTTTGCGCATCGTCGATTGTTCGACCTGCGTCGTCGCCATGGTTCCCTCCCAGGAAGCGGTGTCGCCGTGTTTTTTGTATTGTTGGCCTCCAGCATAATGCCGCCGGGCCCATAAGCAACGGGCTTGACGCGCTATCGGCTCAACGCGGTCAGATACGAAAGGATTGCAGATTTCGCTCGATGCGCGGCAGGATCGGCGTTGCGCCGCGTTGAAAGCTCCGGCCCGTGATCTGCTCGTACATCCGGATGTACCGGCTCGACAGTTCGCCGACGAGCTCGGCCGGCGCGTCGGGAAGTTTTTTATCGGCGTAAGGGTCGGAGTGATCCTTAAACCACAGCCGCAAAAACTCCTTGTCGAAATAATCCGCTTCCTGGCCGGAGGCAAAGCGACTCTCATACGAACTGAGCTGCCAATAGCGCGACAAATCCGGCGTGTGGATTTCGTCGATCAAAACCAGCCCGCCGCGATTGTCGAGGCCGAATTCATATTTGGTATCGACCAGCGCGAGGCCGCGTGGCGCCGCGATCTCCTGACCGCGCGCGAACAGCGCCAGCGCGGTGTCGCGGATAAGCGCAAACAGCGCCTTGCTGACGAACCCTTCGGCGATCATCTGTTCCGGCGAAAGCGCGCGGTCGTGCCCGGTTTCTTTGGTCGTCGGATCGAAAATCGGCTGCGGCAGGCGCTGGTTCTTGCGCATGCCGTCAGGCAGCGTCAGCCCGCCGAAATCGCGCTGGCCTTTGCCATAGCGTGTCCAGATCGCGGTATCGGTGACGCCGGTGAGATAGCCGCGCACCACCGCCTCGACCGGTACCGTTTTGCACTTGCGGGCGATGGTCACGTTCGGATCGGGTATCGCCAGCAGGTGGCTCGGTACGATGTCCTTGGTCAGGCCGAACCAGTGGGCGCTGACCTCGTTGAGCACCTGCCCCTTCCACGGAACGTGGGCGACGATGCGGTCGAACGACGAATGCCGGTCGGTCGTAATCAGAACGAGCCTGTCGCCCTGATCGTAGATGTCGCGGACTTTGCCCGTCGTTTTCGGCCCGAGAAAGTCGAACCGGGTTTCGCGCAGGATATCCATCGAGCAGGCCGCCTAGCTCAGCCCGCTAGCGCGCGCCTGGTCCTTGGCCATCACCGCCCAGTCGTGCTCGCCTTCGCCATGCGCCACAGCGCCGACCAGCCGGTCGCGCCAAACATTTCCCGAAGGTAGCGGCACGCCGACCGCGCCGCCGGCCTCCAGCGCGAAATTGGCGTCCTTCAAACCCAATATCGCGCGCTGGCCCGCCGGCAGGTAGCGCTCTTCGGCGATGATTTTTCCATAGATCTTGTAGGCCGAGCAGGCGAACAGGCCGTCGGTCATCACGTCATAAAACACGTCGGGCACCACGTCGTATTTGCGGATCAGCGAGAACCCCTCGCCCATCGCCTCGATGGCGGCGCCAAGTACGAAATTATTGGCGATCTTTATCGCCGCCGCGGCGACCGGATCGGCGCCGGCCTCGAAGGTGCGCCGCGCGATGGCTTCGAACAGCGGCCCGCAGCGATCGAGCGCGGCCTTGGCGCCGCCGAGCACCATGCCGGCCTGGCCGGAGGCGACCACTTCCGGCCGGCCGAGCATCGGCGTGGCAATGAGAACCTGTCCCACCTCGCCGTGCAGTTTCTTAAGCTGCGCCATGGTCGCGACGCTATGAGTGCCGGCGCAGATGTGAATGCCGCCTGCGGGCAGCGACTGCAAAAGTCCGCCCGATTTGCGCACGACATCCAGCACTGCCGCATCGTCGGCGAGCATAGTGAAAACCGCTTCGCCGTAATTGGCCGCCGCTTTGATCGAATCCAGCGGCTTGGCGCCGTGCTCTGTCAGCGGTTTGAGCCGCTCGGCGGTGCGATTATAGGCGCCGACGTCATGCTTGGCGTCGATCAGGCGGCGCGCCATAGCGCCGCCCATCCGGCCGAGCCCGATGAATCCGACCTTCATCACAAATCTCCGTCAGATGAGCTGCCCGCGCACCCATTCGAGCTCGCGGCAAATGTAGTCGACGATGTCGCTCGACTTCAGGCTGTCGGGCAGCATGTCCCAGGTATAGGTTTCCACTTCGAGGTGATGCGACAGCGGATTGGCCTTGTGGAAGCGCAACCCGTCCTCGATGGCAAAGCGCGTGGTGCGGAATTGCCCGAGATCATCGAGAAAAACCGGCACGTGAATGTGCGTCCGCCATTCCCGCGGCCCCGGATCTTTCTCGAAAGTGGCAATGGCATCGTCAACATTGAGAAACTTTGTCAGCTTGCCGTCTTTCTTCTGGATCGTCTGCGTCAGATAGATCGTCTTGGCGTAACGCTTGAGCGTATCGACGACGGGCTGCGTCACCTCCGGAATATGCAACGCGGCGGCTTCCTGGAACTTGAAGATCGGAACGCCGGCGTCGACCAACTTCTGCAGCGATTGCGGAATATCCTCGTATTCCACCGCCTGATGGCAGATGTCGTAGACAATGCCGAGATGGCGGCGCAGCGCCTCATTGGCCTCCGCGATCGGCACGCGCGCGAGTTTTGCGAGCTTTTCGACCGAAGCGCCTGAGTAGAGGTGCTTGGTGAAATAATCGATGACCTCGTCGGTGGTTTCGAGAAAACAATACGGCTCCGGCTCGAGCGCAAGCTGCACGGTGCGTCCGGTGCGGTCTTCGAGCGCGATGAGGTGCGCGACGACGCGCAGCACATGATCGGTATAGCTCGCGACGACGTCGCTGCCGGTCACCCGCGGCTTAAATCCAAGCGGTGCACTCTGAATCGATGGGGCGATATTGGCCGGGCAGATATCGGCCATCACGTCGGCGACATTGATGGTGTACTGGGTGCGCTCTTCGCCGCGCCAATCCGGCTCGTAGACCTGCTCCTTCACCACGTTGCCCTTGAAATGACCATAAACAAAGGCGTTGGCGGTGTAGACATACATGTCGTTATCGCCGAGAAACTTTTTCAGCTTGTCGCGCTCTTTGCTGCTGGCGACGAGCGTGGCCGCCGAACTCGCCGATAGCCGGATGCATACGCCGAAGGCCTTATTGCCGGCGATCCGCGCCTTCACCTTCGGCAGATAAGTGACCAGCGAATGGTACAATTGCTCCCAGTCGTCGGCGGGATGCACCAGCGTCGAATAGGTCAAATGGCCGAGGCCGTTGCCGAGATCCATAATGTCTTTCCTGTTGTTAGTTGACGCGCTCGACCTGCTGTGAGGCCGCCGAGCGGATAATGGCCTCGGTCGCGGCGACACCATCGATCATCTGATCGTAGGGAATGGGATAGGCCGGTCCGCCCTGTGCCGCCTTGGCGAAGGCTTCAAGCGCGGCGCGCGAAATGTCGAGCGTTGCCGCCTGCCAGATTTTCGCCTCGCCCTTGATCGGCTGGAATTTGCAGGTGCCGAACAGTTTTGTGCGGCGTTCTTCGGACGAGGCGCCGGCCACGTGGGTGACGCCTTCGAGCCGCACCCAGCCCTTGGAACCGAAAACCTGAAAGGAAAAGCCGGGGCCGGTCGTCGTCATGGTGCCGAGATAGCCGGTCATCCCCGCCTTCATGCGAACGAGGATCGAGGTCGTGTCGTCGGCGTCGATCGGGGCGGCGCGCCGGACACTCTGGGCGAACACATGATCGATCGGCCCGCACAGATCGATCATGCCGTCGATGGCGTGCACGCCCATCGGCATCAAGCCGCCGAGCGGCGTCTCCGCCTTGTCGGCGCGCCAATGGCCCGGATTGATGAACAGCACATTGGGAAAGGTCATGGTCGCTTCGATGTGCAGGATGGTGCCGAGCTCGCCGGTTCGGATCATGTCGCGCAGCTTGATCATCTCGGGATGCAGCCGCCGGTTATAGCCGAGCGCGAGCGTGACCTTGGCCTTTTGCGCGGCGGCGACCGCCGCTTCTGCTTCGCGCTTGGTCAGCGTGAACGGCTTTTCGCAGAACACGTGCTTGCCCGAGGCCGCGGCGGCAACGACCTGCGCGCCATGCATGGAATGCGGCGTGGCCAGCACCACGGCATCGATGTTCGGATCGGCGAGCACGTCGCCGTAATCCGGCAACAGCCGGAAACCGTACTTCTTGGCAAAGGCCTCGACTTCCGGCGTCACGGTGCGGGTGGCGCCGGCGACGAAACGGATGGCGTCACTCCCCTCGGCCAATTCGACGAGCGTCTTGCCCCACCAGCCAAGTCCGACCATGGCCGCTTTGATCACATCACGCTCCCGCTGTTTTCGTTATTGCGCATCGTCCGGATCATTTCGGCCACGTCAGCAAAGCGAGCGCGACGCAGCACAACGCCCAGAACAAGCAGTATTCGAAACCGCCGATCACCCAAATCCACTTCCTGGTCACCTTATACGTCGCCGTGCCGGCAACCAGCAGATGGAAAGCGGCCAGCGCGGCGACATACGGCGTATAGATGGCGAACACCAGACCGATGGTCAGGAACACCTCTATCGTGCCGGCAAAATACATCCAGGTCGCGGGCGGACGGAATTTGGCCGCCTTGAAGAAGTTCAGCGTCGCCGGTTCGGTGAACTTGCCGACAATGTGCGGAATGAAAAACAGCCCGCAAACCAGGCGCAGAACCACGACACCATTGGTCAAGTCAAAAAGCTGCGCCAAGCCTGACATATCTCTCCCCTGTCACTCACCCTGCTCCTACGTCAGTTTCGCGGCGCCGACAATTGCACCCGCAAACCGGCGCCGCGCGCCGGTCCGGTGGCGCTTACCCGTCCAGCTCCTTGAAGTAGCGATAGATGCCCCACTGGCTAAACGGGATGCGGCGCGCCGACGCGAGATAGGCCTTTATGCGCGGGCGTTTCGCCACCCGGTCGTGCAGCGCGACAAGCTTTGGAATTTTCTTCTCGAAGCGTTTCATGCGCTTGGGAAACGCATAGCGCATTGCCTCAACGATCTGGAACAACGACAGATCGACGTAGCTCAAGCGGCGGCCGACGCTGTAACTGCCGCCGTTCTGGGCGAGCACGCGCTCGAAATAGCCGAGCATTTTCGGCACCTGATAGCGCCAGAAATCCTTGGTGCGCCGCAGCGCCGCCGGCCGCTGTTCCTCGAAATAAAGCCAACCGGAGACGGGATGGTGCGTGTCGTGGATACGCACGACGAGATCGGTGATGGTGAGTTGCAATTGATGCGCCCATAACCGTCCCGCCTCGTCGCGCGGCGCGAGTTTCAGTCGCGGACCGAGATAAAACAAAATCTCCGCGGTCTGCGCGATGATGAGCTTGCCGGCCTTGAGGAATGGCGGCGCGTAAGGCGGATGTTTTACGCGCTTGCCTTCGATGAACTTCATCATGGCCGGCACGCCGCCCGGCCGGCGCGCCACGTCAACGTAATCGGCGCCGGCCTCTTCCAGCGCCAGCCGGATGAACTCGCCGCGGCCCTGGATCGAGGGCCAGTAATAAAGCTCGTAGCGCATTTTGGTTCTCGAACTTTGAGCTAGCCCGCCCGCTCATCCCCGCGAAAGCGGGGACCCAGCAATCATCGCCATCGGCATATTTTCTGGATTCCCGCTTACGCGGGAATGAGCGGAGGAGATGACCTACGGCGCGGCTTTATATTGCTCGTCGGTCACCGGCTCCATCCAGGTGACGTGCTTGCCGTCGAGCGATTCCTGCATGGCGACGTGAACCATGTTCATGGTCGGCGAAGCGCCGTGCCAGTGCTTTTCGTCCGGCGGAATCCACACCACGTCGCCGCCTTTGATTTCGCGCACCTTGCCGCCAAAAGTCTGCACCCGGCCGGCACCGGACACGACAAAGAGCGTCTGGCCGAGCGGATGGGTATGCCAATGGGTCCGCGCGCCGGGCTCGAAACGAACCAGCCCCGAGCGCACGCGCGCCGGCGCCGGCGCCTCAATAATCGGCTCCTGCCAGACCACGCCGGTGAAACTATCGGGCGGCCCACGCCGCGACGGCACCGACCCACATATTTTAATGTCCATAATGCGTCTCTCCCTGTTTCTTATGACCGGCGAGGCATGACGGAACGCCCGGCCAGCGAGCGGTACCATAGTGCAAAATCGCGCGCGATACTGCGGCCGACGCGCCCGCTATTGGGCGAGCAGCTTTGCCATGATCCGCTCGCGGGTCAACGGCAGGTCGCGAAGCCGCACGCCCAAAACGCGCGACGCCGCATTGCCGATCGCGGCGGCGGTCGGGCCGGCGGTTGCTTCGCCGACGCCGAGCGGCACGTCGGTGTCGGCCGGCAAAAGCTCGATGTCGATTTCGGGAACTTCGCTGAAGCGCAGCACTGGATAACTTTCCCAGTCGAGCGGGCCGCCCGCGGCATTGTCGAACCTGACCTCCTCCTTGAGCGCCCAGCTTGCCGACTGGATGACGCCGCCTTCGAGCTGATTGATCACCGCATCGGGATTGACCACGAGACCGGCATCGGTGGCGCACCAGACGTGCAACAGCCGGATCAATTCATCGACCTCGAGCTCGACGACGACGGCGGAATAGGCGGCGCGGTTCTTATACCGCGCGAAGGCAAAGCCCTGGCCGCGGTTGGTGCCCGCCGCTTGTTGCGACGGCCAGTTCGCCATCGCCGCTGTCCGCTCGATCACGCGCCGCGCCCGCGGATCGGACAGGTGGGCGAGCCGGTAGGCGACCGGATCCTGTCCGGCGCGTTCCGCAAGCTCGTCGATAGAGCTTTCCAGCGCAAAGATGTTGGGCATGGCACCGAGCCCGCGCAGCGCGGAGGTGCGCCGCGGCGTTTCCGGCACCAGATGATGGATGATGCGCTTTGCGGGAATGTCGTAGAGCGGCTCGGCATTGCGCGTCGCGCCGCCGCCGGCAGCCTCGGGCACCTCGATCGGCGCCGGAACCGGCGGCGGATCCGGCAGCGCCTGGGCTCCCAGCAAGTTGGGCCCGGCGCCGGGCCGGCCCTGGTGTGTGCCGCTCCAGATTTCAGCGGTCCAATCCTGCGGATTGCCAGCGTCGTCGAGCAGCGCGCGGACTTTTACCACCATCGCCGGGCTCACCGGCTCGTAGCCGAACTCTTCCTGCCGCCGCCAGCGCACCCGGATCGGCCGGCCGGGCATGCGCAGCGCGATGATCGCGGCATCGGTCGCGGCGTCGTCGGCGCCGTTGTGGCCGTAGCAGCCCGGCCCCTGAACATGCCGGACTGAAATCGTCGAGGCGTCGAGTTTCAGATCGCGCGCGAGCGCGCCGCGTAGCGGATAGACGCCCTGGCAGTGGGTCCACACCGTCAAATGGCCATCGCGATAAAGCGCAAGACCGCATGACGGTCCGATCGAGGCATGGGCAATATGCGGGCGAGTATAGGTGGCTTCGTAAATTTGCCGGCCGCGGGCATTCGCCGCCGGCGGCTCCGGCGGACCGATGACGCGATCAATGGACGGACGTTGCAGGAGCCATGTCGGCTCCTGTTGCAACGCGCTTGGCCCCTCGGCATCACGCCAGACCGCGTGGTCGACCGCCGCCGCTGCGGCGGCTTCCACCGCCGTTTCATTGTCGCTGACGATCGCCAGATAATTGCCGTCGCGCACGAAGGTGATCGGTCCGCGCGCGGCGCGGCGGATGGCCGCTTCGTCGATCAATTCCAGCGTCGCGTTGCGATTGGGCTGGCGCACCACGCGGGCATGCGCCATGCCGTCAAGCACCATGTCGTGGACGAAGGTGCCCTGCCCAAAAACTTTCGCCGGCAGATCGAGCCGCGCCAGATTGCGGCCGACGACCGCATAAGCGGCAGCCGTTTTGCGCGCCGCCGTCCCGGTCGCATCGGTTTTCAGGGTGACGGCCGGCGCCAATGACCAATAATCGTGCGCGGTCGGGGCGCCGCTGCGCAAAATACTGCCGTCGCGCACCGACAAATCCGCGAGCTCGCAGCCAAGCACGCCGGCGGCATGAGCGAGGAACAGGCCGCGGACATCGGCGCAAGCCTGGCGTAGCGCCACGCCGCCCACCTGCATCGACTGGCTGCCGGCGGTATAGCCTTCGTTCGGCGTGACATCGGTGTCGCCCGAGCGGATCGCAATCCGTTCGACCGCGACATCGAGCTCTTCGGCGGCGATCTGCACCATGCCGGTGAGCACGCCCTGGCCAAGCTCGACGCGGCCGGTCGAAATCGCGACCTTGCCGGGCGCGGCAAAGTTCACCCAGCGATCGAGCCGCGGATTATCGGCGAGCATGCCGGTGAGCGTCATGCAGGCGTTCCTTCGCGCATGCGGGCGGCGGCTTTCGCGACCGCGCGCAAAATCCGGTTGTGCGCCCCGCAGCGGCAAAGATTATCGTCGAGCGCCTTGGCGATTTCCGCCCGCGACGGCGACGGGTTGCGGTCGAGCAGCGCCTTGGCCGACATCAGGATGCCGCTGAGGCAATAGCCGCACTGACCCGCCTGTTCCTCCAGGACTGCCTGCTGCAGGGGATGCGGCTTTTCCGGAGTGCCAAGCCCCTCGACCGTGGTGACGCTCCGGCCGGCGACGGACCCGATCGCGCGCCCGCACGATTTATCGGGTTTGCCGTCGATCAGCACGATGCAACAGCCGCACTGCTCGAGCCCGCAGCCGAACCGCGTCCCCATCAGCCGCAACTCATTGCGCAGCACATCGAGGAGCGGTGTGTCTTCATGCGCAACGGCGATGCTGACTGCGTGCCCGTTGACCGTGAGCGCGATGGTCTCAACCATGAGTGATGCACCAGAGGAAGGCATTGTCGTTGCGCCCGAACGGACGCGGGCCGACAGGATAGTGGAAATTTTCGCGCGTTAAAGAGCCGTCCTCGGATTTGCGAGCCGCATCACTTTGCCCATCGGGGTCTCAGACAGCGAGTGCTTCCATGATGAGGTTCGTAATCGCATCGGGCTGCGAGATCAGTGCCAGGTGGCTCGCTTCGACCTCGATCGTCTTCGCACCCATCCGCTTGGCCATGAAGCGCTCCAGGTCAGGATTGATCGTTCGGTCCTGGGTGGACACGGCATAGAAGGTCGGCTTGGTGCGCCATGCGGCATTGGTGGTCTTTCCCGTCGTGAGCGACTTCTTGAACGGCTGCTGAACCGCGTAGAGGACGCGCGCTTCGTCCGGCGGCAGGTCGCCGCCGAAATCGCGCAGGAACGCCGCCTCGGACAACTGGCCCCAATCGTCGTTGAAGACAACTCCGGCTGAAGCAGGCGGCGTCGGGTATTTCTTCGCCAGCGCCGTATAGTCTTCGCCGGCATCAGGCGCCCGCGCGGCGACGTAGACCAGCGCGGTGATCTTCGGATCCACGCCCACCTCCGTCACGATCATTCCGGAGAAGGAGTGGCCAACAAGCACCGTCGGGCCCGGTTGCGCCGCGATCGCCCGCCGCGCGGCCTCCGACGCCTCATGCAGCGAGGTGAGAGGATTCTGCACGCTGGTGCAGTTGACGCCCTTCTGCTGCAGCCGGGCGATGACCTTCGACCAGCAGGAGCCGTCGGCGAACAGTCCGTGCACGAAGACGACATTCTTCGTCTTCGGCGATGTCTGGGCGCTGGCGACCCGGATAAGCAGCGGAAGCGCCGCGCCGGCGGCGGCGGCGCGGATCAATGTCCGGCGGTTCATTATAGTGTCTCCCGTTGAACTACGAATGTTTTTGCGCCCGCGGATCGTCGTCCGGATCCACGTAATCGAGGCCCAACGGACCGATCGCCGAAATCTGGGTGACGTACTCACCGGACTTCGCCCAGTGGAAATGGTCGGTATCGCCGGGCAGAACGAGGACGGTGCCGGGCGGATAGGCCGTCACCTTGTCGCCGTCGAACTTATCGCCGAAGCCGATGTAGAAAACACCGGACATGACGGTATAGATGCGGTCCTCCGGATGCCGGTGCGGCATCAGCTTCACGCCCAAGGGCACTTTGACCCTGGTGACATAAGGTCCCGGTTTGGTGGGGTCACCGACAAGCACCGCCAAGCGGGCCGTCGGCGGGAATGCCGCGAACGGCTTCCAGTCGATGTCTTCCGGCAGGATCGATCTGAAAGCAGATTCGCCTGGCTGGTGGGTTCGAGCCATTGTCGTCCTCCTCGTCTGGGCGTGTGGCCCGCAGGGCGAACGCAGGCCAACACAGCCCGGTAACCTCTCACTCATATTATTATAATGTAGGCTGGTCCGTTATGCAGCGTAGCGAGTTCCAGATGGCAAGACATACTTGGCGGATGGCGCCCCACCCCGTGGCGCGGCGTGCCGCCGTTCTTGCCTGCATTCTCGGCCTTGGTCTTGCGCTTGGCGCCTGTTCCAAATGCGACGTGCCGACCTGGATGCCCAATCAACCCGTGCCGCACACCTGCCACGACGGACCCTCGCCGCAGTAGGCTGAAAATAAAATAGCGCTAGAGCATGATCCCGAAAAAGCCTGCCCTCGGACTTGATCCGAGGGTGGATACCGGTTTTCGGAAAAGATCATGCTCAAACGAGAAGCTAGAGCGTCAATCGATTCAATATGAAGCGATTGCGCTCTAGGAGTGGGAGCGTTCCGACGGCTTGAGCATATCGCTCTCGGTCGCGCCGAGCACGGCGTCGATGGAGTCGATATCTGGCAGGCCCTCGTTGCGCGAACGCCCATAGGCGTCGGCCAGTTGCCGCGGCGACAGATCGGCAACCGTGCCCGCCTTGTCGTCGCCCCACCAGGTCCAGATCAGCCGCGCCAGCATGACGATCAGCGCAAGCTGGAACAGAAGGCCGAGCACCGAGGCAAAGCCGTTCAGCTCATCGATCACGCCGTGACCGAATAACAGGCCGAGGACGCCCGCGCCGAGGAAGCCCGCGGCGAAACCGCCGAGGAGACCCGGCCGATTGAACAGCCCGCCGAGCGAGCCGCCGGGAAAGGTCGGCTGCGTCACCGAGGGCAGCATCCAATCGTCGAGCACGGCCGCAGCGCCGGCCGCGACCGGGCCAGTCGGCGGCGACAGGAAGGTTCGCACTTCGCCGCCGCCGAAGCCCAAGCCGTCTTCAAAGCGCGCGTCGGCGTCCTCGGTCCAAATCAGCAGCCCGAGCACGAGCGCTGCGACGGTAGCGAGCGACGGCAGCCATCGCGGCGACGGCAGCGTGACTGCTGGGATTCCGGCACAATGTTCCACGGCGACTCCGGGCTTTCCCCTGCGCGACGGCGTTTATCTACGCCCAAGAGCAAGCGGGTAGACCTGCCGCAAAGCGTCGCACGCGCGCATGTCGCACCGCTGACATGCGCTATATGACCGGCCGGTACAGCGAAAAGCGGCGATACGGCGCGCGTTCAGGCCGCCATAGTCTCTTTGACCTCGTTGACCAGCTGTTTGAGCGTGAAGGGCTTTGCCAGGAAGGCAAATTGGCCGTCGGCGGGAAGATGCTTCTGGAAGGCGTCCTCGGCATAGCCGGAGACAAAAATGATTTTTAGGCCGGGATCGCGGCTGCGCAGTTCCCGCAGCAGCGTCGGCCCATCCATCTCCGGCATGACCACGTCAGACACCACGAGATCGACCTTGCCGTCGTATTTCTCCAGCACTTCGATGGCCTCGACGCCGTTTCCGGCCTCGAGCACGGTGTAGCCGCGCGAGGCAAGCCCGCGCGCATTAAGCTGGCGCAGCCCCTCCTCGTCCTCGACCAGGAGGATGGTGCCTTCGCCGGTGAGGTCGGCATTGGCCGCGCGTTTGCCTGCCGCCAATGCGCCAGCAATCGCCGGCGCCTCGGCTTCGCGTTCTGCTGCAAGTTCTTGGGCAAGTTCCAAGGCGGTGGCGATGTGGCGCGGCAGGAAAATGCGGAAGGTGGCGCCCTTGTGCTCCGCCGAAACGACGTAAACGAATCCGCCGGTCTGCTTGATGATGCCGTAGACCGTGGACAGGCCAAGGCCGGTGCCCTTGCCGATTTCCTTGGTCGAGAAGAACGGCTCAAAAATCTTGTTGACGATTTTCGCCGGAATGCCGGTGCCGGTATCGGCGACCTCGACCAGCATGTAATCGGCCGCCGGCATGCCTTTGGCGTGGAAGCGCTCGCATTCCTTGGCGGTGACATTGGCGGTACGCAGCGTCAGCCGGCCGCCATTGGGCATGGCGTCGCGCGCGTTGACCGCAAGATTGACGATGACCTGCTCGAATTGCGAAATATCGACCTTCACCGGCCACAGATCGCGTCCATGCACGACGTCGAGCGTGACCTTTTCGCCGATCAGCCGGCGCAGCAGCATGGTCAGGTCGGACAATACCTCGCCGATATCGAGCACCTGCGGGCGCATGGTCTGCTTGCGCGAGAAGGCGAGCAGATGCCGCACCAGGCTCGCCGCCCGGTTGGCGTTCTGCTTGATCTGCATGATGTCGGCGAACGACGGGTCGGTCGGCTTGTGCGCGTTGAGCAGAAAATCGGTCGCCATCATGATGGCAGAGAGCACGTTGTTGAAGTCGTGGGCGATACCGCCGGCAAGCTGGCCGACGAGCTCCATCTTCTGCTGTTGCGTGACCTTATTTTCCAGCTCGCGCTGCGCGGTGGTTTCCAGCGCGTAGACGATGGCCGCTTCCTGGTCGCGCTCTTCCTCCTCGACCGCCGTCACATAGAAGCGCGCGAAGCGCTCGCTATCGCTTGCCAGCGTGGCGTCGACCGGGGCGATGTCGCCCTTGCCGAGCGCCGCCTCGCTGATGGCAATTTGCAGCGCCTCGCGGTCGCGCTCGGCGACGGCGGCAAGGATCGAACGGTCGCCCTCCCCGCTCTGCGCACCCTGGAACAGTTTTGCGAACAGCGGATTGGTCCGCACCACGCCGCCGTGCCTGTCGATGGTCGCGATCGCCATCGGCGTGTGGTGAAAAAACCGCATGAAGCGGATCTCGGCGGCGCGCTGCGGATCGGTGCCATCGTCGCGGGCGCGATTGAGCACCAGCGTGCGCGACGCGCCGGGATTGCCGTCGGCGCCGAAGGCGAGCTTGTGATAGACGCGAACCGGCAGCGTGCGGCCGCTTCTGGTGCGCAGATCGAGGTCGAGCACCTCGGTCTTGACCTCGCCCGGCGCCGCCCGCAGCGTCGTCAACAGCGCCGCACCGTCGCCCGCGACCAGATCGGCAAGCTTTAAGCCGCCGGAGCCGACCTGTGCCAGATCCTGATCGAGCCAGTTGGCGAGCGTCGCGTTGAGATAGACGATGTCGCCCTTGTCATCGACCGAGAAAAATCCGGCCGGCGCGTGATCGAGATAATCGATGGCGTGCTGCAATTCCTGAAATACATTTTCCTGCCGCTCGCGCTCGCGCGTCACGTCGGCGAGCGACCAGATCGTCAGCCGCCGGTCGCGCCGGCTATTGCCGAGTGGCCGGATGGTAAAGCGCAGCCAGCGCCCCGGCCGGCCCTTCAAGGCGGCGACGCGCACCTCTTCCTGCAGGCGCTTGCCTTCGCGGGCGGCTTTGAGGAGCCGGTAGATCGCTTCCGATGCGTCGGCGTCGCCGATGAAGGCGCGCTCGACCGGCCGCATATCGTTGGCGTCCGACGCATCGATGAGATCGAGATAGGCGGCATTGGCATAGACGACGCGGCCGTCGCCGTCGGTGACCACGATGCCGTCGGAAGCGCCGTCGACCACCGCCTTGACCAGCGGGTTGGCGGGCTCCGCAGCCGACAGGCGGAGAATGCCGCAGGCCAGCGCAAACAGGCAGAACACGCCGACGGTCGCGAGCGCCGCCAGGAAGGCGAGAATATAGGGCTCGGCATTGCTGCCGCCCTGCATCACGATGGCGGTTGCGGCGCCGACCAGCAAGGCGGCGACCAGCAGCACCAGTAAGACGCTGCCGCCCCGCCCCGCCCCGCCGCCCGCGCTGCGATCGATGGCCGGGCGCGTATCGGCGCCGGTCGGCCGGTCGGCCGGGGGATTATTGCCTTTGGACGGCTTAGCGAAGCTCGGCGCTGTCATAGCCAGTTCAATTTTGGCCGGCCCAACTTTGGCCAGTTCGACATCGGCCTGTTCAAGCTTGGCCTGCTCGGTCATGCCCCACTTTCAGTGCCTTGCGTCATTGAATCGCGCAAGAGGTTTTCCCGAGGCTTTGGCGAAAAGTTGCACAGCTAGCTCGGCCGCAGCACCGAGCGGCGCAGCCGCATCACATAGCCGATGATTTCGGCGACCGCCCGGTAGTGCTCCTGCGAGATTTCCTGGTCGAGCTCGACGGTGGCATGCAGCGCGCGGGCGAGCGGAGCGTTCTCGATCACCGGGATGCCGTGGGCTTCTGCCACTTCGCGGATCTTGCGGGCGATCAGATCGGTGCCCTTGGCGAGACAGACCGGCGCATTCATGCCGCGCTCGTATTGCAGCGCCACCGCAAAGTGCGTCGGATTGGTGATGACCACGGAGGCCTTTGGCACCGCCGACATCATGCGCCGGCGCGCCCGCGCCATGCGCATCTGCCGGATCTTGCCCTTGATGAGGGGATCGCCTTCGGTCTGGCGGAACTCGTCCTTCATCTCGCGCACCGACATTTTGTGCCGGCCGTACCATTGCTGGTACTGGAACAGGTAGTCGGCGGCGGCGACGATGGCGAGGATCGCCACCACCGTGCCCAGCATCTGGATCGAGAGCGTGCGCGTGAACGGCAGGATCATGACCGGATCGGTCCCGATCAGCCCGTCGATCCGCTGACGTTGCGGCCACAACAGTGCCGCCATGACCGCGCCGAACAGCGTGAGCTTGATGAGACCTTTGGCGAAATTAGCCAGCGCCTGTTTGGAGAACAGCCGGCCGAGCCCCGCCACCGGCGAAATTCTCGAAACCTTTGGCAAGATCGGCTCGACCGAGAACAGGATGCGGTGCTGGATGACATTGCCGAGAAGCGCGGCCACCGTCAGAAGCAAAAGCGGAATGCCGAGAATCGCGAGCACTTTGGTCGCCAAGACCGTGGCGAGATAAGCGAGCGCCGGCCCGTCCGCGGGGATCTGATAGGAATTGGCAAGAAGCCCGCTGAACATGATTTGCAGGTTTCCTGCCGTCGGTGCGGCGAACACCATCAGCACGAACGTGCCGCCGGCGATCATGAACCAGGTCGAGACCTCGACGCTTCGCACCACGTCGCCGCGCTTGATGGCCTCCTCTAGCCGTCGTGGAGTGGGGTCTTCGGTATTTTCGGTATCGTCGCTGTCTTCGGCCATCGTGCTTGCTTATCTGCCGGGCGCTCAGGCGTGCGGGGCGAGCTGGTGCAGCACGCCGCCGGCATAATCGAGAAACAGTCCCATCATCGAGCCGAGCGCCAGCACCAGGAACAAAAACCCGATCAGGATCGAGGCCGGCAGTGCGACGAAAAACACCTGCATCTGCGGCATCAGCCGCGACAGCACGCCGAGCCCGAGATTAAACAGCAGCCCGAACGCCAGAAACGGCGCCGAGAGCTGGATGCCGATGCGAAACGCCCCGGACACGGTTTGCGTCACCAGCGCCGCGACGTCGCCGGTCGCCGGCACTTCGCCCGGCGCGAACAAAGTATAGCTGTCGTTGAGCGCTGCGATGACGAGGTAATGCATGTCGGTGGCGAAGAACAGCGTGATCCCGAGCATGGTCAGGAAATTGCCGAGAAGCGCCCCCTGCTCGCCCTGCGTCGGATCGATCGCGGTGACAAAGCCCAAGCCGAGCTGCTGGGCGATGACCGAGCCGGCGACGTCGAGCGCGGAAATGGTCAGCCGCGCGGTCAGGCCCAGCACCGCGCCGATCAAAATCTCGCCGACCAGAAGCACGATCGAGGGCGCCAGCGCGCTGGTATCGATGTGATAGTCGTTACGGTGCAGCGGCACTAGCACGGCGGCGAGGATCAGCGCGATGGTCAGCCGCATCCGCGGCGAGATGTTCTGCTCGCCTAAGCCCGGCAGCAGCATGACCATGGTGCCGGTGCGCGCGAACACCAGAAGAAAAGTGGCCCCGAGCGCCGGCAGGTAAGAGACGTCGATGGTCACGGCGGCCCTTTGCTTGGTGCGCCTTTAGCCGCTGGTGATGTGGGCTGTGATGCGCAGAAAGTTCGAATGCAGCGCGTCCGCCATGAACGGCAGTGCCACCAGCATGGCCAGAAAGATCGCGAGAATTTTCGGCACGAAGACCAGCGTCGTCTCCTGAATCTGCGTGAGCGCCTGCAGCAGCGAGATGGCGACGCCGACGATCAGCCCGACCAGCATCAGCGGCGCTGCGACTATGAGCAGCGTAATGATGGCATCGCGCGCTACGTCCAAAACTTCCGGCCCGGTCATTTTTGCTCCGTTTGCTTCCCGTTCGGCGTTGCTCTCCCTCTCCCCGCGTGCGGGGAGAGGGTGGGGTGAGGGGGCGTCGCCGCTTGGCTCAGAATTGCGGAGAGGCCCCCTCACCCTCGTTCGCTTCGCTCTCTCGACCTCTCCCCGCGTGGCGGGGAGAGGTTTTAAATCTGCATCTTCAAGACGTCCTCGTAGGCCGCGATCACCTTGTCGCGCACTGCGACCAGCGTCTGCATGGTGGTTTCGGTTTCCGAGACCGCGGTGACGACGTCGATCATATTGGATTTGCCCTCGGCCACGGCCTGCGCCTGGGTGTCGGATTTGTGCGCCTGCTCGGACACCGCATCGATGACGTCTTTGAGCATGGAGTTGAAACTCGGCCCGGAATCCTTCGCGTTGCCGAGCCCGCCGATATTGGCGGCCTGATCGTTGATTTTGGACAGCGCGGCATAGGCATTGGCGGCAATGGTCGGCGTGGCCATGGCTAACCTTTCAGGATGTCGATGGTGCGCTGGAGCATTTTGCGCGTGGCGGTGATGACGTTGAGATTGGCCTCGTAGGAGCGCTGCGCGTCACGCAGGTCGGTCATCTCGACGAGGTTGTTCACGTTGGGGTATTTGACGTCGCCGTTCTTGTCGGCGGCCGGATTGCCGGGCTCGTGCTTGACCTGAAAATCGGAATTGTCGGTTTCGACCGCGCCGAGCTTGACCACATGCGCGCCGATCGTGCGATCGAGTTCGGAACTAAAGGTCACGATGCGGCGCCGGTACGGATCGCCGCCCGGCGTCGTCGCCACCGAATCGGAATTAGCGATGTTCTCCGAGATGATGCGCATGCGCCCGACCTGGGCGCGCAGCCCGGACGCGGCGACGGCGAGAGATTTTGCGAAATCGAAATCCATGTCGGTCCTTCAGTTCACTTTAGCCGCCGCGGTCGAGCGCAAGTTTGATCATCGCCAGCGAGTGCGTGTACATCGAGGCTGCGGCCTCGAAATCCATCTGGTTCGTCGCCACTTTCATCATTTCGTCTTCGTGGGTCACCGAATTGCCGCGCGGGGTGATTTCGTAGCGGCCGCTCTCGTCGGTGGCGAATTCCGAGCCGCCGCCTACGGCCGCGATATGGCCCGACTCGGTGCGCGTGAGCTCGAGCGAGGCAGTGTGAAGTTCCCGCTCGAAATTCGGCGGCGCCAGATCCTTGGCCTGGTAATTCGGCGTATCGGCATTGGCGACGTTCTCGGCCAGCACCTGCTGGCGCGCCTGGTGCCACTGCATCCGCTCGCGCAGCATCGCCAGGATCGGAATGTCGGAAATCGGCATCGGCGGCGTCCCCATAGGCGGAAATACGCTCGGCAGACTTTGCCGAGCATATGGTTAATGGCCGGTTAAAGCGGCCTTGACGCCGGTTTTGCCATTAATCCGCCGTTTACCATGGGAATGCTTCAGGCGTCGGCTTTCGGGGGAAGATCGGGTAGTATTTTTAATCCTTTGTTAGGAATCACGGCGGCAAATGTTACCGGCGCCGTTAACCTTTTGGGGCTCAGCCTTGTACGACCCCAAAACGGCGGCCGAACGAAACGGGGAGTAGTGCGGATGTTCGATACGTTGTTCGGGGCGGAGATGCCGCTCGCCGTACGCTTCTTCCTGGCGTTCCTTATCGTGCTCGGGTTGATCGGTGCGACCGCGTGGGCGGTGCGCCGCTTCGGCGCCGGCCGGCTCGGTGCCGGCACGCGCGGCCGCCAGCCGCGTTTGGCCGTGATCGACTATGCCAGCGTCGATGGCCGCCGCCGGCTCATTCTGGTGAGGCGCGACAATGTCGAGCATCTGCTGATGATCGGCGGCCCGACCGACGTGGTGGTGGAACCCAATATCGTGCGCGCGGTCGCCGCACCTCGCGACGTGCCGGTGGCGCGTCCCACCGCCGGACTCGACGTGCTGCCGCGCGCCATTCCGCTGCCGGAAAACAGCAACGGATCCTGGCCGCTGGCCCCTGAATCAACCGTCGGCCTTCGACCCTCACCGCGGCTTGAGTCGCTGCCGGACGAATTGCCGTCGCGGCCGTTCCAGCCGCTGGTGGAGCCGCCGGCCCGGCCGCAGCGCGAGACGCTTTCCGCGCTCGCCGACGAACTCACGGTTCGCCCTACACCCCCTACCCCGCCGCGCAAGCCTGTCGAGTCTCGCCAAGAGATCCGACAAGAAGCGCGCCAAGAACCACGGGTAGAACCCCGTCCGGAACCTCGTGTCGAACTGCGCAAGCCGATCGCGCAGCCGGCCGCCGCTCCGTCCGTCGCGCCGGCGCCTGACGCCGCGGAGCCCGCGGCCACCGCCGATCAGAGCCTCGCCGACATGGCGCAACGCCTCGAAGCGGCGCTGCGCAAGCCGAACGCCGACACCACCGCCCCGGCAACGCCAGCGCGTGCCGCATCTGCCGATACTGCGCCTTCGGCCCCGCCGCAGCCGCGCACCGGCCGGCCAAACGAAATGAAACCTTCGCGCCCTGACGCCAAGCCGGCCCAGGGAGCGCAAGGCAAGACCGCGCTTTATGACAGCCTCGAACAGGAGATGGCGAGTTTGTTGGGCCGTCCGACCAAACCCTGACGCTCGCCACACGAGGCCGCCGCGTCCGGTTTAAAACGGTAGCGGCCTCTGTAGCGGCACTCATCGTATCGGCGACGCCGCTCGCCGCGCAGGATATCAGCATCAATTTCGGCCAGGGCGCAGCCACGGGCGGCGGCGGGCTCAACGAGCGCATCATTCAGCTGATCGCGCTGATGACGGTGCTGTCGCTGGCGCCCTCGATCCTCGTCATGATGACCTCGTTCACGCGGATCGTCGTGGTGCTGTCGCTTTTGCGCACCGCGCTCGGCACCGCGACCGCGCCGCCCAATTCGGTCGTCATTTCGCTGGCGCTCTTCCTCACCGCCTTCGTGATGGGGCCGGTGCTGACCAACGTCTATGACTCCGGCGTAAAACCGCTGGTCGCCAACGAGATCACCATCGACCAGGCGTTCGACCGCGGCAGCGTGCCGCTGCGCGCCTTCATGGAGAAGAACGTCCGCGACAAGGATTTGCAATTGTTCATGGACATGTCGGGCGAAAAGCCGCCGGCGACGCCGCAAGACCTGTCGATGCGCATTCTCGTTCCGGCCTTCATGATCTCCGAGCTCAAGCGCGCCTTCGAGATCGGCTTTCTGTTGTTCCTGCCATTCCTCATCATCGACCTCGTGGTCGCCTCGGTCCTGATGTCGATGGGCATGATGATGCTGCCGCCGGTCGTGGTGTCACTGCCGTTCAAGCTGATCTTTTTCGTCCTGGTCGACGGCTGGACGCTTGTGGCGGGGAGCTTGATTCAGAGTTATGGGACGTGAGTCGCCTGATTCGAGCCATGGTGATTCCGGAAGCGACCCCAGGGCCATCCAATTATTATTTATTACTCTTAGTCCTCGACGGGACCTGAGACGGTTAGACAACCCCCCACCCTACCCTCCCCCGCAAGCGGGAGAGGGAAGAGGAGAATGGGGGGCGGAATCTTTCTTACCGCTCCGCGGTGTGGCCGGCGGCGCGGACGGGAGGAACCGGCGGCGCGTTGGGATCGGCCGGATTGGTTGCCGGCGGCTGGCCGGCGACCGCGGGCGCGCCGGTCGAGGCCGCCGGCGAGGATGGCGCTGGTGCGCCGACCGCCGGCGCGTTGGGCGATCCTTGCGCTGCCGCAGCGGCGCCCGTCTCAGGATAGCGCGCCTTCATGTCGCGCAGAAAACCTTCGAGCGTATCGACGGAAGCCGCCGCATGCGCGATCGCGCCGAATTCCTCGCCGCTCGTGCCAAGCGGCGCCGACACCACGTCGAAGGCGCGCGCGTCCGGCGTCGCCGCCATCTTGGCTGCATATTTGTCGCGGAAACGGCCGAGCCCGAGCGTGTCCTCGGCCAGCGCATAGCCGATCTCGGCGCGCAAAATATCCTGCCGCTCGGTTTCGGTGAGCGGCTGAAAATCCTTGTAGCGGTCGCCATACATCAATTCGAGCTGCTCGGCGGACTCGTCCCAGTGCCGCGCCGTCCACTGGATGTCGGAGCGCAGCCGGATCGCCGCCGGCCCCTCGATATTGGCGATCACTTCGAGCGCGACATCGTGGCGGCCCATATCGGACAGCGCGCGGCCTTCGAGCAGCAGCCGCTGATCGCGCAGCTCATTGGACAGGTCCGCGCTGCGGCTACTGCGCAGCGTGGCGAGCGCCCGGTCGGCCTTGTGGTTCATCAGATAGACCACCGCAAGCCGGGTCGCGACTTGCGCGCGCGCGGCGCCTTGCAGGCGATGATCGACCTGGTACTGCAACAGGTCGGCGGCCTGATCGAGCAGATCGACCGCGACCAGGCGATCGGCCAGCCGCCGGATCATCTCGTCGCCGCGGCTGCCGATCGGTGTCAATTCGCGGAAGTCGTAGAACAGCGCGAGCGCGTCGATCGGCGGCATGGCGTCGCCCTTGCCGGCAAGAAACAGCGCGTCGAAGGTGGCCGCCGCCTCGTCCTGGATCTGGCGGGTCAGTTCGGAATCCGGCCGCGCCGCCATGGCGCTGCGCATGACATAGAACGCGTCGCGATAGCGCCCCTCGTCGGTGTAGAGATGCGCCAAAATCTTGAGCGCCTCGATTTCGGTCTCGTCGCCGCGCCAGATCGTGGTCAGCGTTTCGAGCTGGTCGATGACCTCGTCGGCCTTGAGATCGCCGAGCTGGAAACGCAGCACGGTTTCGCGCAACAGGCCCTGCGCGGCGGCCGGCCGATCCCACAAATCCGCAGCCGTCCGGTAAGCCGAAAGCGCGTCCTCGGTGCGGCCCATGCCCTCGGCGAGGCGGCCCATCAGCACCGCGATCACCGGCTCCATGTCGTGGGGCACGCCGATGGTCTCGAAATTGTTGAGCTCGGTGGAGGCGCCGTTGAAATCGCCGACCTCGATCGCCGAGCGCATTTCGTCTTTGAGCGCGACGCGCTGCAATTCGACCGGCAGCGTGGCGACCGCCGGGTCCATGTTCTTGAACGCCTCGCGCGCCTGCGACCACTTGCCCTGCTTGGCATAAGCGAGCGCGCGCCACAGCGGCGCGTCGTGCTGGTCGCCGATGGCGGGATCGGACAAATCCTTGAGCGCCTCCTCGGGCCGGTTCATCATCACTTCGGCGACGGCGCGCAGCACCATGGCCGAAATGCCTTCGGCCGCCGGCCGGTCGCCGGTCAACGCCACGTCGAGCACGCCCTTGGCTTCCGGATACATGTCGCGAGCGAGATAGAAGCGCGCCAGATCGAGCCGCGGCGTCATGCGCTGGCTTTCCGGCGCGGCTGCTGCTTCGGCGATCAGGTGCGACTGGCGCTCCATGTAAGAGGCCTCGCGGTCAAAGCCCCAGATCTGCGAATCGAACGTCGCCGGATGGAGCCCGCTGCCGTGCAGCAAGGTCTGCAGCGACGTCGACAGCGTCAGGCCACTGGGACGGTCGACGACGATCTTGTCGGGGGCAAGCCGCACATTGACGTCGTCGGCGAGCGGCTCGATCGCCACACCCTGGGTCGAGGCGAGCGCGTTGAATTCGATAAAATCCTGGTTGTCGATGAAACCGCGCGCCGGCATGAAGCCGGTGACGACGAGAAGCGTATCGTTGGCTTCGGGATCGGTGAGACGGTGCACCTGCTGCGGCCCATCGAAGTCGACCGAGACGTTCGAGCGGTTCGGCCCAATAATGTTGCGGGTGATGTCGAGCGCATGCGACGGCTCGAGGATGGAATCGCCGATTTCCACCGTCCACACCGAACCGTTGGCGGTGACGCTGGACAGATGCGGACGATCGAGCTTGAGCCGGATGACGTCGGCATCGTCGGTCTGGGTGAATTTGTGGCCGCGGATGGTGCGGCTCGGCTCGCCGTCGAGCGCGGTCAGATCGACGGCGGCCTTGGAGTCGAACACGATCCACAGCATGTCGGCGCGGTTGAAAACCGCAGCCGCCGCGGGACCCTTGAACGGGAACGACACTTTCAGATTGGCGCCCTGGTGGACGAGCTCGACGGCGATCTTACTGCCGTCGGCTTCGGTCTGCGGCGCTTGGGCCGGTGCGGCTTGCGCTGCTTGCGCCGCCGCGGCTTGGGGCGCAGCGGCTTGGGTTGGCGGAGCTTGAACCGCCGCGGCTGGAGCTGGAGCGACTGGAGCTGCCGCGACTTGAGCTGGAGCGACTGGAGCTTGAGTGACCGGAGCTTGAGTGACCGGAGCTTGAGTGACCGGAGCTTGAGTGACCGGAGCTTGAGTGACCGGAGCTTGAGTGACCGGAGCTTGAGTGACCGGAGCTTGAGTGACCGGAGCTTGAGTGACCGGAGCTTGAGTGACTTGGGCCGCCGGCGCGGCAGCTGGAGTCGGCGCCGCGGCGACGTTCGCCGGAGGCGGCGCCAGTGGTGGCGGTGGCGCAGCGCCCTGCGCGGCGAGCGCTGCCGCGGGATTGAATTCGACGCTGGAGTGCGCAGCAGGTTGCGGTGCCGCCGGCTGTGGCGCCGGCGCGTCAGGCGCCGCTACCGGCGCTGTCACGGGCTGCGGCCCTTGCGCCGGAATTGTTGCCGGCGCCTCGATATTGGGTGCTGCGACGACCTTCGCCGCGGCGCCGCCATCATCCTGGCCGCTTTCGTTCGCTGCGGCCGGCGCCGTGTCCGGCGCGGCGCCTTGCTGCAGGCCCGGCGGCAATTGGCTCGACTGGTTCGGCTTGGCGTCGGGATTGACGACGTCGACGGTATAACCGTTCTCACCGCGGAAGCTGCGCACGTCGAATTTACCGCTGAAGATGAAACGCACGAGCGAAGAATCGTCGTCCAATTCGCTGGAAATCTCCTGCACGCCGCTCGGCAGCGCCGCATCCGCGTCGGCAAGGTCGAAGCTGAACGGCGCGTCGAATTTGAGCACCAGCCGGTCCTTGGAGCGATCGGTGGCGATCGCCGTCTCTCCCGGCACGTCGAAAATGTAGCGGGTGAACGTCGGCTGGGTCGCGACATGCACGCGCACTGGCGCAACCTTTTTCTGCCGCGCCATTTCGTGCTCGCGCGCCACCTCCTGCTCGGCGGCGCGGGCACGGCGCGCCAGATCGTCGACGACGTCCTGTGGCAGGCCGGGCGGCACGCCTTTCCACGAGTCCGGCAGCAGATCGACGAACAGCTTTTCGCCGGCGGCCATGGCGTTGACCGTCACGTTCTGGGCGAGCGCCATGCGCACCGCCTTGCCGTCGGGATCGGTACGGGCGGCGCCGATATAATCGGGCGCCTGTTCGGCAACGCGATCGACCGAAACGTCGACCGGCTGGGCGAAATCGATGATCAGCACGCTGCCGGCCACATGCGCGGTGGCGTCAAGATATTCGCCCGCGGTGAAGACGAGGCGCGCGTAGCCGTCGTTCACGGTCACCGCGACCGTGGTTTTCAGCGGCGCCGCCACCGACGGCGCAGCGAGCGCGGCGAGCAACAACAGGAGACCGGTGGCGGCCTGCGTGTAACGCCAAATGCCATGGGAAATGCAATGGGCGAAGCGGAGGCCAAAATCCCGGATGGTGCGACCGCACGCCATGTAAAGACTCAAAACTCACTCGACGGAGACACGCCGCTCGACCGACAAAGCAAGGCAAAGGCCGATAAGCCTTCGCGGCCGCTGCGCCTTCCCGACGCCGGCCACACAGTCACGTTAGGCCGGTGTGCTTAATGTCGGCTTAATTCAACGATTACAGATGGTTGCGGCAAGGCGCCGCAATCGGCTAAGGCGCCGTCGGCTGGCCCTCGATTTTCGGCAGGTCGGCCGAGCTGCTCTGCTGGGTCTGTTGCGCCTTGGTGGCAAGTTCGACGGTCAGCTTCTCGGCGGCCTCCGGCGCCATTTGCGCAAGAATATCGGCCATCTGCCGCGGATTGATCTGGGCGGCGACTTCGATCAACACATTGGTGTCGAGACCATTGAAGATTTTTGCCGCGTCGCGCGCCTTCATGTTCTCGTACATGGTGACGAGGCCTTTGAGGCGAGCGGCTTCGGCATCGTCTTTCTGCCCCGTTTCGACCTTGATGCGGCTCTCAACTTCCTTGATCTCGGCGAGCTTGGCATCCATGCGCTTCTCGGCGCCCTGGATCAGGCTTTCGCGGATGTCGAGTTCGCGCGCGCGGGTATCGAGCTCTTCGCGGCGCTCCTGCAGCCGTTCGAGAATGGCGCGCTCGGCGCCGGTCGGCATCGTCGTGCCGTCGGTCGGGATCACCGCTCCGGGCGGCGGCGGCGGCGTCGGTTTGCCGGGCGCCGCGGCGCTCGCGGTGTCGGATGGATTTGCCGCGCCCGGCGTGGTCTTGGCGCCGCCGGGCGCCGGCGTCGTGACGGAGCCGGTAATATCGCCGCTATCCTCAGCGGTAATCTTCGGCAGCTCCGACAATTGCGGCCGTATGCTCGAAGTCTCCTGCGACACCGGTGTCGACCCGCCGCCGCCGGGAAAGTTGAACATCTGCGTCGCCCACGACAGCGCGCCCCCGGACGACGCGGTCCCATCCGGCATCGAGTGAATGACCGACACATCGGCATCGGCCGACACCGCGTTGTCGCCGCCTATAACATCGGAGGCGTGGAGCGCGAGATCGGCGACCTTCAAGGCCAAAAGGCAGGCACTGGCGATCAGCGCGATCGGAATAAGCCGCAGATCGCGGATGTAACGCGTCATGCCGCGATACCATGCACCTTCGTGCGCAGCCGCTCGGCGAAAGCTTCCGCCGCTGCAGCAACCGCCTTTGCGGTCGACTTGGCGCCGCTCTTGGCCTTGACGGCGGCCTCGAGCGGCGCGGCCGGCTGGTCATTGCCGCGTCCCGCAGTGACGATCTGCGACAGCCGGCCCAGCAGATCCTTGCCGGCGACGATGGTGCGATCGATCTCGATGGTCATGCGTTCGGCTTTGCGCAGCCGCTCGCCCAAACCCATGTCGCATTCGTGCACGGTGAGCTTCAATCCGCCGATGGCGCGCTCGGCGATTTCGGTCGCGGTGACGAGTTCCGAAATCGTCGCCCGCAACGACTGCTCGTCGGCTTTGAGGAGCTTCAGCCGGCGATTGAGCATCATGCAGTAGCCGATCGTGAGCACCAGTAGAAACGCCACCAAAACGTTGATCACCATTCCGATGCCGTTCGTCATTGTGTCTCCATCCGGTTGCCGGAGCCGGCCGCGGTCTCGAACATGGCAAACGTCATGCTCGGCTTGCGCAAAGGTTTGGCGACGCGCACCGCGACCCGGTCGCCGACGCGTCCCATGCGGCCTTCGGTCAGCATGACCTCGCCGCAGCGCACGATCACCGGCGTGTCCGATTTCAAGTCGAGCATCAGCGTGTCGCCGACATCGAGCTTCATGATTTGCTGAAGCGGCAACCGCGCCTCGTAGAGCACGGCCTCGACCGCAATCTCGGCCTGGCCGAGTTCGGTCGCCAGGTGGCCTTCCCAGGTCGCATCGCGGCCGAACTTCTCGCCCATGAACATCTGCAGCAGCACGTCGCGGATCGGCTCGATGGTCGCGTAAGGCAGCAGGAGTTCGATGGTGCCGCCGCGATCTTCCATGTCGATGCGCAGCCGCACCAGGATCGCGGCGTTTGCCGGCCGTGAAATAGCGGCGAAGCGCGGATTGGTTTCGAGACGATCGATATTAAACTTCACCGGCGACAACGGCCGGAACGCAAGCTCCGCATCCGCCAGCACGACCTCGATCATGCGCTTGACTAGATTGGTCTCGATCGTGGTGTAGGGCCGGCCCTCGATACGGATTGCGGTCTGGCCGCGCCGGCCGCCAAGTAGCACGTCGATGATCGAATAGATTAGGCTCGAATTGATAGTGACCAGGCCGAAATTGTCCCATTCCTCGGCCTTGAACACGCTGAGAATTGCGGGTAGCGGAATCGAATTGAGGTAATCGCCGAACCGCACCGAGGTGATGCGGTCGAGCGACACTTCGACGTTGTCGGAGGTGAAATTGCGCAGGCTGGTCGTCATCAACCGGACCAGCCGGTCGAAGATGATTTCCAGCATCGGCAACCGCTCATAGGAGACCATCGCCGAGTCGATGATCGCGCGTATGCCGGAATTATCGTTGAGCGAAATATCGGTGAGACTGAAGCCAAGAAGCGAATCGATTTCGTCCTGCGTGAGAACGCGTTCGGCGCCGCCTTTGGTGCTCGTCTGGGTGAATTGGCCGTCGTCGACCATCGTCGCCCATTGCGACGCCATCGCCTCGGTGGCGCTCTGGCCGTCGGCGGGCGCCTCGGTACCGGCCACATTCTGCTCGGCCTCGAGCGCTACGCCCCACTCGGCGGCGAGCGCATCGTGGTCGATCTGATCCTTTGACGGCGCAGGTGCCATGATCTCACTTCACCGTCACTGGATGACGATTTCCTTGAACAGCACCGCGTTGATGCGGGCGGGCGCGATCGCGGCATTGACGCGCCGCGTCAGCTCTTCCTTCAAGCGATAGAGCCCGGCCGAGCCGTCGAGATCGGTCGGCCGCAATTCCCGCAAGTAGGTCTGGAAGGTGTCCATCAGCCGCGGCATGACCGGCTGGATTTGCGCCGACAGCGCCTGGTCCGACAGTTCGAGCGTGACCTTCACCTTCAGATATTGCGTGCGGTCGCCACCACCGGTGTTGGACAGATTGACCAGAACGTCCGGCAGATCGAGAAAGACCGGCGGCTTGACCTGGTTGGCCGCAGCCGCGGCCGCCGCCTCACTCTTGCCGGCAAAAAAGAAGTAATAGCCGCCGCCGCCGACGGCGCAGAGCGCGGCCAGACCGCCCGCCGCCATAATAATGAGTTTGAGCGGAAGCTTGCGCTTGGCGGACGAGGCTTCTTTGCCGTCCTCGCCTTCGGTATCGGCATCCTTAGCTTGAGTTTGCGTTTCGTTCGTGGTTGCCATCACCGCTCCCGCTTGCGTGAGAGCGCACGCAGCCCGGCAGGACAAACGCAAAACCAACGTTGCGAGCGCTACCCGGCGCCGGAGCCGGCGCCGTGTCTTTGAAGCTAGGCAGGAATGGTTAACGGATACTTGCTGCCGCCCCGCTACTGGGAATTATTTGCCGGGTGCGGCCCGCGAAACGGCTGTTTCTGCCCGCTCGCGGGGAACCGTAAAAATCGATATATCATTGTTATTACTTCATTTTTGTCCCTGGCACGGCTTCTGCACTTCATCCCCCAGGAAAGTGGCGCGGTCAGCGGCTTGGGAAAGTCGCCCCGCGCAGATCAAGGGGAGAGTACCGATGGAGAATGCGCTTCTCGTCGGCCTATCGCGGCAGACGGCGCTCACTCATGAGCTCGATATCATCGCCAACAATATCGCCAATATCGACACCACGGGCTTTAAGTCCGACAACGCGCTATTCGCGCAATACCTCATGCCGCGGGCCAGTGACCAGCAGTTCACCGGCAAAGACCGGCGCGTCGACTTCGTGCAGGACCGCGCGAGCTGGATCGACATGAGCCCCGGCGCGGTCGAGCACACCGGCAATCCGCTCGACGTCGCCGTCAAGGGCGAGGACGCCTTTCTCGTCGTGCAGACCGCGCGCGGACAGCGTTACACGCGCAACGGCGCGTTGGCGATCAACACCGCCGGCCAGCTCGTCACCAGCGCGGGCGATCAAGTCCTCGGCGACGGCGGCCCGATTACTTTCCAGCCCACCGACACCGACGTGGTCATCAGCGCCTCCGGCATCATCACGGTGCGTGAGGGCAACAGCACCGCCAATTCGCCGCGCGGCACGCTTCAGCTCGTCACCTTCGATCAGCCGCAGCGCCTGCAAAAGGACGGCGGCTCGACATTCGCGGCGCCGAACGGCGTCAATGCCACGCCGGCGCCCGCGGGCGTCGGCGTAGTTCAGGGCGCGATCGAGAAATCGAACGTCAACGGCGTCAGCGAAATGGCGCGCATGATCGAGCTCACCCGCAGCTACAGCGATATTTCCAACATTCTTCAGCAGCAGAGCGATCAGCGCCGCAACGCACTGTCGCAACTGTCGCAGACGCCGACTAGCTCGTAACGCTTGAGGGTCAGGAGACCGTAAGATGCGTGCGCTTGATACCGCGGCAACCGGAATGGCGGCCATGGACCTGCAAGTTCAGGTCATCGCCGGCAATATCGCCAACATGACGACCACGGGCTTTAAGAGCCAGCGTGCCGAATTCCAGGATCTTCTCTACGAGCACGTGCAGCGCATCGGTGCGCAGGCCTCCGACCAAGGCAACATTCTCCCCGTCGGCATCGAGCTTGGCTCCGGCGTGAAAACCGTCGGCACGCCGCGGCTGATGACGCAAGGCACTCTGGCGCAGACCGGCAATACGCTCGACGTCGCCATCCAGGGCGACGGCTGGTTCAAGATCCAGAACCCGGACGGGACATACAGCTACACGCGCGACGGCTCGTTCGAGCAGGACGCGACCGGCCGCATCGTCACCGCAGAGGGCAACGTCGTTCAGCCGACCATCACCATCCCGCAGAATGCAAGCGGTCTGACCATCAACCAGCAAGGCCAGGTTTCGGTGATGCTGCCGGGCTCTACTACCTCGACCATACTCGGCCAGTTCACCATCACGCGCTTTTCCAACAATGCCGGCCTGCAAGCCAACGGCGACAACCTGTTCACGGCGACGCCGGCCTCGGGCGCGCCGCAGGACACGCTCGCCGGCACCGACGGCGCCGGCACGCTGCTGCAAGGCAGCCTCGAACAATCCAACGTCGAAGCGGTGACCGAAATCTCCAATCTCATCGCGGCGCAGCGCGCCTACGAGATGAATTCCAAGGTCATCACCGCAGCCGACGAAATGCTGCAGACCACCGCGCAATTAATGCGCTGAGAAAGGTCCATGCCATGACCCGCGCCATGACCCGCCAGCTCATCGCGTCACTTGCTGTACTGCTTGTGCTCAGCGGCGCCGCGGGCGCGCAAACGACGCCGCCCGCTCCGGCGCTCAAGGCCAGCGCCACCGTTACCGGCGACATCGTGCGCATCGGCGACCTTATCGAGAATGCGGGGCCGGTCGCCGACGTGCCGATTTTCCGCGCGCCCGATCTCGGCACCACCGGCGTGGTCTCGACCGACCGCATCGTCGACGCGATCCAGCCGCACCAACTTATCGGTATCGACACGCGCGGGCTCAGCGAGGTGACCGTCACACGCTTGAGCCGCGCGATCACCACGCAGGAGATTTCCGGCAGCGTCGCACAGGCGCTGGCCGGACAATACGGCTTCGGCGACGCCCATAACATCCTTGTCAAATTCGATGGCGACGTGCGCACGCTGCAAGTCGAGCCGAGCGCTACCGGCGCGCTGCGGGTGCTGTCGCTGGCCTATGACCCGCGCACCACGCGGTTTGACGTGACGTTCGATCTGCCGTCGAGCGCGGCGCCGCATGGACAACCGGCCCGCTACACCGGCACCGCCATCCAGACGGTCGACGCGGTTGCGGTCGATCATCCGCTCGAGCACGGCGAGGTGCTCAAAGCGTCCGATCTCACCGTGCTGCGCCGACCCAGGGACGAGAGCGACGCTTTGACCGACCCCGACGCCGCGATCGGCCTTGCCGCGCGGCGCCCGCTGCGTCCCGGCCTGCCGCTCACCCAAGCGGATCTGATGAAGCCCCAGATCGTACAGCGCAGCGATACCGTGACCATCATTTATCAGGCGCCGGGCGTGACGCTCACGATGCGCGGCCAAGCCCAGGATACCGGCGCGCTCGGCGATACGATCGGTGTGCTCAATGCGGAATCCAAACGCGTGGTGCAGGCCGTCGTGTCCGGGCCCGACCGCGTGACGGTCGCCGCCATCACCACGCAAGTCGTCGATAATGGAACGCAGAGTTCCGAGTAAGTAGGCCTGAGTGAAGAGGTAGTTCGATGTCGAAACGCGTTTTGCTTTTGCGTTATGCTTTGTTGTCGACGGTCGCCATACTCAGCACCAGTTGCTCCACATTCGACAAGATGAAACTGATCGGCGAGCAGCCGCCGCTTTCGCCGGTGAACAATCCGACGACACAACCCGGTTACAAGCCGGTGCAGATGCCGATGCCGACGCCGCAACCGGCCACCTTCAATCCCAATTCGCTGTGGCGCAACGGCTCGCGCGCCTTCTTCAAGGATCAGCGGGCGCACCAGGTCGGCGATATCCTCACCGTGAAGGTCAACATCAACGATACGGCGCAATTCCAGGATCAGACCCAGGTGACCCGCACCTCCACCGAGGATTCCGCCATAAGTAATTTCCTCGGCGCCAACACCATCGTCAATCCGGCCAAGGCTGTCCTGCCGGGCACCATCATCGCCGCGGATTCCGATTCGCAGAGCAACGCCAACGGCACCATCAACCGGCAGGACCAGTTGCTGACCAATGTCGCGGCGGTGGTGACGCAAGTGCTGCCGAACGGCAACATGGTGATCGAAGGCAAGCAGGAAGTCCGGCTCAACTCGGAAATGCGCGAACTCATCGTCGCCGGCGTGATCCGCCCCGAAGACATCGAAAGCGACAATACGATCGATTTGCCCAAGATCGCCGAGGCGCGGGTCGCCTATGGCGGCAAGGGCACACTCTCCAACATTCAGCAGCCGCCTTGGGGCCAGCAGGCGCTCGATATTCTGTTGCCGTTCTGATCTGGAATCCTGAGCTCCCCGGAATCCGCGATGCGCAGCGCAGATTCCGCAACGACGCGGCCTCCGGCAGCTCCCCCGCCGGAGGCCGCAACTTTTCGCGCGTAATCAGCCCACGCCAGATCGATCAACCGTGCTGTTCCGCATGCTTTTTCGACGCGTGCTCGTGGTGTTCGGTGGCATGCAACGAATGTCCATGCGCGACTTTGGAATGGTGGGCGGCCTTTTCAAGATCGCCGGACTTGGCGTGTTTGGCGGCCTCGCGATGATGCGTCGCCGCGTGATCGTGATGTTCGGCAGCCTTCTCGTGATGTTCGTGGATGTCATGTTCGTGAATATCGTGAGCGTCCATTGTTCTCTCCCGGATTCGCGGCATTGCCGCATGGTCGAAACATCATCGGGATCGATGAACTAATTGCGACGCGGCGCGGATATAAAAAAGAAATGAATTCATTAATCGCCGGCATTATGCCGACAACTTGCGGCCGTGCGGTTGCCCTCGCCAGCCGGACCGCATCAATTCCTGATGCAACGTTTCGATGACACTTGTCCAATCGCCGAATTTCGGCTGACGATAGAGCCGCGCGGTCGGGTACCACGGGCTATCCTGCCGCTCGCGCAACCAGCGGAAGTCGGCCGCGAACGGCAACAGCAACGAGAGCGGCTTGCCCATCGCTCCGGCCAGATGCGCGACCGCGGTATCGGTCGAGATCACCGCGTCCAACACGGCAAGCGCCGCGGCGGTGTCGGCAAAGTCGTGAAATTCATGACCGATCGCAACCACGCCCGGTCGGCTTTGCAAAACGGGAGCGTCCTCCTCGCGCACCACGTGCTGAAGACTGACGAAGGTCACGCCGGGCAGGTCGAGCAACGGCAAAAGCGTCTGGAGGCGGACTGAGCGATTAAGGTCGTTGTCGTGGAAGCGGTCGCCGGACCAGGCGATGCCGATGAGCGGCCGCTGCCGCGGCAAGCGTTCGCGCCAGCGGCGAATATCTTCGTCGGCTGGCGCAATATAGGGAATATCCGCCGGGATCGTCGCCGCTTCCGTTGCAAAGGCCAGCGGCAGGCTGAGCAGCGGACAATGCACGTCGAATGACGGCAACATCTCGCCGCGCCCGATCACGGCCGAGACGCCTTCGATGCCGGACAACATCCGCACCAGTTCGCGCTGTACTTCAACAATCACCGTCTTCGCGCCACGCGCCATGACGAACGGCGCGTAGCGCACGAACTGAATGGTGTCGCCGGAACCCTGCTCGGCATGGAGCAGAATGGTCTTGCCCTCGAGCGGTTCCTCGCCGAGCCACAGCGGCGCCGTAAAATTGCGCCGCTGCGTGGCCAGGAGCCCTACCGACCAGCGCGCTTCGTAGCCGCGCCAGCCCGCGCCGAAATCGCCGAGCGTCAGCCGCGCCACGGCCTCGGCAAATCGCGCCTCGGCGAAATCCGGCCTGGCAACGAGCACGCGGCTCGCGCTCATCAGCGCTTCGTGCGGCCGATCGAGCCTGCGCAGCGCGACGGCGCGATTGGTCGACAGTTGCGCGTTGCCGGGTACGACGGCGAGCGCCCGGTCGTAGGCGGCAAGCGCCTGCAGCGGACGATTGAGCCTGAGCAGTGCATTGCCGTAATTGCCGAGCGCGTCGAGATGATCGGGATCGGCGGCGAGCGCCCGTTCGAAACTTTCGAGCGCTTCGTGCGGACGGCGCAGTTCAAGCAGCGCGACGCCGCGCCGGCTGAGCAGTTCGGCACTGCCGGGCGCCAGCCGAAGTCCCTCGTCAAAACTTGCGAGCGCCTCCTTGAACCGATGCAGGAGATGGAACACGAGCCCGAGGCTGGCAAATCCCTCGGCGCGGCCCCGATCGATCTGCAGCGCCGCTTGAATGAGCGTGAGCGCCGTGTCCGGCCGTCCCCGTTGATAATGCAGCCGGCCGAGACCATGCAGCGCGTCGAAATTATCGCGCTGCTGTTGCAAGAGCGCGTCGTAGAGCCGCTCCGCCTTGGCGAAATCGCCACTGTCGTGGGCATGCAGCGCACGGCGCAGCATGCGCGAAAGATTTGGTTGGGGTCGCTGCGTTGGGCCGGTGCGCATGATCTTGTGCATGCAGCAAGGCCACCCGCAGATTGCCGCGGCTGCCCGGGCTGCCGATCGTTAACGACCGGTAAGCAAAGACGGTAAAGAAACGCTTAAGCGCCGAATCTTCTTGTGGATCAGTCGTCGCGATAAACGCGCTCGCGCCGCTCGTGGCGCTCCTGGGCCTCGATCGACAAAGTAGCGATGGGTCTGGCTTCCAGCCGCTTCAGCGTGATCGGCTCGCCGGTTTCTTCGCAATAGCCGTAGGTGCCGTCCTCAATCCGCTGCAGCGCGGCGTCGATCTTGGCGATCAGCTTGCGCTGGCGGTCCCGGGCGCGCAATTCGATGGCTCGGTCTGTTTCCGAGGAGGCGCGGTCGGCGAGGTCGGGATGATTCTGGCTCTCGTCCTGGAGATGCTGCAGCGTCTCCTTGGCCTCCTTGAGGATGTCCTCCCGCCAATCGAGCAGCTTTTGGCGGAAATACTCCCGCTGGCGCTCGCTCATGAACGCCTCTTTGTCGCTGGGCCGGTACAGTTTCTCTTCCGGCCGGCCGTTGGCCGTCTCGTCGCCCTTACCGTTCTTATGGGGCTTATCGGCGGCTCGACCGTTTTTGCCCTTTAACAACTGCATTTGCGTCAACTCCCGCACCCCACTGTCGCGAGGCCCCCCTCGCGCCGCGGCTTATATCCAAGGTCCATGACAGAGACAACAAGATCGTGACCCCCGCAAAGCGCAGCGGGCGGTTCCCGCGGTTGGCGCTTTTAACGCCGTCCGGCATCCCCTCGCGGCCTCTGGCGCGGGCAAGAAAAGCCTAAAAAGTTGCGGAAATTCGCGGGGTTTTAAGACGCGTTTCAGGCTATGCCGGCTTTGGCCAGTTCGACCGCGACCCGCAGGTCGATCTCGGCCAAAACCGCATCCAGCCGATCGTCGCCCGATACAGCCTGAAGGTCGACGGCCACCGATTTGAGCCGCAACATCGTGGCCTGGTCGAGCGTGCCGGCAAGAAGCCCGAGCTTAAGTTCGTCGAGCGCGTCGAGCGCCCGGCGGCCGTGCTTGACCGCGCGGCGCCGGCGTTCGACCGGGTCTTCGACGCCTTGCAGCGCGATCAGCGCATCGATGCCGCCGAGCGTGCGCAGCGCCATCGCCGCGCTTTGCGGCTGCGGGGCACCGGCTTCGCCGAGCGAAAAAGTGCCGCCTGGCGAGCGCCGTGCCGCGCCGGGTGTCGTGGCAAGTGCCGTCCGGTTGGGTCCAGAGACGCGCATAAGAATGAAGGTGTGCTGTTATGGTTAATGTGCGGTAAAGCCTCCCGGCAAGAATTGCCGGAAACCGGCAAGGGCTGCTCGCCAGAGCCCCGACCACGCCGCGCCTGTCAAAAATAATCTCGTCAATTCAATGCTTTACTTATCGCCCGGCATGGCACGCAAATAGCATTGAAAGTGCTGTCCAGCCTCTTGGGGAGCAAGATGAGAGGGACGTTACGAACCGCGCTTGCCGCGCTGATCGCTTTTGGCTGCACCGCCTCGCCGGCGGCGGCGACCTCGCGCATCAAAGACCTCGCGACTGTCGAGGGCGTGCGGGAGAACCAGCTCATCGGTTATGGCCTCGTCGTCGGGCTCAACGGCACCGGCGACACGCTCAACAACGCGCCGTTCACCAAGCAGTCCTTGCAGGCGATGCTGGAACGGCTTGGCGTCAATATCCGCGGCCAGCAGATCCGCACCGGCAACGTCGCCGCCGTCATGGTCACGGCCGACTTGCCGCCGTTCGCGACGCAGGGCACGCGCATCGACGTGACCGCTTCCGCGATGGGCGACTCCAAGAGCCTGCAAGGCGGCACGCTCCTTGTCACCCCGCTCCTTGGCGCTGATGGCAATGTCTATGCCGTGGCGCAGGGTTCGCTCAGCATCGGCGGCTTTCAGGCCGAGGGCGATGCGGCCAAGATCACCCGCGGCGTGCCGACCGTCGGCCGCTTGCCGAATGGCGCCATCATCGAGCGCGAGATCGAATTCGCGCTCAACGGGGTGAGCCAGTTGCGGCTTGCCTTGCGCAACGCCGATTTCACCACGGCAAAGCGCATCGCGGTTGCGATCAACGATTATATCGGCGCGCCGGTGGCAGAGCCGCTCGATCCTTCGACGGTGCAGCTCACACTGCCGAAGAAATATCCGCAGAACGTGGTCGCCATGCTGACCGAGATCGAGCAATTGCAGGTCGAGCCGGACGAACCCGCCAAGATCGTCATCGACGAGCGCTCCGGCGTCATCGTCATCGGCCGCGACGTGCGCGTGTCGACGGTGGCGGTCGCCCAAGGCAATCTCACCGTCACCATCTCGGAAGCGCCGCAAGTCAGCCAGCCCGGGGCCTTCTCGAAGGGCCGCACTGTCGTCGTGCCGCGCACGCAGGTCGGCGTGCAGGAAGAGGGCAAGAGGCTGGCCTTGGTCCAGGCAGGCGTGTCGCTGCAGCAGGTCGTCGATGGGCTCAACGCGCTCGGTATCGGCCCACGCGATCTGATCGTGATCTTGCAGGCGATCAAGGCCGCGGGCGCCATCCAGGCCGATATCGAGGTGATGTGATGAGCGCCATCAATCCCGTAGATCTCGGCGCGTCGCTGTCTTCGGTCGGCAACGCGACGAGCGCGCAAGCGGCCGCGGCACTGAAGGTCAAAGGCAAGGCCAAAGAGGCCTCACAGAATTTCGAGGCGATGTTTCTCGGCAATATGTTCCAGGAAATGTTCACCGGCATCGACGGCGACGGACCGTTCGGCGGCAAAGGCGCGCTGAAAGTGTGGCGCTCGTTCATGACCGACCAGTTCGCCAAATCGTTCGCCAAGGCCGGCGGCGTTGGGCTTGCGCCCCAGGTTTACAAAGCATTGCTCAAAGAGCAGGGCCTGAGCGCGTCATGAGGCCGATCACGAGTGCCGCGGAGGCAGAACAGGCGATCGACGATCTCACCGCGCTCATTGAGAAATTGACCGGGCTTGTCGAACAGGAAACGGCGCTGGTGCGCGCCGGAAAGATCCGCGGCGCCGCCGCGCTCGAACCGGCCAAGGCAGAACTCGCGGGCGAACTGTTCACCTCGGGCGAGCGTTTGAAGGCAAGCGCGAAACTTGCTCGCCAGTCGGCGCCGGCGCGTTGCGCGGTGCTGGCGCGGGCGCAGGAAACGTTCCGCGCGGTGTTGCACAGGAACATGATCGTGTTGGCGACCGCGCATGCGGTCTCGGAAGGAATCATGCGGCGGCTATCGGGCGATCTCGCCCGCAAAGCCTCGCCGCAGGTCTACGGCGCATCCGGGCGCGCCACCGCGCCCAATCCGAAACACGGCCGGCCGCTTGCCGTCAGCCGCGTGCTGTAGCGCCGTTATGGCTGGCGCGCACTGTCGCGCCTGAGCGCGACCTCGGCAAGTTCCTGGCGCACCCGTTCGATCGGGCCGTCCCAATCGCCGATCGTGGTCTGCCGGAACAGGCGCATGCTCGGATACCACGGGCTGTCGGTGCGATCGAGCAGCCATCGGAAATCCGGCGAGAACGGCAACAGCAGCGCAACGGCCTTGCCCATCGCGCCGGCGAGATGCGCGACCGAAGTATCGACCGCGACGATAAGATCGAGCATGGCGACGACCGCTGCGGTGTCGGCGAAATCCGCAAGCTCCCGGCCGAGCTGCATGACGCCATGATCGCTCAGGATCGCCGCCTGCGCCGCGCTGACTTCTTTCTGCACGCTGATGAAATCGAGATCGGGGGTGGAGAGAATTTTTGCGAAACGCTCGATCGGAATGGAGCGATTGCGGTCGTTCAGGTGCACGCCACTGCCGGCCCAGCATAGTCCGACGCGCAGCCGGCCATTGTCCGGCAGCTTACCCCGCCACTTAGCAAGGCGCTCTTCAAGCGGCCAAAGATAAGGAATGTTGGCCGGTATCGTCGCAAGCTCGGTTGCGAACGCCAAAGGCAGGCTCAGCAACGGACAATATAGATCGAAATCCGGCACGGCTTCGCCATGGCTACGGAGCACGGAGACGCCCGGCACGGTCGCTGCCAGCGCGCGCAGAGGCTCCTGCACGCCAAGGATCACCTTGGCACCGAGCGCAGCGACGAGCGGCACGTAGCGGACGAAATTGATGGTGTCGCCGAGGCCCTGCTCGGCAAAAAGCAATATGGTCTTGTCCTGCAAGTCCCGCTCACCCCGCCACATCGGCTGCGGATAATTCGGCCGATGCAGCGACATCGGCTTCTTCTTCCACCGGTATTCATATTGCTTCCAGCCCTCGCCGAAGTCACCAACGAGCAATTTCGCGACCGCGGCGTTGAAGTTGCCCTCGCCGTGCTCCGGCTCGAGCGCAAGCCCGTCGGTGTAGCATTTGATCGCCTCGTCGAGCCGGTTCAGCTTCAACAGCGCATTGCCGCGATTGATATGGGCCGCGAAAACATGCGGCTCGATCCTCAGCGCGCGTTCATGTTCGGCCAGCGCGTCGTCAAACCGGTCCATTTCCGCGAGCACCACCCCGCGGTCGGTAATCGCGGTGGGATGATTGGGATCGACGGCCAGCGCGCGGTCATAGCAGGCCAGCGCTTCGCCAAGGCGTCTGTCCTTGACGAGGGCATTTCCCCGATTGATCAGTGCGGTGATATTTGCCGGATCCGTTGTAAGCGCCCGGTCGAAGGTCGCGATTGCCTCATCGTGCCGGTTGAGCTCCAGAAGCGCCGTGCCGCGATTGACCTGGATGTCGACGCGATCCGGCGCCTCCGCCAGCGCCGCATCGTAACTTGCCAGTGCTTCCGAAAATCGTTGCAGCTTGGCAAGCACGACGCCACGCGTATTGAGCGCGTCGACATGCGCCGGATTCTTGGTCAGGACCGACTCGCATGGCTCCAGCGCCGCATCGTAAGAGCCAAGCTCGGCGAGCGCATTGGCGCGGTTATGCAGCGTGCACAAGTCATTGGAATCGATGGCAAGCGCCGCATCATAATGTTTCAGCGCCTCGACAGGCCGGCCGAGCGCGAACAGCGCCAGTCCCAGATTGTTGAGCGCATTGGCGCGCTTCGGCTCGAGCTCGAGCGCCGCGACATAGCTCGTACGCGCGTCCTCAAATCGCTCGAGCGCCCGCAATGCATTGCCGCGATTGTAAAGCGCGTCGAAATAGCCAGGCTTGAGCGTCAGCGCGCGTTCGCAGCTTAGCAAGGCTTCATCAAACCGCTTGAGCGTGACCAAGACGACGCTGCGATTGTTGAGCGCCTCGGCATGGTCCGGCACAAGTGCGAGTGCCGCGTCATAGGCGGCAAGCAATTCTTCCGGCCGCGCCAGCGCTGCAAGCGCGTTGCCGCGCCGGATGATCGCGCCAAAATGCCGCGCCTGTAGCACCAGTACCCTGTTGTAATCGGCAAGCGCGGCCTCGTTCCGGCCAAGCGTCGTGAGCGTATTGGCGCGATTGTAAAGAGCATCGACGTGGCTCGGCGCTATCTCCAGCGCGCGATCGTAGCTCTTCAATGCTTCAGCGTAGCGCTTGAGACCTTTGAGCGCATTGCCTCGATTGTAGTGCGCACTGGCATCGTTGGCGCCCACCGCCAGCACCTTCTCGAAGCTCGCCAAGGCCTCTTCATGGCGATTGAGCGCATCGAGGATAACGCCGTAGTTCGCCAGCACGTCTACCGATTTCGGCCGCGCCTTAAGCGCCGCCGCGACCAGGCGCAATGCTTCCGCCGACCGGCCTTGCTGGTGGCGGAGCACGCCAGAGAGATGCAGCGCGTCAAAATGCTCGGGATCGTCGGCGAGAATGGCGCCGTAAAGCAGATCCGCCTCAAGAAGCCGCCCTTGCTGGTGCAAGGTCAGAGCCTGCTGGATGGACGGCGT
This sequence comes from uncultured Alphaproteobacteria bacterium, assembly GCA_963790975.1. GTDB lineage: Bacteria > Pseudomonadota > Alphaproteobacteria > Rhizobiales > Xanthobacteraceae > BOG-931. The sequence goes on from CAWBQV010000004.1 coordinate 183,960, forward strand.
CGTATGCGCGCGCTGTTTGCCTGCGTGCTTGGCCATACGTGCGTCACCTAAAGCCCGCGATCGGGGTCGATCAGGCAAAGTCGGGCAAGATGGTTAACCGGACGTAAATCCGGCGCCGGTGAATACGCCAAATTAACTGCGGTAGGGCATTAAGCGGGCTAACGCGACTAGACCGGGAAATGGGCGATACCCATGAGCGTCGGAAGCATCGGCAGCACCCCTTCGTTTTTTCAGCAAGACCAGGACTATTGGAATCAGGCGCAGAACTGGGACGCCGTTCAGTCGGCCGATGCCGCGCTCATCAATGTAATGGGCACCGCGGAGGTCGATCAGGCGAAGGGCCTTGCCAGCATCGCCAATAAGACTGCTCTGAGCCGCGTCAATAGCCAGATTTCGGCGCTGGTGCAGCAGGTGCTGCAAGGCTCGACGGGAACTTCCACGTCATCATCGTCAAGCGGAACGACCGGATCGGCTTCCACGTCCAGTTCCAGTTCTTCGAGTTCTTCGGGCACTCCCGCTGCGCCGGCAACCGCAATCGGCACGGTACGGCTGACGACGGGGACCCCCTTGTCAACGCTGGGGATACTCCCCGGCGGCTCGGTCACTATCAGCGCGGGCAATAATGGGACGACCTATACGTCGACGGGAACCGATACGGTTGGCGATCTCATCAATACCCTCAACGTCGACCTGCCGACCAATGCGCAGGTCACCGCGTCGGTCAACAAGAGCGGCCAGTTGGTTATCACCAGCAGGAATGACAGCGATACGATTGCGATTATCGGCAGTGGTACCGACGCTGCCGTCCTCGGCTTCGGTGTCGGTAACAACTCTTTCGCGGCTACCAAAGCCTCCCCTGCCCCGTCCAGCGCTTCCACCGCTACGACGTCTTCGACCGCCTCGACCGGTACCAGCGGATCGAGCGGATCGTCAAAAAACGCCTCCAAGGCCCTGCCGAGCAATCTGGCTCTCGCCGAACAAGGCCTGAGCACGGCCCAGGGCATCCTGGCCGCCGACGGCGTCAGCGGTACTTTGGTCAATTTGCTCGCTTGATCGGACGCTAAGCGCCGGCTGCTGCGAATTGCGACGATAGATCGCCGCCAAACGCCATCGGGCCGACGTGGACGAGCTTGCTGTTGCGATCGGCCCAGATCTCGCCATCCATATCGGTCCAGCGTTTGCAAAAAGCGAAATCCTCGCTGAGATACGTGCCGTCCTCGGCGATCATGGATTCGAACAAGGCGAAGCGATTGTCGCTCGCGGTCGCGGCATCGATGGAGTGGTCCCGCTTGAATTGTAGCCGCGGATAACGGGTGCACATGCGTTCCAGCGCCTCGCGCCGGATCATCAGGAAGCCGGTTCCCGCGTAACGCACCTTGATGAAGTCGCCGCGCAACGTCACGGCATTCGGATCGTCGACTTCGAATACGTATTTCAACGCCGTCGCGGCCGGATTGGCGCGGCCGGCCTCGATCGTCGTCCTCACCTTGTCCCAATCGATCCGCTTGACCGGATAGACCGCAGCCGCCATGTCCGCGCCGGATTGGATGAGCCGCAACACCTGGTCGGGCTCGAAGCCGATATCGGCGTCGATGAACAGCAAATGGGTCGCCTTGGGATCGTCCAGAAATTGCGAAATAAGGCTGGCGCGCGCCCGCGTAATCAACGCATCGCCGTCCTTGAACAGCACTTTGAGGCTGACGCCGCTATAGGTGCGCAGCAGCTTCTCCAGCCGCAGCAGCGACGTCGCATAGAGAACCGAAATCTGCCCGCCAAAGCACGGCGTCGCCACCACCAGATTGACGGCCGTCCACGCGGTAGCGGCCGGGGACGCCGGCTTGGCGGATGTCGCCGCCGAACGTCCGGCCTCTGCTGGCCTGGCCGGTGGTGTCTTGGCGGATTGCGTCTTGGACGATTGCCGATCGGCGGGCATGGCCGGGGTCCCCATTATTGATCATCTGCATTGATCATCTGCGCCATGCCAATCCGGGACTGCGTTCCCGGGCATTGCCACGCCCGTCGGCACAACTCTGCAAGCATGGCTAACCAATAGCAAAGGCAAATGGTTAACAGTGTATTAAGCGGTGGCCGGAAACCCCCTAAATCAATGAAAATCCCTATGGCGCGACCATGGCGCAGGCCGAAGCGGCATCCAATCAGGTACATCTGACCGCAGCGCAAAATGCGCAGATTTACGCGTCTTTAAGCCAATTAAGGCAATCCTCCGGCAGCCGATCGTGTTGATCGGGGGAAATGCACTTGCCGGTACGGCACGTACAGCCAGTGCAAGCTAAGCCAGTACGGCCTGTAACCAGAAGGGTAGTACCATGTCTGATATCACTCTAACCGCGGGCATTCGGCAGAACCTGCTGTCGCTGCAGAAGACGTCTGCCGATTTGACCACTACGCAGGAAGCGCTTGCAACCGGCGACGCCGTTAACTCGGCCGCCGATAATCCGAGCGCCTATTTCACCTCGCAGAACCTGACCAACACCGCCAACTCGTTGAGCGCCTTGCTCGACCAGATCGGCCAGGGTCAGCAAACGATCAATGCAGCCACCGACGGCCTCACCGGCTTGTCCAGCCTGTTGCAGCAGGCACTGGCGACGGTGCAGCAGGCACAGCAGGCCAGCCCGACCGTCGCGGCCGGGGTAACCAGCTCGGTCGCTCTGACCAGCCTGAACGCCGCCGGCAATCTGTTGATCACCGCGGGCGCCAGCACTTACACGATCGCGATCGTGGCCAGTGAGTCTATCAGCTCGATCGAAGCTCAGATCAACGGCACCACCGGCCTCGGCTCCAATGGTGCCATCACTGCGAGCGACGACGGCAGCGGGCATCTGATCCTCACCGCCAATTCGGCGTCGACCAGCTTTGCCGTCACCTCCGGTGCGGAAGCCACGGCGCTCGGCCTGGGCAGCACCGAGGCGTTCGGACAGAGCACCACGCGCGGCACGCTGCAGACCAACTTCAATGGGCTGTTGACGCAGATCACCAGCCTCGCCGGCGATGCCACCTACAACGGTGTCAACCTCCTCACCGGTGACAATCTGACGATCGAGTTCAACCCGAGCGGCTCGAGCGCGCTGACCATCGACGGCGTGGACTTCACCTCGTCGGGCCTCTCGCTGTCAGCGATCAGCGGCACGGGAACCGGGTCGTTCCAGAACAACTCTACGCTGACCACCACGATCGCATCGCTCAATACCGCGATCGGCACTGTGCAAAGCCAGACCGAGACGTTCGGCACCAATTCTGGCGTCATCGGCACCCGTCAGACGTTCGCGACGAACTTGATCAATACGCTACAGACCGGCGCCAGCAACCTCGTGGTTGCCGACCAGAACCAAGAGAGCGCCGACCTGCTTACTGAGCAAACCCAGCAACAGCTGGAAATCTCGGCACTGTCTATCGCCAATCAGGCGAACCAGTCGGTGCTCAAACTGTTCGGCTAAAGTCTTCTGGTACAGGCCTTCAAAGAAGGCGGCGGGGCGAAAGCTCCGCCGCTTTTTCTTTCTCAATCGTGCGGAGTGATGGAACATGGCGCTGAAGATCGAGCTCAAGCCCGACGAGCGCATCATCCTCGGCGACTGCGTGGTCACCAACCACGGCTCGCGCACGCGCCTTTCGATCGAGGGCATCGCTCCGATCCTGCGCGAAAAAGACATCATGACGCCCGGCCGGGCCAACAGTCTTGCCAAGCGCATCTATCTCGCGGTGCAGCGCATATACACCGCGAAACGCCCACAGGAACATCACGCGTCGTATCTTCGGCTGGCGCGCGAAATGCTGCAATCGGTCCCGAATTCGCGGCTATTTCTCGACGGTATCAATAATCGAATCTTAACAGGGGAGTTGTACAAAGCGCTCAAGGAAACGCGCAAACTCATTGCCTACGAAGAGGATATTCGCGAGATGCACCACGCCAGCAAAGCCTATGCAAAGACCGCCAAGGAAACAGCAAACCCGCGCGACTTGGAAGCGAGCCTGCTATTGAAGGCCGCCGCGAAATTACAGGCGGTTCAAGATTCCTGGCGCGACAAGCCGACCGGCCTCGACGATGCCCTGATGTACAACCGCCGGCTCTGGACGGTGTTCATCGACGCCGTCACCAGGGACGACAACCAGCTGCCTGTCACCGTGCGTGACAACCTGGTCAAAATCGGCGCCTTCGTCATGGGCGAAACATTTTCGCTGATGACGAAGCCGAAACCGGAGCACCTGAAATCGATCATCAAGATCAACCGCGGCATCGCCGCCGGCCTGGGCAGCAGGGCCTAGCCGGCAGGCGAAATAGCTGGCGCCAGACTGCAAGCAGAAAATACGGAAACGGCAATCGGGAACCTGATATCGCAACCACCGCGCGACCGTCGGCAACTCCCAGTAGGGGCCGAACATTTTGTAAGTGTACGATGATTACCGAGCAGTCTCTTATTGTCGACCTGGAGAACGCGATGAAAAGCGGCACTCCAGACAAACGAGTCGACACGCTTCGGCGCATCACCGATCTTTTTGTTGTCGATGCCGATCGATTGAATGACCGCGAAGTCGGCGTCTTTAATGAAGTCCTGGAACACCTCATCGCGCGCATCGAAGGCAAAGCGCTGGCGGAGCTCAGCCGGCGGCTTGCGCCAATCAACAACGCGCCGGCTGGCGTGGTCCGGCGTCTCGCCGGCGACGACGACATCACGATCGCCGAGCCGCTGTTGACGCAGTCCGCCCGCCTCAGCGACCAGGACCTCATCGAAATCGCCAACACCAAGACCCAGGCGCATCTGCTGGCGATTTCGGGGCGCGCCCAGATCGACACGGCTGTTACGGATGCCTTGCTACAACGCGGCAACCAGCACGTTTTCCACAAGCTCGCCGAAAACCACGGTGCCGGCTTCTCCCAAAACGGCTTTGCAACGCTGGTGAAACACTCGCAAGACGACGAGCAACTCGCCGAAAAAGTCGGGCAGCGGCGCGACGTTCCGATGCCGTTGTTTCAGGAGCTGTTGCTGCGCGCCACCGAGGCGGTGCGTGCGCGCCTGCTCAGTACGGCCGGTCCCGAGGCCCGCCAGCGCATTCAAAGCGCGCTTGCTGCCGTCTCCAATGATGAGCAGCATGCGGCGGGCTTCCGTCACGAACAGGCGTTCGCCGAAGCTCACGCGCGGGTACTCGCGCTGCAAAAGACAGGCGAACTGCGCGAAACAACAGTCCTCTATTATGCGAAGATGCGCCAATACGCCGATATGATAGCGGCGGTTTCGCTGCTTTGCGGCGCGCCCATGCAGCTCGTCGAAAACCTGTTGCAGAGCAAGCATCGCGAGACATTTCTCATACCGTGCAAAGCCGCCGGTTTACAGTGGGAAACGGTACGCATGATAATGACCCATCGCTCCGTCGGCAGAACGCTATCGAGCGACGACCACGAGACTGTGCAGACCGATTATGCAAAGCTGTCCCCGGCAGCTGCCGAACGGGTTCTCCGGTTTTGGCATGTGCGCCAGGCCGCGGCGAAAAACGCCGCCGTCGCTTCCTGACAAATCGAAGGCGAAAAGTGGGCTGCGAATAGCGGTGGGCGGTTTTGGTCCCACTCGCTCTTCGGCTATCCACTCACAGGCGCGAGATAGTTGACCAGGCTGAGCTGCGCGAGCCGCGCCGTGACCGACATCGATGCCGACAGATTGTTCTGCAGCGTCAACAGATCTTCGCCGATCTGGTTCTGATTGATGCCCTCGATGCCTTGCAGCATGTTCTGCAGCGTGGTCTGCGTCTGTGTGTTCAGATTGGTCGCATTGGTCACGGTGGTCTGCGCGCTGGCGATATTGGCTTCGATATCGTCGATCGACTGCGTGCCCGATTGACCACCCAAATTGGCCTGAACCGCCTGGCTGAGCGCCTGATAGCTTGCCTGCGCGTTCGGATCGCTCGCCGAAAAAGTAGTGGCGGCAAGCGCGGCCACATTCGCAACCAGCGAGCTGATCGCGGGCTCGGTGGCGCGCATGCCATAGGCGATGGTCATCGACGGGCCGACTTGGGCGGTAGCGGTCTGCAACGCCGGCGTGCTGCCGTTTTCGCCGGTGTACCAGAACACGGTATTCGCCGAAGTGCCATTTACCAGCGACGTCGCGGTGTCATAGGGCGGCCCGGCAACCCGCAGCGGCGGGTCCGAAGTGAAAAAATTATTGGCGGCGGCGATGGCCGAGGCGGCCGGCAGCGCGGTCTGTGCGAGATTGCCGATGGCGCTGCTCAGCGCGGTTTGCAGATTGCCCACGGTCGCCGATGGCGTCGCGCCTATCGTGAACTGGTTGGCGCCCGGTGGCGAAGCCGTGGTCGCTTGCAGCGTGACAGTTTGGCTCGAACCATCGGGCAGCGTGAGGTCGAACGCGATCGTATCGCCGGCATTCGGATTTGTGGCGCCGAGAGTGACCGAGATCGACGGCGGGGAACCAGTCGGGCCGGTGGCGGTCGCCCCGGTCAGGCTTGAGCTTACGCCGGCGAGTTGGAAGCCGAATGGCGAGCCATCCGCGCTGAGCGTTACGTTCGCGCCGGTTCCGCCCACCGTCAGACGGCCTAGCCCGTTGGTACCCTGATCGGCCTGTTGACGCTGCGCAATCACCTGCGTGAGACCGGCCTGCGCACCGCTGCCGTTGAGTATGGCGCTGGTGTTGGCGACCGAGGGCTGGTTCACCGCACTGCCCGAAAACAGGTAATTGCTGCCCACCTGGGTGTTGAGGAGCGAGAGGATTTGATCGAGATAGCTCGCGGCGGATTCCTGCGTCGCAGTCTGACCGGTACTGTCGAGCGAAAACGCGCCCTGTTGACTGACGGCTTGCTGGACCGCGGCGCCGGCACTGCCGAGCTGCGTCAGCACCGACTGAGCGATACTCAACGTCGTGCCGACGGTGGTCGCGGTGTTGCTGTAACCGTTGACGGCGGAGAGCTGCGCGTCGAGCGCCAAAGCGACGCCGGCTTGCGATCCGAGACCCGAATAGGTCTGCGCCACCTGCCCGGTGCTGAGTTCCTGGCTCAGCGTGCTGAGCTGGCTCATCATATTCGTCTGCGCCGTCACATTGGCGGCAGTGATCGATCCGGGTCCGGTGATACTCATTACGTTCCGATCTGCAACAGGGTTTGCATCATCGCTTCGACAGTCGTCATCACCCGGGCATTGGCGCCATAGGCGTTTTGCAGCGCGATCAGGTTCGACATTTCAGTATCTATATTGACGCCGGACTGATCGTTGAAGCGCTGCTGCAAGGCGGTCAGCACGGTATCCTGTCCCTGCTGCAAGTTTGTCGCCGCGTTCGCCGCCTGGGATTGCTGCGTCACGACCGAGCTCATGTATTGCGTCAGCGTGCCGCTATAGGGCGACGACGTGGTGCCAAGGCCGGTCGTCGGCGAATAGGTCAGCGTCGCGTTGGTCATCTGGCTGAGCAGAAAATTCGGCCGCGTCGGGTCGCCGGCGGCGGTATTCGAAGCATAGGCGACCAGGCTCGACGGCGAAGCAACGACCGCGGAATTGACGCTGATGCGGCCGGCAAGTCCCGTGGTTTGCGTGCCGTCAGATGTGATGACGCCGGTGATCGGCTGGGTTCCGTCGACGAACAATTGAAGCTGCGGGCTGCCGCTCGTGAGCGAGGTCACCGTCGACGTCGCCGACAACGAATTGACGACGTTGCCGCTGGCGGCCGCGTTGACGACCTGCAACGCGCCTGAGGCGTTCGAGAACTGCAGGTTCGTTCCGAGCGCGGCGTTGAGCTGCGAAACAATCGAGCTTATGCCTCCGGAGAAATCAACACCGATTGTCTGGTTGGTCGCATTGGGCGAGGGCGCCGGAAGTGTGCCGCCCTGACCGAGAGACACAATGTTGATTGTGTGCTGGACGTCGCCCGAATCCGTGTAGGTGAGCTGTAGTGAGTTCCCCGGAATCATTCCGGCGATACTCACGCTGTACCCGGTTTGGCTGCCGGACCCGGCAGCCGTGCCGCTCGTCGTCTGGTTCGACAACGCCTGCGACATCTGGTTCGCTATCTCATCGAGCTGGGTTTGCGCCTGCGGCAGAATGGTGTCGCGCATTTGCAGATAGGCGCCGATCTGGCCCGACTGGATGGCATTCGAGGCGACCAGGTCGGTCGTGGTGCCACCGGGCGAGGTCAGCGTAATCGTTCCAACCGTGTCCTGGCTTGGGTCGGCACTCCACTGCATCGTCGCCGAAAGCGTGCCGGCGTTATTGAACGACAATTGCGAGGCCTGCACGCCGGCTACGAGTTGCTGGCCCGTACCGGTGAAGATGGAAACCTGATTGTTGGAGTTGGCAATGACGTTGACGTTCATCAGCTGGGTGAGCTGCGTGACGTCCTGATCGCGCTGGTCCTCGAGCGCCGCCGTAGTGCCGTCCGCCGGAGCGGCTTCGAGTTGCTGGTTGATACTGGCGATTTGCTGCAGCGCATTGTTGGCCGTTACCACGTCGCTGGCGATTCCCGCCTCGGCTTGAGTACGCAACTGCTGGACGCTCGTCGTCATGGAATTGAGATTTTGCGCCAAAGCCTGCGCGGAACTCACCACTGCCGCCTGACTGGAATACGAGCTCGGACTCGTAGAGAGAGATTGCAGCGCAGAGCTGAAATTATCGAAGATCCCATCGAACGAGGTCGACGACCCCGGCGTGCCGTAAACGGTCTGTAGCTGCTGATAAAGGCCTGCTGTCTCGTCGGCGTAAGAATCACCGGAGGTCTCGGTCCAAAGCTGGTTTTGTAAGAGCGAATTAAGATTGCGATTGATTTCGCCCGGGCTGACGCTCGTGCCGGAGGTACCGGACGTGCCCAGCTCGACTTGGTTGAGGGTTTCGTCGACATAGCCCGGCGTATTCGCGTTCGCAATATTGCCGGCGATGACCGATATGCCCTGCTGCGTTACGTTTATGCCCGATAACGCGGCGGCCAATGCCTGATTGACGCTCATGACAGTGGCGGTCCACGCGGCTTACGGCGCACGAAACGAGCGGCCGCAGTCGTCACTGTATGACCGAGAGCAAGCTCTGGATCATCTGGTTGGCGGTCGTCATCACGCGCGCATTGGCGGAATAGGCCTGCTGCGCCACGATCAGCTGGCTGAATTGGGTGGCGATATCGACGTTCGAGGATTCCAGCGAGCTGCCTTCGATGCTGCCGGTCGCCGAGTAGCTCGGCTGGCCGGACTCCGGCGTGGCCGCATAGGCGCCGCCGCTGAGCTCCTGCAGGGAATCCTCGCCGTTGAAAGTCGCCAATGTGATTTCCGCCAAGGGAATGGTCTGGCCGTTCGAGAACGTGCCAACTACCCGATTTTGCGTATCGACCGAGACCGATTTCAACTGGCCGGCGGCAAAGCCGTTTTGTTGCAGGTCGCTCACCTGCACCGTGGCGCTTGAGGTGGCGAACTGAGTGAGGCCGTTGGTGCCGAAATTGAGCTGAACATTGCCGAGCGAGTCCCCGTTCACGGTCAGGTTTTGTAGCGTCACGCCGGAAAGCGGCGGAGTCATTTCGCCACTCGAGTTGAACGTGAACGTCTGGCCCGCGTTCTGCCATGCGGTCTGAGTGCCCGTCGCGCTCGAATCGGTCTGATAGAACAGCTGCCAAGCGGAGACGCCGCTGCTGTTGGCGCTGCTGACCTGCGCCCAGCGGAAATCGACGTTCACCGGGTTACCATCGGCGTCGTAGGCTGTCACCGACCCACCGTCCAACGACTCGCTGTCGAATGTCGTGAGGTCGTTGCCGATCACCGAGCCATTGGCCGCAAAGGCGGTCGTATTCTGGACGCCGAACTTAGTAGCGTTGGCGGTGCCTCCAACGACGATGTTACTGGCCGAATCGGTCGCCGTGAGGTTCAGGTCGCCGTCGGTGGTGTCGACAGACCCATAGACGCCGCTCAAGCCTTGAATGGCGGAGTTCAATTGCGCGAGCGTGGCGACGTCGCCAGCGCCGGTGCCGAACGTGATGGTCTGCGCGGCGCCGCCGCCGACGCTGACGGTCAAGGTCTGACCCGACGTCACGGCACCCTGTGTCAACAGATCGGTTGGCTGGAAGGTCGTATGGCCGGCGCCGAACCCAACTGACGCCGCGCCGGTGCCGCCGGCCGTGATCGTTACAGCGGGGCTCGTTCCGGTAAGGACGAGCTGGCCGCCGACCAGCGAGGCACTGACGTCTGCCATGCCGCCGTTGATCGCATCGATCAGATCGGCAACCGTCGAGGTCCCCGTCGCCGTGAAACTCGTCGTATTGGTGCCGTCGTTGACGGTGTACGTATCGCCCGATGTCAATGCCGTGGCGTCAGTGATCCCGGCGACCGTCCCCGTTCCGGTTGCGGCAGCGTCGGGCAGAAGCGACGCGCCCGTACCGATAATTTGCGCGCCGGCGACTGGATTCTGCTGGAAACTGGCTTGATTGAGCAGCGCCGGAGGCGTGCTCGGAAGATTTGCCTCATATTGAATTTGTGTCGTCTCTTGCGCCGGCACGAAGCTGTTGTTGAACTGCAAGACCTGCGGGACGCTGCCCGAGGGATTCCCCGTGATCGGATTGACCGGGATGCCCATGAGATAATATCCGGCGCTGTTGACCAGATTGCCATTGGCGTTCAATTGGAAATCGCCGGCGCGCGTGTAATCCTGAATCCCGGAAAAAGTTGGCTGGTTGTCGGCGAACCCAGTCGGCTCCGCGACGACAAAAAAGCCATCGCCGTTGATGGCCATATCCGTCGGAACCTGCGTACTCTGGATTGTGCCTTGCACCGTGTTGGTGGCGACCGAACTGGCAGTCACACCGTCAGCGGTCTGCTGGTCCAACGCCGCTTCGGAAACCAGGTCCTGGAATGCGGTGTCGGTCTCTTTGTAACCGGTGGTCTGCGAGTTTGCGATATTGCCGGAAATGTTCTGTAGGGCGAACGACTGTGCCTGTAGACCAGCGACTGCGGTGGTCAATGCATCGAAGATACCCATGACTTTGCTCCAACTCGACAGCGGCGCACAGCCGCACTCCGGGCCGAATGCAGCAAGCCGCGTGCCACAAGAAAAATATGTTATTTCAATGGCTTACGGCGACGGCATTTTCCGGTCCAGCGCAGATCTGCCGGGCCGCAGGCAAAAATTGCCGGGCTAGCGCGTTCCTCAGCGGCGTCTGACGACGGCGTCATGCGCGCGCCGCGACGCCTTGTGAGCGTCAATGTCGGCGTGTTCTAATTCCGGCAACGCCAACGGATGAAAAATGTCATGCGATTCGAGGGCACCAGCGCCTACGTCGCCACCGACGACCTTAAGATCGCGGTCAATGCCGCGATTGCGCTCGAGCGTCCGCTATTGGTCAAGGGCGAGCCCGGCACCGGCAAGACTGTGCTCGCAATCGAGATCGCCAAGGCGCTCGGCGCGCCGCTGATCGAGTGGCACATCAAATCGACCACCAAGGCGCTGCAGGGGCTCTACGAATATGACGCGGTGACGCGGCTGCGTGACAGCCAATTGGGTGATGCGCGCGTCAAGGACATCCGCAATTACATCAAGCGCGGCAAGCTGTGGGACGCTTTCGTCGCCGACGAGCGTCCGGTTCTGCTCATCGACGAGATCGACAAGGCCGACATCGAATTCCCCAACGATCTCTTGCAAGAGCTCGATCGCATGGAGTTCTTCGTCTATGAGACCGGCGAAACGATCCACGCCCGCCGCCGGCCGATCGTCGTCATCACCTCGAATAACGAGAAGGAATTGCCCGACGCGTTTCTGCGCCGCTGTTTCTTCCATTACATCCGTTTTCCGGACGCCGACACGATGCGCGCCATCGTCGAGGTGCACTTTCCCGGCATCAAGCATCGCCTGGTCGCCGAGGCGCTCAAGCTTTTCTACGAGATCCGCGATGTGCCGGGCATGAAAAAGAAACCCTCAACCTCGGAACTCTTGGACTGGCTCAAGCTTCTGATGGTCGAGGATATTTCCGCCGAAACCTTGCGCGAGCGCGATCCGAAGAAACTCATTCCGCCGCTGCACGGCGCGCTGCTTAAGAACGAGCAGGATGTGCACCTGTTCGAGCGGCTTGCCTTCATGGCGCGCCGCGAGGGGCGCTAAAGCGCTGCGGCGTCGCCGCTACCACCAGGGATGCATGCTGAACGCGTAGGTGGCGCCGACACCGAAAGTCCATTGGTTCGGCGAGCCGCGCTGGATCACCAGCGGAGAGTCGGCGACCGACCCGGTCAACCGTTCGTACTCGACAATCCCGTGGGCCGCCCATTGGTCGTTGAAAAAATATTCCAACTGCGTGCCGGCGCCATAGGAATACAGACCGCCGCTGGCGGCATAGGGTGCCAATTTCGGCAGGCCGGCGATTATGGAGGAAGCCGATTCGCCTGGCGTGATGCTGAAATATGGCGTGACCGCCGCGGTCGACTGGAATGTCACGCGGGGTCCGGCTGACCATCTGAACTGTCCGAATGGGATGACGGCATCGAGGAACACATCTCCGGTAAGACCCTCTTCGCCGCCAATGCCCTGGCGCAGTTCGCCACGCAGCCGCAGCCATGTCACCGGCCAGAGCTCGGCGAAAGCGCCAGCTTGCACCGCCGCGTGAACGCCTGTCAGCCCCTGGAGCGCGGTATAGGCCAACGGGTTGATCCCTGAAACGTATTTGAATGCCGGACCGAACTTGAACACACCCAAGTCGACGAGATCGAAGCCGAAACTGTCGCGCGCTCCGAAATATTCCGGGGGCGTGCCCGCCTTGCGTACGCTAAACAGCGGGAAAACCGTAAGGCCGAACTTGCTGTCGGTGGCGCCCGGCCAAGCCGGCACGATGCGGGGTTCGGCGCCGATCGTGACAATCCAGTCGGGTGCGGGCGGCGTGTAGGTCGCTGGTGCGGTAGGCGGCGGCGCCTGCGGCGGCAGGTCGGCTGCCGCCGCAATGCCCGGCGCAACAACAGCCAATAATGCGAGCGCAAAACCCTTCCCAGCCAACGCCATAGCCATGCCACCCCACCCGGATCTATTCCGGTCCAGAGTCCAATCATATAGCAACAAGAGCGCAGCGGCGAAGGGCCTGGAGCGGGATGGTAAATTTAGCACCCCGCTGTTGCCGAAATGTCCAATCCGGCCGGTATCGGCTTACGCCTTGGCGCCCTGACGGCGTCTTTTGCGCCTGGGAGCGCGCGCGGCGCCATTTTGCGGCTCAGGCCCCGGTTCCGGGCCTGGGTCCGGCCGAACCATGGCGTCGGTGCCGGCAGACGACGGAATAATGGAGTCGGGAGCCCCGTTGGACGCCTGCGCAGGCGCCAGCTCGTCCGCCACCTCCGCCTCGTGCGCCGGCGTTGATTGTTGCGCCGCCTGCATCGCGAGCTCTGCTCCGCGCGCCTGGCGACGCGCCAGTTCGCGCGCCTTGGCGCGGCGCTCCTCGATTGCTGCGCGCGCGCGCTTGATCCAGACGCGCATTTGCGCCGCCGCCCGGCCGAAAACGCCGCCCGCCCATACCAGCTCGAACGGCGTGAATTGCCGCCAAGTTTGATCGCCTTCGACGATCGCGCGCGCGATGATGTTGCCGGCCATGGCGGTAGTGTTGAGCCCGTGCCCGCCGAAGCCGCTGGCGAGCCACACCCCCGGTCCGAGTTCGCCGACCTGCGGCATGCGGTGCATGGTTATGCCCAATGTGCCGGCCCACGCGTAGTCAACGGCGACGTCGCCGAGCTGTGGATAGGTCCTTTTGATGTCGCCGGTCAGCGCGCCAACATAGTGCCGCACATCGCGCAGCCACGCCGTGGAACGCCCCGACAGCATCAAGCGGTCGCCGCCGACAATGCGGTAGTGATTATCGGCGAGGTCGGTATCGCTGACGCCGCCGCGATAGCCGACCGCTTGCGTAAGGGCATCGCCGAGCGGCGCCGTGGTGATCACATAGGTCGTCACCGGAACCATTGTTGCCGCCAACCGCGGTATCAAGGGGCCAAGCTGCACATTGCCGGCGAGCACGACATGGCTCGCTCGCAGCCGCGCCGCAGGCGTGACAATGCGTTTGCGCACGCCGGTCGGATCGATCGACAAAGCCCGCGTATTCTCGAAAATGCGCGCGCCGTCGCGTTCGGCGGCCGTGGCAAGCGCAAGCGCATAATTGACCGGATGAATGGTCAACGCCCGCAGATGATTGATCGCATTAAAATAGCGCTCGCTGCGCAACACCGAACGCACCCGCTCGGTCGGCCAACCCTCGATCTCACAACCCAACTCGCCAAGGAGCCCGACATAATTGAGAAATTCGTCGGTACTATCTTTCTTGGAGACATAAAGCCAGCCATCCGTCGGATCGACGCCGGCCGCGTCATCGGCGCGGATGGCATTGCGGACATAGTCGAGGCCGGCTTGGGCCAGCGTCCACAGATTCTTGGTGCGCTCGAAACCGACCCGCGCAATGAGCTTGTCGGCGTCGGCACCGAAACCCGGCAGCACGAAACCGGTATTGCGGCCGGACGCGCTCGCGGCGAGCCGGTCGGCCTCCAAGAGAACGACGGACCAGCCGCTCCGCGCCACTTCGCGCGCCGTCGTCAACCCGGCAAGGCCGCCGCCAATGACGCAAACATCGACGTCGAGGTCGAACGCCAGCGGCGGCCGCGGCGGCGCGTCGACCTTGGTCGCGGCGTACCAGCTGTCACCATAAACTTTGGTGTCGGCGTCACTCATCACAACAGCATGCTGCGCTTCGGCTACGGCTTTGCCGCCGCTATGTAGCGACTTCCCGCCCACTCCACTAGACTCCTTACATCGAGAAAGCGACATTACCGTTATGCGTCGTCTGATGCTGCTGCGCCACGCCAAGACCGAGCGCGCCGAACCCGGCCAGCGCGACCGCGACCGCAAGCTGATCAAGCGCGGCCGCGCCGATGCGCCCATGATCGGAACCTTTATGGCGCATCACGGCCTTGTTCCCGATCTTGCGCTGGTCTCGCCGGCCGCGCGCGCGCAAGAAACCTGGACGCTGGTCGCCGCCGCCCTAGGCAAGGCGCCCCGGGTGATAACCGACGACCGCATCTACAATGCCAGCGCCGAGAAGCTTATCGGCGTCATCGCCGAGACCGGCAAGGCGCACACGCTCCTCGTCGTCGGACATAACCCGAGTTTGCACGAGGTGGCGGTGCGGTTGACCGCCTCGGGCGACGTGGAAGAGCGCGAACAGCTTAACGAAAAGCTGCCAACCTCGGGCCTTGTCGTCATCGATCTGCCGTTCGACGACTGGTCGCGCCTGTCCGCGCACGCCGGTCGCCTGGAGCGTTTCGTCAGTCCGCGCCTGATTGCCACCGCAACCGAATGAGGCATGCGCGGAACGAGTTTTGAAACCACGGTGATATTCGACGATGTCGACGCCGCTTTCGGACATTTTCGGCGGTTTGATGAGCCGCCGTCCGTCGGACGGGATCGGCGAACCGCAGTCGGATCTCTCGCTCGCCGGCCTCTTGCTATTGGCGGTCGCGGTGTTTGCGGTTGCGGCTCCTACGATCGATATATCGCACAGCGTGAAATTCGTCTCAACGCTATGGCTGGCGAACGCCATTGTTCTCGTCGTTTTGCTCCGCCATGCCCGAAGCCCCGGCAATTACGGTTTGATTTTCGCGGGTGCGGCCTGCGCGATTTGGCTCGCGAACTTTGTCAATGGCGGAAACACCGCGCTGAGCGCGGCCATGACGGCGGCCAATCTCGTCGAGGTCGCCACGGCGCTTACGCTGCTGAGCGTCTTTAAGATCGGCGCGGCCAACCTCACCCAATTTCGAAATATACTCATTTTCATCGTCGTCGCCGCCGGCATTGCGCCCATCACCTGCGCCACGATCGGCGGGATCACAACCGAATGGGCGCGCGGAATTCCCTGGTTCGCTGTTTCGCGGAACTGGTATCTTTCCGACGCGCTCGGCATGATCATTGGGGTGCCGTTCCTGATCAGCGTCACATCGAAGGAATGGCAGGCGCTGCATATTCGGCAGCGGCTCGGTGAGGCAATCGCCGTTGTCGCGGTGGTCGTTGCGGTAGGAATCTGCGCGGGCTATTTTCGATTTATTATCTTTATGATCGTCCCGGCCATCCTCTTTTCGACGCTATGGTTTGGCCTTATCGGCGCGACGACAGCCACGCTTTGCACCGCGCTTATCGTCAGTGGCTTTGTACTGATGAGCATCGGCGAGCCTATTCTTCCGCGGCCAGAATTGTCGGACCGGATATTGGCTTTGCAGATTCTCCTGATCTTTACGTCGCTCTGGTCTCTGCCGACGGCCGCGCTACTGAACGAGCGTAACCGCTTGCTCGACGACTTATCGAGCGCGAACGCAAAATTGATGGTGGAGAGCGAAAGCATATCGCGCCTGGTGACCGGCTTGCGGCGCCACCTGTCGATCGTCGAAGAAAAGGAACGCCTGCGCCTGTCATACGAACTGCACGATCAGGCCGGGCAAAGCCTTATCGCCGCTATTCTGGAGCTCAACGAGATCGATCCCCTGATCGACGCCCCCGCCCGTCAGCGCCTGCACCAGGTGCGCAAGAAAATGGAGGAAATGGGAAAAACCCTTCATCGCATCGCCTGGGAATTGCGGCCGCCTTCGATCGACGAATTGGGTTTGCGCAAGGCGCTGGCGAGCTACGTCGCCGACTGGGGTGAGCAGTGCGGCACCGAGGTCGATTTTCACTGCGACGATCCGAGCCTCGACGAGGTGCCAAACGAAATAGGCACCACGGTGTATCGCGTCGTGCAGGAGGGCTTGACGAACGTCGTCAAGCACGCCGAGCGGCCTACCAGTGTCAGCGTCGTGATCCGGCGCGCCGACGCGACGTTGCAGGTGATTGTCGAGGACAATGGCTGCGGCTTCGACACCGCCACGCTTGGCGTGAAAGCCGGCAATCACCACGGTCTCGGGCTCGACGGCATGCGCGAACGGCTCGCGCTCATTGGCGGCACGCTTGAAGTGGAATCGGCGGCCGGTGCCGGCACCACGATCTTTGCCCGCATCACTCTCGACGGTCAAAGGTCCGCCGCATGAGCAGGACGCGCATCGTGCTCGCCGACGATCATCCCATCGTGCTCGACGGGTTGCGCAACCTCATTCGGGCGGAAGCCGATTTCGAGCTGGTCGGCGAGGCCACGGGCGGACTGGCCGCGTTGAAAGTCATCCGCGACAAACGGCCGGACGTGGCCGTCCTCGATATATCGATGCCTGAAATCAACGGTATCGTGCTCAGCCGGCGGCTTGCCGGGGAAATGCCGGACTTGCGCGTTCTGGTGCTGACCCTTCACGAAGATCGCGCCTATCTCAATCAGGCCCTGGAGGCGGGCGTGCGGGGCTACGTGCTGAAGAGATCGGCGGTGGAAAATCTGGTCCGCGCCATCCGTGCCGTCATGGTCGGCGGCAGCTATGTCGATCCGGCGATTGCCGGCCGCGGCTTCGCCGGCAAGCGCGCGAACGCTAAGCCGTCGGCGAATAAAGGCGCCGCCCCGGCGCTGACCGACCGCGAGGCTGCGGTCCTGAAAATGGCGGGCCTGGGCTTCACCAACAAAGAGATCGCGTCACGGCTCGACGTCGGCGTGAAATCGGTGGAGACCTACAAAGCGCGCGGGCTCGAAAAACTCGGACTGCGCACGCGCGCGGAATTGGTGCGCTACGCCTCCGCGCAAGGCTGGCTCGAAATATGATTGTTGGCTCAAACTACAATTGCAGAATTTCTACACGGATTTTACGGTAAAGCTCCGGTTAAGATGTCAGGCAATTTCTGACAACGATCCTCCGCATTACCGCTCCGCCGTTCCGTGAATTGCTGTATCACCTCAGGTCACGGGGTAAGGGGACGGTTGATGTCGAAACCGGCAAAGCTGACTGCTATTGGCGAGAGGCCGCCGTCGAAATCCGCAGATCAGGATGTCCTGCATTTTCTCAGCCGGACACTGCAGGCTCATGTCCTCGACGCCGAGCCACAGGACGTGCTGGTAAAGCTGCAAAATCTCAAACGCGCTCTCGATCAGCAGGAAACCACGCTCGCGGAATGGCCGGATTCTCCAAGCAAAGACCGCATCTGTGCGGCACTGGCCAAGGCCAAGACCGTCGTGGCGCAAATCGTCGATCAGTACGACACCACGGCGATAAAATCTTCCGCGCTGCGCGATGCCAAGGTCATGTAACTGAGGCCGGGCAGCGCTCGCCAGCCGTTTGCCGCAATTCAATCCGCCAGCGCCGCCAGAATCCGCGCCCAGCTGCGGATGCCTTTGTGGAAGCATTTTAGGTCGAACTTTTCGTTCGGTGAATGCACGCGGTCGTCGTCGAGCGCGAAGCCGACCATCAGCGTGTCCATGCCGAGCACGCTCTTGAAGTCGCCGACGATCGGGATCGAGCCGCCGGCGCCGACGGTGACGGCCTTCTTGCCCCATTCCTGCGCCAGCGCGGTGCGCGCCTTGGTGAGCGCCGGATTGTCGAACTCGACCTCAAGGGCGGGCGCGCTCGAGAAATTGCCGAACTCGACCGAGCAATCGGACGGGATGCGGGCGCGGACAAAATCGCGGAACGCGGCGCGGATTTTTTCCGGGTCCTGCGCGCCGACCAGGCGGAACGAGACTTTTGCCATCGCCTTGCCGGGGATCACGGTCTTGGCCCCCTCCCCGGTATAGCCGCCGATAATGCCGTTGACCTCGGCGGTCGGCCGCGTCGAAATCTGCTCGATCAGCATGCGGCCCTTTTCCCCGGCGGGGATTTTCAGTCCGATCGGGCCGAGAAATTTTTCCGGCGTCAGGCCCAGGCCCTTGAGATCGGCCTTGATGTCATCGGGCAGCTCGTGGACGCCGTCATAGAAGCCGGCAATGGCGACCGAGCCGTCCGGCTTGTGCAGCGCCGCGATAATGTCGGCGAGCACATGGATCGGATTGCGCGCCGCGCCGCCGAACAGCCCCGAATGCAGATCGCGGTCGGCGCAGGTCACTCTCACCTCTTCATAAACGAGCCCGCGCAACGAGGTGGTGATCGAAGGCGTCTGCGCATCCCACATGCCGGTGTCGCAGACCAGCGCCAGATCGCGCTTGAGCTCGTCGGCATTGTCACGCACGAAATCGAACAGATGCTTCGAGCCGCACTCCTCCTCGCCCTCGATCAGCATGGTGATGTCGAGCGGCAGCTTCCCGGTGACCGCCTTGAAGGCGCGGCAAGCCTCGACGAAGGTCATGGCCTGGCCTTTGTCATCACAGGCGCCGCGCGCAACGATGATCTTGCGCCCGCCATCGAGCGTCTCGATCCGCGGCTCGAATGGCGGGGTCTGCCAAAGATTGAGCGGATCGACCGGCTGCACATCATAATGGCCGTAGAACAGCACGCGTGGCGCTTTGCCGCGCCCTTCCCCGTTGCCGCTTTTGCCGACCACGATCGGATGGCCCTGTGTCGGGCGTACGCTGGCTTCGAAGCCGAGGCTGCCAAGATCCGCCGCGACGTGGTCGGCGGCCTTGCGGCACTGCGCTGCATAGGCCGGATCGGTCGAGACCGACTGGATCCGCAATAGCGCGAACAGCCGATCGAGGCTGGCATCGAGATCGCGGTCGACGCGATCGAGAACTGCGGGCAAAACTTCTGTTGCTGTCATATCTTCACCGTCGCGACATGCCCCGAACGCCCTCGCACCGTGCTCGGCCCGCCGTCCTCGCGCAGCGGATCGGCGAGGGTTTGCGCAGTGCAAGAAATTCTATAATCCGCGCGCGCGATCATTTCCACCAGTGAACTTTGTTCCCGCCGGCGCGCTTTGGCCGGTCCTGCGTTGCACCTTTGCAACGGTCCGCCGCGTTTCAACGCGCGTGCGCGCGCAGTGTGGTCCGATTTAGCGACACAGTCTTGTCACTTGGCACTTGAATGTACAATATGGCTCGAACCTGCCGACAGTGCGGGACGGGCGAGGGGATAATGGACGAACTCATCGGACGTCTCGTCGCCGATATCGGGATAGACCGTGCGGCCGCGGAAAAGGCTGTCGGCATTATTCTCGAGTTCCTGGTCAAGGAAGGACCAGCCGACAAAGTACAACCGCTGTTGGCCAAGCTCCCCGGCGCCGAAGCCTTGATACAGAAGGCCGCGAGCGAAGGCGGTGGCTTGGGCGGAATGATGGGCGGCGTGATGGGTGCCGGCATGAAGATGATGTCGGCGGGCTTGAGCATGGGGCAAGTGCAAAGCGTTACCAGGGCGGTAATCGCTTATACGCGGGAAAAGGCGGGCGAGGATGCCGTCGGCGAAATCGTCGCCGCAATCCCCGGTCTGGCCCAATTTGTTTGAGTTGAACGGGTTGTCATGACGGTATTGGGCTGAGGGGGCATCGATGGGGTATCCCATTACCGACATCCAAGGGATCGGGACGGACGTGGCCGCGATCCTGAAGTCGGATGGGATCAGGACCACCGTCTCCTTATTGCACCTGGCCAAGACGCCAAAGCAGCGATTGAAGATTGCGGTGAAGACGGGAGCGCCCGAGAAGAACGTCCTCGACTGGGTCACCGCCGCTGACCGCATGCGCGTCAAAGGCATCGGCTGGGAATATTCCGAACTGTTGCGCGCCGCCGGCGTGCGGACGGTGAGCGAACTGCGCTTCCGCAATCCGGAAAAGCTCGCGCTTGCCATGTCGGAAGCCAACGCCAAACGCAAATTGGTGCGCGTTCTGCCGTCGGTGAAGACGGTGACCCGCTGGATCGAAGACGCCAAGAAGCTGCCGCCCGTCATCCGCTATTGAACCGCGGCAAATTTGCGCTCAAGTTCCCCCAAAATTCGCCCGCCGGCGCCCGCCGCGGCGGGCAAAGCCCATGGAACCTCAAGAACGAGAACCTCAAGGACGGGAACCTCAAGGATGGCCAAAACAGCGGCCACAGGCACGACCCATCGCGCTGCTTCCGCGCCGAGCGCGGCGCCCGGCGACGGCCTGTTGGCGCAGCTTCTCGCCAAAACGCGGCCGCTGATCGTCGGCGTCCTCAACGTCACCCCGGATTCGTTTTCCGACGGCGGCAACTTTCTCGACCCGGCGGCGGCGATCGAGCATGCCCACCGTCTTGCCGCCGAAGGCGCGCACATCATCGATATCGGGGCCGAGTCGACACGGCCTTACGGCGGCGCGCGTCCGGTCTCGCTTGAGGAAGAGCGCGCCCGGCTCGAGCCGGTCCTGCCGGCCGTCGCCACGATGGGTATTCCGGTCTCGGTCGATACGATCAAGGCCGCCGTGGCCGCATGGGCGCTGGAGGCCGGAGCGGCAATCGTCAACGACGTGTGGGGCCTGCAACGCGATCCCGACATGGCTCGCGTGGTCGCCGAACACGGCGCGCCCGTCATCATCATGCACAATCGCGACGCCGCCGATCCTGCAATCGATATCATCGCCGACGTCACCGAGTTTTTCTCGCGTTCGCTCGAAATCGCCTGGCAGGCGGGCATCGCACGCGAGCAGATCGTGCTCGATCCCGGCATCGGCTTCGGCAAGACGCCGGAGCAGAGTTTTGCCAGCATCGCAAAGCTTCACGAGTGGCGCGGCTTCAATCTGCCGATTATGGTCGGCGCTTCGCGCAAGCGCTTCATCAATTCAATCACGCCATCGCAGCCGATGGAGCAACTCGGCGGGTCGCTCGCGGCGCATCTGCTCGCGGTCGAGAACGGCGCGGCCATGATCCGCGCCCACGATGTCGCGCCCACCGTGCAAGCGCTCGCCGTCGCCGCCGCGATCAGGCGCGCCCGATGAGCGACGCGATCTTCGTCAATGGGCTGGCGCTCCACGCCTATCACGGCGTGATGCAGCACGAGGCCAAGGTCGGCCAGACTTTCAAGCTCGACCTCGAGCTCGATCTCGATCTGGCTGACGCTTCGCGCACCGACAAGCTCAAGGACACGGTCTCTTATGACACGGTGGTCAAAACGGCGAGCGAAGCGTTCTGCGCGCGCCGCTATCGGCTGGTCGAGGCGGCAGCCGGCGCCGTTGCCGCGGCGTTGCTCGAACGCTGCCCGCAGGTTCGCAGCGCCCGCATCACCGTGCATAAGCCGCACGCGCCGATCGCCGCCACTTTCGACGACGTCGGCGTGACCATTACGCGCACGCGCGAACGCCAAAAAGATGCCTGAGGCCTTCGTCGCGCTCGGCGGCAATGTCGGCGACGTGCGATCGGCCTTCGATAGAGCGGTCACGCTGCTATGCGACGGGACCGTGGTGCGGCTTGTTGCGCGCTCGTCGGATTACCGCACCCCGCCGTGGGGCATCACCGACCAACCGCCCTTCGTCAACGCCGTCATTGCGGTTGCCACTTCGCTTACGCCGCACGATCTGTTCGCGCGCGCGCTCAAAGTCGAACGCGCGCTCGGCCGCGATCGTAGCAAGGAGCGCCGCTGGGGACCGCGCACGATCGATCTCGACCTCCTCGCCTACGACGATCTCGTCCTGCATGACACTAAGCTGACGCTGCCGCACCCGCGCCTGTTCGAACGCGCCTTCGTGCTGGTGCCGCTTGCCGAGATCGCGCCCGACCGCGTGATCGCGGGCATCCGCATATCCGAGGCGGTGGCGCGGATCGACCCGAGCGGGGTCGAGAAGCTTCCGCCGCGCTAGGCTCGGCACGGCAATTGCACGGTTGAGCGTGTGGCCCACAGGGCCCAAGCGTGGCATTTTGAGGCTATGACGGCTCCTGAAACCCTGCCGCTTGCCGCCGATTTCCCCCCGGCGACGCATGACGATTGGCGCAAGCTGGTCGACGCCGTGCTCAAGGGTGCGCCATTCAATCGGCTTGAGAGCAAGACCTATGACGGCCTGACCATCGAGCCAATCTATCAGCGCACCACCGCCGCGCGCGCCGTCACCGGCCGCGGCCCGGGGGCGGCCTGGACGCTGCTGCAGCGCATCGACCATCCCAACCCGGCGGCTGCCAATGCCCAAGCCCTCGACGATCTGGAAAATGGCGCCGCCGGGCTCGTCCTGGTCTTCGTCGGCTCGGTCAGCGCCAGCGGTTTTGGCCTGGAACCATCAACCGCGGCGCTGACGCGCGCGCTCAACGGCATCGATCTC
Organism: uncultured Alphaproteobacteria bacterium; assembly: GCA_963790975.1. Lineage (GTDB taxonomy): Bacteria > Pseudomonadota > Alphaproteobacteria > Rhizobiales > Xanthobacteraceae > BOG-931. Next base: position 206,977 of record CAWBQV010000004.1, read on the forward strand.
GATGCATGCACCATCGATCTGAACTTGAGTCCGGCATCGCGCTATGTGGTCCGCGACTTCGCCAGTTTGGTCAAAAGCCGCGGCCTAGCGCCTGCGTCCATCGATCTGCGCTTTAGCATCAATCCCATCGGCGGCTTTGCCGCAGCGGGACGGAGCCCGCGAAATTGGGAAGGCCATGCCAACTACCTCGCCGCAATGGTCGGCGAGCTTGCCGGCGATGGATTTCGTGGCCCGTTCGTGGTCGCCGACGGACGCGTCATTCACAATGCCGGCGGCTCCGAGGCGCAGGAACTCGCCTTCGCGCTGGCAAGCGCAGTGGCCTATCTGCGCGCACTCGAAGGCGGTGGCCTTAGTCTCGAAGCCGCGCGGACGGCGATTTATTTCCGGCTGACGGCGGATGCCGACCAATTCCTCACCATGGCGAAATTCCGCGCCGCGCGAAAACTGTGGGCGCGCGTCGAGGCGGCCTGCGGGCTATCGGCAAAGCCCGTGATGATCGCGGCCGAGACAGCGTGGCGCATGATGACGCGGCACGATCCATACGTGAACGTGCTGCGCTCGACCATCGCGGTTGTCGCCGCCGGCTTCGGCGGCGCCGACGCCATCACGGTGCTGCCGCACACCGCCCCGTTTGGCCTGCCGGATGCGCTGGCGCGACGCATCGCGCGCAATACCCAGCTTGTATTGCTGGAGGAATCCAATCTCGGGCGTGTCGGCGATCCGGCCGTCGGTTCCGGCGCGCTCGAGGCCATCACGCAACAGCTTTGCGCTGCGGCCTGGTCGCAGTTTCAGGACATCGAAAAAGATGGCGGCGTATGGGCGGCGCTGGAAAGCGGATCGATTCAGCGCAACGTCGCCGCGGTGCGCGCCGAGCGGCAAAAGGCAGTCGGGCGCGGCAAGGACGTTTTGACCGGCACCAACGCTTTTCCGGACATTCATGAAAACGCGCCGGCGGTTCTTGACGTCGCGCCGTGGCCGGCAGTGAGCGATGGTCCGGCGGCTATAACCACCGCGGCATTGCCGCGGTTGAGACTTGCCGAACCCTTTGAGCTGTTGCGTGACAAATCCGACCAAATTCTTGCCAAAACCGGCGCGCGGCCAAAAGTTCTTTTGGCCACTCTCGGCAGCGCCGCGGAATTCACCGCGCGGGCGAGTTTCGCCAAGAACTTTTTCGAAGCGGGCGGCATCGAAGCCGTCGACGGTGAAGCGGCTTCGCTGAAGAGCGCCGGCGCCGCGCTCGCCTGCCTGTGTTCGTCGGACAAGATCTATGAAAAGGAAGCGGCCAAGGCTGCCGAGGCCCTTAAAACGGCGGGGGCGCGCCAGATCTATCTCGCCGGCCGGCCGGGCGAACGGGAGGCCGCGCTGCGGGCCGCGGGCGTACAGACTTTTATTTACGACGGCTGCGACGCACTGGCGACATTAACCGCAGCTTACGATATCCTTGGCTAGCTGGGAACGGATGACCGCAAAACGGGTGGCGCATGAGCCGTATCCCGAATTTCTCGCAAGTCGGCTTCGCCGATGCCCCCTCGCCTATTCCGGCGCAGGCCGAACCCTGGCTCACGCCCGAAGGCGTCCCGGTCAAAAGCGCTTATAGCGCCGCCGACCTTGGCGGCCTCGATGGGCTTGATACCTATCCGGGCATCGCGCCGTTCCTGCGCGGTCCCTACCCGACCATGTATGTCACCCAGCCGTGGACGATCCGGCAATATGCCGGCTTCTCCACGGCGGAGGATTCCAACGCCTTCTTTCGGCGCAATCTCGCTGCCGGCCAGAAGGGTCTGTCGATCGCCTTCGATCTCGCCACCCATCGCGGCTACGACAGCGATCATCCGCGCGTGTCCGGCGACGTCGGCATGGCTGGCGTGGCGATCAACTCGATCTACGACATGCGCACGCTGTTCGCCGGCATTCCGCTCGATCAGATGTCGGTGTCGATGACCATGAACGGCGCCGTCTTGCCGGTGTTGGCGCTCTACATCGTCGCCGCCGAAGAACAAGGCGTGCCGCCGGAGAAACTCGCAGGCACCATCCAGAACGACATCCTCAAAGAATTCATGGTGCGCAACACCTATATCTATCCGCCAAAACCGTCGCTGCGCATCATCTCCGATATTTTCTCTTACACGTCGGCGCACATGCCGAAATTCAATTCGATCTCGATCTCCGGCTACCATATGCAGGAGGCGGGCGCGACGGCCGACCTCGAGCTCGGCTATACGCTGGCCGACGGCGTCGAATATGTCCGCGCCGGGCTTGCGGCCAATCTCCCAATCGACCGTTTTGCGCCGCGACTGTCGTTCTTCTTTGGCATCGGCATGAATTTTTTCATGGAGGTGGCGAAGCTGCGCGCCGCGCGCGCGTTGTGGGCCAAGTTGATGAAAGAGTTTAATCCGCGCGACGAGCGCTCGCTGTCGCTGCGCACCCATTGCCAGACCTCGGGCTGGTCGCTGACCGCGCAAGATGTGTTCAACAATGTCACGCGCACCTGCATCGAGGCGATGGCCTCGACCCAGGGCGGCACCCAGTCGCTGCATACCAATGCGCTCGATGAGGCGCTCGCTTTGCCGACCGATTTTTCCGCCCGCATCGCGCGCAACACGCAGATCGTGCTGCAGCAGGAAAGCGGCACGACGCGCACGATCGATCCGTGGGGTGGATCGTTTTATGTCGAAAAGCTCACCCACGATCTCGCCGCCAAGACCTGGGGCCATATCACCGAAGTCGAGGCGCTCGGCGGCATGACGCGCGCCATCGAGGCCGGCTTGCCGAAGCTGCGCATCGAAGAGGCCGCAGCACGCACCCAGGCGCGCATCGATTCCGGCAACCAGGCGGTGATCGGCGTCAACAAATACCGGCCGCGCGACGAGGCGCCGATCGACGTTCTCAAGGTCGATAACGCCGCGGTGCGGCAATTGCAGATCGACAAGCTTTCGCGGCTAAAACACGATCGCGATGCCAAGGCCGTCGCCGAGGCGCTCGAAACGCTGACGCGCAACGCCTCAGGCGGCAACGGCAATCTTCTGGCTTTGGCGATCGAGGCCGCGCGCGCCAAGGCGACCGTCGGCGAGATTTCATTGGCGTTGGAAAAGGTCTTTGGTCGCCACCAGGCGGAGATCAAGGCGATCTCCGGCGTCTACAAGCGGGAGGTCGGCATGACCGACGCCGTCGAGCGGGTGCTAAAACTCGTCTCCGAATTCGAGGACAATGAGGGCCGCCGCCCGCGCATCCTCGTCGCCAAGATCGGCCAGGACGGCCATGACCGCGGCCAGAAAGTGATCGCGTCGGCCTTTGCCGATCTCGGCTTCGACGTCGATATTGGCGCGCTGTTTGCCACTCCCGCCGAAGCCGCCCGCCAGGCGGTCGAGAACGACGTGCACATTCTCGGCGTTTCCTCGCTCGCGGCCGCGCATCTGACGCTGGTGCCGGAGCTCAAGGCTGAACTGGCGAGACAAGGCCGCGGCGATATCATGATCGTGATCGGCGGCGTCGTGCCGCCGCAGGACTACGACGCGCTCAAAGCCGCCGGAGCAGAGGCGATCTTCCCGCCCGGCACGGTGATCGCGGAAGCCGCCGAGGACCTATTGAAGTCGCTCAACCGGCGGCTCGGCCATTCGAAAGCCGCGGCGGAATAATTATTGCGCCTTGTGAGACGGAGATAACTCCATGTTCGTGCCTTGGAGTTGGATATCGCGACTAATCAGCGATAAGCCAGTCATTACCGAACGCGCCGCGATTTTCAGCGATGACGCAGTAGTCGGGGTAAAAGAGATAAAATTCATATACGCAATGTTGGGCTACATCGACTCGAAAGCGTCCGCATTAATGCGATTTGACGGCATTGTATTGGCGGTGCTTGCCATCGTCGCGCGCTCGGAAGCAACGATTAGTGTGAAGATCGTGTTAGCAGGAGTTGCATTACTAGTTTTCCTCTCGATCGCCTGCTGTATCTGTGTCATTGATATTAGCTGGCCGTTTCTAGGAATTGCTGTTCCGGCGGCAGGTCAACGGCAAATTGACGAGGAGCTGCAAGAACTTCGGAAGGTGCTCCATTTTAGAGAGAGAGCATACAGGGGAGCGTGGGTACTCTCTGCTCTGGCAATGATTCTCATGTTTGTTGGAGCGGTGCTGTTCGTTTTATCGTGAGTTAGTGATGCGATACACAACTAACCCGGCGGAACACTGAAATGGTCAGCGCAAATAGACTAGGTCTCGCATCGAAAAGTAAACTTCAAAGCGATCGGCTTGAAATTTGTCAGAGAGCACTGGAGCTGACAAAGGCGACATTCGCCCCAGTCAGCGGGTTTGCGGTGGGAGTTGTAATCAGAACAACTGATGGCCGAGAGTTCACGGGGCAAAATCAAGAGAACTCTGCGTTTGACTCAATTCACGCAGAGATGGCGGCCTTGGTAGGTTGGAACGCCGCGGGAGAGCCAAAGATAGAGACAATTGCCGTCGCCGGATTCAAATTTTGGCCTACTCAAGAGAAGTCCGGCGTAGTTACTCCATGTGGTCGGTGCCGCCAATGGCTCTATGAAGCAATAATACGATCAGGGAGCGATCCCGAAATTATTTGCGCAAATGGTGATCTGTCTATCATCAAATCGTTTCGAATTGATGAGCTTTTACCCGACGCATTTGCAATCACTGATGCCGCCAATCTCTATACAGATTGGTATGGAAAAATGCGGGAGTGCCTTCTCAATTCTTAGTTGACCTTGCAACACAGCTTCCGAAACTTGCCAAAATTCAACGTTGATGCACGATGTAATAGTCGTAGCTACTGCGCCCGCGCCTCTTGCGGCGCGCCGTCCGATTGGGAAACCGGAGCGCCAGGACGCGGCGCGGCCGGCGGCCGCAGCAGCGGGGAACGCGGCGGCGGCGCGCGGCCGAGCGAGGTCAGGAAGGCGCGGAATATCGGATTGGTTGCGAGCCCGTCGCGGCCGGCCTGGATCAGCAGGTCGACCTGATCCGGCGGCAACTTGAACCGCGTCTCGACCTTGTTGAGGGCTGCGGCGCGCTCCGGTCCCAATTGCTCGAACGTAATGCGGCTTATGAAGAACTGCACGTCGCGGCAATTCCAACCGGGCGGCGCGCCAAAACGGCGGCGATCGGCCTCGGATAGTCCGCAGCGCCAGGCTACCAGCGTCTTCTTCCAGTCGCTCATCGTGGCGTCGAAGGCCGAATAGCTGCCAATGGCGCCGGAATCCGTCGCGGTGTCGGACGACGCCATGATCAGATCGACGCCGGACGGGCCGGGAATGGTCTGCGCCCAATTGCCCGCCGGGGCGCGCCCGGAATCGACCACCAGGAACAGGAAGCGGCGCAGCTTGACCGCTTCCTGCGGCGCCAGCGGACCGAACGGCGTGTCGGAAGCGAGCCGCGCAATGGTGAAGCCGGCGAGCCCGTAATTGTCGACGAGGCCGCCATCCAGGAGCTTGACGTATTTGATCGCGCCTGAGCGATAGCGTTCCAGCGCATCGGCATAGGCTTTGATGAGCGGAGCGGCGAGCGGATCGTTGCGCACGCGCTGCACCCAGGCCGGCAGTCCGATCGGGCAGGCGCCGGGGAAGTTTTGAATGACAATCGGCGCGAACACGACCGGCACCGCCGCCGAGGCCGCGACCGCCAGCGACACCGGATAGTTGGTCAGATCGCTGCACAGCGCGCTGAACGTCACCGGAGCGAAAATGAAGGCCGTGCGGTTGTAGATGTCGGAGGCGTTGATCCAGACCCGCGGCCGCGGCTGGCTCAAAAGGTCCTTGATCGTCGCGTGATTGTACAGATGCGCGTCGAGCCATGGCGGGAAGGCCGTGGCGTCGTTGACGCCGCCCTCAAGACCGCGCGCGATATTGCCGAGGCTGAGATTGGTTTGCAGATTTTCCTCGGCATTGACCAACAGGAAGCGCTGCTTGAAGTCGCCAAGCGCGGCGCGACCGTGCAGCCCGTAATAGGCCGCGAGTACCGAACCGCCGGAAACCCCGGACAGAAAGTCCAGGCGATCGAGCAGCGACACCGGACCGCTACGGCTCGGGACCCTGGTTTCGTCGAAGCCCTGCAGCACACCGTAGGAGTATGCCGCAGCCCGCATGCCGCCGCCGGAGAACGACAACGCAACGATGGAGTCGTCATAATTGGTTGGAACGTCGGGACTGAGGCCGGCTTCGACCTGGGACGGATTGGCGGTGAGCGGCTGATTGATCGGATCGTTGCGGATGACTTGAGTGCAGCCGACAACGAGGGCGGCACAGGCAAAAACGCGCCCCGCGCGGATAGCACGCTGGAACAAAGCCCCACACATTTACAAAGGGTTATCGACGGCCCCCTCCTGCCGCGTCAAGGAACTGGGAGCCGATACCGAAAGTAAGACATCCTTAAGGTTAATTAAAAATCCACTGCTTTGCGGACCCCGGCAGGGGGCCGCAAATAAAAAAGTAGCCGCAAAGCCGGGGCTGGCCACAACGCACGGCGCGGCAGGCTGAGTCCATCTAAGGATATCAAGAGCTTACAGCACCTGCCTCGGCGTGAGCGCGGCAAAAGTCCTGATTTTTCGGGATGTTTCACTCAGAATCAGCGGAAAAGCCGCGTCGTTGCGTGACAGGGGCGTGACCACCGCGCGTGAGGTAGTTCCACTGCACCCCCGTCGAGCCCTCTCCAGAGGTGCTGCGGTAACCCAGTGAGCCACCGAAAGTTGGGTTGCCAACAATCAAAATTTAGGCGCCCGCAACAGGACGCTTTCGGATTCATCACGAATCTCCGATACTTGCGCCGTTCCCTCGCGATTCTTCCCCGTAATCCCCACATTTAGTGGGTTGTCAACGATTTCATACTAGGTCTTGACGTGCGCGATGGGCTTGCCGTAGCTTCATCAAGTTCGGCGCGCGGGTAACGAAGTCCGCCGGGCTCTCCAAAAAGGGTTTGCGGGAGTGCTCCGTGCCGCCGTGGCGCGAGCGTGGGATTTTTGTGCCCTGAAGAGACGGCAACGGACTTCGCGTGCGTGCGAAAACAAGACCCGGCTCCTTCAAGCTGGACGGGTTGGGTGGCGCATACAGAAACAGGGGTGAGGCAGAGGTGGCGGAGCATGCTCTGCCGCATCGCGGGGACGCCGTCGGCGGTTTATATTAAGTGCGGAAGCCGCCGATACCAGAAACAGCGAGAATTAGGGGCAGAAAATGCGGATCGAGCGGCGCTACACCAAAGAGGGGCAATCACCATACGCGGACATCGTATTTCGTCTCACCACGAGCGAGATCCGCAATCCGGACGGTTCCATCGTCTTCCATGCCGAGAATGTCGAAATTCCGGAGCAATGGTCGCAAGTCGCCTCCGACGTGCTGGCGCAAAAATATTTCCGCAAAGCCGGCGTGCCGTCCCGCCTGAAAAAGGTCGAGGAGGAGACGGTCCCCTCCTGGCTGTGGCGCAGCGTTGCCGACGAAGCCGCACTCAAAGAGCTGCCGGAAGCCGAGCGCTTCACCGGCGAGGTTTCCAGCAAGCAGGTTTTTGACCGGCTCGCCGGCACCTGGACCTATTGGGGTTTTAAGGGCGGCTACTTCTCATCCGAACAAGACGCGCAGGCGTTCTTCGACGAGCACCGCTACATGCTGGCGATGCAGATGGTGGCGCCGAATTCGCCGCAATGGTTCAACACCGGCCTGCACTGGGCCTATGGCATCGACGGCCCGAGCCAGGGGCATTTCTACGTCGATTACAAAACCGGGGAGCTCGTGCAGTCGGCCACGGCTTACGAGCATCCGCAGCCGCATGCCTGCTTCATCCAGTCGATCGCCGACGACCTCGTCAACGAGGGCGGCATCATGGATTTGTGGGTGCGCGAAGCGCGCCTGTTCAAATACGGCTCCGGCACCGGCTCGAATTTCTCGAAACTGCGCGGCGAGGGCGAAAAGCTCTCCGGCGGCGGCAAGTCGTCGGGACTGATGAGCTTCTTGAAGATCGGCGACCGCGCCGCGGGCGCCATCAAGTCGGGCGGCACGACGCGCCGCGCGGCGAAGATGGTGATCCTCGACGCCGATCATCCCGACGTCGAGCAGTTCATCGACTGGAAGGTGATGGAGGAGCAGAAAGTCGCGAGCCTCGTCACCGGCTCGAAGATCAACCAGAAGCACCTGCGTTCGATCCTCAAGGCCTGCGTGAACTGCGAGGGCTCGGGCGACGACTGCTTCGATCCGGAAAAGAATCCGGTGCTGCGGCGCGAGATCAAGGCGGCGCGCAAGAACCACGTCGCCGACAATCTCATCCGCCGCGTGATCCAGTTCGCCAAGCAGGGCTATACCGACATCAACTTCCCGACTTACGACACCGATTGGGATTCGGAAGCCTATCTGACCGTGTCCGGCCAGAACTCCAACAACACGGTGCGTGTCACCGACGAATTCCTCAAAGCGGTCGAAGCCGATCGCGACTGGGATTTGTTCTGGCGCACCAAAGGCGGCAAAATCGCCAAGACCGTGAAGGCGCGCGACCTTTGGGAGAAGATCGGCTACGCCGCCTGGGCGAGCGCCGATCCCGGCCTGCAATTCCACACCACCATCAACGACTGGCACACCTGTGCCGCGTCGGGCCCGATCGTGGCGTCCAATCCGTGCTCGGAATACATGTTCCTCGACGACACGGCGTGCAATCTCGCTTCGCTCAATCTGCTCGCGTTCCACACCCCGACCAATCCTTCGCTCACCAGCGGCGAAGGCTTAAAAAGCCAGATCTACGACATCGAGGGTTACGAGCACGCGGTGCGGCTGTGGACCATCGTGCTCGAAATCTCGGTGCTGATGGCGCAATTCCCGTCGAAGGAAATCGCGCAGCGCTCGTACGACTTCCGCACGCTCGGGCTTGGGTACGCCAACGTCGGCGGACTCCTGATGTCCTCGGGCATCCCCTACGATTCCGAGGCTGGCCGTGCCATCTGCGCCGCGCTGTCGGCGATCATGACCGGCATTTCCTACGCCACCTCCGCCGAAATGGCGGCCGAGCTCGGGGCATTTCCGCGCTTTGCCGAAAATCGCGAGCCGATGCTGCGCGTGATGCGCAACCACCGCCGCGCCGCTTACGGCGAACGCACCGGCTATGAAGCGATGACGACGCCGCCGGTGCCGCTTGTCGACAAGTCCTGTCCCGACCAAAAGCTCGCCGAACATGCCAAGCGCGCCTGGGATCGCGCGATCACGCTCGGCGAAGCGCATGGCTACCGCAATGCGCAGGCGACCGTGGTGGCGCCGACCGGCACCATTGGCCTCGTCATGGATTGCGACACCACCGGCATCGAACCGGACTTCGCGCTGGTGAAGTTCAAGAAGCTTGCCGGCGGCGGCTACTTCAAGATCATCAATCGCGCGGTGCCGGAAGCCTTGCGCGTGCTCGGCTATAGCGAGGCCGACATCGCCGAGATCGAGGTTTACGCCGTCGGTCACGGCACGATGGGGCAAGCGCCCGGCATCAATCACACCACGCTCAAAGCCAAGGGATTTACCCCCGAGGCGATCGAGAAAGTGGAAAAGGCGCTGCCGACCGCGTTCGACATCAAATTCGCCTTCAACAAGTGGACGCTCGGCGCCGACTTCCTGCGCGATGAACTCGGCGTTGCTGCCGAGGATTTGGCGGCTCCGAGTTTTGACCTCCTGGCGCATCTCGGCTTCACCAAGCGCGAGATCGAGGCGGCCAATGTCCACGTCTGCGGCGCCATGACGGTCGAAGGCGCGCCGCATCTGAAGCCTGAGCATTATGCCGTGTTCGACTGCGCCAATCCGTGTGGCCGCACCGGCAAGCGTTTCCTGTCGGTCGACAGCCACATCCGCATGCTGGCGGCGGCGCAGCCGTTCATCTCCGGCGCCATCTCCAAGACCATCAACATGCCGAGCGAGGCGACCGTCGCGGACTGCAAGGCAGCCTACATGCTGTCCTGGAAGCTCGGCCTGAAAGCCAACGCGCTCTACCGCGACGGCTCAAAACTGTCCCAGCCGCTGCAGAGCCAGCTCATCGCCGATGAGGATGACGACGACGACGCGCTGGATAACGTGGCGGCGTTCCTCGACAAGCCCGCAGCCGCGCGCGCCGCCGGCCTGTCGGAAAAAATCGTCGAGAAAGTCGTCGAGCGCATCGTCATCATGCGTGAGCGCGAGCGCATGCCCGATAGGCGCAAGGGCTACACGCAAAAAGCTGTGGTCGGCGGGCATAAGATTTATCTGCGCACCGGCGAATATGACGACGGCAAGCTCGGCGAAATCTTCATCGACATGCACAAGGAAGGCGCGGCGCTGCGCTCGCTGCTCAACAACTTCGCCATCGCGGTATCGCTCGGCCTGCAATATGGCGTGCCGCTTGACGAATATGTCGATGCCTTCACCTTCACCCGCTTCGAGCCGGCCGGCCCGGTGCAGGGCAACAACTCGATCAAATACGCGACCTCGATTTTGGACTACGTGTTCCGTGAGCTCGCGGTGAGCTACATGGAGCGCTTCGACCTCGCCCATGTCGACCCGACCGAAGGCGGCTTTGATGCGCTCGGCAAGGGCGTCGAGGAAGGCAGGCCCGCGCCCGATGGACGCTACGTGTCCAAGGGCCTGACCCGCTCGCGCACCGACCGTCTCAAGATCATGACGGGCGGCGCGGACGCCACTTCACCCTCCCCTGTAGGGGGAGGATCGGCCGGTGAACCCGGCCGAGATGGGGTCGCCTCGAACGTCACCGCGCTGGTTTCCTCCGGCTCGACCGCACTCAAGAGCGAGCCCGAGCAAAAACTCTCCCCGGCGCAGCAGCTCGAGCAAATAAACCGCAACGACGTTCGCCTCCACGCCAAGCACGCCGCGGCGGAAAAGCGCGCCGAAGCCCGCGCCAAGGGGTATGAGGGCGAGGCGTGCGGGGAATGCGGGAATTTTACGCTGGTGCGGAACGGCACGTGTTTGAAGTGCGATACGTGCGGTGGGACGACGGGGTGTTCGTAATTCTCTAACTCGTCATGGCCGGGCTTGACCCGGCCATCCACGATTTCAAAGGGCGGCTGAAAGGCCGCCCTTTTTTGTTGAGAACCACAAAATATAGCTCGCACTGCGAGCCGAAACACCGCATGTGGTATCCTAGTCGGGTAATGGGGCCACTTTAAGCCATCGCGCTCGCCGAAATCAGCTTTCAAGTTCGAAGAAAAACTCGTACGTCGAAAAGACGAAACGAGAATTGGTTGCACTTGCGCGTCATGAACTTGAATATCTGGCAGGCTATTTCTTAACTTTGAACCGGGCGACCAGAAAACAAGTATAAAGTTCGAATTTTGCTGACCTGGACGATCCGTGGTTCCGACATGCGGCCCAACGCTCCATTTGTGGAGCCGGCTGAAGGTTGGATTTGTTGGCTCCGTCTCTCCACATCTCACCTTTAATCCGGCACCTAACCAAAGCGATTGACGCCTCGCGTGCCGGGCCACAACGCCAGCCAGAAATAAATCGCTCCGAGCGGCAGCCCGAGCAAGATCGCCTCGGGCGGTCCGTAAGTAACTGCAACCCAGCAGACCTCGACCGCTGCACACCAAATGGCGTGATAGCCGGACAGGTTCAGGTCATGCAGGCGGCGCACGATGAGCGAAATGGTGCCCACGGCAAGCAGCGCCAGCGACGCCAGCAAGACCAACAGGCCCGCCCACCACAAAACGCGGGAGCCGTTCGCGAACAACGGGATGCTGGCGAAAGTAATCACGGCCGCGGTGATATTGAGTGAGAGTTCGCGAACAAAGAACGGCAGCCGCGCCAGCCGGCCGCGAAACGACAGATAGCGCTCAACGAGCTCGCTCATTGCCGCGCGTATCCTAGCTTGTCTCGCCGCTTCATTCATGGCTTAACGGCACGCGTCCAATCCCAAGGAGAATGATAATGCGAGTTCCCTCGCGCGCCGGCGCTCTATTTGCGCTCGCTTTTCTCACCGCATTGGCCGGCATTACGGCGGCCTTCACACCAGCAGAGGCTCAAGCCGTCATGACCAAGCCGGATGGACTGGAAATCATCGAGCTTAAAGCCGGTACCGGCGCCACGCCGCACACCGGCCAGACCGTCGTCGTGCATTACACCGGCTGGCTTTACGAGAACGGCAAGAAGGGCGCCAAGTTCGACAGCTCGGTCGACCGCGGCACGCCGTTCGAGTTTCCGATCGGCACCCAGCAGGTGATCGCCGGATGGGACGAAGGCGTCGCCACCATGAAAGTCGGCGGCAAGCGCACGCTGATCATCCCGCCGGCGCTCGGCTACGGCGCGCGCGGCGCCGGCGGCGTCATTCCGCCGAACGCCACGCTGATCTTCGACGTCGAGCTGCTCGGCGTGAAAGGCTAGCGCCGCCTAACGCTTTCGCCAAATGAGCGCGTCGAGGCTCAGCGGCCCGGCGCCGGCGAAGACGAGAAAGAAAAAGATAAAGCAATAAAGCACCGCCGCGTCGCCGCCGTTGAGCAGCGGAAAGAAACTGCGCGGCGCGTGGTCCAGGAAATAGCCGATCGCCATCTCGCCCGACATGAGAAGCGCCGCAGGGCGCGTCAACAGGCCGAGCGTAACCAATGCCCCGCCGGTGAATTCGACCGTGCCGGCGAACCACTCCAGCGCCATGAACGCCGGCATCTGCCCGTGCGGTGGAAAGCCGAACAGTTTTGACAGGCCGTGCTCGAAAAACAACAGCCCCGCCATGATGCGTAGAATGCTGAGCGCATAGGGCGCGAGCCGGTCGAGCGGAGCGAGATGGGCGGCGGGAACAGTCGATGCAACAGCGAAAGCAGCCGGCGTGCCGGGGCGGTTCATTGTTCTGCCTATTGTTCTCGTCGCCCCTAGTGCGCGATGTAGCGAAAGTCCCGCGCCCGCGCACTTCACAATGTTCTGATGCGGAGCCGACGGAATAAACAGATGTTTACGCGGCAAAGGCAAGCCGCAGGCCGCCCGCCGCTCCGTCCTCACGCCGGAATTGAGCAAGGCTTATTCGAAGGCAAAACTCTGATCCGAGAAATTCAACTGCACATTGATGCGCCCCTCGTTGAGCGACCACGCGAACAGCTCGTAGGCGCGCACCCCCGAAGCATGCATCGGGTCGGCATCGGCAATGCGGCGCGCCTCGGCCTCGTCCTTCGCGCGAATGATGATCAGGCCGAACGCCGCGGCGGTCTCGCCGGGCCTGGTCGCCGGGCCGGCGCCATACATGATGCCTGACTTTTCCAGCCGGATCTGATGCTCGAGATGCGCCTTGATATGGCGAGCGACTTCCGCCGGCGGCGCCACCGGCTTGGTCATCACCACCCAAAGCTTTTTCTTCAGCATCCGCGCGTGAAGTTCCTCGACGCTCAACTCGGCTTTCTCGGACATGACACTCCTTCCAGGGTTATTCTGCGGACGAGATTCGCTTTGCCGGCCCGGCCGGCTATTATAGCTCCCAAGAGGGGACCGGCCGTGACCCGCAACAACATCATCTATCTCATCCTCGGCGCGCTGGTGATCGCCGTCGCCGGGCTGGGCTATCAGCTTTATCAGGATCGCCATCCGCCGCAGGGCATGCAGATCAATATCGGCCCCGGCGGGCTGTCGATCCAGGGCAAATAGCCGGCGAGGCGCCGACTTACTCTTCCGGCTCCGTCGTGAAGAACAGCGGATAGCCTTTGCTCTTGCCGAGCTCGGTGGCTTCCTTGGCCTTGGTCTCGGCGACGTCGCGGGTAAAGACCGCGATCACACAGGCGCCGCGCTGATGCGCCGTCATCATCACCCGATAGGCCTGCTCCTCATTCATGCGGAATACCGCCTTGAGCACCAGCACGACGAATTCGCGCGGCGTGTAATCGTCGTTGAGCAGGATCACCTTATAAAGCGGCGGCCGCTGCGTCTTTGGTGCGCACCGCGGTGCGCGGCTTGACGATGGTTTTGGTCATAGCAGAGCGTCCTTCTGCGCCCCGGCTGCAGAATACGGCTCGACATCGAGGCGTGTTCAGCAGCAAGTATATTCAATAGCGGAGCATGATCCCCGCGCCGCAAATCGTGCCGCAACAGCGCCGGGTGGAACCCGCTTCGCTGCATGTGGCGTTGACCATCGCTTCTGTGCGAAAATCAGCGCACCGAAATCATTGCGAGGCCCGCCATGGGCATAATCTGGATCGTCATCATCGGTTTTGTCGCCGGCATCATCGCGCGCTTCTTGGCGCCCGGGTCCGAACAATCCGGCAGGCTTCATCCTCACCACGCTGCTCGGCATCGCCGGCGCCTTCATCGCCACCTGGATCGGCCAGATGGTCGGCTGGTACCGGCCCGACCAGGGCGCGGGCCTGATCGGCGCCGTCGTCGGCGCGGTGGTCGTGCTGTTCATCTGGCACCGGCTGGTGTCGTCCGGCGCTATATCCGATCCCGGTAGCGCGGCGCTGGCTTTAGGCCGGATGAACGCCCGGCGCGGCGCGCGGCGCTCGACCACGACGGCGCGCTGCGCGCCGGAGCGGCCGGTCATGGTGAAACGGTTGACGTCCTTGCGCTGACCCATTTTCAGGATCGCGCCGCGGGCCTCTTCGGCTGAGACCTGCATCAGCGACAGTGACGATCTCGATCTGGCCGTCGAGGTCGTCGGCGAGCCCTTGGGCCGCCAGCACCGCGTCTTCCAGCGTCGGCGGATCGTGCCGCACCCGGCGCCGGCCGTCTTTCGTGTCCCAAACCTCGCTCATCTGCCACCTTCCTTTGCCGGTTTCTTCGGACTCTTTGAGTTCCGTAATTATCAGCCATTTACCGCATTGCAGCAAGAATATTGTGCAACGCACTCACGGTAATTTCAGGACACGGAAATAGCCCACGCCGGCGCGCTTAGGCCGCCGGCGTTAGGGCCGTTATTCCGAGTTGGTGGTGGCTAGTGCCGCGCCGCCATCTCGCTGAACAGCACGCCGCCTTTGGCCTTCGATGATCTTCGGCGTCTCGACGAGCGACACCGTAACATGCTCGGCCGTGGTGCCGGCATTCTTGACCACGGCGTCGGTGATGTCTTTGACCAGACCGCGCTTCTGCTCGAGCGTGCGGCCTTCCAGAATATAGACGACGACTTCGGGCATGATTGTCCTCCATTGTTGCGCGCCGGCCTCGCTGCGCTTAAGTCGCACACCGGGCCGGTACGGGCTTGCCTCGGGATCGGGCGCGTACTATCGGAAAGTTCTCGGGAACGGCACAACAGGGAGCTGACAATGAAGCGTTTGGCCTTTGCAGCCGGCGTACTGGCGCTCGGCTTTGCCGCCGCCACTCCGGCGCGCGCCGATTTCGCCGTCGTGAAATTTGAGCTCGGCTATTGCCGGATCTGGTGGGCAACCAGCGCCAAGCCGTGGGGCGCGGGCTGGACTGTGCTCGCCACCGCTGCTGATTTTGAGAGCGCGTGGGCCGCGCAGGACCACGAGGTCAAGAAGGGAAGTGCAAGTAACCTTCCCTCGCTTTTAGCTTTCCTGACCGCCGCCCGCCAGCCAACTGGCGGGCGGTGGCAATCCGTTACCCCCATGACAAGAAGCCGCGCATTCGCATTGCGCGATGCGACGCGTCATTGGCGTTGCGCGTTTAGCGCGGGCTTTGACCTGGAACGATCCTGAGCGGCTAAAGTCAGTGGCCCGGATAATATGATGTTCCGGCGTGAGCGCTGAAAATCTGCCGCAGCGTCGTGCCAAGGGTTGCCGGGTTTTGGGTGTGGTGCGTCGGCACCGTCTTCTTCAGCGGCGGCGCCGGCAATTCCAGAGTCGTTCCGTCAGGCAGATCGGTCGGCGTCGCTGATGACGAGGGCTCCGACAAAGCCGCCATACCGGGTGCGGCCGATTGCGGCGCCGAGGCCGTATTCGTATTGCTCGCGCCGACGCTTGCCGCGGGCCCGCTCGCTGCGGGAGTTTGCGCCGGTTTCGGCTGCACCGGTATCTTTGCCTGCGCCGCCGGCGCTACGTTCGTCGGCATTTGCACGGACGCCGAAGCCAACGGCGCGGTCGGCGCCGTGGCGGCTTGCACGCTGGTGACGATCGCGTGTGCGGCGACCGATGTCTTGCTGGCGTCGCTCGCCGGATGGTCCATCAGCGACAGCATGACGCCGGCACCGGCCGTCGCGCCGATCGCCGTTGCCACAAGCACGACACGCGCAGTACGCATAAAGCTCGGTGCCGGGGCGAGATAGCCCCATTCCGGACTGAAATTACCGGCCGAACGCATCACGACCTCCTGGGCAGCGCGCCCCCTGCCCGTACTTAAACCCTTAAAACCACAACCGAACTTGCGGGCGCCGACTTGCTTGCACTGGTACGCCTGACTTGCAGAACGCCTCGCGGCGAAGCCGGTTCCCGCGCTACGATGGGATATGGCTTAGCGACGGTGATTGGGGCGGGCAACCATCGAAGATGTGAAAACCGCAGCCTGTTGCCAAATGGCATCACGTGGCGCCGAAATGGACGGGCATTCATGGCGGATCGCACTGCCAAGGGATCATCAGGGGATTGTTATGCACAACCCCATGCGCAGGCGGTACTCGCGATTTCCTTCCAGGCCGCACGATTTCCTTCCGCGCTGCATAGGCACTGGTAAAGCCGCACCTCACGAGGACGAACTGAATTGCCGCGCGGTCGGCGCAGCACCGCCGATGCGCTCGCCCATCGAAGCGAACACATTCCCGATCGCGCCAACGACCTGGCGCGTCGCCGCGACGACGTGATCCTTGAAGTCGAGCGTTTTGGCGAGCAGCGAATCCGGGTCACGGGCGAGCCTGTCGCTGGGCGCGGGTCCATCACTCTGAGCAGGATTTTGCTGATTCACACTTTGATCGGCTTGCGCGATCACAAGCGGCGCGCTTGGCGCTGCCGCGATGGCAACGGGCTTTCTGATGTGCGCAGGAGCCGTCCGCGACGTGACGGCGATCAGTCGCGGCGGCGCTGCGGCGTCCGCCACTGGCGTAGCCTCCGCAGCCTTTTGGCATCCGCAGCTTTGGCAATCGCGGCCGCACGGGCGGCGTCCTCCGCAGCCTCGCGGCTCTTTTCGGCAGCCATCTGCGACTTCAGGTAATCCATCATCATGGCGTGCTCGTCGCGCACCATTGCCATCATCTCGGCCGAAGCCGGGGTGACCTGCGCGGTCGCCGTCCGGCTCACGGCGTGGCCCGCCTGGTATTGGGTGAACAAGAACCCGCCGATCACGCTCGCCAGCGCGGCGGGCAGGATGTCGAGGGCGAACTTGCCGAGGAAGCGCGCCAGTAATACCGCTTCGGGCCTGGCGACCAAGTTCCGTGGCGCGGCGGCGCGTTCGTCGATGATCTGGCTTGGCTGCATGATCCGGTTCCCGAAGCTGGCAACAACTCTTTTTCAAACGCGTGATTGAATTTCAAACATCCGTTCTGGGCGGCCCAAGGCCGAGAAAAAGGAATTTTTGCGGCATTCCCCGGTTCTTTACCCGGCGGCCGGGCCTCAGGCGCCCCGGCCGAGACCGCCCACGACCCAGCGGCTGATCGTGTCCGCCAGCCATTCGACCACCGAATCGTCGAGGACAAGCCCGATCGGCGGCTCGGCAAGCTGCTCGCGATTGCGCAGAAACACGTTGCATTGCCCGATCAGCCAGATGGCGGCGACGGTAAGCGTGCGCTGGTCGGCATCGGGCAGGAAGCGGCGCGCCAGATCGGCCGCGAGCCCCATGAAGGGCGTCGCCTCCTCGCTGACGAGACTGCGGAACACCGCCGTCGGGCGCACCGTTTCCCAGTTGAACAGCCGCATGTGCCGGCTGTATTCGTCGCGCGACATCAGCGGATGAAGCTGGCGGCGGATGAATTCGGCCAGCGCCTCCTCGCGCGACATCGACTTCACATCCTTGGCATGCGCCAACTGATGCTCGGTGAGCGCGCGAAACGCCTCGCGCAAGACTTCGCGGTAAAGGCCGTCCTTGCCGTCGAAGTGATAGTTGATCGCCGCCTGGTTCACGCGTGCCTTGGCGACAATGGCGCGAATGCTGGTGCCGTCGTAGCCGCGGTCGGCGAACAGCCGGGCGGCCGCTTTCATGATCCGCTCGCGGGTGACCTCGGAAGGCCGCGTCATTGCCGGTTCCCAATTTTCAAACTTACGTTTGAATTCCACATAGGCTTTTGCCGGACGTAATGCAATTGCCGTTTGTGGCAACAAAACGCCGTTTGTGGTGTTTACCTACCGGGGCGGCGATGCGAAGAAGCAAGCAAGGGGGAAGCCCGTGAGCATGGAACGGCTGTCGTCCGACCGAATTGGCCTCGCCAAAGCAGCGCCGCCACTGTCGCGGCGCGGATTCATGTCGAGTTCCGCAGCGGCGGCGGCCGGCTACACGCTCGCCGCCGGTCCGGTGCGCGCCGACGTCATTCATACCGACACCAAGGGGCTCGACGCCGGCGACGCGAAGATTGCGGTGCCCGGCGGCGACATGCCGATCTATTACGCGCGCCCGGCCGGTGTGGCGCATCCGCCAATCATTCTGGTCTGCATCGAGGTTTTCGGGCTGCACGAATTCTTCAAGGACGTCACCCGGCGCCTGGGTCATCTCGGCGCCTTTGCGGTCACGCCCGATTATTATTTCCGCATCGGCGATATGACCAAGGTCACCGACCACGACGAGCTGTTCCGCGACGTCAACTCCAAGACCGACACCGAATTATTGGCCGACCTCGACGCCACGGCGGCGTGGGCGGTGGCGCAGGGCGGCGATCCGAACCGGCTCGGCATCATGGGCATGTGCCGCGGCGGCCGCAGCGTGTGGCACTACTCGGCCCACAATCCGAACCTTAAAGCCGGTGTCGCCTTCTACGGCCCCCTGGCCGATCGCAGCGACGCCGCGCCGAAGAGCTCGATCGACCTGGCGCCCGAGGTCAACGAGCCCGTCCTCGGCCTCTATGGCGGGGCGGACGCGGGAATTTCGGTCGATGCGGTTCAGCAGATGGAGGCCGCGCTGAAAGCGGCCGGCAAGACCGCGGAATTCCACATCTATCCGGACGCCCCGCATGGCTTCGTCGCCGATTACCGGGCGAGCTACCGGCAGGACGCGGCGGAAGACGGCTGGAACCGGATGATCGCCTGGTTCAAGAAGCACAATCTGCTGAGCTAGCGAAGACCATCCGCAGTCGACGTCACGCGGCGCTTTTCAGCGCCGCGTTTTTCGTGTCTGCTCACGCGATGCCGGCCTTCATCTGCGTCACTTGCGGGTCCCAATTTGCCCCCACCGAAAGCCCGCCGGCGCGCTGTCCGATCTGCGACGAGGATCGGCAATATGTGCCGCCGTCCGGACAGAGCTGGACGACGAACGAGATTTTGGGGCGCAGCCACGGCAACACATTTCGCCAGCACGAACCAGGGCTGACTGGAATCGGCACCATGCCCGCATTCGCCATCGGCCAGCGCGCGCTGTTGCTTGCGACCGGCGCAGGTAACTTGCTGTGGGACTGCATTTCGCTTCTCGACGATGCCACGATCGCCATCGTCAAGGCGCTCGGCGGCATCACCGGCATCGCGATCTCGCATCCGCATTACTACGCGTCGATGGTGGAGTGGGCGCACGCTTTCGATGCTCCGATCCATCTGCATGCCGGTGACCGGCAATGGGTAGTGCGGCCGGATTCGTGGATCAAGTTCTGGGACGGCGACACGCTGCCGCTGGCGCGCGGCGTCACCCTGATCCGCTGCGGCGGCCACTTCGCCGGCGGCACGGTGTTGCATTGGGCACAGGGCGACGGCGGACGGGGCGCGCTTCTCTCCGGCGACATCGTGCAGGTTTTGCCCAATCGCAATTTCGTCAGTTTCATGCGCAGCTATCCAAACTTCTTTCCGCTCTCGGCGCCGGCGGTCGAGCGGATCGGCACGCTGCTCAAGCCTTATCCGTTCGGCATCATCTACGGTGCCTGGTTCGATCGCATCGTGCCGCGCGACGGCAAAACCATCGTCGAGCGCTCGATCGCGCGTTATGTGGCGGCGATCAGCGGCGACGGCTCCGCCGAATTGAAATGACAAAAGGGAGAGAGATCATGGCCCGCATCGACGAGGTTAAGAAAGAAGACCTGAACCCCCGCCAGCAAAAGCTCTACGACGACATCATGCGCTCGCGGCCACGCGGCAAGCTCTCGGGGCCGTTCTCGGTGTGGATTCACACCCCGGAGATCGCCGAGCCCGCAGACGGCCTTGCCAACTGCTTTCGCGTCAATCCGAAGCTCGACAAGCGGCTGATCGAATTGATCGTGCTTATGGTGTGCCGCAGCGGCACGGTGAAATATGCCTGGTCGGTGCACGCGTCGCTCGCGGTGCAGGCGGGACTGACCCAGGACACGGTCGACGCCATCCGCGCACGCCGGGAGCCGGATCTCAAGCGCGACGATGAGCGGCTGGTCTACGACCTCGTCACCGAATTGCTTGCGACCAAAACACTGACCGCGGCGACGTTCGCGCGCGCTCAAGCGACACTCGGCCGCGACGGCGTGATCGAGGCGGTAAGCTGCGCCGGCTTCTACGGCATGATCGGATTTGTGCTCAACGTCTTCGACGTTGCACCCGTGGCCGGCGGCGAGGTGCTCAGTTAGAGCGCGTGCTCAGGCACGCGAGCGGGCGCGGCGGCTGGCGCTTGTGCTTTTTCAAGCACGGCACGGCCGCGCGGCGTCAGCGCGATCGTGCGGTTGCCGTCATTCTCGGTGCGCACGAAGCCCTCGACGATTGCATCTTCCCACACCGAAATGTGCGGGCAACTGTGCCAGGCTTCCACCGCCAGCTCACGGGTGCGGGGCCGGTCGGCTGCCCAGGCGAGGAATTGGACCATGATCAGGCTCGGGGAATCGGACATGGCTTCCTCCGCTATCGGCCCATTATAGCGGCGAAGGCGTTCGAATACAGCACCGGTTATTTTCTCAATCCATCCCGCGCGAGCCGAGCCACAGACCACCGCCGCCAAGCGCGCCGCACATAAAGAACGCGATCCAGCTCAGCCATAACGGGATCGACCATCCGGCAAGCACAAGCTCCCAGCCGGCACATAGACGCCCGAGATGGATCAAGGCGGCAATGCTGAAGATCACGCCCGCAATCGTGCAATAAAGTCGCTCGCTCATGCCGTCGCCCGGTCAACAGATCGCGGCGGCGCGAGCGCCACCAACAAGAAAGTGCGTTCCGATCTGTCGATCCGGCAAGAGACGGAACCAAAAGCGCGGAAGACGCGTTGTTCGCGATCTAGTCAAACCGCGAAACTGTTAAAAATGATTATGAATAGCACTGAAAAATAAGCACAACTCCGATATTCCCCGGCGCGGATTTGCACGTCTGTCCTCATCGGCGTGATGTCATTGCTGCCCTACCTCGCGGTGTTCTAGGATCGCTGTGCTGTGCGCCGCATCGAAGGCTATGTCATCGTCTCCGCCGACGGCATGATCGCCGACGGCCACGCCGTGATGCCGGCTTCGATCCGCAACGACGCCGACCAGCGCTACTTCCAGGCCGGGCTCGATCGCGCCGCGACAATCGTACATGGCCGCCACTCCCACGAAGGCGGACCGCGCGCCGCGCGCCGAAAGCGGCTGGTGGTGACGCGCCAGATCGCGGCTATCGCGCCCGATGCTTCGTATCCCAATGCGCTCCTATGGAATCCGCTCGGCGCGACGCTCGATCAGGCGCTGCAACAGCTCGGCGTCAGCGACGGAACGATCGCGATCATCGGCGGACGCGATGTGTTCAGCCTGTTTCTGCCGTTTTACGATGCGTTCCATCTGTCCCGCGCCGCCAACGCCAAAATTCCAGGCGGCATTGCCGTGTTCACGGAAGTCGGACCGAACGTGAGCCCGGAAGACGTGCTGGCACGGCACGGGCTGCGGAGCGGCCCGCGCAGCGATCTCGATAAATCAGCCGGCGTCACGCTGGTGACGTGGACACGGGAATAATCAATTCACTTGGCGATCTGGACGAGTTCCTTGACCTGGTCCGGCGTCAGCGGCGCGGCAAGGAACTTCTGCGTCACGGCATCGGCCATAATGTCGTCGAGGCCCATGACCTGATCGGTCTGCAGCGACTGCTTTGGAACGAGCTGCAGCACCTTCTGCACGATATTGGGCGGCAGGCCGGAATAGTCGCCGTAGATCTTGAGCGCGTCCGGGCTGGAATACATCCAGTCCACCGTTTCCTTGTAGCCCGCCATGAAGCGCACGATCGCGTCATGCTTGTTCGCAAGCGTCGCCGCGCCGGTCAGGTTGACCCGCACCGCGCGCGTGTGCAGCGCCGTGACGTCGTTGCCGGTGGCGATAATACGCGTCTGGCCGCTCTCGACTTTGTCGAGCCCGAACGGGGCGGCGCCAAAGCCGACGTCCACTTGGCCGGTCATGGTTTGCGTCAGCGTTGCTGCGATATTGCCGGTCTGCGTCGGCTTTGCGGTCAGGTGATATTGGGCGATCAGCGCCAACAGCGAACCGTGACTGGACGATCCGACGGCCGAAAAGGCTACCGTTTTGCCGTTCATGTCCTGGATAGTGTGAATTGGCGAATCAGCAGGTACGAACCAGTACAGGTCCGGCGCGCCGGTCATTTCGCTGGAAATAATCCGGATCGGCGCACCCTTGGCGAAAGTGCCGATGGCCGCCGAAACGCCGGAGGCTACCGAAATATCGATACTGCCGGCGATCATGGCCTGGATCGATTCCGGGCCGGCCGTGGTGTAGAGAATGTCGAGGTCGAGGCCGTGCTTCTTGAATATGCCGCCACGCTCGCCGAGCTCGGCGATGCCGGCATCCCAGGCACCTTTCTGCGGCACCGCGACCTTGAGCGTATCGTCGGCAACGGCGACGCGGCTTGCGACCGTCAGCGCCAGGATGCCGAGAATAAGGACTGCCAAGCGACGCATGATTTCCTCCCCACGGCGGCGGTGCAAATCATGACGTTTGATTTACCGCCTATTATGATCTTGCAATGACCTTACCTGCGGCCCCACGCAGTGCAAGCGGCGTCGCTGCGCTCGATTACGAAATCGCCCAGGCGCAAGCGTCCGCGCTCGGCCGCTTGGGACGCGCGCTCGAGGCGGCGCTGGCGGCTTTGTCTGACTACGACAGCGCCAAGAATCCCGAAAGTGGCAACGCACGGTCCAAGCTGGTGCAGGACGCCGCCGATGCGCTGTGGTGTTTCATGGTGCAGCGCGAGTCTATCGGACTGCGCGACCCGCGGCCCGTCATCCGCCAATACCGAGTCCCAGCCGAGGTGCAAAATCGTATGGGGTGTTTTACCGAGCAGGCCAAGGCGCCAACCCTTCGCCGGCGGCGGCGTTAGCTCTCGGTTAACCCTCTTCGGCCATCGCCAGAGCCCTCCGGCAAGCCTTTCTTCACCGTTGCCAATGCATTGTCAGCGCTGGTGCAACGGCGCGGCGGCGCCCGGATTCTTCATGCGTACCCTTGCCCTCATAGACGAACTTGAGGCCGCCCTCGCCTCCGGCAGTATTCCACGCCGCATCAATATCCTCAGCCGCGTCACCGATCTGTTCATCAACGGCGCAGAGCTTTATTCCGAACAACAGGTCGGCGTTTTCGATGACGTCATGGCGCGGCTGGTCAACACCATCGAGGCCAAGGCGCGCGTCAGGCTGGCGCATCGGCTGGCGCCGATCGCCAACGCGCCCTCGAACGTGATCCACATGCTCGCCTTCGACGACGACATCGAAGTTGCCCGCCCGATCCTCGCCCAGTCCGAACGGCTCGACGACCGCGACCTGCTGGTCAGCGCCGGCACCAAGAGCCAGGACCATCTGTTCGCGATCTCGCAGCGCCGGTCGCTGAGCGAGGCGGTCACCGATGTGCTGGTGGAACGCGGCGACCGCGAGGTGGTCGAGGCGGTGGTCAAAAATACCGGCGCCCGCTTTTCCGACGCCGGCTTCCGCATGCTGGTCAAACGCTCGGCCGGCGACGACGCTTTGGCGACCGAAGTCGGGTCGCGGTCAGACATCCCGCGGCCGCATTTCCTCCTGCTCCTGGAGAAGGCATCGAACGCGGTGCGCGCGCGGCTTTCCGCCGAAAATCCCCAGGCCGGCACCGCCATCGAAGGCGTCCTGGCCGAGGTTGTCGGCGGTATCCGCGCCGAGGCGCGCAATGCATCGCCGGATTTCGCCGCGGCGCAGGCCGCCGTGGAGCGGCAAAACCGCATTCGCCGGATCGGCGAAGCCGAAATCTACCAATTTGCCCGCGACCGCAAGTTCGAGGAGACCGCGATTGCGCTGTCGATCATGTGCGACACCCCGATCGACGTGGTGGAGCGCGCGCTGCTCGACCCCGGTGCCGAGATCATCCTCATTCTCGCCAAGGTGGCCGGGCTGTCGGCGACGACGACCAAGGCCGTCCTGCTGCTGCGCGCCGCCGACCGCGGCATGTCGGCCAAGGACCTCGAACACGCGCTGGCGAGCTTCAACCGCTTGCAGCCCGACACCGCACGGCGCGTGCTGAGCTTCTTCCGCACCCGCGTCAAAAAGCCGGCACGCACGATGATCTCGCCGGCCGTCGCCTTCACCGGCTGACGCCGACCCCGCTAGCCGCAATAGCCCGGCGCCACCTGCAGCCACGAGCCGTTGGGATAACGGTAGTAGCAGCCGCCGCGCCAGAAATAGTAGCCGCCCTGCCGCTGCTGCGCTTCCGCAGCGATCGTCGCGCCGGCCGCAGCGCCGATCACCGCGCCAGCAACCGCGCCGCCAGCGCCGCGGCCGACCGCGCCGCCGATGATTCCGCCCACCGCGCCGCCGATGATCGCGCCCGCGAGCGGGTCTTGCGCCGCCGCAGGCTGCGCCGGCAGCAAAGCCGCGAGCGCCAAAAATACGCCAGCTCCCATCATGCTCCTCATGATCGTTCTCCTTTCCCTTTCGCCACCCACCTCGAAGCCTAATGCCTCGGCCCGCCGAGACATGAACCTGCACCGATCATAGATCGATTGCGGCCAAGAGTCCGCCGATGCGCCGTTCGTGGCCGGCGGCAGCGCTGGCGCCGGAGCTATCCGAAAAAGGGCGGAAATCGCTGTGCCATGCCGCTTTCGCGATTCTGCTCACACCCGCGAACGCGCCGCGCGTCGCGATTCGTCGTTGCGTTGGCGCGCCGCGGTTGCGGCGGCGAGCGAACGTTCGCGAAGCGGCCGCGCGCGATGCAAAGTCGTGCGCGCGAGCGCGCTGCGCTCTCCTCAGCGCCTCATCGGGCGTCACTCGTGACGAAGCGTTAAAGGTTTTCTTGCAGAATCTTCTTGACTCCATGCTGATTGCATTTATGTGGGAATTTAGCCGCTGTTGGTCGGTTCGCGTGGACTGATCGAGCGGCTTTCGCTTTCGAGGCGCCGGTTCGCCGGCATCTCGGGTTCTTATCTCTGGTTGGGGAGAGCGGCATGAGCCAGAACGCCCTCTTGCGATCGGTGAAGGGCTTGGGGATCCCAGGTACCGCCCGAAAGGAAGACAGGAAGACCAAACTTAAAGTGGCGGCTCCGCCGCTGGCGGATGATACGTCTCGATCATTTCGCCACGCGTAACGGCGTCCGCTGCGCCGGCGTGCATCTGATCGTCGATCTGCACGGCGCCAAGCGGCTCGATGACATCGAGCATATCGAGGCGACGCTGCGGCGCTGCGTCGATGCCGCCAGGGCGACACTGCTGCACATCCATCTGCATCACTTCCAGCCGAGCGGAGTATCCGGCGTGGCGGTTTTGGCCGAGAGCCACATCTCCATCCATACTTGGCCGGAAATCGGCTACGCCGCGCTCGACGTCTTCATGTGCGGCTCAGCCGACCCCGACAAGTGCATCCCGGTGCTGCGCGAGGCCTTTTCCGCAAAGCGCGTTGGCGTCAACGAGCTGCTTCGCGGCAAAGACGCCTGAGCCGTTTGCCGATTGACAAAGCTTGAATGGCCGGGCCGAGTCCCGGCCATTTCCTTATGGGATTCGCTCTAGCACTGGGGCTGTCATGGAAAAGAGAAACGGTGGATTCCCGAGACGCTGTTCGACGAATTCGGCTTCCGGATGACCTTCCAGGTCGACAAGGTGCTCTATGAGCTGCAAACCGAACACCAGCACCTGATCCTGTTCGAGCAGCCTTTCTTCGGCAAAATGCTCATGCTCGATGGCGCGACGCAGATCTCCAAGAAAGACGAGTTCATCTACCAGGAGATGATGTCGCATGTGCCGCTGTTTGCTCACGGCAACGCCCAGGATGTCCTCATCATCGGCGGCGGCGACTGCGGCATCGCCGAGGAAGTGCTCAAACACAAGGAGGTCAAAAGCCTCACCCAGGTCGAGATCGACGAAAAGGTCGTCGAATTCGCCAAGGAGCATTTCCCGGAATTCACCAAGCCGGTCTTTGCCGACAAGCGCTTCACGTCCGTGATCGACGACGGCGCCAAGTTCGTCGTCAAGACCGATCGCCGCTTCGACGCCATTATCGTGGATTCGACCGATCCGATCGGACCGGGGAAGATCCTCTTCGGCGAGAAATTCTACGCCGGCTGCCGGCGCTGCATGAAAAAAGGCGGTGTGCTGGTGACCCAGAACGGCGTGCCGTTCTTCCAGAAGAACGAGCTGACCTCGACCATGTCAAAATTCCGCAAATTGTTCGCGGATGCGACCTGCTATGTCGCCGCGATCCCGGTCTATATCGGCGGCCACATGGCCATGGGGATCGCAACCGACAATAAGCAGATACGGCGGCATCCCGTGAAAACCATCGCCCAGCGCTACCGCAAGGCCGGCGGTTTTAAGACCATGTATTGGACGCCCGAGGTCCATGTCGCTGCCTTCGCCCAGCCGCGCTTTATCGCGGACCTGGTGGCAAGGGCGCGCACGCCAAAGTGAAGCACGGCGCAGGACAGACGACGGAGGACGGATGTAAGCTGCCCGCCCATCGTCAGCGTTTCATCGTCCGTCGTGCGCCATGAGCTTTTTCCCGGCCAAAGACCCCGCCTTCGGCGACGCCCGATCGAGCGACGCCATCGCTCAGGTGATCGTGCCGCGCTCGGTTGATCTCGGCGGCTTCCAGGTGCACCGCGCGCTGCCGTCGGCACGCTCGCGCATGGTCGGGCCGTTCATCTTCTTCGACCATTTCGGGCCGGCGGTTTTCAAAACCGGCGACGGCATGGACGTGCGGCCGCACCCGCATATCGGGCTTGCCACGGTGACCTATCTGTTCGACGGCGAGATCGTGCATCGCGACAGTCTTGGCAGCGCCATGCCGATCCGGCCCGGCGCGGTCAATCTGATGACAGCCGGCCGCGGCATCGTACATTCCGAGCGCACTGCGCCGGACCACCGCGACGGCGGCGAGCCGCTGCATGGCCTGCAATTGTGGGTCGCGTTGCCGCTCAAGAACGAGGAGACGGCGCCGGCTTTCGCCCATACCGCCGCCGCCGATATCCCCGAACTTCGCGAGGACGGCATGACGCTCCGCGTCATCGCCGGCGCCATGCATGGCTTGCGCTCGCCGGTCGTGACGTCGTGGGACACCATATTCGCGCAGGCCCATCTCAAAGCCGGCACGAGCCTGCCGCTCGACACCGTCTACGAGGAGCGCGCCCTCTACGTCATTGCCGGCGAGATCAATATTGCCGGCGACCGCCATGGACCGGAACGGCTCTTAGTGCTCAAGCCCGGCGACCCTATCGAGGTGAAGGCGGTGAGCGATGCCCATCTCGTCGTGGTCGGCGGCGCCGCCATGGACGGGCCGCGCCACATCTGGTGGAATTTCGTTTCCTCGCGCAAGGACCGCATCGAAGCCGCCAAGGCCGATTGGAAGGCAGGCCGCTTCGATCTTGTTCCCGGCGACACCGCCGAGTTCATCCCGCTGCCGAACAATCAAAGCTGACACTCAACAGGAGGAGCCGATGGCTCGTCCCATCTTTACCCACGCAGCCTTGCTGCTGACCGGAATTCTGTGCGCCGTCGGGACCGTCATCACGCCGGCACGTGCCGAATCCGACCTCGAGCGCGCCTATCGCATCATCGCCGCCAAACAGTTTGTCGATCTCACCCACTCATTCGGGCCTGAGACGCCGGTCTGGGCGGGCTTTGGCCAGGCCAAATTCTCGCCTGCCGCCGATCCTAAAACCGGCGAGCCCTACACCATTCCCAAGGATGAGTTTCGCGCCACCTATTACCAGATGGTCGGCCAGTACGGCACCCACGTCGATCCGCCGGCGCATTTTGCGCAAGACGGCATCACCATGGACAAGATCCCGCTCAAGCAGATGATTTTGCGGCTGGTCGTGCTCGACGATACGCCTTACCTCGCCAAGGATCCGAACCACGCCTTTTCGATCGCCGATCTCAAGGCCTGGGAACGCCAGCATGGCCGCGTGCCGGCGGGCGCCTTCGCCGCGCTGCGCACCGATATGTACAAGGACTGGGACTCCAATCCCGAGCGTTTCAAACGCCAGCCGTTTCCCGCCTGGGCGTTCGAAACCATCAAATATCTCTACAAGCAGCGCGGCGTGACCGCGACCGGCCATGAGGCGATGGACACCGACACGACCGACAAGATGGATTCCGAAACCTGGATCCTCCAGCACGGCCATTATCAGATCGAGGTCATGGCCAATCTCGACAAAGTGCCGGCGACCGGCGCGATGATCGTCGTCACCTGGCCGAAAGTGGAAAACGGCCTCGGCTTTCCGGCGCGCGCGTTTGCGGTTTTGCCGTAGTGCTTACGCCGCCTGGCGCTGCGACTTGATCCAGGCTTCGATCTCGCGCTCGGCTTCGGCCTTGGCAAAGCCATAGCGCGCCTGCAGGCGGCCGACCAGTTCCTTGCGGCGGCCACCGATGCGCGTGAGATCCTCATCGGTGAGCTTGACCCAGTTGTTGCGGACCTTGTCCTTGAACAGCATCCAGTTGCCTTGAATCTGATCCCAGTTCATCGATCGACTCCCTGCTGAAGGTGGACAGACGACGCCACCAGAGTCCTTTCCGGCGGCGCGATGTCACTGGCGCGATGCGGCCCCAATTCGGCGATGGCGGGGTCTTTCAAAGATCAATCTTGGCGTCCGTCGGGCGGACCTGTGATGTCAATTGGAAATGCAGCTATTCCCGCCGCGAAAAAATTCTTCCCGCCGCTGTGGTTGCAAATCACTAAATTACGACGCCAAAACATGTCCCGCGGTGTAGGATGTTGCGATGATGAATACAGCAAAAATTATTGCTCTCACGAGTCTCACCGCGCTCTCCGGCTGTATCGACGCGGCACAGCCGCTCCTGACCGACGGGCAACAGTTTGTCGGCGCACGGCCACACTTCCAATTTTACGTATTGCGCGACGGCGCGGCGCGCGAACCCACGGCTGAAACCTTTGCCTGGCGCGGCGACCGCTATGTGCCGGTTCGCGGCGATGCCCGCGATATCGGCGCATTCACGCTGCATACCTTCGAGGGCGGCGATTTACTGGTGCAAAGCCTGCGGCCGGACAAACCGGTCGAATATGCCCTTGCCCACAAACTCGCCGATGGCACCTTTCTGCTCATCGCCATCGACGAGGCCGACGCCGACGACGCAACGCGGGCGAAATTCTGCGGCAAGGAGCCCGATGCCGCCTGCCGCGTGACGACCCGCGATGCGGTAATGGCCTTTGCCCGCGCGACCGCCGCCAAGCCGCATTCCAGCGGCGGGCTCGCTGTGCTGATGGCCGACCGCTAGAATAAGTCACCGTATGGC
This sequence comes from uncultured Alphaproteobacteria bacterium, assembly GCA_963790975.1. GTDB lineage: Bacteria > Pseudomonadota > Alphaproteobacteria > Rhizobiales > Xanthobacteraceae > BOG-931. Next base: position 236,601 of record CAWBQV010000004.1, read on the forward strand.
CTCGCCCTCCCCGCTCCCTGACGTCGAACGGCTCGCGCGCGACATCTGCGCCGGCGGGCGCAACGTGCTGTCGCGCGCCATCACGCTGATCGAAAGTAAGCGCGCCGACCACCGGCGCACCGCCGCAGCGCTCACTCAGGCGCTGCTGGCCGACACCGGCAAAGCGGTGCGCGTCGGCATCACCGGTGCGCCCGGCGTCGGCAAGTCGACCATGATCGACGCGCTGGGCACTATGCTCACCCGGCAAGGCCGCAAAGTCGCGGTGCTTGCCGTCGATCCGTCGTCGCGGCGCACCGGCGGATCGATCCTCGCCGACAAGACGCGCATGGCGCAGCTTGCCAACGACCCCAATGCCTTCATCCGCCCCTCGCCGTCCTCTGGCACGCTCGGCGGGGTCGCCGCTAAAACGCGCGAAACGATGCTGCTCTGCGAGGCCGCGGGCTACGACGTGGTGCTGGTCGAAACCGTCGGCGTCGGCCAGTCGGAGATCGCGGTTTCCGACATGACCGACTTTTTCCTGGTGATGGCGCTGCCCGGCGCCGGCGACGAATTGCAGGCGCTCAAGAAGGGCGTGGTCGAGCTCGCCGACATGATCGTGGTCAACAAGGCCGACGGCGACAATCTGCCTCGCGCCAAGCTGGCCGCAGCCCAATATGGCGCGGCCTTGCACATCCTGTTGCCACGTTCGCCGAACTGGTCGCCGCCGGTCATTACCTGCTCGGCGCTCAAAGGCGACGGCATCGAGGCGCTGTGGGCGCATGTTCTCGACCATCGCCAAAAGCTGACCGCTTCCGGCGAGCTTGCGGCGCGGCGCGGCGAGCAGCAGGTCAAATGGATGTGGACCATGCTCGAAGAACGTCTGTTCGAGCCGTTGCGCTCCGATCGCGCGCTCAAAGCGGCATTGCCGCGGATCGAGGCCGACGTCGCGGCGGGGCGCCTGGCGCCGGCGACGGCGGCCGAGGACATCGCCGGCATGCTGGCAAAGTGAACTTCGCCGCAAGCCGCCATTAACCCTGCCCGCGAAAACGGCCGGCTGTCCCACGCTGAAACAACGGCCTGGCACATCATTTGATGCATGAGGGTCGCGTCAGGAGTCTTGTCTATGACCATGGATCGCCGCCGCCTGTTTGCGGCCTTTGCGGGCGCCGCCTCGGCAGGCGCCGCAACGCCGGCGCTGGCGCGCGACGGTGAGACAATCCCGCGCGCCGAGATCGACGCCACTTCGCTTGGCGTTCGCCCCAATGCGCAGCTCGATCAGTCGGCGGCTTTGCAGCGCGCCATCGCGCGCGCCGCGGCGGCAGGCGCCGTATTGCGGCTGCCGGCCGGAATCTACCGCGCCGGCGCACTGCAACTGCCGTCCTATACCGCCATCGCCGGCGTCGCCGGAACGACCCAACTCGTCTTTGCCGGAGGACCCTCGCTCCTGTCGTCGAGCGGCAGCGACCACGTCAGTCTCAGCGGTCTTATCCTCGACGGCGGCAATATCCCGCTGGCGGACGGCCAAGGGCTTGTCCATTTGGCGCAAGGCCGTGCCATACGCATCACCGACTGCGAAATCGTCAATGCCGGGGGCAACGGCATCACGCTCGAAAGCGTGGCCGGCGAGGTGACGGGAAGCACCATCGCGGCGGCCGCCGAGTACGCGCTATTTTCCAACAACGCCGCGGGTCTGCGCATCACCGGCAACACCGTGCGCGGCGCCGGCAATGGCGGTATCATGGTCTGGCGGGATAGACCCGGCGACGACGGCACGCTCGTTGTCGACAACCGCATCGAAGACACCGCCAACAAAAAGGGCGGTTCCGGACAGTGGGGTAACGCAATCTTCGCGTTCCGCGCCGACAACGTCATCGTGCGCGGCAACCGCATCCGCAATGCGGCCTATTCGGCGGTGCGTGGCAACACGGCATCCAATCTCCAGATCGCCGGCAATACCTGCAGCGGCCTGGGCGAGGTCGCGCTGTTTGTCGAGTTCGGTTTCCACGGCGCAGTGATCGCCAACAATATCGTCGACGGCGCGGCGGTCGGCGTCGGTGTGGCGAACCTCGACCAGGGCGGCCGGCTCGCCGTGGTGCAAGGCAACCTGATCCGCAATCTCAAGCGCGGCCGTCCCGCCGGCAACAATCCGGCCGACGATGCCGCGATGGGCATCAGCGTCGAGGCCGACACCGTGGTGAGCGGCAATGTCATCGAAAACGTCGAGGGTCCGGGTATCCACGCCGGCTGGGGCGAGTATTTGCGCGACGTCTGCGTCACCGCCAACATGGTGCGCGATGCGGATTACGGCATCGCGGTTTCCGTCGCACCCGGCGCCGGCACGGCCGTGATCACCAATAACCTGATCTCCGGCGCGCGGCTCGGCGCCATCGTCGGCATGGAGTGGACCAAGCTCGTCGCCAGCGACCTCAGTCAGCAGGGCGGTGAGCGCTACGCGCAATTGTCGATCGGCGGCAACAGCGTGCGCTAAGTTCGTTGCGCTAAATCCTCCGTCACCCTTATCCTGCCAACCTCGATACCGTTCCAATTGCGTAAGCTCGGCGCAATGTAAGGCTCAAGCGCCACGCGCTCGGCGTCGGCAAGCGGCAGAAAGCGTGCGATCATTGCCGCCATGATCGCTGACGCCGCGCGGCCTGCGCCATCGTCGCATTTGATTGCAATGCCGAGCCCCTGCCCCGGCAGCGCGCCGCAATAAACCCCTTCGGCGCCGGTTTTCACGAAAACCCGCTGGCCGAACAGCTGCATGATCTCAGTACAGAACCGCCCGGTGCCGGCGACAAACCACGGCTTTGCCGCGCAAGCCTGGCGCAAGCGCGCGGCAGCCTCCGCGCGTTTTCGCGAAACGCCTTGTCCGGTGCCGAATTTGGCAAATCCTTGCGCGAGATTCTTGAGCGGCACGGCCCAGGTCGGAACTGAACAGCCGTCGATAGCGCAAACGTCTTGCGCCAGAATGGTTCCGGTAAAATCTTCCAACACCGCACGCACTTCCTGCTGCACCGGATGCTCCGGGCGAAAATAATCGGCGTGACCGATACCCATCGCGCAAGCAAGGCAGAGAAAACCCGCGTGCTTGCCGGAGCAATTGTTGTGCAGCGCCGATGGCGCGCCGGTTCGCGCCAATGCGGCCGCGGCGTCCTGCGAAATCGGCCAATGGGTGCCGCAGCGCAGCGCGGAAGGGTCGAGACCGGCCTTGCCCAGCATGCGCTTGACGACGGCGACATGCCCCGGCTCGCCGCTATGGGAGGCACAAGCGAGCGCAAGCTCCTCATCGCCGAACTGGTAACGTTCGGCGGCGCCGTCCTCCACCAGCAGCAAGGCTTGCAACGCCTTGATCGCCGAACGCGGAAATATCGGTATCGCCACGTCACCAAGCGCAAGCACGGTGGCGCCGTCGGCGTCGGCCACCGCGACAGCGGCGCGATGGCGGCTCTCCACCAGCGGGCCACGCGTGACTTCGACCAGGATCGGGTTCGTCATATTGCGTCAGCGACTGCAGGTCTTTTGGGTTTCACGTTCCTATGCGAGTTTCTAGACTGTAACCGCTCCGAGTCCACCACTGAGGACCCATGCGTCGGCTCACCATCGTGCTTCCGGTGCTCGACGAGGCGGCAATCATCGTTGGCGCATTGCGGGCGCTTGCGCCGGTGCGCGCCCGCGGCGCCGAGGTGATCGTGGTCGACGGCGGATCGAGCGACGCTACGCGCCGCCTGGCGCAACCGCTGGCCGACCGGGTCATCGCCGCGCCGCGCGGCCGCGGCGCACCGATGAATGCCGGCGCGGCGCTCGGCAGCGGCGATGCGCTGCTCTTCCTCCACGCCGATACAGCGCTGCCCGACAATGCCGACCGCCTGATCGCGGAAGCGCTGACGCTTCGCCAATGGGGCCGCTTCGATCTACGCATTGCCGGCCGGCATCCACTGCTTGCCGTTGTCGCCCGCATGATCAATTGGCGCTCCCGGCTCACCGGCATCGCGACCGGCGATCAGGCGATCTTCGTTCGCCGCGCGGCATTTTTGGCCGTCGGCGGCTTTCCCGACCTGGCGCTGATGGAGGACATCGCGATTTCGCACCGGCTTAAAGCGTTGTGCCGGCCGTTCTGCATCGCAACGCCGGTGATCACATCCGGCCGGCGCTGGGAGCACCACGGCGTACTGCGCACCATCCTTTTGATGTGGCGGCTGCGGCTCGCCTATTACTTCGGCGTCAAGCCAGACCGGCTCGCCAGCCGCTATGGACCGGTGCCGCCGTCAGCCGCCCAGGGCCGCGCCCGGCCATAGCTTCGGCGCCGTGCGCGCATACTGTTTCGGGCGGGGCACCTCGGCGCCGAGCGTCTGCGCCGCATGCCAGGCCCAATGCGGATCGTCGAGGAAGGCGCGTGCCATCGCAATCATGTCCGCCTTACCCTCGGCGACGATCGCCTCGGCCTGTTTCGCGGTCGTGATCATGCCGACCGCGCGCACCGGAATACCGCACTCGCGCTTCACCCGTTCCGCAATCGGAACGTTGAAGCCCGGATCGCTCGGCCACCGGCTGTCCGGCGTAATGTTGGCCGAGGAAATATCGACATAATCGAGCCCGACCGTCTTGAGCGCCTTGCCCATGGCGACCGCATCGTCCGCGGTGAGGCCACCCTCCACCCAGTCGGTGCCGGTAATCCGGGCGCCGAGCGGAATGTTGCGCGGCACCGCGGCGCGGACGGAATTCACCACTTCAAGCGGAAACCGCATGCGGCCCTCGAACGAGCCGCCGTAAGCGTCATTGCGCTTGTTCGACAGCGGCGAAACGAAGCTGTGCAGCAGATAACCGTGCGCGAAGTGCAGCTCGATGGCGTCGAAGCCGACCCGCAGCGCGCGCTTCGCCGCGTCGGTGAAGGCCGCGGTGACATGGGCCATGTCGTCCTCGTTCATGGCGCGAGGCGTATGCCAGCCCGGCCCGAACGGCACCGCCGAGGGGCCGATCGTCGGCCAGGCGTCTTCGGCATCGGAGAGCGCCTTGGCGCCCTCCCAGGGGCGCTGCGAGGATGCCTTGCGCCCGGCATGGGCGAGCTGAATACCGACCTTGGCGTTGCCGATATGGTGGCAGTGGTAGACGATCCGTTCGAGAGCCGCCTCGCTGGCGTCGGAATAGATCCCGAGGCAGCCATGGGTGATGCGGCCGCGCCGCTCGACATGGGTCGCCTCGATGACCAGGAGCCCGGCGCCGGAATTCGACAGCATGCCGAGATGCGTCATGTGCCAGTCGTTGCCGACGCCGTCGTCGGCGCTGTATTGGCACATCGGCGCCACGACGACGCGGTTCGCAAGTGTCAGATCGGCGAGTTTTATGGGCGAGAACAAAGCGCTCGGCATCGATGGTCACATGGTGTTTGAGGGAGACAAGAATCAGCGATATGAGCGCAATCGGCACATTCCGCGATTACGGTTCAGGGCTGTGGATAACGCGTCGGGAGCCGGAAAGTCTAGTGTCCCGACGGCAAAGCACGCCGGTGTTTGCGCAATGCACTCATGCAAGGTCCAGAAGCAAAGCGGCACTTGAATTGGTTCGCGGGCGGGACACCGGGAGCGGCTGCGCCTGTTCGCTCAGCGGCAGGCCGGCGATCGCCGCCCACTGGTCGCGCACGCGCAGCACCTTGCGCATTTCGTCCAAGAACTCCGCGTGCGTGTAATAATGCTGCCAGCGCCCGGTATCGCAAAGATCAAGGAAGTGCTCTTGCCGACGCTCGACCAAGGCGAGCCATCTGCGCGCGATACTGTCGTACGGACCTTGCCGCCGCTCCGACATGGAAAAAGGCCAAAAGCGCAAAATCAAAAGCGCCTTTGCAATCGGCGCTTCTGAATTATTCGGCGTGCGCTTCTGATTCGGCAATCAAAATGAATGTGGCGCCGCAACGACGCAATTCTTGACTTTCACTTTGTGGATAAGATCGGGCAAAACTGATTCGGCGGTCACGGCTTGACGGCGACGATAGCCTCGATCTCGACCGAGATCTGATTGGGCAGCATCACGTTGCCGACGGCGGAGCGAGCATGGCGGCCGGCGTCGCCGAATACCTCGACGAACAGATCGGAGCAGCCATTGATGACCTTCGGCGAGTCGTTGAAATCCGGCACGGCATTGACCATGCCAAGGAGCTTGACGACGAAGTCGACGCGGTCGAGCGAACCCAGCGCATCGCGCATGGCGGCAAGGAGCCCGAGGCCGACAAACCGGGCGCGCCGGTAGCCCTCCGCGATGTCGATCTCGGCACCGAGCTTGCCGGTCAGATTGGTGCCTTTTTCGTCGCGCGGGCCCTGGCCGGACAGGTACAAGACGTTCCCCACGAGCCGATAGGGCAGATAGTTGGCAACCGGTTTGGGCACCGGCGGCAGCACAATGCCAAGCTCCTTCAATCGCGCTTCCGCACTCATGAATCTCTCCTCTCGATTTGATCGGACTTCGGCCGGGCGGTCACAGCTTGACCCGCAAGACATTGGCTAGCTCACCGACGATGCCGCGCCGGAACACCAGAACGCAGGCGACAAAGATCCCGCCCTGGATCACCAGCACCCATTGGCCGAGCGGCGCCAGATAATTTTCCAGCGCGATAATGAAGAAGGCCCCGACGATGGGGCCGAACATAGTGCCGAGCCCGCCGACGAGCGTCATTAGCACCACCTCGCCGGACATGTTCCAATGCACATCGGTCAGCGAAGCGAGCTGAAACAGCAAAGCCTTCAGCGATCCGGCGAGCCCGGCGAGCGTGGCCGAGAGCACGAAAGCGACGAGCTTGTAGCGGTCGGTGTTGTAGCCGAGCGAGATGGTGCGCTGCTCGTTCTCGCGGATCGCCTTGAGCACTTCGCCGAACGGCGAATTGATGACGCGATAGATCAGGAACAGCGCGGCGAGCACGACGATGAGAACGAACACGTACATGGTCATTTCGTTGTTGAGATCGAACACGCCGAACAGATATCCGCGCGGCACCGCCTGAATGCCGTCCTCACCGCCGGTCAGCTTTACGCGTAGCGCGACCAGATACATCATTTGCGCCAGCGCCAGCGTGATCATGGCGAAATAAATGCCTTGGCGGCGAATGGCGACGGCGCCGGCAATGATACCGAGCACCGCGGCCGTCGCCGTGCCGATCAGCACCGCAAACTCCGGCTGCAGGCCCCAGGATTTGGCGGCATAAGCGCACAGATAACTCGCCCAGCCGAAATAAAGCGCGTGACCAAACGAGACCAGCCCGACATAGCCGATCAGAAGATTGAAGGCGCAGGCGAACAGCGCAAAGCACAGCGCCTTCATGACAAAGATCGGATAGAGCACGAATGGCGCCGCGACCAGGAACACGACCAGGACCACCGCCGCGACCGCCTCGCTCCAGGCACTGTCGCGGCGAATTTGCGTCCCGCCCGCAGCGGCAGTCAACGCCATCACGCCCTCCGCCCGAACATGCCGGCCGGCCGGATGAGCAGCACAACAATCATGATGGCGAAGATCACCGTGTTCGACGCTTCCGGAAAAAACACCTTGGTCAGTCCCTCAACGATGCCGAGCGTGAAACCGGTGACGATCGCGCCCATGATCGAGCCCATGCCGCCGATGACCACCACCGCGAACACCACGATGATGAGATCGGACCCCATCTGCGGCGAGACATTATAGATCGGCGCCGCCATGACGCCGGCAAGCGCCGCAAGCCCGACGCCGAAACCATAGGTCAGCATCACCATGCGCGGCACGTTGATGCCGAAGGCGCGAACCAGTGTCGGATTTTCCGTCGCCGCACGCAGATAGGAGCCAAGCCGAGTGCGCTCGATCGCAAACCAGGTGGCAAAACACACGACGAGTGAGAATGCGATCACCCAGGCGCGGTAATTGGGCAGGAACATGAAGCCGAGATTGTGCCCGCCTTGCAGCGCGTCGGGCACCTCATAGGGCTGCCCCGAGGAGCCGTAATAATTGCGGAACAGACCCTCGATGATCAGCGCCAGACCGAAGGTAAGAATAAGCCCATAGAGGTGATCGAGATCCCGCAGGCGCTGCAGGAACAGCCGCTCGATCAGGATGCCGGTGGCGCCAACCAGGATCGGAACGACGACGAGAGCGACCCAATAATTGATGCCCAGATATTGCAACAGGAGATAGGCGGTGAACGCGCCCATCATGTACTGCGCGCCGTGGGTGAAATTGATGATGTTGAGCATGCCGAAGATGACGGCAAGACCCAGGCTCAGGAGCGCGTAAAACGAGCCGTTGATCAGGCCGAGCAGCAATTGCCCAAACAGCGCCTGCGACGGGATGCCGAAGATTTCGAACATACGCACTCCACCCTCCCCCATTTCAGGGGGAGGGAAACGAATTGCCTCAGTTGCTGCTGATCATCGGGCAGTGGCCATCCGCGAGCGGCCGGAACGCCTGCTCCGCCGGAATGGTGGCGCGCAGTTTGTAGACGTCGCCCGGATATTTCGACTCTTCGGGCTTCTTCACCTCAAAGAGATAGGCCGGGTGGATATTGCGGCCGTCGGCCCGGACGGTGCCCTGGCCGAACAGCGGATCGTTGACCGGTAGTTCCTTCATCTTGGCGACAACGGCTTTGCCATCGTCGGCGTTTTTAAGCGCGGCTACGGCCTTCAGGTAATGTGTGACCGCGGAATAGACGCCGGCCTGCACCATGGTCGGGAACTTACCCGGCTGTTCGGCTTGCCAGCGCTTGGTCCAGGCGCGGTTGGCATCCGTCATGTCCCAATACCAGGTGGAGGTCAGGACCAGTCCCTGCGCCGTCTTCAAACCGAGCGAATTCACGTCGCTGATAAACACAAGCAGTCCGGCAAACTGCTGACCGCCTGCCGTGATACCGAATTCGGCGCCCTGCTTGATTGCATTGATGGTGTCGCCGCCGGCATTGGCGAGCCCGATGATCTTCGCTTTGGATTGCTGGGCCTGCAGCAGGAAGGACGAGAAGTCGCTGGTGTTCAGCGGATGGGCCACGGCGCCGAGCACCTTGCCACCATTGGCGAGAACCACCGCGGTCGTGTCGCGTTCCAGCGCGTGACCGAAGGCATAATCCGAGGTGAGAAAGAACCAGGTATCGCCGCCGGTCTTCACCAATGCCTTGCCGGTGCCGTTGGCCAGCATCCAGGTGTCGTAGGTCCAGTGGATGGTATCCGGCGAGCATTTCGGTCCGGTAAGATCGGAGGAGGCCGCACCTGAAACCAGGAATACCTTGTTCTTTTCCCGCGCCACCTCGTTCACCGCGAGCGCCACGCCGGAATTCGGCACGTCGACAATCATGTCGACGCCGTCGACATCAAACCATTGCCGCGCGAGATTGGAGCCGACGTCGGGCTTGTTCTGCATGTCGCCGGTGACGATGTCGACCTTGAGGCCATGAGCGGCGGGGTTGAAATCCTGCACCGCCAGTTTGGCGGCGACAACCGAGCCGGGGCCGCCGAGGTCGGCATAGAGGCCCGACATATCGCTCATCACCCCGATCTTGACGTTGGTCTGTGCTTGCGCCGCCGTCGCCAGCAACGCCGCGGCGGCAAATGCCGCACTGGCTGCAAATCTCATAAAGTCCTCCCTTGGTGGGGCTTGAGGCCCGCTTCGATCTTATCAAACTCCGAGGTATTCGTGCAGTTTATCCATATTGGCCTTTAGTTCGGGGGTCGAGAATTCGTCGACGATGCGGCCGTGTTCCATGACGTAGTGCCGGTCGGCGACCGTGGCGGCGAATTGAAAATTCTGCTCGACCAGGAGAACCGTAAAGCCCTGCGCTTTGAGCACGCCGATGGTCTGGCGGATCTGCTGGATGATGACGGGCGCCAGGCCCTCGGTCGGCTCGTCGAGCAGCAGCAAGCGGGCGCCGGTGCGCAGGATCCGCGCGATCGCCAGCATCTGCTGCTCGCCGCCGGAGAGCATGGTGCCCTGACTGGTGAGGCGCTCCCGCAGGTTCGGAAACAGCGCAAAAATCCGGTCGAGATCGAGCCCGCCCGGGCGCACCTGAGGCGGCAGCAGCAGATTTTCCCGCACGTCGAGAGTTGAGAAAATGCCGCGTTCCTCCGGACAGAAGGCAACGCCAGTGCGCGCGATCGCGTCCGAGGTCATGCCGATCAGCTCACGGCCTTCGAAGCGCACCGAGCCGCTGCGCTGGCCGACGATGCCTATGATCGATTTGAGCGTGGTGGTCTTGCCGGCGCCGTTGCGGCCGAGCAGCGTCACGACCTCGCCCGCCTGCACCTCGAAAGTCACGCCGTGGAGGATGTGCGACTCGCCATACCAGGCTTCGAGCCCTTTCACTGCCAGCAGCGCGCGCGTTTCGGGCAGGCCTTTCTCACTCATGGCCGGTCCCGAGATACGCTTCGCGCACCGCCGGATCGGCCGACACCGTTTTGTAGTCGCCCTCCGCCAGCACCTGGCCGCGGGTCAGCACGGTGATGCGGTCGCACAGGTCGGCGACCACGCTGAGATTGTGCTCGACCATCAGCACCGTGCGCGTGGCGGCGACCGATTTGATCAGGGCGCAGATGCGGCGGATGTCGTCGTGGCCCATGCCGGATGTCGGCTCGTCGAGCAGCAAAAGCTTTGGATCGAGCGCCAGCGTAGTCGCAAGCTCGAGCGCGCGTTTGTGGCCATAGGGCAGCTCGATCGCAAGCGCATTGGCATGGGAGGCGAGACCGACATCGCCAATGAGCGCCAGGGCGCGCTCATCGAGCGCGTGCAGGACGCGCTTTGATCGCCAGAAATCGAACGAGTCGCCGCGGCTCCTTTGCAAGGCGATGCGCACGTTCTCGATCACGGTGAGGTGAGGGAATACCGCCGAGATCTGGAATGAGCGCACCAGCCCAAGCCGCGCCACGTCCGCAGGATTCAGCGCGGTGATGTCGCGGCCGTCAAAGACGATACGGCCGCGCGTCGGGCTTAAGAACTTACTCAACAGATTAAAGCAGGTGGTTTTGCCGGCGCCGTTCGGACCGATCATGGCGTGAATGCTGCCGCGCGTGACGCGCAGATTGACCGAGCGTACCGCGACAAATCCGGCAAAATCCTTGGTCAGGTCTTCCGTTTCGAGAACGGCGTCGCCACTCACAACTGTCCCCCACGGCGGTATCTTCTGCATGTTCGGCGCGCCCGTAAAGGGGACCGCGTGCGCCGCCGGCGCCACTTTTCAATCGAGTTTCTAAATAGATGACCCGCCCGGTGGGGACGAGACCGGGCGGGTCTGAAAAATCGGCGCTGGCGTCAGGGGAAGAAGCCCGCCGATGGCAGCTCTAGGCGCCACCGTATATTCGTCGATCCGCCGGTGATAAAGGTTCAATCAGGAAAATCGTTGCGCCTACAGAGGGATAGGCCAGGAGCGCGGATTGCCGGATTGCAATTTCGGCGACAGGCTTGAGGCGCGCTTATTCGCTCGGCTCGGCAGACGCGACGATGCGTTCCTGACGCATCCGCGCGATGACGCGGCCAACTTCCTCTTTGGCAAGATTGGTCATCGCCAGCCGCACCCGATAAAAGCCGCCGGGCGTCGGGCCGTCGACCAATGTGGCCTGATAGTTTTGCAGGAAATTGGTGATCTCGCCGGCGCTTGCCTGCCGCGCGAAGCTGACCATCGCGAAGGTGCCGCCACGGTGTGTGGGGCTCAATCCGTAGTCGGAGATGCCGCTTTCCGGCTTGGTGAAAATGTCCACCAGCATGAACGCCTGCAACGCGATTGCCAGGGTGGCAAATGACGCGGCCACCGCCATGGTGCGCGGCGAAAGATTGGCAAAGAAGCCGGTCAGCCATCCGGCGGCGGCTCCGGGCGCGCGCTTGCGCGCGGCATCCGCCTCGGCATCGATCGATGCCATCAGCCGGTCCAGCACGCGCGGCGGCGGCGCGCCGAGCGTTTCGTTGAGATGAATGGTTTCGGCGAATTCTTCGCGCACCAGTTCGGCCTGGCGCGCCAGCTCGTTATCGCTGCGCAGCGCACCTTCGACGCGCAGCCGATCGCGCCGGCGCAGATGACCGGCCACATACCAGGGCAGAAGAGCCTCCAGTTCGGTAGGCTCGGTGTCGCGCGCTGCGTCGCTCAGCGTCATGGCCAACCTCGATCAATACCCGCCGTCTTGCACAACTCTCCCAGCTTCTTGCGCGCGTAGAACATGCGCGTCTTCACCGTGTTCTCGGGAATTCCGACGATCTGAGCGACTTCCTCCACTGATTTCTCGTGATAGTAGACGAGATCGATGATCTCACGGTGCTCAGGGGAAAGTGCGCCAAGACAGCTTCGCAATTTTTCGCCCTTATTCTGCTTCTGGACGGCAATTTCCGGATCATCCGATGGTTCCTCGATCGCTTCCGCCATCTCGTCGTCGAGTCCGTCCTCACGCCGCTTACGCAACAGCGACAGCGCCTTGAAGCGCGCGATCGCGATGAGCCAGGTCGAAACGGCGCTTCTGCCCTCAAAGCGGTTCGCTTGCCGCCACACGTCCAGAAACACGTCGCTGATAACGTCTTCCGCCGCCATTTCGTCGCGCAACAGACGCAGCACAAAACGATAGATACGCACGTGGTGCCGCGCGAATAGCACCTGCATCGCCAGCCGGTCACCCCGTGCGATCCGCCCGATCAGCGCTTCATCTGCCGGTGCTTGCATCGCCATTAGGTCGGCTCATGGAATTGGTCGCGCCTTGCGGCGGGCAGGTTCAAATGCGGGTGAGCCTATTTTGATGCCGCGGCGCACACGGTCTAGAGTGAAATTCGCTTATTTCCTCAGAGTCTTAGGTGTCTCCCCAAGGGGACCGGGCCGGCCCGGGGGTCAAATTGCCCTTGAACGACGCCTTCGCGCAAGCGCATTGGCCGCACCGTGTCCGAACCAGGCCCTCCGAAGCGGGCTCCCAGAACGCCATCCGCAGCGGCATTTGCTATAGTGCCGATCGCGATACGCCGTAAGCGTATCGCTGCGTTACGGAATGCGATTCCGCAATTGTCGCTCCCACAAGGATTACGCACCCGCTCGCGCGGTTCCGCCGCGCCGCATGCAATATTGAGGCATCACAATGAGGATCAGTGCGCGAAATCAGTTCAAGGGCAAAATATTGGAAGTGAAAATGGGTGCCACCACGGCGCATGTACGTCTTGAGATCGCGCCGGGCCAGGTCATCACCTCTTCCATCACCAACGAAGCGGTTGAAGAACTCGGGCTGAAAGTCGGCGGCACCGCTACCGCCGTCATCAAGGCCTCGAACGTCATGATCGCGGTTGATTAGAGCATGATCCCGAAAAGTGGGAACCAGTTTTCGGAAAAGATCATGCTCCAAACAAAAGGCATCGCCGTGAGAGCCGCGACAATCGTCCCTGCCGTTGTCCTTTTCTTGTCGATCGTCATGCCGGCTCTGGCCCAAGAGCCGGTCGGCTGCGACAAATTCAAATGGCCGCTCGATAAAGAGCGCGCGACGCTCAACGGCACGGATTTGCCGAAACTTGCGTCGGGCACCCGCGCGGCGTGGCCTTTGCCTTTCGCAACGACTGTCACGCTCGTGCCATTCGCCGACGCCAAATTGCCGATGCCGCCGGAACGCGCGCCGAAACAGCCGGCGTCTTTTGCAGGCTTCATTCAGGCGCAGGCGCCGGCACAGGTCGGCACCTACAAGATCACCTTATCGTCTGAAGGCTGGATCGACGTCATTCAGGGTGGCCAGTTCGTCAAATCCGCAGCCTTCAGTGGCGCAACCGGGTGCGAAGGCATCCGCAAGAGCGTGAAGTTTGCTTTGGCGGCGCAACCGCTTACTGTCGAGTTCAGCGATATCCCGGACAGCTCGATCCGGATTGCAATCACCGGAGATTAACCGGCGGAATTCGACGGAGGTCACGATGTCCTTGCTCGCTATCCACGTAACGCTCAGCTTGATCGAGATTCCGGTCGGCCTCATGGTGATCTATGGACTGATCACCAACACCGCGCACGGCGCATGGACTATTTTGTTCCTTACGCTTGCGACCCTGACCAGCCTCACCGGATTTCCACTAGCGCCGTTCGGCTTCGATCCGCCGCGCGCCATCGGCGTCCTCACGCTGGCGCTGGCGGCCGGCGCGCTGATCGCGCTTTATGGGTTCGGCCTGAAGGGTGCATGGCGCTGGATTTTCGTCATCACCGCCACCGCTACGCTTTATTTGGACGTCTTTGTCGCCGTGTTTCAGGCCTTCTTGAAGATCCCGAGCCTGCATGACCTGGCGCCGACCCAGTCGGAACCGCCATTTCTGGTGGCGCAGGGCGCCACGCTCCTGATCTTCGTGGTGCTCGGCATCTTGTCGGCGATCAAATTTCACCCCGCATCGTCGGCGAGGGCTTAGCGCACCGAATTCGCCGCCGGGCCAGCTTTACTGCTTGAGCGTATTGGCGACCTTAAAGTCCGCGTCGGTCTTCTTCTTGATTTCGTCGAGCGTCACCTCGGGCGCAAGTTCGATCAGGGTGAGCCCGCCGCCGTGCCGATCAAGCGTGAAAACGCCGAGATCGGTGATCACCATATCGACGACGCCGGCGCCGGTGAGCGGCAGCGTGCAGCGCTTCTTGAGCTTGGAGTCGCCCTTGGCCGAGTGCTCCATGACGACGACGACTTTCTTGACGCCGCCGACCAGATCCATGGCGCCGCCCATGCCCTTGACCATCTTGCCGGGGATCATCCAGTTGGCGAGGTCGCCGTTTTCCGCGACCTCCATGGCACCGAGGATGGCGATATTGATATGGCCGCCGCGGATCATGGCGAAGCTGTCGGCCGAATTGAAATAGCTCGTGGTCGGCAGCTCGGTGACGGTCTGCTTGCCGGCATTGATAAGGTCGGCGTCTTCCTCGCCCTCGAATGGAAACGGGCCGGTGCCGAGCATGCCGTTCTCGGACTGCAATTGCACGCTCATTCCATCCGGGATGTAATTCGACACCAGGGTGGGAATGCCGATGCCGAGATTGACGTAAAAGCCGTCTTCCAACTCTTTCGCGGCGCGTTCCGCCATCTGATCGCGGGTCCAAGGCATGATTATGCTCGCTTGCGCACGGTGCGCTGTTCGATGTGCTTTTTCTGATTGGGGGCGTGGACTATGCGCTGCACATAGATCCCCGGCGTAATGATGTGATCGGGATCGATCTTGCGCGGCTCAACGAGGTTCTCGACCTCGGCCACGGTGATTTTGCCGGCGGTCGCCATCGGCGGATTAAAATTGCGTGCCGTCTTGCGGTAGACGAGGTTGCCCTCGGTGTCGGCGAGCCAGGCATGCACGATCGACAAGTCGGCGACGAGCCCGCGCTCCATGATGTAGCGCTCGCCGTTGAATTCCTGCTCAGCCTTGCCTTCCGCGATCTTGGTGCCGACGCCGGTCTTGGTGAAGAAGGCCGGAATGCCGGCGCCGCCGGCGCGGATGCGCTCGGCCAGCGTACCCTGCGGATTGAACTCGATCTCCAGCTCGTTCGCCAGGAATTGCTGCATGAAGGTTTTATTCTCCCCGACATAGGAGGAGATCATCTTCTTGATCTGCCGGGTGTCGAGCAGGACGCCGAGACCGACACCGTCGATGCCGCAATTGTTGGAAACGACCGTGAGATTTTTCACCCCGGAATCGCGGATCGCGAGGATCAAGGACTCGGGGATGCCGCACAGGCCGAAGCCGCCGGCCATGATGGTCATGCCGTCCTTAAGCACCCCGGCCAACGCGGATTTCGCGTCCGCATAGACCTTGTTCATGACCGCTCCATTTCCCCCGGCGACACCAGCTTACGAATAACGGGACCGGCGTAAAGGTCAACCGCTCGCGGGATAGGTGTAAGTGGTGACGATCGGAAGCTGGATCTGGGGGTGCGGATAGTAATTCCACGCCACATACATCGCGGCGAACAGGATGCCCGCAATCAGCGCGCCGCCGACGCGATTCCGAAACGAAATGACGCTTCCGAGAAGGGCGGCAACGAAGGCAAAAGCCGCCATCAACCCGACGTAAACCCAATTCACTGCCGACAGATCGATAGCCATCGTTCGCTCCTTGGAAGACCGCTTCCCTCGCTTCAGCTTAGCCGAGCCTGCCGCATTCCGCGACACCTAGCTTCCGGCTGCGCACAAGAAGATATAAAGCACTCGCAATCCGCCGGTGACATGGGCCGTCTCATGGCGCCGCCGCGGCGTAAGTACGCTCCTCTGCATGAACTGCCCCGCATGACCAATCTGCTCATTTTGCTCGGCCTGACCGAGACCGTTCGCAACCAGTACCGCGACCGGCTAGGTGCGCACTTTCCCGAACTTTCGATCAATCTGGTCGATCATCACTCCAAGGTCGGGCCCCACATCGCCACGGCCGACGTGCTCGTCACCTTCACGCCCATGCTCACCGGCAAGGTTTTGGAAGAGGCCGCCGCGTTGAAGTGGATTCAGACGCTGGGCACCGGCGTCGACAACCTCATCGACCAGGCCGCGCTGCGCAAGGACGTCATCGTCACCAATGTCCGCGGCATCCACGGCGCACCAGTATCGGAGGCGGCCCTTGCGGCCATGCTGGCGCTCGCCCGCGATCTGCCGAGCGCGGTACGGGCCCAAGACGAACGGCAATGGCGGCGCTTTCCGGCCCAACTCCTGCACAACAAGACGGTCGGCATTTTCGGCGTCGGCGCCATCGCCCAGGCGCTGGCGCCGAAATGCCAGGCGTTCGGCATGCGCGTGATCGGGGTCAGTTCGACCCCCCGCTCCGTCCCCGGCTTCGATCGCATCTATGCACGCGACGAGCTTTTACAGGTCGTCGGCGAATTCGACTTCTTCGTGCTGCTGGCGCCATTGACCGCAACGACACGCAACAGCATCGATGCCAAAATATTCGCGGCGATGAAGCCAACGGGCTTTTTGATCAATCTGGCCCGCGGCGGGGTGGTCAACGAACCGGCCTTGGTCGAGGCGCTCAAGGGCGGTCGCATCGGCGGAGCCGCGCTTGATGTGTTCAACGAGGAACCGCTGCCGGCCGATCATCCGTTCTGGGCGATGCACAACGTCATCATCACCACGCACCAGGGCGGCTTCTGCGACGTCTACATCGATTACGCCTTGCCGACGGTCGAAGCCAATTTGCGGAGCTTCCTCTCCGGCGACATCGGCGGCATGATCAACGTGGTGCCCCATTAGGAGAATGCGGTATGGAGCAGCTTTCGGAACGCCTGCAGACGCCGATCTCGACTGCCGAATTGGAACGGCGCTGGGCGGCGGTGCGCGCCGCCATGGAGCACGACAAGATCGACGTGCTGCTCATACAGAACAACAACGACCATATGGGCGGCGGCGTCAAATATTTCACCGACCTGCCGGCGACCAACGGCTATCCGTTCACCGTCGTGTTCCCGCGCGACGACCTGATGACGCTGGTGAGCCAGGGCCCGTTCGGTGGCGTCCACGATCTCAACGGCAAGAGCGACGGCATGCGCCGCGGCGTCAAGCAATGGCTCACCACGCCGAGCTTCGCTTCCTGCAATTACACCGTGGGCTACGACGCCGAACTCGCCGCAAAAGCACTGGCGCCCTATGCCGGCGGCGCGATCGGCCTCGTCGGCACCGCGCAGATGTCGTTCGCGCTGGTTGATACTTTGCAGAAGGGCCGCTTCTCCAACACGCGTTTCGTCGACGCCTCCGATGTCGTCGACAAAATCAAAGTGATTAAAAGCGCCGAGGAGCAGGATCTCATCCGGCGCGCGGCCGCCATGCAGGACGGCGCCATGCGTGCTGCTTTCGCCGCGGTCGAGCCCGGACTTCGCGACCGGGACATCGCCGCCATCGCGCAGTGCTACAGCCAGCGCCACGGCAGCGAGAACGGCATTTACCTGTGCGCCTCGATGCCCGCCGACAAGCCGGCACAGTTCAGCCAGCGCCATTACCAGGACCGCATCATCAAGGAGGGCGACACCATCGCGCTCCTGGTCGAGGATTCCGGCCCCGGCGGTATGTATACCGAGCTCGGCCGCACCTGCGTGGTCGGCAAGGCATCGGCGGAGATCAAGGACGAGTTCGCCTTCGCGCTCGAAGCACGCGAATTCAATCTCGGGCTCCTCAAGCCCGGCGCACCGTGCAAGGATATTTTCGCGGCCTATAACGATTTCATGCGCAAGAACGGCCGGCCGGAAGAGAAGCGGCTGCACTGCCACGGTCAGGGCTACGATCTGGTCGAGCGGCCGCTCATCCGCAACGACGAGCCGATGGCGATCCAGAAAGACATGAATATCGTCGTGCATCCGACCTATATCCGCGGCCACGTGCTGTCGTGGGTGTGCGACAATTATCTGATCGGACCGGATGGGCCGGGCGAACGGTTGCACCGTTTTCCCGAAGCGATCACCGAACTCGGCTAGCGTTTCCAAAAACGTTGCGGCCCCAAATGAAAATCACCGCCGTCGAGCCCTTCCATATCAGCGTGCCCTACGACTTCGGCAATTCGCCGCAGAATGCGGCGGCGGCGCAGTGGGCAAAAATGGAAACGCTGTTCGTCAAAGTCACGACTGACGACGGCGTCATCGGCTGGGGCGAAGGCTTTGGCCTAGCCGCTTGCGCCATCACCAGAGTGGCGGTGGAAAAGGCCATCGCACCGCTGGCGGTCGGACGCGATCCGGCCAACATCGCGGCGTTGATGGCCGACATCGCCTACAAGCAGCGCAATTGTTCGCGCAACGGTCCGGTCGGCTTTGCGCTTTCGGCGCTCGACATCGCGCTGTGGGATATTGCCGGACAGCTGGCCGGCAAGCCGCTCTATCGTCTGCTCGGTGGTACGGAAAAGGTGGAGCGCATGCCCACCTATGCGAGCCTGCTGCGCTACGGCAATGCGCAAGTCGTCAGGCAAAACAGCGCGAAGGCGGTCGAGCGCGGTTACACCCTCATCAAGCTTCATGAGATCGGCGGCGCCGAAATCGCGGCCTCGCGCGAGGCTATCGGTCCCGACGCCGCATTGATGGTCGACGCCAGTTGCGCATGGAATCTTGAACAGGCCATCGCCATGGCGCGGCAATTGCGCCCCTGCAATCTGCTCTGGCTGGAAGAGCCGCTCTGGCCGCCGGAGGACTATTCAGGTTTGGCGAAGCTGAAGACCGAGAGCGGCATTGCCACGGCCGCCGGCGAAAATGCCGGCACGCTCGCCGACATCGCGCAGCTCATCGGCACCGCCGGTGTCGATTACGTGCAGCCGAGCGTCACCAAGATCGGCGGCATCAGCGCATTACGACAAATCGCCGAGCTGGCGCGTCAACGAGGAACCAAGCTTGCGCCGCATTCGCCGTATTTCGGCCCCGGCCTGATCGCGACCATTCACTTTGCTGCAAGCGTGCCGGAACGGCCGCCGATCGAACGCTTCTATCTCGATCTCGAAGCGAGCCCGCTCGGCAGTCTGGTCGAAGCGCCCGGCGGCTTCATGCGCGTTCCCGATGGTCCCGGCCTCGGCATCGAGGTCGACGAAGCGGTTCTCAGAAAATACCGCGTGAGTTGAACGTGCCGTAGTTAACGCCGCCGCTTTTTCACCGCCGTTTGCGCGAAAAAATCCCCAATTGCGTCACCGTGAGGTCACGCCGCCTGTGCCCAATGCGCGTCGTATTCGGTATCGGGAGGAAAAGATGCAGCGTATCAGCGTCCTCGCGGCCGGCTCGGCCATGGTTTTAGCTCTGGCATTGATCGGCGGCAGCGCCGTGGCGCGGACCAGCGATCAAACAGGCGAGCCAGTGGCACTGGCGGGACTAAAGCCGCCGCCTGAGACGACAGCGCATGCGACGAAATCAACCGTCCATGCCAAAGCGACTCACAAGACCAGCCACGTCACAGCCGCCGATAAGCGGGTGGCAAGGACAAAGTTGGCGAGCAACAAAAAAACCGACGCGATCGTGGCTGCGACGCCCAATGAACTGACGGCACCGCCGACACCGGCTGTATTACCGGATAATGCCTGGCCCACACCGGCTGCAGCGCCGCCCGCCGACGTCGCCGCGACGACGCAGCCTGAAACTGCGCCGCCGGATGACGCGCCTGCGCCGAGCGCGCTCGTAGTCGGCGGACAGACCGTGCAGGTGGCCGCGCCGGACCAGGTTAACGAGATCGACCTTGCCGCCCATGACTTCTAGCGCCGCGGCCGCAACGGCAGCGCCGGCCGACGTAGCTGACGCCACGCCGGCCCCGCAAACCGCGTTCGCCGCGCCGGTGCATCGCGATGCCGACGCGGTCGGCAGTGCGTCATGGCTTGCGCAAGTGCTGGCCGCGTTCGGCGGCGCGGCTGCGGCCGGCGCGGTCGCCTGGTTCCTGATCGGCTCGGACCCGGTGCGGATCTACAGCTAGCGGCCGCTGTCTCGTCCTACGACACCGAGAGGATCGGCGCGCGCTCGGTATCGCCCTTCGCCTTGAGCGATTTGAACAGCTCGAAGGCATCCTTCGGCTTCATGTTCTTGTGCACGACAGCCGCCACCGCCGCGATCATCGCCTGCGGCGCGTCGGACTGAAAAATATTACGGCCCATGTCGACGCCGGACGCGCCTTGCTGCACGGCGTTGTAAGCCATTGTGAGCGCGTCGAGTTCGGCAAGCTTTTTGCCGCCGGCCATCACGATCGGCACTGGGCACGACGCGGTGATGGTCTCGAAGCCCTCGTCGACGTAATAGGTCTTCACATATTGCGCGCCGAGCTCGGCGATGATGCGGCAAGCGAGCCGGAAATATTTGGCGTCGCGCACCATGGCCTTGCCGACCGCGGTGATGCCCATGACCGGAATGCCGGCGCGCAGGCCGGCATCGACGAGCTTGGTCATATTGTGCACCGAGCGCGTCTCGTGCTCGCCGCCGATGAAGACCTGGATGCCGACGCCGGTGGCGTTGAGCCGGATGGCGTCGTCCATGTCCATGGCGATCTGCTCGTCGGAGAGCTCCTCGCGCAAAATGCTGGGTCCCCCGCTCGCCCGCAGCACCATCGGCTTTTGGCACTCCGCCGGAATGAGCGAACGCAGAATTCCGCGCGTGCAGAACAGCGCGTCGCAGTTCGGCAACAGCGGCACGATGGAAAGATCGATGCGCTCAAGACCGGTGGTCGGGCCCTGGAAATAGCCGTGGTCGATGGCCAGCATCACGGTGCGGCCTGACGTCGGATCGAACACGCGTGCCATGCGGTTCTTCATGCCCCAGTCGAGCTGGTGCGAGCCTTTGAGATAAAAGCCCGGCGTCTGCTGCGGCTGATCGAGCGAGTAGCGTTCGCCTTCTTTGTCGGCTTCGGGCATGGCGTCATCAGTCTCCGTGTGCTGTTCGCGGTCTCAACGTTGCGGCTGCGGATTTGGGGCCGGCTCCGGCGGACGCCAATATGGATTGATGGAGCAAAATCCGCGATTGCCGCCGATGACTGCCGGCGAGCAATCGTCGACCGTAAGATATTCGCAGTCCCAGTTCTGCACGTCGCCTCCGTCGCTGGTGACCGCGCACCATTTTTCGTCGCCGTAAGTGCCGGCCCGGCTCGCCGGTATGCCGCAACGCAGAACGGCAGCCGCCAGTGCCGCGGCGAAAATCAGTCTGGGAATGATGATTTTCATCGCGGCAGTTTAGGCCCCCAAGCCCGAAAAGCAACGTGAAGAGGCCGCGTTTTGCCACCTCGTCATTGCGAGTGAAGCGCGGCAATGCAGTAGGCCGTGAAAGCTGGATTGCTTGGTCGCGGAACTTGTCATCGGGCGGGCCACTTCGGGCCGGACCCGTTGGCTCCTCGCAATTACAAATCCTCCCTTTTCTCTCCTTTTTCTCTCCTTGGGCCTCTTGGCAATGTTCCCTATTTGTTCTAAGGTGTCTGGCTGGAACATACCACGAACATTGACAGGTTTTCCACAATGGAAAGTGGCCAAATGCTTGAACCCTCTGCCCTTTCCGTCTCGCCTTTGCGCGCTGCCGCAATCGCGGAATTGCGCCGCCTGCTGCCGGGAAACGACGGCATGCGCAAAGCCCTGCCATTCGGGCTTGGCGCGCTTGATTCCTACCTGCCGGATGGCGGCCTGGCCGCCGGCGCGCTGCATGAAATCGTGCCGGAGAACGAAGGCGCCATCACCGCCGCCTTCGGCTTCATCGCGGCAATTCTTGGTCGCCTGTCGTGTGCTTATCCGATCGTCGTGGTGATGCCCCGTCACTCGCGGCGTCAATACGGCCGTCTTTACGGACATGGCCTCAACGGCCTTGGTCTTAATCCAGCGCGCCTCATTGTGGTCGAGACCGCGCATCGCAAACAAACGTTGTGGGCTCTCGCCGAGGCCTTGCGTTCGGCAGCACCAACCGCCGTCGCCGGGATGATCGACAGGCTCGATCTGAAATTGAGCCAGAAGCTGCATCTCACCGCCACCGACTGCGGCCTGCCGCTGTTGCTGCTGCGGCCGGCGCAAACGCTGGACGCAAGCGCGGCGGCAACGCGCTGGCGCGTCGGCACGGCGGAAGCCGCGCGCGACCGCTTCGGGCTTTACGCGCGCCCACGGTGGCATCTGCAACTTGAACGCTGTCGCAACGGACGGCCGGGCGAATGGGTAGTGGAGTACGATCATGTCGCGCATTGTTTCAGTCTGGCTGCCACGCTGGCCGATCCTGCGCTTTTTCGCCGCGCAAGCGATCATTCGCCCCGGCAAGCCAGTCGATCCTGATCGGCCGTTCGTCCTTGCCATTGCCGGCGCCGGAGGCCCGCGCATCGCCGCCTTGAACGAGGCCGCCGAACAGGCCGGGCTTGTGCCCGGCGAACCGTTGGCCGACGCGCGGGCGAAAGCCGGTTTTTTGCAGGTGCGCGCCGTCGATGCCAACGCCGACGATGCCGCGCTGCGGCGGCTGGCTTTATGGGCGACGCGCTACACGCCGACCGCCTCACCATTGTGCAGAGAACTTTGGAACGCAAGCAACGGCGCTGATGGTTTTTTTCTCGACATCGAAGGTTCGGCGCATCTGTTCGGCGGTGAAGAGAGACTGCTTTCTGATCTTGCCGGCCGGCTCGACCGTTTCGGGCTGCCAGCGCGGCTTGCCGTCGCCGACACGCCCGGCGCGGCCTGGGCGGCCTCGCGCTTTCACGCCGCGCGCTTGAACGTCGTGCTCTCAGGCTGCGAAGCCGCAGCGCTGACGGCCATGCCCATCGAAGCCTTGCGGCTTTCTGCGGAAACCCGCACCGCGCTGCGCCGGCTCGGCTTTAAAACCATTGGCGCGCTGATCGACCAGCCACGCGCGCCGTTTGCCGCGCGTTTTGCCGCCGAGCTCTTACGCCGGCTCGATCAAGCGCTCGGTCGCGTCGACGAACCGCTTGTGCCTATCGTCGCACCGCCGGTTTATCACAGCCTGCATTATCTGCTTGAGCCGATCGTCACCACGGAGGCGATCGTCGCCCAAGCGAGCCGCCTCATGCAAAACCTTGTGCATGTGCTCACCCGCGACGACGTCGGCGCGCGGAGCTTGCGGCTTTGCCTCTACCGTGTCGACGGCGCGGTCGAGACGATCGAGATCGGGCTGACTTTGCCGACGCGCAGCGTCTCCCATGTCGCGCGTCTCATCGGCCTCAAGCTCGAAGCACTGGCGCTGAAAGATTTGGACTTTGATTTGGGCTTCGGTTTCGAGGCCATCGGTCTTGCCGTCACCCGCGCCGAAGCCATGCCGGCGCGGCAAGTTGAATTTACTTCCCCCTCCCTTCCCTCCCCCGCAAGCGGGGGAGGGTCAGGGTGGGGGCACGGCGATCGCGCCGAGCGCTGCGCGGCGCTCGTCGATGCGCTGCGCCAGCGTCTCGGTCCGCATAGCGTGCGGCGCTTCGCGCCTGTCGCCAGTCACCTTCCCGAGCGCGCCGAAGTGCTGCCGCCGATCGACGACGAGGCATTTCAATCAACATGGTCCGTGCCTGAGCAGCCGCGCCCGCTTCTTCTCTTACCCCGTGCCGAACCGACCGAGGTCACCGCGCTTGTCCCCGACGGCCCGCCGCGGCGTTTTTGCTGGCGCGGCGTGACCTACGACGTCGAAGCGTCCCAAGGCCCCGAACGCATCGGCGCCGAATGGTGGCGCAAGCTCCCACCTTTCCCTCCCCCGCGCGCGGGGGAGGGAAAGGAAGGGGGGCCGACGCGCGATTATTACCTCGTTGAAGACGCGGATGGCCACCGCTTCTGGCTCTACCGCGAAGGACTCTACGGGCGCGAGACCGCGGCGGCGCGCTGGTTCGTGCAAGGTCTGTTTGCGTGAGGAATTCCGATGACCGCCTATGCCGAACTCGCCGTCACCACTAACTTTTCTTTCCTGCGCGGCGCCTCGCATCCGCAGGAAATGGTGGCGCGCGCCGGCGAGCTTGGCCTCGCCGCCATCAGCATCGCCGACCGCAACTCTTTTGCCGGCGTGGTGCGCGCCTATGACGAAGCCAGGAAAAGAAAAATAAAGCTGCTCGTCGGCGTGCGCCTTGTGACGACCGACGGTTTCGAGGCTCTCGCCTATCCGACGGATCGCAAAGCTTACGGGCGTCTCTGCCAGCTTCTGACCAGAGGCAATCTCAAATCAAAGAAGGGCGAATGCCACCTGAGCTTCGAGGACATTCTCGGCGTGAGCGAAGGCCAGATATTTATCGCGTTGCCGCCGCTTACTCTATTCGCTCATCGCCGCGAAAGCGGGGACCCAGCGCTGGATTCTCGCTTGCGCGGGAATGAGCGGAGAAACGACTTCACCGAACGCCTCGCCGCTCTGGCCCACGCGGCGCCGCACCGCACGTTCCTCGCCGGCACCCATTATCATCGCGGCGACGAGTCGCGCCGGCTCCGTCTTCTGGCCGAACTCGGCGAGCGTGCCAATGCGCCGCTGGTTGCCGCCAATGACGTTGTCTATCACGCGCCCGAACGCCGGCCGCTCGCCGACGTGCTCACCTGCGTGCGCGAAAAATGCCCGCTTGCCGAAGCGGGCTTGAAACTCAGCGTCAATGCCGAACGGCATCTTAAAACGCCTGCGGAAATGGCGCGGCTGTTCCAAAATTTTCCCGCCGCCATCGCGCGCACCGTCAAGATCGCCGACGCCTGCCGTTTCTCGCTTGCCGAACTGCAATACGAATATCCCGACGAGCCAGTGCCGGAGGGAAAAACCGCGCAGCAGCATCTTGAGGATCTCACCTGGGAGGGAGCGCGAGAACGTTATTCGCTCGACAGATATCCGCAAGGTATTCCCACCGAGGTGCAAAAGCGGCTGCACGATGAGCTTAAGCTCATCGCCAAGCTCGATTATGCGCGCTACTTCCTCACCGTTTACGACGTCGTCGCCTTCGCCCGCAATCAAGACGAGGAAATCCTCTGCCAGGGCCGCGGCTCGGCGGCCAACAGCGCGGTGTGCTACTGCCTCGGCATCACCTCGGTAAATCCGGACAAGACCCAGCTCCTGTTCGCCCGCTTCATTTCCGAGAACCGCGGCGAGCCGCCCGACATCGACGTCGATTTCGAGCACGAGCGGCGTGAGGAAGTGATCCAGTACATTTACCGGCGCTACGGCCGCCATCGCGCGGCGATCTGCTCAACCGTGGTGCATTACCGCTCGCGCCGCGCCATCCGTGAAGTCGGCAAGGTTTTGGGACTGACGGAGGACATCACCGCGGCGCTGGCGAAAACCGTGTGGGGCTATGGCGACGGCTTGCCCGACGATCACATCCGCCAGGCCGGCCTCGATCCGGAAAATCCGGCGATCCGCCAAGCGGTCGCGCTGGCCGACGAACTGATCGGATTCCCGCGCCACCTCTCGCAGCATGTCGGCGGCTTCGTGCTCACGCGCTCACCGCTCGACGAAACGGTTCCCATCGGCAATGCCGCCATGGACGACCGCACCTTCATCGAATGGGACAAGGACGACATCGACACGCTCGGTCTGATGAAGGTCGATGTGCTCGCGCTCGGTATGCTGAGCTGCCTGCGCCGCGGGCTTGATCTCCTCAAAGAGCATTACGGCGAGGATTTCTCCCTCGCCACGCTGCCGGCCGACGATACGGCCGTCTACGACATGCTGTCGCGCGCCAACTCGGTCGGCGTGTTCCAGGTCGAAAGCCGCGCGCAGATGTCGATGCTGCCGCGGCTAAAACCGCAGTGCTTCTACGATCTCGTCATCGAAGTCGCGATCGTGCGGCCCGGGCCGATCCAGGGCGACATGGTGCATCCCTATCTGCGCCGGCGCGACGGCATCGACAAGGAACATTACCCCTCCCCTTCGCCGGCGCATGGGCCGGCCAACGAATTGCAGGAGGTTTTGCAAAGAACGCTCGGCGTGCCGCTGTTCCAGGAACAGGCGATGCAGATCGCGATTACGGCGGCGAAATTCACCCCCGACGAGGCCGATGGGCTGCGCCGCGCCATGGCCACGTTCCGCCACACCGGCAATGTCCATCTGTTCCGCGACAAGTTCATAGGCGGCATGGCCGCGCGCGGCTATGACCGCAGCTTCGCCGAACATTGCTTCAGCCAGATCGAAGGCTTTGGCGAATACGGTTTTCCCGAAAGCCATGCGGCGAGTTTCGCGCTTTTGGTCTATGCCTCGGCCTTCATCAAATGCCGCTATCCGGATGTGTTTTGCGCCGCCATCCTCAACAGCCAACCGATGGGTTTTTATCAGCCGGCGCAACTCGTGCGCGATGCGCGGGCGCACGGCGTCGAGATTCGCTCTGCCGACGTCAATTTCAGCAATTGGGATTGCACGCTCGAAGGGGGCGCGGTGCGGCTTGGCTTCCGTCTCATTCACGGGCTTAACGAAGCGGAATTGCAAAAGCTCATCGCCGCGCGCGGCAACGGTTTTTCCTCGATCGAGCGGCTTGCGGCCATAGCTGGCGTCTCGCGCTTCACCATCGAGCGGCTCGCGGAAGCCGATGCATTCCGGTCTTTCGGTCTCGATCGGCGCGCGGCGTTATGGGCGGCGCGGCGGCTCGACACGATCGGGATCCGCCCCGCCCGCGGCGCCGCTAAAGCCCAAGATCTTGCGCAAGACGATGTGTTGCCGCTCCTTACGCCACATCTGGGCGACGAGCTTTTCCCCGAACAAAGCGTCGCGCTTCCCGCCATGGCGCTCTCCGAGCATGTCGTCGAAGATTACGCGGCGACCGGATTGTCGCTGAAGGAGCATCCGGTGCGCTTCTTCCGCGATCGTCTCACCACGCTCGGCGCCGTTTGCAACGCTGCGCTGCGCGATGATGACTTACAGCAAGATTCCAAAGTCACCGTCGCCGGTCTGGTGCTGGTGCGGCAACGGCCGGGCACCTCGAAGGGTGTCGTGTTCATGACGCTCGAGGACGAAACCGACATCGCCAATATCATCGTCTGGCCGAAAGTTTTTGGAAAAAGCCGCCGCACGGTGATGACGGCGCGGTTTCTCGCCGTGCGCGGGCGCCTGCAACGCGCCGGCCTCGTGATCCATGTCATCGCCGAAAGTTTTTTCGATCTTTCCGCTGAGCTGCCGGCACTGCGCGACGGCGGGCCTTTTCTGCCGCCGCCGCCGGGTCCAACGCACCAGGAAGGCTCCTGGCGCATTCTCAAGAGCCGCGACTTTCATTGATCCACCCCGACCACGGAGTACGCTATGTGCGGCCGCGCCAAACTTCCCGACGATGTTTCCGAAATCAAACTCGATCTGAAAATCGATTTCGACGAGATCGGCGACTACCGGCCGCGCTGGAACGCGGCGCCGACGTCAAAGCTTCCCGTTGTCGTGTCGCGCAACGGCGAACGCACGCTCACGTTGATGCGCTGGGGGCTCATCCCGCCCTGGGCCAAAGACCTCAAGATCGGCTCCTCGACCTTCAACGCGCGCGCCGAAGGCATCGACACGCAGCCCGCCTTCCGCGCCGCCTGGAAGTCAGGCCGCCGCTGCCTCGTCATCGCCGACGGCTATTACGAATGGCGCGGTGCCGACAAACAGCCTTTCGCCGTGGCGCTCGCCAATCGCGGGCCGATGACCTTTGCCGGACTGTGGGACCAGTGGCGCGCCGGCGATGGCGGCACGCTCAATTCCTTCGCCATTATCACCACCGCCGCCAACGACCTGCTCGCACCGCTGCATGACCGCATGCCGGCGTTGCTGCCACCGGACCGTTGGGCGGCATGGTTAGGTGAGCATCGGCTCGGCAC
The DNA here is from genome assembly GCA_963790975.1 of uncultured Alphaproteobacteria bacterium. Classification (GTDB taxonomy): domain Bacteria; phylum Pseudomonadota; class Alphaproteobacteria; order Rhizobiales; family Xanthobacteraceae; genus BOG-931. The sequence continues at coordinate 264,657 of CAWBQV010000004.1, forward strand.
CCCCCCCACAACCGAAGCCGAGCTCAAAGCCATGCTGGGGCCCTATCCCGCCGCCGCCATGGCGTTCTGGCCGGTCGACCGGCGGGTGGGTAATGTTCGCAACGACAGCCCTGATCTGTTCGCGCCGCTCGCTTGAGCCCGTCACCTGACCCGATGGTGGGGTTAAATTGAATGGAGCCAAAGGCTTCCGCAAGGATTATGATGCCCGTCGCGGTGTTATTCATCGCATCTGTCATGCGTCACCATGGGGGAGTTGCACCCCCCGGCGACGCCCTATATCGTTCGTAGTGTGCCGGAATGCAGGTCTCTCGGCGTTAGCGTTACGCTGCAATGGGGAACAACGAGGGACCCGCGACACCGCGTCACTGCGGAACATTTCGGCATTCGCTGTAGTTCCTTGCTTCGAAGAAAATTAGAAGCAAGTTACGGAAACGGCCCGAAGACGGCCGGGAGGAAAATTTGCGGCATTCCAGCAGCCCTCTCCGCGAGCTGATGAGCAAGCGTGACTTCTACGCTGGCGGCCTGATGCTATTGCTCGGGCTCGGCATCGCCGCGAAAGGCGCGACTTATCGCGCCGGCTCACTCATGCATATGGGGCCGGGATTCCTGCCGACCGCGCTCGGCATCCTTCTCGCGATTCTGGGCATCGCCATCGCCGCGGCAGGCCTGTCGCCGTCCAGCGACGGCCACGACGAGCGCATCCTGCCGGAAAATCCGCAATGGTGGGCGTGGTTCTGTATCCTGATGAGCCCGATACTTTTCATCGTCTTCGGACGCTACTTCGGAATGGCTCCCGGGACCTTCGCCTGCGTCTCCATCGCCGCACTCGGTGACAAAAACGCGACTTGGCGCGGAACCTTTATCCTCGCGACCTTCGTGACCGTGTTTGGCTGCGGACTGTTCTCATACTTCTTGCAAGTGCCGATGCCGATATTCACCTGGTGGGGCGCACAATGATAGGCACGTCACTCGAAAGCCTTTGGTACGGTTTTGGCGTCGCCCTGGAACCGCACAACCTGATGTTCTGCTTCGTCGGCGTGCTCGTCGGCAACATGGTCGGCGTGCTGCCGGGCATGGGCCCGCTCGCCACCATCTCGATTCTCTTACCGCTCACCTTCGGCATGAAGCCGGTCGCCGCCATCCTGATGCTGGGCGGCGTCATGTATGGCGCGCAATATGGCGGCGCCATCTGCTCGATCCTGCTCAATCTGCCATGCCATCCGCCCCATGCGGTGACCTGTCTCGACGGCTTCCCGATGACCAAGCAAGGCCGCGGCGGCGTCGCGCTGGGCCTAACGGTGTTCGCCTCGTTCGTCGGCGCCTCCTGGGGCATCACCGAAATGATCTTCCTGTCGCCGCTCCTGGTTAGGGCGGCGTTGCAATTCGGGCCAGCCGAGGTCTGCTCACTGATGCTATTGGGCTTGCTTGCAGGCTCCACGCTGGCGCGCGGCTCGCCGGTCAAGGGCGTAGCTATGACCGTGCTCGGGCTATTCCTCGGCTCGGTCGGCACCGATCTCGAAACCGGCTCGGAGCGCTACACCTTCGGCATGACGGAGCTTGACGACGGCATCGAGCTGATTGCGCTGGCGCTCGGCCTATTCGGCATCGCCGAATTCATGAACAGCGTCAATCAAGTCGCGCCGATCAATACCAAATATACCCACGTCAAACTGAAGGATATGCGGCCGACCAAGGCCGACCTGAAACAGGCCTTCTTCCCGATGTGGCGCGGCACCATTATCGGCAGTCTATGCGCGCTCATTCCGGGCACCGGCCCGACGATTGCCTCCTTCGTCGCCTATGCGACGGAAAAGAAAATCTCCAGACATCCGGAAAAATTCGGCACCGGGCTCATCGAAGGCGTGGTCTGTCCGGAAGCCGCGACCCATTCTTCGGTGCAGGGCGATTTCATTCCGACCATGAGTCTCGGCATTCCCGGCGACGCCGTCATGGCGCTCTTGCTTGGCGCGCTGATGATTCAGGGCATCGTGCCCGGCCCGCAGCTCATCTCGCAGCACCCGGATATCTTCTGGGGCCTCGTCGCCAGTTTCTGGATCGGCAACATCATGCTGGTGCTGCTCAACGTGCCGCTGATCGGCATTTGGGTGAAGATGCTGGCGATCCCATACAAGTTCCTTTATCCGAGCGCGCTATTCTTCGTCTGCATCGGCGTCTATGCCGCCAACAACGACTTCTTCCAGGTCGGCGAAGTCGTCGCCATCGGCCTGTTCGGCTACATCCTGCTGCGGCTCGGCTTCCATCCGGCGCCGATCCTGCTCGGTTTCGTGCTGGGTCCGCGCTTCGAGGAGAACTTCCGCCGCGCCATGCTGATTTCGCGCGGCGACATCGGGGTTTTCGTCGAGCGGCCGATCAGCGCCGTGTTCATCGCGATGTGCGCGATCCTGATCGGTTCGCAGGTCTACTTCCGCCTGAAGGGCGCGAAGGCCGATCTGGAACCCGCCGATGAAAATGCCGGCCTTAGCGGCGACCGCGAGCTGCAATTGGTGCGGCAGCAACTGCCGGGCCCGGCCGAATAATCGACAAAGCAATAATCGACAAAATTTCGTCAGCTTGACGCGTGGCGCAGGCCACGCTTGAGCACGCGCCCGAGCCGATCGGAAAATTGCCGCGCATCGGCCGGCCGCTCGCCGTCAAGGAGCCGCGCCTCGTCGAACAGTAAATGCGCCGCGTCCTCCTTGAAGGCGCGCTCGCCCTCACCGAGCGCGGCGAGCGCCGCCACTAGTGGATGCCGCGGATTGACTTCGAGGATCGGCTTCGAAGCGGTTTTAAGCCGCCCGGCGCCGGCCAGGAGCCGCTCGAGGGCGCGGTCGGGACCGGATTCGGGCGCCACCAAGCAGACGGCGCTGTCGGTAAGCCGATCCGAGGCGCGCACCTCCGCCACCGCATCGCCGAGCGTCGTTCTGACGAAGACGAGGAATTCGTTGATCTCGTCTGTAACGCCCGGCACGGACGGTTGCGCGGCGTCAAGCGGCGCAATGAGCGCAAGATCGGCCGCGCCCTGGGTGACCGACTTGAACGGCTTGCCGTCGAACCCCACGCCCGGCATCACCCAGAACGTGTCAACCGGATCGGGCAGCAGCAAGACTTCGATGCCGCGGGCGCGGAAACCCTCGAGATGCGGCGACGATCGCAGCCGCTCGATATCGTCGCCGGCGAGGTAATAAATCGCCGTCTGATTGGCTTTGAGCGCAGCGACATAATCCTTGAGGCTGCGCCAGCCTTCCGCGGACGCCGTGGTCTTAAATCGCGCGAGTTTCAGAAGCGCGTCGCGGCGCTCGAAATCCTCGTAAATGCCTTCCTTCAGCACGGCGCCGAACGTGTCCCAGATCTTGGCGTAAGTCTGCGGCTCCTTGTCGGCGAGCCGCTCGAATTCGGCGAGCAGGCGGCTCGTGACGTTTTTCCTGATCGTGGCGAGCAGCGGGCTTTCCTGAATTCTCTCCCGCGACACGTTGAGCGGCAGATCGGCCGAGTCGACGAGCCCGCGCACAAAGCGCAAATAGCGCGGCAAAATCTCGGCGTCGTCGGCGATGAAGATACGCTTGACGTAAAGCTTGATGCGGCCCGAGCGGTCGGGATCGAACAGATCGAACGGCCGCGAACCGGGGACGAACAGCAGCGTCGTATAATCCTGCCGCCCCTCGGCGCGAAAATGCACGGTGAGCGCTGGCTCGTCGAACAGGCCGCCGATGCTGCGGTAGAAATCGGTGTAATCCGCCGCCGAGATTTCGGCTTTCGGCTTCGCCCACAGCGCGGCGCCGTCGGTGATTTCGCTCGCCGCGGCGCCCGGCCTGTCGACAATGGCGATCGGCACCGGCACATGGCCCGATTGCGCCCTGATCAATTGCTCGACGGTGGCGCGCTCGGCGTAAGTCTTGGCGTCGGCCATGAGGTGAAGAACGGCGCGGGTGCCGTGGCGCGGTGTATCGGCGCCGGCGCCGGCGGGCGATACCGCGAACGTGCCCTTGCCGTCGGACGACCAGACAAAGGCCGCATCGGTCCCGGCCCGCCGCGAGATCACCTCGACGCGATCCGCCACCATGAAAGCGGAATAGAAGCCGACGCCGAACCGGCCGATCAGCGCGCTCTCGCCGCCGCCATCGCTGTTCGCCGCCGCCTCGATGCGCTCGAGGAACGCCTTGGTGCCGGAGCGCGCGATGGTGCCGAGCGCCTCGATCATCTCGTCGCGGCTCATGCCGATGCCGTTGTCCTCAACCGCAAGCTCGTACTTTTCGGGGTCGAGAGTGACGGTAATGTGCGGCTTGGCATCGTCGCCGCCGCCAAGAAGCGCCGGCTCGGCAATCGCCTCGTAGCGCAATCGCTCGCAGGCATCCGCCGCGTTGGCGATCAGCTCGCGCAGGAATACCGATTTGTCGGAATAGACCGAATGCACCATCAGGTGCAGGAGCTTGGCAACGTCCGCCTCGAACGGACGGCTTTCCGATTTGCTGTCCTCAGCCACGGTCACGGCGGTATCCCCCGATAGCGTATTGTTGCTGTCGAGATGGCGAGATCGGTGAGCCGATTCAAGAGCGGTGCCGGGCGATCACACCGGCACGCGGACGGTCGCCCGCAAACCCCCAAGGGGGCTGTCGCCAAGCGTGATGTCGCCGCCATGCGAGCGGACGATGTCGCGGGCGATGGCGAGCCCAAGTCCGGTGCCGCCTTCGTCCTGGTTGCGCGCATCATCGAGCCGCAAAAACGGCTTGAACACGTCTTCACGCATTTCAATCGGGATGCCCGGTCCATCGTCGTCGACCGTGACGGTGAGCCAGCGGTGGTCGCGATGGCCGGTAATGGCGACGGTCGAGGCGAAGCGCGCGGCGTTGGTGACGAGATTGGCGAGGCAGCGCTTGAACGCCGCTGGCCGCACCGTGACCTCGGGCTGGCCGTAGAAGGTGACGTTGGCGCGATGGCCGTGGCGCTCGGTGTCGAGCTTGAGCTCTTCAAGCAAGGCAGCCATGTCGGTCGGTGCCGATTGCTCACCCATATCGCCGCGAGCAAATGCGAGATACGCCTCGAGCATGGCCGCCATCTCGTCGACGTCTTTCTTGATCGCCTCGATTTCAGGCGTGTCGCCGAGCAAAGCCAGTTCGAGCTTGAAACGCGTGAGGATGGTGCGCAGGTCATGCGATACCCCGGCGAGCATCGTGGTGCGCTGCTCGATGGCGCGTTCGACACGGCCCTTCATTTCGAGGAAGGCGGCGGCAGCGCGCCGAACCTCGCGCGCGCCGCGTGGGCGAAAATTTTGCGCTTCGCGGCCCTTGCCGAACGCTTCGGCGGCATCGGCGAGCCGCACGATCGGCCGAATCTGGTTGCGCAAAAACGCAATCGCGATGGCGAGCACTACGAGCGAGGTCGCGACCATCCAGACCAGGAAGATCCAGGAATTCGGATCGTAAACGTCGGCGCGCCGCGCGAAGACACGCATGATCGTGTCGGGAAGCTGGATGCGGATTTCAACGATCGAGGAGCGGCCGACGGTGTCGATCCAGAACGGCAGGCCGATCTGTTTGCGGATTTCGTCGGACAAAGCCTCATCGAGCTGCGAGAAAAACGGCTTTGGACCGGGCGGCGGCAATTGCGTTCCCGGCAGGAAGTCGACGACGAGGCCGAGCCGGTCCTGCGCGATGCGGCGAAGCTGGGCATGGTCGGCGTCTTGCGGGAAGGTCTTGTAGACGTCGATCAGGGTGGCGATCTCCTGCGTCACCGCCGACGACAGATAGGTGGTCACCAGGTTCCAGTGCCGCTCCAGGAACAACAGCGCTACGACCGATTGCAGCACCACCATTGGCACGATGATGATCAACAGCGAGCGGGCATAAAGCCCCTTGGGCATCACCGATTTCAGCCAGCGGCCGAAGCGATCCCACGGTCCGGTGATCGGCCGCGCGACGGTCGAGGCGGCGCCGGCCACCGCGCCGGCGGCGGCAAGGAGCTGGCCGGCGGCATTGCGCAGGCGTCCGATGCCATCGTCGAGACTGGTCATGGTGATACCGCGACCAGCCGGTAGCCCACGCCGCGCACGGTTTGCACGATCAAAGGATTACCCGGATCACGCTCGATCTTGCGGCGCAGCCGGTTGACCTGCACGTCGACGGTGCGCTCGCTGGCGGCATCGCCGTTGCCGGCCAGCGCCTGGCGCGGCACGGTCTCGCCGGCATGCGTCGTCAACACGCGCAGCATTTCGCGCTCGCGGTCGGTAAGCCGGATCGCCTCCTCGCCGCGGCGCAATTCACCACGCGCCAGATGAAACACGAACGGACCGAAGCGGACCAATTCCGCGGGATGCGCGCGCGGCGGCCGCACGCGCTTGAGGATATTGGCGACGCGCAGCGATAATTCTCGCGGCTCAAAAGGCTTCGCAAGATAATCATCTGCTCCGATCTCGAGCCCCATGATGCGGCTCTCCGCCTCGTCGCGCGCCGTCAGCATCAAGATCGGCACCGTGGACGTGGCGCGGAAGGTGCGCGCGAAATCGAAGCCGCTCTCACCCGGCATCATGACGTCGAGAATGAGAAGATCGAACTTCAATCCCTCAAGCTTGGCTCTGGCGTCGGCCGCGGTGTCCGCGGTCGAAACACGGTAACCCTCGGCGAGCAGAAAGCGCGACAGCAGCGCACGGATGCGGCGATCGTCGTCAACGACGAGGAGATGCGGCGCGTCGTCTGCCGGATTCTTTTGCGCCGGATCAATTGGGCTTGCAGCCGGATTGAGGACCGCAGTCATGAGGCGTCGCCGTTCGCCCGCGGGCGGGCGCCATCGGCATGCGCGATCAGGCGGAGCACATGATCGCGGTCCTTGGCGTCGATCATGCCGGCGAGAAAGCGGCGCGCTGCTTCGCGGGCTTCAGGGCCGAGCTCGGCCAGCACGCCGGCGATGCGCGCGGTCTGCAGGCCGGCAAGCTTCATCGCCAAAGCTTCCCCCGCCGCGCTGACATAAAGCAGCCGCTGGCGGCGGTCATTGGCGCCTTCCTTCTGCACCACATAGCCTTCGTCGATGAGTTGCTTGAGAACGCGCCCCAGCGATTGTTTGGTGATTTTTAGAACATCGAGCAGGTCCGCGACTTTCATGCCGGGATTGCGGTTGACGAAATGCAGAACGCGGTGATGCGCGCGGCCGAAGCCGAGTTTCGCCAATACTTCGTCCGGGTCGCCGACAAAATCGCGATAGGCGAAGAACAAAAGCTCGATGAGATCGAAATACGGCTCCTCGCCGCGCGGCGCGGGCTCATGCGCCGTGGTCGCGGAACGAGACGTGCTCGCTATGCCGACGTCAGCCATTTAGGTCAGCGATATTGACATATTCCGGCTTGGTTGTTAAGCTGCAAGCGAGATAACGTAGCAAATCCGGGCTGTCCCGGGCGTTGCACGGGCGCATCAGCGCTAGTCGTGAAACGTCTCTCGGAGCAGCAAGACCATAACGGGAGATCGCTCCCGACGCAAAAGCCCAGGCGCGATTGACGTTACGGCGCGAAATGGGCGACGCGAGGGAGACGATGGCATGGCCGTGCCCTTCGATGAACGTCCCGATGTGATCTGGTTCGACGGCAAGCTCGTCCCAACCGCCGAATGCAAGATCAGCGTGCTCACGCACGGCCTGCATTACGCCAGCGCCGTGTTCGAGGGCGAACGCGCCTATGGCGGCAAGATTTTTCAGGGCACCGCGCATTCCGAGCGCCTGAAGAATTCGGCAAAAATTCTCGACTTCGAAATTCCCTATACGGTGGCCGAAATCGACGCCGCCAAGCAGCTTGTTCTCGACAAGAACAATCAGAAAGAAGCTTACGTCCGGCCGATCGCTTGGCGCGGCTCCGAGGCGCTTGGCGTTTCGGCGCAGATGAACAAAATCCATCTCGCCATCGCTACTTGGGAATGGCCAAGCTATTTCGATCCGGCGCAGCGGCTCAAAGGCATCCGGCTCGATCTTGCCGATTATCGCCGCCCCGATCCGCGCACGGCGCCATGCCTCGCCAAGGCGGCGGGCCTTTACATGATCTGCACCATCTCCAAGCACCGCGCCGAACAGCGCGGCTATGCCGATGCCATGATGCTCGACTGGCAGGACCGCGTTGCCGAATGCACCGGCGCCAATATCTTCTTCGTCAAGGACCACAAGATCCACACGCCGATCGCCGACTGCTTCCTCGCCGGCATCACACGGGCGACCGTGATCGAGCTAGCGCGCCGCAATAATATCGAGGTGATCGAACGCCGCATCCTGCCCGACGAATTGGGCAGCTTCTCCGAGTGCTTCATCACCGGCACCGCCGCCGAAGTCACCGCGGTGTCCGAGATCGCCAATTGGACGTTCACGCCGGCGCGGATCACGGCACAGCTGATGCGCGATTACACCCACGCCGTGCAGCCGAGCGGCAAAGCTGCCGCGGCGTAACAATATCTTCTGCGCGCCGGCCCCCCTGACAGGCTCGCTTCCAGGCGCTACCATGGCGCCAATCTACGCCATTGGGAGGACGCTATGCCGAGGCTGCGCTACATCGAAGGCTCTGAACAGACGCCCCACACCCGCGAACTGATCGAATTCGGCCAAGCGCACCGGCGCTCCCGATCCGCGCGTGGTCAGCCTGATGACGCGCGGCAAGCTCGGCATTGCCTGGGTCGAATACTGGAACAAGCTTCTCTATCAGGGCGTGCTGCCGCACAAGCTCAAGGAGATGTGCCGCATCAAGATCTCGGTCGCGCATCAATGCGGCTATTGCTCGACGGTGCGATCGAACGTCGCCAAGGCCGAAGGCCTGACTGAGACCATGATCAACGACCTGTTCGATTACGCCGGCAGCAAGCAGTTTTCCGCACGCGAGAAGGCGGCGCTGCATTACGCCGGCTTGTTCAAACAAGGCGAGCACGCCATCGACAAAGACGAAGTCTATGCCGAACTCGCAAAGCACTTTTCCGACGAGGAGATCATCGAGCTCGGCCTGTTCTGCGCCGAGACCGACGGCGTCGGCAAGTTCGTCAAATCGCTCAACGTCGTAAGCTGGGAGGAGGCTTGCGAGCTCGATCCCAGGCTCAATGCCACCACGCCAAGGGTTGCGGCCGAATAGGCGCACCAAAGCCCGATAACGACAAGCACCGCACCGCCCGGCGCACCGATCAGCGGCGGACCGTGTGGGCGGCGATCATCGCTTCGCCCATGCGCAGGAGTTTCGCACTGAGCCCGGCGGTGCCGACGCTCTGCGCGGTGACACGCACGCCTTCCAGAAGGATGAGCAGTTCGTCGGCGAGCAAATCGGGTTCGTTCAAGCCGGCGTCGCGACACAGCCGGACCAGCCGGACGCGCTGCGCCATCTTGCATTCCTCGATCACGCGGCGGGCGGGGTGATCCTTTTCCGCCAATTCGACCGCCGCATTGGCAAGCGCGCAGCCACGTTCGCCCGGCGCGGTCAGATGGCCGGCCATCTCCTCGAGCCAGGCGCAGATCTGCGCCAGCACATCACCCGGATACGTTCGCTCGAACCGCTCCCAGCACGCATCGGCCCCTTTTGCCGACTGGCGCAAATATTCAGCCACCAGGTCGTCCTTCGAGGCGAAATGCCGGTACAGCGTCATCTTATTGGTGCCGGCGGCCTCGGCGATCGCCTCAACGCCAACCGCCCTGATTCCATGCCGGTAAAACAGCTCGCCGGCGGCGGCAAGGATGCGCGCACGGGGCGGAATCCCGCTGTCTTTATCGAGTGTTGTGGCTGATCGCGCGAGCACTTCGCCGCCTCCCCTTGACACGGGTGTTACCGGTCAGTAATTGTCATGTAATGTTACCGGTCAGTACCACAAGACCGACCGCAAGTCACGTCAGAACGAAGGACGAGTTCATGAGACCATCGAACCAGGAAATGACGTTGCGCAGCGCATTGTCGGACCCGCTTATCCGTACCTTGATGGCCGCCGATAAAGTCGATCCCGAAAAGCTCGAAACCATGCTGACCCGGATCGCACAGCAGACCGCGCCAAGATCAATGGAAAGGACCGCGCCAAGCGTGTGGCCCACGATGAAAACGCTTTGCGGCTGCGGCGCGTGATCGCACGGCGGTTTCGTTCGCGTGGCTAGGCTGTTTCGCGCCACGCATCGCCGGCCGGTGTTCGGTTCCCGGCGGACGCCGGCCGGCGCTTTTAGAACTAGAAAAGCCCGATCCTATCGTTCGCCGGCCTCGGTGAAGAACCTTTCGCCGTAGGCAAAGCGGTTCGGCTTGAGAAAGAAACCGAGCAGGATGGCGCCGTTGGGCGCGACGGCCTCGTGCTGATTGCCGGCCGGCCGCCAGACGAATTGTCCCGGTCCGCACTTGCCCTCGTGATCTTCAAGCGAGCCCTCGATCACATAGGTCTGCTCGAGCGCTGTATGCTCATGCAGCGGCACGACGGCGCCCGGATCGAGCTTGAACAAAGCGGTGGTGATGCCGTTGCCGTCGGTAAAGAGCACCTTGATCTTGATGCCGGGAAACTTGGTCGCCTCCCACGGCATATTGGGCGCATCGACATAATGCGCGGCGCGCTCCGGTGGATTTTCCTCTTTGATGTCGGCATGGACGACGCTGCGGGCTTGAGCTGGCATGACGGTCTCCTTGGTCGCGGAGCCGTAAGCATATTGCGGCGCGCACGAGGCCGCCAGAGCGCTTTTCCGCTGTCGGAGCCGCCCTACTTCGTCGCTTCGCGCCGCGGTTTTGCCGCCGGCCTGTCCGCAGACCAGCGATCGGCTGCCGAATCGTCGACCACTTTGGCCTCGACCCATTCATTCCCGGTAGACTTCTCGACCTGTTTCCACAACGGCGCGCGGGTTTTCAGGTAATCCATCAAGAATTCCGCCGCCGCGAAGGCGGCCTGGCGATGGCTCGACGCCGTCACCACCAGTACGATGACTTCGCCCGGCGCAATCCGCCCGTAGCGATGGATCACGGTGACGCCAAGGAGCGGCCAACGCGCGCGCGCTTCCTCGACATGGCGCGCAATCTCGGTTTCCGCCATGCCCGGATAGTGCTCGAGATCAAGTGCCGCTATCGGCTCGCCGGACTCGTCGGCGCGGCAGATGCCGGTGAAGGTGACCACTGCGCCGATATCACTGCGCCCGCGCGTCAGCGCCGCCACTTCGGCGGCAATGTCGAAGGCTTCGCGCTGCAGGCGGATGGTTGTCGTCATCGATGCCGCCGTTCAGCCGCCCGTCATGGGCGGGAAAAATGCGATCTCTGCCGCACCCGCGATCCGCGAATCGGCGCGCACGTGGCTCCGATCGATCGCGGTGCGGATCACTTTCGGATTCCCGAATGCATGGGCGTAGCCGTCGCCGCGCTGCGCCAGCCATGCCACGAGTTCGCCGACGGTTGCGACGCCGGCTGGCGGATCGATCTCTTCTTCAGTCTTGCCGACCCGTTCACGCACCCAGGCGAAATAGCGGACCTTCACGCATCCTCCTTCGTGAGGTGATGCAGCCCCGCCCGCAGATAATCCCAGCCGGTATAGAGCGTCAGGATCGCGGAGAGCCACAACAGCGTGATGCCGATCCGCGTCACCACCGGCACAATGGCGTCGCCGGCCTCGCCGCAGATCAAAAAACCGACCGCGATGAGCTGCAGCGTGGTCTTCCATTTGGCGAGCCGCGTCACCGGCACGCTGACGCGCAGTTCGGCCAGATATTCGCGCAAGCCCGACACCAGAATTTCGCGGCACAGAATGACGACGGCGGCAAACAACGCCCAGCCGTGAATGGTGTTTTCAGCAGCCAGCATCAACAGGCATGACGACACCAAAAGCTTGTCGGCGATCGGATCGAGCATGCGGCCGAGGGAAGATTGCTGCGCCCAGATGCGGGCGAAATAGCCGTCGAGGAAATCGGACACGCCGGCGGCGATAAAGATGGCGAGCGCGACCCAGCGCAGCCACAAACCGCCGTGCAGGATGTTCTGCCAGAACATGCAACCGACCACGAGCGGCACCGCGACAATACGGCCATAAGTCAACAGATTGGGCAGCGCCAGAGGATGGGCGCGCATCCGGCCCGGCGTGCGATCCGGCGTAGACGTTGTGGTCGAATTCATACAGCCACCATAGCGCCGGTACGATGAAACCGACAGACCCGGACACCGTCACTTTTCCGGATCATGAAAGTCATGTTCAGGCCGCGCCGTCGTGAAAAAACGCGTAAATCCGTTGCGCGGTTTCCGCACTGATACCGTCGACTTGCATCAAATCGGTGACCGAAGCGCGCTCGATCGCCTTGAGCGTGCCGAAGTGGTGCAACAGCGCACGCTTTCGCGTCGGCCCGATGCCGGCGATCTCCTGCAGGCCCGACTCGCGCAGATCGCGGGCACGCCGCACCCGGTGCGACCCAATGGCAAAACGATGCGCCTCGTCGCGCAGCCGCTCGACAAAATAGAGGATGGGGTCGCGCGGCGGCAGCTTGAACGAGTCGCGGCCGGGAAGAAAGAACGTTTCGCGCCCGGCATCGCGGTCCGCACCCTTGGCGATGGCGATGAGCGGCACCTCGACGCCGAGCTTTTGCACCACTTCGCGCGCCGCCGTGAGCTGGCCCTGCCCGCCATCGATCAGAACGAGGTCCGGCCACGGCGAATCTTCGGCATCGGCGTCGCCGGCAAGAAGGGAGGCGACGAAGCCCGTGGTCTGTTCCGGCAAGCTCTGTTTCGGCTCGGTTCCCGGCGCCTCGCGCGGCGCTTCGGCGATGAGCCGCTTGAAGCGCCGCTCTAGCACTTCGCGCATCATGGCGAAATCGTCGCCGGGGGTGAGATCGGCGGAGCGGATGTTGAATTTGCGGTACTGGCTTTTGCGAAAGCCCTCCGGTCCCGCCACGATCATGGCGCCGACGGCGTTCGAGCCCTGGATGTGGCTATTGTCGAATACCTCGATCCGGCGCGGCGGCTGCGGCAATCCGAAAGTCTCGGCAAGCTGGCGCAACAGCTTCTGCTGCGAGGTCGTCTCGGCGAGCTTGCGGCCGAGCGCTTCGCGGGCGTTGGCCAGCGCATGTTCGATCAGATCCTTCTTCTCGCCGCGCTGCGGCACGATGATCTCGATCTTGTGGCCGGCCTTGGTGCAGAGCGCCTGCGCCAACAGCGCGCGATCGGGGATCGGGTGCGAGATCAGGATCAGGCGCGGCGGCGGCTTGTCGTCATAGAACTGCGCCAGAAAGGCGGACAGGATTTCGCCCGGCGCCAGCGAGCGGTCGGCGCGCGGAAAATAGGCGCGGTTGCCCCAGTTCTGCCCGGTGCGGAAAAAGAACACCTCGACGCAGGTAAAGCCGCCTTGCTGATGGAGCGCGAAGACGTCGGCATCCTCGACGCCGCGGGGATTGACGCCCTGATGCGACTGGATCGCCGAGAGCGCCGCGAGGCGGTCGCGATAGATGGCGGCACGCTCGAAATCGAGCGCGGCCGAGGCCTTCTCCATTTCCCCGGCAAGCTCGTCCTTGACCGTCTTGCTGCGGCCCGACAAAAACGCGTTGGCTTCGCGCACCAGTGCCGCGTAATCGCGAAAGTCGATTTCCTTGGTGCACGGCGCCGAGCAGCGTTTGATCTGATAGAGCAGGCACGGCCGCGTCCGGCTTTCGAAGAACGGGTCGCTGCATGAGCGCACGAGAAACGCGCGCTGCAGCGCGTTGAGCGTGCGGTTGACCGCCCATACCGAGGCGAACGGGCCGTAATAATGGCCGGGCCGGGTGCGCGCGCCGCGATGCTTGAGAATCTGCGGCGCCCAGTGATCCGACGTGATCAGGATATAGGGAAACGACTTGTCGTCGCGCAGCACGACGTTAAAGCGCGGGCGCAGCCGCTTGATGAGGTTTGCTTCAAGCAGCAGCGCCTCGGTCTCGGTGCGGGTGGTGACGAATTCCAGCGTGCGGGTGGCCGCAATCATGCGCTCGATGCGGGTGTCGAGCCCGGTCGGCCGCGCATAAGCGGCGACGCGCTTTTTGACGTTCTTGGCCTTGCCGACATAGAGCACGTCGCCGCGCGCATCGATCATGCGGTAGACGCCCGGCCGCGACGGCGCGAGCTTGGCGTAGTGCACGATGGCCGCGCGGCCTGCGGCGAGCGAACCCTCCGCCTCATCGAAGGCGAGCTTTGCGGTTTCGATCTCGTCGGGTTGCGGCAACGACGGCTCGTCGTCCTCCTCGACGATCTCGGCCTCGGGCGCGACCTCTTGCTTGGGAGTGCTCATGGTTTGGATTGTAGCCCGGATGACCCTTGGTCCGGCCGGATGACGTCCCCTCAAATATAGACTTTCTTAACGATATCAACTTGGAACTACTTACTGATTCAGCACTGTTTAACTTAAACATCGCGATAAATTCTATCGAGCGGACAAATGGCCTTCGGCGCTTTCTTTGAAGCCGCGGAAGGTCTCGTTGTTCGCCGCGGCGTCGCTCGTTGCGCCCAATTGGAATCGCGGAGGCCAGCATGAGAACGGTTCTTGGCGCGGCTTTATCACTGAGCCTGGCGGGCGCGGCGATGGCCGCCGATTTTCCGGCGTCGCCCTACTACAGCGCGCCCACGCCCTACTCCGCCTATAGCTGGGCCGGGCCCTATCTCGGCGGTACGTTCGGCTACGAATGGGGCAGCGTCAGCAACAATCCGACCGACCCCTCCGGCGTGACCGGAGGACTCGAGGGCGGCTTCAACTGGCAGCACGGCAATTTCGTCTATGGCGGCGAGGCCGATATCAATCTGTCCTCCGCCGAAGACACCTTTGCGCCGTGGCAGTTCTCCAATCCGTGGTTCGGCACGGTGCGCGGCCGCGCCGGCGTGGCAGTGGGCAATGTGCTGATCTACGGCACCGCCGGCCTAGCCTATGGCAGCCTGACCGCGGACACGTCCGGAAACCTGTCGGAGTCCCATACCAGCCTCGGCTGGGTGGCCGGCGGCGGCGCCGAAGTCGGCTTCACACCGCATTGGTCGGCCAAGGCCGAGTGGCTCTATCTCGACCTCGCCGATCACAGCTATTCGGTGACCGGCGCCAATAACGGACTGAGCGCCAATCTGTTGCGGCTCGGCGTCAATTACCGAATTCTAGCGCGCAGCTTTGCCAAAGCCCGGTTCCCGCTCGCCAGGCTCGCGTTTAAGTATTTATTAACTATAACTTAGGAAATACTACGATATTTTAGCCATAATACTGGGACAACTTACATAACAACTGTGTCTTTCCAGCACTAGACGAAAACATCGTCACGAATACTATGCGCGGACCTGGATGGAGGTCCGCGATGAAGCGTCTGTGCGTTGCATTTATCGGTCTGGTGGCGTTTACAGGAGCGGCCGCGGCGGCCGACCTGTCGCGGCCTCCGCCGCCACAGGCCTATCCGGCTCCGGTCGTCGTGCCGGTCTATAACTGGACGGGCTTTTACTTCGGCATCAACGGCGGCGGCGCCTTTGGCAGCTCGGCCTGGGATCGCACCGGCAGCCGCGACATCAGCGGCGGCCTGGTCGGCGCGCAGCTCGGCTATAATCGTCAAATCGGCCAAGCGGTGTTCGGCGTCGAGGGCGACATCGATTGGGCCGACATCGACGGCTCGACCACGAATCTTTGCCCGGCCAGCTGCAAGACCAGCGACTCCTGGCTGTCGACTGTGCGCGGCCGGCTCGGTTACGCCGCTGACCGCTTCATGCCCTTCGTCACCGGCGGCGTGGCATTCGGCAACGTGCAGGCTTCCACCGCAGGGTTTCCGCAAGCCAGCGCCGACCGCACCGGCTGGACGATCGGCGGCGGGCTCGAAGCCGCTTTGGGTGGCCCTTGGACCGCCAAGGCCGAATATCTCTATGTCGATCTCGGCAGCTTCAACTGCGGGCTTAATTGCGGCGGAGGGCTCGTCAGCGACAACGTCTCGTTCCACACCAACATTCTGCGCGCCGGTGTGAATTACCGGTTCTGGTAACAGCGCCGATCACACTACGGCCTTGGTCGCGGCGAAGGCCGGCACGCGGGCGGCAAAAGCGTCGAGCCAGGCGACCAGTCGCGGATGGTCGGCGCGCCATTGGCCGGCGAACCGCAAATCGCGATAGCCGAGCACGCAAGCGAGCGCGATCTGCCCGACATTCGGGATGGCTTCGAGCACAGGCGGCGCGGCTTCGAGCGCGGCAAGCCCGCGCGTCACCTTGCCAGCCTGGTAATCGAGCCATTTCTGGTCATGGGTCTCGGGCTTGCGCCAGCGGCTTTCATAGACGGTCAGGATCGACGCATCGAGGATGCCGTCGCACAGCGCCTGCAGGCGCAATGCACCAAGGCGCGCTTTGGCATCGCGCGGCACGATCTTGCCGCCGCCGGCGCGGTGATCGAGGTAGTCGAGGATGACGCGGGAGTCGTAATAGGCGACACCGTCGTCGTCGATTAGCACCGGGATCTTGCCCAGCGGATTTTGTGAACGCAGGCTGTCGCCGGCATTGGTTGGATCGGCGGGCTCGATCGTCACCTCGCTATCGAGGCCCAGAACCGAAACGGCAATCCTCGCCTTGCGCCCGAATGGCGAAGGCGGTGTCGTGCGTAGGATCATCATTGTGGCACCGTGACTGAAAGGTGGTTGGGTAATTCCGTTTTCAACAAGCTCGATCGTAACAAAAAAACATCCCCGGCGGCCGGCGGCGATGCCGTCCGCTTCCCAAACCTGCGCCGCTTGCGCGGCGCGGCGACGTCGTCTCAGGCAGTGACGACGAGATTGACGGCCTTCGGCCCCTTACCCTTTTTGTCGGGTTCGACGTCGAAGCTGATGCGCTGCCCCTCTACCAGCGATTTCAGCCCGGCGCGTTCAACGGCGGTAATGTGGACGAAGACATCGCGGCCACCGTCGTCGGGCTTGATGAAGCCGTAGCCGCGTTCACCGTTGAAGAATTTGACCGTACCGGTCATTGCCATCGAAAGTACTCCCCCGTGGAAACTCGCCGCCACCCCCACGGCGCGACGGCTAGTCCGGACATCCACACGGGCAAAGAGCTTGAGCCGATAACGTCTCAGTCACTCCGCCGGCCCCCCACAGGAGGCGGAACGTCTAAGCTAGCCGCAAAAAGCTAGACCAATTTCCGCGTGTGGAAAAGTGGCAAGAGAGGCGGTCTCGGGGCGATCGCTCCTAGCGCTGCGGCGTGAGCCAATCGAGCCGGTGGGCGGCGTCCCGGGAGAACAGGGGCGCCAGCGTGGGCAGCAAGATTCGCAGTTCCTCGTCCAAAGTGTGGGGCGGATTGACCACAATGAGGCCCGAACCGACCAGCCCGATATCGGCGCGCGGGGCCGCAAGCGTGATTTCGCAACGCAGCAATTTCGGCAGGCCGAGCCGGCGCAGCCGCCGCGCCAGCGCGTCTGCGGCATCGCGCTCCTTGATCGGATACCACAGCATATAGATGCCGGTCGGCCATTTGCGGTGGGCATCCGCGAGCGCGCCAGACAATCGCGTGAAATCGGCGGCCTCTTCAAAGGGCGGGTCGACGAGGACAAGGCCGCGCCGCTCCTTGGGCGGAATATTGGCGTTCAGCGCCATCCAGCCGTCAAGCGCGAGCACTTTGGCGCGAGGATCGCCACGCAAGCAGGATTTGAGCGCGGCCGCGGTGCGCGGCTCGAGCTCGCAGGCGATCAGCCGGTCGACTTGGCGCATCAGCGCTTTGGCAATAAGCGCCGATCCCGGATAAAGGCGCAACGTGCCACCGGGATTGAGCGCCATGACGATGTCGAGATAGGGCGCGAGCAGCGCCTGCCCGATCAGCCCTTTTTGCGCCGCATCGACCAGGCGCGCGATGCCGTCGCGCCATTCGCTGGAGCGGGCGGCTTGCGGGCCCAAAAGGTCATAACGCCCGGCGCCGGCATGGGTGTCGATCACCCGGAACGCCGCTGGCTTGCCGCGCAGATGTTCGAGAATGCGTGTCAGCACGACATGCTTGTGCACGTCGGCGAAATTGCCGGCATGGAATGCGTGCTGATAATTCATCGCCGCGATGCGCCGTTCGATAAAATTTTGACGGCATCTTTTTCGAAGTGGTGACAAGTCACCGATAAATTGCATTCATCGGAATGCCGCCATCGGCCGGCTTTTGGTTGCCACGGCCATCGCTGCAGGGAAGACGACAGGTCTCGGAAAGAGAATACTATCATGTTCCGATCATTGTTCGTGGCCGCCATACTTTACGCTTATGGGCATCCCAGTTTCGACGGCCACCGTCCGGCGCCGTTCGACAAGCCCGTGCAGGGCTTCTATACCGACGTCAATGTCGCCGCGAGCAACAGCTGGCGCGCGTTAGCCGTCCTCGACGACGCCCGCTGCATGCGCTACCTCGACGTCTTGATGGCGCGGCTTGGAACCGAGCTGCACTCGCTCTAAGACAAAACATCCGTCAGCTGTTTGAGCCACGCACCGGCGGCATCGTCAATTGATCGCGCCGGCAACTTCGCTTGGCGATCTCTGAGCAATCGTGAAATTGCAAATCCTTGGTCAGACAGAGCCGCACCTCGGTCAGCCGCGTCTTGTCGCAGCCAACCGCCATGCCGCCCGCCGTCAGCCCGGGATTGGCTTTGATGAAGGCGTCCTCGACTGCGCCCGGCGTAACATTTAGCGGCGCTTTGAGGTCGACGTAATCCGGCGGAATTTTCACCACCGCGCGCGCTTTGCGCACGGTGTCGAAATAAGCCGTGGGCGACAGGCCGGAGCAGGTGCCGTGCTTGTCCCACTCATTGAAGATGAGAAGCGGCGCCGGCATCAGATCGAGCATCGAGGAAACGATGCCGTGGTAGAGCCGCGGCGACGGCACCTGGCAGTATTCCGGAAAGCCCTTGTCGTATTGCGGCCACAGCCCGTGCACCACGAAGGAATAGGGCCGCGCTCCGCATTGCTGGCCTGCCGAACGATTGGCATGACGCTCGGCGGCTTCGGCACAGAAGGTCGGCGACCAGGACAGCGACAGAACGTAGAAGTCGAATTGCCCGGGTTGGTCCTGACGGGCATCCTGCGCGGCCGCTGCCAGGGGGGTGAGCAACAACGCCACCAACGCTACGCGGTTCACAAATGGCGCCATGACCACCCCCCAACGACGCGGAACCAATAACGCAACCGGCAACAGTTCAACCTATCCCAAGACATAGAACAGATCAAGAACAACAAACACACTATCCTAGCCGGGATTTGGTGCGTCTTAGCGGCGACGCGAGGTTAAGCAGGAGCCAGATTACGGTTGCGCGGCGCGGCAATCCGGACCGTTGTAAGCCCAGTTGCGGTCAAGCCCGGCGACGCAGAAATTGACGCCCCAGTCCATGCCGATCATGCCGGTATCCTCGGCGATCGAATAATAGATCGGGTGCCGTCCGCCATCGTTGATCACTGCGGTGCCGCCGCAGAAACGGCGCGGAATGGATTGCGCCGCCCACGGCATGTCGCTGATTTCGTGGATATTCTCGACGCCGACGATACGCAATTCGGAGTTCCAGAAGCGGAACTCCTTCTCCCGGAAGCGGGCGATGATGCGATCAAGCGCCGCCGGATAGTCGCACGAGGGGATATCCCGGCTGTATTCCGGTCCCGACAGCCAGAAATTCTTTTCAAACCAGTTTGCCGCGCGGCCCTGCGAGGACGCCAAGGCGCAAAGCACGAGGCCAAGCCCAAGCCCCAGCGCGGCGCGGGCTATGCTGCCGGACACCGCGTACAATCTGGCTCGGAAGCCTGATCTCAACATCGTTCGAGCCCCTTCCCCAACGCAACGACCAAACCGTGCCGCGCCGGCACGCGATGGTCAAGGGCGTAAAGCCGCGCCGACGCGAACTTATCCAGCCGGTGTTTCCACAGAATACTGTTGCCGCGGATCGGTTTTTCACAGCTTAACCCCAACCACCATTCGCTCGCGCATTCGCCGTGTTGTGGTACCACTCGTAAGCTTGTTGCATCTGATTCGTCGCGTCTGCGTGCATCGCGACAGCAAAGCCGCACTTTCGCGCTGCCCTCGCCACCGATCGCTGTAGGGGTTTCCATGATCCGGCGAAAAACTCCGGCGGAACGTTTTGTTTGGGGACAGATGGGGGGAAATTTGCGATGGGCGAGGTGCACCGGCTCCTAACCCCGCAGCAGACTTCCTTTGGGCTGCAGGCGGCAGGGCGCCTGATGACCGAGGTGTTTGCACCTTGGGTGCAGGATCTGGCGCTCCTAGTGGAAAGCGTGGAGGCGGCCCGCCCGCCCGGAGCGCTGCCCGATTGGCAGCCGGGCGCCACCGTGCGGCTGCCGTTCTCCAAGAAGATCTGTAGCGACGGCGCGGTGGTCTGCAGCCAGGCTCTGATGGCGCTTGCCGACACCGCGATGGTCATCGCCTGTTCGGCGGCCTGGAACGGTTACCGGCCGATGAGCACGATCGATCAGACCACGCATTTTCTGCGCCCGGTGAATTTCGACATCGTCGCCGACGCACGCGTCGTGCGCATTGGCCGCAATACCAGCTTCGGCCGGGTCATGCTGTTTCATGCCGCCGACAAGCGGCCGGTCGGAATGGTGGCCAGCGCCTATTCGATGCTGTGAAAATCCGTCCCCGCCCGCCGTGGACGTTGCCGGACCGGCTTTCAATTATCGGCGTCTGCCTCTAAGCTTCCCGGCGCTGGATGAAACCGGGGAGGCTCGGGCGATGTATCGAAGACTGTTGATCGCGTTCGCCGCCGCACTGGCCACCGGCAGTGCCGCGCTCGCGTCGGGAGGCACATTCACCGGCGCCGGCCCGGGCATTACCGGCAACGACACCGGCGGCATCTTTCCTTATTCGCCGGCCGTCGAAGGCCTGTTTCAACAGATCGCGGATGGCCATTGCGCCCGCTATGGCCGGCTGGCGAAGGTCACCAGCATCCATCGCCAATACGGCGATTACGTCAGCTTCGTCTGTTACGATCACCCGGGCATGACCCAATAGGCGCGCTCTAGCGCCAATCACCGAGCATGGTCTGAACCAGCGCCAGCGCCGCCACCGCCGCGGTATCGGCGCGCAGGATTCGCGGGCCGAGCGCAAGCCGCACCACGTTCGGTTGCCGCAACAGCAGCGCGCGTTCGTCCTCGGCAAATCCGCCTTCAGGTCCGATCAGGACGGCAAGCGGCGAGCGCGGCGCGACCACTCCCAGCGCTGCCGCCGGATTGGCCAATTCGGCATCTTCGTCACAGAACACGAGCCAGCGCATCGGATCGCGCTCGGCGACGAGACGGGCAAGCGGCGTCGGCGCGCCGATATCCGGCAACGAAAGGATGCCGCATTGTTCCGCCGCTTCGATGGTATTGGCGCGCATGCGATCGAGATTGACCCGCGCTACCTGGCTGTGGCGGGTGACGACCGGCTGTAGCCGTGACGCGCCGAGCTCGACCGCCTTCTGCACCACGTAATCGAGCCGGGTCGATTTCAGCGGGGCGAACAAATAATGCAGGTCCGGCGGCGCGGTCTGCGGGCGTGTCGCCGTCCCGACGCGCAGAGCGGCCCCGCGCTTTCCGCCCTCGATGGTCGCGCTCCATTCGCCGTCGCGGCCATTGAAGATCAGGACCTCGTCGCCCGCCTTGAGGCGGAGCACATTGGTGAGGTAATGCGCCTGCGCACGGTCAAGGCTGACGGCCGCCGCCGCCTGCAGCGGGGCGTCCACAAAAAGCCGGGGCTTTCGGAAGTCATAGCCGGGCATGGCGGCGATAGGGGCTGAAGGCTGGTCGATCCGGCCTGCCTTTAGACGCCTTCGCCGATGAGCGCCAGCGTCGCACCCCCGCCTTGCGCCGGCTTTTGCCGCCTTATCGCCGAATTCAGCGAGTCTTTAATGACCACGAAATATCGGGCACAGTCACCGGGAACTGGGAAAGGGCTCATCATGAAGCGCGGCTTCGCCGTGGCGCTCCATCTGGCAGTGGCGGCGTCCGCTCTGGGCGCCGGCATTTGCGGTGCCTTCGCACAACAGACGCCGGTGCCCGACGTATGCAACCAGTTCCAGCCGTTAAGCCAAGAGACGCAGAAAAGAGCCAACGCCGTACAGGACGCGATGAAAGCCAAGAGCGACCCCAAGCAGCTCTGCGCACTGCTGAACAGCTTCGTCACCGCCGAGGGCACCCTGGTCAAATTTCTCAACGACAACAAGACCTGGTGCGGAGTGCCCGATCAGGCCCTGACCGCCTCCAAGGCCAATCATGAGAAATCGCTCAAGTTCCGCACCACGGTCTGCAACAACGACCAGCCCCATGCGAAAGCGCCGAGTCTGAGCGACGCGATCAAAACCCCGGACGTCGATTCCGCGGGGAATACCAAGACCGGCCGGTACGGGACTTTCGACTCGCTGACTGGCAATCCGCTGGGCAAATGAGCCGCGCAGCCGGTTCTGTCGCCGACGCGACCGGCAATTGGGTCGACACCATCGCACCGTCGTGGCTGCGTCCTTTTCTGCGGCTGGCGCGGCTCGACCGTCCGATCGGATCCTGGCTTTTGCTGTTGCCGTGCTGGTGGTCGTCGGCGCTGGCCACGGTCGCCGCGCATGCCAGAGCGCCGAACCTGTGGCACCTCGCGCTGTTTTTTGTCGGCGCTTTCGCCATGCGCGGCGCCGGCTGCACCTGGAACGATATCGTCGACCGCGATCTCGACGGCGCCGTCGAGCGGACGGCCTCGCGCCCGATCCCCTCGGGCCAGGTCAGCGTCACGCAGGCCGCATTGTTTTTGGTCCTGCAATCGCTGGTCGGCTTTGCGGTCTTGATCGCGTTCAATGGTTTCACCATCGCGCTCGGCATCGCCTCGCTTGCGATCGTTGTGGTCTATCCGTTCATGAAGCGGATCACCTACTGGCCGCAGATCGTGCTCGGCCTCGCCTTTTCCTGGGGCGCACTGATGGGCTGGGCCGGCGCGTTCGGCCGGCTCGATGTTCCGGCGCTCCTCCTCTACGCCGGCTCGATTTCATGGGTGATCGGCTACGACACGATTTACGCGCACCAGGACCGCGAGGACGACGCCCTCATCGGCATCAAATCGACCGCACTACTGTTCGGGCCGCACACCAAGCCGATGCTCGCTTTGTTTTACGCCGGCGCCGTCATTCTGATCGGCGCGGCCGGCTTTAGCGCCGGCGCCGGCCTTGTTTTCGCGCTCGGGCTTTTCGCCTTTGCCGCCCATCTCGCCTGGCAGATCGTGCGGCTCGATATTTCCGATCCCGACAATTGCCTTGCGGTGTTCAAGTCCGACCGCGACGCCGGATTGATTTTGTTCGCCGGATTGCTCGCCGACGCGGCGCTGCGCTCCTGAACCGATTTAATTCCGCGCGATGATCTCGCGTTCGCCCTTATGCGTGACCGGCGTCGCCGGCAGCTTGCCCGGACGGCGGCGCAGAAGCCGCGACGGCCGCCGCCGTGCGATGGCGCTGCGCCGGCGGCGCCGCCAGGTCGGAGTTTCGATGCGAAGCGCGCCGAGCCGCGCAAACGGCTCGCGCAACTTGCCGTCGCCCTCGGCGACCAAAAGCGGCAGCCCCAGCACGCGGCCCCAGCACTGCCATTCGGCGACGATGTCATCGCTCTCGGGTGAGGCAAACAGCGGCAGCGATAAAGCCGGGTCGGCGTGTTCGAGCACCACCGCGATCGCGCTCGGGGCCTTATCGGCTTCGCCGCAAAGCCGGATGGCGATGCCGCGAAACGCGGACACCGGCATGTTCAACGCCATGCGCATGCCGCGCACTGAACGCCGCAACACCACACGCTCGCGATGCAGGTCGACGATGCACCGGCGCTCGTCGGCGGCCGCGTCGGCGGCTTCGAAACGCACGGGCAGAGAGAAGGGGTCGAGCCGCAATGCGCGGCTCGACCCGGCAGTGAGACTGCCGACTTCCATTTGACGCCTCGAAACTCAGCTCCCCCCGGACTGTGCCGCCCGGTTGCCATGAACATGCCACGGCGCGGTCGTGATCGGCTTAAAGAGGCTGGTTAAAGGGACGTGAGTTGGGGTGGAGTGCGGCGCATGCTTGCCAAGTCGTTTCCGCACGGGCGCAAATTCGACGATTGCGGGTTGAAACGCGCCGCTTACGCGCACATCTTGACGCTATGGCGCCTTGCTTTGGCGTCCGCCCCCACATAAACGAATTGCAAACCGCAAATGCAGTCGCTCCTCGACCAATCCGCCCTGACCGATCTCGCCACCCGCCTGGTTGCCGCCGCGCGCCGCGCCGGCGCCGACGAGGCCGATGCCGTCGCCGTGCGCTCGGTATCACTCTCGGTCGAGGTGCGTGACGGCGAAGTCGAGGAATCGCAGCGTTCCGAGGGTGACGATGTCGGCCTGCGCGTCCTTGTCGGCCACAAGCAGGCGTCGATTTCCACCAACGATCTCAAGGCTGACGGCGTCGATACGCTGGCGGAACGCGCCATCGCCATGGCGCGCGCGGCGCCGGAGGACAAATTTGCCGGCCTCGCCGATCCGGCGCTGTTCGCCCGCAGCTTCCCCGAGCTCGATCTGCTCGATCCCGATATGCCGGGTGTCGACGTGCTGGAGAAGCGCGCGCGGGCGGCGGAGACCGCAGCTGTTGCCGTCACCGGCGTCACCAAATCGGGCGGCGCCTCGGCCTCGGCCGGCATCGGCGGCATGGTGCTGGTCACCAGCGGCGGTTTTCACGGCGCCACTATCGGCTCGCGGCACTCGGTTTCGATGTCGGCGATCGCCGGCAACGGCACCGGCATGGAGCAGGACTACGATTTTTCCTCGACGCTGCACGCTTCCGATCTCGAACGCGCCGATCAAATTGGCCGCATTGCCGGCGAGCGCGCGGTCAAACGATTAAATCCGCGCAAGGTCGCGACCCGGCGCGTGCCGGTGGTCTTCGATACGCGGATTTCCGGTTCGCTCCTTGGCCATCTCGCCAGCGCCGCCAATGGCTCGGCCATCACCCGCAAGACGAGCTTTCTGCGCGAAAAACTTGGCGAACGGATTTTTGCCGGCGACATCGACATCGTCGACGATCCGCTGCGCAAGCGCGGCCAGCGCTCGCGTGCGTTCGACGCCGAGGGCGTCGCCACGCGCAAGCTCAAACTGGTCGAGAACGGCGTGCTCAAGACCTGGCTCCTGGACTGCGCCACCGCGCGCGAACTCGACCTTAAGACCACAGGCCACGCCCAGCGCGGCGTTTCTTCGGTGCCCTTTCCCGGCCCGAGCAATCTCTATCTTGAACCGGGCGCCGACAGCCCGGAGAAGCTGATTGCCGGAATCGAGGACGGATTCTATGTCACCGATCTGATCGGCTCGGGCGTCAACATGGTGACCGGCGATTATAGCCGCGGCGCTTCCGGTTTCTGGATCGAAAACGGCGAACTCACTTTTTCCGTGAGCGAGGTCACCGTCGCCGGGCATCTCACTGAAATGTTCGCAAGCCTCACGCCGGCCAACGACCTGACCTTCCGTTACGGCACCAATGCACCGACGCTACGCGTGGAGGGCCTGACTGTTGCCGGCCATTGAGGTCGCCGATCTGACCCGGATTTCGGCGCGGTTTGAGGCCGCCGTCCGCGAGGCAGGCGCACTCGCGCTGTCGATGTTTGGTACGCCGCTGCGCAATTGGACCAAGGGGCCGTCATTGTCGCCGGTCTCCGAGGCCGATATCGCCGCCGATAATCTATTGCGCCAACGGCTGACTGCGGTGGACGAGAACTTCGCCTGGCTGTCGGAGGAAAGCGCCGACGATCCGGCCCGGCTCGCCGCGCGCCGGGTCTGGATCGTCGATCCGATCGATGGCACGCGCGCCTATATTGCCGGGCTGCCGGATTGGGCAGTGTCGGCAGCGCTCGTAGAGGACGCCCGGCCGGTTTTGGCCTGCCTCTATGCGCCGGTTTCGGCGGAATTCTTCGTCGCCCGTGCCCAGGCCGGCGCTACGCTCAACGGCGTCGCGATCGCGGCCAGCAAGGGCGCGGAACTGGCGCAGGCGCGAATCGCCGGGCCGCGAAAATTCCTGGAGCGGCTCGCCACCGTGGCCCCGCCGTTTGTTGCCATGCCGCGGATGCGGTCGCTGGCGCTGCGGCTCGCCCGCGTTGCGCAAGGAACGATCGACGTCGGTATTGCGGGGGGCAACAGCCACGATTGGGACCTTGCAGCGGCTGATCTTTTGGTGCACGAAGCGGGCGGCGCATTGACGCCCTTCGGGGGTGGAACTGTGACCTACAATCGTCCCGTGCCGCGGCACGGGATGCTCGTCGCGGCCGGCCGGGACAGGCACGCGGCTTTGACAGAACTTCTTGGGGATGAACGCCTCGCGTTTTCTTAAATCGCGGATCAAGCGCGCGGATCAAACACCATGTCTGACACACCAAAACCCAAGCAGTTGCTCCATCTCGTGCTCGGCGGCGAGCTCGATGCCGTGTCGAAGGTCGAATTCAAGGATCTCGACAAAGTCGACATCGTCGGCGTCTATCCGAACTATGCCACCGCCTATGCGGCGTGGAAGGCGAAGGCGCAAGGCACCGTCGACAACGCGGAGATGCGTTATTTCATCGTTCACCTGCATCGCCTGCTCGACCCGGAAAGCCAGCCGCCGCAACGCTGAGACAAAGCATGCGGCTATGGCGGCACATCGGACAGCAGCGATGGGCGAAGGTGGCAGTTGGGGTCACCGCCGCTGAATATCTGCGCTTTGTCGGCATGACCACGCGGTTTAAGCTCGAACCGGCCGATATTTATGCGCGCGGCGAAGCCGACATGCCGATAATATTGGCGTTTTGGCACGGGCAGCATCTGCTCGCGCCGGTCGCGCGCAAGGGGACGCATCGCGTGAACATGCTGGTATCGCGTCATCGCGATGGCGAGATCAACGCGGTCGCCGCCGAACGGCTTGGCGTCGGCACCATCCGCGGCTCCGGCAATCACGGCGGAGGTTTCGTGCACAAGGCCGGCGTTGCCGCTTTCCAGTCCATGCTCGACGCGCTCGCTGAAGGCTCCTCGATCGCGCTTTCCGCCGATGTGCCGAAGGTGGCGCGCGTGGCGGGCCTCGGCATCATCAAGCTCGCGCAAGCCTCCGGCCGTCCGATCTATCCGAGCGCCATCGCAACGAGCCGCCGCGTCGTCCTCGACAACTGGGACCGCACCACCATCAATCTGCCGTTCGGCCGCGGCGCCGGCGTCGCCGCCGAGCCGTTGACCGTCCCGGCCGACGGCGATGACGCCGCGCTTGAAGCCGCGCGCCGGACGCTCGAGGAGCGGCTCAATGCGGCGACCCGGCGCGCCTATGAAATGGTCGATTCCCCGCGCGGCGGAGATTGACCGTGGCCGATCGCCTGCCGTTTGCGTTGCGTCTCTATCAATGGGCGTCGGTGGCCGGAGCGCCGGCCGCGCCGCAAGTGCTGGCAAGGCGGCTCAGCCGCGGCAAGGAGCATCCCGAGCGGCTTGCCGAGCGCCGCGGCGAGACCAGCGTGAAACGTCCGCAGGGACCGCTAGTCTGGGTGCACGGCGCCAGCGTCGGCGAAATGCTGGCCGCGGTGCCGCTGATCGAAAAACTCTGCGCGCAGGATTTCGCCGTGCTCGTCACGTCAGGCACGGTGACGTCGGCAGCGCTCGCCGAACAACGCCTGCCGGCAGGAGCTCTGCACCAATTCATTCCGCTCGACGCGCCGCGCTTCGTGCACCGCTTCCTCAATCATTGGCGGCCGGACCTCGCTTTGTTCGTCGAATCCGATTTGTGGCCTAATCTGATTTTATCCTGCGCCGATCGCAAAATTCCGATGATCGTCATCAACGGCCGGCTGTCCGAGCGCTCATTCGCCCGCTGGCGGCGGGTGCCCGGCGTGATCTCGGCGCTGTTGTCGCGTTTCGATCTGTGCCTGACGCAATCCGCGGCCGATGCCGAACGCTATGCGCAGCTCGGCGCGCCGCGCGTGACTTCGACCGGCAATCTCAAGCTCGATGTGCCGGCGCCGCCGGTCGATCCGGCGGCGTTGCAACAATTCAAGGAAATCATCGGCAACCGTCCCATCGTCGCCGCGGCTTCGACGCACCCGGGCGAAGAGAATGCGATCATCGCCGCGCACCAGCAATTGCGCGAGAAATTTCCTTCGCTGTTGACGGTGATTGCGCCGCGCCATCCCGCCCGCGGCGAAAGTATCGCCGAACTCGCCAGGCTCGCCGGGCTTGCCGTGGCGCTGCGCTCGCGCCGGGCGCAGCCGATGCCGGATATCGGGATTTACGTCACCGACACGCTGGGCGAGCTCGGCCTGATCTACCGCGTCGCACCGATCGTGTTCATGGGCGGCTCGCTGGCGTCGCATGGCGGGCAAAACCCGATTGAGGCGATCCGGCTCGGTGCCGCCGTGCTGCATGGTCCGCATGTTTGGAATTTTGGCGAAATCTACGCCACGCTCGACGAGGCGCATGGCGCCGAACTCGTCGCCGACCCCGAAGCGCTGACGGCTCGCCTTGGCGAGTGGCTTGGCAATCCGGCGGCGCGCAACGCCGTAGCCGATGCCGCTTCCGTTACGGTCGGGCGGCTCGGCGGCGCGCTCAGACGCACGCTCGCGGCGCTCGAGCCTTATCTGATGCAGCTTCGGTTCGAGCAACGGGCGTCTTAAATGGGCCTGATCCTTTCCGAAAACCGGTACCCACTTTTCGGGATCATGCCGTGAATCGTGAGCCGGCCTTCTGGTGGCGGCCCGGCACCGGAGCACTACTGACGCCGCTAGCGGCGCTCTATGGCGCGGTGGCGGCGCTGCGCATGCAATCGAGCGGGCAAGATGCGGGGCTGCCGGTGATTTGCCTCGGCAATCTCACCGTCGGCGGCGCCGGCAAGACGCCGGCTGCCCTCGCGGTCGCGCAACTCCTCCTCGCCGTGCACGAACGGCCGTTCTTCTTGAGCCGCGGCTATGGCGGAAAACTTGTCGGCCCGGTGCGCGTCAATCCGGCGCTGCATCATGCCGCCGATGTCGGCGATGAGCCATTATTGCTGGCGCGGCTTGCGCCGACCGTCGTGGCGCGTGATCGCGTCGCCGGCGCAAGATTGGCGCAGTTCGCCGGCGCGAGCGTCATCGTCATGGACGACGGCTTGCAGAATTCCGCGCTCGCCAAAGACCTTGCCGTGCTTCTGGTCGATGGCCGCCGCGGCATCGGCAACGGTCATATCATTCCGGCAGGCCCGTTGCGCGCGCCGCTTGGACTGCAACTCGACCGGGTGCAAGCGATCGTCGTCGTCGGTCCGCTGGATGGCGTCGCTGCGATCCTCGACCGCGCCCGGCTTCGCGGCATCACCATTTTTCACGCTCGCTTCGAGCCCGACCGCAGCGTTATCGCCGCTATCGGCAAGCGCAAGGTGCTGGCCTTCGCCGGCATCGGCGATCCCGAAAAATTCTTCGCCAGCCTTCGCGAGTCCGGCATCGCGATTGCCGAACACGTGGGCTTCCCCGACCATCACCGCTATACCGCGGCCGACGCCCAGAACCTGATCGGGCGCGCGCAGGCGGCAAACCTGATGCTCGTCAGCACGGAGAAGGACCTGATGCGGCTTGCCGGCGAGCCGCAGCTTGAGGCGCTCGCCGCCCGGGTGAGCGCTTTCCCGGTGCGGCTTGTGATCGACGAAGCGGATGAATTCCGGCAGATGGTGCTCAAAGCCGTGAAGCGCGGTTAGCACGCTCCCGACTACTTATTCCGCGCGTAACTGCCGCTCTGGCGCTGCAACACCGCCTCGGGCGTGGCATAGGCTTCCTGCAGATCGACGCTCCAGTAGCGCAACTCTTCGAGCGGGATCGGCACCCCGGTCACGGCGCAGCGCACGAAGGCGCCGGGCCGCACCACACGAAAATCGCCGTCGAGATATTTGACATCGGCCTCGCCCGGCATCGGGGCTGGGCGATCGGTACGATTGAGCAAATGCGCCTCCGTCGCGGACCGGCAGGGTTCCATCGGGCCGCAGCTTTGAGTCGGCAACATAGTCACTCTGCCAACGGTACGAAAGCCACTACCCCCGCCCGGTGCCGTGATACTATTTCAGGGTGGGGCGCGCGCCCAGCTCGGCAAGAGCTCGGTGAAGAACTCGACCAGGAACTCGACAGGACTTGGCCAGGAACTCGGCAACAAACTCGATGGCTGCGACTTTCTGGACGCGTGCGCTCGCTCTAGCCGCCGCAGTAGTTTGCACCAGCGCCGCTTTGGCGGCCGCGCCGGAACACGTCGATATTCCCGACGGCGCGCTGACGCTGCATGCAACGCTGTATCGCCCGGAAGGGTCCGGGCCGTTTCCGGCGGTGGTGGCGCTGCACGATTGCAGCGGACTGCCCCACCGGCCGATGACCCGGGCGCAGCGTTACGATCAATGGGCGCAATTGCTGCTGGCGCAGGGCTTCGTCGTGGTGTTGCCGGATTCTTTCGCATCGCGCGGCCTGCACGCGCAATGCCGCGAGAATGACCGCGAGGTGCATGCCTCGCGCGAACGCGTCGCCGACGCCAATGCCGCGCGGCAGTGGTTGCAGGCGCAGAGCTACATCAAGCCGGACCACATTTCGCTCATGGGCTGGTCGAACGGCGGCGTTGCCGCGCTGTGGACGATACGGCCAGCGCTCGCGCCGCATGACGGTGGTGCGGATTTTCGCTCCGCGGTCGCGTTCTATCCGAACTGCCACCGTTCGCGCGAAACTGCCTGGAGTGCGCGGGTGCCGACCCTGATCCTGGTCGGCAGCGCCGACGAATTGACGCCGGCCGCCGCCTGCCAGCAAATGGTCGCCGATGCGCGCGGCCGCAGCGCACGCGTGCTGATCGTCGTCTATCCGGGCGCGCGCCACGAATTCGATCGGCCCAATACGCCGATCACGCCGCGCCCCGGCCTCATCAACACCGCGGATGCATCGGGCCGCACGCATGGCGGCACCGCCGCACGAAGCGACGCATTCAAGCGCGTTCCGGAATGGCTGGCGAAATAGCTTCGAAATCGAAGCGTTTTTTCGCATAATCCAGCGGTAACCAAGTAAGCCCTGTCAGCGTTACTGACCTTTATTTCATTTTTTCGCGGACTTTTAACTGGAGCGCCATGTTGCTTTGCCGCCGGGTGTGATTTGCTTGGCCAACAGGCTCAGAAAGCCTGGCTTGTAGGGCGGCGTTGATTGAACCGGGAAGTCGTAACAGACATTGTGTTTGTCCCCGGCGGCACGTTCCGCATGGGTTCGGACAAACACTATCCCGAAGAGGCGCCATCGCACCGCGTCAGCGTTGACGAGTTCTGGATCGACCGCACGCCGGTCACCAACCGGCAATTCCGAAAATTCGTCAACGAGACCGGCTACGTCACGTTCGCGGAAATTCCGCCGGACCCGAAGGATTATCCCGGCGCGCTGCCGCACATGCTCAAAGCCGGCTCGCTGGTTTTCACGCCGCCGAAACAACCGGTCGATTTGCGCGACTGGTCGCAGTGGTGGAATTTCAAATTTGGCGCCGATTGGCGCCGGCCCTCCGGCCCGCGCAGCTCGATCAGCGGGCTCGACAATCATCCCGTCGTTCATGTCGCTTACCGCGACGCCGAAGCCTACGCCAAGTGGGCCGGCAAGGCCTTGCCGACCGAAGCCGAATGGGAATTTGCCGCGCGCGGCGGGCTCGACGGCGCGGAGTTTACCTGGGGTGATGAATTCACGCCCGGCGGCAAGCACATGGCCAATACCTGGCAGGGCGAATTTCCGCGTCAAAACCTGTGCAGCGACGGCTTCGAGCGAACGTCGCCGGTGATGACGTTTCCGCCGAACGGTTACGGCCTCCACGACATGATCGGCAATGTCTGGGAGTGGACCAACGACTGGTACACGGCCAAACACCAAGCTGACGCGGCGAAGCCGTGTTGCATTCCGGAAAATCCGCGCGGCGGACGTGAGGATGCAAGCTACGACCCGTGCCAGCCGAACATCAAAATTCCACGCAAGGTGCTCAAAGGCGGCTCGCACCTGTGCGCGCCGAATTATTGCCGCCGCTATCGGCCGGCCGCGCGCCATGCGGAGCCGGTCGACACGTCGACGAGCCATGTCGGATTTCGCTGCGTTTCGCGCCAGTTCAAACAGGAGAACTAGATGACCGAGAAATTTCCATCCGACCGCACTGAAGGCGATGGGCTACACAACGGGCCAGTTCGGCAAGAACCATTTAGGCGACTTGAACCGCTACCTGCCGACCTTGCACGGGTTCGACGAATATTTCGGCTATCTCTATCACCTCGATGCGATGGAGGACCCGTTCTGGCACTCCTATCCGCCGGCGCTGAGGGACACGGTCGGACCGCGCAATCTGATCCACGGCTTCGCCACCACGACCGACGATCCGACGGTGCAGCCGCACTGGGGCAAGATCGGCAAGCAGCGCATCGAGGACGAGGGACCGCTGCCGCCGCACCCGATGCCGGGCATCAAGCACAACATGGAGTCGGTCGACGGGGACATCCTCGACTACTCCGTGAAATTCATCGACAAGGCCAAGGCGGCCGGCAAGCCGTTCTTCATGTGGGTCAACCCGACCCGCGCGCACGTCATCTCGCATCTGTCGCCGAAATATCAGGCGGAATTGACCGACGACAATGGATGGAATCTGGAAGAAGGCGTGATGTCGCAGCTTGACGACGTCGTCGGCGGCCTCATGGCCAAGTTGAAGGCCGAGGGGATCGACGACAACACGATCGTGGTGTTCACCACCGACAACGGCACCGAGAATTTTACCTGGCCGGATGGCGGCAACACGCCCTTCGCCGCCGGTAAGGGAACGATCATGGAAGGCGGGATGCGTGTACCGATGATCGCCCGCTGGCCGGGACACATCCCGGCCGGAAAGGTCGAGAACGGCCTCATATCGGGTTTGGACTTCTTCCCGACCCTATGCGCCGCCGCCGGCAATCCGAATATCAAAGACGAATTACTGACGGGCAAGCAACTCGGCGACACGACCTACAAAGTTCATCTCGACGGCTACAACCAAATGGACCTGCTGACTGGCAAGGGACCGTCCAACCGGCACGAGATCTTCTACTTTGCCGAGGGCACCTTGGGTGCGGTTCGCATCGACGACTGGAAGTTCAGGCTGATCGACCAGCCCGACGGTTGGCTCGGCGGAACCGTCAAGCTCGATTGGCCGGTCCTTTCCAATTTCCGGCTCGATCCGTTCGAACGAATGCAATTCCAGAAGGGCAATACCGGCAGCTTTGGCTACGCCACGGAGTTCTACGTCCACGAATTCTGGCGTTTCGTCTTCCTGCAGCAGCAAGTCGGCGAATACGCCCAAACCTTCCTCGACTTTCCGCCAATGCAGAAAGGGGCGAGCTTCAACCTCGACGCGGTCAAGGCCGAAATCCAAGAGCGCATAAGCGCCATGAAGAGCAAAATGGAGTAGCCGCGACGAAACTGTCACAGTACCGCCCGGGCGCGGCCCGGGCGGCCTTCGCCGGAGGCAGAAGTGAAACTGACCGAGGATGAGCGGCGGAACCCCGGTTGGGCGAATGGGGGGCGGCAATGAAGAAAGGCGCGCGTCGAAACAGGAAAGCGACGCTCAAGCTGGCCGCATACGCGTTCGTTGCAGCCGGCTTTCTTGCGATGGCGCCCGACCGCGCACTTGCCGACGAGGGCGGCGTCAGCTTCTGGCTTCCCGGCCAGTTCGGCAGTCTCGCCGCGCTCCCCGGCGTGCCGGGCTGGTCGCTCGGTCTCGTCAACTACTACACGTCGGTCAGCGCCGGCGGCGCCGTCTCCGCCGCGCGCGAGGTGACGCTCGGCAGGTTTAGTGCCACCGTCAACGTCAATCTCAACGCCAATCTGAAGGCGACGCCGGACCTGGTCTTTATCGCACCGGGCTATACATTCGCGACCCCGGTTTTCGGCGGCCAATTGGCCGTCAGCGCCATCACGGCCGTCGGGCGCAGTGTCACCGACTTGAGCGGCACGCTGACCGTGACCGGGCCCGGCGGCGGCGCCATTACCAGGCAAGGCAGTATCGACGAAGGCCGCACCGGGTTCAGCGATATCTATCCGCTGGCGACACTGAAATGGCACGACGGCGTCAATAACTGGATGACGTATATGATGGGCGACATCCCGGTCGGGATGTACAGCACAACGAGCCTCGCCAATATCGGTATCGGCCACGGCGCCATCGACAGCGGCGTCGGTTACACTTATTTCAATCCGGAAACCGGCAACGAGTTTTCCGGCGTGACCGGGCTGACCTACAATTTCGAGAATTACAGCACGGATTATACCAACGGCCTGGATTGGCACCTCGATTGGGGCGCGTCGCATTTCCTGACCAAGACGGCGTTCGTCGGCGCCGTCGGCTACGTTTACGACCAGATTACCGCCGATCAGGGCGCGGCGCCGATTTTGGGAAGTTTTAAGTCGCGCGTCGTCGGCGTCGGGCCGCAGCTCGGGCTGATCTTCCCCGGACCGTCGGTACAGACCTATCTCAATTTCAAGGCCTATTGGGAGTTCGACGCCGAGAACCGGCCGTCGGGCTGGAATGCCTGGGTCACGCTGGCGTTTTCACCGAGCCCGCCGGCGCCGGCGAGCGCTCCGCCTCCGATCATCACCAAGACGGCCAGGTAATTCGCGCCATCAGCGCCGGGTCCACGTCGTCGCGCAAGCCGCAAGCGCGTGCTCCCTCGCACTCACGATCAGAACAGATCGCCCTGGCCTCCACCGCCGCGGCGCGGACGCGACTTTGCCGCTTCGCCGCCCGGCTGTTCGGCGGCTGCCCCGCCATCGACGCGAGCCCCTACACGGCCGTCGGCGAATTCGATCTCAAGCGCCATGCCGGCAGCGACCGCCGCCACCGACCGCAGCGGCAGGCCGGCGCCGTCGCGAACGAGCGCAAAGCCGCGCGCGAGCACGCCGCGATAGGACAGTGCGGCGAGCAATCGCGCGCCCCGCTCCGAGCGCGCGCGGCGCGTGACGACGAAATTACGAATGGCGCGCTGGGCGCGTCCGGCAAATGTCGCAACGCGCTCGCGCTGGCGTTCGACATCGCCGCGCAGGAGGTGCGCACCGAGCCGGCCGATGACTCGCGAAAAGACGACACGGTGAATATGCGCATTGGCGCGCAGTCCGCGGCGCAGTCCCGCCGTGGCGTGATCGAGCCGCTGCCGTGGCAGAGCCAAGACTTCGTCGGCGGCCGGAAGCGCCCGGGCGGCGGACCGCAATTCGCTCCGCCGCGCCTCCTGATTGCGCTGCCACGAGGCGAGCGCGCGCCGGGCAAACGAATTGACGTCGACCATGAGCTCGGCGCGGACCGGCACCGCCATTTCGGCGGCCGCACTCGGCGTCGGCGCCCGCCGGTCGGCGACGAAATCGATGAGCGTCACGTCGGTCTCGTGGCCGACCGCGGAAATCAGCGGGATAAAGCTCGCGGCCGCCGCGCGCACCACGATCTCCTCGTTGAACGACCACAAATCTTCCAGCGAGCCGCCGCCCCGCGCGACAATAATAAGATGCGGCCGCGGCGGTGTGCCGAACTCTTCAAGCGCGTTGAAGCCATCGATTGCGGCGGCGACCTCGGCGGCCGAGCCCTCGCCTTGGACCTTGACGGGCCACACCAGCACATGGCGCGGGAAGCGGTCGGCAAGCCGGTGCAATATGTCGCGGATCACGGCCCCGCTCGGCGAGGTGACGACGCCGATCACTTTGGGAAGAAACGGCAACAGCTGCTTGCGCGCCTCATCGAACAGGCCCTCGGCGGCAAGAAGTTGCTTGCGCTGCTCAAGGAGTGCCATCAGCGCGCCGAGCCCGGCCGGCTCCAGCGTCTCGACGATGATCTGGTATTGCGAGCGGCCGGGATAGGTCGTCAGTTTGCCGGTGAGCACTACTTCGAGGCCGGCTTCGAGCTTGAGTTTTATGCGCGGGGTTATGGTGCGCCAAATGACGCCGGCGATCGAAGCGCGGTCATCCTTGAGATCGAAATAGACGTGGCCGTTGCCGTGATAGCTCACCTTGCCGAGTTCGCCGCGCACCCGCACATAACCGTAGGAATCCTCGATGGTGCGCTTGAGCGCCATCGACAGTTCGGAGACGGTCAATTCCGGCAGATTGAGGCGCGGTTCATCCATCGTGGCATCTTGGCGTTCTGCACAGGGCCGAATTACCCGATTCGGGTGGGGCCGGGTGTTTTGCTACATAACCTAGCATGAACATCCTCCTCCTGGGCTCCGGTGGGCGCGAGCATGCGCTGGCCTGGAAAATGGCGGCGAGCCCGCTCACCGACAAGCTTTACTGCGCGCCCGGCAATGCCGGCATCGCGCAGGAAGCCGCGTGCGTCGCGCTCGACCTTGCCGACCATCAAGCGGTGATCGCGTTTTGCCGCGCCAACGCCGTCGATTTCGTCGTGGTCGGGCCGGAAGCGCCACTCTGCGCCGGCATCGTCGACGATCTGGAAGCGGCGGGCATCAAGGCGTTCGGGCCGAGCCGAGCGGCGGCACGGCTCGAAGGCTCCAAGGGTTTCACCAAGGACTTATGCCGGGCCAACGGCATTCCGACCGCCGCCTATGAGCGTTTCACCGCCGCCGCTCCAGCCAAAGCCTATCTGCGCCGCCGCGGCGCGCCGATCGTGGTGAAGGCCGATGGCCTCGCCGCCGGCAAAGGCGTGGTGGTAGCGCAAGACCTCGCCGAAGCCGAAGCCGCCGTGGACATGATGTTCGGCGGCGGCCTCGGAGAGGCCGGCGGCGAAGTCGTGATCGAAGACTTCCTCGACGGCGAGGAAGCCTCCTTCTTCGCGCTGTGCGACGGCGACACCGCCATCGCGCTGACCACGGCGCAGGATCACAAGCGCGCCTTCGATGGCGACAAGGGACCGAATACCGGCGGCATGGGCGCCTATTCGCCGGCGCCGAATATCGATGCCACGATGAGCGCGCGGGTGATGAAGGAAATCATCGAACCCACTTTGCGCGCGATGAAAGCGATGGGCTCGCCATATAAGGGCGTGCTCTATGCCGGGCTGATGATCACGCGCGAAGGGCCCACACTCATCGAATACAATGCGCGCTTTGGCGATCCGGAAACCCAGGTGCTGATGCTGCGCCTGATGTCGGACATCGTGCCGGCGCTGCTCGCTAGCCGCGACGGCATGCTCAAGAGCTTCGATCTGCGCTGGTACGACGACCCGGCGCTCACCGTAGTGATGGCGGCCAAGGGTTACCCCGGCGCCTATGCGCGCGGCTCGGTAATCGAGGGCCTCGACGCGGCGGGCGCCGTCGAGGGTGTCGAAATCTTCCACGCCGGCACCAAGGCCGCAGGCGGAAAAATTCTCGCTAATGGCGGCCGCGTGCTCGATGTCTCCGCCATCGGCAAGACGGTGCGGCAGGCGCAGGCGCGTGCCTACGAGGCCATATCTCATATCCGCTGGCCCGAAGGCTTTTATCGCCACGATATCGGCTGGCGCGCAGTGGAGCGGGAAAACCGCTAAACAGTGACGAAGCGCCGGCACAGGAGTATATACTCTCTGTGAAGGATTATATACGCGACGCAGTCATGAGTATTATTATCAAAAACGGCAAGGCTGAATCCAAAATCCGCGAACTTGCCAAGCGGACCGGCGAAACGCTGACGACGGCGGTCGAACGCGCCGTCGATGAGCGGTTGTCACGGCTCGGCTCGCCGAAGCCAAAGGGCCGCGTGGATCGCGAACGGTTAGCGAAGCAACTCGCCTATTTCAACTCACTGCCGAAGATCAATGAAGATCTGACGGATGAGGAGGTTATCGGCTACGACGACAATGGTGTCCCGACGCGTGATTGTTGTCGATACTTCCGTCCTCGTCGCGATTATTCGCAAGGAAGAAGATGCCTCTCACTTTGTCGACGTTCTCGACAAAACCCCAGCGATCATGTCGGTCGTTTCGTATATCGAGACGCAGATGGTCGTTATCGGCCGGAGATTGGAGGCCGATCCTAAAGAAGTCGAGCTCACAGTCGACGATCTTGGTATCGAAATCGCAGATGTGACGCGCGACCAGTCGAGCGCGGCGGTGCGTGCCTTTCTCCAATACGGCAAGGGCCGCCACCGGGCGCGCTTGAATCTCGCCGACTGCTTCGCTTATGCCTTGGCAAAAAGCCGAGGCTTGCCACTGCTGTTCAAGGGCGATGATTTTGTCAGAACGGACGTCGTCGCCGCGCATCACAAATAGGACGTCATGCCAGATCTCGCCGATCTCTATCTCGGGTTTGCGTCGCGCTGGATCGACACCTCGGCGGGAAAACTTTTTGCGCGCGTCGGCGGCAGCGGCCCGCCGCTTCTGCTGCTGCATGGCCATCCGCAGAGCAATGTCATGTGGCATCGCGTGGCGCCTGTGCTTGAGCCGCATTTCACTTTGGTGATCGCCGACCTGCCCGGCTACGGCTGGTCCGCGGCACCGCCGGGAGATGCCGACCACGCCCCCTACACCAAAC
The DNA here is from genome assembly GCA_963790975.1 of uncultured Alphaproteobacteria bacterium. Classification (GTDB taxonomy): domain Bacteria; phylum Pseudomonadota; class Alphaproteobacteria; order Rhizobiales; family Xanthobacteraceae; genus BOG-931. The sequence continues at coordinate 302,975 of CAWBQV010000004.1, forward strand.
GCGCCATGGCCGCCGCCATGGTCGAGGCGATGGAACAGCTCGGCTTTGTCCATTTCCGGCTCCCCGGCCACGACCGCGGCGGCGGGGTCGGTTATCGCCTGGCACTCGATCACCCGGGCCGGCTTGAAAAACTCGCCGTGCTCGACATCGTCACTACCTGGGACATGTGGCACCGTATCAGCGCGGCGCTTGCCTCGCGCGCGTGGCACTGGACGTTCCTGTCGCTTGCCGCGCCGTTTCCCGAAACGCTGATCGGCCACGATCCGCTTTTCTTCTTCAACTCGCGCGCCGTTGCCGGCTCGCAGGCAAAGAACGTCGCGATCTTCGATCCGCGCGCGCTGGCGCATTATCACGCCGCCTATCAGGACCCGACCCGCGTCCACGCCATGTGCGAGGATTATCGCGCCGGCCGCACCACCGACCTTGCCCACGACGAAGCCGACCGCGCCGCCGGCAAAAAAATCGGCTGTCCCGTGCTGGCGCTATGGGGCAGCAGCGGGCTTCCCGCAAACGGCGGCCTCGATGCGCTGGCGTGCTGGCGCGACTGGGCTTTCGATCTGCGCGGTTTCGCCATCGAGAGTGGTCATTATCTGCCGGAGGAGAACCCGGCGGATACGGCGCAAGCCTTGCTGGAATTCTTCGGCACTGACTAGCGCCTGAGATTCCTTCGCACCGCACTCGCACAAATTTCAACAAAATGAGCGGAAAATCCGACTACGCGCGTTAGCCCGTCTGCAATTGCCGCTCGCTACCTAGTTTTACTGAGAGAGGCTGCCGCCAGTCGCGAAGGCGCGGCCGAATTGTGGAGCCGTGCATCATGAGCGCGTTGGACTTTGAGGATAGGCGCCGCAGCCCGCGTCAGCGCCTGGGGCGACTGGCGACAATCAAACTCGGGGTCGGTATCGAGCCGCGCTACTGTCTGGTTACCAACGTTTCCGCCGAAGGCGTTCGGCTGCAACTCAACGGCATCGACATTGTCGATGAGTTCGTGCTGCTGTTTCACGGCACCAGTCCAGCCCAGGACGGCACCTACAAGGTGGTCTGGCGGAGCGGCCGCGACGTCGGCGCCAAGTTCATCAACGGCGTCATCCAAAACGTCTGACGTTTCTGCTCGATGCGGCGAGCGTGAATCCGCCGTAACTCCGGCCTCCTGGCGCGGCGTTCAATCAAACCATACATTATTCAATCGAGAAGGGTCCGAAGCGAATCTAAGCTGTTGCATTGATCATGGCTGAAATAGTCGTGGACGCCGGGCAGTCCCGGTGGGGAAGAGACTATGGTGAGATTGGGGCGCGGGTATCGAACCCGAGTGATAGCGGCGATCTTTTGTATTGCAGGCATTAGCTGGCTGGCATTGGAATATTTCGTTCCTTCACCGCCATCGCAAGTTACCATCGCCACAGGTGCCAAAGGCTCGACCTTCGATTATTTCGGCCAGCAATATCGGGAAAGATTTGCACGCGCCGGAGTCAAGTTAAATCTCCGCGAGACTGAAGGAGCATTGGAAAACCTCGCGCTACTCCAGGATCCGAGATCCGGCGTCCAAATCGCCTTTGAGACGGGCGGCATCTCGGACAGCAATCAGGCGCCGGACCTGTTGTCGCTGGGACTCATTTTCAATGTTCCTTTTTGGATTTTTTATTCCTCCGCTCAGCCGCTTAACGATCTGTCGCAACTTAAAGGCAAGCGCATTGCCGGGGGCCCCGAAGGAAGCGGCTCTCAATACGCAGCCGAAAGGATTCTCAGCAAAGCCAACATCAATTCAAAAACCGCAACTCTGTTGCCTTTTTCGGGAGACGCCGCAGTCGACGCCTTAAATGACGACAAAGTCGATGTCGCATTAATCGTCGGCGGGTCTGATGCGCCGGACGTCAGGGCCTTGCTGACAAATCCTCGTATTCAGGTCATGGACTTTCCGATGGCGGATGCTTTCACCCGCATTTTCCCGGATCTGGTTCGGCTGACGCTGCCCAAGGGCCTGATTAAATTCGATCCGCCAAATCCGCCCAACGACGTGACGCTTCTGGGAACCACGGCCAAGGTTCTGGTTCGCAACAATCTTCATCCGGCCATTATCCAGCTCTTGGCGCAAACAATGAAGGAAGAACATGCTAGGCCGGGACTTTTTAGCCGCAGTGGAGAATTTCCCGCGGGCGTTGACCCCGAATTTCCGGTGTCTCAAATTGCCGTCGATTTCTATAAGAACGGCCCGTCGCTCCTGCCAAAATACCTGCCGTTTTGGATGACCATCTACGCGCAACGAATGATTGCGTTCCTGGTGGCGTGGCTGGCGATTGTTTTTCCGGCATTTAATTTTGCGCCCCGGCTGTACGGGTGGTTTGTCCAATACCGTCTGCGCAAGCTCTATCAGCGCCTCAGAATTGTGGAAAATGCCTTGCAGATGAAGCTTACCCTGCCCCAGGTGGAAACTCTGCAAAATGAATTGGCGGACATCGATCGGGCGGCGAGCGCCGTTCCCATGCGAAACTCCGACTTATTTTTTATTTTTAAGTACCACCTTGACCGGACGCGGTCACGTCTCCTTGCGGCTCAGAAGCACGCGCTCGAGGTCGTTTAGAGCATTAACTCATAAATGTGTCCGCACCGATCGGACCGATCGCGCTTCGGCATTCGCTTGAGCATGGCCTTTTATCGAGATCATGCTCTAGAATCTCCCCATGACGACAACCGACCGCCAGAGCGCCTTTTCCGGCACGCGCGAGGTCACCGAACGGCTGCGCATCGATATCGGCCGGCTCGAGGCCTATTTGCGTGAGCACGTGCCGGGATTTGCCGGGCCAGTCGTGGTCAGCCAGTTCAAGGGCGGCCAATCGAACCCGACCTATCTCGTCGAAACGCCGCTGCGGCGCTACGTGCTGCGGCGCAAGCCGCCGGGCAAATTGCTGCCCTCCGCGCACGCCGTCGATCGCGAATTCCGGGTCATCAGCGCACTCAGTGCCCAGGGATTTCCGGTGGCCGAGCCGGTTCTGTATTGCGCCGATGACAGCATCGCCGGCACCGCGTTCTTTGTCATGGCTCATGTCGAGGGCCGCGTATTCTGGGAACCTCAGATGCCGGCATCCAACGCCAGCGAACGCGCGCAGGTCTATGACCATATGAACGCGACACTGGCGCGGTTGCATACCTTCGATCCTGCGGCGCTCGGGCTATCCGATTACGGCCGCGGCGAGAATTACGTCGCCCGCCAGGTCGAGCGCTGGTCGAAGCAATACCGCGCCTCCGAGACCGAGCCGATCGAGGAGATGGAGCGGCTGATCGTCTGGCTGCCCGCCCATGTGCCGCCCGGACAGCCGCCGCGCGTGGTGCATGGCGACTACCGGCTCGACAATATGATCGTTGAGCCCGATGCGCCGCGGATCGCCGCGGTGCTCGATTGGGAACTGTCCACGCTCGGCGATCCGCTGGCGGATTTCTCCTACCATCTCATGCAGTGGCACATGCCGCATGCCGAGGCCGGCACCGGCTCGCTCGTCGGCTTCGATCTCGCAGCGCTCGGTATTCCCGCGCTCGACGCCTATGTCGAGGCCTATGTGGCGCGGACCGGGCTCGATCCGCGGCCGCATCTGCCGGTCTATTTCGCCTATAATTTTTTTCGCCTCGCCGCGATCATGCAGGGCATTGCCGGCCGCGTGCGCGACGGCACCGCAACCAGCGCCTTTGCCGCCGCCAAGACCGAACTGGTGCGGCCGCTTGCCGCCAAGGGCTGGGATTTTGCGCGGCAGGCGAGCCCGTGAAACCAGAAAAAACCTTCGCGCTGGCGCTGGGCTCGGGCGGTGCGCGTGGGCTCGCTCATATTGCGGTGATCGAAGCGCTCGACGACATGGGCGCAAAACCCGTGGCCATCGCCGGCGCTTCGATCGGCGCACTCGTCGGCGCGGCTTACGCAGCGGGAATGCGCGGCAAGGATATCCGCCACCACGTGCTCGCCGTGGCGCACAATCCGCGCGAGACCCGCCGCCGCCTTCTTGCCGCACGCGCCGGAACGTTATCGGACTTGCTGTCCGGCGCCTTCAGCCAGGCGACGCAGATGGACGCCGAGAAATTCTGCGACCAATTTCTGCCGGAAACGATCCCGGCGGGATTCTCCGCACTTGCCATTCCGCTCACGGTCGTGGCGACCGACCTGCATCGGCGGCAGGAAGCGGCATTGTCGGGGGGACCGCTGCGCGCGGCATTGGCCGCCTCGATGGCGTTTCCCGGCCTGTTCCGGCCGGTCAATGTCGACGGCCGCATACTGGTCGACGGCGGCGCCACCAATCCGTTGCCGTTCGACCTGCTTTTCGGCCACGCCGACATCATCGTCGCTGTCGATGTTTTCGGCGTCCCGGCACCGGAGCGAAGCGACTTGCCGAGCGCGTGGGAAAGCGTGTTCACCACGCTCAATATCATGGGCTCGACGATCGTCGCCGCCAAACACCGGCAGCGGCCGCCCGATCTTGTAGTTCGGCCGAATGTCGCGATCTTCCGCACGCTTGACTTCTATCGGGCGAGTTCCATTTTGCGCACCGCCGATGCAGTGAAGGATGAGGTAAAAGAAAAGCTTGGCGCGCTGTTCAGCGGCGCTCCCGAAAAAAATCCTTGAGCAGCGCCGATGCCTCCGCTGCCGCCATGCCGCCATAGACTTCGGGCCGGTGATGGCATGTGGGTGAGGTGAAAAACCGCACGCCGTTGTCCACCGCGCCGCCTTTCGGGTCGGCGGCGCCGTAATAGAGCCTGCGGATCCGCGCAAATGCGACCGCGCCCGCGCACATGACGCAGGGTTCGAGCGTCACATAGAGATCGCAGCCGTCGAGCCGCTCGGAGCCGAGCTTGGCTGCCCCCTGGCGGATGGCGATCAGTTCGGCATGCGCAGTCGGATCGCGGTCGGCAAGCGTGCGGTTGCCGGCACGCGCCAGAACCCCGCTGTCGCGCACAATCACACAGCCGACCGGCACTTCGCCGCGCTCGCCCGCGGCGCGGGCTTCCTGCAGTGCGATGTCCATAAACGAGGCCATGAAAGATACCATGAAAGATTTCTTGGTCCCTTGCGGCCCACTCTGCTATCAGCCGAACTATGGACGGCAATAACGAACAGCACAAATCCGGCGAGCGCATCGCCAAGGCGATCGCCCGCGCCGGGCTCGCCTCGCGGCGCGAGGCCGAGCTTTGGATCGCTGCCGGCCGCGTCGCCGTCAACGGCGCGGTGATCCGCTCGCCCGCTCTCAATGTCACCGCCCATGACCGTGTCAGCGTCGATGGCCTGCCGCTGCCGGTGCGCGAGCGCACGCGGCTTTTCCTCTATCACAAGCCGCGCGGGCTCCTGACCACGCATAGCGATCCGCGCGGCCGGCAGACCATTTTCCAGAACCTGCCGCCAAACCTGCCGCGGCTGATCAGCGTCGGCCGGCTCGATTTCAACACCGAGGGATTGCTGCTCCTCACCAATGACGGGGCGCTCGCCCGCGCGCTGGAATTACCGGCGACCGGCTGGCTGCGGCGGTATCGCGTGCGCGCCCACGGCGCGGTGACGCAAGCCCAACTCGACGCCTTGCGCAAAGGCGTCACGATCGACGGCATTCATTACGGGGCGATCGATGCGGCCATCGAGCGCGTGCAAGGCTCGAACCTGTGGCTCACCTTCGCCATTCGCGAGGGCAAGAACCGCGAAGTGCGCAATGTGCTGGGCCATCTCGGATTGACAGTGACGCGGCTCATTCGTGTCTCATTCGGGCCGTTCCAGCTCGCCGAACTCGCCAACGCCGAAGTCGAAGAAGTACCCACTCGCGTGCTGCGTGAGCAGCTCGGCGACAAGCTCGTCGCGCTCATCGGCGCGGATTTCTCGGCGCCAATCGCGACACTGTCGCCGGTGCCCCCGATGCCGTCGTCGCCACGGCCACAGCCGCGGGACGACGCTCGCGCCGCCGCGCGGCCAAAGCCGGCAGGCGAAAAATCCAAGGGCCGCCAATCGGTGGATCACGCCTGGCGCGTGCACGAACCGGATCGCACGACAAAAAAACTGCGCCGGACATTTCGCGGCGCGCGCCACAACGGCAAACCGCGCCGGCCACCGGTGGGTGAGAAGCGCGCGGAGCTGTTGCAGGATCGCAAGGGCCGCCCGGTGCCGGTCGAGCGTTACGGCCAGCCGCCGGTCAAGGAACCGCCGCGCCAGGAATTTTCCGAGCGCGGCCATCGCGGCCGCCGCCGTTCGCCCGACCGCGCGGCCGGTCCACGCCCGCGAAATCCTCGACGCAGATAGATGTTTAGTGGAGCATGATCTTGTCGGAAAACCGGTTTCCATTTTTCCGGATCATGCTGTGATGCGCGTCATCGGCGGGCGGCTGCGCGGGCGTGCGCTTGCCGGCCCGAAAACCAGAGCGATCCGCCCGACCGCCGACCGGCTGCGCGAGTCGTTGTTCAACATTCTGCTGCACGGCTATGACGATCCCATCAGCGGAGCGCGCGTGCTCGACCTTTTCGCCGGCACCGGCGCGCTCGGCATCGAAGCGGTCTCGCGCGGCGCCGTATTCGCGCTCCTGGTCGACGATGGCGCGGAAGCCCGCGCGCTCATTCGCGAGAATGTCGCTTCGCTCGGGCTTGGCGGGGTGACGCGCATTTTCCGCCGCGATGCGACCAAGCTCGGCCCGGCGCATCCGCTGGAGCCGTTCTCGCTCGCCTTCCTCGATCCGCCCTATGGCCGCAACCTCGCCGCAGCCGCGCTGGCTTCTGCCCGCAACGGAGGCTGGTTTGTCCCCGATGCCCTGGTTGTCGTCGAAGAGGCGGCAAAAGCCCGGTTCGCCGCGCCTGAAGGATTTACCGAGCTAGAGCGGCGTGCCTACGACGACACCGAGTTTATCGTGCTGCGCCCGCGTTAGGCATGTCTCGTGCCGCAACGCCCTTTGGATTATTGTCCTGACCGGCAATGCAACGAATTTGGGTGCTGCGATGTTGCGACGCGATATGCTCAAGGCTGTCGGTGCGGGCCTCGCCGCCAACATGCTGGCGGGAGCGACCGCCAAGGCGCAGACGCCAATCCCTGGCGCGGCGATTGCCGAATTCAACAGCAAACTCTACGCGGTGTGGAAGGGGTCGGGCACCGACAGTGGACTGTGGTACGCGTCCTTTGACGGCTCGAAGTGGTTGACGCCGGCGCGCATACCCAACGCGGCAAGCAGTGCTGGCCCGTCGCTGGCGGCTTTTGGCGACAAGCTCTATGCAGCGTGGAAAGGTGAAAGCACCGACCAGCGTCTGTGGTACGCCTCATTCGACGGTTCGAAATGGTCGGCACAGGCGCAAATCCCCGGCGCCGCGAGCAACATCGGTCCGACGATTTCCGAGTTAACGGCAAGCTCTACGCCGTATGGGTCGGCACAGGCGCCGACGCCGCGCTCTCGTACTCGTTATTTGACGGCTCGAAGTGGTCGAGCGTGCAGTCAAACACGCAATCCAACGCGCCGTCGAACGGCCATCCTTTCTCCGCGCAAACCATCGCCAATTCAGGCTTATCTGGCGCCGGCGGAATCGACCAGGGCAAGTATAACGATTGCGTCTTCGAAGCGTCGGCGGCGGCCGTAGCGACGACCAAAAAGGGGCAGGTGGCGATTTCCAAGATGATCGTGCAGAATTCCGATGGTAGCTACACGGTCACGTTCCCGGGCGCGCCGAAAAGTCCCGTCAAGATCACGCAGACCGAGCTGAAAGCCACCGGTGTGCACGACAGTGCGACCTGGGCAGACGTTCTGGAGGCTACGTTGATCACCTCGGATCCAAAATTCGCCAATGGCGCGCAGCTTCCTGCCAATGCGAAGGGCGCGCCGAACGGCTCCCCGCCGACGCCAGCCCAATATGCCCTGTACCTCCTCACCGGAAGTCTGGCGTCAAAGGACGTGGCCTCATCGTTGAAAATTGGCAATGAAATCACTCAGGCGTTCGGCAACGGCCAGCCGGTCGTCGCCTTTTGCGCCAACAACGACGAGGGGGCACTTGTGTCCGGGCACGAGTGGACCGTCTTGGCCTGTAACCCGCAAGCCAATCAGGTCACCCTTCGCAATCCGTGGGGCGCCTTCGGGACTGCCGGAACGACGAAAGATGGCATCACGTACAATGGCAATGCCGAAGTCACGATGACCTTGCAGCTATTCGGCAAATACTACGAAGAAGTGACTTTCGGCTACTACCGGGCTTAATCTGTCTGGCCCGGACGGGCGTTGGGAACGACAAATTTCGGGCTGCGGCCGAGCTAGAAAGCCTAACCGGAAATTCTTGGCGCCGATTGGCGTTCGACGAAATGGACGGCAAATCCGCCTTTGAAGTGGCGCACAACGCGGCCGTCGACCAATCCGATTTTAACAAGCGTTCCGATGTCGGGAATGGTGTCGGCTGAAATCGCTGCCCCCGAAACCGAAATATCGAGCACCAGGCAAGTCTCTCTGCGGCCGCCCGACAGCGTCATGGAAGAATATAGATCCTCAGGTATCTCGCGCGGGGCAGCGCGGTGGTCACTTATATCGTGGTTTTTGTGCTTCTCCAGCCATTCGATTTTGGTGGCGAAGCTGTCGCGCTTCTCCTCACTGGCCGCAAAGTTCATGACGAATCCGCGCTGCAACACGCGAACCACCTCACCTTCGAGTTTGCCGATGTGCTCCAGGCGGGCGATGACCCGCTCGCCCACTTTTGCGCGGACCGGAGACGCAAGCGCGACCCAATATGGCGACAGGTTGACGGCGCGGCACGCGAAGGTGCGACGCTCGGCGTGCTTATCCTTGCGATCCAACAGCGTGAACTCGCCTGGAATCCTCGCCATCATGCGAACGTCGTTTCGACGTTCGACAATGACGACGTCGGTAAATTCCGTTTGCTTGCGCGACATGACCTCTGCTCCAAGGAGCAGCCAATTTTCCGCAAGATACGCGTCAGATATTGATATTTTTTTCACCGAATAGTGGAGTGACGCGTCACTCCAAGTAACGGCTCGTAAAGTACGTTCTCCTGCCGGACCCAGCTTCGCGGCAGTTCACGGCCCGAATGAGATACGATCTATCGTGCAGGCTGCAAGTTGAACGATGACCATTCGACGATCTCACCGGTTTGCATTTTGAGCATCGTGATGACGCCGCTTGGCAGCGGCTGCCATGTCGTGAACTCGATACCCGGTAATCTTTGGTGCAGAAGTTGCTGCGACCTGTTCTTGTCCGCCTCGGCAATGGTGAAGAGCCGCACCCGACCCTTGTCATTGACCCAAAATTCGATGCCGCCTGAGGTTCTCATGACCTCGTCCTTACGTTCACTTGACTGAATCGTCGCGGATAAACGCGACGCCGATCGTGGTATCCGATCGCCATACGACCGAGCACTGGCGGCGCAATCGTCCGCTGTGCGAAAGCACCAGAACGAATTCATCCGGCACAGCCTCGGCGGTCTCCACTTTGAGGCATGCGCCGATGCCGGAAAGATCGACCATCACGCATGTTCCCAGGAGCGAGCCGTCGGCCCGAACCATACTTGCACCGTTGCGCACGGACCGGCGGGTGCCCATGCGGCGTTCGTTGGCGACTTGCTCTTTCATCGGTTGACCGGAATCCACGACGTTGGCGCTCGCGTCACTGGCGTTGCCAGGCCGTTCCTGGAAAAGCCGGCGCCAAGAGTTTGGGCGCCAAGAGTCTGAAAGAGGTCTCGACGCGTTCGCCCGTGGAGCGGCTTTGGGTCGCGCTCTCCAACTCGGCAATTACGGAGTGGTCAGCATCCATAATGTCCATCCTGGACATTGGGCTCCCTTCGGGAGCCCGGCACCACATTTGCGAGCAAATTTTCGGCGAAAATGATCGCTACGCACAACTTTGCGCTTCATTGCCGAACAAAAAGTTAAAGCAATAATGCACCTTATTGGGATGCAAGAGGTTCTTCTAGTCTGGGTTGATTCCGGCAGCTTGTACAACCTCCGCCCAACGCGCCACCTCATCAGGCAGGAACTTGGCGAGATATTCGGGCGTGCGGCGCTCCGGCGCGACGATTTCGAGGCCGAGGTCTTGCAGCCGCTTGCTCACGACGGGATCGTCGAGTGTGTCGCTCATCGCCCTGTTGAGTTTATGTACGATCTCGTCCGGCGCTCCCGGCGGCAGAAAAAACGCGTTCCAGACGCTTGCCTCCACGCTCGCCAGGCCCTGCTCGCCGGTGGTCGGCAGATCGGGAATGATCTTCACCCGCTGCGGCGCCATTACGGCAATGCCCTTGACCGCGCCCTGGTTCGCCAGCGCCGCGCCGGTCTGGATGGTCGAGCACATGTAATCGAGCCGGCCGCCCATCAAATCCTGCTGCGCCGGTCCCTCGCCGCGATAGGGGATGTGCGTCACCGTAACGCCGATCGCGAGGTTGAGCAGTACGCAGGGCAAATGCGTGCCCGAGCCGACGCCGGCCGAGCCGAACTGCATGGTGGCCTGGTTCGCCTTCACATAGGCGATGAAGTCCTGGAGATTGGCCACCGGCAAATCCTTGCGCGCGATCAAGATGCACGGTGATTCCGTGGCGAGCCCAACCGGCGTGAAATCGGTGACGGAATTGTACAACGGCGTCTTATAAAGCGCCTGGCTGAAGGCGTGGGTGCCGCTATTGCCGATCAGCATGGTGTAGCCGTCGGGATCCGCCTTGGCGACCCGCAGGCTGCCTTCCAAGCCGGCCGCCGCGCCGACATTCTCGACGACGATCGGCTGGCCGAGGAGCACGCTCATGCCGGCCGCCTGGATACGGGCGCTGACATCGACACCGCCGCCGGCGATGAGCGTGATCGGCCGCGCCGGCCAATCCTGTGCGCCGGCAGGCGTGCCGGACGCCGGGAGGATCGCCGCCAGGATCGCTGCGATGACCGATAGCCGATGACCGCGCATCTCACATCCCCGAAATTTCTTGACTATTTTCGTCCGAACAAGCGCTCGATGTCGCTGAGCTTGAGCTCGACATAAGTCGGTCGCCCGTGATTGCACTGCCCGGAATTGGGCGTCGTCTCCATCTCGCGAAGAAGCGCGTTCATCTCCTGGGGCTTGAGCCGCCGCCCGGCGCGAACCGAGCCGTGACACGCCATCGACGAAGCGACCTGCATCAGGCGGCGCTCGAGCGGTAGCGCCTCGTCCCATTCGCTCATATGCTCGGCAAGGTCGCGCAACAGCCCGCCGCCGTCGATCTCGCCCAGAAGCGACGGCGTCTCGCGCAACGCCACGGCACCAGGCCCGAACGCTTCGAGCACCACACCGTAGCTTGCAAGTTCTCCGGCACGCGCGAGCAGGCGTTCGACGTCGGCTTCGTCAAGCTCGACGATCTCCGGAATGAGAAGGATTTGCCGCGCTACGCCGTTCTTGTCGATTGCGGCCTTGAGCCGCTCATAGACAATGCGCTCATGGGCGGCGTGCTGATCGACGATGACCAGGCCGTCGCGGGTTTGCGCCACGATATAGGTGTCGTGGACCTGCGCGCGCGCCGCGCCGAGGGGGTGATCGAGCATCGCGCCGTCGGGCGCTTCCTCAGCCAAGCCGGCGCGCATATCGGCAACTGGCCCGCCGGTATCGAAGGCAGCCTGCGCCGCTTCGGCAAAGGCGGACTGGACCGGCGCGAAAGCGCGCCGCCACCCTCCTCCGCGCGCGGTCGATGAATAGGGCATGGGCCGCGAGCGGAACGCCGCGATGGTGGCGGAGCCGCCGGTCGTCGACGCGCGGGTGCCTTCGCGATGCAGCGCGGTCTTGAGCGCATGCACGATCAGCGCGCGGACCAGGCCGGCATTGCGAAACCGCACCTCGGCCTTGGCCGGATGCACGTTGACGTCGACGTCGCCCGTGGGAATCGTGACGAACAGCGCCAAGAGCGGATGGCGGTCGCGCGGCAGATAATCGGCGTAAGCCCCGCGCACCGCGCCAAGGAGGAGTTTGTCGCGCACCGGCCGGCCATTGACGAAGAGATATTGGCCGAGCGCATTGGCACGCGTCAGCGTCGGCACCGCGGCAAAGCCTTCGATGGCCACGCCTTCGCGCTCGGCTTTGATTTCGACGGCGTTGGCGCGGAAGTCGGCGCCGAGCACGTCGCCGAGGCGAGTAAGCCGCCCGGTCGCACCGGGCAGCGTGGCGGCAAAGCTGAGCGGCGAGCGCTCCTCGCCGGCGAGCGCGAAAGCGACATCGGGCCGGCTCATGGCGAGCCGGCGCACCACTTCGCGCACCGCCTCCGCCTCGGTGCGATCGAGTTTTAGGAATTTCAGCCGCGCCGGCGTCGCGTAGAACAGGTCGCGCACCTCGACGCGCGTGCCGACACCGAGCGCCGCGGGCTTTGGCCCGGATTTGACGCCGGCGTCGACCTCGACGGCAAAGGCATGCGGCTCGCTCGAATGCCGCGCAGTGATCGAAAGCCGCGCCACCGCCCCGATCGCCGGCAGCGCTTCGCCGCGAAAGCCCAGCATGCGGATCGAGACCAGGTCGTCGTCGGCGAGCTTTGAGGTGGCGTGGCGTTCGACGCAAAGCGCCAGATCGGCGCGCGTCATGCCCTCGCCGTCATCGCCGACCCGGATCAGGCGCTGGCCGCCGCCGTCGGTGAAAACCTCGATGCGCCGGGCGCCGGCGTCGAGCGCGTTTTCCACAAGCTCCTTGACCACGCTCGCCGGCCGTTCCACGACCTCGCCAGCGGCGATGCGGTTGACGAGGCTTTCCGAAAGCTGGCGGATGGTCATGGGTAGCGGCTTTAATGACGATTCGGCGGCAACCGTAGCCCGGATTGAGCGGCGGCGAAATCCGGTGCAAAAGTACCGGCGAAATTGTGGAGTACGAGATGAGCCCGCAGTACTGGGTCGATACGTTTCTTGCCGTCTTCGGCATCGTCACTTTCATCACCGGCATGTTCACGTACCTGGTCCACGGCCACCAGCGCAGCAATGTTTCGGCGAGCAAGTACTGGCCGTCCGTCGTCGGTACGGTCGTTTCGTCGGCGGTGGAACAGCGGGACCCGAAAAAAAAGAAGACCTATTCAGCAGCCGTTCGCTACAGCTATAGCGTCGGCGGCAAGGTCTATCAGTCCGATCGCGTCTTCTGGGCGACCAATGAAGGCCCCGAGGAAAAGATGGCGGCGATCGTTGCGGCCTATCCGGCCGGCAAGGATGTTTGGGTGCAACACGACCGCAAGGACCCGGCCAAGGCCGTGCTCGAGCCCGACAAGAATACCGGATTGTCGAAGGTGGTGATTTTCTACGCGGCCGGGATGATGCTGCTTGGCATCGCGGCGCTGTGGGGCGGGCTATACGCGCTCAGCCATTGAGCGTCATCAATCGCAATTCTTCAGTCAAATGACGGCCGCGACCGCCGCAGGTGCTTGATGCCGGCGCGGCGTTTCTTGCCCTCGATGCGGCGCTCGCGCGATGCCCTGGTCGGCTTGGTCGGCCGCCGTTTGCGCGGCGCGACCGCCGCCTGACGGATCATGTCGATGAGGCGGTCGAGCGCATCCTGCCGATTGCGCGCCTGGGTGCGGTGGCCCTGCGCGGTGATGACCACAACGCCGTCATTGGTCAGCCGCGACCCGGCGAGCCGCTCCAGCCGCGCGCGCACGTCAGGCGCCAGCGACGGCGAATGCCGCACGTCAAAGCGCATCTGCACCGCGGTCGACAGCTTGTTGACGTTCTGCCCGCCCGGCCCCGAGGCGCGCACGAAATGCTCTTCGATTTCGCGCTCGTCGATGCTGATGTGAGCCGTGACCGGAATCATGGCGGGAGCCTAGCCTCATTCGTCATTGCGAGCGTAGCGAAGCAATCCAGCGGGCGCCAGCGCACTGGATTGCTTCGTCGCTTTGCTCCTCGCAATGACGCGCTAGTTCGCCGTCGTCGCAGCGGCGACGCCGGGCTTGCCGACCACGGTGACCAAGAGACCGTCGTCGAGCAGGCGCTTCGACACCCGCCGCGCGTCGTCGAGCGTCACCGCGGCGATCATCGCCGGCCGCCGCTGGAAATAGTCCGAGCCGAGTCCGTCGAGCTGCAATTGCACCAATAGCGAGGCGATCTTGCCGGACGTATCGAGATTGAGCGCGAACGAGCTGTTGAGATAGTTCTTGGCTTCGTTCAGCTCCGTCTCGGTCGGGCCCTGCTCGGCAAGCCGGCTGATTTCCTTTTCGATCAGATCGACCGTTTCGCCGCTGCGCTCGGTGCGCGTGGCGGTGCCGCCGATGAACACGGCCGTATGATCGAGCCACAACAGATTGTCGGACACCGAATAGGCAAGCCCGCGCTTTTCGCGCACCTCGTGGTAGAGCCGCGACGAGGCCGAGCCGCCGCCGAGAATGTGATTGACGATATAGGCGGCCATGAAATCGGGATCCTGGCGCGCGATGCCGGGACCGCCGAAATCCACCACCGTCTGCGGCACGTCGAGACTCACGTCGATGCGGCGGCCGAGACCCTGCGGGGTGACGTTCTCGACCGGCGCCAGATCGGATTTTGCCGGCAGCGCGCCGAACACGCGGTCCAGAAGCGGCTTCAGGGTCGCGGCATCAATGTCGCCGACCACCGCGATCTTGAGATTTTGCCGCGCCAGCACCCGATGCGCATAGGCCTTGAGATCGTCGCCCCTGATGTCAGGCAGCGTTTCGGGCGTGCCGTAGACCGGCCGGCCATAGGGATGACCGTCAAACGCGGTCGCCCACCAGCGCTGGCTGGCAATATCGTTCGGGCTCGACGACTGGCGGCGCAGCAGTGACAGGATTTGCGCGCGGTTGAGGTCAACATCCTGCGTATCGAAACGCGGCGCCGTCAGCGCCAGGCGCAACAGTTCGAAAGCCTCGTCGCGGTTTTCCGAAAGCGTGCGCATCGAGCCGCGGATGTGGTCGCGATCGGCATTGAAATCCATCTCGATGGCTTTGCGGTCGAGCCGGTCGGCAAAGGCCTTGGAATCGAGGTCGCCCGCGCCTTCGTCGAGGACCGCAGCCATAAGGCTCGCGGTGCCGGCTCTGCCGGGCGGATCCTGTGCCGAGCCGCCGGTGAAGGCCAATTCGACTCTGATGAGCGGAACCGCCGGCTCCTGTACCAGCCAAGCCTCGATGCCGCCCGGCGATACGACGCGCTCGACATTGGTGGCGCGCGCCGAATGAGCCGACAGCACAAGCGCCAGGACCGGCAGCACCGCCGCAACGGCAGCGCGGCGACGCACGCAAAATGACAAAGCGGCCGTAATCGCGTTCACGAATGGCTCTCCTGTGGCTGCAGGCTCTTGACCAGATAGCCCGTCACCGAGCGGCGGATATCGAGCCAGTCGTGCGCGGCCTGTTGTACGGCATCCGCCGTCACGGCGCGGATGCGGTCGGGCCAAGTGCGCACCATGTCAACCGTCTGGCCGGTCGCCAGCGCCGCGCCGTACCAGCGCGCCAGCGCCGCCTGATTGTCCTGCGCATAGACTGCGCTGGCGATCAGGCCAATCTTGGCGCGATCGAGCTCGCCGGCGGTCACGCCATGTTCGGCGACATCGGCAAGGATCGCATCGATCCCGGTCTCGACATCGTGCAGCGTCGCGCCCGGCTTCGGCATGCCGTAGACGCCGAACGTGGCGTAGTCGAGCGCGGTGCCGGAATAGTAGGCGCCGGCGTTGAGCGCGATGCCTTTATCGACGACCAGCGTCCGGTACAGCCGGCAATCCTCGCCGTTGCCGAGCACATGGGCGAGCACGTCGAGCGCCTCGCTCTCGCCGGGCTTGGCGGTGGTCTCCGACGGCACCAGATAGTCGCGCGTCACACTCGGCTGCTCGACGCGGGGATCGGCGAGCGTGACGGTCCGCGGCGCCTCCTGAATCGGCTCCGACGGCCGCTGCCGCGGATTGGTCGGGGCGCGGTCGGCGACTTTGCCGTAGGTCGCTTCGGCGTCGGCCTTGACCTCGTCGGCGGTGACGTCGCCGGCGACGACCACGATCGCATTGTTCGGGGAATAGAAGCGCTGATAGAACGCCAGGGCGTCTTCGCGACCGAGCTTTTCGATTTCCTGGCGCCAGCCGATCACCGGCCGGCCGTAGGGATGGTTGAGGTAGAGGGCTGCGTCCATCTGCTCATCGAGCCGGGCGCCTGGATTGTTGGCAACCCGCATATTCTGTTCTTCAAGCACGACGTTAAGCTCTGGCCGCACCACGTCATCGGTGAGCACCAGACCGGTCATGCGGTCGGCTTCGAACGCCATCACCTCTTTGAGATGCTCGCGCGGGACGCGCTGAAAGAACCCTGTATAGTCGGCCGTGGTGAAGGCATTTTCCTGGCCGCCGACTTCGTCGACGTTCTGCGAGAATGTGGCGCCGGGATTCTTGGTCGTGCCTTTGAACATCAGGTGTTCGAGGAAGTGCGCGAGGCCGGATTTGCCAGGCGTCTCGTCGGCCGAGCCGACTTTATACCAGACCATGTTGGTGACTACCGGCGCGCGATGATCGGGCACGACCACGACTTCGAGGCCGTTTGCCAAAGTGAAAAATGCAACGTCGGGGCCGCTGGCGGCATGCGCGCTGCCGGCACCGGCGAGCACGACAACGAGCATCACTATTTTAGAGAGCACGTCCCCTCCCAGAGCGACAGCGCTACCTCGGCGTGCAAATGCGCGCCCCGGAAATTTCCAACATCACGCAGCAGATCGGACCCTTTGCCACGCGAACGGGTCCAGATGAATTCACGATCGAGCCGAAATCGATCCGTGCCCGATGCTATCGCCTATCGCGTCGGCTCCATGCGCTCGCCGAGCGTCGGCGGCTTGTAGGTTCTTTTCTCCGGGACGATGCCATAGGGTTGATCCGACGACGGAGTTTGATAGCCGGGCGGCGGATCGGTCAGGCTGACTCGCGGCGGCTCGCCGGTGAACGTTCCGTAGTCTTCCTGCTTGAGCCAGTCCATGTTGAGGAAGCTACTCTTCTTCTCGCCATGCTCGGCCGCCGTGGTCTGTTCGGACGTGCCGGGCGCGGCGACGACGGGCCCGACACCGAGTTCCGACGGACGCAGCGGACGAGAGGACTCTGGCACCGAGTCCGGGCCAGGCGTGATCTTGTCGTTGCTCTTGGCGGCCTGACTGCTTCTGACTTCCGGATCGACGGGCCAGTTCGGCGCCGGCGGCGCATTCGCCGATACGGGCGGCGGCAGATTGCGATTCGGTGGCACGACCAGCGGCGAGCGCTCGCCGTAGTTGATTTCGTAATCCTTATCGTTGGGGCCCTTGAGGCCGAACGTATGCATGATCTTGTCGGTAAGCAACTCGTTCTGGACGTCGTCGTCACCGGCGCGCGCGGCCGAATAGTTCACGCATAGGACAAAAGCGGCCACTGCGCCGCCTAGCGCAATCGGCAGGACTTTGCTCCGGCAAGACTTGCGGCCGTCCATGACGCGTAAACCCATCCGATAGCAACTTTATAGCCGCGATCAGGGCGCTTTTACGGCACCCCCGCGCTGGAAGGATTCATACAATAGGCCGATAACCCCCGCAACAATGGCCACATCGGCAAGGTTGAACACGTACCAGCGGAAGCTCCAGGCCGCCGTATCGATGTGGAACAGCACAAAGTCCACCACTCCCGGCCAGTGCAGCCGGTCGAGCCCGTTGCCGATCGCGCCGCCCACGATCAAACCGAGCGCCGTGGCGGTCAGCCGCGAGGACGCCCGGGCGAGCCAGATCCAGAGGAAAATCACGGCGGCAACCTTGAACACGAACAGCGCCCATTCGCCGGCCGTGCCCCCAGATTGCGGGAACAGGCCGTAGCTGATGCCGGTGTTGAAGACTAAAACCAGATCGACGAACGGCGTCAAAGCAACCGGCTGGCGGCTGGCAAGATCGAAGCCGTTGACCAGCCAGAATTTTGCCGCCTGATCGAGAAGGCAGGCCGTGACCGCCACGACAAGTCCGAACGCACTTAGCCGGCCCCAGAAGTAGGACCCGGCAGGCTTGCCTTGCGCCGCGTCCGCCAAGCTTGCCCCCTACTCGGCCGCCTTGCGCATCACTTCCCATTCGCGCAGCGCCTGGGCGTCGCGCGGGGTGACATCGGGAAATTGCGGATCGAGGCCTACGCTTTCTGAGATTTTCCAGGAGCGCGCGCATTTGCGGCCTTCGGCGCGGCGCGGTTCGACCGCGACCGAACGCACCTCGTCGAGCCGGAACGCCGAATTCGGCCCCTCGCCCTGCACCAAAGTCGCCGCCGAAGTGATGCACAATTCGGCGAGGTCGACGTCGACTGCAGCCGCGAACAGATCCGGATCGTCGATAAAAATGATGGGAGCGGCTTCGAGCGAGGAGCCGATGCGCTTGGCGGCGCGTTCAAGTTCGAGCGCGCCGGTGACGACGCGCCGCACATTGCGCAATTTGCGCCACTTCTCGGCGAGCCCCTCATCGCGCCAGGCTTGCGGCACGGCCGGGAGTTCTTCGAGATGAACCGACTGCGCGTCCGGATCGCGCGCCAGCCACGCCTCTTCGGCGGTAAAGCACAGCATCGGAGCGAGCCAGCACACCGTGGCGCGGAACAGATGATCGAGCACGGTCAGGCAGGATTTGCGCGTGAGCGAGGAATAGGGATCGCAATACAACGCATCCTTGCGGATATCGAAATAGAACGCCGACAGATCGGACGTCATGAAAGCGCTCAGCGCTGCGAAGATGCGCTTGTAATCGAAGTCCGCGTAAGCCTGCCGAATGAGCGGATCGAGTTCGGCGAGCCGGTGCAGCATCAGGCGCTCGAGTTCCGGCATTTTCTCGGCGGCGACGCGATCGGCGGCGCTGAAATGCGCCAGATTGCCGAGCATCCAGCGCAGCGTGTTGCGCAGCTTGCGGTAGGTATCGATCGTGGTTTTGAGGATTTCCGGTCCGATGCGAAGGTCGTCGGCGTAATCGGCGGCGCACACCCACATGCGCAGGATGTCGGCGCCCGACTGCTTCATCACGTCCTGCGGCGCGGTGACATTGCCGAGCGACTTCGACATTTTGCGGCCGGCCTCGTCGAGCACGAAACCGTGCGTGAGCACGACGTCGAACGGCGCGCGGCCGCGGGTGCCGCAGCTTTCCAGAAGTGAAGACTGAAACCAGCCGCGATGCTGGTCGGAGCCTTCGAGATACATCACCGTTTCGTCACCGCCTTCGGTCTTGCGTCTGATATCGGCGAGCGCCGGAAAATGTTTTGGGTCTTCCAGCACGAATGCATGCGTCGAGCCGGAATCGAACCAGACGTCGAGAATGTCGTCGACTTTCTGCCACGGCTCCTTGGCGAGTTTTGTGCCGAGAAAGCGCTCGCGCCCGCCAGGCTGATACCAGGCATCCGCGCCCTCCTCCTCGAACGCCTCGATGATCCGGACATTGACGTCCGGATCATCGAGCCTATCGACCGAACCGTCCGGCTTTTCCTTGATGAACAGCGTGATCGGCACGCCCCAGGCGCGCTGGCGCGAGATCACCCAGTCGGGGCGGCTCTCGATCATGCCGGTGATGCGGTTTTCGCCTTGCGCCGGCACCCAGCGCGTCACCTTAATCGCTTCATGGGCGCGCTGACGAAGCGTGAGGCCTTGCTTGGGCGGAAACTCGATCGGCGTATCCATCGCAATGAACCATTGCGGCGTGTTGCGGAAGATCACCGGCTTCTTCGAGCGCCACGAATGCGGATATTGATGTTTCAACCGCCCGCGCCCGAGCAGCATGCCGGCGTCGATCAAAGCCTTGATCACCGCCTCGTTGGCGTCGCCCTTCTCGCCCTTGTCGGTGAGCACGCGCTTGCCGGTGAAGCCCGGCGCCTGATCGGTAAAGCGACCATCGGCATCGACGGTATAAGGAATAAGAGTGTTGATCCCCGCCGCACTGAGCTTTTGTGCATTCGCGGTCCAAACATCGAAATCCTCGCGGCCGTGTCCAGGCGCGGTATGTACAAAGCCGGTGCCGGTATCGTCAGTGACATGATCGCCCGGCAGGAGCGGCACCTTGAAGTCGTAATTGCCGCCAAACCCTTTTAGCGGGTGGGCGCAGACCAGAGCCGCCACGGCGTCCGCGCCAATAGCTTGAAGTTTCTTGTATGCCGTGACCCGCGCTTGACGAAACACATCGATCGCCAACTTGTCTGCCAACAGCAGGCGGTCTCCGACCTTGGCCCAGTTGTCGTTTGGCGCGTCGACCACCTGGTAAAGGCCATATTCGATTTTGGGCGAGAAGCTGATCGCGCGGTTGCCGGGGATCGTCCATGGCGTTGTCGTCCAGATGACAACCGAAGTACCGACGAGCTTGTCTGGAGAACTGATCGGAAACTTCACCCACACCTGGTCCGAAACATAATCCTCGTATTCGACCTCGGCCTCGGCGAGCGCGGTCTTCTCGACCACCGACCACATCACCGGTTTCGAGCCGCGGTAGAGCGTGCCGTTGGCGGCAAACTTCATCAGTTCGCGCGCGATCTGAGCTTCGGCGAAAGGCTCCATCGTGGTGTAGGGGTGCGCCCAGTCGCCGACGACGCCCAGCCGCTCGAATTCGGCCTTCTGCACCTTGATCCAGTGCTCGGCGAAGGCGCGGCACTCGCGGCGGAATTCGACCAGAGCCGCGGGATTGGCGAAATCCGGCTTCGGCTTGCCTTTGGCGCGGTAGTTGTCCTCCTCGATCTTCCATTCGATCGGCAGGCCGTGGCAGTCCCAGCCCGGCACATAGTTCGAATCGAAGCCGAGCATCTGCTGGCTTTTCGTCACTACGTCCTTGAGGATCTTATTGAGCGCATGGCCGATATGGATATTGCCGTTGGCGTAAGGCGGCCCGTCGTGCAGCACGAATCGCGGCCGGCCCTTCGCCGTGGTGCGCAACCGCCCGTATAGCCCGAGCTTCTCCCAACGCGCGAGAATCTCCGGCTCCTTCTGCGGCAGGCTGGCGCGCATGGGGAAATCGGTTTTGGGCAAAAACAGCGTTTCGCTGTAGTCGCGCGCCTGCGGCGTCGGCTCGTTCATGGGCCGCCTTCTAACAAGCCTCCCGCGGTGCGGAAAGGGTCTCCGACCGGCCGAGGGCGTCAAACTTACCGAATGAATTGAGTATTTCGGGCCGCCGATCCCTATAATGGAACCCTTGCGGACGCTGGGCTATTATCCCGGCAATCCGGCATTCTTCGGCTCATGGAGCAAGGCAATGGCAAGCCCCTCGACGGCATCATCCAACATTCGCGACGCGGCCAAAGAAGGCCTGCACGACATCGGCAAGGCCGCGTCCGCCGCTTCCCGGAATACGGAAAGCGACTTGCAAGCGTTGCGCGACGACTTCGCCCGGCTGGCGGAGCAGGTTTCCGACATTCTCGCCAACAAAGGCGATGCCGCCTGGCAGAGCGCCAAAGCGAGCGTCGACGATGTCATAGCGGAAGCCGGCGACAAAGGCCGCGAAGCGGTCGACGCCATGCGCGAAGTGACCGACCATTTCGTCGAGGCCGTCGACGAATCTCTCAAGGAACGGCCCTATACGACGCTGGCGATTGCCGCCGGTGTCGGTTTTGTGCTCGGGATGATATGGCGGCGCTGATGTTTGAGTGGCGTTGAGCGGATCGTCGCATGCTCAAATCCCTGACGCGTGAGATCACGCTGGCGATCCAGGCCAGAAACGGCATGAGTTCCGCCGTCGTGGTCTGGCTCACGATCATGGCGCTGGCACTGGTTGCGGCCGGCGTTTTTCTTTGCGTCGCCGGTTACGACTGGCTGGCGCCGCGCTATGGCAGCGTCCATGCCGCGCTCGTCATGTCCGGTATCTTCCTTGCGATTGCGCTCGTCTCGGTGATCGTCAGCGCGCTGATCCGCCGCCGGGTGCGCGAGCGCGCCATTGTTGCCCGCGCGGCGCGCGCCAATGCCACGCCGACGTGGCTTCTCGATCCAAAAGTTCTCGGCGCTATCGTCGATACCGGCCGCTCGATCGGCTGGCAACGCATTGTGCCACTCGCCGTGCTCGGCTTTCTCGCCGCGCAATGGGCGCGCGAGCGCCGCGACAAGGGCAAACAGGATTTCTAGATCGGCGGGAACGCGCCGCCGGCGCGCGCCAAAGCTTCCCTGGCCACACGACTATCTTCCTTCATCTGCGCCACGAGCTCTGCGGCGGAGGCAAATGTCGCTTCGTCGCGCAGCCATTCGATGAAGGCGACATCGATGCTCTGCCCGTAAAGGTCGCCGGAAAAATCGAACAAAAAGACCTCCAGCAGCACCACGCCGCTATCGAACATCGGGCGCCGGCCAAAACTTGCCACGCCGTCATAGCGGTGGCCGCCGGCCGCGACGCGCACCGCGTAGATGCCGTGGCGCAGCCCGCAGGCGGCATCGAGCTGCAAGTTCGCCGTCGGGAAGCCGAGCTCGCGGCCGCGCTTGTCGCCGTGGATCACCACTCCCGACACGAACCAGGGATAGCCGAGAAACTCCGCGGCCCCCTCGAGCCGGCCGGCGGCCAGCGCCTGTCTGATCGGGCCCGACGATATCGGTCGGCCATTGTCCTCAAATCGCGGCACCACATCGACGGCAAAGCCGAGCTTGCGGCCCTGCGCGACCAGAAAGTCCGGCGAGCCCGAGCGATGCATGCCGAAATGAAAGTTAAAGCCGATCGCTGCCCCGCCGACGGCGAACTTGTCGACCAGGATGCGCCTGACGAACTCTTCGGCGGTCAGGCTCGCCAGCGCCGCGTCGAAGGTCAGCACGATCGCGCCGTCGAGCCCGGTGGCGGCCAGCAGGCGCAATTTGGCGGCCTCGTCGGTCAGCCGGAACAGCGGCTCGCCGGGATGAAAGAAGGCGCGCGGATGCGGCTCGAAGGTGAGCGCGGCGGCTGGGCGGTTGAGCGTCTTGGCGCGGGCCTGCGCGGCAGCGATGACGGCGCGGTGGCCGCGATGGACGCCGTCAAAATTGCCGATCGCGACCACCGCGCCACGCAGTGCGTCATCCGGCACCAAATCTTCGTTCGGCGCAAAGTCGCGCACGACGCGGAAGCTTTTCGGCGGCATCCGGCTTTCGCTGGTTAAGAAATCCTTAATAGGATCGTGGTCTAGCTGGCTTGCCGGCAGCCGCAAAGTCAAGCACGGCGGCCGACGCCGGTTGCATGCGGGTTGTATAGCCGATTATCGCGGTTAACCCGCTGTTCAATCAGGCCGATGTAGCTTCACAGGTTGGGAAGAGGGACGATCCGGGGCGGGAGCCGCTTCGGCGAAGGCCAGCCGACATCGGCACGCAGTGGCGCGGCACGCGCGCCAAACCGCGCCGGTCGCGCGCAAGGGAGCATAGAGCCATGGCGCTCGATCCGAAAATGCCCGTGCTCGTGGTTGACGACTACGGCACCATGGTGCGCATCATCCGCAATCTTTTACGCCAGCTCGGCTTCACCGATATCGACGATGCGCCGGATGGCGCTATCGCGCTCGAGAAGATGAGCTCGAAGCGCTATGGCCTCGTCATCTCCGATTGGAACATGGAGCCGATGACCGGCTACGACCTGTTGCGGCGCGTGCGCGCCGATCCGCATATGCAAGCGACGCCGTTCATCATGGTGACGGCGGAATCCAAGACCGAAAACGTGATCGCGGCGAAGAAGGCCGGCGTCAATAATTACATCGTCAAGCCGTTCAACGCCCAGACGCTGAAGTCCAAGATCGAGGCGGTATTCACCGAAAAGGTCGAATTCAGCTCCCCGATCGAGCGCTAAGTCACCAGACAAGTTCGCGCATCACCGCTTTCGGCGTCACGCCTGCGGCGGCGAAGGCCGCGTTGAGCGCGGCAAGATCGGGCGCCGCGCGCGAGCCGTATTGTTCGGCGTGAATGCCCGACGTCACGAACATATAATCGATGCCGAAGGCTGCAGCGCCCGCAAGATCGGTGCGCACCGAATCGCCGATGGCGAGCACCCGCTTGCGTTCCGGCATTTGGCCGCCGCGAAGCCTGCCAGCCGCGGCAAGCGCGGCCTCGTAGATCGGCGCATAGGGCTTGCCGCAATAAAGCACTTCCCCGCCCAAGGCTTTGTAAGCGTCGGCCAGCGCGCCGGCGCAATAGACCAGCGTGTCGCCGCGCTCGACCACGATGTCGGGATTAGCGCAGACCATGAACAGTGTTCGCCCCCGCATCGCCGCCAGCATATCGCGGTAGTTGTCCGGAGTTTCCGTCGTGTCGTCGAACAGGCCGGAGCATACCACGTAATCGGCACTCTCTAATGGCGCGAAAACCACCTCGAGACCGGCGAAGATCGAAAGGTCGCGCTGCGGACCGAGATGAAACACGCTCTGGCCGCGGCGCGCGGCGACGATGCCGCGGGTGACGTCGCCGGAGCTTGTGATGGCGTCATAGGCCTCATGCGGCACGGCGAGCCGGTCGAGGATGCGCGCGACTGCGTCGCCGGAGCGCGGTGCATTGGTGATCAGGATCGCCGTGCCGCTGCGCTTGCGAAAGCGCATCAGCGCGTCGCAGGCTGCCGGAAAGGCGGCAATGCCGTTATGGATCACGCCCCAGACGTCGCAGAACAGTACGTCATAGTCGCGCCCGAGCGGCTCAAATCGTTCGATAAAATCGGCCAAATCTGTTGCTCGGCTGCTCTGTCGCTCAGCTGCGCCGCATGCTGGCGCGCGCGAGTTGGGACAGACTGCCGCCGGGGCCGACCGCGCCGCTCACCACCTGCGGCGCTGTGTCCTTGCCTGCCTTGCCGGCATCCTTGCCGTCGGCGGCGAGACCTTGCAACGCTTCCGCGCGCACCGGGCGCGGCGGCGAGAACAGAAAGCCCTGGCCGAAGCGGACGTCGTAATCGAGCAGATCGACGACCGTGCTTTCGGTCTCGATGCGCTCGGCGATGAGGTCGATGCCGAAACGACCGAGCAGATCGGAGAAGTCGGCCGGATGAATATCCGTGGACGCGATGCCGACCCGGTTGAACAACAGCGTCGCCGGCGCCTTGACGAAGCGGAAGCCGCGCTCGTTCAATTCGCGCGCATCCATGCGCAGGTCGGTGAGATTGTCGACCGAGAAGCGAAAGCCGCGCTTGGCGAGCGCGGCCAGGCTCTCGTGCTCGATCGGCCCCATGGCGCGGATCGCGCTCTGGGCGAATTCCAGAACCAAAGCCGGCGCGACGGCGCGGTTGGCGTCCATGAATTCGAGGAATTTGGGAAAGCTGGAATCGGTCAGCGTAGCGCCGGCGACGTTGCAGAACAGACCGATGTCGCGATTTTTGAGCAAGAGCCGCCGCACCACCTGCACGCAGCGCAATACCGAGAGTTCGTCGAGCTTCGGCATCAGCGAGCCGGCCTCGGCATAGGGAATAAAATCGCCGGCGGCGACCACATCGCCGTTCTCGGCCTTGAGCCGCGACAGCGCTTCGTAATAGCGCACCTTGCGCTGCGGCAAGGTGACGACGGGCTGCAGGTAAAGATCAATCCGGCCGGAGCCGATGGCGCTCTTGATCGCGGCGATGATGCCGTCACGGTCGAGGCCGGCGAAGGCGGCGATTTTGGCCGGGGCGGGCGGCGCCGGTGGTGCGGGGGCTGCCGCGTCTGCTACGGCCGCGATGGCCGGCACGGGGATCGGCGCTACGGCGGCAGGACCCGTCGCCGCGCCCGGCGTCGGCTCGGCAGCGGCGAACGGCGTCGCACGGTCGCTGCCGCGTTCGACCGCCAGCGCCATCTCATGGGTCGCGACCGTGTCGGCGAGCTCCTTGACCAGTGTCGATAGTTCCTCGATTTCGGCGGCCAGCGGCTGCGCGGTCGCCAGCGCCCGGTCGATCACCGAATCGACCTTGACCTCCATGGCGCTCAGCCGCCGGCCGAATTCGGCCAATTGGCGGGCGAGATCGCCCGAGCCGCGGGCGAGGTTAGCGAGCTGGTTGCTCGCTTCCTGGCGGTCGCGCGTGCGCGCGGCAATGGCGTTGTAAACCGCAAGCGCGGTCAGCGTGCCGAGCGCCACTAGAGCCGACTCTGCTCCGGTAAAGCCGAACCGCAGGTAAACCACAAAGCCGATCGAGCCGGCGATGAGGACCATGCAGACGGCAATGAAGATGGCGCTGATGCGCACCATGCCCAAAAACCCCTAAAACCAACCCCTCAAGAACGATTCGCGCCCTGATGGTATCAGTGTCCACAAGCGCTGTGACGCCGCAAGTCTGCCCGGAACCGGAGCCAGCCAACCCCATCGTGGCTAAGCCTTTGCCGTGCTTTATAACGCCAAAATGATCGGCAGTCGGTGAGATGTCCGAACTCGTCCCCGTTGCGGCTCAAAGCCCGTGGTCAATGGCCGGATTGACCGGCTGGATCGAGCGCCGGCCGGGAACCGCTTTCGGCGGCTTCTTGGCCGTGCATTTTGCGGTCTGGACCGCGCTGCCTGCGCTGCTTTACGCCAATCTGCCGCTCGATCTGATCGAGGCTTTGACCTATGGCCGCGAGTGGCAGCTCGGCTACGACAAGCTGCCGCCGTTGCCGTGGTGGCTGGTCGAGATCGCCCACCGCACAATCGGCGCGGACGTCGCCTACTACGCGCTGGCGCAGTTAGCGGTGGTGATCGCCTTTGCGCTCGTCTTCGCCACCGCCCGACCGCTTGTCGGCGCGGTCGGTGCGCTCGTTGCCGTGCTGATCATCGACGGCATGCATTACTTCCAGTTCACGGCGGTGAAATTCAATCACGACGTCGTCGAACTGCCGTTTTGGGCGCTGGCCGGCTACGCGTTTCATGCCGCGCTCGAGCGTGGATGCACCAGGCACTGGCTGTTGCTCGGTTTTGCCTTCGGCGGCGCGCTGTGGGCCAAATATTTCGTCGTCGTTTTGGCCGCGCCCTATGCGCTGTTCATGCTGTTCGACCGGCGGGCGCGGCGCACCTTCGCCACGCCGGGGCCGTGGCTCGCACTCGCGGTGGCGCTTCTCATCGCGGCGCCGCATGTGGCGTGGCTGTTCCAGACCGATTTCCTGCCCTTTGCTTACGCGAGCCACCGCGCCGCGCCGTCGCACGGCTGGTTCGATCACATTCTGCATCCGGCCATGTTCGCGGCCAGTCAAATCTTCTTTGCGCTGCCGTCGCTGTTTATTGCGGCGGCATTGTTTTGGCCGAAAAGCAAATCCGCCCTTCCCGCCCCTGCCGCCGTGGATGTCTTCGATTGGCGCATCGTCACGCTCATCGCGTTTGGGCCGGCGCTGGCCATGATCGCGCTCGCCGCCGTGAGTGGGCGCGGCAGCATCGCCATGTGGGGCTATCCGCTGTGGCTCTTTCTCGGCCTGTGGATCGTCATGTTGGCGCGCGCCGCGCTCGATGCCGAGCGCATGGCGCGCATCGTCGCCGCCTGGGCCGCGGTGTTCATGCTGTTTGTGCTGGTCTTCATCGTCAATTATTCGGTGCTGCCCTATCTCGACCACCGCTACCGCGCCGTGCTGTTTCCCGGCGACCGGCTCGGCGAAATCCTGACGCAGCGTTTCCAGGCTGCGACCGGCAAGCCGCTACGCTATGTCGTCGGCGCGATGTGGGATGGCGGCAATCTCGCGCATTATTCGCCCGACCAGCCGCAGGTGCTGATCGACGGCGAGCCTGACCGCGCGCCATGGATCGATCTCGACGATTTGCGAAAGAACGGCGCCGTCGTGGTATGGACGCAGGGCGACACCGCACAGCTGCCGGCGCAATTTGCCGCAATCGCAGCCGGCGCCGAGGTCGGCGCGCCGTTCGATCTGACGATGCGCCGCGGTCCTGGCACCGTCCATGTCGGCTGGGCGATACTAAAGCCGCAATCATAATGGATCAGACGGATCGAAAATGACGATAAGACTAGTAATGGGAGCCGTATTCGTCGCGTTCTTCGCTGCCGCGGCGACATCGGCAAGTGAACCGAACTCCCAGTTGATCCAGGCCCAGTATCTCACCACCGTGCCAAGTGGCAATGCGTTGCCGGCACGCACCTGCAAGCGGGTGTGCGTCAAAGCGGGCCGCGGCACCGACAAGATTCCTGCGCAGTGCCTGCAGTGGCAGACTGTTTGCAAATAAAGACAGTCAGGCGACGGCCTTGATCACCCGCCCGACCTTGTCGAAAATCTCATCGATCTGCGCCTCGCTGACGATCAGCGGCGGCATCAATTCGATCGTCTCGCCGGCGATGCGCACCATGAGGTTCTCGACATGGAATGCGTGCTCCATGGTCTCGTAACCGCGCAAGCCCGGCGCTCCGGGACGTGACGCCAGATCGATGCCCGCGGTGATGCCGACCGTGCGGATGTCGAGCACGCCCGGCAGACCCTTCAGCGTCATTGCGGCATCCGACCATCTTGCTTCCAGCGCTCTGGCGCGCTCGAACAGCTTTTCGTCGCGATAGAGGTCGAGCGTGGCGAGGCCTGCGGCGCAGGCCAGCGGATGCGCCGAATAGGTGTAGCCGTGGAATAGTTCGACGACGTGTTCCGGCCCGCGCATGAACGCCTCATAGATGCCGTCGCGTGCCACCACGCCGCCCATCGGCACCGAACCTGAGGTAATTCCTTTCGCAAATGTCATCAGGTCCGGGGTCACGCCGTAGCGCTCGGCGGCAAAAGCGTAACCGAGCCGGCCGAAGCCGGTGATCACCTCGTCGAAGATCAACAGGATGCCGTGGCGGTCGCAGATCGCGCGCAGCTTTTGCAGATAGCCTTTTGGTGCCGGAAGTACTCCGGTGGAACCCGACATGGGCTCGACAATGACGGCGGCGATGGTGGAAGCATCGTGCAGCGTCACGATGCGTTCGAGTTCGTCGGCCAAATGCCCGCCCCATTCCGGCTCGCCCTTGGTGAAAGCCTGGTGCTCGCGGCTATAGGTCGCCGGCAGATGGTCGACGCCGGCCAACAGCGTGCCGAACATTTTGCGATTGGCGACCATGCCGCCGACGGAAATACCGCCGAAGCCGACGCCGTGATAGCCGCGCTCGCGACCGATGAGCCGGGTGCGGGAGCCTTCGCCGCGCACATTATGATAGGCGATCGCGATCTTGAGTGCGGTATCGACCGCTTCCGAGCCGGAATTGCAGAAGAACACGCGGTTGAGGTCGCCCGGCGCCAAAGCCGCGACCCGGCTGGCGAGTTCAAACGATTTCGGGTGGGCAAACTGGAAGGCCGGCGCGTAGTCGAGCTCCTCGGCCTGGCGCTTGATCGCGTCCACGATCGGGTCGCGGTTATGCCCGGCATTGGTGCACCACAGGCCGGCGGTGCCGTCGAGCACGGCGCGACCCTCGGGGGTGTAATAGTGCATGTCCTTGGCGCGCGCGATCAGCCGCGGCGCGCGCTTGAAGGCGCGATTGGGCGTGAACGGAATCCAAAACAATTCGAGATCGTTGGGGACCGTCGCCACGGCGCTTCGTCTATTGGGTTCGGCCATAGCCCCTCCTCCTCGTTATCGAACTCGCCTTCAATCTAGGACGAACGCTGACCGGCCGCATCTCCGTGTTTGCCCGCGCTTGCCAAGAGCCAGGGGAACATCAGGTGGGTGGGGGGCAAAGATTTTTCTAAAAACAACCCCATGCAAAGTATATTTAACGGCGATCAATAACCAACTTTCGCTGTGCCAGAGTGGCGAATCTGGCGCTGATGATTAATCATTTTTTTAGGCGCTCAGCGGAGGCATAATTCCCAGATGGCCAAGAAGCGGCCACCGCTCGGGCCTGTAAATCGCGAATATCAGCCGACGGCTCAGGAGCGGATAAAACTTCAAGCACAGGAAGCGCGGAAGCACGCGGCGACGGCGCCTCGACTGAAAGTCGGGACGCGGGCCGGCTTGCCCAACATCGAACCAGATCATTCAGATTTTAAGGTAGCTTCCGCATTGCTCATGGAAGCGATCGGCACATGTGACCCCAATTTCACCCACGGCCTCATCAAATACATGGTAGCTGCAGTGGAGGAGGAGGAAGGTCGGGTTGACGAGACGGCGATTAACTTCTTGCTCGTCGTAGTAAAGGACATAAAGCCGACCGATCAACTCGAGGCCATGCTAGCGGCACAAATGGCCGTCCTTCATATGGCAACCATGATGCATTCGAAGATGTTCTATCGCCCGCAAACGCTGGAGCGGCAGAACCTCGCTGTCAACGGCCTTAATAAATGCGCACGCTCGTTTGCCATGCTCATGGAAGCGCTCAAACGCTATCGGACCGGCGGCCAGCAGACGGTAACAGTCCAGCACGTGTCGGTCAGCGAAGGGGGACAAGCGATCGTCGGCAACGTCACCCAGACAGCCTCCGACACTGCTTCAAAAAGTTCTCAGCGGCGAGGGCCTGCGCTCACTGATGCGCGGCAAACTCCGATGCCAATCATCGCTAAGCCGAGGCGCGTTCGGGTCACGACCCGGCGCGGACGAAAGGATGAAGAAGAGTAAACGTTTTCGAAACACCGGGCCGATGCTGTCAAGTCTGCGCTGCGGGGCGAAGACCCGTTCGGGCGAGCCCTGCATGTCTCCGGCGGTCGGCGGAAAGAGGCGTTGCCGGATGCACGGCGGTGCACCGGGATCGGGTGCACCGCGCGGCAATAAAAACGCCCTCAAACATGGACACTATACCCGCGAAGCTATTGAGGCGCGGCGACAATTGCAAAATTTACTTCAGCAGTCGCGGACCTTGATTCGAAGCATCGATTGATCCGCCTCAGGACCGCCGGCAGAAGGCATGTACTGGCCGGGCGGGACCATGTCCGCTTTCCAACCGAAAGCGGACATCAGTCGGACATCGCGGGATGTCCGCTTTGTGCCACAAGCGGGCATCCGGCGGACATCGCGACACCGTGGCCTTTGGCATCAGAACTTTTGCCTCATTCATAAGACATTTAGAGTTGCGGGCAGACCGGCCGAAGTCAATTCGCAGCGACAGCGGAACTTGGTTCAAAGGAGGCCGCGAAGCGCACGAGAGGAGACCTGACCAGATGGCGTTGGCGAGGCTTTTCGCCGCCGGATTCGCGGCCATTTTAGGCGGCTGTGTAACGCTCGAAACCGCGCACGCGCAATTTGTGAATCCGGACCGCTCCGCTGAATCATGCCTACCCAGGCGGTCAGGCGGTGTCGCTTTAACCCGATCTCGTCATACGAAGTACCGCAAGCTGGCGAGGCCCCTTTGGGCCAATGCAGGCCAGCGAGACCGATCAACGGCCGGAGAGGACGTTTTTTCCGCAACACTATGTTGCTGCGCGAGCTTGACCCAGACCCCCCCATTTCGTCGGCTGCAAATACCTGCTGTAATCGCCATTGCAAGCCGGCCTGCGTGCGGGACAGGCCATGACACGGCGCTCCAGAGGAAGAGGGAAACGGGCTAAAGCACGCCGTCGCAACGCGGAAATGCCGAAGCGCGGGGAAGACGATGAGGAGCGGCGGCGCTGCGCAACAGCTAGAGAAGAACGGGAGCGAGCATGCTGGGGCTTGATGGCAACGGCTTCTCCAGCCGTCCGTTCGAGTTGTCGACGTCGGCCGGTGTCACGTTGACGACTGCTGATGCCAACGACGTCATTATTCTGGACATTGTCCAGAACGGAACCACGGTCAGCTCGGTTTCCGATGCTGCTGGTTTGATTTGGCATCAGCGGGCCGTCGCCGGCACCGGCCTAAATACCATTTATGAGTACTACGCGATCGCGCCCAACGCGCTGTCTACGGATGCCATCACGGTCAACTTTACCGGCACGGCCTCGTACGCTGACCTCAATGCCTTCGGCATCAGTGGCGCCAATACGTCGTCTCCGTTTGACAGCGATGTGCCGGCTCCTGTGACGTCTGCGACCTCGACCGGGACGGTAACCACCGGCAATGCGAATGACTTTGTTTTTGCCGGTTATCGCTTTGCCTCCGACACAAATCCGGTAGCGGGCACGAGCTGGACGGCGATCAATGCCAGCGGCGGGTACTATCTGTCGGAGTATCAGATCACGTCCGCAACTCAGGCTGGGCTGGTGGCGACGGCATCAACGGCCGATGAGAATGGCGGCATCGTCGATGCTGTCCGAGCGGCCTCCTCACCGACTTCCATATCCAGCATTGTTGCGAGCCCTGGCTCGGTAACGGCGAACGGCATCTCGACCACGACGCTGACGGTTACGGTGGAGGATGCCAACGGGAATCCGGTGAACGGAACGGCGGTGACGCTGTCGGCGAGTGGCAGCGGCAACACGTTTGGGTCCGCCAACGGCATTACGAATGCGAACGGGGTGTTTACGACCACGCTGGCATCTACCGTGGCGCAGACCGAGACGATCACGGCGACAGAAGGCAGCGCTCAAGAAACCACGCCGGTGACCTTTGTGGCCGGCACTTCGAGCCCGCTGGGGCTTGATGGCAACGGCTTCTCCAGCCGTCCGTTCGAGTCGTCGACGTCGGCCGGTGTCACGTTGACGACTGCTGATGCCAACGACGTCATTATTCTGGACATTGTCCAGAACGGAACCACGGTCAGCTCGGTTTCCGATGCTGCTGGTTTGATTTGGCATCAGCGGGCCGTCGCCGGCACCGGCCTAAATACCATTTATGAGTACTACGCGATCGCGCCCAACGCGCTGTCTACGGATGCCATCACGGTCAACTTTACCGGCACGGCCTCGTACGCTGACCTCAATGCCTTCGGCATCAGTGGCGCCAATACGCGTCTCCTTTGCAGCGATGTGCCGGCTCCTGTGACATCTGCGACCTCGACTGGGACGGTAACCACCGGCAATGCGAATGACTTTGTTTTTGCCGGTTATCGCTTTGCCTCCGACACAAATCCGGTAGCGGGCACGAGCTGGACGGCGATCAATGCCAGCGGCGGGTACTATCTGTCGGAGTATCAGATCACGTCCGCAACTCAGGCTGGGCTGGTGGCGACGGCATCAACGGCCGATGAGAATGGCGGCATCGTCGATGCTGTCCGAGCGGCCTCCTCACCGACTTCCATATCCAGCATTGTTGCGAGCCCTGGCTCGGTAACGGCGAACGGTATCTCGACCACGACGCTGACGGTTACGGTGGAGGATGCCAACGGGAATCCGGTGAACGGAACGGCGGTGACGCTGTCGGCGAGTGGCAGCGGCAACACGTTTGGGTCCGCCAACGGCATTACGAATGCGAACGGGGTGTTTACGACCACGCTGGCATCTACCGTGGCGCAGACCGAGACGATCACGGCGACAGAAGGCAGCGCTCAAGAAACCACGCCGGTGACCTTTGTGGCCGGCACTTCGAGCATGCTTATCAAACCGAATGGCTTGCCAACTTTCGTCAGTGGCAATCCACTTGCCGCCGACATGTTGTTTTATGGTGTCGACCTCGGCAATGGAACTATTGTGGATGTGGCGGGTGGCAATACGATGATTGCCGCTGATCCTCTGCCGCCTACCATAACTACACCGTATGGAAGTGGCATTGGCTGGAATAATCAAGCTTACGTGCTTGGTGACGGGTACTATGCCAACGTTGATACCGGTGGCAGTAGCGCCATTCAGAACGCGCTAGACCTTGCTGCTGCGGGTCCTGGTGCGGGTTTCACGTTTGGCTGCACGTTCGTACAGCTTGGCCCTGTCGTCAATTCAGTCGACTCATACCAAGGAGCATCACCTCAAACAGGAGTGATGATATTTGGACGGCCGGCATATGCGGCGGAAGCCCCGCCCTACTGGAACGAAGCGTTTACCACCGCCGGCGGCGATAGCACTGCGGTTGACCTTATCCTAAACGATGGCAACGCTTCTGACGTCGTGGGCACCTATAACTTCGGCACCTACGGTACTCTCGTTTCTGTAATTTGCACTGTGGAAAATACCGGGAGCGGCTCCGGTATTGCTAAATTTTTTGCCGCAAGCGGCAATTCGCCGGGCGCCCTGATTGCTACAGCCACCATTTCCGCTACCAGCATTTACGGTTTCGACAATGACAACGAAAACCAAATTATGTTTGGTAGCGTGTACCACGTACTGACAGGTTACGGTTGGGACAGTTTCGACGGTCCCGTGTATTCCGGGTTTATTTCCGGCATCGCATGGACCGATGCCGAAGCCATCGCTTGGCTATCCAACCCGTATGAGCTGTTGAATTGGAATACGAACGCGCCTGCTGCGCCGACGATTACTGGCGTAAACAACTACGTCGGCACCCTTAGTAACGGCGCCACTATCACCAATGATCCTGATTTGTTGGTGCAGGTAAGCCTCAGCAATACCGGTGCGATCGCCGGCGATACTGTGCAGCTTTACAACGGGACCAGCATTAGCACTCCGCTCGGTAATTCTTACACGCTGACCAGTTCCGATATCAG
The DNA here is from genome assembly GCA_963790975.1 of uncultured Alphaproteobacteria bacterium. Lineage (GTDB taxonomy): Bacteria > Pseudomonadota > Alphaproteobacteria > Rhizobiales > Xanthobacteraceae > BOG-931. The sequence goes on from CAWBQV010000004.1 coordinate 337,137, forward strand.
CAACGGCTTTGCCGACGTGCAAACGGGCCTTCTCACCAATGGCGCCTCCTACGATCTCACTGCGCGACTTTCCGATCAGGTTGGTAACCAGAGCGTCGCCTCCACCGCCTTTACGGTGATCGAAAACACGACGGCGCCATCGCCGGCATTGTGGGCAAGTGGGGTCAGTGGCACGTGGCAGACCGGATCAGATTGGACTCCGAGCACGTCACCCGGGGCCAGCAGCAACGTCTTTTTAATCTCCGCGGGAAGTTACACTGTCACCGACCCGCAGACTACGACTGTTGATAGCCTTGTAACCGGTGCGAACGCTACGCTGGACATCACCGGCGGGACCTTCACCATCACCAATGCGACCGGCTATCAGGCCAATGCGGGGACCATGAAGGTTGAAGCAGGCGCTACGCTCAACGTTGCCGAGCACCTGGACTCCGGTACACTGACCAATCTTGTTTCGATCGATGAGACCAATACGAACGATCACAGCGAGCAACCTAAGTAATAACGGCACGATAAACACAAGAATGGTGGCGCCAGCAGATTAACAGCGTGACCCTAAGAAAAGCAGGCACTCTCAATTCAATTGGCGAGATGTATACTGCGCTACGCAATCTTAACAACACGACGACAGCGGCGGCGCGCTCGCTAATGCTGGTGACGTGACAATAATGGGCAACAGCATCAGCGTGTTCAACGACGTGAGTGTAACCAATTCGAGGAACTCGTCACCGTCCGTAACCGTGAGCGCAGGATCGGCCTTGATCTCAACGGCACCACCTTCACCGACGGCACATTGGCCAACGCCGGAGCCGTGGCGGTGATTGGGGGCACCAGCAGCACGCTTAATGGCGTTAGCATGACTAATTCTAGTCCAACGATTAGTGCCGGCACCCTTGGACTGACGGCAACGGTTTTACCAGCAGGCCGTCGCTCTCGACCACTTCGGCCGAGGTCACTTTGACCACGGCAAATATCAACGACGTCATTATCCTTGATATAGTCCAGAACGGATCGAGCGCCAGCTCGGTCTCCGACGCGGCCGGTCTAAGCTGGAACAGCGCGCTACGGCGCCAAAGGATTCAGCAGACGATTCACGAGTATGGAATATACGGTCGCGCTTTGCGCTTTCTGCTGATACCATTACGGTCAATTTTGACGGCGCCGCCTCTTACGTCGACTTGAATGCGTTCGGCATTAGCGGCGCAAACACCTCAGCACCATTCGATAACGACACGGCGTTGCCGGTAACCAAAGGCGCCTATGTTCCTGCCCCCGGTTACGTCAACCAGGGCGCGGCGACGACCAGCAATGCGAATGACTTTGTTTTAGCCGGTTATCGCTTTGCTTCCGACACAAATCCGGTAGCGGGTTCCGGCTGGACGACAATCAACGCTAGCGGCGGTTCCTACCTTTCGGAGTACCAGATTGTGTCCACCACCCAAGCTGGATTGGTGGCTACCGCGTCAACTTCGGATGAAAATGGCGCAATCGTCGATGCCGTGGTACAGGCAGCAGGTTCCACCACGGAAGCGGCTCTAACTGTTAGCCCAGGCGCGACGCTTGATCTCAACGGCACGACGATAACGGGCGGGCGGCTCACCAACTCGGGTGCCGTGAGTGTGAGCGGCGGCGTGAGCACGCTCAGCGGCGTCAACGTGACGAACTACCCACTGGCGCTTGATGGCAACGGCTTCTCCAGCCGTCCGTTCGAAGTCGTCGACGAGCGTTGCGTTGACCACGGCGAATGCCAACGACGTCATAATTCTGGACATTGTCCAGAACGGAACCACCGTCAACACGATTTCCGATACTGCCGATCTGACCTGGAATCTGCGGGCCGTCGCCGGCACCGGCTCAGATACCATTTATGAGTACTACGCGATCGCGCCAAACGTGCTTTCGGCGGACGCCATCACCGTCAATTTTACCGGGACGGCGTCTTACGTTGACCTGAATGCGTTCGGCATCAGCGGCGCGAATACGTCGTCGCCGTTTGGCACCTCGGCTCCTGTGACCGCCACCACCTCGACCGGGGCGCTAACGACCAGCAACGCCAACGATTTTGTCTTCGCCGGTTATCGTTTTGCCTCCGACGCCACTCCCGGCGCGGGCTCTAGCTGGACGGCGATCAACGCCGGCAGCGGCTATTATCTTTCTGAATACCAGGTCGTATCTGCCCCCCAGACAGGGCTGGTGGCAACGGCGTACGACGGATGAAAACGGCGGATCGTGGCCGGGGCCGCCGCGCGTCACCTTTCAGGCCATGATGCGCCGGCTGAGGTGCTCGCCATTGATCGCGACGCCGTCAATGCGGCGCTCGCGCGCTGCACGCCGGACTGCATTTCAGTGACGGGCGGCAGCAGCACGCTCAATGGGGTTGCAGTCACAAATTCGCAAACAATCGAAGCGACCAGCGGAACGTTAAGCGTTTCCGGCACGGTCACCAATACCGGCAATTTGCTGGCCAATGGGGGCACCCTGGACATTACCGGGGCGGTGACCGGCGGCGGTATGGCGACCATCAGCGGCACCAATTCGGTCCTGGAGTTTGGAGCGGCATCAGCTGCAAATAGCACCTTCGTGGCCGGTACGAACGACCTCCTGAAACTCGACGATGTATCGGGCTTCTCTGGAACGGTGGCCGGATTGGCGACTGGTGACAGCGTCGATCTGACGAATTTCCTGTACTCAAGCCATCCCACAATTACTGGCATCACCGGATCTGGGCCGGGGGGTACAACGCCCGCAGGCTCAACGACCAATGTGACCATTCAGGATGGCGGAATGAGTGCCACGCTGGAGCTGTTCAACAACACCCTCAACCAGTTTGCTGTTAACCCCAGCGTCTATTCGCTCGTCGCCGATACCAACTCTCCGAACCAAGGTACATTGTTGCGCATGTGTAGAGACGTCGATTGCGTTCTGCGTAAGCCGCAGCCAACGGAGGCGTCTGACTAGCGTTCGCCTACATCCGGCTCAGCGGTGCTGATTTGTACGCGACGGCTGGCGTGTGCATCATATGGTTAGGGGCCACTAGTCAGTCGCCTTGGCGGAGGCCTATTTTTGACAAGCCTTCGATCGAAGTAATAGTGATGGTCAAGGGATTGGGCCATGGGTGGTGCGGTGGCCGGCCGCCCAATCGCCATCCGATTCGTAGACAATCGAACTATAAGCAACGGAAAAACGCCGTAATAACTCGTCCTTATATTGGAAGGTCCGCTTTGCCCCCAAAATGCGGACATAAATCGTCGCGCTCGTGAGTGGTGCAAGCCACGCTCAAGCCATGCCTCACGGCGTCTTGACCAACGGAAACAGGCGCACAAGCACTGGGTCGATCATGAAATCCAGAACGGGTTGACCGATCGACGCCGCTCATTACCCCGCGTCAGGCCAATATCTCGCAAAGTCCTGTCACTGAGATTTCTCAGCTCCATGCGCGAATTTGCGCGGTCATGCCAGGCGACGAAGCTATGCTTGAGCTGCCTCAACAGACGAAGTTGATTTGGGTTCATCGCGCTCATGGCGCCCTCCGGAAGTTAGAAAACTCCTACCTTGAACATATGCGCGCTGCATCGCCCCGCATGTGATCTACAACACCAAATTGCGCTTCTCTCATAAGTAGTTTTATTCACTCGCGAATTTTTAGGAGCAGCCGCTCTGCAGCGACGCGCCCATGTACGCTTTGGGTCATAAGCAGACATCACGAGCCGTTTAATCCATGTCCGCTTTACCCCCGAAGACATAAGCGCCAGGTCGGGCTTAAGCCCCCGCTTACCAATTGGAGGTATCATTCGGGGACTGGGCTTTCAGTATCTCAGGGGTAGAGTTTTACAGATGTCTGAGTGCAACGAGTACCGCGCACGTGCGGCGGAGTGCCGGCAAAAGGCAAAAAGCGCCGGCAACGAAGAGGAAAAGCACAGTTTGCTTGCGATAGCCGATAGTTGGCTACAGACGGCCGAACTGCATAAGATTTTGGATCATCACGCACGCGTTGCTCGCGCCGCAGCGGCCTAGCCGGATTGTAAGATTGCAAATCTGCTTTGGGGGTGCATTCATGAATGTACTCGTCTTTGCGTCGCGCAAAGGTGGCTCAGGCAAGAGCACGTTGGCAGCCCACCTTGCTGTTCACGTGCACAGACCCTCGCAACGGTGTCTTCTCATTGACGACGATCCGCAAGGCTCGCTTACGCTTTGGAACGAGCTGCGGAATGAGCTGCGCGGAGGAGACGGCCTACGGCTCAAGACCGCAAAGCGCTGCATGGCCGATCTGCTCGAAGGTGCGAAGCGAGACGATGTCGAGTGGGTATTCATCGACACTCCTCCGAATATGTCGGCGGCCGTGACCGACGCAATTCGTTGCGCGACCCTCGTCATCATTCCCTGCCGGCCCGGCGTGTTCGATATTGATGCAGTCCAAGAGACGATCGCCTTTGCCCGTGAGGCGCGCAAACCGTACGCAGTGGTCATCAATGGCGCGCCGCCGAAACGTCTGGAGGTCGAATCTCCCGCGGTGACGGACGTGCGCAAATGGCTGGCCAAGCGGGAAATTCCGGTGTGGGGCGGCCAGATTACTCACCGTGCAGATTTTTCGCTTGCGCTCGCAGCAGGGGAAAGCGCGAAGGAGTATAGTGCGGACTGCTACGCGGCTGCCGAAATCGGGCGTTTGTGGCTCGCCATCGAAAAGTCAGTGAAGGTCATTCGTGGGGCTCACGAAAGAGCCGCCATGCATCGGATCGCGGCATAGGCTTGGAGTGCCGCCTTGTCCGCTATGGGTCCTTAGCAGATGAGGTGGATGGCTCCCCTCACGGCATAATGGAAGCCATCCGTCATGGAGATTACTACGATCGGCCTGGATTTGGCCAAGGGCATTTTTCAAGTCCACGGCGTCGATGAAACCGGTCAGGTCGTTGTTCGCAAGTTGCTTCGACGAGCGCAGATGCTGTCATTCTTTGTGCCTGGTCGGTATGGAAGCGGGCGGTACTTCGCACTACTGGGGCGCGAGCTGATCAAACTCGGCCATGAGGTGCGCCTGATGCTGCCGGCTTACGTCAAGCCGTATGTGGGCGGCTGGTGGAAGTTAAGTAAGGCTTACGATTCGTTAAGAAGTCGCGTCGAATACTCCGCGTGACTCCACATTCTGGGGTACCCGCAATGCAGACTGGACTTCAAATGTTTTCAGAAGACGTGTGCCCTGTAAGCGATGAACTGCTCGGTGCTCTCTACCGTAGCAGTCAGCATGGATTGTCTGAGTTGGTCACAAGCGTAGGCTCCGAGACAAGGGCACTCCTCGCACTATACTGTTATCGTCGTGCGCACCTTCAGGACATTGGAATAGCAATCGCGGCGACTTGTTCAGAGGCAGATTTAGCTTGGCTTGGTGGGGCTGGTGCAGCCTTGCTTTCCCGATCTCGCAACGCGCCACCAAAATCAGCGCTCGGTCGTGGATGGCGACGAGCCGTGACGTTGGCCGGTCCCTCTCCGGGAGTCGCCAACTAAGCTCTCAAATTGAAGCACGTCATGTCCGCTTTGGGTCATTGGCGGACATCACGAGCCGTTTAATCCACGTCCGCTTTGGCCCCGCAGCACGAATGTGACACTATCGACCGGCTTCAGTTCCGGTACAACAATCGGTTCAATCCCGACATTTTCGGAACGGTGATAGGTGGCTACCGTCAGCCGCTGCAAGACCTTGCTAAGATTTTTCCGGCAAAATGCCCTGATGTCCGAGAACGATCCCGACAGAGAGCGCGCTGCAGAATGTTTGCTTAGGGCGAGGAGGGCCGGCACCAGTGCGGAAAAGATGATCTGGTTCGAACTGGCCCAGTGCTGGATCCTCATGTCCTTGGCACGTTCGAACGTCGCAGATCAGCCCCCGGAAAACCCCGAGCAAGCTCCAAGAGCATTTACGGCCCGCGCCGCGTCTTGAACGTTTAGGCGCACGAAAAAGCCCCGACATTGCTGCCCTGGCCAGTTGGAAACACCAATCGTAGGTTCACAAGCGGACTGACCGTTTTATCCCTCCCAGACGATGCGGTAGCGGAACAGTCAATTCTGGCTGCGCGCGCTGAAGTCGCAATACTACATAGGGTTCCGGATTTTCGACTTCAGCGGACTGACGCTGGCCTTGTCATCGGCACGCCGTGTGCCGCCGCGCGTTTGCGCACGTTGGCTTGCGACACGTCGTTGGGCGGCAAGTACGGCAAGCGCCTCCACCGTCTCGCCGTGTAGAGATGCCGGGACCGACATCGCAGCGTGACTCTCGGCGCGTTGAGCGGCGAGCAGTTCGAGCAGCCGCTTAAGTTCCCTATGGAAATTGTCACTCCAGGTGTGCAGATCCTGCCTGATCTCGACCATGTTGCCCCTTCCCACGCGTGCTCATTTTCAGCGAGTCGGGGATCAAGCACACCGTCCGCGTGACGTGCATCCACAGAAAAAACTTGATTCGCAAAGCGTGCGGCAAGGGCTGCGGCCGGGCACAGAAAAGGATGATGCACGACCCGCGACGGACTTACAACGCGATTGGGCAACGCTGTCCGCTTTGGGTCAAAAGCAGACATCGTGAGCCGTTTGGTCCATGTCCGCCTTACCCCCAATAGCGGACATTACGACTACACGCTCTCACTGAAAAAAACCCCGGCACAGTGGCCGGGGCTTTTGTCCGTGTGCCGCACACGCGCCACCTTATTTGCCGAGTACTTTGCGCGTGCGTTCGATCCGCATTTCCTGTTGCGATGTCGGTCTGCGGCCGGGATTTTCCTGAATGATAAATTTTCAACAGGTCGTTTATTTGAGTTGGTCGTCCACCCACAAATGATGCACTCGCCGACTGATGCGGCTTAGCGAAAGTAAGCCTGCGTGTTCGGATGGACGCTCGTTGTCGATAGAATCTCAGTCTCTGACATCCAACGAAGATTGCTATGCTGAGAATCCTTTTGAACCGTTGGTCGATTTGTGAGGCTTAGTTCATGAGCCAGAACTACGTAGTGAGTTCCATGATCGGGGTTCCCAAAAGCATTTGTCTCGTAGATATGCTCGAAAACCCCAACAAACCTAGCCTCGGATAGAGAGGCATCGACTTTAACTTCGGCCCTTAAGATTCGCGCGAATGCTGCCCGTATGGTCTCGTTTTTCCGAATGATCCCGCCCGGCACGAAATATTTGCCTTTGGCTGGCTCGTTCACTCTCAGGCCGAGGAGAACATTTTTTTCAGAGTCTTTGATGATGATGTCAATAGAGACTAGCGGCGCATGCCGAACGATGTGAGCAAAGTCGTCTTTGCGGAGGAGACGCGGTGCGATCATGAACGCGGCCCCTGAAAAGGGACCAGCCCCTTTGTTCAAGAAGGATCACTATAGCCGCGGGGGCCGAAAGGGCCAGGACCCATTTTCAATTGGAATAGTTGGAAAATCCAGAGCGTTTCAAGATGGCGAGTCGCAATTGCGATTGTCCGCTATGGGTCGTACATCGTGAGCCGCTTGGCCCATGTCCGCTTTCCCCCAATAGCGGACATCAGTCGTATATCGATTGATGTCCGCCAAGTGCCAAAAGCGGACATGCCAACCGGAGACGGCCAGGGCAATGCCAATGATAACCGATAGATATATAACCAAAGATATACGCACGACATCTTCTCAGCCAGGATGAGGTCAGCTATGAATTTGCACATGCGAGACAAAGCTCATCTATCGCCTGTGCTGAAATCAATCTCCCTTGAAGACGTCGAGGGGTTCGCGTCAGCTTTGGCAATGCAATCGCTCACGACTTCAGGGGGCGCATTGCGGCTTACTCCGATCGAGGGCGTCAAGTATCGCCTCGCGCGTCCCGTGTCGCATCATGATGGCTATCTCACGGAAGCCTTTCGAGCCGATTGGGCGGTGACGGAAGCTCCGATTGTTCAAGTGAATCTGACAACCACATTCCCTGGAAGAACTCGAGGGTGGGGAATCCACCAGTTCACCGTCGATCGCCTGTTTGCCGCAACCGGTTCGTTTTGCATCGCATGCTACGACGGACGCCGCGGTTCGCCTACCTTCGGCAGCGTCAACGAGTTCATGCTCGGGGAAAAAAATCAAGGATTGGTCGTTATTCCACCCGGTGTATTCCACGGCTGGAAGAATATTGGTGAGAATGAGGCCACTATCGTCAGCATGCCCAGCCAGCTCTACGATCATGATGGCCCCGACCGCTGGGAAATACCGTGGGACTCTGCCGCCGCTCGGAAGATCATTCCTTATGAGTGGCCTTGATACCGCGCTGCTGTTGTAATGGGGCCGCGATTCAGCGTTCTACTGACCACACACAATCGCTCTAACCTGCTTCGCTATGCGATTTTGAGCGTGCTGTCACAGACTGAAGGCGATTTCGAACTCCTTATCGTCGGCGATGGCTGCACTGACAATTCCGCGGCGATCGTTGCAGCTTTCAACGACACGCGCATTCGCTGGTTTGATCTACCGAAGGCTCCCTATTTCGGATATGCCAATCGCAATGTCGCGCTGCGGCAAGCTGCCGGCGAGTACATAGCATTCGTCTCGGACGATGATCTCGTGTTTCCTGATCATCTTGCGCTGCTCGCTGCGACCCTCGAGAAATCAGACGCAGAATGGGCATACAATCGCCCGCTGTGGGTCACGGACGATGGCTTCGTTGTTCCTTTCGCCAACAATCTGCTGAACTCCGACGAACTCGATAATTTTCTGACGGTCTGGAACCCTATTCCCTCAACCTGCGTGATGTATCGGCGCAGTTGTTTGGACAAATACGGGTACTTTCCTGAGGATGTCCCCGCTTCGGGGGACTGGAAGTATTGGATTCGAATTATCGAGGGTGGCAATAGGACTAACTTCGACTACTGTCCCACCCCCAGCGCATTGCATTTCAATGCCATCTGGAAAACTACACCGGCCACGCAGTCGAATGAGGTCACCGCGGCTCGCGAGATCGCTGCAAAAAGCTCCTGGTGGCCAGATAGCCTCAATGTTCCGATCCCATCAGGGATCGCCGAGCAGGAGGTCTTTTACGAATTGATCCGAAGCGATGGCTTTGTCGATCGGTTGCGTAGTGATGTTATCCGCGTCGTCGAACGACTTGCATGGATCCAATTAAGCGATACGTCCAGACGGCTCAAAGCCCTTCAGACCCAACTTGATGAGGTGCATGCGAGCACCTCGTGGAGACTGACCGCACCCTTTCGCGCAGCCCGGACCGCGCTTTCTCGAAAGGGTGAGTGAGCGCCGTTCAAGATCAGCAACTAAACGAGCAGCCGATTTCATCGCGAACGTGCGACCCTTCTTGAGGAACAGGATTTGGGATAGCTTGGTGTCGCGCTAGGAATTCGCCATGAAGCTTCCCCGTAGACAGTTCCTGCACTTGGCGGCGAGTGCTGTCGTTCTCCCGGCTATCTCGCGGATCGCATGGGCGCAAACCTATCCAACTCGCCCGGTGCGCTTGATCGTTGGTTTTCCCGCCGGTGGTCCCACGGACATTTTCGCGCGTCTAATCGGTGAATGGTTGTCGAAACGGCTCGGCCAACCATTCGTCATCGAGAACCGTCCAGGGGCGGGAAGCACAATCGGGGTCGCAACTGTTGTCGCGGCGCCCCCTGACGGCTACACGCTACTCTTGGTCACCTCGTCCGCCGCTATCAGCGCATCCTACTATCAAAACCTCAGTTTCGACCTGGTCCGCGACATCGCACCCGTCTGTGGTGTTGCGCTTGAGCCCCTGGCCATGGTGGTCCATCCATCAGTTCCGACCAGGACCATTCCCGAATTTATTGCGTATGCGAAGGCGAACCCCGGCAAAATCATCATGGCGTCGGTCGGCAATGGTACCACCCCCCAGTTGGCCGGTGAGTTGTTCAAGTTGATGGCGGGCGTCGATTTACTCCATGTCCCCTATCAGGGCTCCGCCCCTGCCGTAACCGATCTGCTAGGCGGACGTGCGCAGGTCATGTTCGAAGCCATGCCGGACGTGGTTGGCTACATACAGTCGGGTAAACTGCGGGCGTTGGCGGTTACCACCTCCACCCGCTCGCCGGTGTTTCCGGATATCCCCACTGTGGGCGAATTCCTGCCGGGCTACGAGGCGAGCGTTTGGTTTGGCGTCGGAGCGCCCCGACAAACTCCCTCCGACATTATCGAGCGGCTCAACAAGGAGATCAATTTGGGACTTGCCGACCCTGTGCTCAAAACGCGGATCGGCGAACTCGGTGGCACACCGCTAAACGGTTCTCCGGCTGACTTCGAGAAACTTTTCGCCGGGGACACCGGGAAGTGGGCCAAAGTGATAAGGGCCGCCAACATCAAGCCCGAATAGAGTCACCAGGTAAGTCCTTCGCTCCCTAGTCCGTCATAGAAATCAGGCAACCCATTTTGAAGAAATATAACTTTCGATAGTTAACGTCGGCGGGCCGTCCCTAGCTGCGATCTGCAGTTGGTGGCAATATGTTCGCGTACATTTTGGCGGATACACTTTTCGCAGACCAATGCATGACCGACATCCTTGAGCAACAATGGTCGCGTAACGACACTTCAGACATTTCTGAAGACACAATCATTTCGAGGTTCGAGCGGCAGGTGACGGCCGTTCCCGATAACCTGGCGATTGTTACTGACGAGATTTCGCTAACCTATCGAGCGCTGCATCTAAGGGCGAATCGCATTGCCGCGGCGCTTGCTTCGCTTCCTGCCCAACACGATCAACCTATCATCCTTTTCATGAAGGACGAGGCGGCTGTCGTCGCCGCAATGCTAGGCGTCCTGAAGGCAAACCGGATTTGCATCCCTGTTGCCGCTAATTCGCCAGAGCAATGGCTGAGCCAAGTCATTGGAGATTCCGGAGCCACGCAGATCATCGTCGATAGTTCTACTCGATCAATCGCGGAAGTGGCGGCCACTGTCGGTGTCGCTGTCACGGAGGTTGAAGGGATCGCTGGATTATTGCAGCCATTCGCGGGCGACCAGATCACCCGTCCCGATGATGCGGCCTGTATCATCTACACGTCCGGCTCGACCGGCCGGCCAAAGGGCGTGGCCATTAGTCATCGCAGTTTGATAGGCCGCTGCGATCTACGAAACTTAATAGCCGGGCCCGGGCGCAGTGATGCAAATGTGCGCCCAAATGGCGCCGCTGCGGGAATCCTCTACACGTTGATGCCATTACTTTCGCGAGGATGCCTGTTTCCGTTTGATCTCCATCGCCACGGTTTACAGAGGCTCGCGCCCTGGCTCATCGCCCGAAATATTACATACGTTTCGTTCACAGCTTCATTTTTGCGAACCTGGCTTGCGTCGTTACCCGGCGATCTTCGGTTTCCGACGCTCCGTTTCGTTGAGGCGACGGGCGAGCGGCTCTTCGCGGAGGATGTTATTCGCATCACGCGGCATCTCGAGGGCGAGTGGCGTATCGGACATAACTATGCGTCTGCAGAGGCTGGAACTATCGCCGCCCAGGTTTTTACTCCTTCGCGTCTTCCCGACACAGGCCTCGTCGCGGCTGGCCGTCCGGTCGATGGGAGAGAAGTTCTCATAAAGGACGAGACGGGCGCGCTTGTTCCGCCGGGCGAGATCGGCGAAATCGTCGTTCGAAGCGGATTTCTCGCGCAGGGATATTGGAACAATCCGGATTTAACAGCCAAAGTTTTCGAGACTGATCCGCTCAACAGCGCAGTTCGCAGTTATCGCACTGGCGATCTTGGGCGCTGGCGAGGCGATGGTACGCTTGAACTTATTGGCCGAAAGGGACGTAGAATCAGATTGCGCGGGTACAACATAGAGCCCTTCCAAGTGGAATGCGAGCTCATGCGCCAGCCGGGCGTCATGGACGCGGTTGTTTTGCTGCAAGACACCGCTGGCGAAGAGCCGTGTTTGGTGGGCTACGTCGTCGCACCTGCGAGTACATCGCGATCCAACATCCGTAAGGGGTTAGCTGAGCGACTGCCATCCTATATGGTGCCTTCCCACATTGTCGTTTTAGAATCGTTTCCGCTCGCAAGCAGTGGAAAAATTGACCACAAGGCGTTACCACCGCCCAATCAGGAACAGGCGCGCCTAGCGGCCTTCCGTACGCCGTCCAACGACCGCGAGCAGGTGCTTCTAGCAATTTGGCAGGAAGTTCTGAACATTCCGGATATCGGTATCGACGACGATTTCTTTGAGCTTGGAGGGGACTCCCTGCAGGCCCTTACGGTGTTCCTGGAAATTGAGGCTCGTCTGGGCTTCGATCTATCGCCAACCGCGATCTTAGAAGCGCCAACCATTGCGCGCCTCGCGGAATATATCCGAGGGACCCCGGGCAGTGCTGCATCTCAATCACTGGTGCCGCTTCGCACTTCTAGGACAGGTTTGCCGCTTTTCCTTATGCACAGCAAAACTTGGCCCGACATGTATTTCCGCCATCTGCCGCAGGATCTCAAGAGCGACCGTCCGGTATTTGGGCTGCAACCGGCGCCGTTGGATGGAAAGCACCGCATTCCGCGCACGATAGAGTCGATGGCTGCCGATTACGTTACCGAAATCCGACGGGTGCAGCCACACGGACCCTATTTTCTTGCAGGGTACTCTTTTGGCGGTCGGGTGAGTTTCGAGATCGCCCAGCAGCTTATCCACGCAGGCGAGCGCGTGAGCTTCCTTGGTTTGATAGATACGATATTCCGCGATACTCCTGTGGAGGGATCGCCATTGGCGTCCGAGGCAGTGCGCCTTAGCCGCAAAGTCCTAACCGTCCGCAGCCTCGAAGACCTGCTCTCTGGCGGACTGAGAATTATGAAGGGGCGGGTATTTCTTTTAAAGCAGTCGGTCTTTTTCGGGTGGTATGATTGTTGGATTCGACTAGGACGATCCATTCCTTACGAGCACCGACCCATTTTCTACGATTGGCTTTTTACGAAGGTAAACCGACGCTATATCCCCAAGCCCTATCCTGGCCATATTACGATGTTCAGCAGCGCGGGAAATTCCGAGCGGCAGAGAGCAAATTGGGGGCCACTCGCGCGCGACGGATTGACGGTTCTTGAAGTGCCCGCTGGACATTACAACATGGTCTTCCCACCACATAACAAACTGCTGGCGGAACATTTTGATGCCTGCCTCGATGGCGCTACGCGCGGGGAATGAACCTGTGCGGCCAAAAGGCCTGTTTCGCTGTAACGGCAAAGGCCGCGTGGCCGAGCAGCGGCAGCGGAGACATGCTGCTACGATGTGCTGGGACGAATTATCGTGAAACTTCCCCGCCGAAATTTTCTGCAGCTGGCGGCGGGTGCTGCCGCACTCTCGTCCGTCTGCCGCGTCGCTTCAGCAGAGACCTATCCGTTGCGGCCGGTACTGATGATCGTTGGCTTGCCCCCGGCTAACTCGCCTGACATCGTTGCACGACTGATAGGTCAGTGGTTGTCACAGCGATTCGGCCAGTCCTTTGTTATCGAGAACCGGCCGGGTGCCAGCGGCAATATCGCCACTGAGTTCGTCGTCCGAGCGCCCGCAGACGGCTACACGCTGCTCCTCATCACGGTCGGCAATGCAGTCAACGGATCGATCTACAAGAATCTCAACTACAATTTCATCCGCGACATCGCGCCGGTTGCGAGCATCGGCGGCATCCCACTTGTCATGGTGGTCACGCCGTCGCTGCCGGTGAAAACGGTCCCCGAATTTATCGCGTATGCGAAAGTCAATCCGGGCAAGATCAACATGGCCTCGTCCGGGAACGGCAGCCTGCTCCACGTTGCAGGCGCGCTATTCGAAATGATGACCGGCGTCAACTTGGTTCACGTCCCGTATCGCGAAAGTATCTTTCCCGATCTGCTCGGCGGACAGGTTCAGGTCGCCTTTGTCCCCGTGCCGGCGGCGGTCGGCTACCTTCAGTCGGGTAAGCTGCGTCCGCTCGGCATTACCACGACGCGGCGCATAGATGTGTTGCCCGACGTTCCCGCGATTAGCGAATTCGTAGCCAGCTATGAGGTGAGCGGCTGGCTCGGCGTCGGCGCCCCGAAGAAGACGCCAGCCGCCATCATCGACACGCTCAACAAGGGGATCAATGCCGGGCTTGCCGATCCGCAGCTGAAGGCGCGCCTGAGCGAACTAGGCGTCATTCTGATGCCAATGATACCCGCCGAGTTGGAAAAATACATCGCCGAGGAGACCGAGAAGTGGGCAAAGGTGATCAAGTTTGCGGGCATCAAGTTGGATTGATCGTCCGAAATTCCATATTTCCCAACGGCATCGGCGATCGTCGATCCGCTGGCTGCGACTAATGTCCGCTTGGGGTCATAAGCAGACATCGTGAGCCGTTTAGTCCATGTCCGCTTTACCCTCAGCGGACATCAGTCAGATATCGGTTGATGTCCGCAAAACACCACAAGCAGACATCGCAACGATAAGCCCCGGGACTTTGCCGGCGCTTTGTTTTGATCAGAACGCTAATGATTAAGCAGCGCTGGTCTTCCGTTTTTTGCGCCTCGCAAACAGGGCTCCCATGCCGAGGCCGCCGGCGAAGAGCGGAAAGGCTCCCGGAATAGGTGTCGTTGCGAGCGATGAATTTAGGGTAACGTCGTCCCATCCAACCTGAGTTCTGGCTATCGACGCTTCCGGGGTAGAGGAGTTCCAGTCCGAGGGTATCTCCGACATCGGCAGCAACGCTGGCCCAGGAGAGCGAAAAGTCCTCCCACATGCCATTTCCTGGGTCAGTAGTAACCAAACTGGCTACAACTTCGCCATTCGCCAAGAGTTCGATGGTGGGCTGAAAACCTTGAGCCCAAGCGTCGGGCTGCTGGTCATTTCGGGCACCGGCCCAAACGCTAAGCGTGTAGGTCGTATTGGCTGCTATGGAAACTGAAGTATTCTGCATGAGATATTGCGGAAGATTTCCTTGGACCCATGCTTCTTGGTTCCCATCGGGGACGAGGGCGCCGCCCGTCAGACCATTGTCACCAGCGGGGTATTGGGTGTTGGTGGGGTAGAATACTCCGCCGCCGAACCCACTAGAACAGGTCCAGCCGGTCGGACAGCTCGTAGTGTAATTGCCGGGTGGGGGTACAGCGGGACTCTCAAACGAGAAGTTGTTCACCGTAATGCTTGTGGCATCGGCAGTCGATGTCAGCAGGCCGAAGCACGCGCCCAGCACAGATGCAACGCGAAATGCCCGAATTGCACCCACGGTATCCCTCTCCCGTTAGCACGATCCCAAAATTACAACCCAATATTAGACCCCGCCGAAAGTAACGCGTCTATATATCTGACGATATATAGGCGGCTCCGGCCGCGCTAACCTATTTAGCGGGAGCTATCTTTCAGCATGCCGAATGTCTGCTGCGGATCATTAGCAGACATCGCAAGCGGATTGACGAAACGAACCCAATTTCGTTGCCGTTAGGCAATCACCTTATGTTTCGGTTTCGCTAGTTCCGATAAGAAAGCGATGCCCTCTTTCTTGTGGTTTTCTGCGATCCAACGCATCGAGCACCATCAAAACCTGGTCGACTTGGCGCCAAAGAATCACCTCGTACCGGCTGAGCCGGTCGAGCGCGTAACTCGGCAGATTGGCGAGACGCAAAAAGCAGCGCGCGAGATCAGTCGCTGGTTCGTCGGTGGGCTCACCGGCTTGCCGGCCGGATGTGTCGACGCGCCCCAACATTGCGTAGACAACGTCGCGAGCGGCCGGACGAACTTGGCGGGCCTTCTTGAACTCATTCAGATGGTCAGCCTGGATCTCGAATAGTCCGGTTTCCATTGTCGTGGCGCGGCGAAGCCGCCAGAGCAAACTGGCCAACCGCAGCACCAGCTCCCGCTCGACGGCCGATTGGGCATCGTAGTCCGCGATAATAGCAGCTTCGAACGCTCTGTAGTCTTCGGCGTCCTCCAGCGCTCCGATCACCGTTTCAGAGGTGAGCCCGTGGCGGACGGCGTTGCAACGGGACTGTTGCTTGCCTTCTTCCGTAATCGGCCCGGTGCTTTTGCGGGCGTTGCGACGGTTGGCGTCAATCTGCCGGAAGGACGTCATTGTGGATCAGCAGCCAGAATTGGCTTCGTTTCGTAATTTGCCACTCTTTTGCCGGCGCCGCTGAAGGCGGAAATGTCCGATGTTGTCGGCAACGGATGCGTGGTGAGCCACAGCGAGCGAGCAGCAGCGGTTGCATCAATCCCCGCGGCATTCCACCATTTCGCTTCATCGCCACAGCGGTGAACCTCGCGATGATGGCCTCTGCACAGCGGCACAGTGAACTCGTCGCTGACCTTACGACCCAGCGCAGGGTGTTGGGCGAACCGAAGGTGGTGCGGGTCCGAAGGTTTGCGGCCGCACACAAGACAGGCTTGTCGGGCGACAAATCTGAGGTGCCCCTTGTCCCGAATCCGGCGCGGCTCCGGTAACGCGAGCGCACTCTTGTCGATGGCGTGTCCCTCCCCTTCCCCTGTATCGCTGCTGCTACTGTCGATCCTCGTCAGCTTTGATTGGAACGCTTCTTCGACGCGCCGGGCGTCATCAGCGATCAAACTGTTCTTGGCGCCAGGATACGATGGGCCCAGGTCGTAGCGGCCTCAGGTGTAGTGAGAGCTTCCAGTTCCGACAGAAGCTGATCGCGAAGTGCCCCAGACTTGTCGGGCTCCAAGCTTGCTTTGGCTGGAGCCGAGAGTGTTCTGCTGTTGCGACGGGCCGGCGTCCGCGGAACGACTGGCCCCTCCCCTCCATTCACAGTCCCGTTCTGGTTCGAGATATCTGGCTTCTCGGTCCGCGAGGTCTGACTGGTCGGTGCAGTGAGATCCGGCGCATCAAGGTCGTCTTCGCCGGCAATCCCAACCAAAGTGAAGAGCGCATAGCGGCGGGCATAGGTCAGCGCCGCGCCCATGCGATGCGGCGTCGCAGTTTCGCTGATCGCGCAGACCGGCCAATCCGAAGCGATCCATTCCCCCGAAGCATGTGCTAGCACGGTGGTCAAATTGACCGTGCCGGCGGTCTGGTCGATGGCGGTCGTCTGGACCGTAGCGATCTCGTGTTGGCCCAAAGTCTTGCGCACGATGTCGAGCCCACTTGATAACGGCGCGTAGCGGAACGATCGTTCGGCTTCACCGCGAATCTGCGGGTGGATGGTCGCGACGAGCGACTTTTCCGGATTGGTGAGTTCGGCTTGCGCCTTAGCCAACGCGCCGGCGAGACTGGCGATCGATTCACTGGACCGGTGCATGGCTACTCTCCGCACGTGTCAGGAGGTCAAAACTTACCGCGCCTGATTTGGAGCGCTTGGCGCGGATGCCATGGCCGATGGCCTCCTTGGCATCTTCCGGCATCAGGCTTTTGAGCTCGGTCTTGGCCTGCTCGTGTTCGAGATGAGCGGCCCGGGTTCGGGCAAAGATGCCGGAGAATTCCGCCCACGCGTTGGACGAGGTCATATCGACGATACGGATCGCCTCAATGCGCGGGCGCGGCGGCTCGGCTCCGAACAGACGCGGCGGCTCGCCATTCTCGACGCAACGCCAGAACTTCCGCTCTGCAGTGACGATGAGGTGCTGGTAGAGCGGATCGGCAAGGGCCGTGATCTCCACCCATTTGCCGCCGCCGGTAATGACCGACAGAACGGCGCTCTTCGCGGCCACCACCCACATATTGTGCTGCAGCTGCGGCATGTACTTCTCAGCCGCCCCCTCCTCCGAGAACGACCACGGCAGCATGAACTTGGCTTCGAACACGGCATCGCTGCCCTCGACCCGCCCATCGAGCGTTGCCGCCATCCACTTAAGTGCCGGATGCTGGACCCGCCGTTGGATGTCCGTAATGACCTGGCCGGTATTGGCCTCGTACCAGTGCCGATTGAGGTCCTCGGTCGCAAGGCCAAGCTGGACAATGAGGTTGCCGGACAGGTCCTCTGGCTCCGCCTCGCCGCGCTTTTCCCGCCATAGCCTCACCAGGGCAGCCTCATCGTTCCCCATGATGATCCGGGCGTCCGAACCGCCGATGAAGTAACGTCGCTGACTCGGCTGTTGATTTTGCATAGGTATCGCCTCCGCCGATTGATAAACAATAATGTTATATAAAAGATATAATTGCGGTTGTCAATTGAAAAACAATCGAATTGATCCGAACTCGCGTTCCCTCTGATCTTCCGGGCCCATGATTACAGCTGCCCAATGCAGAGCGGCCCGAGGACTGCTTGGTTGGAGCTCAGCAGGAACTTGCGGATGCCGCTCAAATTGGCGTGGCGACGATTCGACTATTTGAGGGTGAAGCTGGAGAAGCGCGTCACGCGACAACTGCGATGCTCAGGCAAGCGCTTGAGTTAGCAGGCATTGAATTTATCGACGAGAATGGAGGGGGCACGGGCGTACGCTTTCGGAAGCGCACATTGAAACGAGGCAAAAAGTAACACGACGGGCACCCATGGAGCAGTGGGTGCGCTCTTGGATTGGAAATCAACTAATCATGCGGAGGATACGGACCTTATTAGGCGGAATCCACGTATTGCCCCCACCCTTCCGTCCTTCGCAAACAGGTACACTAAATTAAATTGGGAGATGCCCGGCCATGACGAACACTGCCCGGTTGCGGCCGCTTGTCTCGACTGATATCACCCGCGAATGGCCGACAAGCTCGAAAAATTGAACAAGCTCAAGGCGCGGCTGCCGCGCGGCCTCACCGACCGTACGCCGGGCGAGATCGCGGCAACGCGGGCGATGATCGACAAAATTCGTGCCGTCTACGAGCTTTACGGTTTTGAGCCAGTTGAAACGCCCGCCATCGAATACACCGACGCGCTCGGCAAATTTTTGCCCGACCAGGACCGGCCGAACGAAGGCGTGTTCTCGTTCCAGGACGACGACGAGCAATGGCTGTCGCTGCGCTACGATTTGACGGCGCCGCTGGCGCGTTACGTCGCAGAAAATTTCGACACGCTGCCGAAGCCATATCGCTCTTATCGCGTCGGTGACGTTTTTCGCAACGAGAAGCCCGGACCGGGACGCTTCCGCCAGTTCATGCAGTTCGACGCCGACACCGTGGGCTCGTCGTCACCCGCCGCCGATGCCGAAATTTGCATGATGGCGGCGGACACAATGGAAGCGTTGGGCATTCCGCGCGGCAGTTATGTGGTGAAGGTGAATAATCGCAAAATTCTTGACGGCATAATGGACTCGATCGGTCTAACCGGCGAAGCAGCCGCGACGCGCCGTCTTATGGTGTTTAGGGCAATCGACAAGTTAGATCGTTTGGGTGCTGATGGTGTACGCCACTTACTCGGTGAAGGGCGTAAGGATGAGAGCGGGGATTTTACGAAGAGGAGCGCGCTTAGAGAAAAACAAAATCGAGGCGCTGCTTGCCTTTGTAACTACTGACTTTAGCCCTCCTGCTTTTAAAGATGATCCCCATGCGCGATTTTACAACATTCGTATTCGAAAGAACTTGGAATCCATTTTTCAACTTACCTCTTCCGAATTTTCACAGGGATGGGATGAACTCGAATGAAATTGCACGGCTTCTGACCTTGGCAGACTATCAGCACGACCGCGTGCGTATCGACCCCTCCGTTGTCCGCGGCCTCGAATATTACACCGGCCCTGTCTTCGAAGTTGAACTGACATTCTCCGCCGACGGCAAGGACGGCTCGCCTCGCTTCGGCTCGGTCGGCGGCGGCGGGCGCTATGACGGCCTCGTGTCACGCTTTCGCGGCGAGCCGGTGCCGGCGACGGGATTTTCCATCGGCGTGTCGCGACTTCTGGCCGCGCTCGAATACCTTGGCAAAGTGGAGACCAAGACCGACACCGGTCCGGTCGTGGTCACGGTATTCGACAAGGACCGCATCGCCGATTATCAAGACATGGTCGCGAAGCTGCGCGCGGCGAATATCCGCGCCGAGCTTTATCTCGGCTCCGGCAAATTCGGCCCGCAGATGAAATATGCCGACCGGCGAAATTCGCCGTGCGTCGTCATCCAGGGCTCTGACGAGAAAGCCAAAGGCGAAGTCACGATCAAGGATCTGATCGTCGGAGCCGAGCTCGCAAAGCTAGAAAAGGGCCGCGAGGAGTATTTGCAAAAGCAGGCCGAAGCGCAACGCGCCGTGCCGGAAAGCGACTTGGTCGACGAGGTCCGCAAGGTGCTGGGGCGCCACGGGCTCGGCCCGCGCTGACAGCGTACTAGCCACGGAATTTGTTTGCCACTACGGTGTTGGTTCTCTCGGGGCGGCATCCTCCGGGACGGGGATCGGGCAGTGCACAGACATCTCGCCAGGCGGCCATTGCGGCGGCGTATTATTGCGCTTGCTGCCGCTTATGCCATTGCGCTGTCGAGCCTAGTCGCAAGCTTCGGCGCCGCGCGCGCCGCGGCCGAGGCGGCCCTCATTCCAGGCGGCATTATCTGCCACACCATCGTCCCCGCCGAGCAAGCACCCTCGCCTGCGCAAGACAACGGCAAAATCTGCCTCGATTGTTGCTGCGGCGCCGGCTGCACGATGACGCTTGCCGCATTGCCGCCGCCTCCGGCAAGTGCGGCACCGTTGGCGCAAGCGTCAAGCGAGCGCATAACATCCCGCGCGCTCGCCGTTCTCGCCGGCGCGCCTGGCACCAAATCTCATCGCTCGCGAGCACCTCCACTGACAGCGTGACGCCCGGCCGCCGCGTCAACGGCGGCTGCAATTCGCGCGCTTCATTGGAGAATGACCATGTTCCGTCACCCAAGGTGCTCGTGCATCTTTGCGCTCGCGCTTTTGTTCATTTGCCTGCCGTTGTCCGCCGCCTTCGCCCATTGCTTTGTCGGCGCACGGTTCTTTCCTGCGACGCTCGTCATCGACGATCCCTGCGTGGCGGACGAGCTGTCGCTGCCGACCGTGGACTGGTTCAAGACCGGAGACAGTCCTTCAGCCAACGAGTGGGACGTCTCGGCGGAAATCTCAAAACGCATCACCGAGGACCTGGGCATCTCGATTGGCGATACCTGGTCGCAGATCAGCCCGCCGGGCGGACCCAAGATGGCGGGCTTCGGCGATCTCGAAACCACGCTGCAATATCAGTTGCTCAAGGACAATGCGCACGAAACGGCGATGCTGCTCGGCCTGATCGCCGATTGGGGCGGTACCGGCGCCAGTCAGTCGGGCATCGGCACGCCCTATAGTCTCCTCACGCCGACCTACTATTTCGGTCAGGGCTTCGGGGTTCTGCCCGACGAGGCCGGATGGCTGCGCGCATTCGCGGTGACCGGGCAGATCGGTTATCAGTTCCCGACGACGTCCTACGACGTCGCGCAAGGAACCTACATTCCGCAAGTGTTGGCCTATGGCGCATCGATACAATACAGCATGCCGTATCTGAAATCAGAGATTCAGGATCTTCAGCTTCCTGAATTCATCAATCACCTAATCCCGATTGTCGAAGCACAATTCTCGACGCCGGTCGCCAATAACTACGGCAACAGCCCGGTGACGACTGGAACGATCAATCCGGGTGTCATCTGGGTCGGCACCTATTTCCAGGTCGGGTTCGAGGCGATCGTTCCGGTCAATCGCGCGAGCGGCACCGCCGTCGGTTTCATCGGGCAATTGCATCTTTATCTTGACGACATGTTCCCGTCGACGATCGGGCAACCGCTGCTCGGCACGGCGCCTCCACCGCAAAAACCCACTTTCTAAGGGCAAATCCCATGCGAGCGCTCATCACCCTTCTTTCGTTATTCGTCATCGCGTTGGCGGCCATGCCTGCCGCACAGGCGCACGCATTCCTCGATCATGCCAGTCCGCTCGTCGGCTCCACGGTTGCCGCCGCGCCGCACGAAGTGACGCTGACGTTTACGCAGAATCTCGAGCCGGCGTTCAGCAGTGTCGAGGTGACGGATGCAAGCGGCGCCCGCGTCGATCAGGGCAAAGCAGCGATCAGCGGCAATACCATGCAGATCGGGCTTAAAGCGCTGAGTGCGGGGACCTATCGGGTGCGCTGGCACGCGCTCTCGGTCGACACCCATACGACGGAAGGAAGCTTTACCTTCCACGTCGGCGGATCGTAACTTGAACGACCCGCTTTTCTATGTGCGCGCCGTTCATTTTGCCGCGACCTTGCTGGTCGCGGGCGTCGCGTTCTTTCTTGTCTTCATTGCCGAGCCGGCATTTCGTAACGCGAACAATGACGCGACCATTGCCGCGACGGTGCGGCACCGGCTCAATTGGATCGGACGGATCAGCCTCACGCTCGCCGTGATCTCGGGAGCGGCGTGGTTCGATCTCACCGCCGCGGCGATGAGCGGGCGACCGGTGGCGAACGTCTTTACGCAAGGCGTGTGGTGGACGGTACTGTCCGACACGACCTTCGGCAACGCCTGGCTCGTACGTTTCGTGCTGGCCTGTGCGCTCGCCGCACTCTTCGATCCATCGCTGGCAGCGCGACGAGTTCAAATCGGATTGGATCAAATCCGCGCTGGTGATTTCGGCCGCGGCCTTCGCCGGCTCATTGGCCTTCGCCGGTCACGCCGCCGGCGGTCTGGGCCTCGAAGCGTTTGTCCATCAGCCGGCCGATGTCGTGCATTTGATCGCGGCGTCTGCCTGGGTCGGCGCGCTCATCCCGCTCGTGGTGCTCCTGCAAGCTGTGGGACGGGAAGCAACACCCATTGCAATCGCGCGCACGGCCACGTTCCGCTTTTCGACGCTCGGCATCGTCGCCGTCGGCACGCTCCTAGTCACCGGCGGCATCAATGCCTGGTACCTCGTCGGCAGCATTTCGGCGCTGACCGGCACCGAATACGGCCGGCTGTTACTCGTTAAAATCGCTTTGTTCTTGGTCATGGTGGCGATTGCCGCCTTCAACCTCTTGCGGCTGACGCCACGCATCGCGCAGCGCGAAAGCGCAAGCACTGCGCGCCACACGTTGCGGCAATTGCGCTGGAACGCCGGGATCGAGGCAGCGGCCGGTGCGATCGTCCTTGCCATCGTCGCCGTGCTTGGAACTTTGCCGCCCGCAGCCCATCGCCACACGACCTACATCTCGGCTGTTCCCGCCGACGCTGCATTCGTCCACATTCATTCCGAGCAGGGCATGGCCGAAGTGACGATCCTGCCGGGCCGCACCGGGACAGCGAACGCCACGATCCATCTGTGGGACGACGACTTCAACGTGCTTCCCGCGCGTGAGCTGAGCTTAGACCTCACGCCGCCTGCAACGGGAAGCACAATAACCCGGCTCGCAGTGCAGGATCCCGATCAAGCGTGGCATGTCGATGGCATTGAACTTGGGCAGGCCGGCAACTGGATGGTCACCGTCCGCACCGTTCTCGGCTCCGGCAAGCCGCTGGTGCTCGAAGCGCCGATCGTTATCGAGGGCAAACGATAGCGTTATTCCGAGACTCCTCGCTTCGCAGTGAGACTGCAGGAGCAGCCTCTAGGGCCCGCCCGGATGAAGTCACCCACCGCGCCTGGGCTAAACGCCCGGCCAGGGCTTTGCCGGTTGGGCTACGCTCCTGTGGGGTTGGAACCCATAAATCGGTTGAACCGAATATTGTCGTGAAAGAAATACGCTTGTCGTCTGCCAGTGGCGACACAGTGGGGCGAATCCGGTGAAATCAATCTGAATTAGATCCGCATTTCTAAGCGTCGCCGCTGATTTTGGCCACAAGTCGGAATTGTCCAATATGATGAAGCCGCCTGGCTTCAAATGCTTCGGAGCGACCTCGGCACAAGGAAGCCGACTCTCCCCCGTGCCGTCGATTACTATTACGTCAAACATCCCGTGTTTATCGATCTCTCCGACATACGAATCTATATCGGGCGGCACAAGGATGAGTTCGGTGTTCGGCGGGACCTGCGAGGCGATTTGCTCAAACCACTGTCTGTCATGTTCGACGCTAGCGATTGCTTTTACACGCTTTGCCCAAAATATTGTTGAAAAGCCCGATCCGTATTCGAAAACGGTCTTATCTCTCAGATCCAATTGCTTAAGAAAATCCACCGCGGAATAGGTAAACCATGGAATCGGCTGACCGTGAGCGTCCAGTGGATGGCCCGCCCGTCTGCTGCGAAGCCACCCGTAGTCCATCAACAGGTGCGCTATCAGACTAACGCTGTCGCGCACAACTCCCCCTGAGCGGAGAAAATTGGGCACCAAAGCTCGCAGCTGGTAATTTGTTAATGATGTGATGAAACCGCCCTCCTAGCGGAAGATCGGTTCTTTGCTCGCGCGTCGCTGCGCTCGCAGACTGCAATGAAGAATCAAAATCCTTTAGTTGGAGCGACATTTCACGCGGCCCTGACACAATAGCAAATCCGACCCCGTCCTCTCTTAGGCAGGCGCGGACAATTGAGAATTGTGTACCCGGCGAAGGTAAATTCACAGTCAATATCATAGAGTCAATTTTAACTTCTCGTCCGCAACGAGCGCAAGGTCGCTGAGCTGGTTTGGTTTTTTTACCCTCAACTCCGCACCCACCCGGATCTTTGAAATGCAAGCCGGAACGTAATTTTCCGTGCTCTAAGGTCGACCGCTCTACTACAAATCGGGGGACCTCTTAATCAGATCCGATTGTGAGGCTGCACGATCGGCTCCTGAATGGAAGGTCGTGGCGCGGAAAATCACGCCGGCAAGATATCCAATTTGGAGGCCGGCAAATACACACACCATTGTCACGATCGTGGACGAAAAGGCGCCGCGATGCACGACGGAAGTCGCAATCATAGCAAGCCCTACGAACATCATAGCCGGCAGCAGAATAAAAGCCCTGAACCTCAGACTTAAGCCCGCGCCGATCAGGAAAGCTACCAGTGTCAGCATGACCGTAGAACCGATCTGGAGCAGAATCTGCAACGTCATTCAGTCGCTTTAGAATTGCCGACTTACTGACAATGGTTTAACGGGCAATGGGAGGCCACGCTGCTTCGCGACGCAGAAATATTGCGACGCAACAAAACATGAAGAAATGAACAAAAGATAACCGATTCTCTGCCCGGATCGTTAGCGTTAATTAAATCACGCCAGCAAACCCCGCGCCGCCACTGCAACATGACTCGGATTCTCGGATTCGCTTGACATGTCCGAAATGTACGAATTCGAGACAGACTTCGGAACGAAGCCTGCTTGAAAAGCATTAAGAATGTATATGCGTTTGAAGGAGCGTCATTGCCGCGCATCGAGCCGCTGCGACGAGATAACGATGGCGGTCCTTGGCGTGCCGTACCGAAAACCGCGTTTCAGTTATCTCGCGGACCAATGTGAACTTGGGGAAAACGTCCATTGGCACAGTTTCTGCAGAATAGTCTGCATGTCACGTCAGCGTGCCATGTTGGCACATTGTCAGCCACAATGGTTGAGTCAATGCAACACCCCTTCGTGAAGAACGCACTTTGTTCGGTAGATGAGATTCAGCCGGCAGAGGAGTTGTCGGCGGAGAACGAGCGGCTGCAAAAATTGGCGCTCGATCTTACGATAAAGGTCGCGAGGCTGCGAAGCCAAGCGCGCCAACAAGTGGACCCTAATTCAACTCCTGGCAATCTATCCGCGAAGCGGACACGCCGGTCCCTACATTAGGAAACCGCTGCTCTATTGCTGGGCTACGGGAGCGTGTTTCATTTCAATAGGTTAATGCAGATGCGACTGTCGGCGTTTGGAACAGCGCTGCACTACGTCTCAAGTCAGCAATTTGGATGGAGCGAATGCCAGCATATTTGGCGCGCTTCGCAGTGTTCATCTATGCCGCCAAAGTCATTTGGGGCTTGATGATTGGCGGCGCGCTCAACCTAATGACCGTCATTACGCAATAGACCGGCGGTCGGCGCGGCAAATGTTCATCGTCGGAGGATCAGAACTGCAAATGAACAGATTGGTCATGGGCTTGGACCGTGCTTTTGTATTTGCTCGTTTTCCATTTCGGCGCGCTTACGATGCACATTCGCTACAATCCCTGCCTGAGAAGGCCAAGCGCGCCCAGCGTACTAGCAAAGAGCCGACGCCAGTTGAGTTGCGCCACGCGATACGCGATTGCCTTGGCCCGATAATCGCCGGTAGCTCGTTGAGCGCGAGCTTCAATCGTCTGTTCGTTTGCTCAGCTTGAAAACTTTTGGCTTTCTCTCCAATTTTCGCGGGGCGATTTGGGTCGGCTGTGCGAGAGCCAAAGAGTTTCGCTGCGGAGTCCATTTTTTACTTTCGCTGTTTCATGCGGTATGTCCGCTTTACCCCCGGTGTCGACGCCGGGGCGTCTGGTCGAAGCGCTGCGACGCATGTACTATGAGCCGAACGAGATGGTACTGAGCCGCGCGTCGAGCCGCCTGCATACCTTCAAGACGCCGCATGACCAATCCTAAATATCGCGCAGACATTGATGGCCTGCGCGCAATCGCAGTCATTTTCGTCGTCGGATTTCACGCATTTCCGGAGCAAATACCCGGTGGATTTGTTGGCGTCGATGTGTTTTTTGTTATTTCCGGATTTCTGATTAGTACGATCATTTTCGGTGGCCTGGAGAACGACAGTTTCACCTATTCTGAATTCTATGCGCGACGCATTAGGCGGATATTTCCCGCTCTGATACTCGTACTGAGCGCCACAGCGATATTCGGCTGGTACGAACTGCTCGCCGACGAATATAAACAGTTGGGCAAGCACATTGCAGCCGGCGTTGGCTTTGTGTCCAACTTTGCGTTCTGGAGTGAAGCCGGCTATTTCGACAATATCGCCGAAACCAAGCCGTTGCTGCACCTGTGGTCACTCGGAATCGAGGAACAGTTTTATTTGATTTGGCCGGCGTTGCTTTTAACTGCGTGGCAGCGGCGATTAAATTTTCTGCCGATCATTGTTGGTATCGCAATCGTATCGTTTGGCGCGAATATCTATCTGGCAAAGACAAATGCGACGGCTGCATTTTACTCACCGGCATCGCGGTTTTGGGAGTTGATGCTTGGTGGTATGCTGGCCTACGTCTCGCTGCATCGACCGGCCTACTTGCCCAAAACATCCAATTGGCAATCAATCGTCGGACTGGCATTGATTGTGTTTACCGGGGCTTTCTTTAATCACGATTGCCTCCACAGCCACCGCTATTTACGGTTGCTTCCACAGCCAAATTGCCGACCGCCGATCATAACGCAATCCGAAAACAAGACACGACGGGCGGAACGCACGCGCGAGCGGCGCCTATTGCGCCTTTCCATCTGCCGTCCCCACACCCGGGTCGGGGTTATGGCGTTCGGCGCTCTTGGCGTGTCACCGTAGTTCTGGAATTTCTTGGAGCACCGCAAGAGCTTTTCGAAGTACATTCACAAGGTCATATGGTCCTATCTGCCAAGTGGTTTGATCGTCGGGGAAACGCCCGTGGACGCTGCGATGGTTGTGAACTCCGAGCTGTGGTGGTCTTTGATCTTCAGCACGCGTTTGAACGCTTCAGCACAATACTTTAAGTCTGATAGTTGGTGAAACCGCACACGTATCTGTTGTGTCTTTGATCGAGCGCATTACGTGAAACTTGCGGGCATCCAAGCTGATCAAGTGCAATATATTCCGCTAGGTGTTCATTGAAACAAGCATCCCACAACAGTCTGAGATCGTTTGGACACCTAACAAACTCCTCGTAATTGCGTCTTACTACGTTCTGAAAAAAGCTCGCGGGGATTCATCTCGCGTCTTTGGCTGACAGTGACGGCGGAAGTCAACCGGGATTTTGGGGTGCTAGATATTCTTGGATTGCGTCTGGACGCGCGCGAAGGGGGTGGCCTGTCCAGCGTCGTGTTTACGAGTTTGTGTGACGCACTTAGTGCCGCGGCAAACAGCTCCGTTTGCCTGGCTACGCCGCCTCCAACAGCCGCTCGAAGTATTTGATGGTCTTTAATAGCCCATCCTGTAATTGCACGGTCGGCTTCCAGCCTAGCAGCTTGCTGGCATTGCTGATATCCGGACGCCGCTGTCGCGGGTCGTCGGTTGGAAGTGGCATTTGGATGATGCGAGACGACGACCCTATCAACTCTTTTACAGCATCGGCCAGTTGACGGATGGTGAACTCGCCGGGATTGCCAAGGTTCACAGGTCCAGTGACCTCGGCCGGGCTCGCCATAAGGCGTACCAGCCCGTCAACCAAGTCATCCACATAGCAAAATGCCCGGGTCTGGCTGCCATCACCGTAAATCGTGATGTCTTGATTTTTCAGGGCCTGCACGATGAAATTAGACACCACGCGGCCATCATCGGGACGCATGCGCGGACCGTAGGTGTTGAAGATGCGAGCGACCTTGATTGGCAACTGGTGCTGACGGCGATAGTCGAAGAACAGCGTTTCCGCGCAGCGCTTGCCTTCGTCATAACACGAGCGCGGACCGATCGGATTGACGTTACCCCAATAATCTTCAGTCTGAGGATGCACCGTCGGGTCACCATAAACTTCGGAGGTCGAGGCCTGTAAAATCGTCGCCTTCACACGTTTGGCGAGACCCAGCATATTTATCGCGCCGTGCACGCTGGTTTTGGTCGTCTGAACCGGATCGAATTGATAATGAATCGGAGACGCGGGGCACGCCATATTGTAGATTTCATCAACCTCAACGTAGAGTGGAAAGCACACGTCGTGGCGCATCAACTCAAAGCGCGAATGCGAGAGTAACTGGTGCACGTTGTGCCGCGTGCCAGTATAGAAATTATCGATGCATAACACCTCGGATCCGTCCCGCAGCAGGCGTTCGCACAGATGCGATCCGATAAACCCGGCACCGCCGGTCACCAAGATGCGGCGCTCACTTAACATTCTACAACCCCTGGTTTGATACTGCGGGCTTTTTATCACCCCAATCATTACGTTCCAAGCATCCGCATTGAAGCTATGTTAATTTTGCCCCCGAGGGCTCTTGCTAGACCATGATTGCGTCCCCCTAGCTCCGTCGATGGCCAACAAGTATTGCGAACCATACCAATTTATCCCCACCTATGTTATCTTAACACTAGACTTTCCTTGCTTTGGAACTCAGGCTGTTGCAGGGACGATTCGCGCACGATTTTCCTTTAGGAAAGACATCGGGGATGGTGAGGAAGAGACACTCGCTGGCTGAAATTTCATCAAAACTTCTGCAGTCTGATGCATTGGCGGAGGTGGGTAGGCCGCAGGCTGAAATCGCGCGAGCACTGGGCGTCAGCCTAATGACCTATCATCGATGGCGCAAGGCGCGGCGTGAATTGGCAAGTGAAACGCGGCGTGAATCGGCAAGCGAAACGTCGTCAAGTTCAGACAAGAACAACATAGACTTTGACTCGGCTGACAGGGGTGATCTGGTTAGTCGAATTTCGCACTTGCATTCTGAAAATTCTCGACTTCGGCGTCTAGTAAGTGATCTTCTTCTTGAAACCGATAAGCTTGAAGAGGTACTCGCTTTGCCGCAATTTCGGAACTTGACCGCGGTCCCCGGAACGCGCGATCAGAAGCACAGCGCGGCCGCGCGTCGTATCCAAAAACGCCGGCAGGAATTGACCTTTACTACCGGCAAGATACGTTAGATAATTACTATTGCGTCTGAGTGTCGCCTAGGTCTGACGTGCATTCTACAGATGTCAGATCCCTGCAAGAAAAACAGGTACGACGGCAAGCTAAGGTGCGGAGTTGATCCGGCATTGTGATGGTGGGTCTTATTCAGATGTTCCGTAGTTTGATTGATCGCCCTGCAAAACTCCGAACAGTGCAAGGACTGCTGCTGGGCGCTGTTGCGATGCTTATCGTTGCAAGTGCAGGTTCGCCAGTGCGCGCCGCGGATTTAGGTCCCAACTTGGCTTCGCAACGGTCTGAAGCACCCGCCCGGTTCCGCGGCTGTCAGCAACTTCGCATGTGCGACGCTTTCGGCGCCTGCACATTGCGTCAGGTTTGCGGCCCAGCGTGCCCTGATGGCTATTCCTGCTTTCCATTGTATGGAGCATATGGGCCTTATGGAGGCGCCGCATATTGGGGCGGCTATACCAATCTAGGTTGGGAATACGGCGCTCGGTGAATGTTCCAGCTCGAGTAGGAGCGGAACTATTCCCTGAGATTTGGCTATTTCGAAATCCGGACACGGAACCACCCTTCCTGACCGTCAGAATTGCTAACCCTAGGCGCACTAGATCGACGTGCGCCTGCCAATACAATCTGCATCGTCTTCAGAATGATCCGCAGATCAAGCCACAGTGAGGCATTGCGTATATACCACTCATCCAGTTTTTCCTTTTCCTGCGGCGTAACAAGCTTGCCGCCATTTACCTGAGCCCATCCGGTTATCCCGGGACGAACCAAAAGCCGCACGGCTGAGTTCGCTGGTTGGTCCTCCGGCAGGAGCGGCCGCGGCCCGATGAGAGACATATCGCCGACCAGCACGTTCAGTAGCTGCGGTAGTTCGTCGAGACTAGTCTCCCGCAACAAGCGCCCAAGCCAACTCAGTTGCTCGCTCGGAGGTATAGCATTCCCGTGCCAATCAAAAGGAGGCCGCAAGGTGCGAAACTTGTAAAGCAAAAACCTACTGCCGCGCACGCCGAGACGCTGTTGCCAAAACAAGACGGGTGATCCGACATCCATGAAGGCCACCACCCCTACGCCAACGAACAGCGGGAGCAAGATAACGATAGACGTTAATGCCACACAAAAATCGATAATACGCTTCAGTCGAAAATATGCCGGCACAGCAAACGGCGCGGTGTAATCCGCTTGAACGGTAAACTCGTCGGACTTTGCTTTTAATTCACTCAGCCCCACTAGCTGCGGGACAAAATCCAATTCAATCTGCCGGCTTTCGCAAATGTGAAGAACTCTCTTCATCTCTTCATCGGGCAGGAAGTCACGCTCACCGCCGACGATAACTCGATCGATTTCAATTCCGTGCAACGCATATTCGTCGATGATCGAATCCAATTGTTCCGGCGCTCCAACAATTCGGACGCCTTCTATACTCCGACCGAGCATTTCTGGCGTCCGGTCCAGCACCGCTATCACTCGTCGTCGATCGCGAGCACAAACCTGCAGCAGCTTGATATAGATCGCTGAAAGGCTAGTCGATCCGATCATTACGACGGATTCGGGTTGCGCGTTGACGCTGATCACACGTGCATTTTCATCTGGCATTATTCGGACTAGCGTCCGAAACGCGACCAATCCCGCCACCAATATCAAAGCATGTATGATTGGTGTCGAGCGCGGAATCCCATCAAGACGGATGAGGCTGAAAAGTACAACGCCGGTGAGGAGTTCAGCGAGAATAACGGCTTTGCAGACGTTGAGCGCATCGTGCACAGAAAAGTAACGCGCCATCCCCTTCTGAATATTGAAAAACTGCAACATGATCGCCGAAAACGACACAGACACAAGCCAATACAATCCAACAGTTTGGCCGCCGTCGGAAGACCAGAGCACATAGGCATTGCTTAAGTACAACGCCGCAAGCGGCGAAGCAGCAATCCATGCGACATCAAAGAGACCAAAGCGGAGTTTGGTAGCACCGCGCGACGCCGGGAACGGGATAGTCATAGATAGCCAAACCTCTAGCCACTCAAAATCCCTCCCTACAACGCCTTGTTAGCCATAATTATGACAGCGATATAGGGCCAGGTCTACAACGATCCGATGGTTCTTAACACTATGTTATGACTAACATAAGGGCGGCGCGGGGGTCAATCCAAAGATCTGCTGCCCCCGCCTAAGCTTATGTTATTGTTAACATACAGACAGGCAGCGTCAGGGCAGCCTTTAGTTCATCGGTGGAGACGTATTGCATTGATGGCATGGATCAGGGGCGATCACGCGCGGTGTCGAATTTATGCCGGCAATCGATCTATGCGGCGCCTATTTGAGGTCTATTGATCCAATTCCACGCGTCCGTGATCTGTGTGTCCAAATCGGAACGGCTCGGTGTCCAACCAAGAAGGGCATGGCAGCGCCTGGAATCGCCAATCAGGACGGCAGGATCGCCTGCACGGCGCGCCACCAGCTGTAGAGGGATCTTGCGGCCGGTCACCTTCTCCGCGGATGCAACGACTTCTCTTACTGAAAAGCCTCGGCTGTTGGCCAGATTGAGCGCGCAGCTTTCGCCGCCACGCAGGAGGTGGCTGAGTGCTCGCACGTGTGCGTCCGCAATGTCAGTTACGTGGATAAAGTCTCTTACGCAGGTTCCATCTGGGGTATCATAATCGGTTCCAAAAATTTGGAGCGGGGCACCCGTTTGTGCTGCGATAAGCGCTAAGGGGATGAGGTGAGTTTCCGGATCATGCGATTTGCCGATCATGCTTTCAGGGTCCGCACCGGCAGCATTGAAGTATCGCAGCAAAACAAAGGGCAAGCCATTTGCCGCGTTAAGGTCGCGCAGCATATTTTCCACGAACAACTTTGAACGGCCGTATGGATTGATAGGACGTTGCGGATGATCCTCACTGATCGGCACACTATCTGGCGTACCGTAAGTGGCGCAGGTGGATGAAAACACGACGGGAATGCATTGGTAGTCTAACAAAGCACTTATCAGAGCGGCGGTTCCGCATAAATTATTTTCATAATACAAAAGTGGCTGTTGCACTGACTTACCAACATAGGCGTACGCGGCAAAATGCATTAGCGCTGCAGGTTGGTATTTCTTGAGTATTGCCTGCAATCGCGCCTTGTCGGAAATATTACCCTCCTCGAGCGGCCCCCACTTCACCGCCCAGCGGTTCCCCCTGGAAAGATTGTCATACGAAACCGGCGTATATCCTGCGGCAGCCAGCGCCTTACAAGCGTGGCTGCCGATATAACCTGCTCCGCCAGTTACAAGGATATTCAATGGCCATTCCTTCGCAATGATTGGAGGAAAACGCTCTTGATGTTGCTTCAGGGGTTCGGTGCGAACAACATGTTCAATACGCAGCGCCGTAAAATGGTTACCAGCGTGTCCGTTGTGTTCGATCCAGAGTAACTCTACGGTCGTCCAAACGCTCAATTTGTCTGATGGGATCGGTGGTCGAGCCTCTTTGCGTCGTCAGGTCATTTAACGAGAGATTTGATGCGCTGTGCCGGCCCTTATATAGATCTCTCGAGATCGAATAATCTGCTGCTTGGCGCAAAGACCGGAGACACGTTATCGGCTGGATTAGCCTCATTGTTGTTGTGATAGTCCTCGCATTCGCAACAGCGACTCGTTCGTTAGCGCTTCGTTGCATGGCCAAGTTGTGGATCGTATCAGATCGTCTTGACCAAGCCGACGCTATTATTGTTCTCGGCGGCGGCCTCGACGTCAGGCCCGCGGCGGCTGCCGAACTATACAAGCGCGCAATGGCCCCGCGAGTTGCTGTCGGAATTTCAGAGTTTGACCACGGCCTTGATGCCAGCCTCAATCGCGGAATGCTCCTGCAAAATGGCGTCCCCGCTAGCGCCATCGTCGAATTTGGCTTTTGGCCCCATAGTACATACGGAGAAGCACGTGGGATTCTGGAGTGGGCACGGATGAGTGGGACACGAAGCGTTATCATTCCGGTTGACATATTTCAAACACGTCGGGTCCGATGGATTTTCAATCGCGAACTGGGCCCGGCGCACATACGCCCAATCATACAAGCGGTCACCCCTTCCTCGTACAGCGCCGATGACTGGTGGCTAAACGAGCTCGGATTTAAAAACTTCCGGAATGAATTGATCAAGTTCATATACTATCGGCTGAGGTATTGAGATTAACGCCGTTTGCTGACTGCTAATAGATAGGGCGACACCGCCCCTCAATCTGCAGCCCGGACCTGC
The DNA here is from genome assembly GCA_963790975.1 of uncultured Alphaproteobacteria bacterium. Classification (GTDB taxonomy): domain Bacteria; phylum Pseudomonadota; class Alphaproteobacteria; order Rhizobiales; family Xanthobacteraceae; genus BOG-931. The sequence continues at coordinate 370,779 of CAWBQV010000004.1, forward strand.
GCCCCGCACTCGTCGATTTTGGCTCTATCGTTGCTGAAAAGGCACAGGTGTTTGCTCGTTTTCGCGGTAAGCTCCGGTAAGTATCCTCTAGTCTGGGGCCGCCATGTTTCGTCTCCTCGCCATTGGCGCAACTCTTGTCGCAATAATTGCCAGCGACAATCCAGCATTTGCTGCTGACTTGCCGCAACCCGGACCGATCGTTCCTCAACCACAGGTTGCTAACGCGCCGTTTAATACATGGACCGGATGTTTCCTGGGTGGCAACGTCGGCGTTGCCCTGGCAACCTGGGACGTTACCGTTTCAGCCAACACTCTTCCCGCAAAATCGGCAGACGGCCTCGCATTGGGCGGTCAATTTGGCTGCGATTACCAAGTTGGAAACTGGGTAATCGGCATGCAAGCCATGGGCGACGGAATATTTGGCGCTAAAGCCACCCTGCCTATCCCTGGCGAACCCCCCATACAGGAAAAATGGTTTGCCACTGCGACTGGGAGGATCGGTTACGCCGTCGATCCAGCATTCCTGCCGTATGTGAGGGGCGGTGCCGGCTGGGCTGGTCCGGAAGGTGGTTCTGGATGGACCGCTGGTGCCGGTATTGAATGGAAGTGCTTGCCCAATTTGTCTTTGTTCTTCGAATATGACTATTTAGGATTTGGCTCGAAATCCATAAATCTAGCTACGACCCCCCCATCCTCGAACTCAACCTCAAGCCTCAACGTCCAAGCAATCCTGGTGGGGTTCAATTACAGATTTGATTTTGGCACATCGGCAACTACAAGGTATTGATCGACAGCTCGTCGCAATATCATTGCAGATTGGACTGATGCGCGATTAGAGCATCGAGCAGGTCTTCGCCGAGGTCACGACGCTGCTCCGAAAGGCCGCTGAACGAACAGTCGAGGCCGACCTGAAAACGCATCGGCGCGCTCCTTCAATGCTTCACGCCTCAAGAATGAGCAAATTATCCCGCCAAACGCCGGATATGCTTCGAGCATGGCGCAATCATGCTCTAACGGAAGCTTGCGACCGGCAGGGCGGCGGATCCGCAGGCAATCCTCGCGGTAAGCCGGTGCGGCCCGTCCCGTTCATGACAACTGCCGATAGCAAGCGACACGAAATGGGGTTTGTTAATCACACCTTTATGATATATCATTGCAACGGAAAAGTAGCGTAAGTGAGTAAGTGGGAGGGAGTTGCGTGGTATGCGGAAGATAAAGTTTTTCCTGTGGGTCTTTTGGGCGGTGCTTCCGGCCGTAACGCCTGGATTCGCCCAAGAGTCAGGGATGTCGTGCGCGCTAACTGGTCCGACATACCAGCTGGCATCGGATACCGTCGTATGGTCGATGATGGTTGGAAGTGGCCAAAGTTGTGTTCGCGGGATCCGCAGCGCCTTCGTCACACTTGACGATGTCAAATTGGTTGTTCCGCCGCAGTCTGGGCAAGTGATACTCCAGGGACCAGGATTCATCTACAAGGGCGGCTCCGACTTCCGAGGAGAAGATTCGTTCGCGATTTCCGTCTCCGGCAAACTTAATCGGATACCCGGAAATTCGACGATCCACGTGGAGGTGACCGTCAGGTAGTGACAACGACTATCGACCCTAAGCTCTTGGCGGTGGTTCGCAGCCGGGCACCGTCTTTGTCGCTCATATCACCCCGTGAGGCCGTCTTCAGGCGATGGGCATCACAAAAAGGGTTTTAATCGGTGGTCGTTGAGGGTTGATGAGGAAGTACGGATTTGCAACGCGAAAACATGGCTGCTTATTCCTGCCATTTTGATGCCGTAGCGGTGCTAACTACGTGCCACCGTCATTTTATTAAACGAACACATCAGCAGTCCCTATCCATCGCATCAGGCAGCGCGGCATGACGACCGACATGCGGGGTCAGTCTCTCGATCCGGGATTATTTGTTTTGGTGGCGCTGCTGCGCAGGAATGGCGTCGGTGCGGACCCCGAACAAATCCGGCATCGCTTCGGTGGCGCGCGGATCGGCATCCCAGAGATGTTGCGCTGCGCCAAGGAACTCGGACTCAAGGCACGCGAGCGTGTTGTCGGCTGGGAGCGGCTCGAAACCACGCCGATGCCGGCGATCGCCGCGCTGCGTGACGGTGGTTTCCTGCTGCTCGGAAAATTCGGCAACGACAAGGTGATTGTTCAGTCACCGCACTCGCCGCGTCCGACCCTGATGACTAGGGCTGAGTTCGAATTGATCACTGACGGCAGGATCGTGTTGATGACGCGGCGCGCCACATTGGTCAATATGGCCACGCGCTTCGACATCACTTGGTTCCTCGGCGCCATTCACAAGTATCGACGCCATTTGAGCGAAGTACTCCTCGTCTCCTTTTTTCTTCAGCTTTTCGCCCTCGTATCGCCGCTGTTCTTCCAGGTCGTGATCGACAAGGTGCTCGTGCATCGCACCATGAGCACACTGGACGTGCTGGTGATTGGTCTTGTGACCATTTCCATATTCGAAACCGTTCTTGGCATCCTGCGTACCTATTTGTTCGCGCATACAACGAATCGTATCGATGTCGAACTCGGTGCACGCCTGTTCCGCCATCTCCTGGCATTACCTATTGCATATTTTCAGGCCCGTCGCGTCGGCGATTCGGTGGCTCGTGTACGAGAGCTGGAAAACATTCGCAATTTTCTCACCGGCTCCGCGCTCACTCTCGTCATCGACCTATTCTTCACTTTCGTGTTTTTGGGTGTGATGCTTCTGTACTCGGTGATGCTGACCTGCATTGTGGTGGCCGCATTCCCATTTTATATCGGAATCTCTGCCATCGCCACGCCAATTTTTCGTCAACTGTTGGACGAGAAATTCCGGCGCGGCGCCGAGAACCAGTCATTTTTGGTGGAAAGTGTCACCGGCGTAGAAACGCTCAAGGCGATGGCGGTCGAACCGCAAATGCAGCGACGCTGGGAGGAGCAGCTTGCTGGTTATGTCGCTTCCAGTTTTCGCGTATTGCGCCTTGGCAATGTCGCAAGCCAGAGCGTACAGCTCGTTAGCAAGTTGGTCACGGCGGGAGTGCTTTACTTTGGGGCGAAGCTCGTCATCGAAGGCAGTCTCACCGTTGGTGAGTTGGTAGCATTCAACATCTTCGCAGGTCGCGTGAGCGCTCCGGTCTTGCGGCTGGCCCAGATCTGGCAGGATTTCCATCAGGCGCGCTTGTCGGTCGCGCGCCTTGGGGACATTCTCAATACGACACCGGAGCCAAGCTTCAATCCAGCGCGAGCGGCACTTCCGGCTATCCGAGGCGAAGTCACATTCGATCACGTCTCCTTCCGCTATCGTATTGACGGCTCCGAAGTGTTGCACGATGTGACGTTTAAGGTCGATCCCGGCCAAATTGTCGGCATCGTCGGTCCGTCAGGCTCCGGCAAGAGCACGCTCACCAAGCTGATCCAACGCCTATACGTCCCGGAGAGCGGACGCGTCCTCGTCGACGGCGCCGACCTCGCCATGGTGGATACAGCGTGGCTGCGCCGACAGGTTGGCGTGGTATTGCAGGAAAACGTCCTGTTTAACCGTTCCGTGCGCGACAACATTGCTCTTGCCAATCCGGAAACGCCGATCGGACCAATTATCGCTGCGGCAAAGCTGGCAGGCGCGCACGACTTCATCTTGGAGATGCCCGAAGGCTACGACACTGTTGTGGGCGAGCGTGGCAGCAGCCTTTCGGGCGGTCAGCGCCAGCGCATCGCCATCGCCCGAGCCCTGATCACCGATCCACGTATAATTATCTTCGACGAGGCGACCAGTGCGCTTGATTACGACAGCGAACGGATCATCCAGGATAACATGAAGGAGATCGCCAAAGGCAGAACGGTCTTCATTATTGCCCATCGCCTCTCCACCGTTCGCTGGACCGGCCGTATCCTCAGCATCGATCGCGGCCGATTAGTCGAAGACGGCACCCACGACGAACTCATCAATACCGGCGGACGCTACGCGATGCTTTATCGGTTGCAGGCTGGCATCCATGAAGTCATTTAAGCAGACCTCCCAGAAAATCTTCCAGAACGTGCTACCATTCCCGCTGGATTATAAGGGTCGGGACAAGGATGATTTAGCGTTCCTTCCGGCCGCACTGGAGATCGTTGAAACGCCGCCGTCGCCGGTTGGCTTGACGATCGCGTATTGCATTATAACGTTGTTTTGCCTCACGCTAGCGTGGGCATTTTTCGGCCGGCTCGACATCGTCGCTTCAGCCGCCGGCAAGGTCGTCCCTACCGGCCACACCAAAATCATCCAACCGTTCGAGACTGGCGTCGTACGCGCGATCGATGTTTTCGACGGCCAGACAGTAAAGGAGGGTGATGCTCTGATCGAGCTTGACTCGACCATGAACGAAGCTGACACAAATCACTTGAAGAGTGATCTGGTCACCGCCCAGCTCGACGTCGCGCGGCTGAGCGCAGCGCTTTCACAAGGCGACGTACTCGCAAATTTCAAGCCTCCTCAGGATGCGCCGCCGGCCCTCATCGCGGCGCAACAGGAGTTGCTGGCCGATCAAACGGCGGAACAGCAGGCGAAGCTCGCCGTTCTCGATCGCGAGCGGGCACAAAAGGAGGCAGAGCGCGCAACGACCGCCGCCACCGTTAGCAAACTCGAGGCATCGCTCCCCGTACTACAAGAACGTTTAGATATTCGTCAGACGCTTTACGATCACGCGACCGGATCAAAAGCCGAGTACCTGGAAATGCTCCAAACCTTTGTCGAGGAACAGCATGAACTTGACGTCCAAAAGAGCAAGTATGATGAGGCCAATTCAGCTTTGGGCGCAGTCATCGAAGAACGGGTTCACACAGATGCGGAGTATCGGCGGGAGCGAGCAGGGGAGCTGGTCGAAGCGGAACGAAAAGCACGCGGGCTCAGCGACGATCTTATCAGGGCTCAACATCGGACGCAGTTGCAGACGCTCACCGCACCCGTTGATGGAACGGTTCAGCAATTGACGGTTCATACCGTCGGTGGCGTCGTCACTCCGGCGCAAGCGTTACTAGTGATTGTGCCGACCGACAGTCATCTCGAGATCGAAGCCATGGTCATGAACCGGGATATCGGATTTGTCCACGCCGGTCAGGACGCTCAAGTCAAGGTCGACACTTTCAACTTCAGCCGGTACGGACTGCTCCACGGCAGGGTATTAAGCGTTTCATCGGACGCGATTACGCGGAACACGCCGCAAAATAAAACTACGAGTGACATTAGCCAAGGCGCAGAAAACGCGACAAGCGAGCCCGAAGGACAGGAGCTAGTCTATGCGGCGCGTATCTCGCTTGACAGCACGCAAATGGATGTCGACGGCCGTTTGGTCAAGCTGTCGCCGGGCATGGCCGTTACCGTCGAGATTGGAACCGGCACACGGCGAATAATTTCTTATCTGCTCTCACCGCTGATCAGGTACGAGCAAGGCAGCCTACGGGAACGCTGACCGATTTCACGTCGCGCACGTTTGCTCCGCAACATGCCGTTTTTGGATGACGTAGCTAACGGTGGAAGGGGCAATCGGGCAGAGGTGCTTGTGGCGGCGGGCAATGCCTTCCTGGCTTACGCCGAGCAAATCCAATTGCCAATCCTTAGGTCCAACGACATCGTCCTTCTGGACAATCTTGGCGCTTACAAAGTGCCGCTCGTGCCGCGTCGTCGCATGCGTCTTGAAGAGCGGTTCGCTGCGCTTACCGCGTCATCGTAACATAAAGGCTCTCGAGGGGACGCCACCAGTCTTGTCCGTCAATACAGTCCGGAACCAATTCGTCATTTTGATGCGACCGCGTGATACCTTTGAAACCGATTCGTCGCGCCGCGTATTCAAGCGTCTCAAAATCCCATGCAAACCGATGGTGCCCGCCCATCTGAAACATTTGATTGCAGATGGCACCTTTTGTCGGAAGAGGCTCGGCCGAACCGCCGAGATTCTTCAAGCGATCGAAAAACTCAGTCTCGTCACCAACATAAGCTCGCATATATCTTTCTGCATCCGGAACGACAATCCTCATGGTGCCACCAATGGTGAGAACACGGTAGCACTCGTTAAGGAAACGAACGGCGTCGTCATACTCCAAATGCTCAAGAAAGTGCTCCGCGTTAATGCGCGCTATGGTCTGGTCATTTATAGGCAGTGGATTGAGGGCGTTGAAATAGAATGCCCCGGGCCGTGGTTCGAAGTCGATGTTGATCCAACCCGGGCGAATGAGATCTCCGCACCCCACGTTGATCAACATACCTGTCTTGCCGCGACAATGATTGCGTAGATCACTTCCGTGTATGAGTTCATTGGCGGCATCGCGCCAAAAGCCGCGGACCGCGTTTTGAATATTTCGCAGGCGGCTCTGTGTGCTCCGTTTCGTCACCAAACGCTTTGATAATGCTGAAAATGACATCAAATTACTCGACTTCGGTTGTTATTTATCGATCCTACTGGACGAAAGGTTGACTGACAATCTGAGCAGGCGGCGTTTATTATAAAGCGGTCCAAAGAGTTAAAGGCAATCTTGTTGCCGTATCACCAGTGATCGCCGCTACATGGTTATGCGCCGCGGCAAACGGGCCGGGGGCGTCGTCGCGCCGCAGACCTCTGCGCTACGCCGCATGGGATGAGATAACTAGCGAAAACTTCTGACTCAGGGAGGCGTTCGGCCAACGGGTACGGCGCCCTGGGTATCCAGCGACAATGGATCCAGCTGATATCCTTCTCTCGCATTAAGAATAATATCGGCGTTGGAGGCTATAAAGTACTCCGATCCTTCCTTGGTCATGTGACCGGCATCGTCCCATACGATAGGTTCGCCGCGCCCGTCCGGCACCGTGAGCAAGCAGCCTTCGCCGTTGCAGAAAGTCGATAGGGGGTCGACAAAGATTACGCCGGCCGCCCTAAAGGCCTGATTTATTTCTTCGCTGCGTGCAAAAGTCGTCGGATGTAAGAATGCCTTGCTACGTTCCGACATGGTCGCGCTAGCGGAGTACCAACCAAGAGGGGCCAGACGGAAGCTTCGCGCAAGTATTTTCGGCGGGGGCACCTTCCAAATCGGAAATTGACCTATAGCGACAATACGCTTCACGCCCAACGATTTGAGCTTCTCGACGGTCCTTCGAATCGCATCAAAATCGACGCGCCCAACTCCGCCAGAGCCGTCATAGAGGTCCCAACGACCGGCCATTATAACTGTATCGGGCTTAAGTTGCCCTATTTTTTCGATGACAACTTTGTTGATGAATGTGCAGTTCGGTATTCTTGCGGTCACAAAATCCAAAATCGGTGGACAACCCGAGGCCGTGTATTGCGCTAACGCAAAGCTGTCTGTTGTTGCCATAATCGCCTTGAGCCCAGGAACCAAGTGTGCTGCATGCGAGTCGCCCCACAACACAATTTTCGGAGCTGTCCGTCTTACCCGCTCCGTCGCATTCGTGAGTAAATACGTCGACACTCTTCCCCGGATCGATAAAACAATGGGAAACGCTATTAGCGACTACCGCTTCGCCTCGAAAATCCTTGACCCACTTCTGCACGTCGGCGGGGTACCGCTCCGGTACACCGTCATATGCAAATATCACCAGTCCGAGACTCCCTATCACTCCCAAGACAACGCACGTGGCGACTGATTTTGACGCCTTTGACGCACCAAATCGAATTGGCTTTTCAATAAACCTGTATGTCAGCTCGGCCAAAATGAACGCAGCGATAACGCAAGTTATCCTCACCAAGCGGCTCGGCTCTTCATAGTGGAGGATGCGTACAAATGAAAGAATTGGCCAATGCCAGAGGTAAAGTGGGTAGCTAATGAGGCCGACATGGACCAGCGCAGGATTGCCGAGCAACCGTCGGCCGATGAACGTCGTTTTGCCCGCGGCAATCAACAAAACGGAGCCAATCGTCGGCAATAATGCCCACGTGCCCGGAAAGGCGCTGTTCCCATTGATCAACGCCATCGCGGCGCCGATTAGTACAAGACCGAAAGAAGCGGCTATCTCATTGCCCGCATTGCGATGCCGTAAATACAGCTGCTTGAGCCGCTCGGAGGCGCCTGCCCTAGCAATAACGGAAATACGTCTCGATGACGCAATCGCCACTATGCAGCCCAGCATAAGCTCCCAGAACCGAGTGATCGGAAGATAAAATGCGGCGGCCTGGTCCGTCGTTGTAAGCACCAGATTGATGAGAAATGAAATAATTAGGATCGCGCTAGCAAGGATAAATGGCCCTTGGCGCCATCGCCAAAATAGCAGAAGTAACACCGGCCACACGATGTAGAACTGCTCCTCAACGCCAAGGGACCACAGATGCAGTAAGGGCTTTAAGCTGGCGTTGGTGTCAAAATATCCGGCTTCGTGCAGCGAGACGAGGTTTCCAACAAAACCCGCACCGGCGCCGATATGCTTTCCGAGCTGCTGATATTCATCGGGAAAAAGGACTAGCCATCCAAAACTCATGCACGCAATCAGCACCACGGCCAAAGCGGGAAAAATGCGTCTAACTCGCCGTGCGTAGAAATCGATAAAGCTGAACTCATCGCGCTGTAAACTGTCGATGAGAATACTTGAGATTAAGAAGCCGGAAATTACGAAAAAGATGTCGACCCCAACGAAGCCCCCTCTGACTTGAGTAGGAAAGCCGTGAAAGCCCACAACGGCCAAAACCGCAATCCCGCGCAATCCATCAATATCTGAACGATAAGACGTCTTCACCGGTGCTATTCCAATTGTTCCAAAGCCATTCCTTGGCCAGTTAAATCCCGTCGGTTGTCGGACGACAGAATCCATCACAACACCTTTAGTGCCAGTTGCGTCGTTTCTTAAAATCGACGTGACCACGATACACGTGAGTCTGCAACGCCCGGGCGCGATCGTGCAGACGCGGTCCCGATCGCCTCAATGCGCGTTCAGTTAATGGCATGGAAGTGGCGACAGGCTTCGTGACTGGGTCGGGATTTGAATATTTCTGTTATTGGCGGGAATGGCAAATTTAAGATCGCAAACAAGCTGATGTTCGGATGATTCCGGCTCGAGTCGCTATCCTGTCTGCGAGCCCCGACTTAGTCGAGTACTATCCTGTTTTAACGCCACCGACTGACGATAAGTCCTCCTTAGTCTTTGGAAGACTTAATCGAAATAGCCAAGGCATGCCGAGGCGCTGGGAAAGTCGCCACACCAGAAAAGGTCCAAGCACCGCAATGATAGTTGTTAAGAAAAGCTGCCAGAACGGTGAGGCACCAAATATTCTCAATACGAACTCCCTTCCTATTGCCTGAAAGTAGGGGTGTAAAATATAGATCGCCAATGATGCAACACCGAGGTTTGCTAAGACGGTGTCAGCAATCGGCCGACCCAGATATTGTACCAACCCAATCGATGCGAGAGAGCCCACGATGCCGCACAGAAGCCACACGGGCGTCCAAACGGTCCAGCCGAGCATGAGTGCAGCGCCCATAAGCGAAAACGCCACAAGACACAGCAGCAGCGGGCTCCACGCTTTCGACACTCTGAGGTGATCTAGGACTGGCTGCAACATCGCTCCGAAGAGGAGGAAAGGCAGGTTTCGTATCAATGCAACAAACGGGCCCAGATGGGCGTCTTGCAACAATAGACATGCAGCAACGCTTGCGATGAACAGAACCCATGCTGGAATGCGCGCAACAGGGATCAAAAGAACTTGCATAACATACAAGGTCCACAAAAACCACGAGAGATCACCAGAAAGCGCCTGCCCGAACTTAGCAGCCCACCCAACATCAGGCGGAGGGCTGCTCATGAATGCTCTCGCGAACGGCAGTACAACGGTCCGAACAAGAAACTCCCAAAACAAGTATGGCCATGCAATGGATTCCGTTCGCGATATTAGAGCATTCAGTGGATTGATCCGCATTGGTTCAATACAAAAGAACCCAGAGATCATGAAAAACAGCGGCATGTGAAACAGATAGATATAATCGTAGATGGATTTGAACGGTCCCTCGGAATCCAACCAGCCTCGCGCCATCGCTCCCCCAAGGACATGCCCGAATACTACGAGAATGATTGCAAAGCCCTTTGCGGAATCAATCCACACTAGCCGTTTCGTTACGGTTGACAAGCCAAGCATCGATCGCCCAGGCTTTGGCCCATCAAGCTGGATTGAAATGCGTTCTTGATTGTACGAGCTCATCTTCTAGCCTGCTCGATTTCTTGCACTACGCTCGGCTTGAGTTTGCTGGATGGACGTTTCCCCGAGGCAATCTATGAGCTGCAGGGGGAGACCATCCGGACGCGGAGCTCCGTTCCGCCGAATGATTTTGATATTCTATCTTTCGAGGTGAATGCCAGTCCTTACAAGATCGACGGTAATCCTATAGAATCGTACGTCGGTTATTCCCGAAGCAAGGTCCCTAATTTCGCTTGGATGGGCGCTTCTAGACTGCGCGAGCGCATTGCGAATAAAGCTCGGATCGGGAAGCGAAGTTTTGTCAGGGACTGGCTTCGAACCATAACCGACAACATAGTATCTGTTGAGATTAAAATCGACGCCAGATATATCAGAAGGGCTTGTAAGATTTCTTGAGGCAGTGCCAAAATTGTTTCCGAGTACCCAAATGCTTCCAGTGTTGGCGCCGTTCACTTTGACATCAGAATCGAGAGCGGACGACAAAACCGTTGCATTGCACGACAGATTGTTGACCTCGATCGCGTTGAGATTTGTCGGAATGGCGAGGCCCCCCGACCCGCCCGATGTGGCCATGCGAGAACCTTCAAATGTTACACTGCTGTTATCGGAGACCTGCGCATAAGTCGTGGCAGTGTTGGATTCGTACCAGGCGTCCCGCACAATGAGTTTTGCTCCGCGGCTGGCCTGATAGCTGAGATAGTTGGCGCCACTAGAACCAGCGAACAGATTAGTCTGGCCGTATTGAGGTTTTCCCTGCTGAGCAAGAGGGCCACCAACGACCTTGAGCCCCACTCCAGTGGAGGCAGGCGCGGTCGCGGTATAGGCGAGCTGAAAATCGTGCAGCTCAACTAACGTATAGTCCAGGCCGTCGACGAATATGCCCTCCGATGACGCGCGAAGTGCCGAGACTTGCTGCATGTATATCCTGGAGCCCGGCTGGTCGGCGCCGTGAACGTCGATCCCAGTGGCGCCTCGGGCATTCAAATTGAAATCTCGGAAGATCGCGCGTGATGGGCCCTGAAGAACGAGAGCAGGTTCGGTTACATCACCGACGAAATTCAGTACTGTCTGCCCGCCGTCACCCACCAGTTGGATGTCACAATTGGGTGGAATGATAACGGTTTGATTGAGTTCATACGTACCGTACGGCAAGTGAATGACGGGCTTTTGTCCGCAGTACGTTGCGGCTTCCTGGATGGCTCGTTGAATTGCCACTGAGTTGGAACCGGGTGCAACTTCGAAGACTTTTCGATCGTACCTTGGAAGTACCTCGGGAAGATTGGGCGGCGTCCTGTTAACGGTTGAGGCCGAGACGACTTTGTCGTCGAGTGAGATTTGACGGCCATTACCATTTAAATAGCTACCACACTGAACGGTACGTTCCTGTGTGAAGGTGTTTCCGACTGAGAGACAGTCGGCCGGGTCTTGCCCCTTGATTACAACTGCGGCACCGCTCGCATTGGGCGGGCTGACGAAGTTATTATCCGTCATAATAGTCGGGCCCATGTTTCCCTGATAGACGGAGCAACCACCACAGTCATTGTAATTTTTAGCTGGGAGAGTAATGATCGTATTGCCTTGTAGTCTCGTGACCGCGGCGTTTGTGTAATAATATTGCTCGTATAGAAATTTGTTGGAATTGATGGAAAAGTTGTCACGAAAATTGAAATTTCCGGTGTTCAGAAGGGCTAAATCGGCGAATGTCGAACCTTGAAACACGTTATTGAAAGCATGGAAGTTCCCCGCGCCCGGAATGTTGGAAATCGCCGACCCATTATTCTCAAAATACGAGTACCAGATCCACCAATCTAGCGCGTTAAAGTTCTTCAGCAGGATTCCCCATGCATTATTCAAAAACTTGGAACGTAAGACGGAGCTTTCTGCAGCGCCAAGACCAAATTGTCCGCCTTGGATACCGATGATACCATTTTTAAAAACATCATCAGCATACTCATTCCCCGTATCAAATTGTCGGCCCTGGCTGTAGTCAGTCACTGACTGATCCACTAAGACACCGGCACTCCCACTCCCGTCAAAAGTAATTCGATCAAAACGACTGTAGGAAACACCATCAATATGGAGAAGTGAGCCACCGCGCCCTCCACCCCATTTTAGAGTTGTTGTGGTCGGATCCTCACCGATTACACTAATATCTTTAGCGCTCTTCACTGTCACGGTCCTCGTGACAAGATAAGTGCCATTAGGAATATACAAGATGGGCGACTTCCCTGCTAACGTGCTTAAGGCACTGAGCGCTGATTGGATGGCATCGGTGTCGTCGGCTTTGCCGTCCCCCTTCGCGCCATAGTCTCTCTTCAGATCCGCCCAACTGGCAAAGGGACCGACAAATTCATCGCCCTGCGCATTCGTCGCCAGTGGAGGGTTTGGTGCAATTGTGGCGATATCCGCACATTGCGCTTGAACGGTGGGCGTTGATAATGTGGTTGCTGCGACCCACGAATTCCGACTATCAAAGTGCCACCGGGCCGAGGCAGGGTGAGCGCGGACGACGCTGTTAGCGGCTGTCATTATCGCATCTGCCCCCGAAGCGCGCGTCCTGTCTCCCAAGGCGTAGCAATCCGATCCTGCCGATCGTAACGCGCCGAAGATTCGGGTGTGACCATTAATATCGACAATAGATCGACCGTCATGGACTGCGGTGCATAACTTGTCCGGGCAAGATAACTGTTGAGCCTCAGTCGCTGCGGCGTTTGTTGCGATCGAAATATTGCAAGCGACCGCCAATCCGAGTGACTGCAATACGGCCAGAAGGAAGCGCCGCCGCTTTCCTACCATATCACTAATTCCTGTTCGAGCAGTCGTGCATGAACACTCCGTGTTTGTCCGTTGATCGAAAGGAAGTGAAAGCTACAACTCCGCTTTCGACTTCGACCACACCCGTCATTCATTCATCGGCTTTGCAACAATTGAATAAACAGAATTTTCATTGCGATTGATAACCTCAAAGCTATAATTGTGTTCGTGTAGTAATTTGTACAATTCCTCCTCGCTGCCTCCAGAGAGCTTCAGTTGCAGAGGATGGATTTCGATAATTAGAACTGGTCGCGCAGTCTGAATAAGAAGACTAGCGCCCCTTAAAGCCTCGACCTCAAATCCCTCGATATCGATCTTGACAAGAGTGGGTGGCGGCTTGAGATCGCTCAAAAGCGTGTCGAGCTTCCGAACCTCGACAAATTCTTCTCGTACCGGAACGTCTGGGTAATAATGGCGAGCCAGCGCCACGACTTCTTTTACAAACGAACCGGCGCTGGTGATCCCTTGAACTGACATCGGGGCCGAGCCATCAATGTTACCGATTCCGAACTGCAGGGAGCGAATCGGTCCGCTGTGCTCTGCATTTCGGCAAAGTAGTTGAAAAACTTCGGTCGCCGGCTCGAACGAAACGACGTTCCCGGTTGGTCCCACGATACGTGCCGCCAGGAGACTGAACAAACCGACGTTGGCGCCGACATCCCAGAACGTGTCCCCGCGGGTCAGATTGGATCTTATGGTCTCGGCCATGTAAGGCTCATAGCCGAGGTAGAGGGATGTCCAGCCTTGCCTCGCGAGCCAGAACCAGTATCCCTCATAGTATGTTGGCAAGGTACGTCTGAATGGAAAAACAGCGGGGGCGATTTTATTCGCGTAGGTCAGAATGCGATGTTTTAGTCTCATGTGCGCGCATCCATTCAAAGTCCGCGGCGGCTTATGCTGCGTCAAGCACTACCAAAACCCAACACCGGCGCGAGCCCGCTACATGAGCAACATCGCACGTATACAAAATACGTGCCACGATCAATACCATGCCGACGCAATGTGCGGCAAACCTCCGTCACGAACCCCCACTTCCGACGAGTTTACCGAAGCCTTACATACCAAAAGTAACGTTGATGTCACCGTAGACCCGTAGGACAAAATAAGCTACGGGCCCAAGAACGGGTTTCGCCGTTCACTGTTCCTGCGCACCGACAGCCCGGGATGTGACGCGGTTCGATTGTGGGGGGCCGCATTTCTTGGTTTCTTTGCCAAGACTCATTATCAAGTTTAGAAGCGCAGTAGCATTTTTCTCTAGATTGAATTGTTCCAAAAAGCAGTTTCTAGCATTTGTAGCGAAAATCTGGCGATCAGACTTGGACAAGCTGCACATGTACCGCAACCCGTCAGCAATCCCATCGCCGTCATCTGTCACTATCCGCCCAGCACCGCCCGATTCAACTTCACGCCAAATGTTGACCTTGTTAGTTATCAAGACTGGGACAGAAAGCGCCATAGCTTCCGCTACCGCGATACCAAAATTCTCCTGGTGCGAAGGCAATACAAAGAACTCGGCCATCCGAAACGCGCCCCATTTTTCATCTCCGCTCAGCATGCCGATCCAGTGCACTCTGTCCGCGATGCCAAGATCGGCCGCAATCTTCGCAAGGCGCGGGGTGAGCCCGACGTCGTCCGGGCCAACGATCAGCAGATCAAAATCGGTGGTTATGTGAGCTTGCCGTGCAAACGCCCGGATTAGTAAATCCAATCCCTTCTTTTGGTGAATACGACTTAGAAATAATATCAGCTTGCGGCCCCGAACTTGAGGGAACCTCGCAAGAAAGGCTGCTTTCTGTAGTTTGGGATCGCCCGCTATATCCTGGGCTCCGTAGGCAACGACATATCCGCGCCGCATGTCTGACAGAAAACCTAGACCGGCTAATCGCCTCTCCTCCTCGCAGGCAAAGAATATCCCTGTTGTGTCACGAAGGACCTTACGCTCGAACAAGTGCCAAAAAATGGTTCTGAACAAATGACTGATCGGCCGCACCTCCTTTAGCCATGGATCGAGCATGCCATGTGGACAGACGTAGTATGGGACCTGCAATTTTCGAATCGCGAGCCAAGTTCCATAAGAGGTATAATTCCATAGTCCATTGAGTATGATAGCATCGTAACTCTCGGCATTTGCTCTGAGCCATCTTTTGAGGTTGGGTGTAAACCCGTATCGCAACGGCGGAATAAATCGTTGTGCAAAATTATAAAACTGTCCCTGATTGCCGAGAGCGAAGGTGGTAACAGGTGATTGGCCCACACAAGGTGCGTTCGGCGGATCGAGGCATAAAATGTGGCATTCATGGCCGTCTCGAGCCCACAACTGCGAGCATGAAAAAACATGATCCGTAGTGCCCCCTCCCCTCCGATCCACAGACCCGATCACATTTAGTATCTTCACCGCAGTTCCTCTGGCAAAACCTTATAAGCGATCGGCCAGATTGTAAGACAAAGGCCGTGTGCGCTTCATCATTGCTTGACAAAGTATTCTAGTTCGGCAGCAAACCGCGCTCGAAATGCGCTATAACAGAAATGTTCACGCCAGCGCCCTTGTCCTGCCATTCCCATGCGTCGCGCCAAATCTCGATCGCGCAATAGTTCAATAATTGAATCGCTAAGTTCGTTTGCGCGCGTGAGATCGACGTTAAGGCCGGTCTCGTTGTGAATGTTCACCTCTGGGGCGGCATCGTGTACCGAGCCGATCACCGGGATCCCCCAGCGCATTGCCTCGATGTAAGCAAGGCCAAAACCTTCGCCTCGGCTGGGCATCGCAAATACAACTGCGTGCTTCCACAACTCGGGCAACGCGGATTCTTCCACAAAACCAAGGATATCGATGTATTTTGCTGCCGCGCTGCCTGCCGCCAAAGATCGGTGTCGGTCAAGGGAAGGCCCCGTTCCACCGACAACCAACCTGGCACCGGGGACAGCGTTGACAACGGTAGGCCAAGCCTCGATTAGTTCCTTGTGCCCCTTGTAACCCGCATCATCAAGTCGACCAAGGATCAAGACGATTGGCGGCCCGGCAAGACTTCCCGGCTCGTCTGGAGGGTCATCTTCTGATGTGGCAAGCCAACACACACGAGCAGACGCAAATATTTTATCATGTTCTATCGCGCGCTGGCGCGTAAAATTTGTATTCGCCAGCATGAACCTCGCGCGGTGCGCGGCGCGAAGGCGATCCGGCCGCAGTTGATCCCATACCTCGATGCCATGGACCCAAACTCCGCACCGCCGGGCGAGCCCGGATGGCCAAATGTGCGCTCGTGCGGTGCCAAGTTGGTCATATAGCATGTGGCTGCCTCGCAACGCCGCCTGCCCACACGCAATAACAAATCTTCCACGAGAGCCGCCGCATCCTCTCCACGACTTGCACTGTTGATATCTGCCACCCTCATTTTCAACGGACACGAGCGACAACGGATACCCAGCCTCCACGGCAACTCGCGCTGTGAGCTCGCACACGCGCGCGATACCGCCCTGTGATCCAAGGAAACTTTGTGATGCCACAGTTAGCATTGGGAAAGTTTCATTGTCGCAACGCCACTTGGCCGCCAACAAACAAACCGAAAAGCGTAAGCGATCACAATTGCACTGTGCAAGTGGGCCGCATCCCAATTCTACGCAATTTTCATCACGCCCTTAGGGCGCCGCTGGCGACCTGCCTATATTTGCTCAGACAGTAGCGTCGAATCGTGCCGGTATGTCTCTCGAACAACCAATAAATTATGTAGCAATAGATTAAAGTAACCAAACCAAGACCTATGAACACCGAGTAGCCGAAAAAGGACGCCTCAAACTTATGATTGTGCAGAATTACGTTCACCAACAAGGCCATAAATGGAAAGTGGGCCAGGTACATCGTATAGGAGCAGTTTGCGAGGGTACGAGCCGATTTATGGTAGGCCGCACTATCCCCCTCATATCGAGCCAAAACTAATACCAAACTCGCCGCAGCCAGCCCGATGAAAAAGTCCTTTGCGAAATCACTCCCGTAATTGCTTTTGCTGACGGCAAGAGAGAACAACAGAAGCGTCATCGATGTTCCCAACGCGATGTACGACCCAAGAGCCTTAGCAAACCAGCCGCGCTCATAAATGATGTACGAAAGAGCACCTGCACCCCAAATGAGGCCAGACAACGCCATGTATCGTCCGACGAAAAGACAAGTCACCACAAAGAGGCCGAGATTTACCGCGATCGACCACCAATTCCATCGTCGAGTCACAGCAATATACAACAATGGAAACATCAAATAATACCAGAATTCATTTGCAAGGCTCCACAGCGGTCCGTTGGAGCCGAATATCGGCGCGATAATTGTTTGAAGGAAAAACAGATTGCCAAAGAACGTAGAGAAGTCCAGATGAATCCCGCCCGTCTCCAGGTTCGGTCCTGAGTTGTACATCTCATAAAGCTGTCCATCATAAAATCGCATCCCCGATAGAGACATCCCCAGTCGATCACACAGAAGCGTAAGCACGAGGCATGGAAGCAGCACGATCCACAGTCGCGTCAGACGTTTGATAAGATAGATCGGCCAGGTAAAGCCTTTGGTGCCGCCGTCAACAAGAATTGACCGCGTGATAAAGAAACCGCTCAAGACGAAAAACAGCATCACAGCTTGATGGCCAAAGCCGGTGATAGCCCAAATGACGATGTCGATCGGAGTGTGACTTTTGAGATCACCGTAGGAAAGAAAAACAAAGCTCCTTAGATGACCGATCAGCACAACGATCGCCGCCAGACCGCGGGCCATATCCAGATGAATGAAAGACGGTGTCGGTTTGGGGAATAACGCTGTCGTGGACATAAAACTTTCCTTGCGGCTACACAGGCGTTGGTGGCAGAGAATGCCCCTACGAAATTCTTCACCTCACCAATGATATCATCTCGTATGACGGTGAACTCGCTACGCGATGCACGCCCCTGCGCGCCGGATGCATAAGGAGTCTACGAGCCGCCTTCGACGAGTTCGGCTTCTCGCGCGGCCATAGCACGGCGCGCAAGTATAGCGCCGCTTTTCCCAGATTTCGTTCGGCGACGGTAACCGTCATTTGACCAACAAGTACGTAGATGACGGAAAATGTCGTCGCTCACCAAATTGCTTGACGTCCTTGCCCGGCAAGCCGCCGATATTCGGTTGAGGGTCATATTCGGGAAAAGCACGCTTTAACAACGTTGGATCCTTGTAGTGCAGCAGGCTGAGACTAATCAGAACTTCAAAGCGCGTGCTGTTAGCCAAAATCGCAAACAACAACGCCGTTTCCATTGATTGGGTATATACCTGCTCGACATCACGCGGAAACATATATGGAAACATAACATCGTGGATATGAACAAATACCCCTGACTTAAGCCTGGGCAGAATCTCAATATATATCCTGGCGACATCACCGCAACAACGAACCGTATGCGACAAATCGATTGACAGCAAATCACCAGCTTCCAAGCGATCAAAAAACTCTAAATCCACGTCTTCTACAATCGCGGTGTGTAGCTGCACCGGGAGTGAGCTTAAAAACTTTGACGGGTTGGGATCGATACAAGAAAGTTCAAAGGGCTTGTCATTTTCCTTCCGATTGGCCTCCAGCGCAGCAAGCATGCACCAGGTTGATATGCCTGAACCGATCTCAACAATGCGGCGTGGCGCGGTCTTACGAATGAAGCCGTGCAGAGCTTGCGCTTCGATGTAGCCAAAGCCAGGACCTGCTTGTTTTTCAACACCTTCAAGATATGTTTTATTTCCGCGATATTCCAATTCATAAGGCGCAATCCAACTCGTGAGATTTCTGCGTTGATTCTCCATATCCAGCGGCAACTGTGTTAAGTCGACTGGCCTATTCCATCGGGTTCGACTTCTTCTCAACTGACGTGTAGACGCGAGCGGCACGTAATAATGGACGGGAACGAGAAAAATGTTAAAGAGCTGGCCGAATTCAAACAGCCAAACGCTTGCGTTTTTAATTGCGCTTTTCAATGCCTTCGTCATGGCGTTTGTGGTCGTTGCCTCAGAAACCTTCATTAGCTTACGGAGACCCAAGTCTGTCGACGATACTAATCGTATCGCCTATTTGATACCTTCAACATAAAGGCTTTCTCCGCTACGCGCCTTTGTATCCAGAGGGCTTTCGCCGGTCGCAGTAACGCCGTAGCTTTGCTGGATCACCCGAGAGAAGCCTGCATCTCCGAATCTCATTATCAAGGTGTCGGCATCGTACGCATATTTATGCTCAGTTCCTTGTCGAAATATTTCATTGATAAATTCCATCTTGGTCCTATAGGTACAACTCAACCAAAAATCCCGATACTCCCCATTTTCCAAGGTGAGTGGTCGCACGGGCACGAATCCACTCCACTCACCTTGATAGGGCTCAGATACCTTCCCACATCCGGAACGACTATCCGGACAACGCCTCCGGGCCGCAAACAGCGTCGGCACTCAGTCAAAAATTGTAATCCGCTCACAGTATCGAGGTGTTCGAACACGTGCTCTGCAAAAATTGAATTTGCCAATTCATCGTCGAAAGGCATCCCGCGTCGACAGTCCCACCGAAACACCTCAGGCGGACCATCCAAGTCTATGTTGATCCATCCCGCCGCAACGTTGGACCCGCATCCAATATTGAGCTTAAGATTTGTCTTACCTCGGAATTTCGAGCGATCCCAAAGCCACGATCTGAAATGTGTGACGGTTGCTCTTGTCTCGAATAACAACTGAGCAACGAGATCGCTTAGCGAATTCGAGAAAGACACTTTTTAAGCGCCTGCTTTCCCAATGCCATAAAACTCCGCCTTTCGCATTTACAGGCTTGCAGTTTCTACTTCCCAACCGGATGCCAACTACGTTTTTGCGGAAGGTTGTGCCGCATGTCCGGTCTTTTAGTCGGACACCCAATCATCACCGCCGTTATTAATCGCTGAACCTAATACTCGACGGCAGCTGCATAATGCGGCGTAAACAAACAACTTTTTCGCACATGGTATAGGCTTCGACCAAACGTGAGTATCGTCGTAGCCCGCGAATCAGACTAAATGCGAAAACACTCGAAGCAGAGGCAAATGACATGCCGGGGCCCATTTTTGACCTTCAGAGGCGCTTCTGCATTATTGCATTTCTCAACGTATTGTTGATTTCCATTGTATTTGCTGCTTCCTGGAACATTCCGTTCCGTATCGAGGGTGACATTGCATACGCTGCCAAGATTGCGCAGCAATACGTTGCTGGCGTTGCGGATTTCAATCGAATTAAGCTGGTAGATCCCCGGGATCTCGCGAATAACTCCGAAACCTGGATCTATTGGTGGCCACCTGCGATTGCGACTGCCTTCATCGTTCTCCTCAAGCTTGGTCTATCCCTGAGTGCCGCAGGACGAATATTGATGCTGGCGCTGCGTCGCTGGCGGTATCGGTTGGGCCCTCGTGTCCGCGATGATCTTCCAAAGCCGGATCGCGCTGGCACTCGCGCCGTTGCCATCTCTTTTTTATATTTTTCAGAACTCAATGTTCTTTTCGTTCACAGACGGTGACGTTTTAGTCTTTTCGATGATGCCTTGGCTGTTCGCGCTGTCCATAAATATTGTTCGAGGCATGGCCCAGTCTCCTCGAGGCGGTTATTGCTCCCATCTGTATTGCTTGCTACTTGGCTTGCTATACTGGCTCAAATTCTCGGCATTGTTTGGTGCCGCAGGCCTTTGGGCCACTCTAGCACTCGCAATGATCCGCAACTATTCGCCGCATCGCACTTTTCGGTACCTTATCGTCGGCGTCGGCGTTTTCTTCATTCCAATAGTCATCCTTTGGTGGATAAATCAATCGTTAGGTGGCGACATTAGTGCGAGCCACATGTCACTCGGCGCGAATATGTCAATGTGCGATGCTACTTTCAAAGCTTTAAGCACCGCTGCTTCCAATTGGACCAGGTGTCGAACGGATATTGCAGGTGGCCATAGTGCTTAGTAATGGCTTGTTTACCTTCCGGGTCTGGCATTGCTTCTGCTTACCATCATAACGACGTTTATCGAAATCTCGTTGGAGATTGGTGCCCTTGCGAGTCTTTTGGTTATTGTTCCGATCGCCGGACTCATTTACCTGACAAGCCAATCGAATTACGCATTTATTCTTGATGCAAATCGGCACGCTTCACCGTATTGGATATTCCTGCAGCTATTACTAATTGGGCTGCTTACTGGAGATCCGATGCAAAAGAGCGTCTGGCGGAGTTTCCCGTACCGCAATCATCGGGCTAACGTTCTACTGTTGCTCTCTGGCGGCTTTCGTCCCTTACGCGACTTCAGAACTGCTCTCCGTATTCCACGCTCAGGAGCATGCCCCCCAACGGGGCTCTACGTCGCAACGCTGTCAGAAGCTGATCCCGCTGCGGTGGCCATCGCAATTCGCGACATCATCCGGCCGGATGATGTCGTCGTTCCGGCCACGTACTGGCTCGGCCAAGAAACGTGGCTCGAATTGCCCGGACGGCTCCTCCCACTTACGAATTTTTGGGAACCGTTGATGCAGACCCATGGCCGTAACGGGGCGGACTTTTGCCTCCGAGCCTTTCCGATCGAGCAAACCAGTCCGCGTCATCCTGATTGCTGCCGATCCCTATTCAAGAACGGATTATGAAAGCGGTAAATCGCATCAAGGCTCGTTTCCCACAAGCCGTCATTGGTCGCCTAGGCTCTCACTTCCGGCCGATCACATCCAGGTGTGGGTGGCAAACCTAGCTAACAATTGAGCGGTTCTACCGTCACTCGGCGCTCTCTGAAGTACCATGCGACTTATGGTCACCTCTCCGTCAGCGTCCGACCGACCTTGGCTGTAATCATCTTGCGGTTCGCGCTGCTTATCTCTTTGCATGCTCGAAATGTCCTCGTTCGCCATTCGATCAATCAATTCGCCGGTTCGCTCATTTGCTTAGAGGCTGTTGTACCGGCGTTTTGCTCGGCCAACATTCGTCTAGCACCAATTATCGCTCGAAGCTCCGCGAAATAAACTCGGCGATCAAAGCCGCGTCGCGTGAGCAGGTTAAACGCGAACGAACCAAACCCCGCAATGCAAATGGCGATTTTGGTATCGCTCCTGTCCATTTATTGGCGAGGACATATTGTGACAGCGTTACGCCCTCTACAAGCCTCACAAAATGTTCATCGGTAACGCGCTCTTTGGTGATAAGGTGTAAAATTTTCAGTCAGGAAAAATGCCCATCCCTAGCCCACTTCGCATGACAGATAGCAAATTTCGAAGTCTTCATGCGCGCCGAGCGACGCTCCTTTGCGACCCGTGATCGGAATGGAGGTGGTTTTGCAATATTCGACGTATGCTTCGCCAACATGTCGTCTGATGCAAAGGCCGGCCCCAAATGGCGTAGCATCAGTGCACGATCTAACATTGCTCCAAACTGGTCGATCAACATGACGAACGGCAAGCCATGGCAGCAGTGGATGAAGATGCTTAGCAGGTTCAACCTCGAATTCTGCATCGATTGATCCGCTGCCCCATGCCCCAAGAAAATGGCAATCCTCGGCTATACGCAGGGCTTGAGCAACGTAATCTGACGCCAAAACATTATCATCGTCGACAAAGATCAAGAGCCGACCTACCGATTCGCGTATGCCGCAATGCCGGGCGGAGGCGAGGCCGAGTTTCGGCTCAAAAATATGTCGGCCGCGAGGATGCCACGAAAGATCCCAGCCTTTAGCGACCGATTCCGTCGATGCGTTATCAACCAATATAAGTTCCCAGTTATGCTGGATGTGTTTGTGATCGAAGGGATTCGAGGACCCGTTCAAGGTATTTCGACGTGGGTTGTGGGTACAGATGATTACCGATGCGTCAAGCATGGCAGTCCACCAAAGCTCAACGCTTACCAGAATCGAGAACGCCCGTTACGAACTGATTTGCAATCAGTCCTTAAGCGTCAACAGGAGTCAGTGCGCAAGCCACTTTAAAAACCCAGCTCCAAAAAGATCGCTGAAGGCGTTTCCAGTATTTTCTTACAGATACGTCATTTAGAGAGACGAAACTTGATGACGTACCACAAGGCTTTTAGCCCATCTCGCCATCCAATCTTCTTTCCTTCGAGATAAGTTCGTCCATAGTAGGTAATACCTGTCTCATAGACGCGCCATTTTTGCTGCGGCAAGACGGGCACTCGTCAACTTCAATACCAAAGTCGTCGCTGACTAGACCCACCCCTTCCAAAGCCTCTCGACGAAACATCTTATAGCAGGTCTCGATATCAGTCAGTGTCTGATCGAATAGAAGATTGAACCAATAAGTGATAATCTTGTTGCCAAGCATATGATCATGTACAGGGAACGATGTCGCCTTCCATAGAATCGTGAGCCATAGACTACGTCAGCAACACCCAATTCCATCAATCGCATCATAGGCGTCCGTCGGACGGATCGTATTCAAGGTCAGCGTCCTGAATGACAATCACGTTCCTGTTGCCATCCGGAATCCGGTTCGAAGCGCCAGACCCTTTCCGCCATTCTTTTCCTGAAGGCGGCTTTATCGTTATAGGATGAGGTAAGGTTTCTCGCGGGCAGTCGGCTTGGCGGGTTGCTCTCTGAAGTATGGAACTCGATTAATCCTTGCGTGGAATGAATTACCGCTTTGATTAGGATTTCACTGGACGGGAATACATCGACTAGCCACTCACGAGTACCGTCTTTTGAGCCATCATCAACGACGATAATCTCTTTCGAATCTCAGGAACAGCTAGCATGACGGCCCGGAGAATTCGGGGCAACGTTCACATTCATTGTAGATGGGAATCACAACAGACAAGATAAGGTCATGTCGAAGCGCACATCAAACCCACTCATGACAGCGGAATATTCTTCAGTGGTCACATGTGAATCCGTTATGCGGATGAGCCATCTTCTTCCATCAGCGCTCTATTAGTATCGCCTAATACCAGCATATCCATCTTCGTGCGAAGGAAGCAATCGAGCGCCTCTTTCGGTGACACACCACAGGTTCGTTCTCATTGAAAGATCTATTTAATACCATCAGCACGGTAGTAATATTTTCAAACGTTTAATGGGCTTATGGTAGAGAGGATTAGTATGACGGCTTACGTCTGCAACTGCCCGACCCATGACGTGTGTAACGGCGGGAATATTTTCGCGCTGTTCCGGTCGAATCTGCAAACTTGCATCATGAACGGGACGGCATCATCCTCTTCGAACCACTTGAAACTTCCTCTTCGAGTACAGAGGGTGCAAACGGACGAAATGACTCTCGACGCTTTATTTTCGCGTTCAACAGCGCCTTCATATCGGCGCGTCTCGGATCGCATAGGATTGAACGGTTGCCGAGCGCTCGCGGCCCCATTCCATCCGTCCTGGAACCATCCAACAACTTTCCCTCGGCGATGGCGGCGGCAACGCGCCGACAAAGTTCGTCTTCATTGGTGATATCCGCAATGACGCAATTTTCTTGCCGAATCTGACGTCTTCCGCTTCAATAAGTGTCAGCAATTCCTCGCGTTGAATGCAGGGCCCCAATAGGCGTGATTCATGACGAAGGACCGGGCCCCGCCCATTCGGTGCCAGACGGTATAGGCGGCGCCTATGGCGCCACCAGCATCGCCCGCTGCGGCCTGCACATAGACGCGGCGAAAGTTTGTAAGGCGTCGAATCTTGCCATTCGCAACGGAGTTCATCGCGCGCCCCCCGGAGAGCGCAATATCAGTTAGTCCGCTCTTCCGCTGCAGCTCTTTAATGAGGTGAAAAAATGCCTCCTCGTACATCGCTTGCACGGAGCGAGCAATATCCCGATGATGATCCTCTAATTGGTCCGAAGGCGGTCGCCTCGGGCCGAGACCTTCTCAAGCGCTGGAGAGAACAAGTCAGTGAATTCGGGGATCCCGTCCGCCCATTGATATGCGATACGCTCTCGATGATGGGTAAAGTACGAGAGATCAAGGGCGAACTTGCCGCCAGGCCGTAATTTCACGATCTTGCGCATCTCCTCAAGCTTTGAAGGCGAGCCATAGGGCGCCAAGCCCATTACTTTGTATTCGTCGCCATAATGGGGAAAGCCGAGATATTGCGTCAGAGCTTGGTAAAAGATCCCCAGCGAGTGCGGAAAGAACACCCGCTCCCCAATATTGATATCGGTACCTAGTCCGGTTCCCCAGGCCGCGCTGGAGAAATCGCCGAAACCGTCAACGGAAACTACGACGGCTTGTTCAAACGGACATACATGGAAGGCTGAAGATAGATGCGCCAAATGATGCTCGATGTTATGGAATTGTCCCCGAAAGATTTGATTCGGAAAAGATTTTTCTAATAATTGAGAAATCTTTGCCCGTTGCGAACAATTCCTAACGCGCTCAAACACGAGACCCATAGTTGTAGCATTGGTCAGTACATAACGTACCTTCCTCAAGATATTTGCTCGACTATCTTGATTTACGGCGATGTGGTCGACGTCCGCCAACGTCAAGCCTGCTTCGCGCAAGCAATAGGCGATCGCCAGTGAGGGAAAGCCCGCCCAGTGTTTAATTCGACGAAAACGCTCCTCTTCGGCCGCGGCGACAAGCGTGCCGTCCCGCACAATTGCTGCGGATAAATCGGCATGGAATGCGTTAAGTCCAAGAATGATCATTTATGCGTTTCCCGTTGTACAGCCAGTGTTCGACAAGCGGTGCTCGTCTTCTCTGTCACGATATTTTCAGTTGCCGGTTAGTCTGGCCGTCCTGCACGCAAACGACGATCAACAACCTCGATAGCCGTTAAGACCTCGGAGATTAACCGCTGTAATGCATAGTGCCATCCGGCCAGCCATCAATATGCATCCCTTTGCAAATAGCGTGTAAAACAACACTAGGATGGGCGCTGGCCATCCGATCGCTCGGATCTTGTCGGTCGTCGACAGCGCAGCTCCGGAGCTCTCGAGCAAATAGCTGGCTTCCTCGCGCGCGTAACGTTGTTGTACGAAACCCACCGTGCTAGCGGCTTGCGATCGTCGTGAAAAATAACGCTCTTGAGCTCTGTCACCTCCCCGTTCAAACGGCCACCCGATGGCCATGACCTTCATTAGAGTATCGAGCGAGATCTTCCCGATACGGTACAGGTCGGGCGGATAAAGTGTTCCCCGCAAGGATCGCCCGAAGATCCGATAGATGAAGCGTGCACGATAGCCGGCAGTTTTGCCGCAGGGCGAAGGGAACGCGGCTCCGCGCCAGCTCGTCGCTAAGTTCGTAATCTGCATCGAGCGAGGACCCACGAGGTTCATACTTGAGTAAGTCCGAAATTGCATTGATCGGCGAAGTCGACGAATGGCCGATTAATCACATTCACTTGAGAGTAGCCCTTAAGAATATCCAGCGTGCCGTCCGTGCTACCGCTATCAATGACAATGATCCGCTGCGCCCATACCAGTTTCCCCAGCACTCGCCTAATATTTGGTGCTTCATCGTACGTGATGATCAATGGAGTGATTTGGTCGAGCATAGCGGTGATCACTCTAACCTTTCGCTTTGGAAATAGCTAATGTTCGAGCAGGCGCGTGAATATTCATACAAGAACAAGTCATCTCGTGGTGCGAATGTTGTCACTCGAGCTAGGCATCAGGCTGCACTATTCGAAACAAGTGAAATGATCAGCAGGCAGCAAGGAAGAGACCCACAACAGTCAGTGGTACATAGCAAAAGATTTGGATAGCGGTCGCCGTTGCGATCCCAGCCGCGTTGGTGCTGCCCAAACGCTGACAATAGTAATCCAAAGGTCAGCTGGCGTTTGCCCAAAAATCCAGGCGCAGTGGGCACAAGTGTGCTCAGCGTCGCACAACCGACTGTGATGAGGAGGTTTCCAAAAGACATCCGGAGGTGGAAACCGGACAGAACGCACCATAAGACCAAGGTTTCGCCTGCCCAACTGCTCCAGTGAGGACGCTAACCGATATGAATGTTCTATTATTTAGCGCCCTCGTGCCGTGCAAAACTCGAGCAAGCATTTTCGCTGGGGGCCACGCGGAAGCCTCCGCCATGCGGCCTAGACGGGGTGCAAGGACAACAAATAGCGATAGGCCGGAAAATCGACGGAGTGCCTGCGATGCCGATAATGAAAATGATGCGTTTTGGCACTACCAAGTTCCGTTCCGCTAACGTAAGCAACAATCAAGCCTATAAGTATAACGCCGAGCACGGTGGTTCCCATCCAGCAACCTTTCAATTGCGAGCGTGCCTAACGACGCGGTACGGGGCACTCCCGTGAGGCGCATTGAGATAATCGATGCGAAACAGCTACCCAGGCGCGCTGGGAGAATATAGTTTGCGGCAAATCCCACAGTTGTGGCTTCGGCAACGAAGGAGTGGGGAACCGGCTTAATCTCGAGAAGCAGAACGCGCCAACGAATAGCTCTCAAAAGGATGGATGCCCATACAGGAATGCTGCAAGGACCATAAATTTTAGCTCCGCACGCTCGATCAACGTCTGCATGTCAGTCCAATTCGTCCGCAAATCGCGGCCCACAAGGCAAACAGCCCGATCGCAATCCCGCTAACTGCGAAAATCAACTGCCTTCGAATAATCCGAACGGCCATTGACCAGCTTCCTGTCTACAAATCGCTATTTTGTATATACGAACTGATTCAAGTGTATTCGAACCCTACCGGCGCCAACAGCCTTACCCGGCGTTGAGCTTACCGCTGAGGTGATCCGCAAGCCTCATGGTAAATAATATCAACATCAACGTGGGATCTCGCCGCCGCCGCTCGGGAATGCCGACGTGCTCGCAATCCAAAGATTTGGGACAGCAAAGCAACGGAGATTGGCGTCTAGGACCGCATCATGCCGATCGGTTCCCATGCGAGTGGATCCCCCAGGATGATAGACATCCGTATGTGCCATATCACCTATCGAGCTATCGGCACTCAGCGTCCAATCAAGTTCACCAACGTCGCGCAAGCCGTGCCTATTCCAAAACTCGTCAAAATGGCCTTTAAATATCGCAAACGTCCGCAGGTCCTGTGGCTCGATCTGCCATCGAACGGCTGCAAGAGGCAGTCCAAAACAGTCGTTCTCTGATGCCAACGCAATGTAATTATTCGCATGGGCAATTTTCGGCCACGACATGCAATTCGTATTTGGCCGGCGTCGGCCATAACAGCTGGTTATATATAATACGCCAGACCGCCATCTGGCTAAGTAAGGGACATCCCGAAGCGCAGCCATAGCGCACTCAAAGGAATAGTCTTACTACGCTGCTGGGATCTCAAGAAATTTCGTAGAGCATCAAATCCTGTCTCCTTATCCGTTCTAAAGCTGATATGTCCAAAGGCGCTTCCTATGGCTGCTTGCTCTTGCACAGCTGCCGACAGTTCGAAACGAAGGCTGCGCATCGCCGAGCCAAGAAAACGGAAGCCAGCCATGCGATTAAGCTTGACGATTTGCTTTGCCTTTATATTGGCGATGGACATTGAAATATGGTCGTTAAAGAACCGACTTAACGCGTTACAATCGGCAAATATTTTCTTATCGTGCTGACGATCGAGCAAAAGCAGCAGTCTTGTCGATTTAATCGCGCCCGCGCAGATGACAACACACTTGGCGGCAATTGTGATTGATCGTTTTCCTTCGCCGCATCCGGTGACGGAAATAATTCGACCATTCTCTGTACTCACATCGAATTTGGTGGCGGTCGAATTGATCTATATCTCAAGACCTTGATCTCGTTCGATCGATGAACTCAAGAGCGCCGCTACGTTTCGGCTTTTGAAAGCCGGCCACTTCGCAAATCTGACAATGACGTCTGTATCGTTGGTGGGCACATATGCTGTGGCGCCGATCTGGCGCACAAAATCCTCGTCATAGGATCCCCCATCAACTCCAAAAAGCTTCTCTGCCTCGGCCAAATAGGGTCGAAGGGCAGCGCCGCCCACAGGAAAGCCCGATAGACCAAGATAGGGGCGCGCCGCCAAATCATGGTCAATAAATGGGATCAGCGCGCCACCCCATCGTGTCGAGGTTCCACCGAGACAGCGAAAGCGACCGTGTGAGGCACCCGAGTAGGCGGCGCCAAGCTGCACTGTTCATGGAGCGGATGTGTATCCGCCGATTGCTCCCTAGCGCCACTTTCCAAAATGGCTACACGGACGTTCTTGCGCCGCAGCCGGGTCGCAAAAATCAATCCTGCTATTCCGGCACCAATTATTACTACATCAGTCTCACAAGTCCGATGTGCGTCCGCTTGTCTGGCTAAGTCCTCGATCAATCTGCCAACTCCTGAGACGACCTAAAATATCGGCGCGAAGGTCGAGCGATAGCGTCCGATAACATAGTGATTTATCTGGATAAATAAATCATTCCGTTTGGCAGGACAACCATCTAACAGTGCTGAACGGTGGATGGCTGCAATGGCTTTCGCGAGGCGCCCCGCCCGGCATAACTCAAACTTCGACAAGATCCCGTCGAATTGCTTAGAGGTCATTGGGGGAAGGTATCGTAGTTAAGCGTTTGTCTGATTTGGTATCAGGAGCGCGATAATTCCTTGCGTGCGGACTCGCGCACGGGCCTGCGGTTTGCAGTCTACGCGATATTTTTGCTCCCAAGCCGATAAGTGGTCGTTCCATCCACGCGTACAACACCAATACAAATAAAACACAGCCGCTGATAGATAATGCATAGAAGACGATTCCCGCCGCAGGAAACCCGGCGGTTGCAAGCTGTTGCCATAAGTATAACGCGTACGATGCTCTTCCGACTGCCCGCACCGGTCCAGTATTGAACAATTTCGCAACCACAAATGAGTTGCTCATGGATGCAAAAAGTGAGTACGCGATCAATAGTGCAAGAGCGACGGTGGCAATTGTCCAATATCTAGTATTATGTAGACGCGCCAATATAATCATTCCAACCATGGCCCCGTAAAATACCCATTGCGGCCCTGCGCTCGCAAAATTGCGCACTCGCCGCTCGTTGAGCGCGCACACAACGCCAACGCCAATTGCGAAAAAATTGCTGATGAACAGGACGATGCTAGATTGGCCAGCCCAGTCAAGTATCAATAGGAGGAAGGCGAATAATACTAGCATACTTGTCAGAGCCACCACCCGATACGTCGAAAGTACGAAAATTACCAAGGGAATTACCAAATAAAACTGCTCTTCAACGGACAAGCTCCACGTATGGGCGCCCCACCAACCCCCACAAGAACGCGATGGAATGTTGCATGTGAAAGTCAAGGCTCGAAATATCGATTGCGCTTCACCACCAATTATATGGAACCGTGACAATAAGAATATGACGGTAACGTACAACAATAATGGAGGCAATATTCGGAACGATCTTCTGACGTAAAACGCGCTTAAAGAAATGCGATGGAATGTTTCCATTTCGCCCAGCAGGCCGCGGCAAATTACGAAGCCACTAATAACAAAGAAAATATCGACTCCAACATATCCTAGCCCCTCAAATAGGGGATTAAAAATCCGACGAGCCTCTACACTTGGGTAATTCACTATGCTTAGACTTGACCAAGTTATGATATGGGAGAAGATAACTAGTGAAACACTAAACGTCCTCCACCCATCCAAGACATCAATTCTTTCTGCCTTTTGCGGAAGATCGGTTCGATGGTTTTTACGAGAGTGCATCACGGCCACGCCTGCACGAGATTATCGACCTAGAAAATAAGCATTACGTGGCTTGACGGTTATTTTTGTTGGAATTTGACATCCGCCACTCACCTTGATTGTGATCCGGTTATTCAGTTGATTGCGATCGAGCCGAAAGGCACGGAGGGTTCGCTTGCAACGTCTGTATGAGTGGCTTCGAACGATTTCCTGTTGACCTCATACATGGCCTGTTTTTGGCTTACCATCAACATCTTATGGTCGCCGCATCTCAGTCTCTATCTCCGCCGATGCCATGACTGGGAGTCTTACTGGCGGACATGAAGGCATATCTTCATGAAAGCTAAATCACGCTCGGCATAGCAACGCCAAGAGAGCGACTGCCGCTCAGGTTCAGTAATCGGCGGCACTGTAGACGTGTCGTCGAGCGCCCGCGCAAGCGCGCGATGCAGACCGTCGGGATCATCGGCTGCAACGATATGAATTAGCCGCGAAATTCCTGGCAATTTCGCAAGATCGGGCCCACCGGTTCGATCAGTGCAAACGACTTGAAGGCCGCTCGAAAGGGCCTGAGCGAGCACCACTCCAAAGCCATCTTCTCGGGACGGGAGCGCAAGTACCTGTGCCAACCCGTAGAATTCGGGGAGTTTCTTTTGCGAGACGTGATCATAATGAACAAATTGAGGATCGGTTGGAAAAGGAGCATCAGCTAATGCTCCAACATGGATCAATCGAACGCCTGCCATCGCTTTGATCGCTCCAACAAGGACGTCCACACCCTTCCGGTAGGACCACTGTCCGACAAAAAGTACGGTGGGCTGCTTTGAAGGCCGCGTCTTCTTTTGCCGTGGAAACTGATCGATGTCGACACCTAAGGGATTTAGGAACAACTTACTGACGAACTCTGGCCACGAAACAAAGCTCTCCGTGACATGGATTGACGGTACTATTATGTAATCAGCGATGGAATAGCCCGCTAGTTCTCGCCGAACCATAAAGTTGCTCACCTGCCGAGCATGGGGCAGACCTTCTAATATTTTCTGTTGCGAAAGAATGTGTCTGCTCGACCGATGTAAATGGATTAGAGCCCCATATCTCCATCTGGCAAAGCGGGCCGCAAGCAAATACATGCCCGACATACAGATAAATACATTGCATCTTCGCATCCTCATAACCACCAAAAGATCTAGCATCCAACACATTAAACGCTCGACCGTATGTGGGAAGAATTGCGGTAAAAGACGTTCCAAAGCGACTAATGGAAATAGGTATGGCAAGAGCGCAACATGACATCGTCGAGGCAGCCCGAATGATGCCGCTCGACTGCGAGAAACATACGAGTAAAAGCGGGTATCAACCCCCAACGCATCGAGCTCACGGGCGAGGTCAAGCAGGTGAAACCTCCCTGATGCAGCTATACCTACCGTAACTTTAGGCGCGTTTGGACGCGCGTCGGCGCGACGTTTCGATTCTGGAGTAAAATGGGAGTTCACTGAAGGTCCCATGGCCACAGAATATTGTCTGCAACGCTTATTGTTAGTCTCTCTGACAGGCAGTCCACAGTTGATAGAGAGCCTTCACTCAACTAAGTCACCGTCAAATGGGAATTAGTGGCGCTAGGTGCCGAATTGATGTCAAAGCGTCGGTTCAAGAAATAGCCAAGAGTTATTGAGGTAATGGCCGACCCAGCCGCGGACACAACAATTTCGAGCAGATTTCCTCCGGGCTGCAGCAAGGCCAAGCATACCGTGAACCAAAGAAGAAATCCCCTTTGATCACCGCGCTCGAGGCTCTCCATGATTTTCAAGTCCATAGAACCGATCAACCATCCGTACAGCAAAAAACCGCCTATGACCCCCCATGTGCCGAAATTAACATAGAATTCCAACACTTGTCCGGCGCCGACACTAGTGCCCTCGGCAAATCTGGTTCCGGTAAAATCCTCAACGACTGTTCCACCACCCCCAACCTGGGGTTTGTCAGGCCACAACGCTCGTGGAATCAAACCAATTGCCATTGTGACAAGAGTTGCACCATTCGCGTAATTTACGGCGCCCAAATTCAGCCGCTCGGAAGCTGCACCGACAAGAAGGTTTTGATTGAAGTCTCCCGTCGATCACCTCACGTTGCTTCGGATTATCGCTGTCATACCATTCAAAATTCCGAAAAATATCCAGAACGCGGTCAAAACGATCTTCGATTGAGACCTGCTGGAACCAAGCCGCCTCCCTATATGCGGTCCGCGACGCCATATAATTTACGAAAACTGAAAGCCCGACGAAGACAAAAACAGGAGCAATTAGAAAATAGCCTAGACGCTGCTTCGATTGTGCGTAGGAGAAACTGACAATAGACAATAGCCAATACGTCCCGAAACCGATAAAGCCACCTCTAATTACAGTGATCAAAGGTAATAGAGGGAGAAGCGAAATTGATAACCAGAGTTTGATGTTATTTTTCTCTTGGCGTGCTACCCATAGACGAAGGGAACTACCAACGACCAACAAAGAACTAAGCGCGGCAATAGCGGCACCAGCCGAAGGGATTGTGACGAACGATCCAAGTCCAAAGTAACATATTCCGCCGAAAAGATACAGCAACGCCAGTCGATCCAGTGTTGCGAGTTGGCTCGGGCTCCACACTTTCGGCAATTGGCTCGCACTCTTATGGGCAGCTGCGGATCTGGCGATCATTACTCCAATCAGAAACGCCACCATACCCACTACGGTCTCCGCAAAGCCAGCTTCCGTTCGAACAGCTAGCTCATCCCATTTCGGAAAGCTGATATAGACCGCAGCCCCCGGGGTGTGGATGAGAGATAATCCCAGAAAATATGCCAAGGGCATTCCTGCGCTATGCAATCGGCCTCCATGCCCGATCAACATCAGCGCGATGCATACTGCGAGCCAAATCGCAAGAAGGGTCAGCATGGTGCTGTCACTTTGATTGGATTTGGAAGGCTCTTTGCCACCATGCGCCTGGCAACACGGCACGGCGTGTCAGATCCAACGAGCACACCGTCTTCCGGACAGACGCCACTCATGCTGTCGGCATCATCGAGTATGGGCTCGAAGAAGACTCGCTGATCAGTCGCAACATCGTAACAATACGGTCGGCGTAGGTATCTCGACGCGGGGCCATTCTCTGCCGCAGTGCGAGCGAAAGACGACGACGTACATCGGCATCTCCAACAAGATTTTGGGCTTGCCGCTGCAGATCTGGAATTGTCTTGAAATAGCGAACCGCATAGTCATCCGGGCCAAAGAGTTCTCGATGATCCGGCGTGTCCTCGGCCAGAATACAGCCGCCAATTGCCGCCGCCTCAAAACTGCGCATAACGTGATCATCGCGATTTGCTCGCCGAACCAAACAAAGACAAATTGCAGTGGTGGCGGAAGCGGCGCGAATAGTGTCCTGGTCTGCAACTCCTCGCCAATAAGCTCGCGTCTGCGGATACTGATTCCAATAACGACCAAACAGCGCAAGATTGAGACCAGCGTCGGCCAGCGGCCCCACTACCGAAAGCCTATCGGTATCGCAGCCCCCGACAAAAAGTACGTCGCTCGGTGCACCGGGCGGTACATTATCTGGCCAAGGTCGGTGAACCTCTGGGTCATAGGCAAACGGCAAATAGTGTATCGCGCGGACTCCGCATCGACGAAAGTCATCTAGATTAGCACGCCGCGGCGTGAAGATGACGTCATAATGGGGAAGTGCTGAGATGAACCACGGTGCACGCAAAACGGGGTTCCATGGATCGTCAGTTGAATAATTGATGACCTTTGTACCAAGCTGATGCAGCTTCTCTATATGCGATCCGTCGAGCGGCGCGCGACCACCCGTTGTAAGCACCACGTCAGGCTTCATGGTTGCGCATGTGTTCAGCACCTGTGTCGCGAACGCGGCGAGGTTTGCCGGCCTTTTGCCGCGAAATCGCCAATAGAAGCTTTGCAGAATTCTGTTTGTAGTCTCAGCTTGGCCAGTATCTATGATTCGATAGTTAAGGCTTAGAGTTTCCGCAGCCGCGCCGAGATAGTTACCCATCTGGCCAGGATCGCTGTAGCCCACGATGAGGAGTTTCGTCGTCGGGAGACAAAGAACATTCATAGACTTATCGCCACCATAGAACACCGGTTCAATCAGTGGGTCGTCAGCAACCCTTCAATAGTTTCAGTTATCTAGGGTTGTCAGCACGTTCCTGAACACCGCATCATAGTTCCAATCCCGTCTGATCTTGTCCGCGCAGCGACGACCCATCTCGCGGCGCTCCCCGGGTGATCAAGGTACCAACGTAATTGAGCCTCGATCAAGTTCGACATCGGTCGAATCACAGGCCAATGCATACCCGGGTTCTACAAACGTTGACGTCCATTCAGGCAGATCAGTTACCAGCAGGGGCAGACCAGAAGCCATACAATCGAACGGCTTATTGGATGCGCCAACCATGTGGCGCATGTTGATATTTTCTGACGCTTTTGGCATCAAAGATAGTCCAACATCGGCCTTCGACGCGGTCTTTAACAGATCCTTGCGGTGGGGAATGGAGCCGAGAAATTCAATGATCGCAGGAGTCCCATTCTTCGCGGCGACATTTATCAGTTTTTCCACGTAGCCGGCACTTCCAGCTGTTTCATAGCCGGCAAGCCGGAGTCTGACAGCTCCATAAAACCGACTGGCAGCGACGACCAGCTCGGAAGGCACGCGCGAGCTGTTGATTGAGCCGTGATACCAAATGATTAGTTCGCTACCCCGCTCAAAGTTATTACACTCCACCTCGTCGAGCCTCGGACAATTCCAAACACAAAGCGTTGGCAACACCCGTCCGGTCGCTTTCAGAAAATCCACTAGCCGCTCGTGTTGTGGAATAATGCACAGTTCGATCTCTCTCCCAAGTTTTTCGCGACAGGCCAACACCATTCGCATAAACCGGGATCGAACCGACTGTGTGTTCGGAGCATCATGCTCGTGATAGATCATCCGCACGCCGGTTAGTTTGCGAATTAGCCACGATGTAGGGAGCGCGAGGGGATCTGACACATAAATCCACTCGGGCCGCCAAGTACACGTCCAGAAGAAGACCCAAATGGAAAAAAGGATATAGAGTACGCCGTACACACCACCGGCCCTTGCCAAGGAAAAATTCTTCGCGCGTATTTGTGGATGGCTTGGCAGTTTTAGTTTCTGATCGCCAAACGCATCGGTGCCTAAAAGAACAACATCCCAGCCACGGTCAGCAAAAATCCCGACGAGTGCTCAATTGGTGGATAGAAGGCCGGATCGCCAAATTGAACATACAAAATTCGCCGCCTCATTCTATCACTCTGTTTGCCTCGGTGGGTAACGCACCGCCCGTTCAACAATACAACTGAACAAAGCTCAAATGGAGCCGCGTCTGCCGTGCTTGAAGGGCGCTGTCGAAAGATGCCGAGAAGTCTACTAAAAGCGATTACGCTAAATACTGCATCACTTCCAATGAGCGTAACTCATCCAGCGAAGTACTGACTTTAGTTGAGAAGGACTATGGTAGCGTAGGCCATTTTGCAAAAGTCAGCATCTTGGTACCGAGATCTGAGCTTGGCGATCTTGCTATAAAATTTGATTTTCCTATATCGCTCTCAAACATATGCAGAGTGTAAGGACCGTGCAGTTCGATAATACCGAACCTGACGCCCGGCAAGAAATCCGCATTTGCAAAGACTTCCTGTTCGCCGCCTTCGATGTCGATTTTAAGTAGATCAATGCCTTCTAAATCGTAGCTCTTGCAAAGCTGCGAAATTGAAATTGCTTTGACATCGATACCGGATGCATCTTGCGTTATCTTATTGCCCCAAGCTGGTTTGCTTGTGCTGAACCGAATACTGCTTCGTGGCTGACCTACAACTGCAGCATTGATTGGCGTTATCCGCGGTTCCGCGCTTGTATTTCGGATCAACAGTTCGAAGTTCTCTGGATGCGGCTCTATGCTAAATATCTTAGCTTGAGGATAGCGGCTGGCGAAATAGAGCGACGTGATACCTACGTTCGCGCCACAATCAACTATTGTTCGAACCCCATCCGGCGCCAACATCGTTTCTGGTATAAAGTAGGAGCCAAGCATGAAGATTTCATACAGAACGAACAGGTCTCCTCCATATGGACGCAGACAAAGCTCCTTATTGTATCCACGTCGAATCTCTAAGTTGATTGCGAATGGCCGGCCCTTAGTGACGCTTCGATTGTAAGCGTTCATGGCGTGAAAACATGCGGTATGCCACAGCAAACTTGTGCATGACCGGATATCCCGTGTAGCCGAGAGGCAGTAGCGCAGTTCTTTCGCGTAATCCAATAGCCTTCTTGAAAGCTCTACTGGCATTTTTGCGTTTCGTTGGAACGTGAAGGCGTATAGTTTTTCATACGCGCAAAGCGAATTAGAGGAGTACTTGCCGGTGATACTATCTCGAGGATCTATGAAGTTAAAGTTTTTGTCACTGCAGACGGTTTAACCGCCCGCACATACAATGAGAATGGTACTGAGGGATCAAATTTCGACAGCCAGACGAACGGCAAAACAAGGGGGAATAGTGGAAGGGCCCACCAATCACCCAGCCGGTGGCGGACGGCGCGGAGTAGCGCGTCAGCACGATACAGGCCGGGAGATCCAATTCCCACGAACATATCGATTTGAAATCCGATTGGCATAAGAAGTGCGGCATAATCGTCTTTGGTGTAACCAGCTCTGACATGACCACCTGATTCATTCAGATCAAGATCGCAACCCTGGTGGTAAGGATGCATCCGGTATGGACAGCAAAGGTGTAGCACACCTCCAGCATTCAGAAGACGATAGAATTCTGACAAAACGTTCCTATCCCGACGTATATGTTCGAGGGTCTCGTAGCAGATTATTTCGTCGAATTTTCGGTCCATGGACGGCAGATCGTTGAGGTTGAATTTAGCAAACTCCAATCGTGCCTCGCCGGCTCCCCTATATTGCACGAGAAACCCGCGTGCCTTTTCAAGCTGTTCCTTATCAAAGCTCACCGCGAGGACGCGCGCGCCAGATTGGTATGCGAGCCATGAAAAGTAGCCATTTCCGCTACCTGCATCGAGTACATTTCTACGGCCAGTTTTCCAAAACACGCATAGTGAGGCGCGATTGCGCGTGTGGAGATCCAAACCCGGATATATCATGGATCGGAGCCAGTTTTTTGAACGAGTTAAAAGACCGGCACGATTGCGCGCCTCGAAATTCGATCCTAAACTTTTCAAGGTCCGGACCCACTGCTTGGGACGGGTAAACGGAGTGGTAACGGAGTTTTGCACGTTGGAGCTTTCGTGGAATCTACCAGAGCTCGCGAGAGTCGGCTTCTCGCTACATCCAGAGCTTCTGGGCGGCAAATCGTCAAGTGCTCCGGTACGTCGCGTATGGTTAGGGTTAAAAAGCATCGCTAGATATTCGCATCATCTTGAGCCAACGGGCATACCTGCCAAAACAAGCCCACATCACGTACAATTCCGTAACACTGGAGACGTAACTTTTGATCCGACAAAATGGCTAGCGCCATTATTTGCCCTCTCGCCGAGAACTCTTAACCACACGTTGACACCGCCTATCCTTATTTTGGGATATCGAAGGCGCAGTCGGCGTGTGGCCAATTCACGCGCTACCCTGATCGAAGCGTCGTTCGCTCCACAATTGACCGCTAGTCGCGCCATTAACTGGTATCAAGATTATTGAAGAGTATGCTAATCGCCATAACGCTAAGCATGAATTGCTTTGTTTCGATAAATATGTGCCATTTCGTGTGCTACATGCCGCATAGCCCGCGGCGGCCTCACTCCCCGCCGCAAACTAACCAAGACCTGCCGATTTTCTGCACACCGTTTAAATGCATCTCTCCAGCCCAATACATCGTCAAAGTCTACGAGCAAGCCATTTTCTCCATGCCGTACCCACTCGGCGATTCCACCGAGATTGGAGCCGATAACCGGCGTGCCCGCGGCAAATGATTCCAGAATTACGAGGGGCCCCGTCTCCATCCAGCGCGACGGTACCGCCAGAAGATGGTAACCTGATAGCAGGGGTACAACTCTCTCATGAGGAACGGGCGCAAGAAAGCTTATCCGCGGGTCTCTCGCAGCCAAGGATTCGAGTTTCGTATGATATGCGTGAGCCGCGCCGCTCTGGATCACTCCGTAAAGGTGGAGCTCGATTTTTAATTCCGGCGCCGCTTTGACTGCCTTTATCAACGTGTCTACGCCTTTGACGTAGTCGGACCTTCCAAAAAACGCCACACGCAACGGCACTTGTTCCGCGTCGACGACAGGCCCTGAGTTATCTGCGGCGGCGACCAAACCGTGCGGAGAGATTGTGATCTTCGACGTCGGAACTCCATTTTGAATTAAGAGGGTCCTCACCCACTCCTTTAGCGCAATAATACCGTCAACTTCACTTACAAGTGCTTGGAAGGCATTGCACCTCGTTCGGATCAGATCGGCCATACGCAAGCCAGTCCACAAACCGCCACTTAAGTCGGCGTTTTCGAGCGTTTTTGCGACAAAAGACGGTACATAGCTCAAGGGCATGCTCGCCCAGCGTGGCAAACCTTCGTTCGCAAGAGAGCAGTCTGTGCATCGCCGTGTATTGACCACGCCATCGCACACTTTGGTGCCCCACAGCATCAAAGTCCCGCGCTGGCAGGACACCGTCGGCGTATGATAAGTAAAAATAACAGGGATACGCCGTTGTTTCGACGCTCGGACCAATTGAATTGAAACCGCTCGGGTGAATGCATGCATATGAACAATATCGGGAGTTTCCTCGTCCAGGATGTGTGCAAAAGCCAATCCTGACTTCACGGTCACCCTCACCGTAAAGTTCGCGTAACATGTGCGCGCTGTCCCGCGCCGAACGATAGCGACGCACGCGAAGTCCGCAGTAGTCATATGTTTCGTCGGCGCCATGGCACGACGGAGCGGCAATGACCGACTCAATATCGCAAGAGCGCAATTCTTGCGCTAAACCTTCGACATAAATTTCAGTTCCGCCAACAGGATCAGGCGCAAATGTAAAAGGAACGTGAAGAACTTTCAGCACTGGTTTCAGATCCACAGAGAAAATCAAAGCACGCAAGCCAATCTATTCTTTGACCAGAGCTCGCCGGCGCCAGAGGCTCGCACCGATATTCTTTCCTTTGCGATACATGACCGCAAGCCGTTCGGCTTTCCTGTATCCTGCTATTCGGCTCAATACATGAAGTTGAGCAGGATATTTGGGAATGAACGCCGGCTGAAGTGCTTCGATATCAGCCACGATCTCCTCAAACCGTATCCAGTCGTGGCCCGCAAAATATCTTGCACCCGAATAATAAACATCAACGATCGATTCGATAATCCTTGGAGATGAAGTCGGGTTATCGCGGACATATCGTTCCGCAAGCTTCGCGTTTCTGATGCAAGATTCGATAAATCGGCGATGGTTGATTTTGGAGAAAGATCGAGGCAGATCGCGATAAGAGGACATTGGTTTGCTTGATTGGGCTTTTACAAATTTTCCTCCCGCGATCGCGATCTTCACACACAGGCCAACATCCTCAATTGGCTCGTGCAGCCGATCAAATCCTCCCGTTAAGCGCAAAATATTGGCGTTGAACAGCAAACAGCCGAGCTGCAGAAAGTTTCTATCAGACAGAATTTCTGCTACTGGATCCGTTCCGAGTATAGGGGACCGGAAGTCAGTACCTTTCCATTCGCTACCGCTCCAAACAAGTTTCTGCCAGTCGGTATAGACGACGTCGACACTCTTCTCCACCTGAACCTGCGCAACCTGAAGCTCTATTTTGCGCGGCTCTAGCAGATCGTCTGCGTCCAAAAACTGAATCCATGGGCCTCGTGCGACCTGCCAACCTCGGTTCCGCGCTCCGGCCGCACCAGCGTTGGGCTGACGCAGAATGCGATAAGGAACTCGACTTTTTTGCAAGGTGTCTCTGAGCAACCTCAACGGTGCGATCTGTCGACCCGTCGTCAACTAGCACAATCTCAAGCTCTTTGTATGTCTGCTTGAGGACGCTCTCCACAGTCCCAGAAACCCATTGCTCGGCGTTATAGGCCGGAATTACTACACTGACCAGCACGCGTCGCTCATCCCTTGGTTACCGAACGATCGAATGCAAACCAACTGAGAGCACTGTCGCATCCGTCGTCAATTGAGCCATTCCGTCGTACCCCACCAAATGGATCTAACGAGCGGCCCCGATCGTCGACTATGATGCGCCAGCAATGGTCTTGATCCTCTCCGCGAAAGCGCGGGCAGGGTCACGTGGAACGCGCGCGCGAATGCTTTTAGCAGCGGCATTGCCCATCGTCTGAAGGTCCATTCGTCTTGCCCAAAGCCGATCAAGCGCCCGCCTTACACTTCGTACAGTCGGAGCGTCAGCCAGGAATCCCGTCACTCCATCGTCGACGATTTCGGAATGGCCAGCTACGTCGGTTGCGAGAACGGATCGTGCGCATAGCATGGCCTCGACCATGGACAGCGGCATGCCTTCATATCGTGAGGGCATGACGAGCACGTGATTCTCCGCCCAGATTCGCTCGACTGAAGCTACGAAACCCGCAAACTTGACATGGGCCAGCAAGCCAAGGCGCTGGACCATAAGTTCGATGGTATGCTTCATGGGCCCATCTCCATAGAAGGTGAGACGCCAACTACGGTCGCGCCATGCAGGATCTGCAAGTGCCTCTAGTAAAATGTCCTGTCCCTTTGAAGGCGGGTGAAGCCGCGCCACGCACGCTAGACGCAATTCCCCGGTTTCGGTCAGCGTTGGCCACAAGGGTCCGGCATCGACGGAGACGTTGAAGGGATTCCAAGCAATTTCTGCGTTTGGCAATTCGCAGCCTATTTGGTTTTCGAAGAGCCTACGATTTGCTTGCGAAACAAAAAAGCACCGCTGCGCGGCCGGTATCAATTTACGATATGCAATGGCGGATTTGTCGTTCGGCCAAAAATGCTCACATGCGGATTGACTGACAGTTATGAAGGGAAACCTCTTGTCCACGCACTCTTCAAGCAGCCCAATGCAAGGGGTAGCACCTGCGTCGCAAATCACGACAAGCGTCGGTAATAGGGACGATATAAATTCCGTGGCCTGGATCTCTTCCGGTCGCTTGGGGGACGCGAAGATCTTGCGCCACACTCGTGACCACAGGGGAGAGCTAGAAGCGCGTTGTTAAATCCTCACTCCGGCCTTGGCCAACCCAACAACCCGCTCGTGGGGCGGCGACCAACCGTGCACACTTGCACCCACAACAAGGCCCTCGTTCACAAGATTGAGAGCTGCTCCCGCCCAAAGCTCCTCGGAACCTCCCCAGGGCGCTCCGTTCATGTTCGAAACGAAAGACGATCCGCTTCCTGTCAACCACCGTAAAATCTCATTTCAACCCTGCTAACCCAAAAGTGGTGGCCCGCGGCCGCGCTAGTATCTATACAGCAGCCGTAGGCTGCATCATTTCCTGGAAGAGACGCTCGTAAGCCCGCACAAATGTTCCCATTGAGTAGATCGACTCGGCCCGGCGTCGACCCTTGCTTCCCATTAATTGGGCTCGCGGCCGATCCGACAACATCTCAATAATGGCCGCTCCGAGCGCGGATGGATCCGCCGGCGAAACTAATAGGCCTGTTTCTCCGTGCACCAATCTGCTCAGGAATACCACCTACATTTGTTGCAATGACGGGAATTGCGCAACCCATAGCCTCCAGCACGGTGTACGGCAAATTATCGGCTAATGTCGGAAGCACGAATACGTCGGCCGTAGAAAGCAATTCCGGTAGACGCTCGTGCGAAATTAGTCCAAGCGGTCGCACGTTCGGATGATTGGGCGCAAATGATTCGCCCGCAACTGCGAGAATCGCATCGGGCATCGCTTCGATGACATGTGATGTGAAGGCCTCAGCTAGATCCGCCAGGCCCTTTCGAGCACCAACCGCCCTCTTTGTTTCATACCAGGAGGAAAAAAGGATCACAGGCCGATCGTTTGGAATTCCAAATCTGGCTCGGGCGTTCGGAATATTTTTGAAATGACTGAGGTCAATTCCGTATGGGATGTGATGCAAGCCAAAACGCCGGAGCTCCTGGGACTTGAGTCGCTGGAGCATCCATCTGCTCGGCGCAACAACTTGCATGTGCTTTGGGCATTGCCGATGTGCCTCCCGTTTGACTCTACGTTGACGATAATACGGGTTTCGAAAAATCTGGCGCCAACCTGCCTTAACAAGTGGGCAGCGCCGACACGTTGTATTGCGATCGCAGTCCCAACATGCCAAGTCCATGGTTCCGATCGGGCGTGGATCATGGACTGTAAAGCACGTACGATAGCTCCGTGAAACGGCCGGAAGAAATTCGTATGGCAAGTTGCCATAGAACGAATGGCAATGAACCACATCTGGCTGAAAATGCGCCAGCTCCGCGAGAACGCTTGTCAATGTCTCATTAGTCGAGCGAGGAAAATAGCAAATCTCGTGGCTGCGCCCTAGTTCGCGCCGAAGATCTTGGGCGCATCTAGCGGCGCCTGCGCCCCAATTTTCATGGACAATTGCAATACGCATTCAGTATGACCGTCGCCAGCTGTACTCTCATCGCAAGATCATCAATAGCTTCAAACACCCTCTCACCGGTACGGATTAGAAATGGGCGGCAGGGGTCCGAAAAATCGCTCAGCCACTCGTCTCATGTTGATTCTATCGACTTTATCCCATTGATTGCCTTCAAAATGAAGAACGCTTGCGCTCGGTGGAATAGCCTGCAATCGCCTCTCCAAATCACGCTCGTTCGTCTCGGACGCGATAAAAATAGGATCGAAATAAAGGAAATTGTTGTAAAGAAATGTCGCGCCACACTTGCGAAGAAGGCTAGAAAAGAACTGATCCTCTGGAAGCTCCCCCCATTTGGTGGGCGCCAACGACGCCTTTGCTACAGGCACCTTAATGATAGCATTCAATTCATTCGCACGAATGAAATAGCAGCCACCTTGCATATATTCTTCTTGGACCTCAGAAACATGCAGCTTTGATACGGGCGTCCCCACGGCCCCAGCCTTATTACTTGCCACAAACCGGAAGATTTTATCTGACAGAAATAGCACATCAGAATCGAACTTTACGAGGAAATCCCCTACCTCCATCCGACGGGCAATTTCTCGATAGGCCTTGAGCTCACTGAGCTGCACCTTCGGCCCCCACGACCACATTGGATACGCCGTCAATCGAAAATTCAGCGGAAACCGAGATTCGTCTCGAAGTATTTGGCATTCCCCATCAGAAAGTGGGTCACTTTTGTCCATGTAAACGCTTATTTCCACTACCGGGGCGGCACACCTTCCGAGACTAAGCAAAGCAAGCCTGAGATACTTGAAATGCTTTCCGCACGTGAAGCACACTGCAAAAAAGCGACCTTCGTTCCCCATCATCGGATCGGATGCAATTGCGTGAACTTTGCGTCGGGCGACTTTTGTCGCATCATAACGGAGGAGTCGAAGAGCGTTTAACACTTTCGTCATTCGAGTTTTTACTGGCGATAACGTTCTAATGCACTTGCCTACGAAGGCATCAATAAGCGAACTATTGCTTCGGTTATTTTCCTCTAGTCTATTAAGATCACTACCGATAATGCGTAACGCGGCCGTTCGCTCTGGCAATGAGTACGGCGGAACCCACCCTCTGGAGAAGACCATTAAAGTTTGCTTGAACCAAAACTGAGAGCAATTGGCCCTCATTAAAGCCGTCCACCGAGGCTGAAATCGAAATCCACGCTTCCAAAGTTTGTAGATTATGTATAAATTTGTATGGCAGTTAACGTGGCCATCTCCAAGTTGCCTAGGAATGGCCCAACTTAGCACGATAGTGTCGCTTGCATGCCTGACCAAATTGTCCAGGAAAATTGCTTCGTACTTCTTAGGCAGATGTTCCCCCACTTCGAGGGAAATCACACCATCATATTGTCTTTCAAGCTGAATATATTCGGCTAGATTTAGAGATCGACATGCTCCACCGGTTA
This sequence comes from uncultured Alphaproteobacteria bacterium, assembly GCA_963790975.1. Classification (GTDB taxonomy): domain Bacteria; phylum Pseudomonadota; class Alphaproteobacteria; order Rhizobiales; family Xanthobacteraceae; genus BOG-931. The sequence continues at coordinate 415,361 of CAWBQV010000004.1, forward strand.
ATTTATTTGTGTTCGGATTGCCGTCATATCCGTCACACTCTAATCCGGCGTCCCGGAGCCAATGGACATATTTTCCCAAGCCACAGCCAAAATCGCACACAGTTTTATCACGAAACAGCAGCGCCAATTCCTGCGCAAGTATTGGATCAAAATAGTGACCCTCTTCATTAGAGAGCCAATAGCCTTGCGGATGAATTAGGACAGGATTTTCTGCGTTCGACATTTACTCGCCCGCACTGATTTCGGACTTATAGCACTTGTCAGCGGATATTCCAGATGGCCAATGCTGTGGCTACCAAGCTAGGCGTTCGATACCTTTGTATTACAGTTGCAATTTGCGAATTGTCGCTTTCGGTCATGGCAGCGGGGGCATCGGCTTCACCGACCTAATCGCCGGCCGGTCTCTACTGCGCTTAATACTTGGCGCCAGAGCGCTCTGAGCCTCATGCCCTAATTCTGTATGCATTCTTTGCCTCTCAGGAGATGGCCCAATAGTCCTGGCGAGCGATCCAGCGAAATTGCGCTCGTTCGACATTTACGGCCCCACAACACTTGGGCCTATAGTACGCGCCAGCGTGCAGGCCATTCCAAATAGCCAATGCTCTCGGGGCTGGGCCTGATGTGCGATGCCTTTTCAGGATGAAATTCAAAAGACAGAATGTCTGCCTTATGGTCGTAATCTTTGGCGGAATCCCCCAACCATGTTGAGATGTAGTATTGACCGCTCACGAGCGGTAATTGCCGAGCTTCGAGCCTGACAACACCCGATGTTGCCGCTCGACACGAATAATTACTATTGTGAATTCGGGGGTTAGAACCAAAGATCGGAACTCCGAGGCTTGAGCCCACCACAATGCCTGGTACCGGCGGATTGAGAGCAAATGGGGACTGAAATTCAACATCGATGATCAAATCGCCAGATTTTAAGGCATCTGCATCCATCGAGACTCTGGTAATCGACGGTTTGCCTTCCTTTGGTTCGAAATGAACGCTGGTTCGAATTTCTTGCCGCGAGTAATACTGCTCAATTACCTCCACCATATTGCCAGTGGCCGCTATCTCTCCACCCTGGAGCAGAATGCCGCGTTTGCAAAGACTTAAAAGTGCGGGGAGGTTATGGCTAATAAACACGACAGTGCGACCTTCGTTGGCCGTTACTGCCTCAATTTTTCCGAGGCATTTTTTTTGAAACTCGGCATCACCGACCGCAAGGACCTCATCGATGAGAAGAATTTCTGGGTTGAGGTGCGCTGCTACGGCAAACGCCAGCCGCAAATACATTCCACTCGAATATCGTTTGACGGGCGTGTCTAGAAAGCGTTCAACGTCAGCAAACGCAACGATTTCATCAAATTTTCCTTGAATTTCTCGCTGCGTCATTCCCAATATTGCGCCGTTGAGATAGACGTTCTCGCGGCCCGTCAATTCCGGATGAAATCCAGTACCAACTTCAAGGAGACTAGCGACGCGTCCACGCAAGCGGACACCGCCCGTCGTCGGCTCTGTAATTCGACTTAAGATCTTCAGGAGGGTGCTCTTTCCCGCACCATTGCGGCCGACGATTCCTACTATTTCGCCTTGCTTAACTTCAAAGCTTACGTTCTTAAGCGCCCAGAATTCCTCGACATCATCGCGTAAAGCAAGTTTCTGTCCGCGCGCAAAAGCGACGGTCTTACGGGCGAAGTCGCGCGTCCCTTGGCTGACGAGATCGCGGAGGGCGGTATATGACCCCTGGCGCCCCGATTGATGTCCAATCAAGTAGCGCTTCGAAACGTTATCGACAGTAATGACTGCGTCGGACATTTACACCTATACAATGCGCTAGATTAGATCGGCGAATCCATTTTCCATTTTTCGAAACTGGCGCAGTCCGAACCATAAAAACGCTGCCGTGATGCAAATACTCAGCAGAAATCCCGGGATATAGAGTTGGTTCTCCCCACCGAGAATGCACCAGCGGAATCCGTCAATCACGCCGACCATGGGATTGATCGAATAATACAATCGCCATTGATTGGGTATTACGCTTGAACTAAATCCCACCGGTGAAACATAGAGCCCGAACTGGACAATGAATGGAATTACGTACCGGAAATCTCGATATTTGACATTAAGCGCTGTTATCCAGAGTGATGGCCCAAGACTCGCGACGAATGCAATAGTGACGAAAACTGGCAACAGCAGGATCTGCCACCCAGGAGCATATCGATACCACATCATCAGCGCCACCAAGATGGCGAGGCTGACAAGAAAGTCTACGAGGCTCACCATAACTGCTGCGCTAGGTATTATTAAGCGCGGAAAATACACTTTGCTTATCAAGTTCGCGTTGCTGACCAAACTATTTGAGGCATCGGTCAATGCGGTGGAGAACAACATCCATGGCAGTGTTCCTGCAAATACTAAGAGTGCGTACGGAGCGCCTCGCGATGGCAGTCGTGCGATGGTCCCAAATACGACAGTAAAGACGAGCATCGTCAGAAGCGGCCTGATCAATGCCCATGCAGCACCAAACACCGTTTGCTTATAACGCACTGATATGTCGCGCCACGCCAACACGCGAAAGAGTTCCCGATAGCGCCAGAGGTCCAGCCAATAATGGCGGTCCCGGCCACCAGGCTCGATCACAATCTCCTGTAGCGGCAAAGCCAAAAACTCGGCTTCTGACGGCTCCGCTTTTATAGGTTCCGTTCCGCCGGCCGGCTGCAACGCGGAAGCGTTGGCCTTCAATCGTGCATTCTGCCGATCAATGTTCATATCGCGTGCATGCTAAGTTTGGGCTTCGGTAACGGTGGGCTATCCTAGTAGGATAACGCGCAACGGCGAGTTCCTGATTTGAAAGTCTTCGTAGTTCGGACATTAATTCGCGATTTCCGCCGGGTCGCTTTGGCTTCTAGGCAAACTACCGCCTTGCGGGTGAATCACTTCACCCGCTGGTTGTAGTCCCCACGAAGCAACGCGCCTATGCGCATTGCAGATTTCATGCCGCGGGCATCAGTCTAGAACGATCAACCGCGACAGGTACCGCAGTCCCCATCATCCCGATTAAGATGCGCACGCGACCGTTCTCGTCGAGCCGCTCGAGCGTCCCCACGAAGTCAACAAATGGTCCAGATAGAATGCGCGCCCGCTGACCCTTCTGTAGGCCGTCACAGAGAACCAGACTACCCCGCCCAGCTTGCTCCACGAGGGCCTCCACGACCCCCTCAGGAACAGGGACTGGCCGGCCGTCGCAAGTAAACAATGATGAAACGCCGAATGTGCTCCGTACCGACAGCCAGGGATCGCACCCGAGATCGAGGATCGTGAACAAGTAGCGCGCAAAGAGCGGCGCATGTACCGTTCGGAGCTTTCGGGCATGGCGGATCGTCTTTGAAATCTCAGGAAGGTGCGTCCTGAAGCCCTGCGCCTCGAGGTGCAGCTGCGCCCGCCGCTCGCTTCTAGGCAAGGTATGAACTAGAAACCACCTCTCATTTCCTGCCAACGCCAGCGTCCCGAAGCGGCAGGTCAAAGCCGAGCTATTCATATGCAGCAACAAACGCCCGGCCTTCGGCGCGAGCTTTAACTTGATCGTAGACCCACCGGTAGGTTTGCTCCATTCCATCAGCAAGTGCTATCGAAGGCGCCCAACGAAAAATTTGCCGAATTTTAGTATTATCACTGTTGCGGCCACGCACCCCTGTCGGTGCATCCAGTTGATACTTTCGCTTCAAGGTGACGCCCGCAATCGACTCAACGAGATCAACGAGTTCATTAATGCTGACCATCTCATCGCTGCCGATATTCAACGGCTCATCGAAATTCGAATGCATGAGAAGCTCAGATCCCTTCAAACAATCATCGATGTACATGAAGCTTCGGGTTTGTTCGCCGTCGCCCCATATTTCGATTTCGTGTTTGCCATTTATGATCGCCATTGCCACCTTGCGGGAGATAGCCGCCGGGGCCTTCTCCCGGCCACCATCCCATGTACCGTACGGCCCGTAGACGTTGTGATAGCGCCCGACGCGAGTTTCCAACCCAAAATCTTCGCGAAAGTGACGGCACATGCGCTCACTGAATAGCTTTTCCCAACCATAGCCGTCCTCCGCCATAGCCGGATAGGCGTCGGTTTCCTTGAGTGCTTCAACATCTGTCTTCTTTTGACGATAATCGGGATAAACGCAGGCCGAGGATGCAAAGAAATATCGCTTCACGCCGTTATCGCACGATGCCATCAACAGATGGGTGTTGATGAGCACCGACAGCATGCACAGGGCCTTGTTGTGCTCGATAAATCCCATGCCACCCATGTCCGCGGCAAAATTATAGACATGCTCAGCACCCGCGGTTGCCCTCTGGCAGGATTCTTTTTCCTTCAGGTCGCAAACCAAGTTTTCCGCGGACGGTGAACTATAGTACCACTCTTCCAGCGGCTTTCGGTCAACCGCGCGAACGTCGACCCCCCGATCCAAAAGGACTCGGACAAATTGCCCGCCAATAAACCCACCGGCACCTGCGACAAGAACAGACACGAAAAGCCCCTTGCGTTCACGACAGACACATCATTGATACATATATCGTATATATCATAGTGTCAATAATTAGAGCAGTATTCATTAACCTAATCGAACTATCAGAGCAGTATTTATTAACCTAACCGATAGTATTCCGGGTTGATAATAGTGTCCTCACCGCTAACTCTTCCGATTACTTATAGAGTGCGCAAGGCGATCCAAGGCCGCCGCAAATGCTGCGCTGTCGCCCGGCTCAACATATTCATAAAGCAAATTTTTTCTGTGCTGGCATAACAGGTGAACATCCGAGTCTTTCGGTCCCACAAATAGGATCGGACGACCCGAGGCGAGACAGCCGTAGAGCTTGGATGGCAAGACCAACCCGGCGAAGCCGGGACGCAGTGTAATTAGGTGCACATCTGCTGTGGCCAGCAGGGCTGGCAATTGATCGAGTGACACTGGCGCGGTACGCGCAAATGAGACTCCAGCTGCACTGAGCTCCTTAACAACGGTGTGAACGCCGGATCCCGATGCGTTCACCCATAGTGCAAACCTGCCACAGCCCTCTCTCTGATGCCGGATGAGGCCAGCAACGACCGTGTCGATCTCATGCGCTACACCGTAATTCCCAGAATATAGCAGCACCATTTGGCCTGCCAATTCGGCCGGACGTGCCGCGGGTTTTGCGACTGAGGAAAATGATGCTGGCGCAACATCTCGTTTAAGGGCTATCCGCTCGGGCGAAATTCCACCGGCAACTAACAACCGGCGCTGATCTTCGCCAAGAACTTGGAATGCGTCTACATGCTTTCGTAGAAACCATGTAATCCGCTCAAAGAGTGCTATCGCCACCGATCGCCTGCCCCACGCCGCTATAAGAACCTCGGGATAAAAATCGGTAATCCGATAAACCAGTCGCACGCCCCGCAGCCATTTGACTAAAAATATGAAGAACAACATGAATGGCGGCGAACCCGTAAACAGGACCTCCGCACCGCGTGATCGCGGATCGCGGATCACCGCCAAGCTCAACCTCAAGTTCATTCGTAACGACCAGGTCAGGCGATTGACCAATCCGGCCTTATCATATCGCTTGGCAAACAGACGTTTGATCTCGAACAAGCTACCGTCGCCAACTACTTCGCTGACCGTATGGCTCGCGCCACTCGTCAACCCTATAAGACACACATTGCGGCCTTTCTCCGCAATTTCACGTGCAAAGATCATGCCATACTGACCAACGGCGCCGAAATCCGGCGGCAGCCAATCGACGACGTAGAAAAGCATTGATTGGCTAGAGGAAGATGCCGGAAGCTCGCGCAACTCGGCGCGCAAGCTGGAGTGAGCTCCGGAGTTGGCCAATCGCAATTGGTGGGTCGATTTTATAGGGCTCGACTTCTGTTGCTGGTTCCACATTCGCGATCTCGGAACAGTCGATGTCGAGCCGTCTCAGTCGGTATAGCCGTAGTCGGCAAAATGTTTGTTGCGATAATACTTCGAACTACCGCCTTCATATCGGGCAACGGTCTTCATATTGACCTTGTTTAACACGATCCCGAGAAGATTATCGTGAATCCCGTGCGTCTCCTGGAGTGCTTCCTGGACCACATGGATATTTGTGTGTCCCCATTCCACAGCGAAAATATAGAAATCAATGAAGCTCGTGGTCGCGCGAACATCAACCACTGGCGCCAGCGGCGATAAATCGACAACAATGTAGTCGTATTTCGTTTTCAGCATATCGAAAATAGCTTTCATCCGATCACTCGCAAGAATCTCACTAGTATTCGATAATTGCGAAACATTGCCAGCAGGCAAGAATGATAACTTGGAAACGGGGTCGTGCAAAATTGCTTTCTCAAGTGACTGTTGCCCGAAAATTACTTCCTTAATTCCGGGAGCGTTCGGAAAAAGCGATCGCGAGAGCGCAGGTTTTCGCAGGTCGCAGTCGACCAGAATGGCCCGTCCGCCGACGTGTGCCGCAAATGCCGCCAATGCCGCAGCAATGGTAGACTTGCCCTCACGTGGAACGGACGAGGTCAGTCCAATGATCTTTGACGAATTGCAATCACCACGCAGATCTATGGCCAACTTGACAGATTTGATCCCCTCGGCAAACCGGGAGAATGGCGCTTCTGTTACAAATCGCAACGTTGAAGTGCGCGTGAATTTCGAGGCATTCGGCTCACGGATGTACTCTTGACTACCTGAAGACCTATCATCCGCTTCATTCTTCACGAGAGGGATCAAGGCGAGGCAATTCACTCGCAGGGCAGCTAGCACTTGTTTGCTAGTGCGGAACGAACGATCAGTTGCCTCGCGAAGCATCCCGATACCAATACCGAGAGCGGCTCCTGCCAATAGTGCTAATGTTATAACTCTGGCCGTCGATGGATTACTTGGATAAGCCCAGGTCGCGTATGAAACTACTTGAGTGTCTGGAAATGGAGACGTCTCTTGCTGTACCGATTCGGTGTACGTCGTGAGAAAATTATCATAGAAGGTGTGATAACTTTTGGCCGAGCTATCGAGCGCGCGCAATTGTATCTGAGCGTTATTCGGAATTTCCGATACGATGTCCTGAAGTTGCTTCTCCAATTCCTGTTCGTTCTTTTTGGCAATCTCGAGATCACTCTTGAAAGATTCCGCAATACGCCCGAGCTCTTCGTGAGTGGAAGAACGAATTTCCTGTTCTTGGTTGCGAAGATTTACAACCGCTAGGTGATCCTTTCCAAAGCGCTTAGACCAGTCGGCCTTCTCTGTTGACGAGATCGAGATATTCGGACCGTAACCGTGTGATGATCGGATCCTGCAATGCGTCGGACACCGTAGCATCAACCGTACCGCTATTATCTTGGTCTTTCAGCACCGCTTCGATTTGACTGAGCTTCGCCTGATCATCGGCAACTTTCGCGCGGGCCTCGCCAAGGCGGTTGTTGACTTCAGTCATCTGCTGGTCGCTGATGAGTTGTCCGCCGGCGGTAACGATATTATGTTTGGATTTGAATTCTACAACCGCACGGTCGGCCGCAGTGGCTTGATCGCCTAAGGCCTGATATCGCTGCAAGAGCCAATCGCTTGCCTGGCGAAGCGTCTCATATTTTTGTTGCAATTCAATCCGGACAAACGCATCGGCCGATGCGTTTGCGATCTTAATTGCCTCAGCTTGGCTAGAGGCAGAATAACTTATCGCGATGAGATAGCTAAGACCGACACGTTTAACGTCCAACCCGCCGGCAATTGCTCCCGCCATTTGTTGCACGAGTTGCTCGTCTGGTTTTGTGGTTGACGCTTCCGGATTAGTACTGCCGCCTGATGCGTCTTTAGCTGGCGTCTGGTCCTTTCCTGATAGCAACTCCTCGGCTACCGATTGGCCGATTTTTCCCTTTTCCAGATTCAAGATGCCAAGTTGGCTGTCAATCCACCCGGCATCGCCTGGCACTGCATCGCCCAACACCGATTTCTCTTGGACGCCACCTTTGCGCGGATCCATCAGCATCGTGGCCGATGCGGTGAAAACAGGTTGCGCGATCGACACGTACAATGCGCCCGCGAACGCGGCCAGAACGAGGCACGAGAGGATGACCCAAATCTGTCGGCGTACTAAGCCCAAGCACGTATGAAGAAGCGTTTCCGAGACATCCGGTCGGGTTGGATCGTGAGGTCCCGGAATTAAGCTCGGACTTTGGGCTAAAAGCATAGCGTAACTTCACCATTTCTGTAACTGGCGGCGACAATGCAACGGAATCTTCCCAGTCGACGAAGGCTTCTCGTACCATTTATGTCCGGCGTAAACCTGCCTGCCAGTTCGTCGGCCGCGGCGCGCACCACGTTCCGTTACGTAACATAAAGCATGGATAGCAATTACACTTCAAGTCGGCGACAAAATTGGTGAGATTTTGCTTTATTTTAGAAAGGCCTCTAAAATCTGGTGAAATGTCGAGGAGAGATCTCAATCTTATACAATTTAAAATTGTAATTCGACGCAACCTATCCTTGGGGATGCAGACCTTGGTTACTTTGGCCACAAATTAGATTAACATAGCCTTGACCGAGACCGTTTCGACGTGCTGCCCCGCCGCCACTGACATTGGCGAGTTTTTCCGCAGCTTGGAGAAGATACGTTTGCGCAAGAGCAACAGGCGGTATAACTGCGATTATCGAGTTCTTATAATCCTACCCACGGGAGAGCGGACTTCTCAGACAGCGCTGTTTGAGCCATCTGCGGATCGCCCGGCGTATCGTCTTTATATATTCGACGATCCAAAGCGTTTCGACCGCCGCTCTTCAATGTGTGCGACCAACGTCGTCCGAGCCGGCAAGCAGGGACGAGGCAGCGAAGAGCAGAATTCGCTACTCTCTGTTAGCGTCGTGGGCTCTGCTTTAGCACTTCGCGAGTCAAGAAATCGTGGGTTACGCTTTTGACCGAGGGTCAGTCGAGAAGCCGCGCGGTTGAGAAAGGTACTGGCTAATGACCATAGGGCTCGTTAAACCAAATGGCCTGCCAACCTTTCAAAGTGGCAATCCACTTGCCGCCGACATGTTGTTCTATGGTGTCGATCTTGGCAACGGCACTATTGTCGATGTTGCTCCTGGTGGTCCACCTCTGATTGCCGCAAGTTCCAATCCGCCAACCATAAGCACCAGTTATGGAAGCGGCATAGACTGGGACAACCAAAACTTGGTTGCTGGTGATGGCTATTACGCCAACGTCAACAATAGCGTTTATCAGGACGCCGGTAGTACAATTCAAAATGCTTTAGATCTTGCTGACGCTGGACCTGGAGCAGGCTTTACCTTTGGCTGCACGTTCGTGGAACTTGGCCCCACCGTCGGCGTTCAAGGGCTTATATTTGGAAGGCCGGCGTACGCGGCAGAAGAGCGCTCCGTACTGGAATGAAGCTTTCACAACAACCGGAGGAAACACTCCTACGGTTGAACTCGAAATAAATAACGACGGTGTTGCAGACGATATTGGCCAATACAATTTTGGAAGTTACGGCACAATTGTTTCACTAATTTGTACTGTCGAAAACACTTCCGACGGCTCTGGTATCGTTAAGTTTTTTGCCGCAAGCGGCGGTTCTCCCGGCGTTTTAATTGCTGAAGCGACCGTTTCAGCCGACAGCACTTATGGTATTGGTCACGACGGCGAAAACCAAATTATGTTTGGTAGCGTTTACCACGTCCAAACGGGGATCAACTATAATAGCTTCAACGGCCCGGTGTTTTCCGGCTTCATCGCCGGCACCGCTTGGACTGATGCCGAAGCAACGGCATGGCTTTCAAATCCTTACGAGCTATTGAGCTGGGCTCCGCTTGTGGCGCCGACAATCACTTCGGTGACTGGCGATGCTGGCGCAATTAGCAACGGCGCCTCCACCAACGATCCCGATCCAACCGTGCAGGTGAGCCTGAGCGGCACCGGCGCATTGGCCGGGGACACAATGCAGCTCTACGACGGAACCGACACCAGCACGCCACTCGGCATCTCGTACACGCTCACCAGTGCCGACATCGATAACGGCTTTGCTACCGTGCAAACCGGCCTTCTCACGAACAGCACCACCTATAATCTTACAGCGCGGCTTACGGATCAGTCAGGCAATCAAACCGTCGCCTCCGGCACGTTCACGGTGATTGAAAATACGGCGCTGCCTGCGGTGATCTGGGCCAACGGCGTCAGCGGGACATGGCAGACCGCATCGGATTGGACGCCGTCATTGGTGCCAGGCGCTAATAACAACGTTTTTATCTTACCCTCAGGAATCTCTACCGTTACGGACCCGCAGACCACGACGGTTGACACCGTCGTAACTGCGGCGAACGCAACGCTTAACATCACCGGCGGCACGTTCACCATTACTGACGGAACCGGATCCGACGCTAACGCGGGAACCATCCAGGTCGAAGGTGGGGCTACGCTCGATATTCTACCGGGCACGCTCACTAATACCGGCACACTGGAGGCGACGACCGGCTGGGACGCTGGATCTCAACGGCACGACGATCACCGGGGGCAGCCTGAGCGAACGCCGGGACGGTGGATGTGACCGGCGGCAGTACCAGCACGCTCAACGGGCGTCAGTGTCACCAACAGCGGTGGGACCGAGACGGTCACTGGCACGCTGGCGCTTGATGGTAACGGCTTCTCGAGCCGGCCGTTCGAGTCGACGACGTCGACCAGCGTCACGTTGACGACGACGAAGGCCAACGACGTCATCATTCTGGAGATTGTCGAGAACGGAACCACGGTCAGCTCGGTTTCCGATACCGATGGTTTGACCTGGTATCAGCGGGCCGTCGCCGGCACGGGATCCAGACACATTTATGAGTACTATGCGATCGCGCCCAACGCGCTTTCGGCGGACGCCATCACCGTCAATTTTAGCGGGACGGCCTCCTACGCTGACCTCAATGCGTTCGGCATCAGTGGTGCGAACACATTTTCGCCGTTTGACACCTCGGTTCCTGCGACCGCTGCCACCTCGACCGGTACGATAACGACCAGCAATGCGAATGACTTTGTCTTTGCCGCCTATCGGTTTTCCACCGATGCTACTCCCAGCGCGGGCTCCAGCTGGACGGCGATCAACGCCAGCGGCGGCTATTATCTATCGGAATACCAGATCACGTCTGCGACCCAGACAGGGCTGGTGGCAACGGCGTCTACGGCGGATGAGAACGGCGGCATCGTTGATGCCGTGCAGGCGGGCTCGTCAACGACTACGACCGAGAGGCACGGTGACAGTCGCCGCCGGCTCGACGCTGGATCTCAACGGCACGACGATCACCGGGGGCAGCCTGAGCGAACGCCGGGACGGTGGATGTGACCGGCGGCAGTACCAGCACGCTCAACGGGCGTCAGTGTCACCAACAGTGGGACCGAGACGGTCACTGGCACGCTGGCGCTTGATGGTAACGGCTTCTCCAGCCGGCCGTTCGAGTCGACGACGTCGACCAGCGTCACGTTGACGACACGAAGGCCAACGACGTCATCATTCTGGAGATCGTCGAGAACGGAACCACGGTCAGCTCGGTTGCCGATACGGCTGGTTTGATCTGGCATCAGCGGGCGGTCGCCGGCACGGGATCCAGACAGATTTATGAGTATTACGCGATCGCGCCCACCGCGCTGTCGGCGGATGCCATCACGGTCAATTTTACCGGCACGGCCTCCTACGCTGACCTCAATGCGTTCGGCATCAGTGGCGCGAACACATTATCGCCGTTTGACAGCAATTTCGGTTCCTGCGACCGCTGCCACCTCGACCGGTACGATAACGACCAGCAATGCGAATGACTTTGTCTTTGCCGCCTATCGTTTTGCCTCCGATGCTACTCCCAGCGCGGGCTCCAGCTGGACGGCGATCAACGCCAGCGGCGGCTATTATCTATCGGAGTACCAGATCACGTCTGCGACCCAGACAGGGCTGGTGGCGACGGCGTCTACGGCGGATGAGAACGGCGGCATCGTTGACGCCGTGCAGGCGGGCTCGTCAACGACTAGCGCCACAGCTGCGCTGACAGTCGTCGCCGGCTCGACGCTAGATCTCAACGGCACGACGATCACCGGGGGCAGCCTGACGAACGCCGGTACCGTGGACGTGACCGGCGGCAGTACCAGTACACTCAATAGCGTGAGCGCGACTAATTCGGGCGGGACTGCCGGGGCTGTAACGATCAACGCCGGCTCGACGCTAGATCTTAGCAGCACGACGATGAGCGGGGGCAGCGCTGACGAACGCCGGGACGGTGGACGTGACCGGCGGCAGTACCAGCACGCTCAATGGGCTCAGTGTCACCAACATTGGCGAGACGGTCACTGGCACGCTGGCGCTTGATGGTAACGGCTTCTCGAGCCGGCCGTTCGAGTCGACGACGTCGACCAGCGTCACGTTGACGACATCGAAGGCCAACGACGTCATCATTCTGGAGATTGTCCAGAACGGACCACGGTCGGCTCGGTTTCCGATACCGATGGTTTGACCTGGTATCTGCGGGCCGTCGCCGGCACGGGATCCAGACACGATTTATGAGTACTATGCGATCGCGCCCAACGCGCTTTCGGCGGACGCCATCACCGTCGATTTTACCGGGACGGCCACCTACGCTGACCTCAATGCGTTCGGCATCAGTGGCGCGAACACATTATCGCCGTTTGACAGCCTCGGTTCCTGCGACCGCTGCCACCTCGACCGGTACGATAACGACCAGCAATGCGAATGACTTTGTCTTTGCCGCCTATCGTTTTCCACCGATGCTACTCCCAGCGCGGGCTCCAGCTGGACGGCGATCAACGCCAGCGGCGGCTATTATCTATCGGAGGACCAGATCGTGTCTGCCACCCAGACAGGGCTGGTGGCGACGGCGTCTACGGCGGATGAGAACGGCGGCATCGTTGATGCCGTGCAGGCTGCTCGTCGACGCTCCGGCACCGGAGCGCGCTGACGGTTGTCGCCGGCTCGACGCTTGATCTCAGCGGCACGACGATCACCGGCGGTGCGCTGACCAATTCCGGCACGGTGGATCAGACGGGTGGCACCAGTGCGCTCAATGGGGTTGCGGTCACAAATTCGCAAACAATCGAAGCGACCAGTGGAACGCTAAGCGTTTCCGGCCCGGTCACCAATACCGGCAATTTGCTGGCCAATGGCGGCATTCTGGACTTTACTGGGGCTGTGACCGGCAGCGGCATGGCGACCATCAGCGGCACCAACTCGATTCTGGAGTTCGGAGCGGCATCGGCCGAAAACACCACCTTCTCGGCCGGCGCGACCGGTCTCCTGAAACTCGATGATGTATCTGGCTTCTCTGGAACGGTGGCCGGATTGGCAAATGGTGATGGTATCGATCTGACTAACTTCCTGTTCGCGAACAATCCTACCGTTACTGGCGTCACTGGAACTGGAGCCACAGGCTCTACGACCAATGTGACGGTGAAGGATGGCTCCCTGAGCGCCACGCTGGAACTACTCAACCAATACACCAACCAGTTCGCGGTTACCCCGACAGCTTATTCGCTCGTCGCCGATAACAACACTCCCAACCACGGCACAACGTTACAGCTCGCTACTGCGCATGCGTAGTATGCCCGCCGATGGCTTGAATTTATTCGCAGGTGCTCCTTTTCAAAGAATTGGTCAAAGATTGTTGTGGCTCGCAGAGCTTTGGATTTGCGACACGTTTACGGCTGAAATTCGCGAGATCTAGGGCGCGGACTTATAAACGGCAGCCGTATGCCGTCCAGAGTTGGTCATGCAACGTCTGCTATTGTGGCCTGCCAAGGTTTGGTCCTCAATTTGACGATAAAGCCAATGAGGCGACGGGGGCAGCTCGTGATCGGCGCGCTCTTGCCCAATCGTGTCGGCAGTGTCACGGCTTGCATCGACACCTGCCCTCACTCTGGGTTAAGGTATGACAGTGACCGGCGGGAAGGACTACTTAGGTTTCGGAGTTGGCTGCATGCAAATCGACGACGTTGCGCCTCAAATTGATTATTCGGCGCCTCAACATGTGCGTAACGCTGTACTTTCTTTGGGACGGACAGAGGACGTCAAATTTTCACCCAGCAATCGGCGCCTTGCCGTTGCAGGATTTTGGAAAAATAAAATTACTGTTTTCGAGGTTTCCATTGAGGGATTTAAAAATTCGAAACGCATTGCTTTGACTGACGTGGCTGAAATCTCATCCACCTCTCTCAAGCGTCCCCATGGACTTGATTTTATCGACGACGAAAAAATTCTGGTCGCAAATCGAGATGGACAGCCATGTATTTTCAAACTCCCGCTGAATGCAACGGGAAGCTTCGAACTGGAGCCCTTTGCGATCATCCGTTCGGACGATATTTTAGCGCCGGGATCGGTAGCAGTTATCAGGAACGAGCGAGGTCTTGATGAGGCGCTAATATGCAACAACTACGCAAACTCCGTTACGAGGCATCCATTAGATTATAGCGCTGGACATAAAAGCAACAGCAGTGAGGTCTTCTTAAAGAAATGGTTGAACGTTCCGGACAGCATATGCGTGAGCAAGGGAAGGGAATGGATTGCCGTTAGTAGCCACAATACCCATGCCGTTTTCGTTTATGAAAACAATCCATCCCTGAATGAGTTTTCCCCTCCGGCTGGTGTGTTGCGGCGCGTCAGCTACCCCCATGGTTTGCGGTTCACGTCGGACGGTCGCTTTATTCTCGTTGCCGATGCTGGCTCGCCGTATGTGAATATCTACGAGAAGGGCAACTCAGACTGGCGAGGCCTTCGTAATCCACTTCTATCATTTAGGGTTCTAAATGATGAGGATTTTTTCCGCGGACAATTTGGCCCTGATGGACGACAGAACCCTGAAGAAGGCGGTCCGAAGGGTATCGATGTTAGCGAAGCCCTGAATGTATTTGTATCTACGTGTGAAAGCAAACCGCTGGCCTTCTTTGACCTGGGAGCACTTCTAGAAGGTGCGGGCGCTCGAAGCCGCTTGCAGAGAAACCGAGCACCGAGGCTGCGCCACCTAAAGGCGCTAGAGGTAAGCTACGACCTAAACCTACGACAAATTAAGGACGGGCTTCGACAAATTAAGAGCGGAGCTCTACTGAGGGCTAATTGGTTCTCGGATCGAACCACACGCTTGCTGCGAGGGATGACGCATCCATCCTTTATTCGAGTTGTTCGCTATTACATTAGCTCTTTCGTGCGGCATGAGATTGCAGCGAACAGCGTTGTCGATCGGCCGTCCCCATCGGCTGGCGAGCAAACTTTTTTGCCGATCCCCAAGGAAGTACCACCAGAGCCGATCAATAGCGAAGAGATTCCCAGAGTCGTTTTCCAGACCTGGAAAAGCCGTGTCGATATTCCGCCTAACTATCGGTATTGGCGAGACACATTTTTCAAAAACAACCCTGAGTTTCAGTATGTGCTGTGGGACGACGCTGATAACGACGAATTCATCGCAGATAACTTTTCTTGGTTTCTTCCCACTTACAAAAAATTGCCGGCTGGCATTTTTCGTGCCGACGCTGTCCGTCCTTTTTTTCTTTTTCTCTATGGCGGCGTGTATGCAGACATGGACACGGAGTGTTTGGGCCCGCTGTTGCCGAGGCCTTTTTCGGGAGATGTGATACTTGGCCAAATGAGGTCCAACTTAAGCTTCGTGGATTCGATTCCAAACGCTATAATGGCTTCCAAGCCTTTTCAACTATTCTGGCTTCTTGTCGTTGCAATAATGATTGAAAAAGTAGAACGCTTGGGGAGCGACGAAGAAATTAGAAAAGCTGGGCCAGAATTCACAACTGGGCCATATCTTTTGCATGAAGCCTTTCATTATTATCGATCGGAGCCTGAACAAAAAGTACGCGCTCGAACGGGAACGATCATCGCGAGCCTGCCAAAACACGTTTCGGCGAGAATAAGAGCAGGACGCATTGAACTTCTCCCTGCTGACATATGGTATCCATTAGACCATCAAAATCCGATTCATTGGCGATTCCGGAAGTTTCTCCTGAAAGACGGGATGCGTCTCACGCCGAGTGAAGCACGTTTGCTTTTTCCCAAGGCAAGCCTCCTGACTTATTGGACTCATTCATGGTAACGGAATTGGGCCTGAGATGAAACGGCACTTAGCAACGATGTCCGACTTAGTCCGCTGTTAGGGGCTAAGCGGAGGTCGCTTAAACAGGCCGCGATGTCCGTTCTCAGCACTTAGCGGACGTTCCGCAATGTCCGCGTCCTGTCGGCCTTGACAATTCGAGAAATTCGAGCCGACGAATTCCGCTTTTGGTAAGGTGGACATGATGTCGCCGGGTTCTGGCCGCATGCGCAAATGTGTACTCGTGTCATTGAGGATAGACATGCTGCTCGGGCGGGCGGGTAGCCGGCTTCTGACAGATGGAATAATCTGAGGCGATATGAGGCGCGCGACCTCGCTAGAATCACATGGCGGATTCATTATCCGTTCGACATAGGCAAATAGTAATGTCAGACTCGGTAATCTCCGTGGAAAACATTTCGAAGTGCTATCTGATTGGCCATCAATCAGCGCAGCGTCAAAGGTACCATTCTTTTCGCGATTTCATTGGACTTGAAATTCGAAAGTTTGTCCGCAGAACCGGTGAACTGGCTCGCGGACGCAGTATTGTGAAAAAAGATGATGTTGAAGAGTTTTGGGCGCTGAAGGACGTTAATTTTAGGGTCGATCGAGGCGACGTGCTTGGTGTCGTCGGTCGCAACGGTTCCGGCAAGAGTACACTTCTCAAGATTCTTAGTCGGATTGTCGAACCGACCAGGGGACGAATTCAAGTGCGAGGGCGCGTCGCAAGCCTTCTTGAAGTAGGCACCGGCTTTCATCCTGAACTAACTGGTCGTGAGAACATCTTTCTCAATGGTGCGATCCTTGGGATGACCCAAGGCGATATCCGAACAAGATTTGACGAAATTGTTGCCTTTGCCGATGTCGAGCGGTTTCTCGACACGCCGGTTAAGCGTTATTCATCGGGCATGTATGTTCGACTGGCGTTTGCAGTCGCAGCACACCTGGAGCCCGATATACTTTTGGTCGATGAGGTTTTGGCGGTAGGTGATGCAGCGTTTCAAAGAAAATGCCTTGAGAAGCTTGAATTTATTGCGACCGGAGAAGGCCATACGGTGATTTTCATTAGTCACAACACCAGTGCACTGCTTACTCTTTGCAAACGCGGACTTCTTCTCAAGAACGGGTCCGTCGTATCGGACGGAAAGATCGATGATATTCTGAAGCAATATACTTCGCTACATGAGGTTTATGGCAGCGACAGTTTTGGCGGGCAACGCGCAACGCCGTCAATTACATCCGTATCGATGGACCGCAACGCACTAAAGGCCGACGATTTGGTCGTCGATATCGGCTTCTGGTCTCCATTTCCCTTGGATTCTATTGTTGCCTCCTTTGCGATAAACACGAGCTTTGGAAGTCCAATATTTGGATCCAGATTTTATGTTCCAAAAAGGCAACATTCAGAAGAAGAGCCGACATCCGGGGTCATACGTTTCGTGGTACGCCAAATGCCTCTTGTCGGTGGTCTCTACACCATCTCCGTCGGGCTCGGAGATGGACGGACGACGTATGACCGTCGATGGGATGTCCTCGCTTTTGAATTCGGATCCAAATTCCAATCAGAGTCCGAGTCTTCAAAAATCACGGTCGGTCATATGCAATGGCCGGTTAGTTGGCAGCTCTTATAAGGCGTTCCATGCCTAATACGATGTTATAGAGGGAAACATCGGATCGTGATTACTACGCATGCGCAGTAGCGAGCTGTAACGTTGTGCCGTTGTTGGGAGTATTGTTATCGGCGACGAGCGAATAAGCTGTCGGGGTAACCGCGAACTGGTTGGTGTATTGGTTGAGTAGTTCCAGCGTGGCGCTCAGGGAGCCATCCTTCACCGTCACATTGGTCGTAGAGCCCGTGGCTCCAGTTCCAGTGACGCCAGTAACGGTAGGATTGTTCGCGAACAGGAAGTTAGTCAGATCGATACCATCACCATTTGCCAATCCGGCCACCGTTCCAGAGAAGCCAGATACATCATCGAGTTTCAGGAGACCGGTCGCGCCGGCCGAGAAGGTGGTGTTTTCGGCCGATGCCGCTCCGAACTCCAGAATTGAGTTGGTGCCGCTGATGGTCGCCATGCCGCTGCCGGTCACCGCCCCGGTAAAGTCCAGAATGCCACCATTGGCCAGCAAATTGCCGGTATTGGTGACCGGGCCGGAAACGCTTAGCGTTCCACTGGTCGCTTCGATTGTTTGCGAATTTGTGACCGCAACCCCATTGAGCGCACTGGTGCCACCCGTCTGATCCACCGTGCCGGAATTGGTCAGCGTGCCGCCGCTCATCGTCGTGCTGTTGAGATCAAGCGTCGAGCCGGCGGCAACCGTCAGCGCAGCTGCGGTGCCGGAGCTCGACGAGCAGCCTGCACGGCATCAACGATGCCGCCGTTCTCATCCGCCGTAGACGCCGTTGCCACCAGCCCTGCCTGGGGGGCAGATACGATCTGGTACTCCGATAGATAATAGCCGCCGCTGGCGTTGATCGCCGTCCAGCTGGAACCCGCGCTGGGAGTGGCGTCGGAGGCAAAACGATAGGCGGCAAAGACAAAGTCATTCGCATTGCTGGTCGTTATCGTACCGGCCGAGGTGGCAGCGGTCGCAGGTACCGAGGTGTCAAACGGCGACAACGTATTCGCGCCACTGATGCCGAACGCATTCAGGTCGGCATAACAGGCCGTCCCGCTAAAATTGACGGTGATGGCGTCCGCCGAAAGCGCGTTGGGCGCGATCGCGTAGTATTCATAAATAGTGTTTGCGACCCGTGCCGGCGACGGCCCGCTGATACCAGGTCAAACCATCGGTATCGGAAACCGTGCTGACCGTGGTCCCGTTCTGGACAATGTCCAAAATGATGACGTCGTTGGCCTTCAACGTCGTCAACGTGACGCTGGTCGACGTCGTCGGCTCGAACGGCCGGCTCGAGAAGACGTTACCATCAAGCGCCAGCGTGCCAGTGACCGTCTCGGTCCCACCGCTGTTGGTGACACTGACGCCGTCGAGCGTGCTGGTACCGCCGCCAGTCACATCCACCGTCCCAGCGTTCGCAAGGCTGCCACCGGCGATTGTCGTGCCGTTGAGATCTAGCGTCGAGCCGGCGGCGACTGTCACCGTGCCTCCGGTCGTAGTCGTTGACGAGCCCGCCTGCACGGCATCAACGATGCCGCCATTCTCATCCGCCGTAGACGCCGTTGCCGCCAGCCCTGTCTGGGGGGCAGATACGACCTGGTATTCCGATAGATAATAGCCGCTGCCGGCGTTGATCGCCGTCCAGCTGGAACCCGCGCTGGGAGTGGCGTCGGAGGCAAAACGATACGCGGCAAAGACAAAGTCATTCGCATTGCTGGTCGTTATCGTACCGGCCGAGGTGGCAGCGGTCGCAGGTACCGAGGTGTCGAACGGCGACAACGTATTAGCGCCACTGATGCCGAACGCATTCAGATCGGCATAACTGGCCGTCCCGCTAAAATCGACGGTGATGGCGTCCGCCGAAAGCGCGTTGGGCGCGATCGCGTAGTATTCGTAAATAGTATTTGGACCAGTGCCGGCGACGGCCCGCTGATACCAGGTCAAACCATCGGTATCGGAAACCGTGCTGACCGTGGTCCCGTTCTGGACAATGTCCAAAATGATGACGTCGTTGGCCTTCAACGTCGTCAACGTGACGCTGGTCGACGTCGTCGGCTCGAACGGCCGGCTCGAGAAGACGTTACCATCAAGCGCCAGCGTGCCAGTGACCATCTCGGTCCCACCGCTGTTGGTGACACTGACGCCGTCGAGCGTGCTGGTACCGCCGCCAGTCACATCCACCGTCCCAGCGTTCGCAAGGCTGCCACCGGCGATTGTCGTGCCGTTGAGATCTAGCGTCGAGCCGGCGGCGACTGTCACCGTGCCTCCGGTCGTAGTCGTTGACGAGCCCGCCTGCACGGCATCAACGATGCCGCCATTCTCATCCGCCGTAGACGCCGTTGCCGCCAGCCCTGTCTGGGGGGCAGATACGACCTGGTATTCCGATAGATAATAGCCGCTGCCGGCGTTGATCGCCGTCCAGCTGGAACCCGCGCTGGGAGTGGCGTCGGAGGCAAAACGATACGCGGCAAAGACAAAGTCATTCGCATTGCTGGTCGTTATCGTACCGGCCGAGGTGGCAGCGGTCGCAGGTACCGAGGTGTCGAACGGCGACAACGTATTAGCGCCACTGATGCCGAACGCATTCAGATCGGCATAACTGGCCGTCCCGCTAAAATCGACGGTGATGGCGTCCGCCGAAAGCGCGTTGGGCGCGATCGCGTAGTATTCGTAAATAGTATTTGGACCAGTGCCGGCGACGGCCCGCTGATACCAGGTCAAACCATCGGTATCGGAAACCGTGCTGACCGTGGTCCCGTTCTGGACAATGTCCAAAATGATGACGTCGTTGGCCTTCAACGTCGTCAACGTGACGCTGGTCGACGTCGTCGGCTCGAACGGCCGGCTCGAGAAGACGTTACCATCAAGCGCCAGCGTGCCAGTGACCATCTCGGTCCCACCGCTGTTGGTGACACTGACGCCGTCGAGCGTGCTGGTACCGTCGGTTACGTCCACGGTACCGGAATTGGTCAGCGTGTTGCCGCTGATCGTCGTCTTGATGAGATCGAGCATTGAGCCGGCGGCGACGCCCATCAGCGCAGCTGTGGCGCCGGAGCTCGAAGCCTGCACGGCGTCGACGATGCCGCCGTCCTCATCCGCCGTGGACGCCGTTGCCGCCAGCCCTGTCTGGGTGGTAGACACGACTTGATACTCCGACAGATAATAACCGCCGTTTGCATTGATCGCGGTCCAGCCAGTGCCCGCTTCAGGAATAGAGTCGGAGTTAAAGCGATAGGCGGCAAAGATAAAATCGTCCGCGTTGCTGGTCGTTACTGCGCCAGTCGCGCTCGCGGGAGTGGCAGGAACCGACACGCTGTCATCAAACGGCGACGACGTATTCGCCCCGCTGATGCCGAACGCATTCAGGTCCACGTAGGTGGGCTGCGCGCTGAAGTTGACGGTGATTGCATCCGCCGAAAGTGCGGTAGGCGCGATGGCGTAATATTCATAAATAGTGTCTGGCGCCGTGCCGGCGATCGCCCGCAGATTCCAGGTCAAACCATCGGTATCGGAAACCGAACTGACGGTCGTTCCGTTCTGGAGAATGTCCAAAATGATGACGTCGTTGGCGTTCGACGTTGTCAACGTGATGCTGGCTGATTTTGTCCGCAGGGCGACGGCCTCTCCGAACTCGGTGAAGATCGCATTGCCGTCGAGCGCGATTGGATTGGTGCCGACCGAGACGCCGTTGAGTGTGCTGGTGCTGTCGCCAGTCACATCCACAGTCCCGTCATTGACCAAGTTGCCACCGGTGATGGTCGTGCTGCTAAGATCCAACGTCGAACCCGCAGCGACTGTCACCGTGCCCGGCGTGCCGGGGGCCTGCGTTACTGCATCGACGATCCCACCATCCTCATCCGTAGAAGACGCGGTTGCCACCAACCCAGCCTGAGGGGCCGAAGCGATCTGGTACTCCGACAGAAAATTGGACCCACTTGCGTTGATCGCGGTCCAGCCAGCACCAGCACTAGGAGTGGCATCGGTAGAAAATCCATATCCGGCAAAAATAAAATCGTTCGCGTTCGTAGTCGTCACCGAACCAGTCGAGCTGGCGGGAGTGGCGGGAACCGAGGCATTAGGATCAAATGGCGCAGACGTGTTCACACCACTAATGGCGAACGCATTAATGTCGACGTGAGAGAGCGCCCCATTAAAATTGAGCCCAATCACATCCGCCGTTAGCGCTACGGGTGCAATGGCATAGTATTCATAGATCCCGCCACCCGTCGGACTATTATCGCCTACGCCGGCCTCAGCCACAAAATGCCAATCAAGATGATCCGTGTCGTATTCATCATCGCCGTCGTTAGCGAGGGGTGCGCCTTGCGAGTAAACCAACAGCACAATGACGTCGTCGGGTTCCGACGTTGTCAACGTGAGGCTGGTGCTAGTCGTGATTTGGCCGGAAATTGGGTTTGTTCTTAAAGGGGGAGAACCGGAATAAAAGCTGCTTCCATCAAGCGCTAATGCGGCACTGGGTTTCTCATTGTTGACACTGACACCGTTGAGCGTGCTGGTACCTCCACCAGTCACGTCCACCGTTCCGGAATTGCTCAGTGTGCCTGCCGTGATTGCCGCATCGTTCAGATCAAGGGTCGAGGCTGAAGCGACGGTAACAGTTCCATCCGAGTTAACGACACTGGAACCCGAAAGGTCCAGCATTCCGCCAGACGCCGTCCCGAGCATCCCGGTATTGGTCATCGTGCCCGGTAAGATATCGAGCGTCGCGGCCGTTCCGACTAGGATAGTTCCAGCATTGGCGCCTGACCCGGTCCCGTCGTCGATCGTAAACGTCCCGCC
>CAWBQV010000005.1:0-271874 GCA_963790975.1 uncultured Alphaproteobacteria bacterium
CTACGCATGCGCAGTAGCGAGCTGTAACGTTGTGCCGTGGTTGGGAGTGTTGTTATCGGCGACGAGCGAATAAGCTGTCGGGGTAACCGCGAACTGGTTGGTGTATTGGTTGAGTAGTTCCAGCGTGGCGCTCAGGGAGCCATCCTTCACCGTCACATTGGTCGTAGAGCCTGTGGCGCCAGTTCCAGTGACGCCAGCAACGGTAGGATTGTTCGCGAACAGGAAGTTAGTCAAATCGATACCATCACCATTTGCCAATCCGGCCACCGTTCCAGAGAAGCCAGATACATCATCGAGTTTCAGGAGACCGGTCGCGCCGGCCGAGAAGGTGGTGTTTTCGGCCGATGCCGCTCCGAACTCCAGAATTGAGTTGGTGCCGCTGATGGTCGCCATACCGCTGCCGGTCACAGCCCCAGTGATGTCCAGAATGCCGCCATTGGCCAGCAGATTGCCGGTATTGGTGACCGGGCCGGAAACGCTTAACGTTCCACTGGTCGCTTCGATTGTTTGCGAATTTGTGACTGCAACCCCATTGAGCGCACTGGTGCCACCCGTCTGATCCACCGTGCCGGAATTGGTCAGCGTACCCCCGGTGATCGTCGTGTTGTTGAGATCAAGCGTCGAGCCGGCATCAACCGTCAGCGCGCCTGCTGTGGTTGGAGCGGCGGCGGTAGCCTGCACGACAGCATCAACAATGCCGCCGTTCTCATCCGCCGTGGACGCCGTCGCCACCAACCCGGCCTGGGTGGCAGACACGATCTGGTCCTCCGACAGATAATAGCCGCCGCTGGCGTTGATCGCCGTCCAGCTGGAGCCCGCGCTGGGAGTAGCATCGGTGGAAAACCGATAGGCAGCAAAAATAAAATCGTTGGCATTACTGGTCGTCACCGCGCCCGTCGAGCTGGCGGGGGTTGCTGGAACCGAGGTGTCAAACGGTGAAGACGTATTCGCGCCACTGATGCCGAACGCATTCAGGTCAACGTAAGACGCCGTCCCGGCAAAATTGACGGTGATGGCATCCGCCGAAAGCGCGTTGGGCGCGATCGCGTAGTACTCATAAATGGTCTGCGATCCCGAACCGGCGACTGCGCGCTGATGCCAGACAAGATCAGCAGTATCCGAAACCGAGCTGACGGTGGTGCCATTCTGGACAATGTCCAGAATGATGACGTCGTTGGCATTCGCCGTCGTCAACGTGACGCTGGTCGACGTCGTCGACTCGAATGGCCGGCTGGAAAAGCCGTTGCCATCAAGCGCCAGCGGACCCGTGACCGTCCCGGTCCCACCGGCGTTGGTGACACTGACCCCATTGAGCGTGCTGGTACCGCCGCCGGTCACGTCCACAGTACCGGCATTGCTCAGCGTGCCCCCGGTGATCGTCGTGTTGTTGAGGTCAAGCGTCGAGCCGGCGACAACCGTCAGCGCGCTGTGGCGCCGGAGCTCGGCAGCCTGCACGGCGTCAACGATGCCGCCGTCCTCATCCGCCGTGGACGCCGTCGCCACCAACCCGGCCTGGGTGGCAGACACGATCTGGTCCTCCGACAGATAATAGCCGCCGCTGGCGTTGATCGCCGTCCAGCTGGAGCCCGCGCTGGGAGTGGCGTCGGAGGAAAACCGATAGGCGGCAAAAATAAAGTCATTCGCATTACTGGTCGTCACCGCGCCCGTCGAGCTGGCGGGGGTTGCTGGAACCGAGGTGTCAAATGGCGACGACGTATTCGCGCCACTGATGCCGAACGCATTCAGGTCGACGTAAGACGCCGTCCCGGCAAAATTGACGGTGATGGCATCCGCCGAAAGCGCGTTGGGCGCGATCGCGTAGTACTCATAAATCGGTCTGCGATCCCGAACCGGCGACTGCGCGCTGATGCCAGACAAGATCAGCAGTATCCGAAACCGAGCTCACGGTGGTGCCATTCTGGACAATGTCCAGAATGATGACGTCGTTGGCATTCGCCGTCGTCAACGTGACGCTGGTCGACGTCGTCGATTCGAATGGCCGGCTGGAAAAGCCGTTGCCATCAAGCGCCAGCGGACCCGTGACCGTCCCGGTCCCACCGGAGTTGGTGACACCGACCCCATTGAACGTGCTGGTACCGCCGCCGGTCACATCCACCGTCCCGGCGTTCGTCAGGCTGCCCCCGCTGATCGTCGTGCCGATGAGATCAAGCGTCGAGGCTGAGACGACCGTAACGGTCCCACCGGTGTTGATGACACTCACGCCGTTGAGCGTGCTGGAACTGACGCCGGTCACATTCACGGTCCCGGCATCGGTTAACACGTCGCCGAAGATCGTCGTATTCACAAGATCGAGCGCGGAGCCCACGTCGATGATTAGTTTTCCCGCGGGCACAGCGGAAGCCTGCTCAACGGCATCGACTATCCCGCCATCTTCATCTTCTGTCGCAGATGCCGTTGCCACCAACCCGGTCTGGGTGGCAGATACGATCTGGTACTCCGAAAGATAGTAGTCGCCGTTCGCGTTGATCGCCGTCCAGCCAGGGCCTGCGCTCGGGATTTGGTCGTAGAGCGACGTAGAGTTGGAGGAGAAACGATAGCTGGCAAAAATAAAATCATTAGCGTTGCTGGTCGTCACCGAGCCGGTCGAGGTAGCGGGGGTCGCAGGAGCCGACACGTCGCTGTCAAACGGAGAAGACGTATTCGCGTCACTGATGCCGAACGCATTCAAATCAACGTATGTGGGCTGGCTACTGAAATTGACAGTGATGGCATCCGCCGAAAGCGCGTTGGGCGCGATCGCGTAGTACTCATAGATGGTCTGCGGCGCCGTGCCGGCGACAGCCCGCAGCTGCCAATTCAGGTCCGCCGTATCGGAAATTGATTTGACGGTGGTTTCGTTCTGTAAAATGTCCAGAATAATGACGTCGTTGGCGTGCGACGTCGTCAACGTGACGCTGGCCGAATCCAACCGGAGGGCGCCGGCTTCTCCGAACTCGTTGAAGATGGCGTTGCCGTCAAGCGCAAGAGAACTAGTGCCGACCGTCACGCCGTTGAGCGTGCTGGTGCCACCGCCAGTCACATCCACGGCTCCGGCATTGGTTAGCACGCCGCCGGTGATGGTCGTGTTGTTGAGGTCCAACGTCGAGCCCGCATCGATCGTCATCACGGCCGCAGTGTCAGACGCCTGCACAACGGCATCAACGATCCCACCGTTCTCATCCCCTGAAGACGCTGTCGCCACCAACCCGGCCTGGGTGGCAGATACGATCTGGTACTCCGACAAAAAATTGTAGCCGCTCGAATTGATCGCCGTCCAGCCAGAGCCTGCGCCCGGATTAGCGTCGGAGGAAAAACTATAGCCAGCAAAAATAAAATCGTTCGCGTTGTTGGTCGTCACCGAGCCGGTCGAGCTGGCGGGGGTGGCAGGAACCGAGGCATTGGTGTCAAATGGCGCAGACGTATTTGCGCCGCTAATGGCGAACGCACCCAGGACAATCTGGGTGGGCGGTCCGTTAAAAGCGACCCCGATAACATCATCTGTTAGCGGCTGTGGCGCGATTGCATAGAATTCATAGAACCCCGCCGCCGTGGGTACGTTGTCGGCTACGCCCGCTTCGCCCACGGCGTACCAAGTGAGATGATCAGCGTCGTACTCGTCGTCGCCGTCGTTAAGGAGGTAAGCGCCCTCGTTGGCAACGAACAGCACAATGACATCGTCGGGCTGCGTGGTTGTCAACGTGACGCTGGCGCGACTTGTGACATGCAGGGAGATGGGGTTCACATATAAAGTGGGGGAGGAGGTAGCAAAAAAACCGCTTCCATCAAGCGCCAATCCCGTACTCGCCCCCTCGTCGCTGACGCTAACGCCGTCGAGCGTGCTGGTACTGTCGCCGGTCAAATTCACGGCTCCGGAATTGCTCAGCATGCCTCCGGTGATTGTCGTGCTGCTGAGGTTCAGCGCAGACCCCTTATTGACATCCACCGTGCCGCTGTTGTTGCTGACACTGATGCCGTTAAGATCGAATGTCCCACCAGTCGTCGCCTCAATCGTGCCAGAGTTGGTGACGGCGCCGGGATCAATGGTCAGCGTGCCGCTGGTCGTCTCCAGGAGGCTGGAATTGGTTACCGCAACCGCGTTGAGGGCGTTGTTCCCGGTTGAATCCACCGTCCCGGCATTGCTCAGCGTGCCCGCGGTGATCGTCGCGTTGTTGAGATCAAGGGTCGAGCCCGATGCGACCGTGACAGTTCCGCTTGTGTTGGTGACACTGGTGCCCTGAAGATCCAGCGTTCCGCCGCCTACCGCTTCGAGCGAGCCGGTGTTGGTCACGGTGCTGGGATCAATAGTCAGCGTGCCGCTGGTCGCCTCCATCAGGCCGTAATTGGTCGCCGCAACCCCATTGAGCGCACTGGTGCCACCCGTCTGATCCACCGTGCCGGAATTGGTCAGCGTACCCCCGGTGATCGTCGTGTTGTTGAGATCAAGCGTCGAGCCGGCATCAACCGTCAGCGCGCCTGCTGTGGTTGGAGCGGCGGCGGTAGCCTGCACGACAGCATCAACAATGCCGCCGTTCTCATCCGCCGTGGACGCCGTCGCCACCAGCCCGGCCTGGGTGGCAGATACGATCTGGTCCTCCGACAGATAATAGCCGCCGCTGGCGTTGATCGCCGTCCAGCTGGAGCCCGCGCTGGGAGTAGCATCGGTGGAAAACCGATAGGCGGCAAAAATTAAATCGTTCGCATTACTGGTCGTCACCGCGCCCGTCGAGCTGGCGGGGGTTGCTGGAACCGAGGTGTCAAATGGCGACGACGTATTCGCGCCACTGATGCCGAACGCATTCAGGTCAACGTAAGACGCCGTCCCGGCAAAATTGACGGTGATGGCATCCGCCGAAAGCGCGTTGGGCGCGATCGCGTAGTACTCATAAATCGTGTCCGATCCCGAACCGGCGACTGCGCGCTGATGCCAGACAAGATCAGCAGTATCCGAAACCGAGCTCACGGTGGTGCCATTCTGGACAATGTCCAGAATGATGACGTCGTTGGCATTCGCCGTCGTCAACGTGACGCTGGTCGACGTCGTCGATTCGAATGGCCGGCTGGAAAAGCCGTTGCCATCAAGCGCCAGCGGACCCGTGACCGTCCCGGTCCCACCGGAGTTGGTGACACCGACCCCATTGAACGTGCTGGTACCGCCGCCGGTCACATCCACCGTCCCGGCATTGCTCAGCGTGCCGCCGCTGATCGTCGTGCTGATGAGATCAAGCGTCGAGCCGGCGACAACCGTTAGCGCCGCTGTGGTGCCGGAGCTCGAAGCAGCCTGCACGGCGTCAACGATGCCGCCGTCCTCATCCGCCGTAGACGCCGTCGCCACCAGCCCGGCCTGGGTGGCAGATACGATCTGGTCCTCCGACAGATAATAGCCGCCGCTGGCGTTGATCGCGGTCCAGCTGGAGCCCGCGCTGGGAGTAGCATCGGTGGAAAACCGATAGGCAGCAAAAATTAAATCGTTGGCATTACTGGTCGTCACCGCGCCCGTCGAGCTGGCGGGGGTTGCTGGAACCGAGGTGTCAAATGGCGACGACGTATTCGCGCCACTGATGCCGAACGCATTCAGGTCAACGTAAGACGCCGTCCCGGCAAAATTGACGGTGATGGCATCCGCCGAAAGCGCGTTGGGCGCGATCGCGTAGTACTCATAAATCGTGTCTCGATCCCGAACCGGCGACTGCGCGCTGATGCCAGACAAGATCAGCAGTATCCGAAACCGAGCTCACGGTGGTGCCATTCTGGACAATGTCCAGAATGATGACGTCGTTGGCATTCGCCGTCGTCAACGTGACGCTGGTCGACGTCGTCGATTCGAATGGCCGGCTGGAAAAGCCGTTGCCATCAAGCGCCAGCGGACCCGTGACCGTCCCGGTCCCACCGGAGTTGGTGACACCGACGCCATCGAACGTACTGGTACCGCCGCCGGTCACATCCACCGTCCCGGCGTTCGTCAGGCTGCCCCCGCTGATCGTCGTGTTGTTGAGATACAACGACCCGGCATTGGCCAATGTCCCGGTGTTGGCCACGGTGCTCGGTAAGATGTCGAGCGTCGCTCCTGTTCCGACCTCGATGGTTCCAGCATTGGTGCCCGACCCGGTTCCGTCGGTGATTGTGAACGTCCCTCCGGTTATATCGAGTGTCGCGTTCGCTTCGGTCGCCAGGCTATAGATGGTCGTGGTCAGCGCGTCAGTGACTGTGTAGGTTCCCGCCGATGTGATGAGGACGCTGTCCGCGGACCCGGGCACCACAGACGGAGTCCAATCCGACATGGTCTGCCAAGTACCGCTAATCCCGTTCTTCCAAATCACGGTAGTAGGCATAACACCTCCTCTGCGCCTCAATTGGGCGCCGGCTGTCTATCGAGGTAAATACGCCACTATTAACCATGTTGAGTATACCGGAGTTGCCTAAAAGTCCAACCGGCGCACCGAAGAAAATGTAAAGCGGGTTGTTGCGGACCCCGAGCGACTGGAGATGGCCGCAGGCTTTCTTGAACTGATATGAATTCCAGAAGGAGAAAACGAGCACAGGCGCTTGCCTGCGCTCAGAGTGGCCCCGGGGCGATGATCGTGGTCGCGCCGCCAGTCCCAGCGATCGCAGATTTCAGCGTATAGAGGCTGTTGGCTGCGGTCAGTGGATCGTTGACCGAACCAACCACATTGCGGAAGAAGTTGATCACCTTGGAGATTTCCACCGAAACCGCGTTGGAAACGTAGATGACGTCTTTGCTTCGCATCTCGAATTTTGTGGCCATGAAATATCCGGCCGGATCGCGGAGATTGACATTATAGATGACGGGAATAATAGGACCTTGGAATTTTGAGCAATCAATTCCAAGCTGCGTCGCAACGTCCCGCGTTTCCCCTCGATAGAGAAAAACGGCGGCAGGGTCAGCCTGGCTGTCGAGAAGGCCACCAGCCTTGGCAACCGCTTCAGCAAGCGAAATCCGCCACGCATCAAACGGAAAGCTACCCTGTGTGCCCGACGCGCCAAATGCCAAGAATGTCTGAGGTTCATTATAAAGAAATATCGTATCATTCGGATGAACGTAAATGTCGTTGACCGGTTCGTAAACTAGCGCGCCAAAGGGTGCGAGCGCCCGTCGGCCTTCTCGTTCTAGCATGATCCACTCGTCGTAGCCTTGGTTCTTCGGCCCGCCCGCTCTCGTGATCGCATCCAATAGATGTTCTGCCGCATGACTCGCCGGAAAGCGGGACGGACCGTTTACATCGCCAAGCACGCTGATCAAGGAGGTTTTCTGCTCGACCAATGACACAACAGCCTGAGGTTCGATTGCGCGATTCTTCAGAGCGTTGACGATTTCTTGCTGCACCTGGACCTGCGTGCGTCCTGCCGCTCGAATATCGCCTGCATAGGGAATGGAGATATTGCCTCTACTGTCCACCGGCTGGGTCGGAAGGGTGATGAAATTTCCTGGACGTACGCTGGCTTCGGCTGGGATGAATAGGCCGCCTGCAGCTGCCTCAAAGATCGTCACGGTGACCGTGTCGCCTACTCCATACGTGATGTCTTTGGGTGGGCTGTTATCGGCGAAGACGTTCGCTATCCTCGGCAAATTATTGGCCAATACGTCCAAAACTTGGGGAGTGATCTTTACCAAGGCGTACGGTAGGCTCTGAGGATCGTGTTGGCCCGCCCGCACATCCCAGCTCTCCGGACCATCGACCGGAAAAGCCGCGCACCCGCCGGTGAACAGCAGGGCAGCCATCACTAAAGAAGCTAAGCAACGCGAAATACGCATTCGCCAAAACCACCCTGCGGCAACCGGTGTAGCCGGCCACCCGCGAGATCGAGCCGGCTTCCGCGTAGCAGACCATTCGCTGCGGGCCCGCCAAAGTCACTCCGCGAAAAAGCCACTTTCTTCGTAGCACGAGCTCGCAATCCTATGAAATGCCTGCTATTGGATAACTCCATTTGTTCTGGGGTGTTGCCTCTATGTTACATTCGTCGATTGAGGCGTTTTTTCAATGAAATGCGCTCAAAAAAAACCATAAAAGGGCTGATTTTCCAAGGGAACCCAGTCAGGATGGTAAAAGCCCGATTTTTGGGTCCGGCGTAGCGACGGCAATTGATTACTATAAACTTCGTTTAGCCGCCTTGGGGATGAGGGATGCGACGGCGAGGGTTTATTTCGGGCATCGCAAGCGTGGCGATCGCGCCGTCGATAAACTTCCCGCCAATGGCGCTGGCACAAGAGTGTCGACTGGCACCTCGATTTGTAGCGTACTCATTGACTTCTGACACGGTGGAATGGTCGATGACAATTGGCGCCGGAAAGAGTTGTGTCCGGGGCACGCGCTACAACGACACCATGATAAATCACGTTCAACTCATCACACCGCCACAAACAGGACAGGTAACTTTGATGGAAAACGCGTTCACGTATCAGGCCGCTACCAATTTTCAAGGAACAGATACTTTCACTTTTTCGATTTCCGGAACGCGACTCGGCATTAGCGGAAGTTCGACAATTCGCGTGGTGGTCGCCGTCAAATAATCAAAACGAGATCTGTTAGATCTTGAAACCTGATCACGATTCCCGTGGCATTCGAGCGCCGATCACCTTTCAAAAAACACACGCACGATGAATAATGCCCCAGCAACGGCTGAGGCATTATTCATTCACGTCTAAAAAGTCAGCGTGCTAGGCGGCAACCGGATCCAATGATCCATCGAGCGTTTCTTTCCGTCTCCGGAAGATAGCCCACAGAACTGCAAAACCGGTCGCCAAGAGCGGCAAGCTGGCTGGCAGTGGGGTGCCACTTACGATGGCGCTCGCGCAAGACTCTGTCAGGAGAGCTTGGGATACCGCCATTAGCACAATAACCTCCGAACTCGGTACCGGCGAGCACCGTGCCACCGGTGAAACCTACCAGCGAGTTATCACCGCCGTTGGCCGCTACGTCGAGAATAATCCAAGTAGCACAGGGATGCCCGCTGCCCGCTAGGCACATCTGCAACTCGAACGTGGTTCCCACTGGCACCGTGGTCCAATCCTGCCACCCTCCGAGAGTGGGAGTCAGCGGAGTGCAATTCGCCGTGGAGTCGCAGGTGCCCTGAATAGAACCGAAATCCTGACCGGGCGGCAGCAAGTTATTAAAGGTCAGGGTGCCAGGAGGCGGATCCCCCAAGCCAAGAGTTGTGTCAATGGCAAGCGAGCCGCTCCAGGTCTGCCCCGGCGTAATGGTAGGTGTGCCAGGTGGACACCCTCCTACTGTCGTGCACGTCGATAACGTATAGGTCCCAGAGATATCCCACGTGAAGACAGTGTCCGCCTTTGCCATGTTGGCGCCGAACACGAGCGATAACACACTCGCGAGATACAAGAAAAATCGCCGCATGGCGGTTACTCCTACCCTGGAGAAGACGAGGTAGATTAAAGTTACGTTAAACGAGCTCCAAGCGCAATACACCAATGCGGCCGTGAGATAGCTCGAAGCGTAGAATAGTGGAATAGACCGCGGCATCAAATCGCCGAAATTGCGCTCAAAATCAAAGAGATCCGGGAAAGAGCCCTCGTCGGTTCATGAGCTTCAGTCGGGGGATTCACCCCGCGCGCCCATAACTCGGAGATCAGGCAGCGGCCATAGCCCCCGACGCGCGCGCCAATCTAGCCCTGCCAATGATGTTGCGCCGGTGGGCTCTCGCCGGGTGTGGCGGCGCCCGGTCCAGCTCCGTCGGCCCAGTCCCGTCCGCAAGTTTAATTGTGGAGTGTTCGAAGCCAAACGGATGGCGCGAATTCGCGGCATCCTCTCGTATCACCACCTGATCACCGCCTGCGGCGCGATCGCGCGCCGGCTCGCCGAGTTTCGGCATTGTCGATCAGGCTTCCGGGCGGTCACCCACTCCCGGTGAAACCTCGCCGACCTTTGCGGTTTCTAGCCAGAGCAAGAACGAACTTGCCGCGGAGTCGCCTTCCGTCGGCGCCCATTCGGCAAACTCCTTGTCTAATTGCGGTTCATAGGGACCTGGTTTCACTTCCAGGACGACGGCTGCGGGGGCGCAAAAGACGAAACCGTGCCATTCG
This sequence comes from uncultured Alphaproteobacteria bacterium, assembly GCA_963790975.1. Lineage (GTDB taxonomy): Bacteria > Pseudomonadota > Alphaproteobacteria > Rhizobiales > Xanthobacteraceae > BOG-931. Next base: position 10,058 of record CAWBQV010000005.1, read on the forward strand.
CCCCCGGGAATTTCGATTAATTGGTGATCGTCTGCGCTACATGAGAAGCGGCTTTTAACTTCCCCGCTCGAGGTGAAAATTACCACCTCAAGCCTGCCGTGGAGCACAGTCAGCAGCTCCCACTTGCCGGTTCGATGGCGGTGCGGCCGGACATAAGTCCCCCTAACCCCAGCATTGAGAAACCGATTGGTCGCGTCACTCGGCTCCGCATGGAGATTGAAGTTTATCCTTTTGCGCGGTGACATGGCTGCGCTGGCCACGAGCTCGGCCAAGGTTTCTTGCGTTACGACCTTCACGCCAAGATTGCTCCCCTTCGCGAAATTGGTTCCCGGCAACCGACTGCAAATTTTCCTCGATCTATCGTACCCGCACGCCCATTGAACCAGGCGTCTGATCCCTAATTTGCATTCGATTTTATTGTAAAGCCCCCAATGCCCAGTGTCTATCGAACGGGTCAGCGCGACGCTGGTCACTGAAACTCAGGATGCGATCAAATCTCGCGAGTACATGAGCCTGTTTCCAAATAGGCGGGGCAATATGATCGAACCAGCGAGTGAAAAAAACTAACCGCAATTCAAGCCCGATTGCGGTCATTTCGGGTCGAGTACCCGCATTGCCGTGGGAAACCACTGGCATGGATTGTGCTTGGTTGTTGTCGCATGAAGAAATGGCTTTCTCGCGGAGAGCTGCTTTCCGTCCAAATGTTTCATAATGGAACACTGCTCGGCCGTATGTCGGAGATAAATTGGGCAACCGCAAGGAACGGAGCCGTCAATGTCCTTGATCGAAGGTTGACGCGATGACCGTGGCAACAACGGCGCGCTTCCTGATGTGCCGACCGGATCACTTCGGGGTTACCTATTCCATCAATCCTTGGATGAATCCGGGAAAATGGGCGCGCAACGTCCGCGCATTCTCTGCCTCCTCGCGAGGAGAATGGACAGCGTTACAAGAAACATTACTGAGCCTTGGCGCCGCGATCGAGTTTGTTCCTCCGGTGAAGGAGCTTCCCGATCTTGTCTTCACGGCAAACGCCGCAGTGGTGCTTGATCGCACGGCGCTGCTCGCACGATTTCGGCATCCCGAACGACAACGAGAGCAGCGGTATTTTGAAGCAGCTTTTGCCGCGCCAAATATGCGTGGTCTCATCGACAGAGTGACAAAACTGCCGGATGGTCTCGTCCTCGAAGGAGCCGGCGATTGCGCATGGGATCAGACGCGTAAATTGTTTTGGATGGGCTATGGGCCAAGATCCGACGCGGCTTCCGCAAGCGTGGTCGAAGATGTGTTCGGTAGAAAGGTTGTTGCTCTAAAACTCGTTGATGCCCGTTTCTATCACATCGATACGGCGCTGTGTTTGTTGCCCCGTGGCGAGATTATGTACGTTCCCGACGCTTTCACTGCCGAGGGTCGAGCCGCAATTAACGAACGAGTAGAACCTGCTCAGCAAATCGAGGTGCGCCCAGACGACGCTCGTCGACTTGCCGCTAACGCGGTTTGTATCAGCAACGTCCTCATCATGTCGGCGTGCAGCGAACGTCTCAGGTCCCAGCTCAAGGAGCGGGGCTACCGCGTGGTGACGACTCCACTCCGCTCGTTCTTGCGTAGTGGCGGTTCCGCGATGTGTCTGGCTCTTCGGCTTGATTTCCGATCCCAACCCACAACGTTAGGACCGGACGATACCGCCATGATGGAGAACAGCCTGCGAAAGAAATTTAACCCCGAGACCGAATTAACGAAAATATTCCATCAAGATTGACGAGACACCCAAAATACAATTCGATAACTCGATATAACTCCGCGGCGGGTCGCATAGTGCCCGAGAGATTTTCGGCCATGGGTAAAATCGACGAATATTCCAAGATAAAGCGGGACCTGGATTTTATCACCGGCCAGGTGCACCTCCTAACCTCCTTCCTGGTTTCCGTTATTGACACCCATCCTGAACCTAATGCGCTGTGGCGGCACTTTGAAAAAGCCAGCCAGGTAGCTTCGGCTCGCGCTCCGTTGGTGCCGGATTTTGCAGACTTTCTTGACGGCCAGCAGGAGTTAATGTTGCGACTGAAAGGTGCGATCGAAAGCGCCGGAGCAACATTAGCGGACCACCAAAGCGATCTTGATCGCGGCTGACAAAATCATGACGTTCAATGTAAATTCTCGTGACCGTGCGCGAGCAAATAAATTGCACCGTCGCTAACTCGCTATGTGGCTTATCAAAGGCGTGAGCCCCCCGCGTGCGCACCAGCCCGATCGGGTGTTGCTGATAGCCGATCTTAAATTTCTGGGTCGTCGCGCTCTTGTATCGATGCCTCCAGCCATTGCGACTGGAGAACTCATCAGCACTCAAATTCGTCTTCGGTGGCTTGCCCCTGTTAACTCTTAGCCTGACTTGACCGGCCCCCTGCGAGTGGTCCGTTTGGAATGTTAGTTTAGAGCTGGGATTTGCGCCATGGGCTTTGCCGGCCAGACGAGTGCCTCTGGCGCCGGCGGTCGATATCCCAACGAGGAATGCGGCCGCACTTTGTTGTAATGCTGCCGCCAGATTTCGATCATGACCTGCGCCTCTTTCAATGTGTAGAAGATCTCACCGTTTAGAAGCTCGTCGCGCAGCTTACTTCCGTCACCCCTATCGCTCGAACCGCATCAGTAACCAGCCCGCCTTGTGCCATCAGAACATCAACCTGCCGAAGCTTCGCGACAACCTCTTCGGCCGTATGCCGCTTCCTCGCCATCGATCTCATCCTCCATGGTCAAAACATACCTCAGGGAGGACCACTTCAAAGGGGGCAGATCAGACTGATTCCTCATCGAATTGACCATGAAATGGTCAAACCATTGACCGCGCTGCATATCATTTGCGCATGTCTATGTTATAAGTTATCACGTTTTATGTTATAGTTGCGTGGCTGCTGCAATAACTTCGGAGTGTTTTGATGCGCGTAGCGATGATCGGGACAGGCTATGTGGGCTTGGTTTCCGGGGCTTGTCTCGCCGATTTCGGCCATCACGTAATCTGCGTCGATAAAGACGCTGGGAAGATCGAAGCCCTTAAGCGTGACGAAATCCCAATTTATGAGCCCGGCCTGCAGGATCTCGTGCACAAGAATGTCCAGGAAGGCCGTCTTGGGTTTACCACCGAGCTATCCGAGCCGGTTCGCGCCGCGGATGCGGTCTTTATTGCCGTGGGCACGCCGTCGCGCCGCGGCGACGGGCATGCGGACCTTTCCTATGTCTACGAGGCAGCGCGGGAGACCGCGATCGCGCTCGACGGCTTTACAGTCGTCATCACCAAATCGACGGTACCGGTTGGTACCGGCGATGAAGTTGAGCGCATCATCCGGGAAGCTCGTCCGAGCGCCGACGTTGTCGTAGTTTCTAATCCTGAATTCCTCCGGGAAGGTGCCGCTATCCACGATTTTAAGCATCCTGACCGCATTGTCGTCGGCACAGACGACGAGCGGGCGAAGAAGGTCATTGCCGAAATCTACCGGCCGCTCAGCCTCAACCAGGCGCCCATTTTGTACACTGCCCGGCGTACTGCGGAGCTTATCAAATACGCTGCCAACGCCTTCCTGGCGACCAAAATCAGCTTCATAAATGAGATCGCTGATCTTTGCGAGAAGGTCGGGGCCGACGTGCAGGAGGTGGCGCGCGGCATCGGTCTCGACAACCGTATTGGCTCCAAGTTCTTGCATGCGGGACCAGGCTTCGGCGGCTCATGTTTCCCCAAGGATGTTCGCGCGTTGATCAAAACTGCTCAAGATAATGAGGTGCCATTGCGCATCCTCGAGGCTGTAGCAGCGGTCAACGAGACCAGAAAGCGCGCAATGGCCCGCAAGGTTTCGGCGATGTTTGGCGGCGCCTTGCGCGGAAGGACCGTGGCCGTGCTAGGACTTTCCTTCAAGCCCAACACCGACGATATGCGCGAGGCGCCTTCGCTCGCGCTGATTACGGCGCTACAGGACATGGGCGCCCTCGTGCGTGTTTTTGATCCGGAAAGTATGACCCAGGCAGAGACCCTGCTTAGGGATGTGACTTACTGCGAGAGTGCCTATGATTGCGCCGACGGCGCCGACGCGCTGGTAATCGCCACCGAATGGGAACAGTTCCGCGCCCTCGATCTTGAGCGCCTACATGATCTCATGGCCTGCCCGGTGATTGTCGACCTTAGGAACATTTACCGACCCGAAGACATGAGCCGATGGGGCTTTGCGTATAGCTGTGTCGGAAGAGCTCTGGCAGCACCACTCCCCCCGGGGGACGCTTTGCCGACGGCGCTCCTCTCCCTCGCCAGAGCGCGAGCGGCGGCGCCTAGCCTATAGCTGGCCGAGCTTCACTGCAGTATTTCGTGTACCGCTGCATTCTCTTTTGCGTTGGATGAACCCGCTCGCAGACCATCCAATTGACTTGGCGGTTGTCGCTCGCGTCCCGTTCCGCAGTTGCTCTTCGCGCAACTAGGTCGCTAAAAGACTGGCAAGCCAGCGGCAACGAGGCCACAGTTGATTGCCGCTGGCCGCCGGGGCCGCCGGTCTCCTCGTTTTCGTCGCTGTCGTATTGTGCAGCACCATCCGCTGACGTCCGTGCATCGCGCAAGATGGTTCAACACGCACAGACTACCCAATCGTGTAGGAGCTTTTTGAGGTAAGGCCCTTCACAAGGATTTTCACATCGAGCCACAGTGACCAGCTGGTCACATAAGATAGATCGTCCTCGATTTGCCGTCTGGTCCCACGTTCCGTTTCGCTATCATGCGAGGAAATAAGCTTGGCCCGACAGAACAGTCCCGGCTTTAGTTTACTGCGTTGCAGAGCATCCGGCAGTTCACGAGAAAACAGGACTAAGGGTGGCGAAACGCACGAGCAAGGTCCAACGATCGACATGTCGCCGCGCAGAACATTTATTAGCATTGGCAGTCGATCTAGATCACTTCGAGACAAAAAGCGACCGATTCTCGTTACCGCGTCCGCTTTGCCCGTCGTCCCAACGGTAGTGCATCGAAACTTTAAGACGTGAATTAGCCGATTGTCGTAGCAATACTGCACCTGCGGGGCGAAAATAGCCCCGCTAGAATCGATTTTGATTGCAATTGCCACCAGCAGAAATAGTGGCGACAAAACAATTAAGGCGATCGCCGCTGTAATGATGTCGAATACGCGTTTTACGACGAACTGAAAGTCACGCGCCGGACCATGAGACTTTTCGGTGCGGCTCATTGTGCTTCATGGCTCTCAGATGCGCGTTCTCAAAACAAATGCAGGATTATGTTGATGACAAAGACTGTGCAATCACAGCTTGGCCTCAGGCTTAGCGGTTAGGGTTAAGTTTAGCCGTTAGAAGGTCAAAGAGCTTGGCCAAAGCTCAATATCAATATCTGAATCAATATCTGAGTGGCGACGATCTGCGATGTTGAGCGAATCCTATCGCCGGCAGCGAAAGCCGAATAATACAGCCTCCGACATATCCCATCTGAAGCGCCATCGCGACCAAGCCTATGTCAAGGGCAATCAACTTGATGGGGTTTCCAGCAGCAATCCCTATTCCCGCCATTGCAATTGCCGCAACTATAATAGCTGGACAAAGAACTAAAGCTTTGAACCGCAATCCCAGAAGGATTCCAGCAATCGTACAAATGGTGAGAAGCACTGCCATGACGCTGCCTCTTCGGTGAAAGGCGCTGTAACTATCGAATCAAACGTATCCGAGTACTTCATGTTCCCACGGGTTTCTTAGGCAATGCCAGCTAAAACGACTGTTGCGATGCGGCATAAATCAGAATGCGTTGCAGCATTTTGCTGTTGCACTAGGATTTGGATTGGTTTGGAGCCGCTTTAGAAGTTATCCGAGTAGTGGATAAGTGTCTTTATGCGTAAAGCGCTGATCTCATCTGCGCTTTACGTCGACCCCCCGCCTGTGTTCTACGGGGACAAATCCGAGGAGAAAAAGCGGCGTGAAAGCACCTTGAGCAACCTCAAAGGTTTCACTCCCCAAACAGGCGACCAGCAAAAAGAACACAACTTTGAGATTGTCGGTGCCGATCTCGCTACTCATTACGGCTTCACCCAAGTCCCGAGTTTCATTCTCACGAACAAGGATATCTCGGTCGACGCAAGGCTCGCCGGCGCGATACTCCCCAAATACGCGTCGGACAACGGCGCGTGTTTCCCCGTCGGCTCACCCTCGCAAAGGCAATTAGCGACAGGGGCGAAGCTTCGCTCGGCCCCGGAATGTTGAACCTAAAACTGCATATGCACCCGCGCCGAGACGACCGAAACCGGGCCGCGATCCTCGTCGTACGCCGGGTTGAGGATGAACTGATAATCGAGCGTCAGCTTGAAGAACGAGACCGGCAGTTCGTAGTAGCTCTCGATAATCTGTTCGGCGCCGGGATGCGGCAGCATGCCGTCGCCGACCAGAATGCCGAGCCCGCCGGCGTTGAAAAAAGCCTGGTGCGCACCGGAAATGCCGTTGATGACCCCGGTGAGGCCTATCGTGTCGTCTGGCCGGCCCCACTGCTTGCCGGTAAGCGCCAGACCCGCCGCGACGGTGCGATCGATGTCGGCGAAATCGTAAGGCTCGATATTGCCATTGGCGAAACCAGCGCGCGCGAACACACCGAGTTCGTCGGTGATCTGTTGCTCGAGGTTCAAGCTGAGGCCGCCGCGGCTCCGATATTGGCGCACTGGCGCGGTGTCAGGAGTCCCGCCGGTCGCCTGAGCGAGCGCAATGGCGTCCGCAAAGCTGCCCATGCGGCCGCGGGTCAAAAATCCGGTGACCGCGATCTTGCCCGGTTCGCCCGCAATTGCGTAGCGCCGCTCGACCTCGCCGACCCACTGGAATTGCCCGAAGCTGGTGTCGAGGTCGGCGCCGTTGGGGACGGTCGACTGATCGAACAGGCCGCCGCGCACGGTCCAGTCGCCCTGGTACCACTCGGCGGCGGCGCCGTAGGTGAAGCCCCAGGCGTCGGCGGCATAATCGAATGTGCCGGTGTCGATCAGCGCCCAGTTCATGAAATCGTTTTTTGGATCGTGGGCATATTTGTTGGTGTCGAATACGTCGGTCACGGCGAATTTGCCGATGGTGAGCACCAGCCGGTTCGCGGTTTGCGAACCGGAGAACACGTTCTGGTCGGCGTCGACTTTCTGCACATCGCCGCCGAGATCGATGGTCTGCCGGATGAAGGCGCGCGGCACGCGCGCATAAGGCACCGCTTCACCGACCTTATAGGCTTCGCCGCTGGGAAATCCGGCGACGCCGAACGTTCCGCTCAAACCGAAACCCTGGTCGATCTCCGGATCGACCCAAAATTCGGCGCCGTTCCACAGCCGCCAGCCGAGAAAAGCGGTCGTGTCGGCGGTCTCGCGCCCCTCGTTGGGGATCAGACTGTTGGTCCCGGTGAAGGGCGAGTGGAACGGTGGCGTATATTGCTCGAGAAAAGTTGCCTGGCCGTGAACGGCGAAATTGTCGGTCTGCGGTGCCGACGGCGTAATGTCCTTGTCCGCGGACTGCGAGCTGTCGGCGTTGAAGCGGTAGTCGAGACCAGCGCGCAATTCGTTGAGCGTCAGACCGGAATTGAATTGCTGCGCGCCGGCCGGGAATGTGACGCTGCGGTTGGCGTAGTCGGTGAACAGATACTCGAACTGCGCGGTCCAGTGCGCCGCGAGCGCGACCTCGACACCGGCGCCGACCACGCCGCCCACCCGCGGCACCAAGAACAGGTTCTCTATCGTGCCAGGCACCGCGGTGCCGCCCGCCGCAACGCCGGCGAGTTGCGCGCGGGTGAATTGATCGTAACTGAAGGCGAGCCCGCCGGTTGCGTAGAACAGCCAATTACTATTGCCGCCAAGATTTGGCGCATAACCGACGCGCACGCGCGCATCGCCGGAAAATTCGACCTGCTCTAGATAATTTGCCGTGCCGCTCAGCGTGGACGAAAACGTCTGGGTGCCGCCGACAAAGCTCGGAAACGATACGCTGGTTTCGACGCCGACAAGCCAGCGCGAGGCCGCCATATGGTCGTAGCCAGCCTGCAAGCCGAGCAAATAGCTGCCGGAGCCGGTGGAGAGGTTGTAGGCATTGGAAAAATCGAGCGAGCCGTTCAAGCTTGGCGTTGCGCTGCCCGCCTGCGTCGCCGACCAGTTCGATGCGCCGAGCGCGTAGCCGATATGGGCGCCGAGATAGAAGCCGGTCCAGTCATAGGCGACCGGCACCACCGGCGGCGGCGCCTTGGTCGCCATCGTACCGGACAGGTCGGCGGCCTGCGCGCTGCCCGCGAGCGCGCCGAGCCCAACGATGGCTAAACGCAGTCCCCTCATCCGCCCCGAACCCCAACACCACGCGATCAAGCCGCTCTTGCTGCCATCGCGCTTGCGACAATAGCGTGACAGCGCCCCGGTCCGCACGCAAAGCCGCTTTTGCTGCAACAACCACAGTCTATAGCCTATGCTACACTTTGCAATATGTTCTACAGTTACACTCTGGCGGCGCGGCGGCGCTCGGCTTGGACGCGCCAGCCGCTGCGCCGGCTTATTATGCCTGGCTCTTCAGCGGTGGACGCGCCGAGCGCTGCAACCTGCCAACCGCATTCGAGCGCGCCCGCCGGCGTCGTATGCCAGCGGCACAGCAAAGGGAGCCGGCGCACGCGCCGGGACAGCGCAGCGACGCGGCGGACGGGCACATTATCGTTACAGGCTATCGCGGCTGCACCGGAGCGTGGCGCAGCGCCACGGGCGAGGCGGAATTGTCGGAGTTTTACGAACATCGCTCACCTTCCCTGCCGCGTTCGTTACGCGGCCGGCACAGGCCGCTCGCGGCACTCGACATCGCGCTTGCCCAGCGCTATACCCTACCCCCTATCAACGATACCATACCCCCTACCCTATAGATGGCAAAACTGTCAACGGCGAAACTGGCAACCGCGGCCCACGGCAAAGCCGAGAAGCTCAAGCTGCTCAATCGGGTGCGGCGCGTGCGCGGCCAGATCGAGGCGATCGAACGCGCAATCGCGGACGATCAAAGCTGCGCCAGCTTGCTGCACCTGATTGTCGGCGCGCGCGGCGCCATGAACGGCCTCATGACCGAAGTGATCGAGGATCATATTCAGCTCCATGTGGTCGATCCGACCAAGGATGCCGAACGCACGCGTGGCGCCGAAGAGCTGATCGAGGCGGTGCAGGCCTATCTGAAGTAAGCGCGGCCGAGGCGCGTACGGCGGTGCGCGTTTTCAGATTTTCTTGCTGATGCCGATGAAATAGCCGCGGCGCGGGCCGTATTGCGGGGCGAACACGCCGATGCCGGTGCCGCTCCTGATCTGATAGATCGTGTCGAACAGGTTGACGACGTCGAAGCGCACCGTGACCGGCTTGCCGTCAGGCATGGCGAATTCGTGCGACAGCCCGGCATTGAACTGTGCATAGGGCGACTCGGCATCGATATTGGCGTCGCCGGTGCGCAGCCCCGAGCCATAGATCATGTCGGTCGAGAATTTTGTGCCGCACCAGCTATCCCACCACATCTCGCCGGGACTCGAAGGCCGGTTGCAAAATTGATAGGACAGCCCCGCCGAGCCGGTCACGAACTGATTGTGATCGGTATAGATCCAGTGTGTGTCGATATATTGCAGCTCCGTCATGCCGCCAAGATCGGCAAGCGGGGTGACATTGTCGAACAGATATTGGTTCGACACCACCTGAGTGGCTTTCTCCTGGCCCACCGAGAGGTTGCCATAGGCCTGGAAACTGCCGCTGTTGAACTTGGCGGAAAATTCGATGCCCTCGTTGATGCCCTTGGCGTAATTGAAACCGCTGAGCACCAAAGCCTGGCCGAACGTGCCGTTGTCGAGCAGGTCTTTCGCGATCTTGTAATAGGCATCGATGCCGAGATCGAGCGAGGTGCAGTCATGCACCGAGGCCGAAGTGCAGCCGAACGGGATTTTCTGATCGACGCCAGCATCGAAATTATTCGACCGCTCCGGCAGCACCGGGCTAGTGCCGCCGCTTGCTGGCGCGCCGCTCGTGCCGGTGAACAGAGCGATATTGGCCGGCGCGGCTTCCACCAAAACCGGCGGCGTGAAGTAGCGCGCATAGCCGGCATGGAAGGTGGTGTTCTCGTACGGCTTATAGGTGAAGCTCAACCGCGGGCTTAACTGGTTGGCATCGACATATTGCCACATCTGGTCGAAGCGCAGCCCGGCATTCATGGTCAGCTTGTCGGTGATCCGCCACTCGTCCTGGCCATAGACGCCGGCGAGCCAGCCGAGCTTGTCGACGTCGTCGGTGATCGACTGCAGCGGGTTTGGCGCCGCGGTCGACTGCACCAGCGACGTATTGTCGACCCAGCTCTGTTCGCCCGAGACCGTAAAGCCCATGCGCAGCGTATGCGCCGGGTTGACCAGATACGACGCGTCCCCCTGCACGCCGTTGGTATAGGACTGCCGGCTGATGTCGGAGGCGATGCCGTTCAATAACAGGTCGCCGACCTGGTCCGGCATGAAGTGCAGATTGTTGTAGCGGGTGAAATAGGAAATCTGCCCATCGAAGCCGTTCACCGACCGCTGCAGCGCCAGCACGCCGAACTGGGTGTCCTCGTATTGGTTTTCGTCGAGCTTCGATGAATCGAAGGTGCTCGCCCCGAGTACCGGAGGAACGATCGCCGCAGAGAGCGGCGCGTTGGGCACATTGGGGATCTGGAAATTGGAAGTCGCGGTCCCCGTCATCATGGTCAAGCGCGTATAGGGATCGACAAAAGTCGACATATAGGCGAAGCCTTTTTCTTGGCTCGAGAAATCGTGGATGGCGTTGAGCGTCGGCAGCGGATTTTCGATGCCCTCGGTGGTCTGTAGATAGCTGCCGGTGACGAAATACTGGACGCCGCCAAAACAGTTCGTGGCCTGACCCGGCGGTTTTGTACCGGGCGCCGGCGTCGCCGCCGGACAGTTGGCGCCGAATGTGCCGCCATAGTCGAAGCTCGGCTCGATGGTGCCCCGGCTGCCGCCATAAAAGCCGACGCTGCCCGAATTGTTGAAAATGTCGGTGCGGGTGGTGATGTCGATGAGACCCACCGTGCGCATGCCGTATTCAGCGGGCAGCGCGCCGGTGACCAGCGACATGCTGCCGATCAGGTCGGTGTCGAGAACGCTGCCGAAGCCGGTGACGCCGTCGGGCAGGATGACGCCGTCGATGCGGAATTGCACATTGGCGTGATCGTTGCGCACGTGGATAAGCCCACTCGCCGCGGAATCCTGTGACACACCCGGCGCCTGCAGCAGGACTTTCTCGACCGGCGCATTGGAACCTTGCGGCAGCGCCTGGATGGCGTCGCGGCTGATCGTGTCGGAGGTGGTGCCGATGGTGGTGTAGAGATTGCTGCGCGCCTGATCGAAGCTGGCGCTCTTGGCGTTGAGTTGTTCGGCCGGCGAAGGCTGAGGCGGCGCAGCGGCGACCGCACGCTGTTTCACATGCGGCGCCGTGACGGTGAGTTGGGGCAGTTGAATGCCGGTGCCGCCGCGCGGCGCGGGCTGCACGGCAACGGGCGGCGCGGGAGCTGGTTGAACTGGCTGCACTGGAGCGGACGGCACCAGAGCAGACTGCACCGGAGCGGGCACCGGTTGCGAAGGTTGCGGTGGCGGAGGTTCGGCTTGCGGCGGCGGCTGTTGAGCCGGTTGCTCTTGCGCTCGCGCGGCGGCGCCGAGCGTAAGCAGCGCCAAAAGCACAGCCCCGCCGAGAACAGGCGCGCTAGAAAAGCGGCAACCACAACGAGACATGACACTCCGCCAATAAGACCAGTAAAGCACGGTATGCGGCCGACATAGGAGGCCGGCACACTGGCGGTCGTGCTGTTGCGGCAAATCGCGGTACGTCGAAAAACCACGCCGCGTTCGATCTTGCGGACTTTGCCGGCGCGAGAAAAATTACGCAGCAATGCCGAGGATCAGCACAGACCGCTGGCTTAGGCGGCGGGCGGAGCGCGCGACTGGAAGGCGAAGCGGCGCGGCGCGGCGATGACGCGCGCGGCGCTGATGGCGTGCTTTATGCGCGCAAAGCCGCCGGGCACCGGCAGTTTTGGCGGCTCCGACACGAACGAAGTGGAGACCAGGAAGATCGAAGCGCAGATCGCGCAATAATCGTCGTCATCGCTGGGATTTTGCGCCGGAGCCTGCGGCGAGGCCTGCGCCAGCGCGATCTTATGCGGACCGGCTAAGGCAACGTGATTAGCCGCGCGGGCGGCGCCGTCGAGATGCACATGCCCGAACGACACCGCAATCTGCAGTGCCAGCGCCAAGAGCGCTAACAACGCGCCAAGCCGTCTGCGAGAACGAACCCATCCCATCGCGAAGATGCTACCGTTATAATATTACATTTGGCAAGAGGCCGCTGTCACAGCATCAGCGCTTTATCGAATTCGCTCAGATTGTGCCGCATCATGTCGATGTAACTGCCGGCCGGCCCGTCCGGCGGCGACAGCGCATCGGAGTAAAGCGTGCCGCCGATTGTGGCGCCGGTTTCGCTCGCAATTTCACGGATCAATCGCGGATCGGTCATGTTCTCCAGGAACACGGCGGGGATGTGCTCTTGCCGGATCTGGGTGATGATCCTGGCGATGTCCTTGGCCGAAGGTTCGGCGTCGGTCGAGAGACCCTCCGGCGCGATGAAGGCCATGCCGTAGGCATCGCCGAAATAGCCGAAGGCATAATGCGTGGTGATGACCTTGCGGCGGTCGGCGGGAATTTTGCCGATCGCCGCCCTCGCCTCGTCGTCGAGCGCATCGAGCTTGACCAGATAGTTTTTTGCATTGGCGTCGTAGATGTTTTTGCCGGCCGGATCGGCGCGGTCGAGGCCGTCGCGGATATTGGCGGCATAGACTTTGGCATTGGCGATGGATTGCCAGGCATGCGGATCGATCACCGTGCGGTCTGAGTTCATGTGGGTCGACCATCTGGCGCGGTTTGACGCCAGCGCTGGCGACGACAATCGGCGCCGTGGTGGCGGACGCGCTGACAAGCCGGGTCAGCCAGCCTTCGAGACCGAGCCCATTGACGAACACGACCTTCGCGGCGCTGAGCGTCCTGGCGTCGGCGGGCGTGGGCGAAAAGACATGGACGTCGCCGTCCGGTCCAACCAGCGTCGTGACCTCGACGCGGTCGCCGCCGACGTTTTTCGCGAGGTCGCCAAGGATCGAGAACGTCGCCACCACAGGGATGTGATCCTGCGCCAGCGCCGGCGTCGCCGCGAGTGCGGCCGCAAGACCCGCAAGCAAAAGCACATCGCGCCGCGGCGGCATTGGTCTCTCCTCCCGAAGAAGCGTAACCCGTGCGCCGCCAGCGATCTAGAACGTCGCCGCGAGCGTCAGCCGCACCGCGAGCGGCTCGACCGGATGCAGCACATAATCCATCATGCCGTTCTGGCAGACCGCCGCCGTCGCCGGTAGCTTGATCGTCGGGAAGCACAAGCTGAACAGGCTGTCGGTCTTAAGGAGGGAGCCATAAGCATACTCCGCTTGAGCGGTCTGCGAATTGAGCAGATTGAGCCCGTCGAGACGCACGCTCCAGCCGTTGGCGAAACGGTAGCCGATTTGGCCATTGAGGGTACTGAGTGGCGGCGACTGGAAGGTGCCGTCCTCGGTCAACGGCCGCGAACTAATATAGCGCCAGCGCAGATCGCCGAACCAACCAGTCGCCTCGCCCAGCGTAATGCCCGCCGACGCCACCATCCACGGCGCATTGTAAATGTAGTTGCCGGGCGCATTACCGATTTGCGCCTGCGGATAGCCGGCAAGCGACTGGTAGAGCGCTTCCTGCGCCGTGTCGAAACCGAGAAAGCGGGCGCGGGTCAGCGCCAGATCGGCATCGATATGGACCCAGGACGCCGGGCGATAATCGTTGGTGAATTCGACGCCGGTGCGTTGGCTCGGCAGCCCCGCCACGGTGTCGCCGGAGTCGCCGTCAAAGAACAGCTCGGAGTTCTGGTGCAGGTAAAAAAGGCTGACCGAGCTGTCGAGGCCCCGAACGGCGGTGGTGCGAATACCGACCTCGGCGCCGCGCGAGCGGACCAGGAGGGGAGACGGGCTTTCCGGCGTCGCCGGATCGCCGGGGACTTCGGTGACGACGGTGCTGCGCGCGTCATTACTGTGATAGCCCATGCCGGCGCCGACGAATAATTCGGTGTCGTAGAACGGACCGATCACCATACGGAATTTCGGGCTGCCGATGGCGGCCCGGCTATTGCCCGAATTCGCCGACTGCAGCATCGAATCCACCGAGGCGGAATAGTAATCGCCGCGCCAGCCAAGCGTGGTTTTCAGCCAATCGGTCCAATGCACCGTGTTCTCGGCGTAGATTCCGGCATTAGCCTCGTTGACGTGATCGCTGAGGATCGGCGACAAAAACTGGCGCTGCACCGTATCGCTCAATGCGACATTGATATCGTCATAGCGCGACTGGATGCCGTAGACGGTCTCCGTCGGCAGATTAAACAGCGTGCCGTCGACGGTGCGCGAGGCGCCGGCACCGCCGTAAACGCGGTTGTCGTACTGATGGAATTGGTCTCCGTCGACCGGATTGGTGAGGAAATACGTGTAATTGTTGTAGAGATCGAGCCCATATTTGACGAGATAGGCATTGGCCTTCCACGATCCGTCGGCGTCGGATTGCGCCAAGCGGCCCGACAACGAGAAGCGGCTAGTGTCGCCGCCATCGGTCGGATCGAGTTCGCCATAAAGGCCGATCTGGCCCGACGTGATCGCCCGCAGCGCTACCTGGTCGGTGGAATTCCAGGTGTTCGAATAGGCCATCGCGGAGAGTGAGAGACCGTCGGTCGCGGTGCCCTGACTGTAGCGCAGCAATCCGCTCAGCTTGCGCATATCGTCCGGCGTCGCCCACGGACCGTTATACGTGTTGACCTCGCCGGCATAGAGCAGCGAGCCGCCGCCAAGCTTGGTCGAGCCCATGGTGAAAAGCTGTTCGTAGCCGAAACTGCCGGTGGTCGCTTCGACGATGTTTTTGTCGACGCTGTCGCGCAGATTGATGAACAGCGAGCCGGCGGTGGCGAAATCGCCGACATCGGCAAAATACGGGCCCTTGCGGATATCGAGGCCGTTGACGGTTTCCGGCATCAGCCAATTCAAGTCGGCGTAACCCTGGCCGTGCGCATGCGTCGGCAGATTGATCGGCATGTCGTCGACAAAGATCGCCAGGTCGGTCCCGTGATCGAGATTGTAGCCGCGCAGGTAATACTGATTGGCCTTGCCGCCGTCGGCATGGTCGACCACGGCGAGGCCCGGCGCCGCTTCGAGGATTTCGCCGGGACGCGTCACCGGGCGATTGTTCAGATCCTGCCCGGAGACCGTCATCTGGCTCGCCATGGTCGGCGCGACCACCGCACCACCGGCCACATTGGGAGCGCCGGTCTGGTAAGGCGATGGCGGCGGGCCCGTTGCCGCGATCAGCTCAGGCTTCGGTTTTCGCTTGGTGGCGCCCGGCTTGGGGTGCTTGGCGGCGGTGACCTGAATGGTCGGCAGCGGCGTGCTAGTCTGTGACGATTGCGGCGGCGCACCTGGCGGTGTTACCGGCGGCGTTTGCGCCCAGACCTCCAGGCACAGCGACGCAAATAGAAACGTCGCCAGCGCGAAAAGACGCGACCGCTTCAACCTCCGCCCCACCCGCACGCCGGCCCCAAATCACCCTCAGCTTGCGACACCGAGTATGATGTTGTCAATAAAAGTGCATACTAGGACGTGCGTCCGGGTCGGCGTAGGATCAACTCCAGCCATCCAGGAGACAGCGATGCAGCGCGTGACCATCACCATCGACGACGAGCTTGGCGCCGAGCTTGACCGCTTCATGACCGCGCGCGGCTATGCCAACCGCTCCGAGGCGATCCGCGACCTCGCGCGCTCCGGCTTGCAGCAGGCGGCGGTGGAAGTGGGCGGCGCGCGGCCTTGCCTCGCAGCCCTTATCTATATCTACGACCACGAGGCGCGCGATTTACCCAAGCGTCTCACCCGCGACTTCCACGACCGCCACGATCTCGCGCAGGCGACGCTGCACATGCACCTCGACCACGACAGTTGCATGGAGGTCACCGTGCTCAAGGGCCGCGGCTCCGACGTGCAGGAATTTGCCGACCACATCATCGCCGAGCGCGGTGTGCGCCACGGCCATGTCGTCTATCTGCCGGCGGAAGATGCGCACAGCCACGGTCGCGGCGAGACGCATAGCCACGGTCACGCCCATAGCCACGGTCACCGCCGCCGCAAAGCCGAATGATTCAGGACGACAGCAAGCACGACCGCAGCCGGCGCCAGGCGATTACCACGCCGGTCAGGCTGAATACGAAGCCGAAGCCGCACAATATGACGATCACGGCGGTGCGGAGCGCCGGACGAGCCGTTAAAGCCGGAAAATTGAGCGTGTGCAGGGCGCCAAAGAGCCAGCGATAAGCGCGCCGCGATGCGTCGAGTTTTTCCAGCAATGCGCCGCTTGCGCCGTCGATGTGAAACCAGTCCCCGCCGCACACAACGCGGAAGATCGGCGCGGCCGGCATGGTCGCAGTGACTGCGTACTCGTCGTCGGAGCTGACCACGACAGCGGCTTCGCAGCCGCGCGCAAGATGGTTTGCTGCGGCATCGACTTCATCGGGCCGCAGGAACGCGCGACCGGGTGTCGCCGCGCCGGACCCGGCATCGGCAAGGAAGAGGCGCTGCTCGTCGGCGCTGATGCGCTCGCGGCGATAGATATGTCCGCCGAATGCAAACCATTCGACCTCCTTCGTCGCCGTGGCGATGCGCGCCATCTCGTCAGACGGCAAAGCACCCCACTCAGGCTTGCCGGCAATCGCCGTCTTTTCCGCTGCCGTCGGCTTGCCGCTTGAAAACAATAGGCCGTCGTCCATCGACAGCCAGCCGCTGAATATCCAGGTCAAAACAAACAACATGCACATCAGACCGAGCCAGTGGTGCCAGGCCTGCAGGCCGCTATAGGGCGATGCGAACCGCGAGCCCTCGGCGCCGATCCGCAGCGTGCCGACCACCGCGCCGGCGCTCGCGCCGATCAGGGCCAGAAGCGAAAGCCACCATACGAGCACGCTCCACGCCGCCGGATTGCTGCGCAGTACCGTCGGATAAATCCAGTGCGCGACCCTGCCGAAGTAATTCCACACGCGCTCGCGATGTGTCGTCGCCAGCACGATCTCGCCCGTCGTTGACGACACATAGAGCTCTGTGCCGGGGTCGTCGTTCAGCGCAACCCGGTAGAGCGGACGATGCGGATTGTATTGGCCCGATACGGTCCACTGATCGTACGCCGCCAAGTCGGCGGCGCCGATACCTGCACAGTCTAAGCCGCGACGCCTCGCATACTGCGCAGCGATCACGGCGGCCAATTGGCCCGATCGCACGGCGCCATCGGCAAGATCGGCCGCGCGAAGCGCCTTGAGCCCGGACGAGCCTGAGACCACATAGACGGCGCCGTCGGCCCGCTGCACGAGGCGCACGCGTGAAGCGCCGTTGACGCCGCTGGCGGCGATTGCCTCCGCGGGTCCGTGTTCGACGCCCGCGAGATCAATGCTCGCAAGCCCGGCAACCCGGTCCGTTTCCGTCAGCGCCGGAAACGGCACGAAATGCATGACGATGCCGGATGCAAACCACATCGCGAACAAGAGACAGAACAGGACGCCGAGCCAGCGATGAAGCAGAATGAGCGCACGCATCATCGCGGGCGCGCCTTACCACTTGGCTGAGGCGGCAACCTCATAGGTGCGCGGCGCGCCGAGCAGTACTTGGTCCGGGTAGGTGGTGTCCGACCACTGGGCATAAACGACGTTGGTCAGGTTGCGGACCCGAAACGTGAGACGAAGAGTTCTAAACTGTGACATCCAAACATCCTCGCCGGGAATGTCGACGAACGCATAGACATCCGCCGTCGTATATTGATCCAGCATCGTGACGTTGGTCTGATCGAGATAACGACTTTCGACGTAGCGCACCGAGCCGCCGAATTCGACCGGCCAGTGCCAATGCTCGAAGCGATAAGCGACTCCGGAGTTCACGACAAGCGGAGCCACGTTCGGAGGCGTATTGCCTGTCCATATACCGAAATTAGCGAACCGCGAATGCGTCCAGGCCGCGTTGCCCCAGAGCTTCAGACCGTCAATTGGACTCACTGCGGCGGATACTTCGTAGCCTTTGGACGCCACCTCGCCGGCAAGATCGTCTACTGTGGTGCTCACTGGCACGTAGACATTGCGTTGGACGATGTCGTAGGCGGCGAATGTCCATTCCGCCCTGTCATTCCAGAATTTTTGCTTGGCACCGGCTTCGTAGACGCGCGAACTCGTTAACTGAACCGAGTTCCCGTCGGCGGGGTCCGGAGCGATCGAGAAGATTCCGGCGGACGCGGGATCGTAAGCCGTCGCGTACATGCTGTAGAACATCAAATCGTGGATCGGCTCGTACGTGGCGGCGGCGCGATAGGATACTGGCCTCCAGGTCTGGCTGAAAGGCAGGCCGGTAGGGGTTGTGCCGTCGAAGTCGGTGCCGGACCGATCCAACGTCAAATCCTCCAGACGCACGCCACCGATCAACGCGAAGGCGGAGGTGATCTTGAGACGGTCTTCGAACGATCCGGCGATATCGGTAAGCCGGCTGTCGCGAATATCGGGCTCCGATGGCGCTCCCGAACTGCTGTAAGTTCCAGGTGACGGATCGATCACCGAGACGGCGTCAGCTGGATACAGGCCGCCCGGTGGGCCATCGAAGTTGCCTTCTTCCGTGAACTGTATGTAGTTCCTGCTCACTTGCAGTTGGTCGGCCAAGCGGTTGTCCATCCCAAAAATATTCGAGTCCCAGGTGAAATCGGTGTTGTCGCCGATCATGTGCTGATCGTGGTAGACGAAGAAGCGATCGCGATCGATCACATTGGGCGCGATCTCCATCCCATCGTCGAAGGCATAGGTTTCGCTATCGAGCCAACTCGCCTTGGTCTGCCAAGAATAGAGTTGATTCTTGACAGTGACGTTATTAAGCGGCGTCCACTCGAATCCCGTGCGGAGCCACAATTCATGCGCGCCGGTCGTATTGTTGGCGATGTTATAGTTGGTCGTCAGCGTGCCTAAATCGATCGTCACCGGTCCGATGTTGCTTCCAGAGAAGGTGTTGACCGCCGTGCCCGAGACAACGCCGTTGATCGCATAAGGTCCGGCGAACAACGTCGGGACCACCGGCGTGCCCCAATAGGCGTGACCCCAATCGTTCTTGTATTCAACCGCGCCGAACACCATGAAATTGTTTGTCACGTGATAGTTCAGCCGTCCGGAGAGGTCGGCCAGATCGCGGAAATCGCCGTTGATGAAGCTGTTGAGCTGAGAGCCCGACGCATCAAAACGGTAATCCAGACCCTTAATCCCGGTATTGCCGCCGGAGCCGTAGTGGCCGATCGGCGATCCTTCGGAGTCGATGGAAAAGTCCGCCTCGCTCTGGATCGGCCCGCTGGTCGGTTGCCGGCTGACATAGTTCACCGAACCGCCGATGGCATTCAGTCCGGTCATCAGCGACGACGGTCCCTTGAGGAATTCGACCTGATCGAGATTGGCCGTGCCCATCCATCGCGCGGTGATGTCGGAAGGGCCGGTCCATATCCCGTTGTAGAGCGTGTTGATCTCGGAGCCGCTGAAGCCGCGCATCGAGAAGTTGGCCGGCGCGCCAGCTGAGTCGCCTGACAACACGCCGACTGCGCCTTGCGCGGTATCCGTGGTGGTGCGGTAGCCCTGATCCTGCATCGTCTGTTGCGTGACGATATCGACCGAGGCTGGCGTTTTGAGCACCGGCAGATTAAGCCGGCTTGCGCTGGTCGCGACTGTGCTGAGCGGGGTGATCGGAATCCCTGCCAGCGGCGGCGGTTGCGGCGGTCCCGGTTGTGTATTCGGAGCCGACGGGGCCGCAGTCTCGGTGTTGGGCTTTTTTGTCGGTCCGCGCTTGGTCGGACGATTACCCTGCACCTTGATCGGCGGCAGATTGCCCTGAGCCGTTGCCGGCTGATCGGTTTGCGGCGCCGTTTGTGCGGCGCCCGGACTTGGCGCGATCAGCGCGGCTGCAACGAACGTCGATGTCGAGATGAGAACAGAACGGAATGCAGATATGCGGCCACGATCGCGGCCGCGATTGTTGATAGGGAACACGCCACGCCCCAACGGCGAAGAGCCACCTGTCACCGCGACCTTTGGCCGTTTTTCGATCCCGCCTTTCGCCTTTGGCAGCGACCGCAAACGACCGAGCTTGACTTTACGCCAGGACACCCCGCCCGACGCGCTCGCGCGTGACCATTGCCGGTGGCAGATCTACTGGCTCGCGGGTCACTGTCTTCGGCCGCCTTCCCAGGAACGAGACTGTTCCCAGTGGCAAGATTGGCCGAAGACTCTCCGCTTACAGTTGCGGGGGCAGCCGCGGCATAATGTGCACAAACAGATGCACACGCACCGCGTTCCCTTTTGATCCCTTTCGGGAACCACCGTTAACGATCTTGGCGGCGAGTCTGCGAACGGTCAAGCGCGGTTCACAACGCGCAAGCGGCAGCGCCGTGAAATTCTCTTCCGAACAGGCCGAATTTCATGCATCCGTTAATCATAGGAAGCTGTTGATTGTATTGCCCATTAACGGCTAGGCGCGATCTTCATCGAATGGCGACGCTTATCGTGCTAAAGGGCCGCCGCAACCGCCAGCATTGGCAGAATAATAATGGCCGGCCGTAAGCGCCGGCCGTAGGTAACAGGCATGTCGCGTGACGCACAGACCGGGCCGGATCCGCGGGCGCAAGCGCAAAGTGCTGCGCAAGCGCTTTTGGCGTCCTATATGCGCGCCGGCTATGCGCAGACCGAGCCGCCGGTGCTGCAGCCGGCCGAGCCGTTCCTCGATCTGTCCGGCGAGTACATCAGGCGGCGGATGTTTCTCACCACCGATCCGGATGGCCGCGAATTGTGCCTGCGGCCGGATCTCACCATTCCGGTGTCGCGCGATTATCTCGCCTCGCCGGCGGCAGGAAAGCCCGCGGGCTTTTGCTATCTCGGCGCGGTGTTTCGTCACCGCGAAGGCGCGGCGGCGGAATTTCTGCAAGCCGGCATCGAAAGCTTCGGTCGCGCCGACAAAGCTGCAGCCGACGCCGAAATGCTCGCGCTCGGCCTTGAAGCAACCACTCAATATGGCGTGAGCACCCCGCAGATCCGCATGGGTGACGTCGGCCTGTTCGCGGCCTTCATCGCCGCGCTCGATCTCGCGCCAGCGTGGAAGCGCAGGCTGATCAAAGATTTCAACCGCAAATCCTCGCTGGCGCACGATCTCGACCAGCTCACACTATCTTCGGCCAACGGCTCGAAGGAATATCAGGGCGTGCTTGCGGCGCTTGCCGGCTCCGATCCGAAAGCGGCGCATGCGCTGGTCACCGATCTGCTTTCCATCGCCGGCATTGCCACGGTCGGCGGCCGTTCGGTCGCCGAAATCGCCGACCGCTTCCTCGAGCAAGCGGCGATGAATGCACCGACGCGGCTGCCGCGCGAGACGCGCGCGCTGATCGAACGCTTTCTGTCGCTCGCCGGCGATCCCGACGAGGCGGCCGGCGAATTGCGCGCGCTCGCAACCGACGCCAAAATCTCGCTCGATCCGGCGCTCGATCTGTTCGAGACGCGGACCGGTTTCCTCGCCGCGCGCGGCGTCGACGTGCGCGCCATAAAATTCTCGACCGCGTTCGGCCGCGGCTTCGACTATTACACCGGCTTCGTGTTCGAGCTGCATAATCCGCCCGACAATTCGCCGCGCGCCAAGAACGCGCAAAAAGGCGCGCTGGTTGCCGGCGGGCGCTATGACGGTTTGCTCACCCGGCTCGGCGCGCGGGCGCCGATCCCGGCGGTCGGCTTTGCCGCCTCGATCGAGGAGCTTGCGGCCAGCGGAGGCGCCTCATGAGCACGCCGCTGATCCTCGCCGTGCCGTCGAAAGGCCGGCTGCAACAGAACGCGGAAAGCTTTTTCGCGCGCGCCGGGCTTGAGCTCGTCAAGCCGCGCGGGCCGCGCGACTATCGCGGCGCCATCAAGAACTTCGACGGCATCGAGATCGCCTACCTGTCCGCGGCCGAAATCACCGGGCAGCTTGCGCAAGGCGCGGTGCATCTCGGCGTCACCGGCGAGGATTTGTTGCGCGAAATGATCCCGCAATTCGAACAGCGGGTCGTGCTCATCACCGGGCTCGGCTTTGGCTTTGCCAATGTCGTGGTCGCGGTGCCGCAGGCCTGGATCGACGTGCGCAACATGGCCGATCTCGATGACGTGGCAACAGCGTTTCGGCTGCGCAACGAGCGCAAGATGCGGCTCGCCACCAAATACGCCAATTTGACGCGCGGCTTTTTCGCCGAGCACGGCATCGTCGACTACCGTATCGTCGAAAGCTCGGGCGCCACCGAGGGCGCGCCCGCGGCCGGCACCGCCGAAATGATCGTCGACATCACCACGACCGGCGCCACGCTGGCCGCCAACGGGTTAAAGGTCGTCGAGGACGGCGTGATCCTGCGCTCGCAAGCCAATCTCGTCGCCGCGCGCACCGCGGCATGGGACAAGACGCGGCGCGAAACCGCCCGCCTCCTCCTTGATCGCATCGCCGCGCAAAAGCGCGCCGAGGCGTTTGCCGAAGTGCGCACCCGCTTTGCCGGAATGAACGACGCGCTGCTCGCCACCGCGCGCGAAAAATTCGGCGTCGCCTCCCCGTTTGGCGGCCCGACCTCCTCGGGCATGCTCACCCTGCACTGCCCGCCCGAATACGTGCACGATCTGGCAAGCTTTCTGCGTCGAGCACGGCGCCGAAGCGGTCTCGGTCGCGGCGATCGATTACGTCTATACGCGCGATAATCCGCTCTACGCCAAGCTTGCGGCGGAGCTGGATAAACCCACGCCCTAATGGCGGACCGGCTGTCCGGCCTGTGATATACCTCGCCTCGCCCGACGTGGTCTTCGGGATGGGGAAGCCATGAGACGGCGGGACTTCATATCGCTGGCCGGCGGGGCTGCTGCATGCTGGCCGTTCGCCGCGCGCGCGCAGCAGCCGGCCAAAGACGCCGCCATGCCGGTGCTCGGCTATCTCGGCGGCCCCTCGCCTGACGGCTCTCCGGCCTATTTCGCCGGATTGCGTCAGGGCCTCAAGGAGGCCGGTTTTGTCGAAGGCCAGAATATCACAATCGACTATCGCTCCACCGAAGATCGTTACGAGCGATTTTCCGGGTTTGCGCTCGATCTGGTTCGCCAGCGGGTGAACGTGATTTTCGCCTGCGGCGATTCCGAAGTCGCTGGCGGCAAGAGCCGCGACCAAAACGACGATCCCGATCGTCTTTGCCGTCGACGGCAACCCGCTCGACCTGCGACTGGTCGCGAGCCTCGAGCATCCGGGCACCAATGCGACGGGCGTGACCTTTTGGTCCAAGACTGTTTTGGCAAAACGGCTGGAACTGCTGCACCAAGCAGTGCCTAACGCCACCGTTATCGCAGCACTCATTAACCAGGCCGATGCCAGCGCCGTGACGGACGCGACTATCCTGCAACACGCCGCGGGCAAGCTCGGCTTGCAACTGAACATTCTTTACGCCAGCAACGAACGCCAGATCGACGCCGCTTTCGCGACGCTTACCGACCACAAGGTCGGACGCGATTGTCATCGAAGCCGATGCGTTCCTCTCCGACCGGCAGGATCAGCTCGTCGCGTTCGCCGCGCGCCAGGGCATACCGGCGATCTATGCCGTGCCCGAAAACGCCGTCGCCGGCGGGCTGATGGCCTATGGCGCCAGCGTTGCCGACGCTTTTCGCCAGGCCGGTACCTATATCGGCCGCGTTCTCAAGGGCGAGAAACCCGCCGACCTTCCGGTCATTCAGCTCACCAAATTCGAGCTCGTCATCAACCTCAAGACCGCAAAAGCGCTTGGCCTGACGATCCCGCAGACGCTCATCGCCACTGCCGACCAGGTGATCCAATGAAACGCCGTGATGTCATCGCTCTCTTCGGCGGCGCTGCCGCCACTTCACTGTCTTGGCCACTCGCGGCGCACGCGCAAGCCTATCCGGCGAACAAAATCACGCTCATCGTCGCCTTTGCGCCGGGCGGCATTGCCGACACTCTGGCGCGACTGATCGGGCAAGGCTTGAGCGAGCGATTGCACCAGAGCCGTCGTCGTCGAAAACCGCGGCGGCGCCGGCGGCAATATCGCCGCCGCATTTGTCGCGCGCGCCGCTCCCGACGGCTATACGCTCCTTGTCACCACCACTGCGCTTGCCATCAACGAGACGTTGTTCGCCAACAAAGAATTCTCGGCCAGCGATTTCAAAACCGTCGCCATCGCCGCATCGAGCCCGGAAACACTGGTGACAAGCCCGAGCAATCCCGCGAACAATCTTGCCGAATTCGTCAAGGCCATGAACGGCAAGACCATCAATCTCGCCATTCCGGGCGTCGGCACCGGCTCCGACATCGAAGCCGAATATTTTTTCAAGTTCCTCGCGAAGGCTCAGGTGCAGGTGCAGGTCATCCCGTTTCAGGGCGGCGCACCGGCGATCAACGCCACCATCGGCAACCAGGTCGATCTGATGGCGACCACGCTCGGCGGCGGCGCGGCGGCGCAGATCGCCGGCGGCAAGCTCAAAGGCCTCGGCATCGCCGCCGACAAACGCGCCGCGGTGACGCCGGACGTGCCGACTTATGCCGAGCAGGGATTTCCGGGCTTCACCGCCGCGTCCTGGGTCGGCTTTTTCGCGCCGGCCAAGACCGATCCGCAAATTCTCACTACGCTCAACGCCGCGATCGGCGACATCGTCAAGACGCCTGAGGTTCAGAAGAAGCTCTCCGACATGGGCTTCGATCCGATTGCCGGCACGACGGCGCAGGCCGACGCCATGTTCAACGCCGAAATCAAGAAATGGGGCGACATGGTCAAGGCGCTGGACCTATCGATAAAATAGTCGCGCTGCGCCGTCACTACGCCGTATGGCCGTCGAATTCGCCCGACTTCGGCAGTTGCTCTTCCTCCTGCCGCGTCATTTTTGCGGTATCGGCGACACCCGGCTGGCCGCGCGGCCCGAGCTTGCGCCGCGCGATTTCGTCTTCGGTCAGGCGATCTTCTTCGCGGGTCTTGTCAGTCATCGCTCACCTCACAGCGGGCGGTGCATGCGCCCCAGGAGCCAGCCAAGCCCGACCGCGATCGCGACCGCGGTATAAGGCTGAGTTTCGATCGTATCACGCAAAGCGCGCTCGAAGGAATTGACGGATTTCCGCGCCGCCTTGGTGGTGGCGTCGGCGAAGTCGGAGGCGCTGTCTACCGCGTGGCCGTAGATATTCTCCGCGGCATCCGATGCTTCGCCGGCAATGTGGCCGGCCTGCTTTTTGGCGTCGCCAAAAGCGCGCGTGAAATCGGCACTGGCGGTACGGGTTTGGGCCATTGATGTCCTCAAAAGTTGCGGGGTTGCCGGCAGCTAACGCGCCAAAGCCGGCAAAGGTTCACCGCCTGCGCCAATTGCGCCGGCCCGCGGAACGATCGACCCGCTGAAACGTTAAATTACGGCGAAAATCGTTAGCTTCCGAAGGAGGATTACCGTGCGCATATTTTTAGGTCTCGTTCTCGGCGCGATACTGACCGTGGCGTGCGCTTACGCCTACGATTCCTCGACCGGCCGGATCGGCAATGGCCTGTCGATAGCCTCAGCGGGCGGCGCGGCGCCGTTGGTCAATTGGAACGTCGCCAGCGACCACTGGCAAAATCTGCAGAGCGATGTGCGGGTGAAGGCCGACAATCTGGAAAAAAGCCTGAAGCAGCACAGCTAGTCGCCGCGCGCGCTAGTGTGAGCCGACCAGCCTCGGCAGCCAGAGCGACAGCTCCGGCACATAGGTCACCAGCATCAGCACCGCGAACATGACCGCGTAGAACGGCCAGATTTTGCGCATGACTTGCTCGATCGTCACTTTGCC
The DNA here is from genome assembly GCA_963790975.1 of uncultured Alphaproteobacteria bacterium. Taxonomy (GTDB): domain Bacteria; phylum Pseudomonadota; class Alphaproteobacteria; order Rhizobiales; family Xanthobacteraceae; genus BOG-931. The sequence continues at coordinate 36,029 of CAWBQV010000005.1, forward strand.
GACCGCGCAGCCGACGAACAAAATGGCGCCGACCGGCGGATGGCATAGCCCGATGCCGAGATTGAGCATCATGATCATGCCGAAGTGCACCGGATCGACGCCGAAATTGACCACGACCGGCAACAGGATCGGCGTGCAGATCAATATCGACGGCGCCATATCGACGAGGCAGCCGAGCACGAGCAGCAGGATATTGATCAGGAATAAAATGACATACTTGTCGCTCGAGATCGTCAGGAAGAACGCGGTGATCTTCGCCGGCATCTGCGTGAGCGCCATGATATAACCGACGCTGGAGGCACAGGCGATCAGCGTCATCACCATGGCGACGGTGCGCAGCGTGCGATAGACCAGCGCCGGCAGGTCGCGCCAGCGATAATCGCGGTAGATGAACATGGTGACGAGAAACGCCCACACGCAGGCAACCGCGCCGGCCTCGACCGCGGTGAAAATGCCGCCAAGAATGCCGCCGAGAATGATGACGAGCGTGATTAAGCCCCAGAACGCATCGATCGAGATTTTTATTGCGTCGCGCAGCGGCACGTTCGTGCCGCGCGGATGGCCGTCGCGATAGGCGATGACCAGACAGAGAATCATGATCGAGACGCCGAGCAGCAGTCCGGGCACCACGCCGGCCATGAACAGGCTGATGATGGAAATGGTGCCGCCGGTCGCGAGCGAATAGATCACGGCGTTATGGCTCGGCGGCACCAAGAGCGCCTGCACCGACGCGGTGATCGTCACATTGGTGGCGAAAACCCGCGGATACCCGGCCCTCTCCATCTGTGGAATCATCACCGAGCCGATCGCAGAGGTGTCCGCGACCGCGGAGCCGGAAATACCGCTCAAAAATGTGGTGGCCAGCACATTGACGACGGAAAGTCCGCCGCGGACGCGGGTGAAGCCGACCAGCACGTCGGCGAACGCCACAAGGCGCCGCGCCATGCCGCCCTCGGCCATGATGGCGCCCGCCAGCACGAAGAATGGAATGGTGAGCATCGCAACCTTGCTCACCCCATCCGAGATTTTCAGCATCACTGCTTCGAGCGGAATGCCGATATAGAATGCGCCGGCAATGGCGGCGAGCCCGAGCGCATAGGCGATCGGCACGCCGATAAAGAAACAAAAGAACATAGTGGCGAGGAGAACAAGAATATCCATTCGCTGCGTCCTCGCCTCCCCTTATATCTTTTCGCTTAATCGACAGTGGCCTGCGGATAGATCATCCTCGGCTGTCCGCCAATGATGCGTTCGATCACGAAAAGAAAGAGGCAGGCGCCGCCGACTGGAATGGGCAGATAGGTCACCCCGACCGACAGCCAGGGAAATTCGGCGATGCTGTTGGACCAGGTGGCCTCAACAAGCTTGACGCCGTAGCGCACCATGAACACCGCCATCGCCGCCACCAGGAGCTCGGCGAGAAGTTCGGCGAGATGGCGTAGGTGCGGGGGCAGCATGTTGACGAAGTACGACACCCTCATATGCACGCGCTCGCGGTAGCAGGACGCGCCGCCGATGAAGGTCAAAACGATGGTGAGCAGGACCGCCATCGGCTCGGGCCAGGACGCGGCGCTGTTGAGCACGTAACGGGTGTAAACCGCCCACGGGATAACAGCGGATATCAGCACCAATGCCGTGCCGGCCACGATCACGCAGGCGAGGTGGAGCGCATCCATCGCGTTACGAAATAGCGTCGCCATCGGCTGCACTCGGCTCGAGCGTTGCGGGGCCGCGCCGCGGGCGGCCCCGTCAGGGCGACGGAGATTACTTCACGTCCTGGATGCGCGCGATCAGGGCTGAATATTTCGGGCCGTATTTGTCCCAGACCGGTTTTACCGCCTGCTGATAGGGCGTCTTGTCGTCCACCGTGATGATCTGGACGCCGGCGGCCTTGGCTTTCTCCATCGCGCTTGCCTCGTATTGCTTCCACAACACGCGCTCGTCCTGCTGGGTTTCGGCGGCAAGCCTCATGATCAGCGCCTGGTCGTCCTTCGACAGGGTGTCCCAGGTCTTCTTCGACATGATGAGGACTTCCGGCACGATGAGGTGCTCGGTGAGGGTGTAATATTTCGCCACTTCGTAATGATGGTCGAAGACAAAGCTCGGCGGATTGTTTTCGGCGCCGTCGACGACGCCGGTCTGCAGCGCGGTGAGCACCTGGTCATAACCCATGGCGACGCCGTTGCCGCCGAGGTCGTTCATCATGTCGACGAACATCGGATTGCCCATGACGCGGAATTTCATGCCCTTGAGATCGGCGATGCTGTGGATCGGCTTCTTGGTGTTGTAGAGGCTGCGCGCGCCGGCATCCATCCAGCACAGGCCGACGAGGCCGGCATTGGGATTGGCGGTCACTTTGTCGAGCAGCTCCTTGCCGATCGGGCCGTCGATCACCGCTTCCATATGCGCGGTGTTGCGGAATAGGAACGGCAGATTGAACACATTGAGGTCATCGACCACCGGCCCGAGCGCGCCGACGCTGACGCGGGCGAGCTGGATGGCGCCGACCTGGGCCTGTTCGATCGCTTCCTTCTCGCCGCCAAGCTGCATCGCGGGATACATGGCAATCGTGATGCGCCCATTGGTGGCGGCATCGAGCTTCTTGCCCATGGCCTCGACCGCGGCGACGGTGGGATAGCCCTCCGGATGGACGTCGGAGGCCTTAAGTACGAGCTTATCTTGCGCCGCGGCGGGCAAGAAAGTGGCGGCCAACAGGCCAAGCGCGGCGAATGCGATGCGGGGCGTCATGGCGTTTGCTCCTTCCTAATTTGCAGCAAAACCCGGCTGGCGATCGGCATGGCACGTTGATCCGTGCCGTTATTTGTTATAAGGCAGGTCATATGATGACCATATATGTGAAGCCGGAGTCAAGCCGTTGACCAAGTCGGCGCCGAGAAATCTCGCGCTGTTGCAGCCGCTCGACGCGCCGCGGCGGCTGACAGCGGAGGTCGTGGTGCGGCTCACCGCCGATATAACCAGCGGCAAGCTCAAGCCCGGCGCGCGGTTGCCGACCGAGCAGGAGATGATTGCCGCCACGGGCGTGAGCCGCACCGTCATCCGCGAGGCGGTCGCGGCGTTGCGCGCCGATCAGCTGGTGGTGACCCGCCAGGGCGTCGGCGCCTTCGTTGCCGATCGTGTGCGCCGGCCGTTCCGGGTCGATTTCGACGAGAACTCTTCGCTGCGTGAAGTGCTCAACGTCATGGAACTGCGCACCGGCGTCGAGATCGAAGCGGCCGGCCTTGCCGCGGAGCGCGCCTCACCGGCGCAAGTAAAGAAGATCGCCGATCGCTATGCCGCGATAGCGGCTGCGATCGCGCGCGACGCCAGCGCGGTGAACGAGGATTTTGCCTTCCACTGCGCCATCGCCGACGCCACCGGAAATCCGCAGTTCAGAGGCTTTCTGGAATATCTCGGCCGCTTCATCATTCCGCGCCGCACCATGTGGAAAGGCGCTGTGTCGGCGGGCAAGCGCCGGCATCTCGACACCTTCCAGCGCGAGCACCGGGAGATTTTGGCCGCGATCAAGGCGCACTCGCCGGTGCCGGCGCGTGCCGCCATGCAACGGCATCTGCTCAACAGCCGGGCCCGCTATGCGAGTTCTCGACCGCGGCGAGAACGGCGCGTCACCGCTGCGAGCACGGCAGTGAAACGGATAGTCATCACCGGCGCCGCCGGCGATATCGGCACCCGGCTGCGCAAGCTGCTCAAAGACGCCTATGCCGAGATTGTCTGGAGCGACATCCGCACCCCTGCCGCGCTTGACGCCGGCGAAACTTTCATCGCCGCCGATCTCGCCGACTACGCGCAAGTGGAAAAGCTCTTTGCCGGTGCCGATGGCGTCGTTCATTTCGGAGGCTTCTCGGTCGAAGGGCCGTGGGAGACCCTCCATCACGCCAATATCGTCGGCTGCTACAATATGTTCGAGGCGGCCTATCGGACCGGCGTGCAACGCGTGGTGTTCGCCTCGTCCAATCATGCCGTCGGCTTTTATCCGCGCAGCGAGCGCATCGGCACCGCCGTCACGGTGCGACCCGACAGCCGCTACGGCGTGAGCAAGGCTTTCGGCGAAGCGCTCGGCGCGCTCTACGCCGACAAGCACGGCTTGCGCGTGACCTGTTTGCGCATCGGCAATGTCGCCGACGCGCCGGTCGACGAGCGCCGGCTCGCGATCTGGCTCAAGCCCGAGGACCTGGCGCAGCTTGTTGGCATCGGGCTCGATCATCCCGATATCCGCTACGAGATTTTCTACGGCGCCTCGGACAATACCGCGAGCTGGTGGGACAATTCCAATGCGCGGCGTTTCGGTTATCGCCCGCAGGGCCGGGCTGAGGATTTCCGCGATCAAGCGCTCACCGCGCAGGGGAAATTGCCGCCCGATCCGATCGCCGAACGCTATCAGGGCGGCCCGTTTTGCAGCGCCGAATACGACGCCGACCGGAAACGGTGAACGCTCAGCGCCGCGCGCCGCCGCTTTAGGACGGCGATCTTATTTCGGGTTCGCCGCGCACGCGGAAAACGACAGCGAATCGTTGCGGTCGTTCATGGCCATTTCCGGTCCCGCATAGCACGGCCGCCGGACCACGCCAGCCGTGGCGCTTTTGCCGCCCTCACGGCTTGTCCGCCCCACCCTGCGGTGCCGCGCCGCGGCGGAGGGGGTGGGCGCAAGCCGCTTGATTGAGCTATAGAATGAGCCAAAGGACGCCCCAATGGCCATTGTAGCCGATCCGCGCATAGCGCCGCTTGGCCGCGACCGGCACGCCGCCGACGCGGAGGTCGCCGCGCGCGGTCTGTCGATCGTGGTGCCGCTCTATAACGAGGCGGCCGCGCTGGCACGCCTGCACGGCCGCCTCATCGAGATCGCCCAGCATCTTGCCGCCGCCCGCTCGCTCGCCTGCGAAGTGGTCTATGTCGACGACGGCAGCCGCGACGGCTCGCTTGCCATTGCCCGCGAGCTGCCGGCGACCGGGCTTGACGTCCAGGTGGTGTCGCTGTCGCGCAACTTCGGCAAGGAGGCCGCCTTGCTCGCCGGCCTCGATCATGCCCGGCGCGGCGCAGTGCTCTTCATCGACGGCGACGGCCAGCATCCGCCGGCCTTGATCGAGACGCTGGTCGGCCACTGGCTCGATGACGATTGCGACGTGGTCTATACCGCGAAGGCCAACCGCGCCAATGAATTGTGGCTCCGCCGCACCGCCGTGCATGCGTTCTACACGCTCATCAACTGGGGGGCGCGGACAAAAATTCCCGAGGATGCCGGTGACTTCAGGCTGTTGTCGCCGCGCGCCGCGAATGCGTTACGGCAACTGCCGGAGCGCAATCGCTTCTTCAAAGGGCTGGCGAGCTGGATCGGCTTTCGTCAGATGCGCATCGATTACGAGCCGGCGCCGCGCGTCGACGGCAACACCACCTGGAACGTCCGCCGGCTGATCGGGCTGTCGCTCAACGGGCTGACCGCGTTTTCGGTGGCGCCGCTGCGCTTTGCCACCATGCTCGGCACGGTGCTCGCGCTGATCGCTTTCGTCTACGGCTTGCAGATCACCTACGAGACCCTGGTTTACGGCGAGAAGGTCCCCGGCTACCCATCGCTGTTCGTCGGCATGATGGTGCTCGGTGGCGTGCAGCTCATCATGCTCGGCGTGCTCGGCGAATATATCGGCAAAATCCTCGAAGAGATCAAAGGCCGCCCGGTCTATTTCGTAGCCGAGCACGAAGTGAAGATGCGTGCAGACCAAGTTTCGCCCGGAGGCGACCTAACGCCCGCGCAGACGGCCGCTCGCACCGCGGCCGAATGAACGAATTAAACCAACGGCACATCTGGCTCTGCGCCGACGACTACGGTATCTCGCCCGCGGTCAGTGCCGCGATCCGCGATCTGATCGAGCTGCGTCGTATCAATGCCACTTCGGTGATGGTCGCGACGCCGAGTTTCTCGCGACGTGAAGCAAGTACACTGCTCGCCGCGGTCGGCAGTCATGCCGCGATCGGGCTGCATGTGACATTGACGGCGCCATTTCGGCCGCTCGATCCACATTTCGTGCCGCTGCGCGGCGGGGCATTCCCGACGCTCACCCTGATGGCGAGCCGCGCGCTTGCCCACGGCCTGCAGGCAAGTCTGCTCGAAGACGAGATCACCCGCCAGATCGATGCTTTTCGCTCTGCTCTCGGCCGCCTGCCGGATTATTTCGACGGCCATCAGCACATTCACGTGTTTCCGCAAATTGCCGAGGCGCTGTTGGCCGCGGTCAAAAAAACGGCGCCGCAGGCCTGGATACGCCAATGCGGCCGCTCCGCTTCCGCGCGCAAAGGCTTGAGCGATCCAAAGGCGCTGGTGCTCGACCGGTTCAGCGCGCGCCTGCGCCGGCTTGCCGAGGGGATGGGGCTACGCACCAATCCGGCCTTTGCCGGCACCTATGCGTTCCGGCCGCGCACCGATTACGCAAAACTGTTTGCGCATTTTCTCGATGGGCTGCCGGACGGCGGCGTCGTCATGTGTCATCCCGGCAAGGTCGACGCCGAATTACGCCGGCTCGATCCGCTCACCGATCTGCGCGAGCGCGAATATACGTTCTTTCGCGACAAGAGCTTCCCGCGGCTTCTGGCGGAGCGCGGCGTGACGCTTGCCTAGATCACCACGACCTTGGTGCCGACTTTCACGCGATCGTAGAGATCCTCGACGTCGGCGTTGCGCATGCGGATGCAGCCCGACGATACGTTGGTGCCGATGGTCCAGGGCTCGTTGGAGCCGTGGATGCGATAGAGCGTCGAGCCGAGATACATGGCGCGCGAGCCGAGCGGATTTTCGATCCCGCCGGGCATGTAGCGCGGCAGATCGGGCCGCCGCTGCAACATGTCCGCCGGCGGATACCAATCCGGCCATTCGCGCTTGGCGGTAATCTCGTGGGTGCCCGACCAGGTGAAGCCCGGACGGCCGACGCCGATGCCGTAACGCAGCGCCCTGCCGCCGTCCTCGACCAGATAGAGAAATTTGTTCGGCGTATCGATGACGATCGTGCCCGGCTTCTCGTCGGTGGGATAGGCGACCATCTGGCGCTGAAACTGCGGGTCGATCGGATAATTCGACATGTCGCCCTGGCTCGAGGGCGTATAGGCCGGAACCGGATTATTGATCACGGTCGATTGCGTCACCGGCGTCTGATATTGCGGCGTGAACGGTTGGTAGACGTGGGCCTGGATTGTCGGCCCGCCGAAAATCGCCTCGAGAAAGCCGCCGTGGCTTGCACTCGGCGGCGGTGGCGGCGCGGCAGGCGGAGCGGCGTAGGCCGGCGCGGGCGTTGCGTAAGTCGGCGCCGCGACTGTTGCGTAATTTTGCGCGTAAACCTGCGGCGCTGGTGTGGCGTAGCGCGGGGCAACGGTGCCGGTGTAGCTCGGTGCGGCAGCGGCGTAACTTGGCGCGGCGGTCCCGGTATAACTCGGAGCAGCAGTGACATAACGCGGCGCGACGCTGCCGGTGTAACTCGGCGCGGCGGTGACGTAACGCGGTGCTACCGTGCCCGTGTAACTCGGCGCGGCGGCGTAACCCGGCGCGACGGCCGTGGCGTAACCCTGCTGTTGCGGCACATAGACATAATACTGCAGCCCGTAGGGCTGCCCATATTGCTGGGCGGCCGGCTGCGCCACATAAACCGGCTGGCCGGAGTAAGGCACGTAGCTCATCTGGGCGAAGGCGGAGGTGGAAAAGGCGCTCGCCGCAAACACCGACGCGAGCGCGGACATGCAGATACGCCGCATTGCTGTACTCGTTACGCAAATTGCACAATGAGCGCCGCGCGCTCACGCGACAACTACGCCCGCAAACCTCGACTGTTTGGTAAACAAATTCCGCGCCCGTCTTATTGGTACATTGTTCATCAAGTTACAGTTGATTTTGTGTGAATGGTCCGCACTTGTGGTTAACCGGAGGTTGCTTTTGCGCAACCGGCGGCACGATCCGCGCTTGCAACAGCGCACGGCCGTGAACGCGGTATTAAGCCGGCAAATCCTAGTGTCAGGCGAAATTGGTCGGACAAGATAATGGCCGAACCACGCAAAGTCTTCCGCATCGAACGGACCGCGGCCGTGCGGCTTCGCTCAGTCGACGCCCCGCCGTCGCCTACGGCCACGACCGGCACCATTGCGCGCAGCGAGCGCCAATGGCTCGGCATCGAGGCCGAGCATCTCACCCGCATCGCCCACGAGCTCGAAGCGGTGACCGCCGGCACCGACCAGGCGACGCAAAAGATTCTCGCCGCCGCCGAAGCGATCGATCAGCTCGCGAAGAATCTTACGGCGGCGCTTAAAGGCAAGATCGAGCAGGATTCCGCGCGGGACATTTCCGACCTCGTCATCCGCATTTTCGAGGCCTGCAATTTTCAGGATCTGATCGGGCAACGGGTCACCAAAGTGATGGCGATTCTCAAAATCCTCGAAGCTCACGTCGCGCGCGTGCTCGACGAGATCAAGAACCCGCAGCCGGCACCGGCCGGCGGCAACCGCGCGGATTACCTGCACGGCCCGCGGCTTGACATCGATCGCGGCCATGTCTCGCAAACCGACATCGACACGCTGTTTGACTGATGAAGCCGCTTAGGCCGGCTCGCGAATAAAGGCGAAGCAGATCAGCGCCGCCGCAGCGAACGCCGCGACCAGCGTCAGCCCGGCCGCGTCGGAGAAACGTTCCGCGACATAGGTCAGCGTCACCGGCGCGATCGATTGCACGACCAGAAACGGCCCGCCGATGCGCCCAACGAGCCGCCCATAGCCGGAGGCGCCGAATAGTGCGAGCGGCACGGTGCCGCGAGCGATGGTCAGAATGCCGTTGCCCATGCCGTACATCACGGCAAAAACCGCAGCCACGGCGGCCGAGAAGGACACCAGCGCCAACAGCGCGAAGGCCGCGACCAGAAGCCCGACGGCAAAGCGCGCCACCCATAGCGGATGCAGCATGCGTGCGAAGGACAGTTCGCAGATCCGCGCCAGCACTTGCGCCGGACCGAACAGCATGCCGATGGCGACGACGGTCGACGGCGAAAGGCCAAATCGCTGGAAAATGGCAAGAAGCTGCGCCGACAAGGCCGACGGCACGAAGGCGTAAGCCGCAAAGCCGGTGGCGACGAGGACAAAAGCCAGTCCATGCGCCGGCAACAAAACCGCGGACTTTTTGACCGCAAGCGCCGGCGCTGCGGGAGCCACGCGCTCGGCGTAGCCGCGCGGCAGCGCCAAGGCATGCAGCGGCGCTGCGACAATCGCCAGCACGGCTGCGTAGACCAGATAGCAGCCGCGCCAGCCGACGGCATCGATCAGAAAATGCGTCGCCGGCCAGCTCACGGTCGAGGCAAAACCGCCGGCCAGCGTCAGCGTGGTGATCGGCGCGCGCGCCGCAGCGCCGAAAATGCGGCCGAGCGTTGCAAAGGCCGGATCGTAGAGCGTGCACGCCATGGCCACGCCGAGCACCATCCACGCCGCGTAATAGGCGAGCGCACTCTGCGCCATGACGAGGCCGACGAGGCCCGTGGCCCCGATCAGCGACCCGAACGGCATCACGAGGTGGCCGCCGAAGCGATCGATTGTTGCGCCGACATAGCGCGACACCAGGCCGCCGACGAACAGGCTCGCGGAGAACCCGCCCATGGCGAAGGACTTTGACCAGCCGAGATCATGAGCGATCAGCGGCACGGTCAAGACCGGCGGATAGAACAGCGCACCCCAGGACAAAATCTCGGTGACGCCAAGCACGCTGACCGCGCGCCAGGGCCCGAAGATGAATTCGCGGGGGGTGGGCATTCCTTGGTCCGTCATCCTTCGAGGCCCGCGCCGTCGCGCGGGCGCCTCAAGATGATGGTTCTACGACAGTGGCGATAGTCTCTATTGCTGTGGCGGCGGCTTCATCGACGGCTTGCCGGAAGCCCGCCCCATGCCCTCGGGCGCGCAGCGCACATAGACACCGGTGCCGTAGCGGCCGGCGACCTCCGGGTCCATCCACTTGAGCACCATGGTGCGGCCGTCGAACGACACGATCTGGCGGTCCTGCGCGCCGCCGGCGTCGCCAGGCGGTCCGATATAATTCTTGCCGTCGGCCGAGCCTTTGAGCTGCAATTCCTGCAATGTGGCGCTGTCGGCGAGATACATCATCACGCCACCGTTCGGCCCGCGCGTGATCTCGACCGGCTGGCCGCATTGGCCGCGCGCGGCGGCGGCCGTCCGCGCCAGATCCTCGTCCTTATGGAAGGCGCCGTAGCCCCAGCGGCCGACGATCTCTTCCGGCCGGTATTGCGACGGGATCGCCGGCGCCGTCACGGGCGCCGGCGCCTGCACATCGGGGGCCGGCGTATTGGTGCTGCAGGCCGCAAGCGCGAGCGCGGCGACGGCGATGGCGGCGAAGCCGGCGACCGATCGCGGATTACGCAGCTGAGCACTCATGACGGATCCCCTCCAAAGCACGTATGGCCGTTTTACCGCTTCGGCCTTTCGATTTTGTTGCGAAGGCTCTCCCCGGCCGGACCCCACCCGACCGTCGGCAAAGATTGGGGCCGCGATTGGGCCGCTAGAATAGACTTTCCGCCGAATGAGGCTACCGCAGCGGGGCCGCGACCTCCGGCGTAAGCCATAGTCGGGCGCGCTGCCTTGACAGTCCAGGCGTCAGACCCTATGTCCGCTGCGCCTGTTGGCACTCGGCCTATCTGACTGCCAAGGCACTGAATAGATGCAATTTTTTTTCCAACGCCGAAGCTGCCTGAAGGCAGCGATGAGGGAGATCATGGCGAAAATGAAGTTCCGGCCGCTGCACGACCGGGTGGTGGTCAAGCGTATCGACGCCGAGGCGAAGTCCAAGGGCGGCATCATCATTCCCGACACCGTCAAGGAGAAGCCGCAGGAGGGCGAAGTCGTCGCCGTAGGCCCCGGCGGCCGCGACGAGAGCGGCAAGCTCACCCCGATGGGCGTCAAGTCCGGCGACCGCGTGCTGTTCGGCAAATGGTCGGGCACCGAGGTCAAGCTCGACGGCGAGGAGCTCCTGATCATGAAGGAGTCCGACATCATGGGCGTGATTGCCTGAAGCAAACGAGAAACCCAAGGAGCAAACTAAAATGTCCGCGAAAGACGTAAGATTTTCCACCGATGCCCGCGACAAGATGTTGCGCGGCGTCGACATCCTCGCCAACGCGGTGAAAGTGACGCTCGGGCCTAAGGGTCGCAACGTCATTCTCGATAAATCGTTTGGCGCTCCGCGCATCACCAAGGACGGCGTCACCGTCGCCAAGGAGATCGAGCTTGAGGACAAGTTCGAGAACATGGGCGCCCAGATGGTGCGCGAAGTGGCGCAGAAGACCAACGACACCGCCGGCGACGGCACCACGACCGCGACCGTACTCGCGGCCGCCATCGTAAAGGAAGGCGTCAAGTCGGTGGCCGCCGGCATGAACCCGATGGATCTCAAGCGCGGCATCGATCTCGCCGTCGCCGCCGTCGTCGCCGATATCAAGAAGCGTTCGAAGAAAGTGGGGTCTTCTGCTGAAGTGGCGCAAGTCGGCACCATTTCCTCGAACGGCGATTCCGCTGTCGGCAAGATGATTGCGGATGCGATGCAAAAGGTCGGCAACGAGGGCGTCATCACGGTCGAGGAAGCCAAGGCGCTCGACACCGAAGTCGAGATCGTTGAAGGCATGCAATTCGACCGCGGCTATCTCTCGCCCTACTTCATCACCAATGCCGAAAAGATGGTGGCCGAGCTCGAAGACGCTTACGTGCTGCTGCACGAGAAGAAGCTGGCTTCGCTGCAGGCCATGCTGCCGGTGCTCGAAGCGGTGGTACAGTCGGGCAAGCCGCTCCTGATCATCGCCGAGGACATCGAAGGCGAGGCGCTCGCCACGCTCGTCGTCAACAAGCTGCGCGGCGGGCTGAAAGTCGCCGCCGTGAAGGCGCCCGGCTTCGGCGATCGCCGCAAGTCGATGCTCGAAGATATCGCGATCCTCACCGGCGGTCAGCTCATCGCCGAAGATCTCGGTATCAAACTTGAGAGCGTCACCCTGGCCATGCTCGGCCGCGTCAAGAAGGTGCTGATCGAGAAGGAAAAGACCACGATCATCGATGGCGCCGGCAAGAAAAAAGAGATCGAGGCCCGCGTCAACCAGATCAAGGCACAGATCGAGGAAACCACTTCCGATTACGACCGCGAGAAGCTGCAAGAACGTCTTGCCAAGCTCGCGGGCGGGGTCGCGGTGATCCGCGTCGGCGGCGCCACCGAGATCGAGGTCAAGGAGAAGAAGGATCGCGTCGAGGATGCGCTCAACGCCACCCGCGCCGCGGTCGAGGAAGGCATCGTGCCGGGCGGCGGCGTGGCGCTGCTGCGCGCCAAGAAGGCGGTCGGCAAGATGACCAACGACAATGCCGACGTGCAAGCCGGCATCAATATCGTGCTCAAGGCCATCGAAATGCCGTTGCGCCAGATCGCGGAAAACTCCGGCGTCGAGGGCTCGATCGTCGTCAACAAAATCCTCGAGAACAAGTCGGAGACCTTTGGCTTCGACGCGCAGACCGAGGAGTATGTCGACATGATCGAACAGGGCATCGTCGATCCGGCCAAGGTGGTGCGTGCGGCGCTCCAAGACGCAGCTTCCGTCGCCGGCCTCCTGGTCACGACCGAAGCCATGATTGCCGAAATGCCGAAGGACGCGCCGGCCATGCCGGCGATGCCCGGTGGTGGCGGCGGCATGGGATTCTAATCGAACTCCCGTATAAAACGACAAAGGGCGCGGCCAAGGCCGCGCCCTCTTTGTTTCTAAGACGGCCCCCTCCCCGCGCCACCGCGCCGTACCTATTTCAGCTTGGCCGGGCTGGCGACGGAGCACCCATGACGACCACTGGAGACAATGCCGCAGCGGCCGGCGATGGCTATGATAGGCGGCTCACTATCACGCTGAAGATCAACGGCGAGCAGCGCGCGGTTGCGATCGATCCGCGCATGACTTTGCTCGATTGCCTGCGCGAAGTGCTGCATCTCACCGGCACCAAAAAGGGTTGCGACCATGGCCAGTGCGGGGCCTGCACGGTCCATATCAGCGGCCGCCGCATGAATTCTTGCCTGGCTTTGGCCGCGGCGCATGACGGAGACGAGATCGTTACGATCGAGGGGCTCGGCCAGCCCGGGCATCTGCACCCGATGCAGGCGGCTTTTCTCGAACACGACGCCTATCAATGCGGCTATTGCACCTCGGGCCAGATCATGTCGGCGGTGGCGCTACTACACGAACCCGTCGGCGCTGCCGACGACGACGTCCGCGAATTCATGAGCGGCAATATCTGCCGCTGCGGCGCCTATCCGAACATCGTCAGGGCGATCCAGCACGTCAGACAGGCTCAGAAAGATTCTGGCGGGGCCTGACCATGCAGAGCTTCGATCTCGTTCGTGCCAGTGACCCGGCGGCCGCCGTCGCCGCCGCCGCGCAGTCCGACACCGCCCAGCAGGGCGCCAGCGTGCGCTATCTCGCCGGCGGCACGACTCTCGTCGATCTGATGAAGCTCGGGGTCGAGCGTCCCGATCGCGTCGTCGATATCAACCGCCTCGGGCTTGACGGTATTCGCAAGGAAGAAAACGGCGATCTGCTCATTGGCGCGACCGCGCGCAACAGCGATCTGGCGCACCATCCGCTGGTGCGCGACAGTTATGCCGCGCTGTCGCAAGCGATCCTGGCCGGAGCATCGACCCAGTTGCGCAACGCCGCGACGACGGCCGGCAACCTCCTGCAGCGCACGCGCTGCATGTATTTTCGCGACACCGCCAGCGCCTGCAACAAGCGCAAGCCTGGCTCGGGCTGCGCGGCGATCGCCGGCGCCAACCGGATGCTGGCAATTCTTGGCACCAGCGAGTCCTGCATCGCCAGCAATCCGTCGGACATGGCGGTGGCGATGCTGGCCTATGACGCGGTGGTCCACGTCCAGGGCGTCTCGGGCGTGCGGCAAATCCCGCTGATAGATTTTCATGTGCCGCCGGGAGCACGGCCGGACATCGAAAACGTGCTTAAACCAGGCGATCTCGTCACCCATGTAACGCTGCCGCCGCGGCCCGCCGGCGAACGCTCGGCTTATCTGAAACTTCGCGACCGCGCGTCGTACGAGTTCGCGCTGGTTTCCGCCGCAGTCGCCGTCACGGCATCGCAAGGCAAGATCGCGAGCGCCCGTTTTGCGCTTGGCGGCGTCGGCACCAAGCCGTGGCGGGTTTTGGACGCCGAGCGCGCCTTGATCGGACAGGCGCCGACCGAAGATGCGTTCCGCAATGCCGCCGAAATCTGCCTGAAAGGCGCGCGGCCGCAAAGCCATAACGGTTTCAAGGTCGAGCTGGCCAGACGCTGCGTCGTTCACACCTTCAAACAAGTCACTGGCTGACGTCGTCGAGGCAAACTCAAATGGCAGAGCCGCAATCCGCTTCCTCGCTCGCTTATATCGGCAAGGCGCGCGCCCGCATCGACGGACCGCTCAAAGTCGCCGGTATCGCGCAATATACGTCCGACCATAACTTTCCCGGAATGCTCTATGCCGTGCCGGTAGGCGCGACCATCGCCAAGGGCAAAGTGACCGCGATCGACACCACGCGCGCGCGGCAAATGCCCGGCGTGCGCGCCATGTTCAAGCGCGGCGAGCTCGGCCCGATCGCGCGCATCACGCCTGACTTCGGCGCAGATCTCATGCTCGACGAACCGCGGCCGCCTTTCGAGGACGACGTTGTCCGCTACTACGGCCAGTACGTGGCGCTCGCGATTGCCGATACGTTCGAAGCGGCCAAGGCCGCGGCAGACGCCGTCGCCGTCTCCTATGCGGCGGAGACGCCCAATGTCGATCCGCATTTAGTCGCCGACGCGTCGAAGGTCGTCAGCAAACGGGGCAATGCGGAGAAAGCTTATGCCAAGGCGCCGGTCACGGTCGACGCCCAGTATGCGATTTCGCCCGAGACCCATAATCCGATCGAGACGCATGCCACGGTCGCCACCTGGGACGGCGACCTGCTGACGCTCTACGAAACTTCGCAGGGCGTGGTGAACCATCGCAACGTGCTTGCCGACATGCTCGGCCTGCCACGGCACAAAGTCCGCGTAATCGCCAAATTCATCGGCTCGGGATTCGGCTCAAAACTCTGGCCGTGGTCGCAGTCGCCGCTCGCCGCCGCCACCGCGATGAAGCTCGGCCGGCCGGTCAAACTGGTGCTGAGCCGGGCGATGATGTTCCACGGCGTCGGCCATCGGCCGCGCACCGAGCAGCGCGTTCGCCTCGGCGCTGAAGCCAACGGCAAGCTTGTCTCGGTGCAGCACGATTATGTCAATGCAACCTCGATCCTCGACGATTACGAGGAGAATTGCGGCGAAGCCACGCCGCATATGTACAGCGTCGCCAATCTGCGGGTGACCGCGGGCCTGGCCAAGCGCAATATTGGCACGCCGACGTCGATGCGCGGACCGGGCGCGGTGCCGGGATTGTTCGCCACCGAGTCCGCCATGGACGAGCTCGCCGTCAAGCTCGGCATCGATCCCGTCGAACTGCATCTGATCAACGAGCCGCGGCTCGACGAGGGCCTGGGCGTGCCGTTCTCCTCGCGTCATCTCACGGAATGCCTGACGCTCGGCGCGGAGAAATTTGGCTGGAGCAGGCGCGACCCAGCGGTGGCGTCCATGAAGCGCGACGGGCTGACGCTCGGCTGGGGCATGGCCACCTGTTCTTGGATCGCGGTGCGCGTTGACTGCAGTGCTTCGATCGAACTGCGCCATGACGGCACGGTGCGGGTCGCATCGGCATCGCAGGACATCGGCACCGGCACCTACACCGTGATGGCACAGATGGTGGCCGAAACTCTCGACATCGCGATGGAGCGGGTCGAGGTCGCCATCGGGGATTCCGGCCTGACGCCCGGTGCGCTGTCCGGCGGCTCCTGGCTCACCGCGTCGCTGGTCGATCCAATCAACGGGGCGATTGCGGCGGCCGGAAAAGCGCTGATCGGTTTGGCCGTTGCCGGCAAGGGCAACCCGTTTGGCGGCGCCAAAGCCAAAGACCTGACATTCAGCCGCGGCCGCATCGCTGCGAAGAACGGCGGCTCGCATGCGATGACGTTCGACGAAGTATTACGCGCGCTCAATGTCAAGGAAGTGTCCGGCGAAGGAGCGGGCGAAGGCAGTTTTGGCGCGGCAAAGCCGAAGTTTTCCAGCCATTCCTTCGGCGCGCACTTCGTCGAGGTGACGTGGCAACCCGAAATCGCGCGGTTGCGCGCATCGCGAGTGGTTTCGGTGTTCGACGCCGGCCGTATCTTGAACCCGCTCACGGCGCGCAACCAGATCGAAGGCGCGATCGTCATGGGTATCGGCATGGCGTTTCTTGAAGGCACCGAATACGAGCCGGGCAGCGGCGCGCCGGTCAATGCGAGTTTGGCCGATTACGTGGTCGCCACCAATGCCGACGTGCCGGCGCTCGACGTCCACTTCATCGAATATCCGGACTTCAATCTCAACGCGCTCGGCGCACGCGGCGTGGGCGAGATCGGATTAGCGGGAACGGCGGCGGCGCTGACCAACGCGGTTTATCACGCCACCGGCGTGCGCGTGCGCGAATTGCCGCTCAAGCTCGAAAACCTGCTGTGACGCGGTCAATTCGTCATCTGACGAAAGCGCATCGTGACGTCGCCGGACAATTCGATCATATCGTCCTTCCACCGCCATGTCGTCATATGCACGATCATGTCGAGGAGATCGTCGTCGCCGGCGACGCGGTCCGGCGTGCATTGGCCGTTGTTGCGTTCCCCGGGCGTAATCGCGATGGCGCCGTCATCGCCGACGGTCGCTTGGGCGCGCGCGCTGCCGCACCACAAATCGATCGCGGCGCTGCCGTCATCCTCAATCTGGATCATCGGCAGGCGCTTGGAGCCGGGCTCCGGCGTGGTGTCGAGCATGAGCTCGGTGCCGAACGGGAACGGCTCGCCGGCGCGGGCCGGGGCAAGCGCTGCCGCGAGCGCGGACACAGCGAGGATAAAGGTAAGACGCCGGCACTGGCGGAGCATCGTCGCCTCATCGAAAGTTGCGCATGAAAGCTGCGGCCGGACGGCCGCCCGCGATGATTTTTTAAAGCATGATTGGGAAAATGCCAGCCAAGAGTGACGCGACCAAGCAAGGCTGCCGCGGCGAAGACTGCTGCGACCAAGACCGTTGCGGCAAAGACTGCTGCCGGGCACCATTTCCGATGGCTTGTTTCGCGACAATTCGATCGGCAATGGAACCCGCTGCCGCGGCACGCTGTCACGAATCGCGGGCCTGACATCAAGAAAGCGCGATTGTTCGCCACGGCTGCCGCAAACCGGTGTAAACACGCGGTAATTGCCGTTTGCGCGCGGTCCGTTCCGCCGCGCGTCCAACCCCCTTATTGCGGAGGTCTTACGTGAAACGCCTCGCTGCGATGCTCGCCACCATATGGCGGTTGTCCGTTCCCTATTTTCGCTCGGAGGATCGCTGGCCGGGACGGTTGCTGCTTGGCGCAGTGATCGGCATCGAGCTGTCGATCGTCGCCATCACGGTCATTCTGAACGAGTGGTACAATCGATTTTACAACACGCTGCAGGACCACAACTTTCAGGCCTTCGTCAGCGCCATCGTGTTCTTCTGCGTGATCGCCGCGATCTATACCGTGCTCGCGGTCTATCAAAACTACCTCAATCTGTGGCTGCAGATCCGCTGGCGGCGCTGGATGACGCAGACCTTCATGCGGCAATGGCTCAATACCGCCAATCATTACCGCATGCAGCTTCTCGGCGACGAAGCCGACAACCCGGACCAGCGCATTGCCGACGACCTGCAGATGTTCGTACAGAGCACGCTGTCGATCGGGCTCGGGCTTTTGAACTCCTGCGTGACGCTGTGCTCTTTCGTGGTCATTCTATGGACGCTGTCGGAAGCGGCCCCGCTGCATCTGTTCGGCGCGTCGTTTGCCATTCCGGGCTATCTGGTCTGGGCGGCGCTGATTTATGCGATGATCGGCACCTGGCTCACGCATCTGATCGGCTGGCCGCTCATCCCACTTAATTTCCAGCAGCAGCGCTACGAAGCCGACTTCCGGTTCAATCTGGTGCGCACGCGCGAGAATTCCGAGCAGATCGCGGCGCTCCATGGCGAAGCCGCCGAGCGCGAGCGCCATTTCAAACGTTTCGGTCTGATTGTCGGCAATTGGATCGCCATCATGCAGCGGCAAAAGCAGCTGACTTTCTTCACCCAGAGCTATTCGCAGGCCTCGGTGATCTTTCCCTATCTGATGGTCAGCCCGGCCTATTTTTCCGGCGCCATGCAGCTCGGCGGCCTGATGCAGACGGCATCCGCATTCAACAGCGTGCAGACCGCTTTGTCCTACTTCGTCAACGCCTATCAAACGATCGCGCAATACCAGTCGGTGGTGCAAAGACTTCGCGGGGTTTGAAAGGGCCATCGTGGCCGGACGCGACGTGGCGCTGACCCCGCCTGCGGTCGAGGTCGTACCGGGCGAGACCGGCAACGTGATTTCGATCGACCGCCTGCACGTCCGGCTGCCCGATGGCGAGCCGCTGGTCGATGTCGAGCACTTGGTGCTGGCGCCCGGCGAACGCGTGCTAGTGACCGGACCGTCCGGCGCCGGCAAGTCAACCCTGTTCCGCGCCTTCACCGGGATTTGGCCGTTCGGATCGGGCCGCGTCACCGTGCCGAAGGACGCCAGGACCATGCTGTTGCCGCAGCGGCCCTATTTCCCGGTGGCGCCGCTCGCCGCGGCGGTCAGCTACCCGGCCAGGATCGGTGAGTTCGACGATGCCCGCGTCGCCGAGGTCATCACCGCGGTCGGGCTTGGCAAATGGGCCGGACGGCTGAACGAGGAGGCGCACTGGAACCGGATGCTCTCGATGGGCGAGCAGCAGCGGCTTGGCGTCGCGCGCGCGCTGCTGCAGGCGCCGGATTACCTGTTCCTCGACGAGGCGACCGCCTCGCTCGATGAAGCCGCCGAGGCGATGCTGTATCGGCTGTTACAGGACCGGCTCAAGGCGACCACCATCATTTCGATCGGCCATCGCTCGACACTCGGCGCGTTCCACCGCCGCCGCGTCGAATTGGTTCCGCAAGAGGCACACTATCAGCTGCGCGACGCGCCCTTGGTGTCGGCGGCGGAGTAATTTGGCGGTGGTCGCTGACGGAAGGGCGACAGCATCCAAGTCGGCTATAGCCGACTTGGACACTAAATATCCCGAAATCGGGTAAATCCGATTTCGTTTGGCCGTGCATCCTTCGAGGCTCGCTATGCTCGCACCTCAGGATGACGGATTACACACAGCGGTGCCGTACGGCCGAACGCCAAAATGAAACGGCCGGTGGCGTTTCCGCCACCGGCCGTTGTTCCGATAATGATTGGCCCGAATCTTACTTGAGGCCGCTCAGATTGACCGCGAAAGACAGCTTGGCGATATAGGCCGCGCTGCACCAGTTGGAACCGAGACCGCCGGGATTTTGCGTAGTCACACCGCCGGAGGAGAATGACGAGTTTTGCGCGCTGGTGAAGACGTTGCACTGCGCCGAGTTCAGATTGGTACCATAGTAGCGCAGGTCGAGCGTGAAAGCCTTGTAGGTGAAGCCCAAGCCAGCATCCCAATTAAGATAGCTGGTATATGCGACGCCATTCTGGGAGAGTGCTCACGAATGCCGCCCCATTTCCATTAACGCCCGACCCAAATCCATAAAATGAGTCGCTCGTGCCCAACCACCAGTAGCCGATATCACCCGAAATGTAGCCGCCGAGACCACTATTGGCCGGGTACCACGACGACGGCTCGGTGTAGGTCAGGTTGCCGGTGAGGTAGCTACCCGTAGCGCCGGAATTGGCGACCGACGGAGAATAGTAGTACTGACCCTCGACCGACCAGCTGTCGTTGATGGTGTAGGTCGCCTTGGCGTACCACTCATAGAAGCTCTCGTTGGACTTCACTTCGTTGCCAATTGGCGAATGGTCCGGGATTGTTTTTGCTCGGCACGATCACGCCATCATGTGTCGCGCCGCACCCGCTATTTCCGGTTCCCAGCGTGCCGTAGCAATTGCCGCCGGGGTACCAGTAGTACCAAAAGCCGAAGTCGAGGGCGAGCTTGTCGAAGGTCGGGCGGATACCGCCGTAGAGATCGATTTCCGCTGCCGCGTTATTCGGGAAGTCGATGCTCTCGCCGGAGATACCGACATAGCCCTGCCAGCTCGAATTGAAATTATAGCGCGGCTCGAAGCCTGCTTGCGTCGACGGATTGTGCGCCGACTGTGTAATGCCGCGGAAGTTATAGTCCGTCATCAACGCAGCGCTGATCGCGACATCCCACGGCGAAGGCGGCGGCGCGGGCGGTGCCGGCGGGGCCTTGGTTGCCATATCGGCAGCCATCGCGGAGGAAGCTGCGGCCAAACCGGCCACAAAAACCATTGATAGAGCGACTCTTTTCATAACCTGCCCCTTTTATGTCCCTGCCTGTACTCGGAACCGGTACAGCGCCAATCCCCGCCACGCCTTTGCGCAGCTTGAACCTTCGCGAATTCTTCAATTTTGCTAACGTAGAGCCAAGCTTAAAACTACAGCAAATGCTGTCTTTTTATGCTTTCGCGGGATAACTTCACAATTTCCTACGAAGTGTGGCAGGCGGGATACACTTTTTACACCCCAACCCCCTTGCCTGCCTGAGTTTTTCGGCAGGAAAGACTCCAAGTACTGGCGTTTGTCCGCGTCGGACGGAATCGTCCTGACTTTTGCGTGGGGTAACGCCGTTTCGCGCGGCGCAACATGGCAGCTTCGACGCGTCTTCCGCTGGCCTCGGCGCAGCCTAGATATTGCTCGAGACTACGGCAATACGGGAGAGCAAGTATGAAGGCGGTGGTTGACGACCAAGTGGTTGCCCAGAGCAACGACGTCATTGAAAGCCACGGATATCAATACTTTCCGAGCGCGGCCGTGCGCATGGACTGGCTCGAAAAAACGGCGAAAACTGCGGACGATCTGAAGTGTCCGCACGGCGTGCAATTCTACGACGTCATCGTCGGCGGCAAGCGGCACGCGCGTGCGGCATGGTCTTACGAAGCGCCGCGGCCCGAGATGAGCGCAGTCGGCGGCCGATTCGGCTTCTGGCAGGACGTGCAGGTGCGCTAACGGGCGCACTTCAAAGTGCTGACCTACGCGGCGAGCTTCTTGCGATTGGCCTCGAGCCGGGCATCGACCAGCGCAACCTGAGCGTCGATCGCCGGATTACTCAGGCCCTTTTGCTTGGCGATGAGCTGCACCAGTTTGTCGGCGCGTTCTATATTCGGCGCACCGTTCTGCAGCGCGCGCGCGGCGGACGCCGGCCGTGTCAGCGACTTTGCGGCTTCAGCATATTTCTCGAACGGCACCAGATCGTCGGGCTTGGCGCCGAGTTTCACGCACAGATCGAACACGAAGTTGTAGACCGAGCGCGATGTCTCGATGTCGCTCCACACCGCCTCTTGCGCCGTGCGCATGCCGTCTTTGGTGACGCAGCGGTAATTGCCGGCGAGCAGCATCGCCCATTTGGCAAGCGGCACGAAAATCGAATCGTAGATTTTGAGTTTCACCGGCAGTTCGATCTTGCCCTCGGGCGTATCGAAACGCGCGGCTTCGACATCGGCTTCGAGCTGGCGCAGGATCGCGGTGCTCTTATCGTCCTCGAATCGCGCGCATTTGAAATTGGTCGGCAGCGTGACCAGCAATTCGTTCGCCTTGCCGTCTGGCGGGCGGATCGCCTGTGGATCGGGGCTATTGAGGGTGATGGTCTTGGGATCGAATGAGTCCCACACGCGCGGATCGGTGTAAGCCGGCTCCAGCGCCTTGTAGTCCAATCCCGGGATACGCTTCACATAAGGCAGCGGCGGCATGTTCATGATCGACATGCACGGCACGCGCGATTTGGCGACGGCATCGAGAAGCTCGCGCACGCCGGCCGAACGATATTGCGGCTCCTGCATGCACAGGCCGACCAGATCGTAGTCCTTCGGGTCGACGCCGGCCGCGGGACCTGCGGTCACCTTGCCGGGCAGCTTGCGCGATTCCAGAAGCACCGGTTCCTTGCGGCCGCGCACCGGCAGGCGAACTTTGAAACCCTCGGCGTTGATCAGGTCGGCTTCCGCCGGCAGGCAAACGAGATGGATCGAATGGCCGCCGAACAGGAGTTTTGACGCGAGCAACGAGCCGTAGGACGCGCCCATGAGCAGAATTTTATAGGTCGCCGGCATAACGCACCTCCTCAACACAGCGAAACGGCCGGTTCAAACCGGCCCGAAAACGGGCTCAAAAATCGGCGGCTTTAAGACCGCCGATCCTTGATGTCACCCCAATGCTATTGGCCTCGCGAAACCTATGCAATGCGTGCTTAGCGCCGCTGGTTTCGCCAAACGCCGATGGATTTAGCTGCCGGAACCGCCGCCACCAAATCCGGAACCCGAAGGCGGGGTCCATGATGGCGCGGGGGCCGGAGCCGGTGCCGCCATCGGCGCTGGCGCGGGTTTTGGTGCGGCCATCGGAGCGGGAGCAGCCGGTTTCGGCGCGGGCTTCGGCGCCGCCGCCTTTGGCTTGGGAGCCGCTTTTTTCGCCTTCTTCTTCGCGACCTTCTTGGTCTTCGCCTTCAGGGTTTTCTTCTTCTTCGCCGGAGCCGCCTTCTTCTTTTTCCCGGATTTCTTCTTCGCTTTTGACTTCTTTGCCATGATCGACCTCCCGATCTTTAACTACCAGCTATTGAATTCCTGCAGCCTGACGCCGAAGCGCGGCCGGTTGCGGCCCTCCTGTGGCCCAATCGATCAACTCGACCGTGTGGACTATAGGAAGCGCCGTGCCGGCTCCGATCTGCGTGATGCAGCCGATATTACCTGCAGCGATCACATCAGGTCGCAATCTTTCGATAGTCCCGACTTTACGCTCACGCAACCGCATTGCAATGTCGGGCTGCAGAATATTGTAGGTGCCGGCCGAGCCGCAGCACAGATGACCTTCGGGTACGTCCTTCACCACAAAGCCGAGCTTTGAAAGCAACTCCTTCGGCTGGCGCGTAACGCGCTGGCCGTGCTGCAGCGAGCAGGCGGAATGATAAGCGACGACCAGCCCTTGGTGGCTCGGCGCCTCCCGATCGGGTTTGAGCGGCAGGGTCGCGAGATATTCCGTGATGTCCTTGGCAAGGCCCGAGATGCGGGCCGCGCGCGCGGCATAGGCCGGATCGCCGCGCAGCATAAAGCCGTAATCCTTGACCGTCGTGCCGCAACCCGAGGTGTTGATCACAATCGCGTCGAGGCCGTCGATTGCGGCAAACGCGTCGATAGCGGCGCGCGCCTGCGCCAGCGCCTCGTGGTCGCGGCCCATGTGATGAGTGAGCGAGCCGCAGCAGCCGGCGCCGTCCGGCAACACGACCTCGATCCTGTGGCGCGTCAGCACACTGATCGTCGCGGCATTGATCGCGGGGGCGAGCAGGTCATTGACGCAACCGGCAAGAAGCGCGACGCGGCCTTTGCGCTCTCCCTTGGCCGCAAAAACCTGTGGCGCGAGCGGCCGATGCGGTGCGTGCCACGGCGACAGGCGCAGCATGGCCGAAAGCCGCTTCAGTCCGAGCGATTGCGCCAGCGGCGCGAACGGCTTTGCCAGCCGCGCCGCGTAAAGCGCGAGCCGGAACCGTTCCGGATAAGGCATCAGGCCGGCAAGGATCGCGCGCAACAACCGCTCGCCGAGCGGGCGGCGAAAGGTGTCTTCGATATGGACGCGGGCATGATCGACCAAATGCATGTAGTGAACGCCCGATGGGCACGTCGTCATGCAGGCCAGACACGACAGGCAGCGATCGATGTGCTCGACGACCTCCGCGGTTGCCGGCCGGTCGTTCTCCAGCATGTCCTTGATGAGGTAGATGCGCCCGCGCGGCGAATCGAGTTCGTTGCCGTCGAGCACATAAGTCGGGCAGGTCGCGTTGCAGAAGCCGCAATGCACGCACGCGCGCACGATCTTTTCCGATTCCGCGACGTCGGGATCGGCGAGCTGCGCGAGCGTGAAAGAGGTGCGCATGATTACACGCCCGCCCACATGCGCCCGGCATTGAGCACGCGCTGCGGATCGAAGCTTTTGCGCACCCGGTCGGTAAGCGCTGCAAGCGGCGCCGGTTCCAGCGCGAACACATCGACCGCGGCGCGCACTGCGGCCGGCGCGCGAATGAGCGTGGCATGGCCGCCGGCGCCGGCGACGATGGCGCGCAGCAACAGCGCGTTGGCGTCGTTGGCGGACGGCAATGCCGCCCAGACCAATCCGCCGGCCCAGTCGTAGAGAACTTCGGCGTCCGCTTCGGCAGCGAGCGCGCCGCCGATTTTGCTGCCGCGCGTCGGCGCCGTCGAGATGCGCCACAGATCGCGCTTGCCCGCGGGTCCGCTGGCCGCGAACGGGGTGACGTCGCGGATGGCGCGCCAGAACGCCCGCGAAGATTCTTGGGCAAGCGTGCCGAGCGAACCGAACGGCGAGAGTAGCTTCTCCAGTACGGTCTTGCGCTGCTTGACCGACGGCGCGACGCCTTCGAGGCGAAACGCCGTCACTGCCGCTTGCGCGCTCGCGGTCTCGGCGATCCGCGCGGCGACGGCAGCCGGCAAATGGGCGGCGGCCGAAACATCGCCGTACGATCCGGTCGCCGCGGCCATGACCTTGCGGGCCGTCACATCGTCGAGATTGAGCACCAGGATGGTTTCCTCGGTCTCCGCTTTAGGCAGCGTCTTGATCGTGACGTCGATCATTGCCGCGAGCGTACCCCAGGAGCCGGCAATAAGCTTGCACAGGTCGTAACCGGTGACGTTCTTGACCACGCGGCCGCCGGACTTGAAGGTGTCGCCGCGGCCGGACACCGCGTTGAAGCCGAGAAAGTGATCGCGCGCCGCGCCGGCTTTGATCCGCCGCGGACCGGAAAGATTGGCCGCGATGGCGCCGCCGATGGTGCCGGCGCCGATTTCGCCGCCAAGCACCGCGCCGTAATCCATCGGCTCGAACGCGAGTTCCTGCCGGCTCACCGCCAACAGCGTTTCGATCTCGGCGAGCGGCGTTGCGGCTTTGGCCGAGAGTACAAGCTCCTCCGGCTCATAGAGCGTAACACCCGAGAGCGCCGACAGATCGAGCGTTGCGTCCCATTGCGCCGCGCGGCCGATGGCGCGCTTGGTGCCACGGCCGATCAGTTCCAGTGTCTTGCCCGTCGCCAGCGCCGAACGGATCGCCTGTTCGACTTCGGCGCCATCGCGGGGTTTTAGGACGTCGGCCATCGCGGTCGCATCATTCCGCGGCATCGGCTGCGGGCGTGGCACCGGCAAAAGCCGGCATGATTTCGCGCGCGATTGCGCGCAGCTGCGCGACACCGCCGGAAACGGTGAGGAGCACATAGGCGGCGCCGGCGTCCCGCACGGGCTCGAGCTTGGCGCGGATTTCATCCGGCGCGCCAAACAGCGCGTTCTCCTCGGTGCCGCCCGTCTTGTCGGCATAGGCGAGAACATGCGACCCGCTTTGCACGCCGGGCGCGCGCGACACTTCGACGGTGCGCTTGGTATAGGCGGCCTGGCGAATAAGCGCGGCGAGTTTGTCGGCTTCGTCTTTTGCCACATAAATCTGGCGCGCCACCGCCACCTGCATGGGATGAAACGCAAGACCGCGCAGCTTGCGCTCCGCTTTATAGATTCCGATGCGGTCTGCGATTTGCGCCGCGCCGGCATATTGATCGAGGATCAGATTGAAGCCGCGCGCGGCGGCGCGGCGGATCGATGGTTCGCTGCCGGCGGCGACCCAGAACGGCGGATGCGGCTTTTGCGCCGGCGGCGGCTCGACGACGATGTCTTCGAAATGCCAGAAGCGGCCGCGATGCGAAAAGCGTTCCCGCGTCGTGAACGCCCGCGTCATCACTGCGACGCGCTTCCTCGAAGCGAGCTTCGGCCTCTTCCGGCGCGATCGCAAAACCCTTGAACTCGCTGTGCCGATAACCCTTGCCGATGCCGAAATCGAAACGGCCGCCGGAGATCAGATCGAGCGTCGCCGCCTGCTCGGCGAGCAGCACCGGATTGTGCCACGGCAACACCATCACCGCCGAGCCGAGGCGGAGCGTCTTCGTCCGCATGGCGAGCGCCATCAACAGCATCAGCGTCGAGGACACCTGGTTCCAGCCGGTGAAGTGATGTTCAACCAGGAAACTCGACTTAAAGCCGAGCGCCTCGGCCTCGACGTTGAAGTCGAGATAGTCGCGAAAACCCTGGCCGGTTTCCGGGCCGAGTTCGTTGTTGCTGGCTTGTGCCGAGCAGAACAGACCGAATTTCATGACTTCTACTTCCACATCCAATACTTCCACATCCAAGCATTAAACTTACGCAATAAAGCGAACGAGCGCGACCAGCCCGGCGACCAATAATCGTCATAACGGAGGGCGTGGTCATGAGGCACGCATTGCTCGCTTGTGCAATCCTGCTCGGCGCCGCGCTCAGTACGCAGGCTTATACCGATGCCGCGACGGCTGCACCAACCGCTGTTGCACCGCAACAGACCAAGAAAAGCTCCGCTCCGGTCCGCAAAACGGGCACGTCGCAATCGTCATCCAATGAGGTCACCTATGATCGCGACTCGAAAGGTCCGAACGTCGGCTGGCACACACAAGGTGGCATGCGCGTGTGCACTGAGGATTGTGATAATCCGGAAATTCCCGGTTCGGGCTACGCCTGCAAGAACGTGAACTTCCTCGGCATGGCGATGCGCGAGTGCACCGAATCCAACTGGTAACGGTTAAAACCGCGGCAAATCGGGAAACGCCACGCGGCCGGCATGCACGTGCATGCGGCCGAGCTCGGCGCAGCGATGCAGCGTCGGAAACACCTTGCCGGGATTGAGCAGGCTTTTATCGTCGAAGGCGCATTTGAGCCGTTGCTGCTGATTGAGATCTTCTTCGGAAAACATCACCGGCATCAGGTCGCGTTTTTCCACACCGACGCCGTGCTCGCCGGTGAGCACGCCGCCGACCTCGACGCAAAGCCGCAAAATATCGGCGCCGAATTTTTCGGCGCGGTCGAGCTCGTCGGGGATATTGGCGTCGTAGAGGATCAGCGGATGCAGATTGCCGTCGCCGGCATGAAACACATTGGCGACGCGCAACTCGTATTTTGCCGACAGTTCGCGGATGCGATTGAGCACCAGCGGCAATTTCGCGCGCGGGATGGTGCCGTCCATGCAGTAATAATCCGGCGAGATGCGGCCGACTGCCGGGAACGCCGCCTTGCGGCCGGCCCAGAACAAAAGCCGCTCCTCCTCGGAATTGGAAACCCGGCAGTTCACGGCGCGGTACGATTTGGCGATGTCCTCAACGCGCGCGACCAGGTGATCGACCTCGTCGCGCGGGCCGTCGAGCTCGACGATCAAGAGCGCCTCGACGTCGAGCGGATAGCCGGCATGAACGAAGGCCTCGGTGGCGGCTATCGCCGGACCGTCCATCATTTCCATGCCGCCGGGAATGATGCCGGAGCCGATGATTTTGGCGACGCATTCGCCGCCGTCTTCGGATGAATTAAATCCGATCAGCACCGCGCGCGCGGTTTGCGGCTTCTTGAGGATGCGCACCGTCACTTCGGTGACGACACCCAGGAGCCCCTCCGAGCCGGTGATGATGCCGAGGAGATCGTAGCCGCCGGAATCGTAGTGTTTGCCGCCGAGCCGCAAAATCTCCCCAGTCATCAGCACGAGCTCGCAGCCGAGCACGTTGTTGGTGGTCATGCCGTATTTGAGGCAATGCACGCCGCCGGAATTCTCCGCGACATTGCCGCCGATAGTGCAGGCGATCTGCGACGACGGATCGGGCGCATAATAGAAGCCGGCCTGCTCGACCGCCTGCGACACGGCGAGATTGGTGACACCGGGCTCGACCACGGCGACGCGGTTGTCAAAATCGATCTCGCGGATGCGGTTGAATTTGGCAAGCCCAAGGAGCACGCCGTCGCCGAGCGGCAGCGCGCCGCCCGACAGCGAGGTGCCGGCGCCGCGCGGCACCACCTTGATGCCCTCGCGGTGGCAATAGGCGAGCACGGCGGCAACTTGCGCCGTGGTTTCCGGCAACACCACGACCATCGGCAGCTGGCGGTAGGCGGTCAGCCCGTCGCTTTCGTAGGGCCGCATCGATTCTTCGGAGGCGATCACGCCCTCACCCGGCACGATGCGCTTGAGCTCTGCCACGATCTCGGCGCGGCGTTTGAGCACCGCTTCGTCGAACAGCGGCATCAAAATCGGCATTGCGGCCTCGGCGAACCCTTTGAACGTTTGCGCTGCCATTATAGCGGGAAAACCCGTTATGCGCTCATCGAGTAAGCGCGGGTCAGCGCCGCAATATGCGACGATCGTTGCCGTTGACAGTCCGTGCTGGGCTCGATTGAACGGCGCGGGGCCGGCGCCGACGTTGTACGGGAGACGGGATGACGAGGAATTCGATCATGGCTGCGGCATTGCTCGCCGCCGCGGGCACTGCCATCGTACCGGCAGGATTTATGTCGACGGCTTTGGCGCAGGACGTCGCGGCCGGCCAGCACTCATTCAATAAGTGCCTGCCGTGCCACTCCGTCGGTCCCGGCGCGCCGAACAAGATCGGCCCAGAACTCGACGGCCTCGACGGGCGCCATTCCGGCACCGCGCCTAATTTCAGCTATTCCGATGCCAACAAGGACTCCGGTATTGTCTGGAATGAAGCGACGTTCAAGCAGTACATCAGGGATCCGCAGGCCATGGTCCCAGGCACCAAGATGACGTTTGCCGGCATCAAGAACGATCAGGAAATCAACGACTTATGGGCCTATATCAAGCAGTTCGACGCCGACGGCAATATCAAAAAGTAACCGGCTTGATCTGGCTCAAGGCACTTTGACATCCTAGATGGAATAACAACGACCGGACGCACCGCGTACAGGGGGAAGCTGCCATCATGATCAAGGACATTGTCGTCAATCTCAGCGCCGGCAAAGCGGGCGGTCCCGCCGCCGATTACGCAGTGTCCGTCGCCAGCGCGCTCGATGCGCATCTTGCCGGCGTCGCCTTCATCTACGATCCGATCGTGCCGATGTCGGGCGCCGGCTATATCCCCGCCGAGGTGATCGAGACGCAGCAGACCGACAACGAGGCCGCCGCCAAGGCCGCCATCGACCGCTTTTCCGAACTCGCCCGGCGCGCGGCCGTCTCGGCCGAGCCGCTGACGATCAGCGCCAGCCTTGCCGGTGCCGGCGACCAGTTCAGCCGCATCGCGCGGCGCTTCGATCTCGCCATTGTCGGCCAGTCCGAGCCGGAAACCTCGACGATCGAAGACATTATCGCCGAGACGACGCTGTTCGAATCCGGCCGGCCGATGATCATGGTGCCCTATATCCAGAAGGCGCAGCTCAAACTCGACAACGTGGTGGTGTGCTGGGACGGCAGCCGGCAGGCGGCGCGCGCAATCGGCGACGCCATGCCGCTCCTGGTCAAGGCCGGACGCGTCGAAATCGTCATCGTCAGCGACGAAAAAGGCAAGCAGGACGAGATCGAAGGCGCCGATATGGGCGAGCATCTCGCCCGGCACGATCTGAAGGTCGAGGTCAACCGCATCGCCAGCGGCGGCGTCGACGTCGCCGATGTGCTGCTCTCACACCTCGCCGACAGCGGCGCCGATTTCATGGTGATGGGCGGTTACGGTCATTCGCGGTTGCGCGAATTCGTGCTCGGCGGCGTGACCCGCTCGATCTTTCGCTCGATGACTGTCCCGATTTTACTGTCGCACTGAACACCGGACATCGCATCACATGGCATTCACGCTTTACAACGCGCCGCAATCGACCTGCAGCCAGCGCGTTCGTTTCGTGCTCAACGCCAAGAAGCTGCCGTTCGCCGAGATCAAACTCGATCTGCTCGCCGGCGACCAGCTCAAGCCGGACTATCTGGCGCTCAATCCGAACGGCGTGGTGCCCACGCTGGACCATGACGGAGCGATCGTGACCGATTCTTCGGTCATCATCGAATATCTCGACGAGATCTCACCTTCGTCTGTGAATTTCACGCCGCACGATCCGGTGCTGCGCGCCAAGATGCGCGCGCTGATGCATTATATGGATGAAATGCCGGCACCGGCGGTGCGCGTACCGACATTCAATCTCGCTTTCCTGCCGCGCTTTGCGGCGATGAGCGAGGAGGAATTTCTGGCGTTCGCGGAATCCAAGCCGCTGCGCAAGGAGTTCATGCTGGCGATGGGCCGCAGCGGATTTCCGCAGAAGGACATGGATGCCGCGATGGCGCGGCTGCGCCGCACCTACGAACGCATGGACGCCGAGATCGAGAAGAGCGGCGGCCCGTGGCTCCTTGGCCGCGATATCTCGCTTGCGGATATCGCGGTGATGCCGGCGATCGTGCGCATGGCCGATCTCGGCCAGGACGGAGCCTGGCAAGATCTGCCGCGGGTGCAACGCTGGTACGACGCCATTCGCGCCTATCCGGCTTTCGCGCCGACTTTTTATCCCGGCTCGCTGCTCACCGAGCGCTTCGCGCATTTGCGCAATGCGGCGATCAACTGAGTTCCGATTACTGATCCCTGAAAACCGTCTGCACGACGAGCCCTCTCGCCCGCGCATCGGCGACGCCGAGCGCGCGCAACGCGACCAGCGTCAATGACTGCACCATCACGCGCTCGCGGCCGGTTGTGTCGGGCGCTAGCGGACCGATCAGCGCCTCGATGAGAAGGCCGACGAGACCGGCGCCCGCGAGTGCCGGATCCTGTTCGGGCAAATGACC
Organism: uncultured Alphaproteobacteria bacterium; assembly: GCA_963790975.1. Taxonomy (GTDB): domain Bacteria; phylum Pseudomonadota; class Alphaproteobacteria; order Rhizobiales; family Xanthobacteraceae; genus BOG-931. The sequence continues at coordinate 66,822 of CAWBQV010000005.1, forward strand.
GCCGGCGACCGCGGCGGCGATGCGCAGCGTCAATTCGCCGGCCAGCGCCTTGCGAAAGGAAAGTCGCGCCGCATCAAGCTCGGCCTCGACCGGCTCCGCGATCGCCGCATAAGTAAGACGGCGCTGGCGCAGCGCGCGCGCCGCAAATGTCATGATCGCGGCAGAAAGCGCCGACAACGGGCCAGGCGCGACATCGGCGGCGGCGCGCAGCGCGGCAATCTCGCGCCCGGAGATTTCGCCAAGCAGCGCCGCGACCAGATCGGTCTTGCCGGGAAAATAGCGATAGACGGTGCCCGCCGCGATGCCGGCGCGCCGTGCTACCGGCACGATCTGCACCGCCGCCATGCCGCCTTCGCTCGCCGCTTCCCGCGCCGCGGCAATGATGGCGGCATGCCGAGCGGCGAGCCGGCGCGTGACATTCTCGGTGCGGCGATAAGGCATGGCGTCCGCGCAAAGGAATCGCACTAGGTAACAACTGAACCACGATTCAATTTGTGCGGCAACGCGCGCGGTATATGCTTTTACCGGGGAGGACAATCATGATCAGCAAGTTCGCTATTGCCGCAGGCATCGCCTTTGCACTCGCCTTGGGCGTCGCCGCCGCGGCGCCTGCCATTGCCGATGACTACCCGTCGCATCCCATCACCATGATCGTGCCGCTGGCGCCCGGCGGATCGACCGACGTGCTCGGACGCATCATCGCGCAGGCCATGTCGGCGCGGCTCGGTCAGACCGTGGTCGTGGAAAATGTATCGGGTGCGGCCGGCACCATCGGCGTCACCCGTGCTGAACGCGCGACGCCCGACGGCTACACGATTCAATGGGGCATGTGGGGAACCAACGTCGCCAATGGCGCGATCTATCCGCTCGACTTCAATCTCTTGACCGATCTCGATCCCGTCGCGCTGGTGGCGACACAGCCGTTCCTGGTCGACGCGCGCAAGACCATGCCGGCGAACAATCTGAGTGAACTCGTCGCTTGGCTGAAGGCCAATGCCGACAAGGCGACCATGGGCACGTCCGGCGTCGGCTCACCGAGCCATGTCGCCGGCGTGCTGATGGAAAATCTGGTCGGCGTGAAGTGGCAGATGATCTCGTATCGCAGCGCGGGGCTCGCGACCCAGGATCTTCTCGCCGGCACCACCGATATTCAGCTCGACACGCCGGCGGTGTCGCTGCCGCACGTGAAGTCCGGCGACCTCAAGGCCTATGCCGTCACCGCCAAGGAGCGGATCGCGGTAGCGCCCGATATCCCGACCACCGACGAAGCCGGATTGCCGGGATTCTACTTCTCGTTCTGGCACGGCATGTGGGCGCCCAAAGGCACGCCGAAGCCGATGATCGCCAAACTCAGCAAAGCGATCATGGACTCGCTTGCCGATCCCGACACGCGCAAGAAACTCACCGATCTGGCACAGGTCATCTACCCGCCCGAGCAGCAGACGCCCGAAGGGCTGCACGCCTTCCAAAAGGCCGAGGTCGAGAAATGGTATCCGATCATCAAGGCCGCCGGCATTAAGGCGGAGTGATCTGACTTTCCTGCCCCGCGAAAGCGGGGAAGGGGGACCGCGCGTTAGCGCGGTGGAAGGGGCGTCTGACTCGACGATGCTCCTTCGACGAAAGTGGAGCGACGAATCAGACGCCCCCTCCACCATGCTTCGCATGGTCCCCCTCCCCCGCTTTCGCGGGGGCGGATGATTATTTTTTCTCCGCCATCGCCCTTGCCCGGATCTTGGCAATCGTCGTCGTCGGCGTAATCGCTTCCGGATCGACCACGAGCCGCACGATCGCCGGCTTGCCGGAAGCCTGCGCCGCTTTGAACGCGGCGGGAAAATCTTCCGTCCGCTCGACCGAAACGCCGAAGCCGCCGAAGGCGCGCGCGTAGGCGGAAAAATCCGGATTGCGCAATTCGGTCGCCGAAATGCGGCCGGGATATTCGCGCTCCTGGTGCATGCGGATGGTGCCGTACATGCCGTTATCGACGATGATGGTGATGAACGGCAGATCGTATTGCACGGCGGTGGCGAATTCCTGGCCATTCATCAGGAAATCGCCGTCGCCGGCGAGGCACACCACGGTGCGGTCGGGATAAAGCCGCTTCATCGCCACCGCGGCGGGCACGCCATAACCCATCGAGCCCGAGGCCGGCGCGACATGGTGGGCAAAACGCCGAAAACGGTAGAAGCGGTGAATCCAGGCCGCATAATTGCCGGCGCCGTTGCACAGGATGGCGTCGGAGCCGAGATTGTCGCGAAGCCACACCATCACCGCGCCGAAATTGACACTGCCCGGCTGCTCGGTCGGTTTCTCCGTCCACTCGATGTAATCGGCATGCGCGCCCTTGGCATCGCCGGCCGGCGCGCGCGAAAACTTCAAATCTTCGAGCGCCGCGGCAAAGGCCGTCGGCGTGGCATTGATGGCCAGCTGCGGGCTATAGACGCGGCCAAGCTCTTCGGCGCCGGGATGCACATGCACGAACGGGATTTGCGGGCGCGGAATGTCGAACAGCGTGTAACCTTGCGAGGGCAATTCGCCGAGCCGCCCGCCGATCATCACCACAAGGTCGGCGGATTTGATGCGTGCCAAAAGCTTCGGATTGGGTCCGATGCCGAGATCGCCGGCATAGCAGGCATGCGTCTGATCGAAGATCGAGCCGCGGCGGAAGGTCGTGCATACCGGCAGCGAATATTTTTGCAGGAAACGGCCGACGCGATCGGACGCCTCCTGCGACCAGCGGCTGCCGCCGAGGAGAAAGATCGGCGCCCGCGCGGCGGCGAGCATGTCGGCGAATTGTTTCATTTCCGCCGGTCCCGGCGCGGTCTCGACCGGGGCATAGGGCGGTGCGTCGGCGACCGCGATGCGCTCAACCAGCATGTCCTCCGGCAGCGCGACCACGACCGGCCCCGGCCGCCCATTGGCGGCGGTGTAAAACGCCCGTGACACGATTTCCGGCACGCGGGCCGGATCGTCGATCTCGACCGCCCATTTGGCCATCGAGCCGAACACTTCCGGGTAATCGAGCTCTTGAAACGCCTCGCGCTCGCGCATGGCGCGCGCGACCTGGCCGACGAACAGGACCAGCGGGCTCGAATCCTGCTTGGCGATATGGATGCCGTGGGAGGCATTGGTGGCGCCCGGACCCCGGGTGACGAAACAAACCCCCGGCCGCCCGGTCACCTTGCCGATCGCCTCCGCCATCATGCAGGCGCCGGCCTCCTGGCGGCAGACGGTGACCGTCAGGTCGCTGTCATGGAAGGCATCGAGCACCGCAAGATAGCTCTCGCCCGGCACGCAAAAGACGTGTTGCACGCCATGGATGCGCAATTGGTCGACCAACACCTCGGCGGCGCTCCGCAAATTGTCCTTGGCGCGCATTTACGTCTCCTCAGCGTCGTGTTGGCGGCTTAATAGCGCAAGTTGGGTCCGGCCGGGAGCCGGTTATGCGCAAAACTTGATGGGGACCGATAGCCGCGCTAATTGACTGATGCCGCGCCGGCGACGACATTAGCCGCGCCGGCGGAACCATAAGGAAGGACCATGGCGAGCACTGCAACCACCGCGACAACTGCCGGCCACGAACCCGAAGGGACCAGGCGCGATTTTCTCTTTATCGCGACCGGCATGGTCGGCGCCGTCGGCGCCGCAGCCGCCTTGGTGCCGTTCGTCGACCAGATGAATCCGGACGCTTCCACGCTCGCGGCGGGCGGCCCGGTCGACCTCGACGTCAGCAAGATTGCCGAGGGCGCGGAGGTCATGATCCGCTGGCGGCAGCGCCCGATCTTCGTGTTCCATCGCTCAAAGGATACGCTGCAATCGATGCAGACCCCCGAAATGGTCGCGCTTTTGTCCGATCCCAATTCCGAGCAGGGCCAGCAGCCGCCTTACGCGACCAATTGGCACCGCTCGATCAAGCCCGAATACGGCGTGCTGGTCGGCATTTGCACGCATCTCGGCTGCATTCCGCTGTTTTATCCGACACCGAGCGCCACCATGCCGGTGTCGAATTGGCCGGGCGGCTATTTCTGCCCCTGTCACGGCTCCAAATACGATCCGGCGGGCCGCGTGTTCTCCGGCGTGCCGGCACCATACAACCTTCCGGTGCCGCCCAATCGCTTTCTCAATGACACCACGCTGCGCGTTGGCGAGAACGATTCCAGCGCGGACGCCTGGAATTTCGACGGCATCCGCCAGCTCTGATCCAGCCACTGGGCTTTGCCCAACAACCTCTAAATTGTAGCCGGTTTTTGGGCAGCTCCCTGAGTTATTGGGCAAGTTGAATAGTGGGGACGGTCACATACAACCGTCCCCACCGTCGCTATCCTGACAGGTGCCAACCAGATCAGGAGCGAATGTCATGTCGTCAGAAATCACAGGAACCGCCTTCGATTTTGTGCGAATGGACTTGCCGTGTCCGAAGTGCGGCAAGACGAATCAGGAGCGGATCAGCGAGCTTGTAGCGAATGACGCCGCCACCTGTAGCTACTGCGGAGAAGTTATCGACCTCCGCGCACAAGATAGTCGTGCCAGGATCATTAAGTTCGCGGAGCAGGCTAAAGAGATCAAAAAATTGTAGAGCAGCCAACTCTCGCAGTTCCCTGAAATCTACGAGAGCTTGATTCATATCGCGGGCCGACATCGGATACCGGGAACTGGCCGAACGGCTCAAAAAGCACGGGATGAAAGAGACCGAGGCCAGCATCGCGAATAAGATCAGCCGGGGGACATTCTCGGCCACGTTCTTGCTGACGTCACTGACTGCAATCGGCGCGAATACTGTCAGACTAGAGGACGTTTGACCGTGGGAACGGCGATCAGCAGATGCCAATAACCCGCCAACATAGAGTGGAATTTTGCTGCTTGGCTGCCTCGTGATGTGGCTCGCATGGCAAGATTGGACATTATCGTTGCCACCGCCAAATCAAAGCGCAGTAGAACAATCCAATGAGCAAGCCAAAAAAACATCGTCCGTAGTCACTATCCCAAAATCGCCAGATGAAAGAATCGCGGATTACACTTGGTGGGTCGCCGCCTTCACTTTCGCTCTGAGCGTAGTTTCGGCCTTTCAAATCTTTTTTCTGATCCGCTCTGACAAAACTGCGCGGATCATGGCCGAAACTGCTCAGGCACAGACTGCTAACTTGGCTGCCTCGGCTCAGACCGCCGAACAACAAATGCTTCTCACCGGGCAACAAGCTGATGTTCAGAGGAAGCAGCACGCTATCGGACGGCTGCAATTCCTTGTTGCCAATCGCCCACGATTGCGCATCAGGCATGTCACTCTTAATGAAGGTCCAGAACCCCTCGGATTCATTTCTTGGGACCACGGAGACGAAGTCGAAGGAAGTCTCATAGTCGTGAACGCGGGCGGCACCAAGGCGACAATCGTTGAGAGCTGCTATCGAATCTATTTCAGCAAAGCCGGTCTGCCTGCTGGCAAAGCTCCATATGACGTTACGTTCCACAATTTGTTGATCCCGGGTCAAGAAATGGACGTTGGCGAATCCTGTGTGATTCCCTTGAAAGACAAAATCGACATGTGGGGCACTAGGGTACCAACCGAGGACGGAACCCGTACCCTGCGAAGATTTGAGCAGGAGAATTGGTCTGTCTACGTGATGGGACAGATCAGGTATCGCGACGAAGGCGGCGTAGAGAGGTTCATGGGTTTTTGCCGAAAACGGATGCGCAACGGCAGGTACCGCCCCGTAAAAAGTCCAGATTACGAATACGAGGATTAAAATGGCGCCTAGGACTTTTTGGGCAACCTTTGACCATTTTGGGCAGAATCGGGTTGTTAGGCAAAGCCCAGCCACTGCGCAAAGGGTGCTTTCGCGGGCCGCGTCGCCCATAATGGCGCATGTCCGTGCCGCAAAAGTCTCTCGATCTGCGCAGTTTCGCTATTGCCACGGCCGGCTTTGCCGCATTCGTCAATCTCTATTCGCCGCAAGCGCTGTTGCCGCAGCTTGCCGATGAATTTCACGCCAGCGCCGGCGAAATCTCGTCGCTGATGACCGCCAGCACGGGCGCGATCGCGTTGACCGCGCCGTTCATCGGCGCGCTGGCCGATGTGGCCGGACGAAAGCGTCTGATCACCGCCGCAATGTTCGCGATCACGGTGCCGACGCTGCTCATGACCTTTGCGGCGACCGTGCCGCAGCTGGTGTTCTGGCGTTTCGTGCAGGGGCTGTTGGTGCCGCCGATTTTCACCGTTGCCGTCGCCTATGTCGGCGATGAGTGGCCGCCGGCCGACGTCACGCGCGTCGCCGGCATTTACATGGTGGGAGCGAGCGTCGGCGGATTTAGCGGCCGGTTCATTCCGGGCATCCTGACCGATGCGATTGGCTGGCGCGCCGCCTTCGGCGTGGTCGCGCTTTTGACCCTGATGGCGGCACTCATTGTCACCCTGACGCTGCCGCGTGAGCGGCAGTTCGTGCCGTCAGGGGGGCTGGCCGGCTCGGCGCGCTACATGCTCCGGCATCTGCGCGATCCACGGCTGATCGCGACCTATGCCGTCGGTTTCGGCGTGCTGTTCAACTTCATCGCCACATTTACCTATGTGAATTTTCATCTCGCGGCGCCGCCTTATTCGTTTCCGCCGACGCTGCTTGGCATGCTGTTCATCACCTATCTCGCTTCGAGCGTCGTCGTGCCGTGGGTCGGCCGCGGCGTTGCGCTGTTCGGACGCCGCCGCTTCGTGCTCGCCATCATCGCCTGTTGGGTCGTGGGCGCATTGCTGATGCTGGCGCCGCCGGTGACCCTGATTCTCGCCGGGCTGACGCTTTGCGCCGTCTGCGGCATGATGTGCCAGACCGTCGCGACCGGCTATGTCGCCATGACGGCCAAGGAGGGCCGCTCATCCGCCGTCGGTCTCTATGCGTCACTTTATTATATAGGCGGCAGCGCGGGCGCGTTTTTCACCGGCCTCGCCTGGGATGCCGCCGGCTGGGGAGGCTGCATAGCTACAATCGTCGCCATGCAGGTGATCATCGCGGTGATCGTGACATTCGCCTGGGATTAGCTTTAATCAGCTCAGAAAATGGAGGGGGAAGCCCGTGTTGTCAGAGAGCCAATTCGCATTCTTAAGATCGATCGATACGCCGACGGTCTGCAACCTGATCGAGATCGTGGCGCCCGAACGCCGCGGCGCGGGCTATACCGTCACCCACCTGCACTGCCCGTTTCCCGACCTGCCGCCGATGGTCGGTTTCGCCAAGACTGTAACCATGCGCTCCCGCGATAAGGTCGGCGGCCCAAGCTATATGGCAAAGCGCATGGATTACCTCGACTACGTGGCGGCGGCGCCGCTTCCGGGCATTGCCGTGATCGAAGACAAAGACGAACCCGCCGGCTATGGCGCGTTCTGGGGCGAGGTGCAGACCAATGTGCACAAGTCGCTCGGCTGCCTCGGCACCATCACCAACGGCTCGGTGCGCGACATTCCGCAAGTGGCCGAGGGCTTTCAGATGCTGGCCGGATCGATCGGGCCGTCACATGCCTATGTCCATGTCGAAGACTTTGGCATTCCGGTCACGATTCACGGCATGGCGGTGAAAAGCGGCGACCTCATCCACGCCGACCGCCATGGCGCGGTCGTGGTGCCGGTCGACGCCATCGACGCCATGAAGCCGGCGCTTGACGGTCTCATGAAGCAAGAGGCGCGCATTATCGCGGCGGCGAAGTCCGGCAACGGCGTCGAAGCGATCAAGGCCGCGTTTCGCGGCTGAGTATTCTCACCCTCGCGAACCCATCAACCGAAAGAGTCCCGCTTGAGCCAATTTGATCTCACCGGCCACGTCGCGATCATTACCGGCGGCAATGGCGGGCTCGGCCTCGGCATGGCGCGAGGCCTCGCCGGAGCCGGCGCGGCGATTGCCATCGCCGCGCGCGACGAAGCCAAGGGAAAAAAGGCCGTTGCGGAACTGGAGAGCTCCGGCATCCGTTGCCGGTTTTATCCGGTTCAAGTGTCGTCGCGCTCGTCGTGCCAGAAGCTCGTCGAACAAGTCGTCGGCGATTTCGGCCGCTGCGACATTCTCATCAACAATGCCGGCACGACGGTGCGAAAGCGCCCCGAACTGATCTCGGAAGAGGAGTGGCGTGCCGTTATAGACGTCAATCTCAGCGGTGCGTTATTCTGCGCGCAAGCGGTCTATCCGCATATGATGGCGGCCGGCCGGGGCAAGATAATCAATATCGGTTCGATGTTCTCGATGTTCAGTGCACCGCTGGTCGCGCCTTATTCGGCAAGCAAAGGCGGTCTGGTTCAGCTCACCCGTTCGCTCGCCTGCGCCTGGGCGCCCGACAATATCCAGGTCAACGCCATCCTGCCCGGCTGGATCAATACCGATCTGACCAAAAGCGCGCGCGAGCAGATCGAGGGATTAAACGAATCTGTTCTGTCGCGCACGCCGGCCGGGCGCTGGGGCGAGCCCGACGACCTCGCCGGAGCCGCGGTGTTCCTGTCCAGTCCGGCGTCGGATTTCGTCACCGCAATAGTGCTGCCGGTCGATGGCGGATTTTCGGCGCGCGGTTGATTGGAACACACGATACGCGACACGGTTCTGATACGATCGATACCAACAAGGCTGTAGCGACAGCGGGAGGAAAAATCATGGGCAAGAAAATTGCCTTTGTCGGCGCCGGCGCGGTCGGCGGCTATACCGGCGCGCATATGGTGCAAGCCGGTGAGGACGTCACCTTCATCGATCCGTGGCCGGCGCATGTCGAGCACATGCGAAAGCATGGGCTTCGCGTGACGCACGCCATGAAGGAGCCGGAATTCACCGTGCCGGTGCACGCGCTGCACGTCACCGACGCGCAGCAGCTTGCCAAGGAAAAGCCGATCGACATCGCGTTTGTCTGCATGAAGTCTTACGACACCGCCTGGGCGACCATGCTGATCAAGCAATATCTGGCGCCCGACGGCTACGTGGTCTCGCTGCAAAATTGCATGAACGAAGAGACCATCGCCGGCATCGTCGGCTGGGGCAAGACGCTCGGCTGTATCGCGTCCAGCATCACCGTCAACCTGCCGGAGCCCGGTCTCGTGCACCGCGGCGCCGCCAAGCACGGCGCGGCGCACACGGTATTCCGCGCCGGCGAAGTGCATGGCCGCATTACCGAGCGCGCCAAGGAGGTTTGCCGCCTGGTCGCTTTTTCCGACAGCGCCAAGGTGACCGACAATCTGTGGGGCGAACGCTGGTCGAAACTCGTCACCAACGCCATGCAGAACGGGCTGTCCGCCTGCACCGGCTTAGGCGGCGGCGACATGCTCAAGAGCGAGCCGATCCGCCGCTTCTCGACGCGCGTCGGCTCCGAAGCGATCCGCACCGGACAGGCGCTCGGCTATCAGCTCGAGGAAATTCTACACATCCCGCCCGAAACCATCGCCCGCGCCGGCGAAGGCGACGAAGCGGCGATGCACGCCTGCGACGAGCAGCGCATCAAGGACTTCAGGCCGCACCGCGGCCGGCCAGCGCCCCTCGATGGGCCAGGACATGCAGAAAGGCCGCCGCACCGAGATCGAGTTCCTCAACGGCCTCATTGTGCGCGAGGGCGAGAAAGTCGGCGTGCCGTGCCGCGCCAATGCGGTGCTCACCGACCTCGTCAAGCGCGTCGAGAAGGGCGAGCTGAAGGCCGATCCGAAGCACATTACGGAGTTGAGGTTGAACTGAGCGGGGGACGACGGCGCTCCATGTGTTTCGAATGTCCGCTTTCGGAGGCAAAGCGGACATCAGGACCGCTTACACAGGCGCGGCGCCGCATCATTTCTGCTGTGGAATATACCCGCATGGTCTGGGGTTCATCTGCGGCAAGTGGCCGTTTGCCCGCCACGCGGCGATGCTCATGTTGGCGGATGTGAATCGGGGGGAACCAATGAAAACTCGGTACGTAGTAGCGTTGGCAGTCACCGCTGGCTTCGGGCTTGGAGCCATCGCGGTTGAGGGCCTTCATGCCCAAGCCACTCCGCCTGCCTATGTCGTTGCGGAAATTAACGTGACGAACCCGGACGGCTTCGCAAAGGAGTTTGCCCCGCTTGCGGGGAAAGCACTGGCGGAAGGTGGCTCTGGCATGAAGGCCATAGCCCGTGGCGGCAAGATCGTTTCCATTTACGGGGATCCCCCCAAGGGGCGGGTCGTCATCAACGTGTTTGACAGCTTGGATAAGGCGGTCGCAGCTTACAATTCTCCGGATTACAAAGCGATTAAGACGATCGGCGACAAATACGCGACGTTCCGCACGTATGCCGTCGAGGGGTTGCCGCAATAGGCCGCACGTGCTGCGAAGCAATTAAGGCCGCCTCAGTTGGCGGCCTCTTTCATTCTTGAAAGATCGGCTCTGTATTGCGGGCTGACATCAGCTCTTCAACCCCGCCTCCCGCGCGACGGCGGACCAGCGCGTGATTTCGCTCTTGATGACGGCTGCGAACTCGTCCGGCCCGGAATCGAGCGGCTCATAGCCCTGTTTGCGCAGAGAATTCATCGTCTCGGGCATATGGATGCCCTTTTTCGCAACATCGGCGAGAACACTGATCACCGGATGCGGCGTGCCGGCGGGTGCGAGCAAACCCAGCCAGAGGCTGACATCAAAATCCGAAATTCCGGCTTCCGCCATGGTCGGAACATTGGGCAGCACCGCCGAGCGCTTGCCGCCCGTCGTCGCCAGCGCCGTGAGCTGGCCGGCATTGATCTGGCCGAGCACCGAAGAGCCAACGGTAAACGACATGGTGATGCGCCCGGCGACCAAATCGGTGATCGTCTCCGGACTGCCCGGATACGGCACATGCACCAACTTGATGCCGGCGCGCTGCTCGAACAGCACACCGCAAAGATGCGGCAAGCTGCCTGCGCCAACGGAGCCGTATGTCAGTTCGCCGGGCTTGGCTTTGGCGAGAGCGATAAGGTCGGCAACGCTCTTCAGATTGAGCGAGGGATTGACCATCAAATAAAACGGCCCCTCGGCGAGCTGTGCGATCGGCGCGAAGTCCTTGCTCATGTCGAGCGGCGGCGAAGACGGATTGACGATTTCATTGGTCAGGCTCGACAGCGCCGGAAGGAACAGCGTGTAGCCGTCATTAGCGGCCCGAGACACATATTGCGCGGCGATGCTCGATCCGGCACCAGGCTTGTTCTCGACCACGATCTGCTGACCGAGAAGAGCCGTCGCGGCATTGGCAAAGATCCGGGCGATGACGTCCGAGGCCGCGCCTGCCGTGAAGCCGACGATCAGCCGGACCGGTCGCGCCGGGTAAGTATCTGCACCGGCAATTCGCGATGTGGCCGGCATCATAGCGGCTGCCGCCGTCATGCCGAGAAATCGTCTGCGATGAAGTATCATGGCGTCTTCCCCCTCGTTTTAGATTGGCGTTACACGCACGCGGTCGCCCTCCGGCGTGAATTTTGCGCCGCGCTTGCCGCTTCGCGCGCCAAGATCGGCGAGCGTCTCGGCCTCGTCGGCAAGACGGCAGAAGTACGATTCGTCCTTGTCGTTGCTGCGGACAAAGCGGAAATGGCAATCGGCGACCGCGCCGCGGTCGAACGACAGCTCGACCAGCATGCCGATCCATCCGGCATGCTTGCGGCCGAGATGGCCGGTGGCAAACGTAAGATTGCCGAGACCGTAGAAGATCGGCCGGCCCTTATGGACTTCGACCGGCAGCGAGTAATGCGGTCCATGGCCCATGACGATATCGGCGCCGGCGTCGATCGCGGCGTGCGCAATGTCGGTCATGTATTGCAGCACTTCGCGGCCGAGACCCCAGTGGCAGGAGGCAACGACGATGTCGGCCTGCGGCCGCAGCACCTCAATGTCTTTGCGGAACTCGGCGAGATAGGCGGCGTCCGCCCAGGTGACGATGAGCGGCGGCACGCCGGGCCGGTTCGACGGCGGCATGTCCGGCGCCAGCCGGCCCACCGGCACATGGTACGCGGTATGGCCGCGGAGCACGGCTATGCCGGGAGAGTCGGCGTGGGCCTCGTGATCGGTCGGCCAATAAACCGAGCTGCGTTGCACGGCGCCGACGCGCAGCACATTGCGCGCGATGATGGCGGGCGCGCGCGCGGCGGCGAGATTGGGGCCGGCTCCGGTATGTAAGACGCCGAGCTGATCGAGCCGGGCAATCGAGGCGGCGATATTAGCCGCGCCATAATTGACGTTGTTGGCGATGCCAACGGCGTCGATGCCGGACAACCGCAACGCCTCGCCGCCGATCTGCGGATCGGCAAAAAATCCCTCGGTGCCGTGTGAACGGCTCGCCGGCAGATGCAGACAGCATTCCAGATTGCCGAACACCGCGTCGGCTTCGTGCAACGCCGCCCCGACGTGCCGGAACGGCACCGTGGAATCGGTGACGTTCATCAAATTGACGTCGCCCGTTAAAATCAGCCTGCCCGTCATGTCCTATGCCCCGGCACAGAGATGCACGATTATACATGCCAGTTCGCCATTGAACGTATCCCCCTTGTCCGGCGACATATCCAGGCTCAGGCCTGATGACCCAAGACGGGCGTCTGCGATGAATCGGCTCCTATCCAGGCGGCGCACTGCCCTGCTTTTGGCAGCGGCACTGGCGTTTGTCGCGCCGGCTTTTGCGCAGACAACTCCGGCGGCGACGTTGAAGGACGAAAAATGCACCGGCAATTCCGATATTCCCTGGGCCGATCAGATCGCCGGATGCAGTAACGCGATCGCGTCGGGGACATTCACCGGCAAGGACCTCGCCACAGCTCTCACCAATCGCGGCTCCGCCTATGCGGTCACGGGCAATGTCGATCTCGCGCTCGCCGACTTCAACGCCGCGATCAAGCTCGATCCCGGTTACGCCAAAGCGTTGTTCGGCGCCGGCAGCATGTATTTTTTCAAGAAAGACTACGACCACGCCATTGCCGATCTCAACGTAGCGATCAAGCTCGATCCCAATAACGCGCAGGCCTTCAACAATCGCGGCAGCGCCTACAAAATCAAGGGCGATCTCGACCAAGCCATGGCCGATTACGATCAGGCGATCAAGCTTGATCCCAACTACGCGCAGGCCTTCCTCGATCGCGGCCTCACCTACCACGCCAAGGGCGACCTCGACCACGCCATCGCCGACTACGACGAGGTGATAAAACTCACGCCCAATTCGTCTTCCGCCTTATACAGCCGCGGGCTGGCTTACGAGACCGAGGGCAAACCCGATCTCGCCATCGCTGACTTCGACCAGGCTGTCCGGCTCGATCCCAAGAACGCCAGAGCCTTCGACGCCCGCGGCAACGCCTACCAGGCCAAGGGCGATGTCGACCATGCGCTCGCGGACTACGACGCGGCGATTGCGCTCGATCCCAAATCCGCCGAAGCGTTCAACAACCGCGGCGCCGCCTACCAGGCCAAGGGCGATGCCGACCATGCGCTTGCCGATTACAACACGGCGATTGCGCTCGATCCCAATGACTTTGTCGCCTTCAACGGCCGCGGCACCGCCTATCTGGTCAAAGGCGATCTCGATCGCGCGCTTGCCGACTTCGACCGGACCATCAAGCTTGATCCGAATTACGCCTTCGCCTTCAACAACCGCGGCAGCATCTACGAGGACAAGGGCGACTTCGACGACGCCATCGCCGACTACGGCAAGGCGATCGCGATCAATCCCGATTTCGCGCAGGCTTTCTACAACCGCGGCGACGCCTACCAAAACAAGGGCGATTTCGACCACGCCATCGCCGACTTCAACCAGGCGATAAAACTCAAGCCAGATTACGCCCAGGCGCTCAATAATCGCGGCATGGCCTATCGGGCCAAGGGCGACTTCGTTGACGCCTTCGCCGACTTCAACCAGGCTATCCGGTCCGATCCCAGTGACGCCCAGGCCTTCAATAACCGCGGCAGCATCTACGGCATCAACAAGGACTACGATCACGCGCTTGCCGATTTCACGGCGGCGATCCGGCTCGAGGCCGATTACGCCGTGGCCTTCTACAATCGTGGCAACGTCTACCTCATGAAAAAAGACTACGACCGCGCCATTACTGACTTCGATTCCGCGATCAAGCTCGACCCGCAATACGCCACGGCGCTATACTGGCGCGGCAAGGCCAAGCAGTTCAAGGGCGACGCGGCCGGCGGCAATGCCGATGTCAGCGCCGCGGAGAAAATCAATCCGAACGTTTCGGCGCAGCAGTAAGCCGACCTGACTATCGGGAGGAACCTATGCGTAAGAGTGCAATTGCAACGGTGGCAACTTTGCTTGCCGGGATAGCCGTCACCGGCTTGCCGTCCGCTTTGGCGGCCGGCGGTACCTGGACATTCGTTATCGACAGACAAGACCAGCCTGACCTCATCTATTCCGAAAATGGCAACGACGCTTTTTTCCTCGGCTGCGGCATCGAACCCGCTTTGTACGCCAACTATCCCGGCGCCGCGGACCACACCGGCGACGCGTCGATTACCATCAGCAACGGAACAGACAGCCTGGTACTGAAGGGTACGATCGTAACGCCCCCGACCAATGTCATCCTTGACAAGGACGGCTTAGCCGTTACGGCACCCAAGACCGGCGACAACATACCGGCGCAATTCGCACAGTGGAATTACGGCTTCAGCCGGCAGGACACCAGTGAAGAAACCCAGAAGGCGTCTGACGTTATCGAAAATCGGCTGCTCAATATGCTCGATTCCAAAAAGCCGCTGACGATCTCGGCCGAGGGCAAAAGCTACGTCCTGCCGCCGGTCAATGCGCCGAACTGGAAGGCACGTTTCACGAAGATTTGCTGAGAAAATTCCTCGACACCACGGCCATCAAGAACGTCGGCCGATTGCGTGAGATAAAGATTGAAATAACGCGGCTCTCCGCTCACCGCCTCGTGCCGCCGGCCGAGTAGAAAGCCCGGCACGCCAATTCGCTCCGCCAAATGCTCGTGCTGGAACCATTGCTCGAAATCGGCCTCGCGGCCGGGCGCGACATTATTGAAGATCGCAAGAATGCCCGGGATTGCGTCTGTCACGTCGGCCTCACTTCGACTCTTTGGCTGCCATTTGCGCCGCCAGCATGCGGTTTGCCGCTTCGGCGTCGATGAGCGGATAAGTGTCGAAATGCGCCGGGATGATGTCCGCCCATTCGTTCAGGATGCGGTGGAGCGCGTCATTGCCATCAACGTCGAAAATCGCGACCGCGCCGCGTCCCACACGGGCGTAAACGTGCCGGCACACTCCGCTCGATTGATATCCGGCAATCCAGGGCCAGAACGACTGCCGTGTCTGTGCCAGATCGGAAGGACGTTCCGGACGCGGTGTCGAGACAACTAGGAACAACATGATGCGAAATCAGCGGCTGTCGATGGAAACCTGCTTGAGCGGCCCCGACGGCGGCGGGGCCTGCACGAAGCCACCGGCGCTCATCGCGTCGAGCCCGGCGCGATCGAGCGCCTCGTCGTGCTTATAGACGTCGTCGCGGAATTCGAGGGTGCCGTCGCGCGTCACCCAGCCGGTGAGATAGACCCAAGCCACCGGGATCTTGCGCGGCAGATTGATGACCTTGCTGACGCCAGAGGCGATGCCGGCGTCGATCGCGGCGCGATCCCAGCCCGGCGGACCGTCTTGCAGGATCCAGGCGGCGAGATCGCGCACATTGTCGACGCGCGTGCAGCCGTGCGAATCAAAACGGTAATCGGCGCTGAACAGGTTCCTGGTGTCGGTGTCGTGCATGTACACCGAATAGGGATTGGGCATGTCGATCTTGAGATAACCGAGCGCGTTCCAGGCGCCGGCATCCTGCCGGACGGTGAAGTTCGGCGAGCGGTCGCCCGACCAGTCGACGCTGCCGGGGTCGATGTCCTCGTCATGGGAACCGAGCAGCCGCATATGCATGCGGCTCAGATACGAAGGATCCCGGCGCATATGCGCCATGATCTCGTTCTTGGTGATCGAGAGCGGCACGGTCCAGGTCGGATTGATATCGATCGCGGTGATGTAGACGGACAGCGTCGGCGATGGCTTGTCGATCTGGCCGACGATGACGCGGTAACGGCGCTCGACCTTGCCGTTGGCGACCGCTTCGACAAAGGCCGCCGGAATGTTCACCACGACATAGCGTTCGGCAAAGATGAAATCGACGCCGAGGAGCCGCTCGGCAGAGGCTTCGAGTTGCTTGATGCGCTCGCCGACCGGGACATTGAGCGCTTTGAGCGTCTGCGCACCGATGGCCCCGGTGGCGTCGAGGCCGTGGCGCAACTGGAAGCGCTTGACCGCCTCGGTCACGTCGTCGTCGTAGGCATCGTCAGCTTCTTTACTGGCGTCGAGGTCACCGCCGATGACGAGATGCTGGCGCAACAGCGCGACCGTAGGACCGCTCGCACCCGGCGCGAGCTTGGCGTCGGCGGGCAAAATCGGCCAGCCGCCGCGGACCTGAATATCCGAATAGCTGAGCAGCGCTTCCTTGATGCGCTGATAGGTGCCTTCGTCGAACACCGGTTCCGATGATAGCGCGAGTTCGGCGGCCGAGCGCTGTTCCGGCGTCGAGGCTACCGGCTTTGGCGGCTTGGCAGCAGCCGGCGGCTTTGCCGCCACGGGTGGCGCGCTCTGCGCCAGCGCCGGAGACACGGCGAGCGCGAGAATAGCGACAGCAATCAGAGTGATCCGCATCGACCCGGCCTCATGGTCAAGCTTTACACTATCGGTGTGGCGGCAGTTGGACCAGACGTTTGACGCCGCACCAATGGGTATCGCGTTGACTGCGAAACCGCACGCGAATCACACTAGTCTTTATTTATGACCAAACTCGTTATTGCGCTGCACTCGCCTTGTTTCGCGGCATTACAGCCCGGCGATGATGCCCCACGTCGCCAGCGCGCTCATCACCGTCGTCCAGTAGCCGAACTTGGTATAGTAATACTCCGCGCAGTTCTCTTGCTGCGTGGGCGCCAGTTTGCCGTTGATGCATGGGTCGGACATGTTGCGCACGCAGGCCCAGCGCGGCGGCGATTTTAATTCGCTGCACGCCAGGCCGAGACAGGCGTCATCCATTTCGACCGCCATGCCGAGCTTTTCCAGATTATTTGTGCTGGTGCCGAACTCGAAGAAATCCGTCGTCCGAATGGGATGAAACGCCGGGATGTCGTGCGTTCCATCGTAGTAGATGTTGGTTGGATAGCCCGGCGACGAACAGGAGCAATCCGAACTCGGCGGCGTGCCGTGCGGCTCGCTCTGCCCGGTCAGATGCCCGACAAAGCCCTGCATAAGCTTTTCCGCCGCGGTCACATATTTGGCCGGGACAGTCCATTTCGACTGGAATGTCTGATGATTGAATTTCGCCGAGCCAAAATCCTTCTGGCAGTAGAATTCCGCAGCGCGGCTGACCATCACGTCGCCGAGATGCATGCTGCAATAGACGCCGCCGGCGGTTCCGGTGGTCAAGAACACTTTCGGCTTGGCGTCGCCGATCATTTGTTTGAACATGCCCTTGATCGGCAGTGTATAGCTGCCGTTCGGGAGCTTCTTGGCATCTTCGTGCATGTGGAGCTCGGTCTTGTAGACCAGCACCTTGAGCTTGCCGATCTCGGTCATGAAATAACTGCCGAGGCGGTGGCTTTCGCGCGACGGCCCGTCCGGTCCGATCTGCGGCAGAAACTGCGTCGTGAAATTTTTCGTGTAGGGATACCACGATGGCGGCCGATGCCCCGGCGTCAACACGTCCGCGGTGGCCGCGGACTTAGCCGACGTATCCATCATCGCGATCACATCGGCCTTGGGCAGCGACGCGCCGGGCTTCGGCGCCGGACTGATCGGTTGCGGCGTCGGCGCCAGTCCCTTCGGAAACGGGATGTTCTCGGCGTAAGTTCCTTTCGTAGTCGGCACCGCGGCCGCCTGCGCACCATATTTGAGGCTGGTTGCGAGATCGGATCGCCGCTGCAAATCGGCACTCGCATAAGTATTTGTTCTCATGGTGTTTCTCCTGGCATCCTGTGACGTTGGTGGAGTCAAATATCGTGCACGCAGGTGGCCGGCCGGCGCCGCCTTCGGCAAGCACCGGCCGTGCTGGTTATTTGCCGGTTATTTTCTTGCGCGCCGCAGGCTCGGCGGCGGCGAGACGTTGCCGCCCATGGAGTCGAAGTCCGCTATCAATTGACTCCAGTCGAAGCCGTTCGGTGCTTTCGCCCTCGCTTTGTTGATCGCGTCCTGACTGACGACCGTGTAGAGTTCGCCCGCCCCGGCCGTGGTCGCGTATTTGTCGATCGCGGAATCGGTCATCAGGCCGAGCATGCCCCAGCTACAGATCTTCACGCCCTTCGACGCGTAGCCCACACCGACGACACAGTGTCCGTTACTCGGATTGGGCGGACCGGCAACGTTCCAGACAAAGCCCGCAGCGCTCGGAAACGGGCTGATCCACTTGTCGGGCAATTCGAGCCCGAAATAGAGATTTTCAAACAGCCACAAGGCCGTCCGATACTCGGTGGGATCGGCGCCATTGACCGAAATCCAGCCGGCGATCTTGTTCGAGCCGACCGGCGCGCCGTTATGTTGCCAGTAGTTCAGCGCCGTCTGCTCGTCGCATCCATTATCGGTATTCGGTTTGCCGGGACGTAACCGCCGATGGCGCTGTAGAGCTTGATAATTTGGGCATTGTCGTAGGTGTATTGCTTGCCCACATTGGCGGTCAGGACGCCGACGACGTGCCCGATGCCGGCGATGACGCAGTCGCCGAGCGAATTATTGAGATACATCTCGGACAGCGCCGTCGAGGCCTTTGCCGAGTAGTCGCAACTTGCAGGCGGCGGCGGCAGCTCGCGCGTCAGATAATTGCGCAGGCTGAATCGTGGACATCGCGCCACGGGCCGGATGCGTCCCATCCTGAAGTGATGGAGAGACGTGATTTGCCTGGTTCGCCTTTTAGCCATTTCGCCCTCCCGATTGGTTCGAGTTGCTCGATCCAGAAGGCTGAAAGCCGGCGGTGACGTCCTCGCTTTGATGCAGAGTGGAGTTCGGGGACCGATCGTCGTTCGGCGCGAGAGGCCGCCGTATCAATCCGGCTGCCCACGCAAATTTCAGCTCGTCCGTCCGTAGCCACTGACACGCTCAGCGTGCGGATTGGAGCTTGCACTACTTTTGTTGAAGGGCCTGTGACGCGCGGCACAGGCAAAACGCACCCGCCCGACGCGCGCGATGCGCCGCAACGCCTCGGCGAGGCTAAAGCCGGCTCAGCTTACGGGAAGAGTGCCGCTTAGCCCTGCGGCTGCGGCTCCAGCGGGCCGGTTTCCGGACGCGGCCGGTTGCGGCCGGCGCCGGCTGTCGGCACGGTCGAATTGCGCGGCGTCGTTGGCTCGATCACCGATTCGCGAACCGGGCGCTTGCCCACGATCAAGTCTTTGATCTCGTCGCCGGTCAGCGTTTCGAATTCGAGCAAGCCCTTGGCCAGCGTTTCGAGGTCGGCGCGCTTAGTGGTGAGGATTTCCCGCGCCTCGGCAAAGCCGGCCTCGACCAGCCGCCTGATCTCGGCGTCGATCTTCTTGACCGTCTCTTCGGAGATGTTCTGCTGGCGCGACACCGAATAGCCGAGGAACACTTCTTCCTGGTTTTCGCCATAGGCAACCGTGCCGAGCGCCTCGGAGAGACCCCAGCGCGTGACCATCAGGCGGGCGAGCTTAGTCGCCTGCTCGATGTCGGAAGCAGCGCCGGAAGTCACCCGCTCGCGGCCGAACACCAGTTCCTCGGCGACGCGGCCGCCCATCATGATGGCTAGCCGCGAGGTCATCTGTTCGAGCGACATCGACAGCTTGTCGCGCTCGGGCAACTGCATGACCATGCCGAGCGCGCGGCCGCGCGGAATGATGGTGGCCTTGTGCACCGGATCGGTCGCCTTGACGTTGAGCGCGACGATGGCGTGACCGCCCTCATGATAGGCGGTGAGGAGCTTCTCCTCTTCGGTCATGACGAGCGACTTGCGCTCGGCGCCCATCATCACCTTGTCCTTGGCGTCCTCGAACTCGACTTGCGTCACCATGCGCTTGTTGCGCCGCGCCGCCATCAAGGCCGCCTCGTTGACCAAGTTCATCAGATCGGCGCCGGAGAAGCCGGGCGTACCGCGCGCGATGGTTTTGAGAACCACGTCCGGCGCGAGTGGCACCTTGCGCACGTGCACTTTCAAAATCTGCTCGCGGCCGACCACGTCCGGGTTCGGCACCACGACCTGACGGTCGAAACGGCCGGGACGCAGCAGCGCCGGGTCGAGCACGTCGGGACGGTTGGTTGCGGCGATCAGGATGATGCCTTCATTGGCCTCGAAGCCGTCCATCTCGACCAGCAACTGGTTGAGCGTCTGCTCGCGCTCGTCATTGCCGCCGCCAAGGCCAGCGCCGCGATGGCGGCCGACCGCGTCGATCTCGTCGATGAAGATGATGCAGGGCGCGTTCTTCTTGGCCTGCTCGAACATGTCGCGCACGCGGCTCGCGCCGACGCCGACGAACATTTCGACGAAGTCGGAGCCGGAAATGGTGAAGAACGGCACGTTGGCTTCGCCGGCGATGGCGCGCGCGAGCAATGTCTTGCCGGTGCCGGGCGGGCCAATGAGCAGCACGCCGCGCGGGATGCGCCCGCCGAGCCGCTGGAATTTGGCCGGATCGCGCAAAAACTCGACGATCTCTTGCAGATCGAGCTTGGCCTCATCGATGCCGGCCACGTCCTCGAAAGTGACGCGGCCATGCGATTCGGTGAGAAGCTTTGCGCGCGACTTGCCGAAACCGAGCGCCTTGCCGCCAGCGCCTTGCATCTGGCGCGACAGGAATATCCACACCCCGATCAGCGCCACAAACGGCAGCCAGGAAATCAACAGCGACACGAACCACGGCACGTTATCGCTCTGCGGACGCGCGGTGATCGAGACGCCCTTGTTGTAAAGCCGCTGTACCAGGCTCGGATCGCTCGGCGCATAGGTTTCGAAAGCGCGGCCGTCGGCATAGGTGCCGTGGATCTCGGGACCCTGGATGAGAACGTCGCGCACGCGGCCCTGGTCGACGTCGTTGAGCAGCTGCGAGAACGAGATGTCCTGCGACGTCGTATGCTGGCCCGGATTCTGAAACAGCGTGAACAACGCCAAGAGCAGCAGGACGATGATAACCCACAGGGCGAAGTTGCGCAGATTGGCGTTCATCTTAAGTCCTTGACCCCCCCCGACCGGGCGGGGTCCGGTTTGCATTCACGTGCCTACAAATCGTGGCGGCTTCACGTCCCCAATACCGATACAGGGCAATGTAGGCGCGGGGCCGCCCCCTGCCAAGGGAACACCATACGTAACGGCCGATTATAGGCCTATTTCGTAAAGCCCCCCTTGCGGCCCTTACGCATGGCTAATGCGCGAAAGGCTAGCGACCGTCTTGCGGGCGCACGTTCGACCGTCAAAGCCGCGCTGGTCAGCGTGATTAGGGCCCCGGCAAGCGTCCGGCGCAGCCCGGAATGGGCCTGGCGCAGGCTGTCATAAAGCGCTTCGAGCTTGGCGAGCTCGACCGGCCCCTCGTCCCCGGTATGCGCAATGGCGCGGCCCAGGAGCCGCAAGGCCACTTCGGCGGGCAGCCCGGCGAATCGCACCGTCTCGAACGCGATCGGGCCGCGTTGCGGCCACTGGCCCGGTGCCAGCGCCGCCCGCGCCGCGGCGACGGCGAATTCGATGGTCGATTCCGCGCGCCGGATGCGGGCGGCGAGCCGCGCCAGGCCGCGGGCGTCGAGACCCTCGCGCGCCAGCTCCGGTAACAAGCTACGCAGCCGCACGCGGGTGAAGCGCGGATCGAGATTGCTCGGATCTTCGCTATAGCCAACACGCGCCGCGTTGAGCGTCGCGATAAGCCGCGCTTTGGAAATGCGAAGGAGCGGCCGAACCAGAAAAATCATGCCCTGCCCGCCGACCGGTACCGGCGACGCCTGCGCCATGCCGGCAAGCCCGGTAACGCCGCTGCCGCGGGCGAGACGGAACAGAATTGTTTCGGCCTGATCGTCGAGTGTGTGCGCGGTCAAGATATGGGCGTAGCCGGCGTCGGCGGCGGCTTGCGCGAGCAGCCGATAGCGCGCCTGCCGCGCCGCTTCCTGCAAGCCGGTTTTCGGCTTCCGCCCACGCCAGTATAGCGTGCGGTGAGCGATGCCGAGGCGGCGCGCCAACCGCTTGACCGCGGCCGCCTCACGCGCCGCTTCCGTCCGCAGGCCGTGATCGACGGTGACGGCGATAAGTTTCGGTCCGCGCTTTAGCCGCCTCGCCCAGCGCGCTGCGAGCACGAGGAGCGCGGTGGAATCCGGGCCGCCGGAAACCGCAAGGACGAGGCCGCGCAAGCCTTCAAGACCGGAGAACAGCGCGTTCGCTTCATCGTCGCGAACGGCTTGTTCAGCAATGGACACGCTTTTGTTCCCGGTCGACGGTTTGCTTCACGGTCAGCGAAGCGTGCGGATATTTGCGCGAAACCTCGCCAAACGAGGCGCAGGCTGCTTCCTTCTCGCCAAGAGCCGCCAGCGACTGGCCAAGCCGCAACAGCGCATCAGGCGCGCGCGCGGTGGTCTCGTATTTGGTCGAAACCGCGAGGAAGGCTTCGGCGGCGTCGTGATATTGCTGGTTCTGATAGAGGCTTTCGCCGAGCCAATACTGCGCCTCCCCGGCCAGACGGTCAGTGGGATATTTCTGCAAGAAATCACGGAAGCTGTCCGCCGCGGGAGCGTACTGCTTTTGCAGCACATAGCCGTAGGCGAGATCGTATTGGTCCTTGGGCGTATTGCCGGGCGGCAGTGACGCCTGCACGGCACCGGTGCCGCTGGGATTGGCAGGCGGCGGCGGCGGCAAGCCGCCGCCGGGTGGCGCGCCGGTTGGAGGGCCGGAAACCGCGGAGGCGTCGGATGCGACGCCAGGAGGAGCGCCAACCGTAGAGAGATCGAGCGGCGCGCCCGGTTGCCGGGGCGCCGGGGCGCCGGCGTCCGGGACCGGCGGCGGCGGCTCGCTCGCGGTGGTCGTAGAGCCGAGCGGATGCGGCGCACCGGGTGCGTTCGGATCGAGCGCCGGATTAAAGGCGTCGCCGTGCTGGCCGCCGGGCGGCCCCATATCGGCGGGCGCGGGCGGCGGCGCGGTCGCAATGACCGGCGCGGGCGGCGGTGAATATTGCGCGGGCGGCGGCGGCGTATATTGCGGAATCACCGTGTACTGCGACGATACCGGCGGCGCGGCTTGTGCGGCCGCTGGCGGCGCCGCCGCCGCGGGCGCACCCGACTGAAGCCGCTGCACCTCCTGCTGGAGCTGCTGATTGCGATATTGAAGTTGCTCGATCGTGCCCGTGAGGTCGCGAATCTGCGCCTGGAGATGATCGATCTGGGTAACGAGGTCGGCGTTGGACTCTTGGCTGGAGTCTTGCGCGTAGCTTTGGGCGTGGGCGGCATTTGCCCACAACGTGCACGCCAAAGCGAGCAGAAAAGCCGAGCGGATCATCGGTAATGGCAGCATTTCGGTGGAGTGGCTCATCCTACCATAGCCCATCCTGCGTCCAAATTGTGACTGCGGGCTGCCCGTTATTCGGCGGGCTGAATGCGCGGCGCCTTGTGCGAGGCGCGCCATTCCTCGAACCGCTGGATCACCACAAACAGCGATGGAACGAACAGAACGGCAAGACAGGTCGAGGCGAGCATGCCGCTGAACACGGTGATGCCGATCGACTTTCTCGCGCTGGCGCCGGCGCCGCTGGCGATCGTGCCGCTCATTCCGCTGCTGCGTCTTGCTGCGCCGGTTTAGGCGACTTTCCACTTCCGACTGCTTCTGTCTCCTGTTGGCTCGGGCGCGCAGATGGCCTGAGCCGTTCGCGAATCCGCTGGAACGTCACGTAGAGAGGAGGTATCGCGAAAATCCCGACGAATGAGGCGAGAATCATGCCGCCAAATACGGGCGTGCCGACGTCGCGGCGCGCGAGCTGCGAGGCGCCCGACGCGATCACCAAGGGAAGCGTGCCGAGGATGAATGCAATCGAAGTCATCATGACCGGCCGGAAGCGCAGGCGTGCGCCTTCGATTGCGGCTTCGAGCACGGGAACGCCGCTTTCTCTCTGCTCCTTCGCAAACTCGACGATCAGAATGCCGTTCTTGGCGGCCAGCCCGATCAGCACGACCATGCCGATCTGCGCATACAGGTCGAGCGTCAGCCCAGCCATCACGATCGCCATGAACGACCCTAAAACTCCGACTGCCACCGATAGCAGCACAGGGACCGGAATAGTCCAGCTTTCGTAAAGCCCGACAAGGAAGAGGTAGGAGAATAGAATGGCAAAGCCGAGGATAATCGGAGTCTTGCCTTCGGCGCGCTTCTCCTGGAATGCAGTGTCTGTCCATTCCCCCGCATAACCTTGAGGAAGAGTCCGCGCCGCAACGGAATCCATTGCCTGCAAGGCTTGACCCGATGAGATGCCTGCTGCCGGGCTACCTTGCACGGTAAGGGCGCGTAAATTGTTGTAACGGATCAACGCCGGTGGACCGACGACGACACGGACCTCTGCCAGACTGCGCAGCGGAATCATTTTGCCGTCGTTGCTGCGCACGTTAATGCGATAAATGTCATCAATGCCGTTGCGATCAGCAGCATCCGCCTGCACCTGAACCTGCCAGGTGCGGCCGTACAGGTTCATATTGTTGACGAAGTAGCCGCCGAGCGATGCCTGTAACGCCTGAAAGACGGAATCCAACGGCACGCCAATGATCTGCGCTTTGTCGCGGTCGATATCGAGGTAGATCGAAGGATTGGTCGCTGAGAACGTGCTGAAGACTCGGTTTAGCTGCGGATTTTGGTTAGCGGCCACAGTTAGGCCGCGCAACGCCTGCGCCATCGCCTTCGGATCGCCGCCGCGCAAGTCCTTCAGCACATAAGTGAAGCCACCGCCGGTACCCAGGCCGAGGATCGGCGGCGGCGCTAACGGCAGAACCGTGCCGCCCTGGATTTGCCGAAATTTTGGGCCGAGCCTGGCAATCAGCGCGAATACGCCGAGATTTGGATCCTTGCGCTCCTCAAAGGGCTTGAGCGTAACGACCATAAATGCCGCGTTCGACTGCGAATAATTGTCGATGAAATTCAAGCCGACCACGGAGGTGACGTCTTCGACCTCCTTCTCCCCTCGTAATATCGCTTCGGCTCTCTCGACAACATCCGTGGTACGCGCCACCGACGATCCGCCGGGCAATTGCGCGACGACAAACAGCGCGCCCTGATCGTCTTCTGGAAGAAACCCGGTCGGCGTGACCTTCGCCAAGCCGACAATTCCGGCCATGGCGACGGCAACGATGGCCAGCCCGATGATAGAGAAGCGCACGATGTAGGCTACGGCCGATCCGTAAGCGTCGCGAACATGATCGATGGTACGAGCCACATATCCCATCACGCCGCGGCGCGGCCCGTGATGCGGACGTAGCAGCACGGCGCAAAGCGCCGGCGAAAGCGTGAGCGCATTGATCGAGGAAAGGACCATCGAGACCGCGACCGTTACCGCAAATTGACGAAACAATTCCCCGGAAATGCCCGGAATGAATGCGACGGGAACGAAAACGGCGAGCAACACCAACGTAGTGGCGATAACGGGCGCAGTGATTTCCGCCATCGCTCGCTTGGTCGCAGCCGCCGGCGAAAGTTCGGGATGCGCTTCCATCACCCGCTCGACGTTCTCAACCACGATGATGGCGTCGTCGACCACGATGCCGATGGCCAACACGACGGCCAAAAGCGACACCGTATTCGCCGAATAACCGACCGCTAGCAGAGCGATGAACGTCCCGATGAGGCTGACAGGCACCGCCAGCGTCGGGATCAAGGTCGCGCGGATGCTGCCGAGGAAAAGATAGACCACGATCACGACGAGAATGAACGCCTCGATCAATGTCTTCTGCACCTCGTGGATGGTGTCGGTGACAAAAACCGTCGGGTCGTAAGTGATCTTCCACGCCAGGTCTTCGGGAAACCGCTTCTCCACTTCCGCAATCCGGTCCCGGACCGCCTTGAACGTGGTGATCGCATTGGCGCCAGGCGATTGATAGATCGCAATCGCGGCCGCCGGCCCACCGTTCAGACGTGTGTCGCGATCGAGATTTGCGGCGCCCAGTTCCACCCTCGCCACATCGCCAAGGCGAAGCACGGAGCCATCGCGATTCGCGCGAATGACGATATTTTCGAACTCCTCGGCGCTGGTCAGGCGACCCTTGGTCTGAATATTGAGCTGAAGCTGCTGATCATCCGATACCGGGCGGGCGCCGACGCGACCGACGGCGGCCTGGATGTTCTGCGATTGGATTGCGTTGATGATGTCGGCGGTGGTCAGACCGAGGCCAGTGAGCCGATCGGTGCGTACCCAGGCACGCATCGCATAATCCTGTGGACCCCACAGCGTCGCATCGCCGACGCCAGGCGTGCTTTTGATCTGATCGAGAAGATTGATCGTGACGTAATTGGAGAGAAACAACGGATCGTGCGAATGCTTCGGCGAGTAAACCGCAATCACGCCCAACAACGCAGACGATTTCTTCTTGACCACCACCCCCTGGCGCTGCACTTCCGGCGGCAGGCTGGCAAGCGCGACCTGGACGCGGTTATTGACGTTGACGGTGTTGATGTCCGGATTGGTGCCGAGCTCGAACGACGCCGTCAGCGTGTAGCTGCCGTCGTCGCCGCTCGTGCTCTTCATATAGATCATCTTGTCGACGCCGACGACTTGCGCCTCGATGACCTGCGCGACGGTCAATTCGACGACCGACGAATTTGCGCCGGGATAAAATGTCGTCACCGATACCTGCGGCGGCACGATATCCGGATATTGCGCGAGTGGAATGGCGGCCAACGCCAGCAATCCGGCGATCGTGGTGACGATGGCGATGACGATCGCGAGCCGCGGTCGATCGACGAAGATAGCGGACAACATGGGCTATATCCCGTTCAGGGCCGCCGGCATCGGCGCGGCCTGCACGGGCTGACCCGGCCGAACGCTCTGGATGCCCTGTACGATGACCTGCTCGCCCCCCTTTAGGCCATCGTTGACAACGACATTCGCGCCGCTCTCGCCACCCAGCTTGATGCGCTTCACGACGGCCTTGCCGTCCTCAACGACGAATACGTAGACACCTTCCTGATCGGCGATCAGCGCGGCCTGTGGAACGACTACCTTTTCTTCCGGAGATCCTGCTTCCAAGGCCACACTGACGAGCTGGCCGTCGATCAGGATGCCTTCAGGATTTGGCATTATGGCCCGCACCAGCACGGTATCGGTTGCCCGATCGACCGACACATCGACGAAATTGACCGAGCCCTCGTGGCCATAGGCTGAGCCGTCGGCGAAACAAATCCTGATTTTCGTGTTTGCGAGGTTGCCCGACCCGGGACTTAGTTGCGCTTGTAATAACTCGCGCTGGCTGACCGGGAAGCTCACATACATCGGATCCTGACTCACGATAACAGTCAGAACCCCAGTGTCGGGCCCGACGACGTTTCCCACCGTGACATTTGTTTTGCTGATCTTGCCGTCAATCGGAGAAACGATATCGGTATAACTGAGATTGATATTCGCCGTATCGAGGCTGCCCTGATCGCCCATAATGCCGGCTTCGGCCTGTTGATCAGCCGCCAGCGCCTGATCGCGGGCGACCGCCGTGCCGGCACTTTTTTCGAGTAGTTCCTGCGCTCTCTGCAATTGAATGACTGTCAGAGTTTTTGCCGCCTTGCTGCGGCCGAGCGCTCCCTGCGCTTGCTCGACATCCGCCTGAAACAATCCCTTTTCGATCCGGTAGAGCGATTCTCCCTTTTTGACCGTCTCGCCTTCCTTGAAGAGGACTTCCTCAAGATAGCCTTTTACTCTGGCGCGGACCTCCACCCGATCGATCGCTTCAACGCGTCCAACGAAGTCGCGCGTCTTCGCGATCGACTGTTTTGCGGCGTAGACGGTGCCGACGGGAACCGCCGACTCCTGCGCATAGGCAGCACCAAAGGCCGCCAGCAACAGCGCAACAACGCAATACAGCAGGCGTGAACAAAATTGCATGGCACCTACCTCTACCCCAATTCTCCGGAGGCTCTATGCCGAGCGAACCCCTGTCAGCCGAACTTTCCTGATTTTATGAGAGATCGGAGTTCCCGGCGTTCTTTGGCGAGGCATCGAACTGCATCGAGCCGGGCCGCTTCTTCGGCGGCAAGATACTAGTGTCAAAATACAATCGGCGCCATAGCGGCGCCGATCGGTAAAATCTGTCGGAGAATTGAGCCGCGTTACGAGCTCTGATCGAGCACCGTCACGGCGCGGCGATTTTGCGACCAGCAGGAAATATCGTTGCACAAGGCGACCGGCCGCTCCTTGCCGTAGGAGATGGTGCGCATGCGTGGCGCCGCCACGCCGCGCGAAATCAGGTATTGACGCACCGTCTCGGCGCGCCGCGCGCCGAGCGCGATATTGTATTCGCGCGTGCCGCGCTCGTCGGCATGGCCTTCGACGGTGAAGGCGTAGCGGTTGTAGTTGGTGAGCCACTGCGCCTGCTTGTCGAGCGTGGCGCGCGCCTGATCGGAAAGCTCCGATGAATCGGTATCGAAGAAGACGCGGTCGCCGACATTGACGACGAAGTCCTGCTGGCTGCCGGGCGCCGCAGCGCCGGCGAGCGAGCTCTGATCGTTCTGCTTGGCGCAGCCCGCAATCGCGAACCCTGCCAAGATGATCGCGACGAACTTGGCGCCGCGGATCATGTTCGCCATGTTCATTCCGGTGCCTCCATACACGCGTTACGACCGGACATGGTTGGTCTTTGACGGGTCTAGCAGCGCCTTCGTTAAGCGAAGGTTCCGTCAACCTTGATGCGGCCTTGCAAAGACGCCTCGACCCCGCGCCTCGCCTGGAAAGCTTTTGCAATGGTTAATGGGGCGTCAATGCGGCGACTATATGGAACCGCAGCCGCTCAGGATAGCAGCGGCGACCATGCCGGATCCGACGCATAGCTTGGCGTCGGCACCCGTTGCTCGTTGCGCCCGGATATGTCGACCGTGAACAGCGAGGGTCCGGACGTGCCGCCCGGATCGCGGAAGAACATGATCACCCGCCCATTGGGCGAGAAAGTGGGGCCTTCATTGTGGAAGCCCTCGGTGAGGACGCGCTCGCCGCTGCCGTCCGGCTTCATCACGCCGATCGCAAACTTGTCCGCGGATATGCGGGTGTACGCGATGTAGTCGCCGCGCGGCGACCATACCGGCGTCGAGTAGGAGCCGTCGCCGAAGCTAATGCGTTGCGCCGGACCGCCGGCGGCGGGCATGGTGTAAATCTGCTGTTTGCCGCCGCGGTCGGATTCAAAGCAGATCTGCGATCCGTCCGGCGAATAAGACGGCGCCGTATCGATCGCCTGCGTGTCGGTCAGCCGCGTCGTCGCCTTCGAGCGCAGATCCATGACGAACAGGTTGGAGTTGGCGCCCTCCTGCAAACTCATGATGACGCGCTGGCCGTCCGGCGAAAACCGCGGCGAAAAACTCATGCCGGGAAAGTTGCCGACGACTTCGCGCTGGCCGGTCTCGATGTTGTAAAGATAGACGCGCGGATCGCCCTCGCCGTAGGCCATATAGGTGATTTCCTGGGTCGAGGGCGAGAACCGCGGCGTCAGAACGAGTTCATCGCCGCGCGTGAGATAGCGCACATTGGCGCCGTCCTGATCCATGATGGTGAGCCGCTTGATACGCCGCTCCGCTGGGCCGGTCTCGTCGATGAACACCACGCGGCTGTCGAAATAACCGCCGTCTCCGGTGAGCCGCTCGTAAATCGCGTCCGAGATGATGTGGGCG
Source organism: uncultured Alphaproteobacteria bacterium (assembly GCA_963790975.1). Taxonomy (GTDB): domain Bacteria; phylum Pseudomonadota; class Alphaproteobacteria; order Rhizobiales; family Xanthobacteraceae; genus BOG-931. The sequence goes on from CAWBQV010000005.1 coordinate 96,586, forward strand.
ATGCGGCGCCAATTGTCCGGCGTGGTGAAATATTGCTGGCCGGCAAGTTGCTGGCCGGCGAGTACGTCCCAGAGCCGGAATTCGGCTTTCAGGCGGCCGTCGCTCTGCGCGGTGACGCGCCCGGTGACCAGCGCCTGGGCGTTGATGGTGCGCCAGTCTGGAAAATTCGGCACGGCGTCGACGCTGGAGATCGTCTCGATATAGGAGGCGGGATCGATCGGGGCGAACAGGCCGCTGCGTTGCAGGTTTGCGGTGATGATCTGCGTCACGCCCGCCGCGGTGTCGTCGTCGCTCGGAGCGCCGCCGATAAATTTGGGAATGGCTATCGGCAGCGGCTGGAAGTTGCCTTCGGTGATGTCGAGACGCGTCACTGCGTCCGCATAGCGCGCCGACAGCGCTACGCCTCCGGCGACCGCGCCGAGCGCAAGCGCGCGCCGGCGCGTCACGAGTATTTTGGGTGTCTGCTGAAATATCATGATGTTCTTTGACTAAGCGTATTCAACCGCCGAGCAATTCCTGTGGATCAAATTTAAGCTCAAGATCTTTCCATTGGTCGTAGTGCTCCGGCTTGAGCATCGTGAACGGCTGGCACAACAAGAGCGCGCGTTTGGCGCTCTCGGCCAGCGCCGGGCCCAGCGCGGAGACCGAGCCTTCGACCAGAACCGGCGTTTGCGACATCGTGCCGTCGGTCTTGAACAGAACGCGAAGCACGACATAGAGCTTGGACGTCGCGTCGACGCCCGGCGGCGGGCTCCAGCAGCTTGAGATGCGCGCGCGCAGCGCATCGATCTCGCTCTGCGACAGTTGCGCGCCCAGCGCACCGTTCGCCGAGCCGAGACCAGGGGCGGCGTTGACCGTCTCGTCGGCCGCCACCTGGCGCTGCGGATCGCGCTTGTCGAGAAGCTCGGCGACCTGGTCGGCGTTGAATTTGGGAGCATCCTGTTTCTGCGCCGCCGCATTGTCGGCAGGCTTCGGCGGAGCCTTGGACGCGTCCTTCTTGAGGAGATCGGCAATCTGATCGGGCTTGTAGTCCGGCGCCTGCGGCTTATCGGGCTTGGCTGCCTGCTTCGGGTCGGGTTTGATATCCACCTTGGTATCGACCTTCGGCTTGCTGGAATCGGTGGTGACTGGCGGCTTGTCGGCAACCTTGGGCGCCTGCTGATCGACCGGTTTCGGGGTATCGACTTTGTCGGCGAGCGGCTTGAGGTCGGGGATTTTGAGCTGCGGGGCGTTCTTGACGCCCTTGGTGAGCTGCGTGAAGTCCTTATCCGAAATGAAGGAAACCGGCAGCGTTTCGACCGGCGGCGCTTCCATCGGCTGCGCCGAGATCGCCACCACCCCGAACGCCAGCGCCGCGGCATGGCCGATGCACGATATGGTCATGCCAGGCTTCATTGCGGCGCGCTCTGCTCAACCTCGGTGACCAGCGCGACCTTGTGATAGCCGGCCGCCGAAATTCGCCCCATCACGCGCATCATCGTGCCGTAGTCAACCTTGGTGTCGCCGCGCACATAGATGAGCTGGTTAGGATCGCCGCCACGGGCGGTGATGATCGCCTTGAGCTTCGGCACCAGATCGTCGAGCTTGACCTCGTCGTCCTGCAGGAAAACCTGGCCGCCCACATTGACCGAAATGGCGAGCGGGGCGTTGTCCTGTTCGAGCGCCTTGGCCTGACTCTGCGGCAAATCGATCGGCACGCCGACGGTAAGGAGCGGCGCCGACACCATGAACACGATCAACAACACCAGCATGACGTCGACGAACGGCGTCACGTTGATCTCGTGCATGACCGTCCGCCGGCGGCCTCTGCGGCGGTCGGTCGAGACAGCGCCTACGACGCTTACAGCCATAACCCCCTCACCCGCGCTCGTCGATCTGCCGCGACAGGATCGCCGTGAACTCGTCGGCAAAGCCTTCGAGCCGCTGCGCCTGCCGGTTCACCTCACTGGTGAACTTATTATAGAAAATCGTCGCCGGGATGGCGGCAACGAGGCCGATTGCGGTCGCGAACAGCGATTCCGCGATGCCGGGAGCGACCACCGCCAGCGAGGTGTTCTGCGAGGCCGCGATCGACTGGAAGCTAGTCATGATGCCGGCGACCGTGCCGAAGAGCCCGACGAAGGGCCCGGCCGAACCGACCGTCGCCAGCACCAGAAGCCGCCGCTCCATGTTTTCCACTTCACGCGCAATGGTGACGTTCATGACCTTTTCGATACGCATTTGCAGCCCGGCGAAGGACTTGGCGTGGCCCTCGAGGCTGCGTTTCCATTCCCGCATCGCGGCAACGAACACTGCGCCGGTCGAATGCCCCGGCTGGGCGGCGAGCGAATTATATAGCTCCTCGAGCGACTGGCCGGACCAGAACGCCTGCTCGAAATTGTCGCCGGAGCGGCGAAGCCGCGAGAATAAGAAGGTTTTGTCGATGGCAATCGCCCAGACCCAGACCGAACACACCAACAGGCCCGCCATCACGGATTCGACGATCCAGTGGGCGTGCAAAAACATGTGAAACAGAGAGAGGTTGGCGGATGTCAACGGTGCGACCGACGGCGCAATGTCGGCTGGGTTCATAGGGCGTCCTTTCGGCGGTCCGACCGTGGCGGCCAAAACACGGCCATGACCGGGCGGCGCACTGGCGCCGGGACCAAAGGGTCATGACAGGCCGCCGCTTCGCGCGCGCCGACCAAGACCCAAATTTCGCGAGAACCCGAGCCGGACCCGTCACCGGCGGCCCGAAATCAGGCGCGAAACTTGTCCAAACTAGGGCGTCACACCGGTCGTTCGCGCCTAACGAAGCCCGATTGTACTTAATGGGACGTTAAAACCGGCCGCCCCGGGTCAATTCCCCTCGCCGTCGCGCCCCGAAAGCGCGATCACGTCATGATCCGCCTTCATGGCGATGCGCAAGGGTTTTGGGATTGGCCGCGCCCGGCCGCCGCTGATGAAGGCGACACGCACGTGGGCTTCGACCAAAAGCTCTTCGCCGCGCATGACGCGCTGGCGCACCGTGGCCGAGGCCCCCTTCACTTCCTCCGGCTCGGTGACGATGTCGAGCACGTCGTCCATGCGCGCGGGTTTGAGGAAATCGATGGTCATCGAGCGCACCACGAAGGCGAAACCCGGCGCCTCCTTCTCGGTCGCCTCGAACAGCGCACGATGGTCGGCGCCAATGAGACGCAGATAATTGGTCCGCCCGCGCTCCATGTAGCGCAGATAGTTGGCGTGATAGACGATGCCGGTGAAATCGGTGTCCTCGTAATAGACGCGCACCGTGAGGAGGTGGCGGCCGTCGCGGATTTCGCCGTCGAGCGGGACGCCTGTCATTGCCCTATCTCCACGGCACCCGTCCCTGCATCGCGTGCTCCCAATTGCGGCCGTCGAAATGGCCAAGCTTGAGAACGGAAATATCGACGCCGTCGAGGCAGCGCACATTGACGTCGATCTTATCGGGATCCGAGCGCGGCACGTAGAAGGGATGAATTCCGCAGGTGGCGCAGAACGTATGCGCCGCCACGCCGGTATTGAAGCGGTAGGTCGTCAACGCATCCTTGCCGCTGACAAGCTCAAACGCGTCGCGCGGCACGATGAGATGCAGAAAGCCCTTCTTGGCGCAGATCGAGCAATTGCACTCGGTGATGCGCGACAAGTCCGCCGTAACGCGGAAACGCACCCGGCCGCAATGGCAGCCGCCTTCGTAGGCGCGCGCCATTGGCTCATTCATCCCCGTCGCCGCTAAACAGTCCGAACTGCGCCGGATCGCGCGCCGGTTCGGGCAGGCCGAGGTGGCGGAAGCCGTGCACGGTGAGGAGCCGCCCGCGCGGCGTCCGCTGGAGGAGCCCGCACTGGATTAGAAAGGGCTCGATGATGTCCTCGATGGCGTCGCGCGGTTCCGATAGCGCCGCCGCCATAGTCTCGACGCCGACCGGACCGCCGCCGTAATTCACCGCGATGGTCGTGAGATAGCGCCGGTCCATAGCGTCCAATCCCGCGCTGTCCACTTCGAGCTGCGCCAGCGCCTTGTCGGCCACCGCGCGGTCGATCGCCGCCGCACCGGCGACAGACGCGAAGTCGCGCACCCGGCGCAAGAGCCGTCCGGCGATGCGCGGGGTGCCGCGCGCCCGGCGCGCGATCTCGTTGGTGCCGTCGGCGGTGATGCCGATGCCGAGCACGCGCGCGCCGCGGGTGACAATCTCCTCCAGCTCCGCCTCGGTGTAGAAATTGAGCCGCACCGGAATGCCAAACCGGTCGCGCAGCGGATTGGTGAGCAGCCCCGCTCGCGTGGTGGCACCGATCAGCGTGAATTTGGCGAGGTCGATCTTCACCGACCGCGCCGCCGGCCCCTCGCCGATGATGAGGTCGAGCTGGAAATCCTCCATGGCCGGGTAAAGAATCTCTTCGATCGCCGGATTGAGCCGATGGATTTCGTCGATGAACAGCACGTCGCGCTCTTCGAGATTGGTGAGCAGCGCCGCGAGATCGCCGGCCTTGGCGATCACCGGACCCGAAGTGGCGCGGAAATTGACGCCAAGCTCTCGTGCCACGATTTGCGCCAGCGTGGTTTTGCCAAGCCCGGGCGGACCGACGAACAGCACGTGGTCGAGCGGCTCGCGGCGCCCCCGTGCCGCCTCGATGAAGATTTTGAGATTGGCGCAGGCCTGACGCTGGCCGATGAACTCGGACAGCCGCTGCGGGCGCAAGCTTGTTTCCGCCGCGTCTTCGTCGCGGCGCTCGGGCGTTACCAGCTTGCGTCCGGTGTTCCCGCTCACCGCTTCGACCCCCTGGTATATTTATTCGGCAGCAGATCGCCGATCGCAACCACGGTAGACGAACTGCCGTTCGGCACGATCACGCGCGCCTTTGCATCGTAATCGAATATCAGTTCGCGGCAGGCGCCGCAGGGCGACACTACCGCGACCGACTGGTCCGCATCGTCGGGCGATGGATGACGCACCGCGACGATGGTGTCGATACCCGCATCGCCGAGATCGACCACGGCGCGGCCGAGCGCGACCGCTTCGGCGCAGACCGCCATACGGCCGAGATAGGCGTCAAGATTGACGCCGGTGAAGATTTTTCCCGAGCGGGTGCGCAACGCCGCGCCGACCTCTTGCCAGTCATTGCGATAGCGGCGCTTGATCGCCGCTTTCGCCGCCGCAATCAATTTCTGATCCGCCTTGCTCAGTTTGTGCGCCCGTTTCACTTTGCCAGTTCCCTCAAACCCAACCGGATCAATGTCGTCGTCTCCGCGTCCTCGCCCGCGCTCCTCACCGCAGCCGCGATGGCGGCGGCGGCCTGCACCTGCGCGTAGCCGAGATTGACCAGCGCCGAAACCGCATCGGTGATCGGCCGCGGCGCGCGCTTCTCGTCGAGCGCGCCGGAGAGCCGCACCAGCGCCGGATCGATATTGGTATAGGCCGGCGCCTTGTCTTTGAGTTCGGTGACGATGCGCTCGGCAACCTTCGGTCCGACGCCCGGCGTGCGCGCCACCATCGCCTTGTCGCGCATCGCGATGGCCGAAGCGAGATCGGCGGGTTTGAGCGTGCCGAGCACGGCAAGCGCAACCTTGGTGCCGACGCCCTGCACGGTCTGCAACAGCCGGAACCATTCGCGCTCGATGTCGCTGGTGAAGCCGAACAGTTTTATCTGATCCTCGCGCACATGGGTTTCGATCGACAGCGTCGCCGGCTCGCCGACGCGCGGCAATTCCTGCAAGGTGCGCGCCGAGCAATGCACCAGATAGCCCACGCTGTTGACGTCGAGGATGACGGCATCCTCGCCGTAGGAGTCGATGATGCCCTTGAGCTTGCCGATCATCGCGCTGAAGCCTTTGGCGCCGTGACCTTTAGCGCCGCTGTCATCCTGAGCACCACGCTCTGCCGGTGATGCGCATGCGTCACGGCGATCGCGAGCGCGTCGGCGGCGTCATCGGAAGCCGGGTCGGCCTTGGGCAACAGCACGCCGATCATCATCCGCACCTGCGCTTTGTCGCCGTGGCCGGCGCCGACGATGCTTTTCTTCACCAGGTTCGGCGCGTATTCGGCGACCGGCACGCCGGCCCGCGCCGGCACCACCATGGCAATGCCGCGCGCCTGCCCAAGTTTCAGCGTCGCGCTGGCATCCTTGCTGACGAAGGTCGCCTCGACCGCGGCTTCGTCGGGGCGAAATTCGTCGAGAATGCGCATCAGCCCGTCCTGGATGGCCAGGAGCCGCACGGCGAGCCCGTCGCGCACATTCGTCGTCACCGAGCCGCAGCCGAGAAAGCTCAAGCGATTGCCGGCAATCTCGACCACGCCCCAGCCGGTGCGGCGGAGCCCGGGATCGATGCCGAGAATGCGAATCGGATGCCTGACCATGATTGCGTTGATAGCATTTTGATACGGGAATGGCCGCAACGCTCGGTCGTGCCTCGCCGGACGGGCCCGGCCGCCGATAAGGCCGCGCGGCCCCTCTTGCCTTCTCGCCAAGCGGGCGCGATGTTCTGCCCGGGGTGGGGGAAGCGCGATGTTCTCAAAATTGTTCTCTAGGATGTTCCTCAGACAGATTTTCATTTCCCATAGCGAAGATCGAAAGACGGAAGCCGAAAATATCGCGACCTCGTTGCGGGGGCGTGGTTTTAGAGTTTTCCTGGACAAGGATGCGCTTGCGGCGGGCCGGTCGTACGACCGGCAGATCGAAATGGCGATCAAGGAATCGTCCGCCTTGGTATTCCTTATAAGCCGACAATCCCTGCAACCGGGGCGTTACACGCTGACGGAATTAGGTTACGCAGAGAAGAAATGGCCTTCCGCCGACAAACGCGCCCTGCCCGTGATGAGGATGCCGACCGGACCGGATGATCTGCCGCCGATCGAACCAAGTGACATGCCAAGGTATTTGCGGGGCGTGATTATCTTAAAGCCGCGCGGCGATCTCGGCGCCGAGGTGAGTTCCGAAATTGCGTCGTGGGTCGCCCCGCGTAACTATCCAAAGATGCTGGCGATGGCAGCGATTGTCGTGATCATTAGCGCCGGTATTATCTATTCCATGTCTCCGTCGCAGAATACAAGTGAAGATACAGGCACTGCTCAAGATTCTAATTCTGACAAATAATCTGCAGTGCGGTCGTGCGCGTTACGCGCTCATGCGGCTGACCAGCGCGTCGGAAACCTCGAAATTGGCATAGACGTTCTGCACGTCGTCGTGCTCATTGAGGTTCTCGACGAGCTTCAAAAGCTTCTCGCCCTGCGTATCGTCGACCGCTACCGTATTCTGCGGCCGCCAGACCAGCGACGCCTTGCGCGGCTCGCCGAATTTGCCTTCCAGCGCCTTGGCGACCGAGCCGAACTTGTCCTGCGCGGCATAAACCTCGTGGCCGTTTTCGTTCGAGACCACGTCGTCGGCGCCGGCGTCCAGCGCCGCTTCGAACATCGCTTCCGCGCTCGCCACCTTGGCGTCGTATTCGATGACGCCGACATGATCGAACATGAACGAGACCGCGCCGGTTTCGGCGAGATTGCCGCCGCTCTTGGTGAAGGTCGCGCGCACCTCGCCGGCGGCGCGGTTGCGGTTGTCGGTCAGCACTTCGACGATCACGGCGACGCCGCCGGGGCCGTAGCCCTCGTAACGGATCTGCTCGTAATTGTCGCCTTCGCCGCCGGTCGCCTTCTTGATGGCGCGCTCGATATTGTCCTTGGGCATATTTTCGGCGCGCGCCGCGATGATCGCCGCGCGCAGCCGCGGGTTCATCGCCGGATCGGGCAGGCCCATTTTCGCGGAGACGGTGATTTCGCGCGCCAGCTTGCCAAACAGTTTTGATTTTTGCGCATCCTGCCGCCCCTTGCGGTGCATGATGTTCTTGAACTGTGAATGCCCGGCCATGATTGGTTTCCGTCTTTGAGCGTCATTGCGAGCGAAGCGAAGCAATCCAGTCCGACGACCCGATTGCTGGATTGCTTCGTCGCTTCGCTCCTCGCAATGACGCCGTATAAATATATCTTCGCTTGAAACTCAAGCCCAGAAGGTAGGAACGGCCTGTTCCAGCCGGCCGCCAAGCCGTACCGCGCCGACCTGTGCCGCAAGCCCGGTCGCCGGATCGGTCTCCACGGCAACGGCGCAAAGCGTAGCCGGGCCGGTTGCCGGCTCGAAACGCGCCGACGACACGCGCCGCAGGAACCGCTGCATCGGTTCGTCCTTGGCCATGCCGATTACTGAATCAAAGTCGCCGGTCATGCCGACGTCGCTCATATAGGCGGTGCCGCCCGGCAGCACGCGCTGGTCGGCGGTCGGCACATGGGTATGGGTGCCGACCACGAGGCTGGCACGGCCGTCGCAGAAATAGCCCATCGCCTGTTTCTCGCTGGTCGCCTCGCCGTGGAAATCGACGATGATGGCGTCGGCGCCCGATCGCAACGGGCATGCCATGAGCTCGTGGTCGACCGCGGCAAAAGGATCGTCGAGCGGCTCCATGAAGATGCGGCCCATAGCGTTGACGACGAGAGCGCGCGCGCCGTTCTTGGCCTCGACCACAGCCGAGCCGCGGCCAGGCGTGCCTATCGGATAATTGATCGGCCGGATCAGCCGCGGCGCCCGCTCGATAAAAACTAGCGCCTCCTTCTGGTCCCAGGCATGATTGCCGAGCGTGACCGCGTCGACGCCGGCATCAAGCAGTTCGCGGTAGATCAATTCGGTGATGCCAAAGCCGCCGGCCGCGTTCTCGCCATTGGCCATGACCAGATCAAGCTTCCAGTCGCGCACCAGCTTGGGCAGGCGCTCATAGACGATGGCTCGCCCGCTACGCCCGACAATGTCGCCGATAAAAAGGAAACGCATGCTCACTGGCCTTTGAACGCGATCACTTGGCTCTCGGTTAGCACGAGATCGAGCCGCGCGTCGCGGGCCGTCGCCGGAACCGCGGTAACTTCCTGGGCGGCGAAGGCAAGCCCGATGGCCGTCACCGGCTTTCGCGCGCGCAACCGCGCGATGGTGAGATCGTAATAGCCGGCGCCATAGCCGATGCGATGGCCGGCACGGTCGAAGGCGAGAAGCGGGACCAGGAGAATGTCGGGCTCCACTTCCGCGGCTTCCGGCTTTGGCTCGCGGATGCCCCATTGCCCAGTAGCGAGCGGTTCGTTCCATCGCCATGCGCGCATGATGAGTGGCTTGCCGCGGCCGGCGATGGCGGGAAGCGCCAGCACAGCGCCGGCGTCGGCGAGCTTGCGTAAGAGCGGCAGCGGATTGATCTCGCTCTTCATCGGCATGAAGCCGGACACGATGGTGCCCGGCGCGACGGCAAGCGGAAATTTCCGCGCGGCAATGGTTTCGCCCGCGGCCTGGCGCGCGTCCGCCGGCAAAGCGTCGCGCCGCGCCGTTGCTTCGCGGCGGAGCGTGGCCTTGAACTCATCGATGCTTGCTGATGAAATCATGATGCGAAGTGCGGAGCCGCGCCGGCCGTTGAAGCAGCGATCCCGGGTTCCCTACACAAGTAGGTGGGCACCGTGTGACCGAACCCACGAGCTCGGCCAGGGACAGCTCCCTATGAGATCGATAAGGCCCCGAGAATTGGCTCCTGACGCACCGGGCAGCCCCGCATCGCTAATGTAGTGCGTAACGGCCGACAGCGCCAATCTCAGTCTGCCCGCTCGCGCCTCCTTCTCCCCGCTTGCGGGGAGAAGGTTGGGGTGAGGGGGGCTCTCTGGGCTAGGAATCGCGGAGAGGCCCCCTCACCCTCGTTCGCTTCGCTCGCTCGACCTATCCCCGCACGCGGGGAGAGGTGAATTACCCCATCGCAACGCCGCCGCCGGAGCTGATGGTCTGGTTAAGCTTTTTGGTGATGCTCTCGATGCGCTCGGCCGCCGTGCTCAGCGCTGCGGCGACGGAAGCCTGAGCGGTCTTGGTGCGGTCGGAGGCCGCTACGCGGGCGCTTTCGAGCCCTGCGAGTTCCTCTTCCAAACGCTTGATGCGGGCCGCCGCCTCGGCCAGTTCGTCGGCAACCGTGATTGCCGCCATCACGGTCAGCCGCGTATCGCCGATCTCGCCGAATTTTGTCCGCAAGCCACTGATGCGCGAATCAAGCTCCCGCGCCAGTTCCAGGAGATGACCTTCCTGGCCATCCTCGCAGGCCATCCGGAATTGCCGGCCGTTGATGGTGACGCTGACCTGCGCCATTTCTGTTCGGTCCTCACTCATCGGCAGACAACACGCCACGGATGGTTTCAATCGCCTGGTCGATCCGCGCCACGACATCGCGATTGGCGGTTTCGAGCGCGCGGGCACGGGCGGTTGTTTCGTCAAGCTCGCTCGCCAGCCGCGCCCGATCGCTGCCCAGCGCGTGGACCTGATTGGCCAGCGATTCCTCGCCGCGATCGGCCTCGCCCCGCCGCTCGGCCGCCGCCTCCAGGGCATCGAGCGCGAGCGTCAGACGCCGTGTCGCTAGTTCGATCGATTCAGTATCGCTCATCTGGCCATCCGCTGCGGCCATGCAAGTGTCACACGAGACACGAAAATTGTGCGACGGCAACCATTTATCGGAAGAACCTTACGTCGTATCGCGGGAAAGCGTCAACGGCGCGCCTGTTGCCCTGTGCATGACCACCCAGGCGCGGGCCCGCGGAATTGACTAAGGCGTCCCCCATGTTATCTGTGCGCCGCCTATTCCCGTGACCGCGGTTTGCCTCGCATTCGCGCCGCGATTGGCAGGCCCACCGCAGGTCCCAATACAGGTCCCAATGACCAAGCCGGACCGCCTTGCCGCGGCGAGCGCAGCTCTCGCCCAGGCCCCCCGCTTTCCCGCCGCCGGCACCACTGCAATCCCGCGCGCGGAGCACGACCGCATGGTCAACGCCATCCGCGCGCTGGCGATGGATGCGGTCGAGCAGGCGAAATCCGGCCATCCCGGCCTGCCGATGGGCGCGGCCGATATCGCCACCGTGCTGTTCACCCGTTTCCTGAAATTCGATCCGGCCGATCCGGCCTGGCCCGACCGCGACCGCTTCGTGCTCTCCGCCGGCCACGGCTCGATGCTGCTCTACGCGCTGTTTTATCTCGTCGGCTATCCGAAGATGACCATCGAGGAGATCAAGCGCTTCCGCCAGCTTGGCTCGCTCACGCCCGGCCATCCCGAACATGGCCACACGCCCGGCGTCGAAACCACGACCGGCCCGCTCGGTCAGGGGCTTGGCAATGCGGTCGGCATGGCGATTGCCGAGCGCCATCTCGCCGTGATCTTCGGCGACATCGTCGATCACACAACTTATGTGCTCGCTTCCGACGGCGATCTCATGGAGGGCATCAGCCAGGAGGCGATCGCGCTTGCCGGGCACTTGAAGCTGAAAAGGCTTATCGTGCTCTACGACGACAACGGCATTTCGATCGACGGGCCGACTGCGCTTTCGGATTCCGTCGATCAGGTGGAGCGTTTCAAGTCCGCCGGCTGGGCGGCGAGCTGCATCGACGGCCACGATCCCGCGGCGATAGCCGCGGCGCTCGAAGCGGCAAAAAAATCCGACCGGCCGTCGCTGATCGCCTGCCGCACCACAATCGGCTTCGGCGCGCCGAACAAGGGCGGCACTGAGAAGGCGCACGGCTCGGCGCTCGGCGCTGATGAGATTGCGGCTACCCGGCAAAGGCTCGGCTGGACGGCGCCGCCGTTCGAAATTCCCGCCGCGATCCGCGAACAGTGGCGCGCCGCTGGCGAACGCGGCAAGCCGGCGCGGCTCGCCTGGGAAAAGCGTCTTGCCGCGCTCGACGCCGCAAAGCGCGCTGAGTTCGAGCGCCGCAGCCACGGCGAGTTTTCCGGCAAGCTCGCGCCGGCGGTCATGAGCGTGAAACAAAAACTCAGTGCTGCGCCGAAGGACATCGCCACGCGCTCGGCGTCCGAATTCGCGCTTGAGACCTTGACCGCGGCGCTGCCGGAAATGATCGGCGGCTCGGCCGATCTCACCGGCTCCAACAATACCCGCACCAAGGCGATGAAAGTCCTGAACGCTGCGGATTACGCCGGCACGTTCATTCATTATGGCGTGCGCGAACATGGCATGGCCGCCGCCATGAACGGCATGGCGCTCCACGGCGGCATCATTCCTTTTTCCGGCACGTTTCTGGTGTTCTCCGATTACTGCCGCCCGGCGATCCGGCTCGCCGCGCTGATGGGTCAGCGCGTCATCCATGTGATGACGCATGATTCGATCGGGCTTGGCGAAGACGGCCCGACCCACCAACCGGTCGAGCATCTGGCGGCATTGCGCGCCATTCCGAACCTGAAAGTCTTTCGTCCTGCCGACGCGGTCGAGACCATCGAATGCTGGCAGCTTGCGCTCGAGAGCAAGACCGGCCCAAGCATCCTCGCGCTGACGCGGCAAAACCTGCCGCAACTGCGCCAGGGTTTTGACGAGCGCAACCGCTGCGCGGCCGGCGGCTACGAGTTGATCGCGGCGGACGACGATGACGCCACGGTGTCGCTATTCGCCACGGGCTCCGAAGTGGCCATCGCGGTGGAGGCGAAAAAGCTCCTCGCCGAGCGCAAAATTTCGGCCCGGGTGGTGTCGGTGCCCTGCTTCGAGCTTTTGCTGGCGCTGCCGGACGCCAAGCGCGCGGCGATTATCGGCGCGGCAGAAGTTAACGTCGCGGTCGAAGCCGGCATCCGCCAGGGCTGGGACGCCATCATCGGCTCGGCCGGAGCTTTTGTTGGCATGACCGGGTTTGGCGGCAGCGCGCCCTATAAGGATCTTTACCAGCACTTCGGAATTACCGCCGAAAAAGTTGCCAAAGCGGCCATAGCTCGATTAAGAAAATGATGGGCTCGATTAGGAAAGTCCTAGAAGGATAGTTACATAATAAGACGCTATAAGACGCCGCGGCCGGGCGTTCCGACTGCCGCGGAGGGAGACCGGGAATGTCGGTTCGCGTTGCCATCAACGGGTTCGGCCGCATCGGCCGCAATATCCTGCGCGCCGTGGTCGAAGCCGAGCGCGACGACATCGAAGTCGTTGCCGTGAACGATCTGGCGCCGGTGGAAACCAACGCGCATCTCCTGCGCTTTGATTCAGTGCATGGCCGCTTCCCCGGCGAGGTCACCGTCAAGGGCGATACGATCAGTTGCGGCAACGGCGCCATCAAGGTCACCGCGGTGAAAGACCCCACGCAACTGCCGTGGAAGGATCTTGGCATCGACATTGCGCTGGAATGCACCGGCATTTTCGCTACGAAGGAAAAGGCTTCGGCGCATCTGAAAGCCGGCGCCAAGCGCGTGCTGATTTCGGCGCCGGCCGACGGCGTCGACCTGACCGTCGTCTATGGCGTCAACCACGACAAGCTGACCAAGGCGCATCTGGTCGTCTCCAACGCTTCCTGCACGACCAATTGCCTCGCGCCGGTCGCCAAGGTGCTCAACGACGCCGTCGGCATCGACAAGGGTTTCATGACCACGGTGCACTCCTACACCAACGATCAGCCCTCGCTCGATCAGGTGCACCAGGATCTCTACCGCGCACGCGCGGCGGCGCTCAACATCATCCCAACCTCGACCGGGGCTGCGAAAGCGGTGGGCCTCGTTCTGCCCGAGCTCGCCGGAAAGCTCGACGGCGTCGCCATCCGCGTACCGACGCCGAACGTTTCGGTGATCGATTTCAAGTTCGTCGCCAAGCGCGCGACCACCAAGGACGAGATCAATGGCGCGGTCAAACGCGCCGCCGAACAGCAGCTCAAGGGCATCCTCGGCTATACCGACGCGCCCAACGTTTCGAGCGACTTCAACCACGACCCGCACTCTGCCGTCTTCCACATGGATCAGACCAAGGTGATCGACGGCACGCTGGTGCGCGTCATGGCGTGGTATGACAATGAGTGGGGCTTCTCCAATCGCATGATCGACACCGCGGTGGCGATGGGCAAGCTCGCCTGAACCCGAACCAATCGAAGCCATCGCGCGCGTACATGAAGTTCTTCCGCAGCCTCGACAATGCCGACGTCAAAGGTAAGCGCGTGCTGCTGCGCGTCGACCTCAACGTGCCGATGCAGCACGGCGAGGTCGCCGACGCGTCGCGCATCCAGCGTCTGGCGCCGACGATTTTGGAAATCGCCGACAAGGGCGGCAAGGTGATCCTCATTTCGCATTACGGCCGGCCGAAAGGCCCGGATCCCAAAGAGTCGCTCAAGCCCGTGGTGGCCGCGGCCGCGCAGATTATCGGCCGCCGCATTGCGTTCGCCCCCGATTGCGTCGGCGAGGTCGCCGAAGCCGCCGTGGCGGCAATGCATCCGGGCGACATTCTTTGCCTGGAAAATACCCGCTTCCATAAAGGCGAGACCAAAAACGATCCGGATTTCGCCGCGAGACTAGCCAAGCTCGGCGACATCTATGTCGACGACGCTTTCTCGGTCGCGCATCGGGCGCATGCTTCGGTCGAAGCCATCGGTCATCTGCTGCCGGTTTATGCCGGACGCGCCATGCAGGAGGAACTCGGCGCGCTCGAGCGGGCGCTGCATGCGCCTGCGCGCCCGGTCACCGCGATCGTCGGCGGCGCCAAAATCTCGACCAAGCTCGATCTCCTTGGCAACCTCATCACCCATGTCGAGACGCTGATCATCGGCGGCGGCATGGCCAATACCTTCCTTGCCGCGCTCGGCAAGCCGATCGGCAAATCATTGTCGGAAAGGGACCTCATCGACACGGCGCGCGACATCATCGCCAAGGCAAAAACGCTGCGGCGCGAGATCATGCTGCCGGTCGATGCTGTTGTCGCGCCAAAACTCGCCGCGCATGTTCCAACCCGCGTCGTCGCGGTTGAGGACGTCGGACCCGACGACATGATCCTAGACATCGGACCGCGCAGCATCGAGCAGGCCATTTCGGTCTTGGCGCGCTCGAAAACGCTGGTCTGGAACGGGCCGTTCGGCGCCTTCGAGCAGGAGCCGTTCGATACCGGAACCATAGAGGTCGCCGAAGCGGCGGCGGAACTCACCGCCGATGGCCGGCTTGTCAGTATTGCCGGCGGCGGCGACACCATGGCGGCGCTCAATGTCGCGGGCGTCACCGGCGGCTTTACCTATGTCTCGACCGCGGGCGGCGCGTTTCTCGAATGGCTGGAAGGCAAAACGTTACCGGGGGTCGAGGTATTAAGGACGCTTCGGACTCCCGCTGCCACCCACGGATAGAGTAAAACGGCGGTCGAGCCGACACTGCGATGCCGCCGGACCGCCGGCGCGGAACGACAGATCGAAGGATTTTGTTGGAGAACGACAATGAATCTCGCCGAACTGAACAAGGTCCAAGCCCTAAATAAAGTTGCTGCAGCGATGGTCGCCCCGGGACGTGGCATTTTGGCCGCGGACGAGTTGACCGGCACCATCGGCAAGCGGTTCGACACGCTCGGGCTGGCATCGACCGCCGATACGCGGCGCGATTATCGCGAAATGCTGTTCCGCAGCGCCGACGCGATGTCGAAATACATTTCCGGCGTCATTCTCTATGACGAGACCATTCGCCAGAACGCCAAGGACGGCACGCCGCTGGTCAAGCTCATCGAAAAATCGGGTTCGCTGCCCGGCATCAAGGTCGACAAAGGCATAAAGCCCCTGCCCAACTGTCCGGGCGAAGTCGTCACCGACGGCCTCGACGGGTTGCGCGAGCGGCTCGTCGAATATCGCGGGCTCGGCGCCAAATTCGCCAAGTGGCGCGCCGTGATCGACATCGGCGAGCGGCACGGCATGCCGAGCTACGCTTGCGTGCGCGCCAATGCGCATGCGCTCGCGCGCTATGCCGCGTTGTGCCAGGACGAAGGCATCGTGCCGATCGTCGAGCCCGAAGTGCTGATGGACGGCGGCCACGACATCGACCGCTGCGCCGAGGTCACCACCTGGGTGCTCAAAGAGACGTTTGCGGAATTGTTCTACAATCGCGTCGCGCTCGAGGGCATCGTGCTCAAGCCGAACATGGTGGTGCCCGGCAAGAAATCGGGAAAGCGCGCGTCGGTCGAGGAAGTCGCGGAAAAAACCCTGCGCGTGCTCAAGGAGTGCGTGCCGGCGGCGGTTACCGGCATCGCCTTTCTCTCCGGCGGCCAATCCGACGGGGACGCGACCGCGCATCTCGATGCCATCAACAAGATGGGCCCGCTGCCGTGGCGCGTCTCGTTCTCCTATGGCCGCGCCCTGCAGCACGCGCCGCAGACGACCTGGTCCGGCAAGCCGGAAAACGTCGCCGCCGCGCAGCGCGCGTTCAGCCACCGCGCCATGATGAACAGCCTCGCCGCGCTCGGCCAATGGAAAGCCGACCTCGAACGCAAAGCGGCATGATAATCACATCCTGCCCCGCGATAGCGGGGAAGGGGGACCGCGCGAAGCGCGGTGGAAGGGGCGTCTGACTCGCCGACAATGAGAGCGCCGACCAAAATAATCGGCAACGCCCGCCAACTCCGCCGGAAATTGTCGCCTCCGGAAGCACGATTGTGGAGCCGGTTGCGCGAGCGCCTACCGGGAAAGCCAGTATTTCGTCGACAGCATCCAATAGGACCGTATGTGCTGGACTTCTACTGCGCGAAGGCGAACCTCGCAGGCGAAATTGACGGTATAAGCCATGACATGGCCGATCGCCCGCAGCGAGATGCACACCGCGACAGCTGGCTCAAGAAACACGGTGTCACTGTCATGCGTATCGCCGCCGCCGAATTGATCTGCAGCATTGACGAAGCGGCGGACGCAATCGTTCGACTGGCGGCGGAAAAGCTTTGAGTTCGGACACCCCCTCCACCGCCCTCCGGGCGGTCCCCCTCCCCCGCTTCGCGGGGGCGGATGAATATGCAGCGCCTCTATCTCTTCACTCCCCTTCTGGACGACACGGGATCGTTTGGCCGTGAGCTCGACGCGGCGCTTTCAGCCACCGATATCGCCGCCGTGCTGCTTCGCCTCGCCACGACCGACGAGCGCACGCTGATCGAACGCGCCAAAGCGATGGCGACAATCGCGCAGCGGCGCGATGTCGCGCTGCTGATCGACGGTCATGCCGAAATTGTGGCGCGGGCCGGCGCCGATGGCGCGCATCTGAGCGGCGTCGAGACCTTTGCCGCCGCGCTCGCTTTGCTCAAGCCCGATCGCATCGCCGGCGCCGGCGGTTTGCACAGCCGTCATGATGCCATGCTCGCGGCCGAGGCTAATGCCGACTACGTCATGTTCGGCGAGCCGGATCGCCGCGGCCACCGCCTGCCCTTCGAGGAATTACAGGAGCGTCTGGAATGGTGGGCCGATCTCCTCGTACTGCCGTGCATCGGTTATGCCACAGGCCTCGACGAGGTCGAACCGCTGGCGCGGACCGGCGCCGATTTCATCGCGCTCGGTGACTGGATATGGACGCACCCACAAGGCGCCGCGGCGGCGATTGCAACAGCGGCCGAACATCTCGCCGAGCCGGTCCGGCGATGAGGTTTTGTGCTTGCGCAAAGTTTTTGTTCGCGGCGAGCCTCGGCGTCGTGATCGTAGGGGCGGGTTTCAAACCCGCCGCTGCGACCGCCGCCACCGCCCTTGCGGCCACCGCGCCCGAGCTCGACCTCGCCTTCGGCGCTTTCCAGCGCGGCTACTTCCTCACCGCGTTCCAGCTCGCGACCCAGCACGCCACCGACAAAGGCGATGCCAAATCGATGACGCTGGTCGCCGAGATTTACGCCAACGGGCTCGGCGTGCCGCGCGACGACGCCAAGGCGGCCGAGTGGTACAAGCTTGCCGCCGATCGCGGCGACAGCAACGCGATGTTTGCGCTGGCGATGTTCAACCTCAGCGGCCGCGCCGGCCCGCGCGACCGCGAGACCAGCGCCAAATGGCTCGCCGCGGCCGCAAAACTCGGCCAGCCCGTCGCCGCCTACGACCTCGCGCTGCTTTACATCGAGGGCCAATTATTCCCGCAGGATTTTGCCCGCGCCGCCGAACTTTTGCGCATCGCCGCGCAATCCGGCAGCCCCGACGCGCAATATGCGCTCGGCACCTTCTACAAGGAGGGCCGCGGCGTGCCGAAGGACATGCATCAGGCGGCGCAGCTATGGGCGCAGGCCGCGCTTGCCGACAATATCGACGCGCAGGTCGAATACGCCATCGCGCTCTACAACGGCGACGGCGTCGACACGAACCACGAGGCCGCCGCGGCGCTGTTCCGCAAGGCGGCGCTGCACGGCAGCGCCATCGCGCAGGATCGCCTGGCGCGCATTCTGTTCAGCGGCGTCGGCGCGCCGGTCAATGCGGTCGAGGCGACCAAATGGCACCTCGTCTCGCGCGCCGCCGGCGAGACCGACCTCGAACTCGACGCCTTCGTCGACAAGCTCGATCCCGACAGCCGCGCGGCCGGCGAGAAAGCGGCGCAGCCGTGGATCGATGCGGTCAAGGCCCAGCAGCAGCAGCAGACGCCGCAATTACCGACGAAGCCTTAGGCACGATCCGGAATCCCGCTTGCGCGGGAACGTCGTGAAGCGTAGGCGAAGCGCTCAAAATAAGGGCCGCCATGCTCCACTCCGCCATCCTCAATGTCATGATCAAGGCCGCGCACCGCGCCGGGCGCAGCCTTAAGCGCGATCTCGGCGAAGTCGAGAATTTGCAGGTGTCGCTCAAGGGTCCGCGCAATTTCGTCACCGCCGCCGACCATCGCGCCGAGGAAATCGTGCGCGAGGAGCTCGCCAAGGCGCGGCCGGATTACGGCTTTCTCGGCGAGGAAGGCGGCGCGCGCGAGGGCAGCGACAAGAGCCATCGCTGGATCGTCGACCCGCTCGACGGCACCACCAATTTCCTGCACGGCATCCCGCATTTCGCGGTCGCCATCGCGCTCGAGCGCAACGGCGCGATCGTCGCCGGGCTGGTTTACAATCCCGCCAACGACGACCTGTTCATCGCCGAACACGGCAAGGGCGCCTTCCTCAATGATCGGCGCATTCGCGTCGCGGCGCGGCAGCGGCTTGCCGACGCGGTGGTCGCCTGCGGGCTGCCGCATTACGGCCGCGGCGATCTTGCGGTGGCGCGCAACGAGATTGCCGCCGCGCAGCAGCACTTTGCCGGCTTGCGCCGCTATGGCGCTGCGGCGCTTGATCTCGCCTGGATCGCGGCCGGCCGGCTCGACGCCTATTGGGAACGCGATCTGTCGCCGTGGGATCTGGCCGCGGGCACGATCCTGGTGCGCGAAGCCGGCGGCTTTGTCAGCGATATGGACGGCGGCGACGCCATCTTCACCAAGGGCCAGATCGTCGCCGGCAACGACACCATGCACCGCGAACTGCTTCGCCTGCTCAAGAAGGCGGGGAAAGAAGCCGTGACGCCGTGAGAGGTGCGCTCAGCGTTCAATTCTGATATGATGAGAGGATGAACAAGGTCGTCGAAACACTCCTGGAACGCGTCGCCGATTGGCCGGAAGAAGCACAGGCCGAATTGTGAAGTCGATTGTCGATATCGAGACCAAGCATTTCGGTGTCTACAAAGTCAGCTCCGAGGAGCGGGCAGTAATCGAACGAGCGCTTGAGCAAATGCGGCAGGGCAAGCTGGCAAGCGACGAGGAAGTCGCAGCGGTGTTCAATCGCTACCGTTCGTGAGAGTACGGTACACTGAAACCGCGCTCCATGAATTGGACGAAATTTTCGCCTCCATCGCAAAGAACAATCTTACCGCGGCGGCGAATGTCGTCGCACGCGTCGAGAGTTTGATCGGATAATTGGCCGAGTTCCCTTACATGGCTCAGGAGACCGACATAGCAGGGGTACGCAAGTTTCCCCTCGGCAGATTCCCATACGTCATCTACTACACTGTCGAACTTGGAGAGATTGTCATTCTTCACGTGAGACACGGGGCGCGCCGCCCACCATCATTACCATGACAGCCCAACGCCGCACCGGCGGCGCAGCCGTCTCGCTTCGCCGCTACGAGCCGCGCGACGAGGATGCTTCGGTCGTGCTGTGGCTGCGGACCTGGCAAGCGGCCTATCCGGAGCTCGATTTCGCCGAGCGGCTCGACTGGTGGCGCGCGCGCTGGCGCAACGAGCTTCTCCCCGCCGCCGAAGTGACGATTGCGGAAGACGGCGACACAATGATCGGCTTTGTCACCGTCGATCCGCGCACGCTTTATCTCGATCAACTCGTCGTCGCGCCCGAGCATTGGGGTTTCGGCGTCGGTGCGGAATTGGTTGCGAAAGCCAAGCGCATTTCGCCGCGCGGGCTCGATCTCGACGTTAATACCGACAACGCGCGCGCTATTCGCTTTTACGAGAAATGCGGCTTTGCGATCAGCGGCGCCGGCAAAAATCCGATTTCCGGCAAGCCCGTTCACCGCATGAGCTGGCGGCCGTGATCCCCGCCGTCATTGCGAGGAGCAAAGCGACGAAGCAATCCAGACCCGACGCACCGAATTTGGATTGCTTCGCTCCGCTCGCAATGACGACAGACCTCACGCCCCCTGAAACTGCAGCTTCGCCAGCCGCGCATAAAGGCCGCCGGCGGCGGCGAGCGTCTGGTGCGTGCCCTCTTCGACAATGCGGCCGTCTTCCAGAACCAGAATGCGATCGCAGGACAAAACGGTGGCAAGCCGATGCGCGATAACGATGGTGGTGCGCTCGCGCATCAGGTCGGCCAAGGCTGCTGCAACCTGCGTCTCGCTTTCGGCATCGAGCGAAGACGTCGCTTCGTCGAGCAACAAAAGCGGCGCATCGCGCAGGATGGCGCGCGCAATGGCGATGCGCTGGCGCTGGCCGCCCGACAGCGTGACGCCGCGCTCGCCGACCGGCGTGTCGAAGCCGCGCGGCAGCGCCGCGATGAAAGAGGCGGCATGGGCATGCTCGGCCGCGCGCGCCACGTCGGCATCGGACGCATCGGGCCGGCCGAAGCGAATATTGTCGCCGACCGAGCTTGCGAACATCACGCTGTCCTGCGGCACCAGCGCGATGCGCGCGCGCGCATCCGCCGGATCGGCGTCGGCAAGGCGAACGCCGTCGAGCGTGACGCGGCCCGCTGTGGGATCGTAGAAGCGCAGTAACAGATGAAAGATCGTGCTCTTGCCGGCGCCGGACGGGCCGACGATGGCGAGTTTTTCGCCCTGGCGCACGCGAAACGTCACCCCGTTCAGCGCCGATACAGTGGGACGTGTCGGATAGGAGAAGATGACGTCTTCGAAGGCTGCCTCGCCGCGCGCCGGCACCGGCAGCGCCAGCGGATACGCGGGGCGAAAGATCGCGGGCTTGATCGCAAGAATTTCGAACAGCCGCTCTGCGGCGCCGGAAGCCGCCGCGATCTCGCCGCCGACTTCCGACAGCGAGCCGAGCGCGCCGGCGGCAAACACTGCGTAAAGAATGAATTGTCCCAGCCGGCCCGGCGTGATCTCCGACGTGAGCACCTCCTGCGCGCCGACCCACAACACGACGACGACGCTTGCCGAAACCAGGAATATGGCAAAGCCCGTGAGCAACGCCCGCGCCCGGATCGACTCGCAGGCGGCAAGGAAGGCGCGCTCGACGGCGTCACGAAAGCGGCCGATGCCGAGCCGCTCATTGGTGAAGGCTTGCAGCACGCGTATCGCGCCGATCAGTTCGGCGGCATAGGCCGACGCGTCGGCGAGCGTGTCCTGGGCAAAGCGCGAACGGCGGCGCACGGCGCGGCCGAAAGCATAGAGCGGCAGCACAATGATCGGAATGGCGGCAAGCACGAAGCCGGACAGCCGCGGGCTCGTCACCACCATCATGACGCTGGCGCCGATGAACAGCACGAAATTGCGCAACGCCACCGAGAGCGACGAGCCGACGCTGGCCTTAATCTGCGTGGTGTCCGCGGTGAGCCGCGAGATCATCTCGCCGGTCCTCGCCTCGTCGAAAAAGGCGGCCGAGAGCGAAGTGAGATGCGCGAACACGTCGCCGCGCAGATCGGCGACGATGCGCTCGCCAAGCGTGGTGACGAGGTAGTAGCGCGCCGCGCTGGCGAAGGCGAGCACGGCGGCGACCGCGATCATCGCCAGAAAGTAGGTGTTGACTAGCGCCAGCCCGCGCGCGGTGAAGCCAAAATCGATCATGCGCCGCACCGCGATCGGCACGACAAGCGTCGTCAGCGCCGCCAGCACCAGCGCGCCAAGCGCCGCTATGGCGCGGCCGCGGTAGCGGTTGACATAGGGCAGAAGCGAAACGAGCGGCCGCAGATTGGTCTTGCGCTTGCCGGATTGCTCCGGAACAAGCATAGCGGCTGCCGCCGCCGCTTCGATCGGTGGGACGGCCGCAATTGGGGCCTTCGCGTCGTTTTGGGCACGCAAATTCATGTCGAATTCTTGCGTCGCGTTCCCTGTTTGCCGCCCCGCCACCGCGCCGGCCGGACAATGCCCCTTGGGCGGCGCCGTGGCAACGTTGCGAGGCCTTCGCAGCTCCGGCTTGTCGCGGGGGGATTGTCACGTTATATAGCGGCCAAATTCCCCCCAACCTGCACGTTAAAGAGCCATGAAAACCGACGCCCACCCCGATTACCACATGGTCAAAGTGGTCATGACCGACGGCACCGAATTCACCACGCGCTCGACCTGGGGCAAGCCCGGCGACGTGCTGCATCTCGACATCGATCCGAAGTCGCACCCGGCCTGGACCGGCGGCCAGCAGCATCTGATCGACCGCGGCGGCCGATTGTCGCGCTTCAACAAGAAGTTCGAGGGCTTCCTCAAGAAATAGCCGGTCGATCCTCCGGTCCGGGACGGCGGATGTCAGTTTTCAAGGTCGGCAAAGCGACCGTTACGCGCATCGAGGAAACCTATCTGCCGATCTATCCCACGGCGGAAATTTTCCCGGCATTTACCGACGCGCATCTCAAACAACACGCTTCGTGGCTGGCGCCGCATCACTACGATGCGGATAGCCGCAAGCTCAAGCTTTCCGTCCATAGCTGGCTCCTGCAGCTCGACGGCCGCAAGATTCTGATCGACTGCTGTTGCGGCAATCATAAATCGCGGCCGACGCGGCCGTGGTGGAACATGCTCGACACGCCGTGGCTCGACCGGCTTGCGGCGGCAGGCGCGCGGCCCGACGAGATCGATCTGGTGATGTGCACGCATCTGCATCACGATCATCTGGGCTGGAACACGCAATTAAAGAACGGGCGCTGGGAACCGACATTCGCCAAGGCGCGCTACGTCTTCTCCAAGCCGGATTTCGATTATTTTCAACAGATGGATCGCGATCCCAAGACCGCGCCGGCGGAGTTCGGCACGTTTCGCGAGTCGGTGTTGCCAATCGTCGAAGCCGGTCGTGCCGACCTGGTCAGCGGGCCGCATCGTCTGAATGAATTCATCGAAATCCTGCCCGCGCCCGGCCATTCACCGGGACATTTCGTGTTCAAGCTCGATATTGGCGGCAGCCGCGCGATGCTCACAGGCGATGTCTTCCATCACCTGCTGCAGGTATTTTATCCCGACTGGAATTTTCCAAAAAACTCGGATGCCGAGCAAGCGAAGGTCAGCCGCCGCCGCGTGCTGGACGATTGTGCCGCATCAGGCGCGCTGATTTTTCCGGGGCATGTCGGCGCCCCGTTCGCGGGCTATATCGAGAAAGATGGATCGTCGTTCCAGCCGCGCTTTTGAGCATGATCCCGAAAAGTGGTCACCGGTTTTCGGATAAGATCATGCTCAAATAAGACGCTCTTCACGCGTCGGATTCGAAAGCCGCCTTCAACAATCCCAATTGCCGCTCGACCGGATTGTCGGCCGTGAATCTGATCGGCGCCGGCGCGTGCATGGTGGCATCGAGCCGGCGCACTTCGGTCTGGAGCTTGGTGGAACGCGCAATCAGTTCCTGCAATTTCGCCGGCAGCATCGCCAGCGATTTGGCATCGCCCGGCTCGCAGGCGGCGAGCCTGACCTTGCTCTTTTCCTTGTTGGCCTGGGCGAGCGTCATCTCGCCCTCCTTGACCGCCCGGTGCAGAAGGAGCCACGAAGCCAACTGCATCAGCCGGGTCGTCAGCCGCATGCTCTCGGTCGCATAAACCAGACCGGCGCTGCGTTCGAGTTTTTTGGATTCCTGACGGCCGGAACCGTCGAGATAGCTGGCGGTTTCCTCGACCAGCGACATTCCGTCGCGAAACAGGGTCGCAAAGACCTGGGAATTTGCCAGCCGCTCACTAAAGGAGACCGCACCGGCTTCCATCACGCGCTTATCGGACATGTACGCCTCACAGCCGCTAACATCGCGCGGGGCGCGCGCGCTGTCCAGCGGTCCGAGCCATGAAGCTTCCGACATAGTTGCCGGCAGCAATCGCGCCGATGAGCCCAAGCGCAATGTCTCGGGCCTCAGCCACAATGGTTAATAAAAAAAGAGCCGCCGTTGCCGGCGGCTCGAAGTTGATAACAGGGAGGCGTCAAACAGAGTGGACAGGAGCCACTCGATGTCCAGAAGATGGACAGTAGCTGTAATGAACGAGAAAGCTTAACGAAAGGTTAAGGAATCACAGAAAGTTGCCAAATTTTCCTCAGATTAAGCTCTAGCGCGCG
The DNA here is from genome assembly GCA_963790975.1 of uncultured Alphaproteobacteria bacterium. GTDB lineage: Bacteria > Pseudomonadota > Alphaproteobacteria > Rhizobiales > Xanthobacteraceae > BOG-931. The sequence continues at coordinate 121,021 of CAWBQV010000005.1, forward strand.
CCGCGGCGGCAGCGCTAACTCATTGACGACACTTACTTCTTGAAAAAACTATCGGCGGCCGATTTGGTGGCGCGTTTCTTCGCCATGTCGGCCTCAAGACGCGCGATTTCGTCGCGCAAAAGCGCGATGCGGTCGGTCAATTCGCCAGCCGACAACAGTGTCAGATCCTGCCCGATCTCGTGGGTGAGCTTCTTCTTCGGCTTATCGTCGTCCTCGAGTGCGGGCATGTTTGGCGTTTGCTCCGCCGCAAATTTTAGCGGTAGCAGTTCACCTTGTCACACGCGGAAGCCCGCCCCGAACAGCGCGCCAAAGCGCGGCAACCACGTCGGCAGAATTCTCCTGACCCTTTGAAAGTAAACGGGAATATCCTTGCTCTGCGGCATACCAGCCGCTACAAAGATCGGCTCATGGCGCGGCTCGATATGACGCAGGCGGAACAGGCCGTCGGAAATTCGGCGCAAAGCCCGTTAGGTAGTCGTTCGGGGGATCTGTGATCGTCGTGGCGCGAACGGCGCCGCCTGCCGGCCTTGGAGGTCGTCTCTTGGCATTTCTGCGCGCCGCCAATGTCAGCGCCGCGGTTTTAAGCGCGATCCTGGCGATCGCTTTCGCGGCGCTTCTTGGCGTGCCTTCAGCGCGTGCCGTCGACGCCGTTAACGTGCGCACCGACGCCGCGGCCATCGATCTCACCGACGCGGTCGAGTTCCAGCACACCAGCGGCGACCGCATCCAGGTGTCCACCGCGCCCGGCCCCGACGGCATCATCCGCCGCATCGAGGTTCGCGCGCGCGAAGCCGGCACCAACTGGGCGGTATTCGCGCTCGCTAACGACGGCGACGAACAGCTCGACCGGCTCATCGTCGCGCCGCATTACCGCATGGTCGGCTCGGGTCTGATCTGGCCCGATCTCGGACAGTCGCGCATCGTCACCATCACGCCGTCGTCGGGCGATCCGCCGGAGCGGCAGGACAATGCCAGCGCCGACATTTTCCGCATCACGCTCGATCCCGGCACGGTCATCACGTTCGTCGCCGAACTGCGCACCGATAACCTGCCGCAGCTCTATCTGTGGGAGCCGGACGCCTACAAAGACAAGGTCAATTCGCTCACCCTCTACCAGGGCATCGTCATCGGCATTGCCGGTTTGCTGGCGCTGTTCCTGACCATCCTGTTCGTGGTCAAGGGCAGCGTCATGTTTCCGGCGGCGGCCGCGCTCGGCTGGGCGGTGCTGGTTTATATCGGCATCGACTTCGGTTTTTGGCCAAAAGTCTTCGACATGTCGGCGGGCGCCGAGCGGATCTGGCGCGCCTCGGGCGAAGCGATGCTGGCGGCGACGCTGTTGGTGTTCCTGTTCGCCTATCTCAATCTCAACCGCTGGCACGTGCGTTACGCCCACATCACCGTCGGCTGGCTGGCGTTTCTCGGCGCGCTGGTCGCGGTCGCGCTGTTCTCGCCGCCGATCGCGTCCGGCATCGCGCGCATATCGCTGTTTTTCGTCGCCGTGCTTGGCTTTGCGCTGGTGATCTATCTCGCGACCCACGACTATGACCGCGCGGTGATGCTGATCCCGACCTGGCTTCTTCTCGTGGTCTGGGTCGTCGGCGCCGCGCTCACCGTGCTCGGCTTTCTCACCAACGATATTGTCGGACCGGCTTTGCTCGGCGGCCTCGTCCTCATCGTCATGCTGATCGGCTTTACGGTGATGCAGCACGCCTTTGCCGGCGGCATGGCGAGCGGCATTGTGTCCGACGTCGAGCGCCGCGCGCTAGCTCTCACCGGCGCCGGCGACATGATCTGGGACTGGGACGTTTCCGCCGACAAGGTCTTTACCAGCGCGGAGACCGAAACGGCGCTCGGACTAAAGCACGGATCGCTCGACGGCCCGGCGGCCAAATGGCTCGACGTGTTGCATCAGCTTGATCGCGACCGCTTCCGCGCCACCCTCGACAGGGTGCTCGAACAACGGCGCGGCCGCGTCGCGCAGGATTTCCGCATGCGCACCGCCGACGGGCATTATCTGTGGTTCGCGCTGCGCGCGCGGCCGGTCGTCGGTTCCGACGGCGAGGTCGTCCGCCTGGTCGGCACGCTGACCGACGTCACCGAATTCAAGACCGCCGAAGAGCGGCTGCTGCATGACGCGGTGCACGACAATCTCACCGGCCTGCCCAATCGCGAGCTGTTCCTCGACCGCCTCGAAGCGGTGCTCGGCTTCGCCAAGGCCGATCCGGCGATCAAGACCACAGTCATGGTGATCGATCTCGATCGCTTCAAGCAGGTCAACGATTCCGTCGGCATGGCGGTCGGCGACTCGATTCTCTTGACGCTGGCGCGCCGGCTCGGGCGGCTGATCAAGGCGCAGGACACGCTGGCGCGGCTATCGGGCGATCAATTCGGCCTCATCCTGCTCTCGGAGCGCGAAAGCGCGCGCATCACCGCGATGGCCGAGACTATCCGCCGCACGCTGCGCGCCCCGATCACGTTCCGCGACCGCGAAATATTCCTCACCGCTTCGATCGGAATGGCGCTCGGCGACGACGAGCCGCAACGCGGCGAGGAGGTGCTCAAGGACGCCGAACTCGCGATGTATCACGCCAAGCGCGGCGGCGGCGACCGCATCGACGTGTTCAAGGCCGCCATGCGCGCGCGCAAGGCGGACCGGCTGTCGATCGAATCTGATCTGCGCCGGGCGCTCGAACGCGACGAGATCACCATCCTCTATCAGCCGATCGTGCGGCTTGAGGATCGCGCCGTGGCCGGCTTCGAGGCGCTGGCGCGCTGGAACCACCCAAAACTCGGTCGGCTGTCGCCTGCCGAATTCATCAATATCGCCGAGGAAACCGGCTTGATCGTCGAGCTCGGCCTGTTCGTGCTCGACCGCACCGCGCGGCAATTGTCGACCTGGCAACGCACGCTGCGCCAGCGCGATCCGCTATTCGCCAGCGTCAATATTTCGTCGCGCCAATTGCTGCGCCACGACCTGATTCAGGATCTGCGCACCGTGCTGGCGCGCTCGCCGCTCGGCCGCGGTTCGCTCAAGCTCGAACTCACCGAATCGGTGGTGATGGAGAATCCCGAACATGCCGCGCAAATGCTGCACCGGATTCGCGAGCTCGGCGCCGGGCTGGCGCTCGACGATTTCGGCACCGGGTATTCCTCGCTGTCTTATCTGCAGCGTTTCCCGTTCGATACGATCAAGATCGACCAGTCATTCGTGCGCACCACGGCCAAGGGCACGCGGCCGGTCATCCTGCGCTCGATCATCACGCTCGCCCACGATCTCGGCATGGACGTTGTGGCGGAGGGCGCGGAGACCGATTCCGACGCGGTCGAACTGTTTCAGCTCGGCTGCGAATATGCGCAAGGCTTCGTGTTCGGCGAACCGATGAGCGCGGAGCGGGCAAGCGCGCTCCTTGAACCCGACGCGCCGGGACACCGGCATCGGGAAACCAGCATCAGGACCAAAGTCTTTGGCTCTTGATGACTGATCGCTGATACCTGATGCCTGTCACGCGTGCCCGGCCTCATTCGACAGCATGCCGAGATCGATGCCGATCTTCTTTAGTGCTTTTTCGTATTTGCCGCCGATATCGGGGCCGAAAATAAGTTCCGGGTCGGCGGAGCAATGCAGCCAGCCATTGCCCTGGATTTCGGTCTCAAGCTGGCCCGGCGCCCAGCCAGCATAGCCGAGCGCAAGGATGGCGCTGGCCGGTCCATCGCCGCGCGCGATCGCCTTGAGAATATCGATGGTGGCGGTGAGGCAAATGCCGTCGTCGATCGGCAGCGTCGAGTTCTCGATGAAAAAATCGGCCGAGTGCAGCACGAAACCGCGCTCGGTCTCGACCGGACCGCCGCGCATGACCTTCACCACGCCGGCCCGCCCCGGCAATTGGATCACGTCAGCGGCCGGAATCACGTTGAGCTTCACCAGGAGATCGGAAAAATTGATGTTCGGCGCCGGATGATTGACGATGATGCCCATGGCGCCTTCCGAAGAATGCGCACAGATATAGACCACCGAGCGCGAGAACCGCTCGTCGCCCATCGCCGGCATGGCGATCAGCATCTGGCCGTCGAGATAGCCTCGGCGCCGGCTCTTTTCCGATGTGCCGCGCGGTAATTTCATAGCAGAAAGGTTAGCCGATCGATCCGTATTTGCAAACGAACGCGCCCGTCAAAAGTTCACGATATCCCACTCGATTGCGGCGACAGGGTGGCTCGACATTAACGTGTCATCGAACTCTAACTCACGATCATGTCAGTGGCGTTGACGCGCGGTTCGCCTTAGACAGCGGCCATGCCGACATTGCTTCGTTTGACATTTGCCCTCGCCGCGTTGATCTGCCTCGCCGGCATGCCGGCGCGGGCACAAGACGCGTCCGATTGGGATGGGCAAGGCCATACCGCGGCGCGCCTGATCGCCGGTTCAAAGATCAAAACCGCCGACGCCGAATTTCTGCGCGCCGGTGTCGAAATCAAGCTCGATCCCGGCTGGAAGACCTATTGGCGCGATCCCGGCGATTCGGGAGTGCCGCCGACGCTGGATTTTTCCGGCTCCGACAACGTGAAATCGGTAACGCTGTTGTGGCCCGCGCCGGAACTGTTTCCCGACGGCGCCGGCGGCAATTCGATCGGCTATGTCGATCACGTCATCCTGCCGTTGCATATCGCGCCGACCGACGCGGCCAAACCATCGTCGCTGCAACTCAAGCTCGGCTACGCGGTTTGCGGAACTTTGTGCGTGCCGGTGGAAGCAAATCTTAAATTGCCGCTCTCCGGCGACGGCGCCGAGGAGGCCGCCCTCGAGAAGGCGGAGATTCGCGTGCCGCGGCGTGTTGCATTGGGCCAGGTCAGCGGCAGTGACGGCAAAGGCCTTGCCATTCTCGCACTGCATGTCGAGCCCGGCGACGCGCATGAGCGCGTCGTGGTCGAGGTTGCGGCGCCCGCCGGCGCGCCGGTCAGTCTTTTCGTCGAAGGTCCGACGCCGGATTGGTCGCTGCCGGTGCCGCGACAGACCGGCACCGCCGGAGGCACGCGGCAATTCACCTTCGATCTCGATGGGCTGCCGCCCGACACCAAGCCCGCGGGCGCGACGCTGACCTTCACCGCCGTTTCCGACGACGACGCCATCGAGGTTCCGGCCCATCTCGACTAATTCGCCGGGCACGCTAGTTTGGGCGCCCGAGAAACTTCAACCACCTTATGCGAGAGGATTGAGATCATGGCTATCAAGGTCGGCGACCGCGTACCCACCGGCAGCTTCATGGTGATGACGGCCGAGGGGCCGAAGCCGAAGACCACGGACGAATTGTTCAAAGGCAAGAAGGTGGTGCTGTTTGCAGTGCCGGGCGCCTTCACGCCGACCTGCCACAAAAATCACCTGCCGGGCTTCGTCAAGAACGCGGGCGCGATCAAGTCCAAGGGCATCGACACGATCGCGGTGACCGGCGTCAACGACGTGTTCGTGATGGATGCCTGGAAGAAAGCTTCCGGCGGCGATGCCATCGAATTTCTGGCCGACGGCAGCGCCAATTGGGCCAAAGCATTGGGTCTGGTCGCTGACCTGACCGAACGCGGGCTCGGCGTACGGTCGCAGCGTTACGCCATGGTGGTCGAAGACGGCGTGGTGAAGACGCTCAACGTCGAGGACGCGCCGGGCAAAGCCGAGATTTCCGGCGCCGATAATCTGCTGAAGTCGATCTGAGGGACATTGGCATCGTCGTAGGGGCGGGTTTCAAACCCGCCCCTACGAAAGCCGCCCACGAATTTCCGCGATCGCCTCTTGCACAAGTGCATCGGCGCGCTCGTTGAGGTCGTGACCCGAATGGCCACGCAGCCAGTGCCAGCGAATTCTGATGCTGGCCGAGTGCGGTCTCGAGACGCTGCCACAGATCGACATTCTTGACCGGCTTCCTGTCCGCGGTGCGCCAGCCGTTCTTCTTCCAGGTCTTGATCCAGGACGTGATGCCGTCGCGCAGATATTTGCTATCGGTGTGCAGGTCGATCCGGCATGGTCGCTTGAGCGCTTCGAGCGCGGAGATCGCGGCCATGAGCTCCATGCGATTGTTGGTGGAACTGGCTTCGCCGCCCTTGAGCTCCTTCTCGTGATCGCCAAAGGACAGTATCGCGCTCCAGCCGCCCGGACCCGGATTGGGCGAGCAACCACCGTCGGTATGAACGACAACGTGCGGCAGTTCGGTACTCACGGCGCGCTCACTCCGTAATCGCGCGCGCTTTTGATTTTCTGATGGAAGCGAAGCTTGCGCGCATATTCGCGCGGGTCCTTGGGCCGCACCAGCGCGCCGGGCGGCACGTCGAGCCAGTCGACCAGCCGGGTGAGCAGAAAGCGCAGCGCCGCCCCGCGGGCAAGGAGCGGCAGCTTGTCCCATTCGTCGTGCGACAGCGGCCGCACCTTGGCATAGGCGGCCAACAGCGCCCGGCCTTTGGTGACGTTATAGGAATGGTCGGACTCAAAGCACCAGGCGTTGAGACAGATGGCGACGTCGTAGGTCAACGTGTCGGTGCAGGCAAAATAGAAATCGATTAGACCGGACAGTTTTTCGCCGAGAAAAAACACATTGTCCGGGAACAGGTCGGCGTGGATGACGCCCTGCGGCAGCCCGCGCGGCCAGTCGCGCTCCAGCACTTCAAGCTCGGCGGCGACCAGCGTCTCGAGATTGCGCTCGACCTTATGCGCGCGCTCGCGACAGCCTTCGTAGAGCTGGCGCCAGCCGGCGACCGACAGCGAATTCTCACGGCGCATGGGGAAATCGGCGCCGGCGAGATGCAGATGCGCCAGCGCCTCGCCAAGCGCCGCGCAATGGGCCGCGCTCGGTCGGCGGATCCACAAGCCATCGAGGAAGGTGACGATCGCGGCCGGCCGGCCGGCCAGTTTGCCCAAAAGCTTGCCGGCGCGGTTTTTCACCGGCTGCGGACAGGTGATGCCGTGGCTCGCCAGATGCTCCATCAGCGCCAGAAAGAACGGCAAATCGCGCTCGGCGACGCGCCGCTCATAGAGCGTGAGGATGTAATTGCCGCCGTTGGTGTGAACCAGGAAGTTGGAGTTTTCGACGCCCTCGGCAATGCCCTTATAGGCAAGCAGCTCGCCGATGTCGTAACCGGCAAGAAAGCGGCCAAGTTCCTCCGCCGCGACATCGGTGTAAACCGCCATGAGGCGCTCCAAAAGTCCATGGCGGATTGCCCGGCATCGGTGCCCGCGTCAAGGTGTGCCGCCGGCAAGCCAGGCGGCGAAGCGGGCATAAAGGTCGGCGGTTTGCGGCCCTCGGTCGCGGTAGATCACGGGCGCCAGCGTGCGGCCCTGCGCATGCGCCAGCCGAAACGCCATGTAGCGGTACTGCTCCGGATAATGCGCGGTCGAGGCCGCCTCAAACAGCGCATCGAATTTGGGCGACGGCTCGACCGGATCGAGCCGGTCGCGCTCGTAGATCGCGGCGCGCTCGGCGATCAGCCAGCCGGTGCCGTGGCGTTCCAGCCGGTCGAGAAAGCGCGAGCACGAGGTCAGATCGACTTCGACGCCCTCGAATTTCTGCCGCACGCGAATGATGACGGGCGTTTCGGCCACGGCGCGATCCTGCGCGATCTTGATGGCCGGCGCGAACAGATGATGGCGCGACCAGTTGTGGCCGGCCTCAAAGCTCGCCCGGCAGCGTTCGACGAATTGCTCGAACGAGCCGCGAAACCACGAGATGGAAATATGGCCGTCGGGCGTGAATGTGCCGCGCAGTTCCTGCCATTTGCCCTGGTCGCGATAGATGCCCCAGGCCTGGATCAGTTCGGCGATGGCGAGTTTTTCAGCAAATTCCATGGCGCCCCCGGATCACGCGTCATCGACGGGCTGTGTCGCGCGCGCCGACGGGCGCGCCGCGAACGAAGCGTGCCAATTGGCAAGGTGCAAATGGCCCTTGCGCCAATCTTCATCGGCAAAGCGGAAATCGAGATAAGACAGCGCGCAACCGATGGCGATATGGCCGATGCTGAACGGCATGGTGGTCAGCGCTTCGACTTCGCGTTCCAGACTGTCCAGCACGGCCGCTTTTCGCGCCGCCGTGCTCGCCATATGGGCGGCCGATGGTTGCGGGCGCTGGCGCTCGTTGCGCAGCGTCACCATCATATCGAGAAAGCCGTCGCCGAGCGCTTGGCGGCGCAGCGCAATCATGCGCGCCTTGGACTGTTTCGGGAAAAGCTTCGGCGCGCCGTCGAGCGCGTCGAGATATTCGCAGATGACGGGTGAATCATAGATCACCGTGCCGTCGTCGAGCACCAGCGTCGGTATTTTCGACAGCGGATTGTCCTTCATCAATTCCGCGTGCGGCGTGGTCATTTTCGCGACCGTGCGGATGCAGGTGATGCGATCAGCGACGCCGCGCTCGTGAGCGACGATCATGACCTTGCGCACGAAGGGCGAGCGCGGCGACCAGTGCAGCTTCATGGTCGATCCTTGGACCAATGCTCTCCCGGCGATGCCATTTTGAGCGCGGATAGTGATGGCGATTTAACAGCCCGGACGCTAGCATTCTGCATCATCGTGGCCGGGCGATCCACCGCTCGCCGCCCCGCAACTCCCATCAGCCAACCGGAACATTTCGCAATGGATTACGACCCGCGCAGCGAGCCGCACAATCTCGCGCATGACCCGACCACGAGCCTTGTCGTGCCGCGACCGATCGGCTGGATCAGCACCATCAGCCCCTCGGGCGTGGTCAATCTCGCGCCCTACAGTTTCTTCAACATGATCGCCAGCCATCCGCCCTTTGTCATGTTCTCCTCGAATTCGCGCAAGCACTCCCAAGCCCATGCCCAGAGCGGCAACGAATTCGTATTCAATCTGGCGACCCACGAGCTGCGCAACGAGATGAACGTCAGCGGCGGCAACTATCCGGAGGATGTCAGCGAACCCGAAGTGGCCAAGCTTGCCATGACGCCGTCGCGCAAGGTCAAACCACCGCGCGTCGCTAAATCGCCGATCGCGCTCGAATGCATCTACTCGCAAACGGTGAATCTGGTCGGCAGCAACGGCAAGAAGCACAATTACGAAATGGTAATCGGCGAAGTCGTCAATGTGCATATCGACGACGCCGTGATCGTCGACGGCTTGATCGATATGGCGCGCATCCGGGCAATCGGTCGGCTCGGCTATCGCGGCGATTACAGCGTCGTCGACAATATCTTCTTCATGGCGCGAGTGTAGGGTGGGCATCGCGCGATTGGAATCCGCGTGGGCAAAATCGTACAGGCGCGATGCCCACGCGGACGGCTAGGCGCGAACGATTTTGCCCACCCTACGAAGTCAATTTCGCGGCCATAGATACCGCCTCCTGCAATCCCTTCGCGATCCCACAGCCGGCGGCGGCGAGCGCCTCGAGTTTGGCGCCGGCGCTTTCGCGCGCGCTGCCGACGAGCGCGCCGGAATGCCCCATCTGCTTTTGCGCCGGCGCATGGCGGCCGACGACCATGGCGATGATGGGCTTGGCGAAGTTTTGCGCCGCTTCGGCAAAAGCATATTCCTTGTCGCCGCCGATCTCACCGCAGAACAGCACCGCCGTGGTCGCATCGTCGCTGGCGAGCGCTTGCAGATATTCATGCGGATTGCGGCCGATGACGGTGTCGCCGCCGATATGGACGACAATGCGCTGGCCGATTCCGGCGAGCGTCAACTGCCGTGCCAAGGCAAGCGCCACCGTGCCGCTGCGCACCACGACCGCGAGGCGTCCCGGCATGCAGAAGCTCGGCGCGATGGAGCCGAGCAATCCGCGGCCCGGCACGAACAGGCCGAGCGCGTTCGGCCCAATGAGCCAGCTTCCCGCCGCGCGCGCAGACGTCACGGCGGCAAGCGCATCGTGCACCGGCACATATTCGGCCGCCGCCATGATGGTCGGAATATGCGCGGCTGCGCACGCGGCGATGGCATCGCGCACGCCTGCGGCCGGCGTATATATCAGCGCGATGTTCGGCTGTTGCGGGATTTCAGCGATGTGATCGTAAAGCGGCAGACCGTCCATCGCGCCGCCGCCGCGGCCGAGCGCGACGCCGCCGATGAGCGGCGTGCCGGCGGCGATCATGCCGGCAACCTGATTGCGCGCATAGCGCCCGGTCGGGCTGACCACCGCGACGCGCCACGGCTCAGGCTCAAGGAACGGCAGCCGCAACTGGCCCGACATGCGCTAATCTCTCGGAAATGGCGCCGGACGGCGCCAGGGAGGAAGCGGCCCATTATGCGTCTTGCCGAGGTCGACGGAAAAGCCTTGCTGCGCCGCCACGGTCTAGCCGTGCCACGCGGCGTGCTGGTGCCGGCCGGCGACAATCCACCGGACGAAGCGGCATCCTGGCCCGGATTCTGGCTTAAGGCGCAAATCCTCGAAGGCGGCCGCGGCAAAAGCGGACTGGTCCGGCGCTTCGATAAACTCGCCGATATGCGCGATGCGCGCCGCCTGATCCTGGCCACGCTCGACGACGCCGATACGCCGCTTCTCCTCGAAGAGGCAGTGCCGATCGCGCGCGAGATTTTTGTTGCGGTCCGTGTCGACGGCACGGCGCAGCGGCTCGAACTTCTGATCGCGGCGCAGGGCGGCGAGAATGTCGAGCAATCGGCAAAGCTTGCGCGCATCCCGGTCGACGACGCGGCAGCGCTGGCGGCGGATGCGATTTTTCCGGCCATCGCCAAGCTGTTTCCACGCGAGCTTGCGGCGCGGCTGGCGCGCTACGCCGCGCGGCTGCCGGAAATCGCCTGTCAGGAGGATCTTGAGCTTTTGGAGATCAACCCGCTGGCGCTGACGCAAGACGGCAGCCTGATCGCCTGCGATGCCAAAATCGTCCGCGACGACGCCGCCGGATTCCGCCACGACGCCGACGGGTTTGCCATCAGCCGCGAACTCGCCGAGCGCGCCATGACGCCGCTCGAACGCTCGGCGCGCGATCTCGGTTTCCAGCTCGTCGAGACCAAAGGCGACGTCGTTCTCGTCACCTCGGGCGCAGGGCTTGCCATGATGATGATGGATCTGCTGGCCGATCACGGATTGCGCGCCGCGACCTTCTTGGACAATCTGCGCGGGGCGCCGGATGAGACCATGACCGAGCGCTTGAAGATCGCTCGCGTACTTGCTGCGCGGCCGAACATCAAGGCGATCGTGTTCCAGACCGTGATCGCCTCGCGCTCGCTTGCCGAGCGCGTCGATGCGCTCATCGCCTGGATCGGCGCCGAGCCGCTGCCGAAGCCGTTATTCGTCGGGCTCGCCGCCGGCCATGCCGCGACCCGCCAGATGAGTATCGAGGCGGCGGTGGAAAAGCTGCGCGCACTGGGCGTTGCCGCCTTCACCGACCCGGTCGCGCTGGTGCAAGCTGCGGCGCGGGCGGTCGGATAGGACGGCAATTCGCCTGCGGTTTTAGGAGCGACCTAGCTTGCGGCCGCAGCTTCCACCTTCTTGCGGAAGCGCCAGAGCTGAAAGCCCTCGCCCTCGATGGCTTTTTCAATCGCCTCGCGGGAAAAATTATGCGGCGGCGCGCTGTCGGGTCCGACGGCCCCCGTCACTGTCCACGGCCCGTGCTGCGCCGGCAGCCTGCTGCCGCGCAGATCGCCGGCAAAGGCGTGCAATTCGTTCCTGGTCTCGGACTTGAAGATGAAGATACGCATGAACTGATCCTTTCTGCCATCTAGAGCGCAATCGCTTCATATCGAAGCGATCGACGCTCCAGTTTTTTTCTTTAAGCATGATCTTTTCCGAAAACCGGTGTCCACTTTTCGGGATCATGCTCTAGTCGCCCTGCCCTGGCGCGGGCGAGAACAACTGGAATTTGTCGGGCTTACCTTCCCACTCCTTGGCGTCCGCCGGCGGCTCACGCCGCACGGTGATATTCGGCCAGACCCTGGAATATTCGTTGTTGAGGGCGAGCCATTTTTCGAGACCAGGTTCGGTATCGGCCTTGATGGCGTCCACCGGGCATTCCGTCACGCACACCCCGCAGTCGATGCACTCATCGGGGTGGATCACGAGCATATTCTCGCCCTCGTAAAAGCAATCCACGGGGCAAATCTCGACGCAATCCATCAACTTGCAGCGAATGCAGTTGTCGTCGACGACATAAGTCAAAATTGTCCGCCATTGTTGTTGAGCGGCGAGTGCGTTGTCGCAAATTGGATTGAAGGTCCGCCCGCCTTGAGCTGGCGTTTCGGTTGGCGGCACAATGCGCTTTTACCGCGTCAAAGTCGATGATTATGTCGGTTCGCGCGCAAAACGCGCATGGATTCGCCCGAAAATCGGCTTCCACGCTCCCGAGAGCGGGCGCGGCCTAAAAATCCTTGCTGTCGAGATCGTAGGAGCCTTTGCGGCCGCGCGAATAGACTTTGATCGCGGCGGCGTAAATCCGGTCGCGATTCATATCGAAGGCGTTGAGCAACCCTTTTTCGTCGCGGTTAATATTCGGCTGAATGCGCTTGAGCGCCTCTTCAGTCACGAAAAACGACGTCTCCATCGCACTGTCATGTCCCCAGAACCGCACAGCATGCCGCGTCGGATCGTACGAGCGGCTTGGATTTGGGAAATTCAGCGGCATCGCGGCAGCTACTTGGCCGCCGCCACCGGCACTTCCACCATGGTCGTTTGACAATCGATGCTGTCGTAAACGGAGACCTGAACGAGCGGGTAGCCGGTCTTGATCGTCGTTCCGGCCGCGACCGCGGTTTCAGCCGTGGTGTAGGATCCCTTGGTCTGCCGGTCGACCTGGAGCAAATACCGGCCGGCCTCGGGCCGCCGGCGTTGCGACAGATGCTGCTCGACCGGCTCGGGAGCAGGATCGCCCGACGACTGCGCCGAGTCGTTCGAACTCGGGCAGCTTCATCTTTCGCGCCATCATTAATTGCCGCCTGACTGGCTGTGAATTCTGCATATAATCACTGCAACCTTAAGAAGCCATGAGTGCTGCGAAAGATAGTTGAAGGGGACGATTACCGGCCGGATCCTGCGCTAACGAAACCCCTGCCGACGCATTGCGTAAAAGGCCGCGCAAATCGTTCGCCACGCCTGCGCGATTCCTCCACCAATGTCCCTGCGCGGGCCGGCGAGATCGAAAATGTAATCGCAGCCGTCACCGTTGCAGTAATAAGTACTCATGCCGCGCAGCTTTTCGGCAGACTCGGCATTTTCATGGGCGCAATCAGGACAAATCAGGAGGATGCGCGCCGCCGATAGAGTTCGCCGGATGTCGCTGCCCCCCATGAAGCAATCCTCGATCGCGCAATGCCTTGAGAACGAATCGTACGCAGTCTATCAAAAGGCCGTCATGGAGCGTTGCGGCAACGCGGCTTATCCCGGCAATTATCTCCTCTCTTGAGCTTGTCGCCCGTCCTTCCGCACCGCAATATGTGCGCTGCGTTGTCGTACGACTGAAATGCTTCCACCATGATCTTCTTTCTCACCAGCGCGCCGCTGTGGCTTTCCGGCTTGCTCATCGTCGGCGTGGGCACCGCCTTGTCCATGCTCGGCCCGGTTATCGTGCGCCGCTACGTGACGCTCGAACGGCTGACCGCGAACAATGAGATCGCCGGATTCAAATATGCGGTTGTGGGCGTGCTCTACGCAGTATTGCTCGCCTTCGCCATCATCGTCGTGTGGGAGAAGTTCAACGATGCCGAGGCCAATGTCGCGCAGGAGGCCGGTGCCGCGGCGACGATCTATCGGCTTTCGCAGGGCATGGGCGAGAAACCCGGAGCGGACATTCGCGGCACCGTCAGCAACTATCTCAAACTCGCCATCGCCGACGACTGGCCGGCCATGGACCGCGGGACAATGGAAGGAAGCGAACCCGCCCGGCGAGCGCTCGACGCGGTCTACTCGGCGCTTCTGACATCCGAACCGGCTGAGCGGGGCGGCAATGCGGTGGTGGTCGAACTCCTGCATCAGCTCGATCTTATGACGGAGGCACGCCAATCGCGGCTGATTGCCTCGCAAGGTAACGTCCCCAACGTCGTATGGCTCGTTCTCTTCGGCGGCGCCGTGGTGACGGTCGTATTCACGTTTTTCTTCGGCACCCGCAATTTGCAGGTGCAGGTCATGATGGCGGGATTGCTCGCGCTCGTGGTTTTTTCCGAGCTCTGGACTGTCGTTGCCATCGAGCGGCCATTCACCGGGACGGTTAAGGTCGAGCCCACTGCACTTGCCAATGTGCTGGCGGATTTCGGGACCGATAGCAGCGTTGGCGCCGCCCCGCCAACGCCGCCGCAGCGATAACCGGGGAAAATCGGGGAGTTTCGGGAGCTTGTCCGGCCCCGCTTGGCACGGCAGTATTGGGGTAAGGCACAAGACCTCGCCAAGAGGCACGATCCAGAGGGCAGCGGTTATCGGAGCTGTGCCGGCACGACTTGGGGCGCGCGCATGAAGAGCATTCTCGTTCCGACCGAAAACGGTGCTGCGATGGCGTCGGCGCTCGATACGGCGCTGCTGCTCGCGCAGAAATTCGACGGCTGCATCGAGGGCTTTCCGCTGCGCCCTGCCGTCGCCGATCTCGTCGCCATGGATCCCGACAGCGGGCTCACCATGGTGGCGGTGAAGGAGAACGACGCGGAAATGGTGCGGCAGGCGGAAATGCTGTTCCGCTCGTTCATGGAGAACCATCATATCGCGCAACGCTCCGGCGACGCCGAAGCCTCGCTGTCGTGGGCGTGGCTCAACGACGCGCCGAGCGGCCACGATTTCGTCGGCAGCTACGGCCGCGTCTTCGACATGGTCGTATTGGCGCGGCCGGGCGACGAATGGCAAAGCCCGTCGATGATCACGCTGGAATCCGCTTTGTTCGAAAGCGGACGGCCGGTGCTGATCGCGCCGCCGGCCTCGCCGCATTCGCTCGCCACCAACATCCTGATCGCCTGGAACAACAGCACCGAGCAGGCGCGCACCATGGCCGACGCCATGCCGCTTCTTCGCCTCGCCAAGCAGATCACTATTTTGACGGTCGAGGGCGCAACCGTCGCCGGTCCGAGCGGCGAGCAGATGGCGCGTTCGCTGAAACTCAACGGCCTTGCCGCCGACTGCATCGCCATGAAGCCCGCCGGCAAACGCAGCGCCGGCGAAACCATCCTCACCAAAGCCGATGAACTCGGCTGCGACCTCATCGTCAAAGGCGCCTATACGCAAAGCCGACTGCGCCAGATGATTTTTGGCGGCACCACGCGGCACATCCTTGCCAACGCCAAGCTGCCGCTGTTGATGGCGCATTGATCCCGCAATTGGCATCGCTGTTTCAGGCGCTCGCGCCGTTTTCCTTCGCGCTGCTGCGCGTCGCCGTCGGGCTCGCGCTGGTGCCGCATGGCTTGCGCAACACGTTCGGCTTTTTCGCCAATACCGGCGTGCGCGCGGCGCTCGATCTGCCGGCGCTGGCAAAGTACCTCGATGAGAACGGCTATCGCCCGGGCAGGTTCTGGGCGCCGGCGATTTCGATCACGCAGCTCGTCGGCGGACCGCTCCTTGCGCTCGGCTTGTTCACCCGTCCGGTTGCCGCCGCAGTTCTGGTCTTCCTCCTGGTCGCCAATGTCGAGCGCTGGCGCATCGGCAAGTATTTTTGGAACCAGCTCGGACTCGAATATACGCTGATGTGGACCATCGCCACGTTCTACGTTTTCGTCCACGGCGGCGGACCTTATTCGCTCGATCGCGTTATCGGCTGGTAACCCTGCGGGCTGCCACGATATCTGGTCGTGTCATGCCTTTTCGGCGGGGCACACATCGATTGCGACGCCTTTGCAAACGCCCGCGCCTTTGCAAACATCTGGCGGAGCCACTATACGTCAAGCAAAGATACGCATAGGGACGCGATCGCCCATACTTTAAGGAGACAACGCCATGGCCACGGTGACGATGAAGGCCCCTGCCCCGGGCGGGCTTTCCAACAAAGCGCGCGAATTGATGGAGGCCATCAACACCGAGGCCGGCAAGCATCATGTCTGGGTCCGCACGCAGGCCAATTCGCCGGCGCAGAAACCGTGGTTCAGCGAAACCAGCGGCGAAGGCTCCGGCCAGCTCGGCACCGGGCGCGTCGCCGTCAATCAGATGAAGACGCTTCCGCACATGTGGAAGTGGCAGGAATACAGCCCCTACCTCAGTCAGATTTCCGAAATCGCAAGCAAGGCTGACGTTTCGCCGATCGAATTCGCCGACCGCCAGAGCATTCTGTTGCTCAATCCCGGACTGAACGGCCGCCTGCAAGTGACCAACACCATCCGCTGCGCCATCTCGATCTACAATCCCGGCGACGTTGCCCCGGTGCATCTGCATTCGCCCAATGCGAGCCGCACCATCCTGTCGAAAAACGGCGGCTATACCGTGGTCGAAGGCGAGAAGGTGACCGCGAACTACGGCGATCTCATTCTGACGCCGAACGGCACCTGGCACGACCACGGCAACAATTCCGCGGAGCCGGTCGTGTGGATCGACACGCTCGACTGGCCGCTGATGGAATTCCTCGACGCCGCCTGGGTCGATCACGACATGCCCGGCGCGCAGGGCAACACCAATGTGCAGTCGGTCACCGTGGCCGACGGCTATTCGCGCAGTCTCTACAGCCACGGCGGCATCAAGCCGACATTCGTGAATCACAATCGCGGCGTCGGCCACGATCCGGCGCCGCTGTTCCATTATCGCGGCGCGGACGTGCTGGACATGCTGCACAGCCTGCGCAACGAGAAGGGCGACGCTTACGAAGGCATCAAGGTCGACTTCGTCAATCCGGTCACCGGCGAGCCGGTGTTCAAGACGCTCAATTATTCGGCGCAACTGTTACGCCCCGGCGAAGAAACCGAATTCAAGCGCGAGACCGCCGGCACTTATTATGTGTGCATCGAAGGCTCCGGCGTCACCGAAGTCGGCGGCAAGCGCTTCGAATGGGGCCACAACGATCTGTTCGTCGTGCCGAACTTTCTGTGGCGGCGCCATATCAATACCGGCAAGACCGACGCCGTGATCTATTCGGTGTCGGACTCGGCGCTGATGCGCAATATCGGCCAATATTACGCGCAAGGGCGCGCCAAGAATGGCAAGGTGACGGAACTGGTGCTGCACTAGGCGCATCGTTCAGCCGCGGCTTTCGTAGAAATCGCGCGGCATGCACTGGCGTGCCGTTCGCTCCGGCTTGCCGATATTCGTCGGCGTTTTTCGTAAAATCTTCTGGCGCGTCTCCCACTGCGTCGCGGGCGGCACGCTTTTGAGCGCGCGCTTGAGACAATGGTTCGGATCGCGACGGCAGGCGCGCAGGCGCCGGCACATCTTCATCCGGCAACGCAGCCACAGCGCAAAGGCGTCGCAATAGCGCCGCTGCTGCCGCGCCCGTTCCGCCGCATAGCGTTTGGCATAGTCCGCCAGCGCGCGTTTTGGCTTCGCCGTTATTGCCGCCTCACTTGAACGCGTTCCTTGGCGCGTCCGCATCCTCGTCCTCCACAATGTCAAACAGCGCACGGATTCTTCCCGTCACCACCGGGCACAGCCGTTCGCTGAACGGCGTCGCTTCGCTCGCCTATGCCGGTGGTCCATGCTGACGTGACGCAACGCCAGCCATTCCTAATTTTGTTTCGGCCTCTTCGCCGCATGGATTGCCGGGTCAAGCCCGGCAATGACGAAGAAGAAGGAACGGACGAAAGAGAAGGAAGCGGAACGCCGGCAGGCGCAGTATTTCATGGCCCGCACGCAAGCGGCGTGCGGGGTGCACCACGGAAGAGGCGGCTTGCGCCGCCCTCCGCTTGCGGGCGCGCTCACCTGCCGACGTTCCACCACGGTTTTCGCCAGGGAGACTCTCGTCCCCGAGGCTCAGCTCCGGGCCAGGCTTCTCGGAACACGGCGTGGCGGGGGTTACTCCGCCGGCGCCGCGCCCGGTTGCAGCGAAGCACCCCGCATGCCGGTCATAGTGCCGGCAGGCATGATGCCCGGGCCGCCCGAGTGCAGGGCTGATGAGGCCATGCCCGCGGGACACCGCACCCGCCCCATTCCGTCCGGCATCACCCGGACGGTGTCCTATCGGGCAGGATTTGATTCGGTCATTTTGTCACCGAAACGGTGACCGACGTCAACGAGAATGTGACGATACTTTTCCGGGCGATTGGCCTGCACTTTGGGAAAACTGACAGGCCGACCCGATCCGGTGACAAAAAAGGGGGTGCCGCCACTGGTAACAACGGGCGGCGATATCCTGATTCAGTCAAGCGCAAGGACAATCGCCATTTGACTCGTCACCACCGGGCTTGACCCGGTGGTCCATGCTGACTCGCCGAACGGGCGGGATTGGCGCATGGATTGCCGGGTCAAGCCCGGCAATGACGAATGAAAAAGTGCCGCGCGACCTCGTGCGGGCTGTTGGTTCTGTCCGGCTACCTGGGCGTCGTCACCACCGGGCTTGACCCGGTGGTCCATGCTGACTCGCCGGACGCGCGGCATTGCCATATGGATTGCCGGGTCAAGCCCGGCAATGACGAATCAGACAATCTCGTCCCATAGATCGCGCCAGTCGGGATTCGTCGAGCGGATCAGGTCGATCTTCCACCGGCGCGACCAATGTTTGATATTCTTCTCGCGTTGGATTGCGGCGATCGCCGTTGCGTGCTGCTCGTAATAGACGAGCATTTTGACATTGTGTGCATTCGTAAATCCTTCGACTGCACCTTCGCGATGCTCATAGACGCGGCGAACGAGATCCCGAGTCATGCCGACATAGAGCGTTCCGCGCGGCCGGCTTGCCAATATATAGACCCAATAGCTTCTCATGCCGGCCGTCAGCATGGATTGCCGGGTCAAGCCCGGCAATGACGAAATCAGGGGCTTCTTATCGGACCTCTACCCTGCGCCGTTTGCACGGAGAGGATGAGCGCAAAAGCAAACGGAGCGCGGCACGCCCGCGCTCCGCTGCATTTTAGCTCAGAAGATCAGGCGCCTTTGAGCTTCGAATTGCATTGGCTGTAATAGCCGCCGCCCTTCATGATCCATTTCAGGCCGCCATTGCCGTTGCTGGTCTTGTTGGCCTTGTACTGATCGAGACAGGTTTCCATCCGCGCCTTGCCCGCGGAAAGTTTTGAATATTTGGTATCGACCGCGCTCGGGAACACGGCGCTGCCGGTGGCGACCGGCGCGGCCGCAGGTGCAGGCGCCGGAGCGGGCGCGGCGGCTGGCGCAGAGGCAGTCGCCGGGGCCGGCGCCGCTGCCGCCGGGGCGGCCGGCGCGGCGGTCGCGTCGGAACCGCAATTGGCCTTGCGGAAGTCGTTCCATTTCATGCCGTTGAGCGTGCCGGCGGTCTTGGCCGCCTTGTACTTGGCGCTGCACTCGGTCATCGAGAGCGCGTGGGCCGAAGTTCCTTGCAGGGCGACGGCCGCGAGCACTGCGGCGGCACATAATGCGACATAACGCGTGGTCATGGGGGTTTCCTCGTGTTGCGTGACTGATTTGCGAATTGAGTTCCAGGCTCGGGCGGCCGCGGTCGATTCGCCGCGACCGTGACAATTCCGGTCGGCAGCGCAAAGTCTGCCACGGGCATCGCCCGAAGAAAAGCCGGTGCCAGCGCGGCGCAACATGAAGCCGCGCCTTATTTGTGCGCCGCGTGGTCGTAAGGCTTGCCGATCATGTCGGCGCAACCGGCCCGGTTAGCCCAGTATTCCCAGGCGCGCCAGGTTTCGGGCGAATAGGGCTTGTAGCCGGCGAGACGCGCGGCGATCTCGCCTTTGGACAGCGGCTTCGGCTTGCCCCCCATACGCATCGCATCCATCTGGACCCGCGCATTGCGTGGCAAATAGACCGAAAGCCGCACCACCTCGATGATCGAGCGGGCGGCGGAGGCAAAGCCATGGCCGCGCATCAGTGCCACATTACCGGCGCCCAGAGATTTCGCGAGATCGCGGCCCTGCGCCATGTTGGTGACCAGAAGATTGGTGTCGCCGAATTTCTTGCGAATGTCCCAGACCGGCACCTTGCCGCCGATGAAGGCGCCGGAATGGATCACCGGTTCGAGCGGTTTGTTGATCAGCCCGAACGGCAGCGTGTCTTCGGCGTGGGCATGCACGACGGCCATCACGTCGGGCCGCGCCTCGAAAATCGCCGCATGGATATGGCGCTCGAGATAGGGCTGGCGCTTGTCGTTGACCGGCTCGCCCGCGGCATCGAACTCGATCAGGTCGTGGCGCTCGACCAGTTCCGGCGCGCGCGAGCGCGACAAGAAAAAATGCTTCGGCTTGTCGGGATGCCGGACGCTGATATGGCCGTAGGCATCGACCACATCTTCGTGGGACAGGATGCGATTGGCGACGACAAGGTCGCGCAACAGATCGTCGAGTTGGCTCATGTCTTTCAGTGCAGCTCTTTGCGCAAAATCTTGCCGATATTGCTCTTCGGCAATTGCTCGACAAATTGGATGATGGTCGGCCTTTTGTAGCCGGCCAAGCGGGCGTGCAGAAATTCAGTGAGGTCGGCCTTGTCGAGCGCGGGGTCGCGCTTGATGACAAAAAGCTTCACCGCCTGGCCGGTGCGCGCATCGGGCACGCCGATCACCGCCGCCTCAAGCACGCCGGGGTCCTGCATGGCGACGTCTTCCACTTCGTTGGGAAACACCTTGAAGCCGGAGACATTGATCATGTCCTTCTTGCGATCGAGCAGCCGTAAAAATCCGTCGCTGTCGAAGGCGCCGATGTCGCCGGTTTTGAGCCAGCCGTCGGCCGTGAGAACGTTGGCTGTCTCGTCCGGGCGTTGCCAATAGCCGAGCATGACTTGCGGTCCGTGCACCCAAACTTCGCCCGCTTCGCCGACGGGGAGGATTTTGCCGGCGTCGTCGCGGATGCTCACTTCGGTCGACGGCACCGGCAGGCCGACGGTGCCGACTTTGGGGGTCATGAACGGATTAATGCAGACAACCGGCGAGGCTTCGGTCAAACCATAGCCTTCGACCAGTGCGCTGCCGGTGATCGCGCGCCAGTGCCGCGCCACTTCGCTTTGTATCGCCGCGCCGCCGCCGACCGCGACGCGCAGCGCCTTGAAATCCAATTCGGCGAATTCCGGCGTATTGACCAGGGCATTGAACAGGGTGTTGACGCCGGACATCCAGGTGATGTTGGCGTGGCGCATGGTGCGAATGAGTCGGTGCAGATCGCGCGGATCGGGAATGAGAAAATCCAATCCGCCCATCATGGCGAAGCCTAAGAGGTTCGCCGTCAGGGAGAAGATGTGATAAAGCGGCAGCGGCGTGAGCACCCGTTCGTGCTCCACTTCGACGCCAGCTCCGATCCAGGACAGGCACTGCAGCGTGTTGGCGACCAGATTGCGGTGCGTCAGCATGGCGCCTTTGGCTACTCCGGTCGTTCCACCCGTGTATTGCAGTAAGGCGACGTCGCCTGGGCGCGGCTGCGCATCCTGATAGTGCCCGCCCGGCGGCCGGTTGCAGGCGTCTTGCAGCATCGTGAACTTCTCGAAGTGCCAGGGCCGCACGCCGTGCGAGAGATAGGTATTGGCGAAATTGAACGCCCAGCGCTTGAGCGTGGGAACCAGATCGCCCAGACGCGACACCACGACGTGCCGGATCTTGGTGTCGGCGATGATCTCGACCAGCTTGGACGCGAAATTCTCCATGATCACGATGACGCTGGCGCCGGAATCGGCGAGCTGTTCCTGCAATTCGCGCGGCGTGTAGAGCGGATTGACATTGACCACCGTGAGCCCGGCGCGCAGCGTGCCGAGAAACGTCACCGGATAAGCCAGCATGTTCGGCATCATCAGCGCGACGCGATCGCCCGGCTGGCAATTCAACTCCTCGATCAGGAACGCCGCAAAATCCCGGCTGTCGCGCTCCCACTCGGCGTAGCTCATCCGCGCGCGCAGGAACTCGAATGCCGGACGCGCGGCATGCTGCCGGCAAGCCTCGATCAGCATGGCCGAGAGCGACGGATAAGCGTCGGGATCGATGGTTTTGGGCACGCCGGGCGGATAGGAGGCGAACCAGTTGGGCACCGGCGCCGCCTGTGTCTCGGTTTTGGCGGATGCCGCTTCGCCCGGCGTCAGAAGCGTCATGAATGTTTCCCCGGCACGGCCGAAGCGCCGACAAGGCCGTTGCCGCCATTACCGGTGATTCCGGCAGCGAATGCATGCCGCAAAACGGGTTCCGCGCCGCAAAGCAGTGGCTCGTACCCGGCATAGTGGCTACTACTTTGCCCGACATACCTTTCGGGCGTCATCGGCTGGCCTTTACGCGCCGGTTCGCGCGGCTCGATGCCGGTAAAGGCAAATGGTCGGTCGCCACTCGCCATTTCGTTATTCGCCCTATTATTCCTCGCTCGACGCGAACAGTTGCTTGCCCACGGCGTTGAAGCGCGCCTTCTGATCGTCGCTCAGCGAGCCGTAGAAGTCCGCAAGCGCCGGCTGCACCGTCTCGACGGCTTGCAGCATCGCCTGCAGGCGATTGCCGATGGCCGACAACCGGCTCGGCGGCGTTGCCGGCAGTTCGCTCGGGCATGCGGCCTTGATCTTATCCGCCGCCTGCGATGTGGCCGACGTCAGCGCCGCAAGCTTGGCGCGCTGCGCGTCGTCGGGCTTGACGGCGGCGTCGATCTGATCGGACGGCCACGCCATGATCTTGGCGTCGCATTGCGCGGTCACGCTCGGCGCGGCCCCCTCGCCTTGCGGCGGCTGCGCCTGTTGCGGCGGCGCCATGTCGTTGAAGCGGGCTTTTTGCTCGTCGCTCAGCGCGACGTAGAACTTGTCGAGCGCCGGGCTGATGATATTGACGGCGTCGAGGAGCGATTGCAGCCGGCCTTGCATCTGGGTGAGGCGATCGATGGGGGTGAACGCAACGGTAGTCGGACAGTTCGACTTGATCTCGTCGCTCGCCTTGACGACGGAGTTGCCGAGATTGTCGAGCAAGACGCTCTGCTGATCGTTGGGCCCGACCGCCGACTGGATCTGGTCGATCGGCCAGCTCGTGACCTCGGCCGCTTCGTCGGCGCAGCTATGCGCCATGTTTTGCGTCAGGTCCGCCATTCGCGCCGGCGCGCCGGGGCCCTGCACGTATTCGTCGTAGTCGTAGGGCGAGAAAATGGCGCCATAGATGTCGCCATAACCGTAGGCCCAGAACGGATCGTCGTAACCGTAATCGTAGGGCCACAGCGCGTAATAGAAGAAATCGCCGTAGGCATAGGGCCAGAACAGCGGGCCGATCCAGCCGAGATGATGGTACGGGTGCCAGCCGTGGCCGAGGAACGGCCGGAACGCCGGATCGCCGGCGAAGCGCCGATGCGCCAGGAAGTCGTGCGGGTCACCCCTGAATGCAGCGCGAGCAAGCGGCGTGACATGCGCGCCGGTGACCAAAGGATGTACGCCCAACGCCAGCGGATGCGCCGTCGTTGCCAACGGATGCGTTCCCAAGGGCGTGACATGGCTGATGTGCGAAGACGGACTGCCGGACGGTCTGGCAAAGCGCGTCACGTGTGAACTGGAGACATGAGACGTGAAACGCGGGGCGGAGCGAGCGCTGAAATGGGCGCCACCGCCACCGCCGAAATGTCCACCGCCACCACCACCGATGTGGCCGCCACCACCACCGCCACCATGTCCGCTGGCATGTCCGCCGCCGCCACCGCCGCCGGGCTTTGCAGCAAGTGCGGGCGCCGCTGCCAGGCAGAGCGCAAGACTGACCGCACCAAGGCCGGCCGCAATTTTCCGACCGGAAAATCTTCGCGCAGCGTTTGAATCTAACATTTTGGTAATCCTTCGCATCACAACGCCACAGCGCGCCGTCGGTTCCGTCGCCTCCGCGACCGTGATGCTGCGATGCACTGTCGCTTGAATATCACAATGTCCGACTGAACCGTGCCGTACCTGCCCGTCCGAGGGACGCGCGATTGATATTGCAAGACGATCTATGCATGCTGATTTGGGCATGGTTATGATCCAGATCAAATGCGCTCGCCGGGGGCGGGAAATCGCGGCGCAGGCGATCGCGATGTGACCGGACTGCCGCCGGGCGCAGTCTGGCGGAGACCGTTTCGCACTGTACGTTTTTAAGCGTTGTCTTGCGTATTTGGGGCTTCCAGCAATGGGTTACCGGCAGTGCATGCGTTGGCGCATGCCGGTGTGCATCGGGGTAGTAGAGTGCGACGCACAGCTTACTCATCGTCGCAAGCCTGCGCGCCGCTCCACGCAATCATCATTGGATCGTTGATCGGCGGACTGACGCTCGCCGGCTGCGCGGTCGGCCCCAATTATTCGCGTGAACCGGCTCCGGTTTCGCAGCAATACAAGGAGCTCAAGGGCTGGAAACTCGCTAATCCAAGCGACGATCGCGATCGCGGCGATTGGTGGACCGCCTACAAGGACCGCGGACTCAACGAGCTTCTCCCGCAGGTTGAGATTTCGAACCAGACGGTTGCGGCCCAGGCCGCGGCCTATGAAGAGGCGCGCGCTATTATCAGAGAAGCCCAAGCCTCGCTGTTTCCGACGGCAACTGCCGGATATGGCGTCACCCGGACGCGTACCGGAGCTCTCGCTGGCACCACCGGCGGCAGCGCCGTCGGATTTGGCCTCGGCACGCGATACATCTCGCAATATTCCGCGCCGATCAGCGGCAGCTGGGATATCGACGTCTGGGGCAAAATCCGCCGCCAGGTCGAGAGCAGCACCGCGGCCGCGCAAGCCAGCGCCGCCGATCTCGACAACGCAAAACTTTCCGCGCAGGCCGCGCTCGCCACTGCCTACTTCAATCTGCGAGCTTCGGACTCGCTGATCGATCTGCTCTCGCACACGATCGCGGAATATAAGAAGACCTATGAGATCGTGAATAATCAGTTCAAAGCCGGTTTCTCCGTGACGGCAGGCGACGTGGCGACCGCCGATGCGCAGATTGCGACCACCGAGGCGCAGCTCTTCAACGTGCGCTCGCAGCGTGCTCAATTCGAGCACGCCATCGCAATTCTGATCGGCAGGCCTCCCGCCGAGTTGACGATCGCACCACGCGATCTCGCCTCGGAAGGCATTCCGCGGACTCCGGTGGCGGTTCCTTCGGCACTGCTGGAACGGCGTCCGGACATTGCCGCCTCGGAGCGGACCATGCAGGCGCAGAACGCGCTCATCGGCGTCGCCGAGGCGGCGTACTTTCCCGACGTCTCGCTGTCCAGCATGATCCAATATATCGGGCCTATTCCGCTGCCGTTTTCCGCCGCGCGCTCGATCGAATCCATCGGGGCGAGCGCGACGCAAACCTTGTTCAACGGCGGGCTCACTTCGGCGCAGGTCGATGCCGCGCGCGCCGTCTATTGGCAGAGCGTGGCCACTTACCGGCAAACGGTGCTCACGGCGTTTCAACAAGTCGAGGATGGGCTTGCGGCGATCAATTATCTATCGCAGCAGTTGGTTCAGGAACGCCGCGCGGTTGCCGACGAACGCCAAGCGGTGGATGTCTTCCTCAATCAATTTCAGGCCGGCACAGTCGCCTTTACCACCGTCGTCGTCGCAGAAATCCAGTTGCTCGCCGACGAGGAAGCCGAACTGACGGCGCGCCAGAATCTTTACCTCGCCAGCGTCAGCCTGATCGACGCGCTCGGCGGCGGCTGGGACACCATATTGTTGCCGGACCAGGTGCAGTTGCAGAAAGACTTCTCGCTGGTGCCGGAACTCGAATCGACGACCCCGTTGGCCGTTGAGCTAATTCCCACCATTCAGACGCCATCCAACCCGCAGGGCGCGCCGTCCGGTCCACAATAGCGGCCGGATTTGGCCGATTGACCTCGATTTCGCCAAAGCCCCGCCATCAAGGCCGGTTTGAAGGCCCCTACCCTCTGTCCAACCTCTTGATTAAGCGGCCGATTCCGCGGACACTAGCGGCGCAGAGCAGAGCCTCGCGTGACGCTTGCCAAATGGCCTTTGTGCCGCAAACCGCAGCGCGCCAGCCTGCCAGCACGGGCATTAGCGAATATTCATTAGGCGAGCGATGTTGGCGCAATCTATAAAGTCGCAAAACGTCAGTCGATAATGCCGAGATCGATGAACGCCCATCATGGACGAACGAACGCGCAGAACGGATGACGAGGCGGCGCCGAGTGCCCGCCGAACCGTGCCGCGACCGGACATATGGACGCGCTGGCGGCCAAAATCCCGAACTCGGCATGGTGCTGGCCGCGCTGCTCGTCGCCTTCGTGGTCTACGAAGTCGTGCGCTGGGTCATGCCCGGTTCGCCGGCCGGCGGGCGTTTCCCGCAAGGCGCGGCGCAGACCGTCGGCGCCGGCACTGTCGCAACGAACAATGTCCGCGTCATCGTCAACGCACTCGGCACCGTCACGCCGCTCGCGACGGTGACCGTGCAAACGCAGATCAACGGTCAGCTTACCGATGTCGGTTTCACCGAAGGGCAACTGGTCAAGAAAGGCGACTTCCTGGCGCAGATCGATCCGCGGCCCTATGAGATCCTGAAAGAGCAATATCAGGGCCAGCTCGCCCACGACGAAGGTCTGCTTGCCCAGGCGCAGATGGATCTCACGCGCTACCAGATACTGGCTCAGCAGAATTCAATCGCGAAGCAACAGTCCGAGGATCAGGTCTTCATCGTGCAGCAATATGCCGGCTCGGTGAAGCAGGATCAGGGATTGGTCGATGCCGAGGATCTCAATCTCGCTTATTGCCACATCGTTTCGCCGGTCACCGGCCGCGTCGGCTTGCGGCTGGTCGATCCGGGGAATTATGTGCAGACCTCGAGCAGCACCGGGATCGCCGTCATCACCCAGTTGCAGCCGATCACGGTGATCTTCTCCATTCCCGAAGACGATCTGCCGGACATCATGCCGCAATTTAATGCCGGCACGGAGCTCAGCGTCACCGCCTATGACCGCGCCAACCTCCACGAGCTTGCCACCGGCAAGGTGGCGGCGGTCGACAACCAGGTCGACACCACCACCGGCACCGTGAGGGTACGCGCGCAGTTCGACAATACCGACAATGCTTTGTTTCCGAACCAGTTCGTCAATGCGCGGCTTCTGGTGCAGACGATCGAAAACGCAGTCACGGTGCCGACGTCGGCGATCCTCAACGGCGCGCCGGGCGCCTATGTCTATGTCATCAACGCCGACAGCACGGTTTCGGTGCAACAGATCACGACCAGGGTCGTTGACGGCAAGCTGACCCAGGTCACCGCCGGGCTCACCGCCGGCCAGCGCGTTGTCGTCGATGGCACCGATCGCCTGCGCGACGGCCTGCATGTCGTCGTTGCTCCGGAAAACGGTCAGGACGCCCCGGCCGCGGGCGGAGCGACGCGGACCCACGGCAGCGGTCAGGGCAGGAATTCCGGCGCCGCGCGAACGAGCCCGCCGGGCGGTAGCGCGCCGAGCGGCGGCAGTGCGCCGAGCAGCGGGAGCCCGCCGAGTGGCGGTCAGTAACGCCCTGGTACGGCGGATTTTGCGATGAACGTCTCGGAACCCTTCATTCTGCGCCCGGTGGGCACGTCGCTGTTGATGGCGGCGATCATGCTGTCCGGCATGGTCGCCTATTCATTCTTGCCGCTGTCGACCCTGCCTGAAGTCGATTATCCGACGATCCAGGTGCAGACGCTTTATCCGGGCGCCAGCCCGGAAGTGATGACGTCTTCGGTCACGGCACCGCTGGAGCGGCAATTCGGCCAGATGCCGGGGCTGAACCAGATGACGTCGGCAAGTTCCGGCGGCGCGTCGGTGATTACGCTGCAATTCAGCCTCGATCTTTCTCTCGACATCGCCGAGCAGGAGGTCCAGGCCGCGATCAACGCTTCGGGTAATCTGTTGCCGGCCGATCTGCCGGCGCCGCCGATTTACGCCAAGGTCAATCCCGCCGACGCGCCGATCCTGGCGCTCTCGGTGACGTCGAAAACCCTGGCGCTGACCGATCTCGAGGATTTGAGCGAGACCAGGCTCGCGCAAAAGATCTCGCAACTGACCGGCGTCGGGCTGGTCAGCGTCAGCGGCGGCCAGCGGCCAGCGGTGCGCATCCAGGTCAATCCGCAGGCGCTCGCGGCCTACGGTCTTGCCGTCGACGACGTCCGCACCACGCTCGGCAATATGAACGTCAATACGCCGAAGGGTAATTTTGACGGCCCGACCCAGGCCTTGACGATCAACGCCAACGATCAGGTGTCCAGCGCCGAACAATACAGCACACTCATCATCGCCTATCGCAACGGCGCGCCGGTCAAGCTGTCGGACGTGGCCACGATCGTCAGCGGCCCAGAGAACACCAAGCTCGGCGCCTGGGCGAATACGACGCCGGCGATCATCATCAACGTCCAGCGCCAGCCGGGCGCCAACATCATTCAGGTCGTCGACCGCATTCGGGCGCTGTTGCCGCAGATCACGGCGACGCTGCCGACAGCCGCCCAGGTCGACGTACTGAGCGATCGCACCGTGACCATCCGCGCCTCGGTCGCCGATGTGGAATTCGAGCTCAGTCTCGCCATCGCGCTCGTCGTGCTGGTGATCTTTCTGTTTCTGCGCACGCTGCCAGGCACGATCATTCCGAGCCTGTCGGTACCGTTGTCGCTCGTCGGCACCTTTGGCGCGATGTATCTGCTCGGCTTCAGCCTCGACAATCTGTCTCTGATGGCGCTGACGATCGCCACCGGCTTCGTCGTCGACGACGCCATCGTCATGATCGAGAACATTGCCCGCTTCGTCGAAGAAGGCATGGACCCGCTCGAAGCGGCGTTGCGCGGCTCGGAGCAGATCGGCTTCACCATCATTTCGCTGACGATCTCGCTGATCGCGGTGCTGATTCCGCTGTTGTTCATGGGCGATGTCGTCGGCCGCCTGTTTCATGAATTTTCCATCACGCTCGCGGTTACCATCGTCACATCCGCGGTCGTCTCGCTGACACTGGTGCCGATGTTGTGCGCCAAGCTTATCCGTCATCGCGCGGTAAGCGAGCGCTCGGCATTCGATCTCAAGGCCGAACAGGTCTTCAACGCGGTAATCGCACGCTACGACCGGGCGCTGAATTGGGTCTTGGACCGCCAACCGGCCACGCTCTTGGTCGCGGTCGCGACGCTGGCATTAACCGTGTTGCTCTATGTGCTGATCCCGAAGGGTTTCTTCCCGGTGCAGGATACCGGGATGATCCAGGCCATCACCGAAGCCTCGCAGAGCGTTTCCTATGACGCCATGGCGGATCTGCAGAACAATCTCGCCGAAGCGGTCCTGAAGGACCCTGACGTCGTCAATCTAAGCTCGTTCATTGGCGTCGACGGCACCAATGAGACGCTCAATACCGGCCGCTTCCTGATCTCGCTCAAACCCCACGACGACCGCAGCCTGACCGCAAGCCAGATCATCAACCGTATTCAGGGCGAGGTGTCCGGCGTGGCCGGCATCACGCTCTACATGCAGCCGGTACAGGATCTGACGATCGACTCGACGCTTAGCCGCGCGCCGTATCATTTCGTGCTCGAAGACGCCAATCCCGGCGAATTCGCCACTTGGGTGCCGGTGCTGGTGCAGAAGCTGAGCCAATTGCCGCAGCTGACCAATGTGGCAAGCGACCTGCAGGAACAGGGATTGGCCATCAATCTCGTTATCGACCGGGCGACCGCGAGCCGGTTTGGTATCACGCCGGCGACCATCGACAACGTGCTCTACGACGCCTTCGGACAGCGCATCGTTTCGACGATCTATACCCAGTCGAACCAGTATCGCGTGATTTTGGAGGTCGACCCCGATCTGCAGAAGACATTGACGGGCCTTGAGGCGCTTTACTTGCCGTCATCGTCGTCTTCGACCAACGGGCAGGTGCCGCTGACCGCGATCGGTCATGTCATCCAGCAAGCCTCGCCGCTGTTGATCACGCATTTCGGCCAGTTTCCGGCAACGACGATCTCGTTCGACACCGCGCCCGGCTATTCGATCGGCGCGGCTATTACGGCGATCCAGCAGGCGGAGAGCACAGCCGGTCTACCGCTCAGCTTCATCACCGCGTTCCAGGGCACTGCGGCGGCGTTTCAGTCGTCGTTGAGCAACGAGGTGTTCCTGATCCTCGCCGCCGTGGTGGCGATGTATATCGTGCTGGGCGTGCTCTACGAGAGCTTCGTGCATCCGGTCACGATCCTGTCGACCTTGCCGTCGGCGGGCGTCGGCGCGCTGTTGTCATTGATGGTGCTGCAATACGACCTCGACGTCATCGCCATCATCGGCATCATTCTCCTGATCGGCATCGTCAAGAAAAACGCGATCATGATGATCGACTTTGCGCTTGAGGCCGAACGGGTCGAGGGATTGGCGCCGCGTGCCGCAATCCATCAGGCCTGCCTGTTGCGATTCCGCCCAATCACGATGACCACGATGGCCGCCATCCTCGGCGCCTTGCCGCTGATGCTGGGAACGGGAACCGGCTCCGAACTGCGTCAGCCGCTCGGTGTCGCCATCGTCGGCGGCTTGATCGTCAGCCAGATGCTGACGCTGTTCACTACGCCCGTCATCTATCTCTACTTCGACCGGCTGGCCATACGATTCATCGGGCGCGGGCCTTCGAACCCGATGAACCCGCTCATTCCGGAAGCGCCGGCCGAATGAATATTTCCGCACCCTTCATACACCGGCCGGTGGCGACCACACTGCTTACACTCGGCATCGCGCTGGCGGGTTTTCTCGCCTTCCTGAAATTGCCGGTCGCGCCGTTGCCGCAAGTCGATTATCCGACGATTTCGGTCGGCGCCCAGCTTCCCGGCGCCAGCCCGGAGACGGTGGCGACCAGCGTCGCCGAGCCGCTCGAGCGCCATCTCGGGCAAATCGCCGACGTCACCGAAATGACCTCGCAGAGCGGCATCGGACAGACCCGCATCACGCTGCAATTCGATCTCAACCGCGACATCGACGGCGCGGCGCGCGACGTGCAGGCCGCCATCGTCGCCGCCCGCGCGGATCTGCCGTCGAGCCTGAAATCCAATCCGACCTATCGCAAGGTCAATCCGGCCGACGCGCCGATCCTCATCCTGGCTATGACGTCGAAGACGCTGACGCAAGGCCAGATGTACGACGCGGCCAGCAACGTCTTTCAGCAAGAGCTGTCGCAGATCAGCGGCATCGGCCAGGTCATCATCGGAGGCTCGGCGCTACCCGCGGTCCGCGTCGAGCTCAATCCGCAGGCGCTGTTCAAATACGGCGTCGGGCTGGAAGACATACGCGCCGCCCTGGCATCCGCCAATGCCAACAGCCCAAAGGGCACCATCGACGACGGCGATCGCCGCTATCAGGTCTACACCAACGATCAGTCGACCAAGGCCGCCGATTATATTCCGCTCGTCGTTGCCTATCGCAACGGCGCGGCGGTGCAATTGTCGGACGTCGCCGACATTCAGGATTCGGTCGAGGACGTCCGCAATCTCGGACTGTCGCAAGGGCAGCCGTCGGTGCTGATCATCCTGTTCCGCCAGCCCGGCGCCAATATCATCGACGCCATCGACAGCGTGAAGGCCGAATTGCCGCAGCTGGAAGCGGCGATGCCGGCCGATGTCAACGTCACCATCGCCATCGACCGCAGCACCACGATCCGGCAATCGCTGCGCGATACCGAACTGACGCTGTTGATCGCCATTACTTTGGTGACGCTCGTCGTCTATCTGTTCCTGCGCAATCTCAGCGCTACGCTCATTCCGTCCGTCGCGGTGCCGGTTTCCATATTGGGCACCTTCGGCACCATGTATCTGTTCGGCTACAGCCTCGACATCCTGTCGCTCATGGCGCTCACCATCGCGACCGGCTTCGTGGTCGACGACGCCATCGTCGTGCTGGAGAACGTTTCGCGCCACCTCGAGGCCGGCATGACGCGCATGGAGGCGGCGCTGCTGGGCGCGCGCGAAGTCGGATTTACCGTGCTGTCGATCAGTCTGTCGCTGATCGCGGTATTCCTCCCCATCCTGCTGATGGGTGGCATCCTCGGCCGGCTGTTTCGCGAATTTACCGTCACGCTCTCGATGGCCATTCTCATTTCGCTGGCGATTTCGCTGACCACCACGCCGATGATGTGCGCGTTCTTTCTGCGCCACACGCCGGGGGAGCAAACCCGGCGGCGCAACGGCTTGTTCGAGCGTGTTCTGTCCGGTTACGAGCGCTCGCTCGCCTGGGCGCTGCAGCATAGCCGGATCGTGCTTTGTATTTTCCTCGGCGCCATCGCGCTCAACATCGTGCTGTTCTACGTCGTGCCGAAGGGATTTTTCCCAGAGGAAGACACCGGACGGATGATCGGCTCGCTGCAAGCCGATCAAAGCGTCTCGTTCAAGCTGATGACTCAGAAGCTGCGGCAGATGATGGCCATCGTGCAGGCCGATCCCGCTGTCGAGCATGTCGTCGGCTATACCGGCGTAGGCAGCGGCGGCGGCTTCGGGCAGATCAATACCGGCTCCGTGTTCGTATCATTAAAGCCGCTCTCGGAGCGGCCGGGCATGGACCAGGTGATCGCGCGGCTGCGGCCAAAACTCGCCCAGGTTCCGGGCGGGCGGCTGTTTCTGACCGGGGTCCAGGATATCCGCGCCGGCGGCCGGCAAAGCAACGCCGAATACCAATACACGCTGCAGGCCGACGATGCCGATCTGTTGTTCCAATGGACGCCGCTTCTCGTCCAGGCGCTCGAACATTCCTCGGTGATGACCGACGTGAGCTCCGATCAGCAGCAACGCGGACTGGAATCCGACCTCATCATCGACCGCCCCACCGCGTCGCGCTTCGGCATCACGCCGGCGCAGATCGACAACACGCTGTACGACGCATTCGGCCAGCGTCAGGTGTCCGTCATTTATAGCGCGATCAACCAGTACCACGTCGTCATGGAGATCGACCCGCGCTATACGCAGTATCCAGCGTCGATGCGCGATATCTACGTGTCGACGTCGGGCGGCGGCGCCTCAGGGAGCGCAACATCGAACCTGCCGCAGGGGACCGTGACCGCGCCCGTCACATCGTCCGCGACGGAGTCCGCAACCTCGACGGCCGCGGCAAACGCCAATAACAATTCGGCACGCAACGCTGCCATCAATTCGCTGGCCAATACCGGCAAGAGCAGCACGTCGTCGGGCGCCGCGGTTTCGACCGCGGTGGAGACGATGGTGCCGCTCGCCGCATTCAGCCATTACAATGCCGGCAATGCGCCGCTATCGGTCAATCACCAGGGCTTGTTCGTGGCCGCCACCATTTCGTTCAATCTGGCGCCGGGCGCGGCGCTGGGCGACGCCGCAACCGAAATCGACAACGCGATCAAGCAAATCCGCATGCCGGTGTCGATTCACGGCAGCCTCGCCGGCACGGCGCAGGTGTTTCAACAATCGCTTAACAACGAGCCGGTCCTGATCGCAGCCGCGATCGCCGCCGTCTATATTCTTCTCGGCGTACTCTACGAGAGCTATATCCACCCGATCACGATCCTTTCGACGCTGCCGTCGGCGGGCGTCGGCGCGATATTGGCGCTGATGCTGTTCAACACCGAATTCAGCATCATCGGATTGATCGGCGTCATCCTGCTCATCGGCATCGTCAAGAAGAATGCCATCATGATGATCGATTTCGCCATCGAGGCGAAACGCGCGCATAATCTCAATTCGCGTGACGCCATCTTCGAAGCCTGCCGCTTACGGTTCCGCCCGATCATGATGACCACCACGGCCGCGATCCTCGGCGCGGTACCGCTGGCGGTGAGTTTCGGCAATGGCGGAGAAATCCGCCGGCCGCTCGGCATCTCGATCGTCGGCGGGCTCCTGATCAGTCAATTGCTGACGCTTTACACGACGCCGGTGCTTTACCTGTACCTGGATCGGCTCGGCCAGTGGGCGCTGGCGACGCGAAGCCGGTTGTTGCCGGGGCTGTTCGGCGCGCCCGAGGCCGGTTAGCGCGGTTTTCGCGCGGAAATTTTTGGCAATCTGCTTAGCGGATATAGAGCGGCGTGCGGCTATAGCAGCACGGCTCGGTTCCCGTCTGCACCAGCGGACCGAGCAGAGCGCGCAAGCGATGGACGTCGGCGCGCGCCGCGACGATTTGCGGGCCCTTCACACCTTCGTCGACGTCCGGATTGGCTTCCAGGTGGTTGATCAGCTTGACGTCGTCATAGAGGGCATCGCGGATGCACCAGTAACAAGGCGGCGCCTCGACCTGCCCAAATTCCTTTTGCCCCAAATCTTGGGCCACGGCTGTCGATGCCACGCCGACAAAAGCGAGCAGGCTACACAGTGCAAGGATCCGGCGCATTGCCAAACTCCGGGGAACGAACGCGCATCATAGCCATAGCGCGGCCGTGAAGGAATGCCATTGCGCGATGTGCGACCGGTTAACTGCGCAATGGTGCGACAGGCCGCATAAAGCCTATGATGGCGGCCACAGAAGTCGCCGAAACGGGGAGGAAATGCGATGAACGGGGCCGAGGTTATTGCCGAAATCCTCAAGCGCGAAGGCACGGAATTCCTGTCGTGCTATCCGCGTAACCCCGTGATCGAGCCCTGCGCGGCGCTCGATATCCGCCCGATCCTGTGCCGGCAGGAGCGCGTCGGGGTCGGCATCGCCGATGGCTTTTCGCGGATCAAGCGCGGCAAACGCAACGGCGTTTTCGCCGCCCAAGCAGGTCCGGGCATCGAGAATGCCTTCCCCGGCGTGGCGCAGGCGTTCTCCGAGAACGTGCCGCTCCTTGTCATTGCCGGCGGCATGCCGCTGTCGCGGCAATATGTGCGGCCGGCGTTCCGGGCCGCCGACGTGCTTCGGCCCGTGACCAAATGGTCGGCGCTGGCGCATACGGCGCAGGAGCTGCCGGATCTGCTGCGGCGCGCCTATCAGGCCATGCGCAGCGGCAAGGTCGGCCCGGTCCTGATCGAAGTGCCGGACGAGGTTTTCGCGGCTGAATTCAAGGGCACGCTCGATTACGTGCCGGTGCCGGTGCAGCGCGCTGCGCCCGATCCCGACGCGATTAAGAAAGCCGTCGAGATGCTGCTGGCGGCGAAGAATCCGATCCTATGGGCTGGCCAAGGCGTGCACTACGCCGAGGCCGCCGAGCAACTTGCGGCGCTTGCCGAAATGCTGCCGGCGCCGGTGGTCGCCACCAATCCCGGAAAGAGCGCCATCCCCGACAGCCATCCGCTGGCGCTCGGCGCGGCGACGCGCTCGCGATCGAAACCGTTTGCCGATTTCATGGGCCGCGCCGATCTCGTCCTGGCAATCGGTTCGAGCCTGACGGTGACCAATTTCGGGCCGTCGGTGCCGCCCGGCAAGACCATTATTCATTCCAGCAATGAAGCCTCCGACATCAACAAGGAATATCGCGCCGATCATGCAGTGGTCGGCGACGCGGCTTTGGTCATCGACGCGCTGATCGCCGAACTGCGCCGCAAGAAACCCGGCGGCGGCGGCAACGCGCTGACCGCGCTCAAGGAGGATATCGCCGCCGGCAAAAAAGCGTGGCGCGAGGAATGGTCGAAGCATCTGGATTCCGACGAAGTGCCGATCAACCAGTATCGCGTGATCCGCGACATGATGCGCACGCTCGATCGCGACAACGTCATCATCACTCACGATTCCGGAAGTCCGCGCGAGCAACTGTTGCCGTTCTGGGAGACCACGCGCGCCGGCTCCTACATGGGCTGGGGCAAGTCGACCCAGCTCGGCTATGGGCTCGGCATCACCATGGGCGCAAAACTCGCCGCGCCGGACAAGATGTGCATCAACGTCATGGGCGACGCCGCCATCGGCATGACCGGCATGGATATCGAGACCGCGGCGCGAAACCGCATCGCCATCCTCACCGTCGTCTTCAACAACGGCGTGATGGCGGCCGAACGCGACGTGCTCAAACTCTCGACCAAGAAATACGGCGCGCTTACCGTCAGCGGCAATTACGCCAAAGTGGCGCAGGGTCTCAATGTCGACTCGGCGCGCGTCGAGCGGCCGGCCGATATCGTCCCGGCGCTCAAGGATGCCGCCGCAGTCACCGAAAGCGGCGTGCCGTTCCTGCTCGAATTCGTCGTCAAGGAAGGCTACGACTTCTCGCGTTACGCCTGAGCGCCGGTCGCCGTCTGCTCGTTAGTCGCGACCGTATGCAACAGCGAGCGCAGCTCCTTGGCGCGTTTGGAGCCGAACGCAGCCTCGAACCGCGTCTGCGCCTCCTGCCAGCCTTTGCGCCCGGCATGAAATCGGGCGACGCCCACGCCGGTCAGGCGCAATTCCTTGCGGCGGCGGTCGGATTTTCCCGGACCGACCGCGATCAAACCATCGCGCTGCAACGGCAGGATATTGCGCCCGAGCGTGGTGCGGTCCATCACCAGTTCGGCGGCCAGCGCGTTGATTGTCATCGAGCCTTTGCGTTGCAGCCTTGCAAGAATCGAATACTGGGTCGTGCGCAAGCCGCTCGGCGCGAGGAATTGGTCATAGAATTGCGTGACATGCCGCGTCGCCTGACGCAGCGCCAGACAATTGCATGCTGCCGGGTTGGTCGAATCCAGAGCCATCGGACTGCCTCGGGGTGCCGCTTGATATAGGCGTATATACGCCTATATGCTGGCTCGTTCAATGGGCAGCCTTGGATGAACCGTGGGGAGCGGCCAAATGTCCTCGCAAACTCTTGCATCGGCCGAACCGCTTGCGGCCGCGCCTGCGATCGGCTCACCTGACAAAGTCCGCTACGACCCGCGCACGCGCGCCCTGATCGAGGGGCCGATTGTCGCAACGCTGGTGCGGCTCGCCGGGCCGAATATGGTGGTGATGCTGGCGCAGTCTTCGGTCGGTCTGATCGAAACCTATTTCGTCGGTAAGCTCGGCACCGATCCGCTCGCCGGCGTTGCGCTGGTTTTTCCTCTTTTGATGCTAATGCAGATGATGTCGGCCGGCGCGATGGGCGGCGGCATGTCGTCGGCGATCGCGCGCGCGCTCGGCGGCGGCCGCCGCGACGATGCCAACGCGCTGGCGCTGCACGCGCTGGTCATCGCGATTGTGTTCGGTCTTGCCTTCACTGTCACGTTCCTTGCCGGCGGCCGCTGGCTTTACACGGAGATGGGCGGCTCCGGCGCTTCGCTTGAGGCGGCGACGACCTATTCCCATGTCGTCTTTGCCGGCGCCATCCTGGTGTGGCTGTTCAATTCGCTCGCCAATGTGATCCGCGGCACCGGCAATATGCTGTTCCCTGCTTTGGTCGCCGTAAGCGGCGTCGTCGTCCTCATCCCGTTGTCGGCCGCCCTGATCTTCGGTTTCGATCCGTTGCCAAAGCTCGGCGTCGCCGGCGGCGCGGTCGCGGTCCTTCTGTATTATGCAGCCGGGGTCGTCGTGCTCGCGGCCTATCTGCGATCGGGCCGCAGCGTGGTGCGGCTGGCGATCGAGGGCGTGCGTCTGCGTTGGGCGTTGTTTGCCGACATCCTTCGCGTCGGCGCGGTCGCGGCGCTGATCACGGTGCAGACCAATCTCACCATCGCCATCGCAACCGGTCTCGTCGGCGCCTTCGGTCCCGCGGCGATTGCCGGTTACGGCACAGCGTCGCGGCTCGAATATCTGCTTATTCCGCTGGTCTTCGGTTTGGGCGGTCCGCTGGTCGCCATGGTGGGAACCAATATCGGCGCCGGGCGGCAGGATCGCGCTTTGCGCGTGGCATGGATCGGCGCCGCCATCGCCGCAGGGCTGTGCGAACTGATCGGTTTAGCCGCCGCTGCGGCGCCGCGCGCCTGGCTGTCGCTGTTTGGCAGCGAGCCCGCAATGATCGACGCCGGGACGCGCTACCTGCATGCCGTCGGGCCGGCCTATGGGCTGTTCGGGCTTGGCATGGCGCTCTACTTCGCCTCGCAGGGCGCCGGTCACTTGCTGTGGCCGTTTCTCGCCAACATGGTGCGCCTGATCATCGCCGCCGGTGGCGGCTATCTTGCCTTGCAATGGAGCGGCAATCTGACCGATGTTTTCATTGCCTTGGCGGTAGCGCTTGCAGCCTTCGGCCTGATCAATGCGGTGGCGGTCGCGGGAGGCGCATGGTTCAAGACCAGCGCGCACGGTCCACAGGGCCTCAAACAATGACCGTTCACTATCTGGAAGATTTTGCCGCCGGGCAGGTATTCAACACCGGCCGGCACCGCGTCGACAAAGAACAGATCTTTGCCTTCGCGCGGCAATTCGATCCGCAACCGTTCCACACCGACGAAGAAGCCGCACGCAAATCGCCGTTTCAGGGCTTGGCGGCAAGCGGCTGGCACACCGCCGCGATGACCATGCGGCTGATGGTCGATGGCGAATTCAAGCCGGCCGGCGGCATTCTCGGCGTCGGCTTTGACGATTTGAGCTGGCCGCGTCCGGTTCGTGCCGGCGACGAATTGCATGCGCAAAGCGAAATACTGGACGTGCGGCCGTCCAAATCGAAACCCGACCGCGGCATGATCCGGGTGCGCACCACGACGTTCAATCAGAACAATGAACCGGTGATGATGTTTACCGGCAATCTCTTGGTGCCGAAGCGTCCCGCGTCTCAATAGGAATCCCACATGCGTATTCTGGTCATCGGCGCCGGCGCGATCGGCGGCTATTTCGGCGGCAGGCAGCTGCAAGCCGGCCGCGACGTGACGTTCCTGGTGCGGCCGCGGCGCGCCGCGCAGCTTGCCAAGACCGGC
This sequence comes from uncultured Alphaproteobacteria bacterium, assembly GCA_963790975.1. Classification (GTDB taxonomy): domain Bacteria; phylum Pseudomonadota; class Alphaproteobacteria; order Rhizobiales; family Xanthobacteraceae; genus BOG-931. Next base: position 159,586 of record CAWBQV010000005.1, read on the forward strand.
CTCGTCGTCCGCAGCAGGCTCGGCGACGCCGAGCTGCCAAACCCGCCCACAATCACGGCCGACGCGCTGGGCGAGCCGTTCGATCTCGTCCTGTTGAGCTTGAAAGCCTATGACCTCGCCGCCGCGATCGAGTCCTTCGCGCCCGCCGTCGGCCCGAACACGGCGATCTTGCCGCTGCTCAACGGCATGGCTCACCTGGACACGCTTGCGCAGCGTTTCGGCCGCGGGGCGGTGCTGGGCGGGCAATGCGTTATTTCCCTGACGCTCGATCCCGAGGGCAGGATTCTCCACCTCAACGACACGCACTTTCTGTCATTCGGCGAAATCGACGGCTCGCTGTCGCCGCGCGCCGAGGCGATCGCCGCGACATTCTCCGGCGCCAACTTCGAATCGCGGTTGAGCAGAACGATTTTGCAGGAAATGTGGGAGAAGTGGTCGTTCATCGCGACCGCGGCCGCCACCACCTGCCTGATGCGGGCGCCGTTCGGCGACGTCGTCGCCGCCGGTGGCGGCGAATACACGACCGGGCTTTATGACGAGTGCTGCGCCATCGCCACCGCAAACGGTTTTCCGCCAAGCGAAGCCGCAACGCAACGCTCGCGCGCCATGATCACCGCGCCGGGGTCGCTGATCGCCGCCTCGATGATGCGGGATATCGAGCATTACGCGCCGATCGAGGGCGATCATATCGTCGGCGATCTGTTGCGGCGCGGCGGCGATGCATCCGGCGAATTTCCGCTGCTGCGGATTGCCTATGCGCATTTGCGGACTTATGAAGCGCGCCGCATGCGCGAAGCGGCCAAGACCTGAGCCAGGAGTTGATCCGAGCCCTGTTGTCTGGGACTTTCAAAACACCACATAATTGTTCTGCATAGCGAGGGCGTCATGGCAAAGATCACCTATCATATAGTCGAGCACGACGGCGGTTGGGCCTACAAGGTCGACGGCGTATTCTCCGAGCCCTTCCCGTCCCACGACGCGGCCCGCGCCGCGGCGCTGCGCGTCGCCGAAGAGCAGCACGTGCCGGGCGAAACCCGCGCCATCTCGTGGGAAGACAAGAGCGGCAAGTGGCACGAAGAGCTGGCGCGCGGCGACGATCGGCCCGAGACCGACGTCGAGGGCTAAAACGACCGCCGGGAGGGAACGGCCATGCGAGTCAGCTCCGCGCCGTAACAGCGCCGTCGCAAAGGCCCTGTTGAATTGCGGCCTTCGCCTGTATCGTGTGCGGGTTGTGGAACGCCGGGACGTGAATAATAAATCCTGCCAGATCGTCGAGACCGCGCTAAGCGGTTATGAGCTGCTCAACAATCCGCTGCTCAACAAGGGCACGGCGTTCACCGACGTCGAACGCGACGAGTTCGACCTGCACGGGCTATTGCCGCCGCACGTCGCGGAACTCGACTATCAGGTCCAGCGCCGGCTCGAGGCGTTTCGCGGACAGGCGAGCGATATCCAGCGCTACGTGTTCCTGCGCGGCTTGCAGGATACCAACGAGATTCTGTTCTACGCGCTGTTAACCCGCAACATCGAAGAGCTGATGCCGATCGTCTATACGCCGACGGTCGGCCTTGGCTGCGAACTGTTCAGCCATCTGTTCCGCAGGCCGCGCGGCCTGTTTCTGAGCATTCCGCACAAGGACTTGATACGCCGCATCATTGGCCATCCATGCTTCGACGGCGTCGAGGCCATCGTCGTCTCCGACGGCGAGCGCATCCTCGGCCTCGGCGACCAGGGCGCCGGCGGCATGGGTATTCCGATCGGCAAGCTGTCGCTCTACACCGCCTGCGCCGGTCTGCATCCGGCGACGACGCTGCCGGTCATTCTCGACGTCGGCACCGACAACAAGGAGCATCTGGCCGATCCGCTCTATATCGGCTGGCAGCACGAGCGCGTGCGCGGCGCGCAATACGACGAGCTGGTCGAGATTTTTGTCAGCGCCGTGCGCCAGCGCTGGCCGCATGTGCTCCTGCATTGGGAGGATTTTGCCATCGGTAACGCCAACCGGCTGTTGACGCGCTACCGCGATCAATTGTGCACCTTCAATGACGACATCCAGGGCACCGCCGCCATCGCGGTCGGCACGCTGCTCAGCGCCATCAATGTCACCGGCGTGCCGTTGATCGAGCAGCGCGTTGCAGTGTTCGGCGCCGGCTCGGCCGGCACCGGCATATGCAGTTTGTTGCTTCGTGCCATGATCGATGCCGGCTTAAGCGAGAGCGAGGCGCGCGGCCGATTCTATCTCGTCGACCGCCAGGGCCTGTTAGTCGAGGGCATGCCCGATCAGCAGCCGTTCCAGTCGGCCTTCGACCAGCGGCGCGACCGCGTCGCCTCATGGACGCTCGAAGCGCCCGGCCGCATCGGCCTTGCCGACGTCATCGCCAACGCGCATCCGACGGTGCTGATCGGCACATCCGGGCGAGCGCATGCCTTCACCGAACCGCTGGTTCGCGCCATGGCCAAGCATGTGCGGCGGCCGGTGATTTTTCCACTGTCGAATCCGACCGAACGCGCCGAAGCGACGCCGCAAGACCTTTTTGACTGGACGGAGGGTCGCGCCGTGATCGGCACCGGCAGTCCGTTTCCGCCGATCAAGCGCGACGGCAAGATGTTCCGCGTCGACCAAACCAACAATGCCTATGTCTATCCGGGCATCGGCCTTGGCGCGATCGTAACTGACGCGCGCCGCATTTCGGACGCCATGTTCCTCGCCGCGGCACGGACAATTGCCGAAGCGTCGCCGGCCAAACGCGACCCGCAAGCCAATCTGCTGGCGCCGCTCGTCGAAATACGCAGGCTCTCATTCCATGTCGCGCTTGCGGTGGCGAGGCAGGCTCAAGCCGAGGGTCTTTCCGCTGCGATGTCGGACGAAGCCCTCACCGCTGCCATTCGCGCCAAGATGTGGGAGCCGAATTATGCGCCCTATCGGCGCCTTCGCGGCTGAGGCGACGGCCCAATTCACCCGCGCCGGCCTTGCAACTGCCTCTGAAGAATAAGAAGAATTTCACCCCAGCGATTGCTGTTTAGAACTCGTATAACAAACAGACTGCCGTAGTTTTTAATTATTATAATTCCGTTCGACTGCGAAAATACAGTTCAGCATTGACAGCTATACTTGTGATGCTACGAAGATATTGAAATATCTACAGTTTTTTATGGTTCTAAACTGGGTTCAGGGGCATTCGGGTGTTGCAATTAATCGGACACGGCAAGCCGCTTCGTCTGACGATCCGGCGCGTCGCCGCGATGTCAGTGCTTGCGATCGTGGCCCTAGTCGGCGCGCTTGTGAAAAGCTCCGCGCAAGACGCCAACACTCCGGCGACAACGCCCACCACATCTCCATCCGCAACGTCTCCGGCCGCAACGTCTCCGTCAACCGCGGCTCCGCCCACGACGCCTCCATCCGCAACATCACCGTCTGCCGCGCCGGCCGGAGGACACCTGCCACAGATCGTGGTGACCGCACCGAAGAATAAGCAAAGGCCAAAGGCGACCGCCGCGGCGCCGCCACCGCCGCAGCAACCAGGCGGGCCAACGCCCGCGCAGGCGGCTCTGGACAATAAGATGACGGGGCTCGATCAGGCGCGGGACAATCTGCTGCCGAAAATCGGCGCCTCGACTTACACCGTCAGCCGCACCGCGATCGAGAGAATGCCCCAAGCCGACAACACGCCGATCGACAAAATCATTCTGCAGATGCCGGGCGTGTCCTACGATTCGGCGGTCTCCAATCCTGATTTCCACGTCCGCAACGAATACGCCAACGTGCAATTTCGGATCAACGGCGTCGTTGTTCCCGAAGGCGTTTCCGGCCTCGGCCCGTTTATCGACACCAATTTCATCGGCAGCATGTCGCTGCTCACCGGCGCGCTGCCCGCCGAATACGGTCTGCGCACCGCCGGCGTGCTCGATATCACGAGCCGGGCATTTGCCGAGCCGGGTGGCGACATCAGCGTCTATGGCGGCAGCCGGCAGACATTTACGCCGAGCTTCGATTACGGCGGCAGCTTCGGCAACTCCGAATACTTTGTCACCGCGCGCGGCAATTGGAGCGGCCTCGGGCTCGAAAATCCGACGCCGAGCTTGAACGCGAATCATGACGACACCCAGCAAGGCAAGTTCTTCGGCTATGCCTCGACGCTGCTCGACGAATCGACCCGCTTCAGCGTGATCACGGCCGCGTCTTACAGCGCGTTCCAGATTCCGAATAATCCGGGCCAGATGCCGCTCGGCGATTTTCCCTTTGGCGCGGCGGTGACAAATTTCGATTCAACGACGCTCAACGAAAACGAATACGATTCTTACTACGTCACCATGGCAACGCTGCAAAAGCACGGCACCGATGGTGATGCGCAGCTTGCGGTCTTTTCCCGCTATGCCGAAGTTCACTTCGTGCCCGATATATTCGGCGACATGGTGTTCAACGACGTCGCCTCCGACGTCATCCGGCAAAGCACGCTGACCGGCATGCAGGGCGACGCCTCGTATATCGTGAACAACCAGCACACGCTGCGCGGCGGGTTCGCGGTGAGCGGCGAGCAAACCAACGTCACCAACGTTTCCACCGTCATGCCCGGCGATATCGGCGCGGTCACGGGACCGCCGTTCAACGTTACCGATCAAGCCTCGCTGCTCGGCTGGAACATTGGCACCTACGTCCAGGACGAATGGAAGCTCACCAACCAACTAACGCTGAACATCGGCCTGCGCTTCGACCAACTGTATCAGTTCGTCGATGCCAACCAGCTCAGCCCGCGCTTCGGTTTCGTCTACAAGCCGTTCGAGGGCACCAGCTTTCACGCCGGCTACGCGCGTTATTTTACGCCGCCCTATCAGGCGCAGGCTACGCAGTCCAACATCGCGCTGTTCGCCAACACGACCAATCAGCCCGACATTTTCCAGGCGGATCCGGTCAAGCCCGAACGCTCGCACTATTTCGACGCCGGCATCGACCAGACGGTGCTGCCCGGCCTCGATATGGGGATCGATGCCTATTACAAGATGGCGAAGGACATGATCGATGACGGCCAGTTCGGCCAGGCCGTAGTGTTGACGCAGTTCAATTATGCACGCGGCTACAGCGAGGGCGCGGAGTTCAAGCTCAAATATCACGAAGGCAACTTCTACGCCTATGCCAACTTCGCCTACAACATAACCCGCGCGATCGACGTGGAGTTCGAACCAGTATCTCTTTGACGCCGCGACCTTTGCCTATTTGCAAAATAATTATCACTACACCGACGACATGCAGCGCATGACCGGCTCGGCCGGCGTATCGTACCGTTTCCCCGATACGACGGTGGTGACCGCAGACATGATCTACGGCAGCGGTCTGCGCACGGGGGATTTGTCCGACGGCGTCGATCCTAACTCGGAGCACACGACGGCCTATGCCGTGATCAATACCGGCATCTCGCATGACTTCCGCTGGGCGGCCAATGCCAAGCCGGTCACCGTGCGGTTCGACGTCGTCAACCTGTTCGACCAGGTCTACGAGCTTCGCGACGGCTCCGGCATCGGCGTGTTCGCGCCACAGTTCGGCCCGCGGCGCGGTTACTATATGGGCCTGTCGCAAAAGCTGTGATGAGAATTTCCTAGGCCGCACTGCTGGCGACGGCCCGATTTATTAGCATCGCGCGCACCGCCGTAAGCACGTCGTCGATCGCATCACGCCGATAGGCCCATTTCGGATCGTCGAGCGGCGGATAGACGACCATTGTGGCGTTGGCTTCGAAAAACAAAATGTCGCCTTCGCCGTTCACCGCAAAATCGATGCCGCCATAATCGAGATGGAGCGCGGCGCGAATGCGTTCGAGCGCGGCCATGCCGCGGCCTCCGATCGTATCCGCCATGTTATCCAGGAAGGCTGAATCCTCGGCGCGATTTTGCGGGGAATCCGCCATGTCGGCGGTGAAATAATGAACCTTCCAGCCGCGCGAAATCGCAAGGTGCAACGGATAGATTTTGCGATCGACAAACATGACGCGATATTTGCGGAACATCCCCTGCCCGTCTCGCGCGTCAAGCTCCTCGATCAGCCACACCTCGTCGCCGGGAATTTGCGCCACCGCCGCGTCGAGATGCCTTGCACTTTCGACACGCATGAAATGCCGGCCGGTATGGAAGCCGGGCGCACGCAGGAGCAGTGGAAAAGCAAATCCGGCCCCGGCAATAACAGCGGCGGCCTGCGCACCGCGCAGCCGATGCAGCAGCACACGCGCCATGCGCGGCGCCACGATATGCGGCAGGCCGCGCAACCGCTCGGCATTCGCCGCCCGTCCGGTTTCGAGTACCGCGCGCGGATGATTGATTACCGGCCGGCGCGTTCGGTTGAGCACAGAGGCGGCGGCTTCCAAGCCATCGCGGCATAAATCGGCATCGCCGATGCCGTTGAAGACGAGATCGTGCGCCGGCAGCGCCACGTTCGGGTCGTTATATTCGGTCACCAGCACGGTGGTCCGGAAAAAACGATCGTCGAGCAGCGCGCTCGCCGGGATGTTGCCGCCTGCCGCTGAAACGAGATGCAGGACCGCAACAGGCGGTCCGTCGCCGCGATAAGGCAGCGCCGTGAGAAAGTGGTTCGTAAAACCCTTGTCGCGATGCGTCCGCGTGCCGGCAGTGTCACCGATCTCGGCAAGGAGATTGCCGAGGCCGCGATGCGCATGGATGTGATCGGGATCCACGGCGAGTGCGGTTTCGAAGTGGATGCAGGCTTGCGCATGATCGCCGAGCAACAACAAGAGATTGCCCAGATTGACGTGCCCGTTGGGATTGCGCGGATGGTGCCGCACCGCCTCGCCGAACAGCGTGCGCGCGGCTTCACGATAGCCGGCATTGAGAACCAGCGTGCCGAAATCGTTCAAAGCGCCGAAATCAGTCGGGTTGCGCCGGATGAGCTCGAGATAGTCTTGCTTTGCCGCTTCGAACTCGCCCTGCTCGCGCAGCAGGCCGGCGCGCTGGAAGCGGGCCGCGATCGCGTCCGGATCGTGCTCCAGCACGCGGCCGAGCTCCTCGATCTGGACACGTGCGGTGCGGCGCGGACTTTGGCTCACGGTTGTTGCGGTCCTCGGCTCAGGCACGGCGAATCAGCCGCCGAATTAGAACAAAATTTACCATGACGGAGGACGATTCAAAGGCAGCACAAACCAGCCAAAAAGGCGCCGTCATGGGAAAAATCGAAACCGCCGAGCGGATCACCCTTGGCGATCCGGTGCCGTGGTTCGGCGGGCCGCTCCTTGGCGAGGGCGCCTTCAATCTCCAAGTCGCGGCCGGCCGCTGGATCGCGCTGAGCTTTTTGGGCTCGCCGGCCAATCCGAAGGCAAAGCAGGAACTGGCCGCGCTCCTTAGCGACACCGATCTGTTCGACGAAGATCGCATCGTTTTCTATGGCGTGCTGACCGCGCCGCCGGACGATCCGGCGCATTTCCTCAAGCTCTGCACGCCCGAGATCGGCTTCATCGCCGATTATGACGGCGCCATCAGCCGCGCCTACGGCGCCGCCGACATGCCGCGCACCATCGTGCTCGACCCGATGTTGCGCGCGGTTGCCAATATTGCTTGGGACCATGCTGGCGGACACATCGAGACGGTGCGCAGCGTGTTGCAAAGCCTGCCCGCGGTCGACGATTCCGCCGGCGTGCCCTTGACCGCGCCAGTGCTCATCGTGCCGCGCGTTCTGGACTTCACGCTGTGCGACTTCCTGGTGCAGTTTTACGAACAGCTCGGCGGCAAGGATTTCGGCTTTCTCCTCGACAGCGCCGGCAACACGGCGACCGTCGTCGATTACCGGCTCAAGCGCCGCAACGATCTCGGCGTCGTGCATCCGGACATACGTGACGCCATACGCGGCCAGATCGTCCGCCGTCTCGTTCCAGCGGTGGAGCGGTTTTTCCAGTTCTCGGCAACCCGCATGGATCGCTATATCGTCGCCTGCTACGACAGCGAACTCGGCGGGCATTTCCATCGCCACCGCGACAATGTCAACGCTGGCGCGCAGCACCGCCGTTTTGCCGTCACCATCAATCTCAACAAGGATTATGACGGCTGCGAACTGACCTTTCCGGAATTCGGCCGCCGCGCTTACCGCGCGCCGCATGGCGGCGCCGTCGTGTTCTCCTGCGGCGCGCTGCATCAGGTCACGCCGGTGACACGCGGCCGGCGCTACGCCTTCCTCGCCTTCCTCTACGGCGAGGCCGACGCGGCGCTGCGCGAGAAAAACAACGCCAAGATCGTGCAAAGCGAATTCCGCTACGCCGGCGGCGCGTCTGATCGGTTGTTCCCCAAGGACGAACTCGCCGCCGAGCGCCGCGCCAGCTAAGAAGCCGCAGAATAATCGAGAATAATTCCGCCGGCCGTTACCGACTTGCCATCGCGGAATTCCCGGCTTATATCGAATCCGTTCTGGGGATGGAGTTCCCCCGTAACCGCCATTCGGCTGATGACTCCTGCCGGGCGCTTGGCGTCGGTAGGAGTTTTCTTTTGCTCCCACTGTCTCCAAGACTGTTTATGTGACCGTTCGAAACGGGCGCGAGCCCTGTTGCGAGCGATCGCGCCGCGCATAGGAGAATGACGATGACGCCGGTCTGGACATTGTTCACGCTGTGGATTGGTCTCGCGCTGATCGCGGGCCTGCTGTCGTATTGGCTTAAGGTTTCCACCGCACTCACCGAAATCTGCGTCGGCACAGCGGCGCAGCTCATCCTCGGCACCGCGTTCGGAGCGACCGTGCTCGGCGGCGACGAGGGCTGGATCAAATTCCTCGCCGGCATCGGCGCCATTCTGCTGACCTTCCTCGCCGGCGCCGAACTTGATCCGGTGGTTTTCAAAAAACGCTGGAAAGAGGCGACCGCGCTCGGCCTTGTCGGCTTCTTCTTCCCGTTTTTCGGCTGCGCCGCAGCGGCGCATTACGTTCTCGGCTGGGAGGTGATGCCGAGCTGGCTTGCCGGCGTCGCGCTCTCTACCACGTCGGTCGCCGTGGTCTACGCCGTGATGGTCGAATACGGGCTCAACAAGACCGAATACGGCAAGCTGGTGCTGGCCGCCTGTTTCATCAACGACCTTGGTACCGTGCTGGCGCTGGGTTTCATCTTCGCGCCGTTCACGCTGCACACTCTGATCTTTGCCGGGGCGGCGGTCGCGGTGTTCGCGGTGCTGCCCTGGGTGGCGCCGTGGTTTAACGGCAAGTTCGGCAATCGGCCCTCCGAGATGGAGATAAAATTCCTGCTGTTTTGCCTGTTGGGCCTCGGCGCGCTCGCCGGCTGGGCCGACAGCGAAGCGGTGCTGCCGGCCTACATCATCGGCATGATGCTCGCCGGCACTGTCGGCAAGGATCATGTTCTGGTCCGCCGCATGCGCGGGATGACCTTCGGCTTGCTCACCCCGTTCTATTTCATCCGCGCCGGCTCGTTTGTCTCGATCCCGGCGCTGATCGCGGCACCGTTTGCGTTTTTCTTCATGCTGGCCGCCAAGATGGTGAGCAAGTTCTTCGGCGTCTATCCGGTGACGCGAATCTACAAGACGCCCAATCCGGAGGCGATGTACACGACGCTGCTGATGTCGACCGGGCTCACCTTCGGCACCATCTCATCGCTGTTCGGGCTGTCGCATGGTATCATCACGCAATCGCAGTATTCGATCCTGGTCGCCGGCGTGATCGGCAGCGCGGTGATCCCCACCCTGATCGCCAACGCTTTTTACCTGCCGCATCATTTGCTGCCGCAGGAGGAGGAAGAGGTCGAGCGGGTCTTGAGCGAGCCCACGGGCGCGGTGGATTTGCCACAGGCCGAGTGATGTCGCAGGATAAAAATCCTGAACGGCAGTGGACGCGAACAAAAGACGTAAATAAGGGGAGACGCCGCCATGGATTTGGCGATGACGGGCAAGAAGGCGATCGTCACCGGGGCAAGCGAAGGCATCGGCAAGGCGATTGCGCGCGCGCTGGCCAAAGAAGGCGCCGATGTCGCGATCTGTGCACGGCGGAAGGAGCCGCTCGAAGCCGCCGCCGCCGAGATCGCCAGGGAGAGCGGACGCAAGATTTTTGCCATCACCGCGGACCTGACCAAGCCGCAAGACGCGGAGAATTTCTGCAACAAGGCGCATGCGGCGCTGGGGCGGATCGACATCCTGGTCAACAATGCCGGCTCCGCGCCGGGCGGCGTCCTCGAACATTTGAGCGAAGACGATTGGGCGAAAGCGCTGCAGCTCAAATTCATGGGCTATGTGCGCTGCATGAAGCACGTGCTGCCGATCATGCAAAAACAGAAGAAGGGCCGCGTCGTCAATCTGATCGGCAATGACGGCGTCAAAGTCTCGTACTGGGAGATTGCGCCGGGCGCCGCCAACGCCGCGGGGCAGAATTTGACCAAGTCGCTGGCGAGCCAATACGGCAAGCACAATATCAGCTTCGTCGCCGTCAACCCCGGCCCGGTGCGCACCGAGCGCTGGGCCGGCCTGGTCAAGGCGATGGCGCGCGACATGAAGCTTTCCTACGAGGACGCCGACAAGCTCGCGCCGGCCTCGATCCCGCTCGGCCGCATCGCCGAGAGCGAAGAAGTCGCCAATCTCGTCACTTTTCTCGCCTCCGACCTCGCCTTCTTCGTCAATGGCACCATGATCGAAATCGACGGCGGTCAGGACAAGGTGCTGATGGACCGCATGCGGGACCGGTAATTAACGCGCATAATCGCGTCCTGAACGCGCGCCCTGCGGAATCGATTCAATTTTAGGCGATCTTCAATCTCATTTGAGTGGATCGCGCACGTCAATTTTAGAAAATTTCAGTGACATTGCTCCCCATCGGGAACCGGCGTGTTGCACGCGCCGCGATTGCCCGAGGGGGAAGCGTTATGAACGATTTCTTGGCTACCTGGTTCGAGGCCGTGCGGTTCACCTGCGAGGCGCAGAGCGTCATTTCGGCCCGCCTGATGCTGTTCGCCTCCGGCGCGCCGAATGCCGCCGAAGAGGCCACCCGCATGATTTCGGAAAAAATCGAAGCCTTCACCGTCGCCGGCATGGCGGCCGAACGGGCGCTGTCCGACGGGCTCGGCATCTATGTCGCGGCCGAGCGCGCCTATTCGCCGCTGCAGGCGTGCGTGCATGCCAATAGCGGCCGGCTCCTTCACGCCTATCACTAACGCAGAAGCCTCGCCGTCATTGCGAGCGAAGCGAAGCAATCCAGCTCGGTGCGAAGGAGCTGGATTGCTTCGTCGCTACACTCCTCGCAATGACGAAGTGAAACGAATGAGGACGGGCGCCTAGAACCCGTCCTCAGACGAACGACCTGCCGACATCAGCCGGGAGACCACGGCCGCGCCGGCAGGCCGAACACTTCACGCATTACCGAGCGGCAGCGCCACGAAGCGGGTGGCGTCGCCCATTTTCACGCGCATCAGCACTTCATGCTTGCCTTGCGCCGCGGCGTCCTTGAGCGCGCTGCGCACATCGCCGGCATTGGCGACGGGTTTGCCGCCGACGTCGAGGATGACGTTGCCGGTGGCAAAACCTTCGTCGGCCGCCGGCCCGTTGGGATCGACCGCGGTGACCACGACGCCCTGGCTGCCGGCGCCGGACACTTCGCTCGCCGGCGCCACTTGCAGGCCGAGATGCGGTACGCCGCCGGTCGGCTGCGCGGCGCCGGTATCGGCATTAGCCTGCCGCTGCTCGTTCGGCATCTGCTGCAGCGTCAACGACACCGTCTTCTGTTGACCCTGGCGGATGATGTCGAGCTTGACGGACGAATCCGGCGCCAGCATGCCGATGGTGCGGGCGAGATCGCGGGCGTCCTTCACCGGCGTGCCGTTGACCGTGGTGATGACGTCGCCGGACTGGATGCCGGCCGCCGCGGCGGGACTGCCGTTCTGCGGCTGGTCGACCAGCGCGCCTTGCGCCTTCGTCAAGCCGAGGCTGTCGGCGATGCCGGCGGTCACCGGCTGGATCGAAACGCCGAGCCAGCCGCGCGTGACATGGCCGGACTTCTCCAGTTCGGCCACCACCGCTTTCGCGGTATCGGCCGGGATGTCGAAGCCGATGCCGACCGAACCGCCAGACGGCGAATAGATCGCAGTGTTGACGCCGATCACGTAGCCCTCGACGTCGAACGCCGGTCCGCCGGAATTACCCTTGTTGATGGGCGCGTCGATCTGGATGTAGTCGTCATAGGGCCCCGCGCCGATGTCGCGGCCGCTGGCGGAAACAATGCCCGCCGTCACGGTGCCGCCGAGACCGAACGGATTACCGACGGCGACCACCCAGTCGCCGACTTTCGGCGGCGTGCTGGCGAATTGCACGTAAGGGAAGTCGCTCTTGCCGTCGACCTTGATCACGGCGAGGTCGGTCTTGGGATCGGTGCCGATGACTCTGGCCGTGTAGATCGAGCCGTCATCGGTCGTGACCTGCACCGATTTGGCGTGATCGACGACGTGATTGTTGGTCACGGCATAGCCGTCCGGCGAGATGAAGAAGCCGGAGCCTTCGCCGACAATGGTTTGATGGCGTTGCGGCGAATTCTGGCCTTGCTGGCCTTGCTGGCCTTGCTGGCCTTGCTGGCCTTGCTGGCCTTGCTGGCCTTGCTGGCCTTGCTGGCCTTGCTGGCCTTGCTGGCCTTGCTGGCCGAACTGATCGCCGAATTGCTGGAAGAATTTGTCGAACGGCGAGCCCGGCTGGGCGGGGATGGCCTGCTGGTCGTCGCCGTTATTGCCGTTGCCGTCGCCGCCATCCTGCATCATCGCCGGCTCGGCGGAGGCGGGGATTTTGACCCGCACCGAGATCACCGCGGGTTTCACTTTGGTGACGAGGTCGGCGAAACCGGCCGGATGATCGAGCGTCGCGTCGGCCGCGCTCGCGGTCGGGGTGGCGAAGCCGGTCGGCCAGTAGTTACTCAGGCCGGCAAGCAACAGCGCCGCGCCGATGCCGGCGACGGACGCCAAAAGCTTGATGCGCCGGGCCGTGAGGACCCTGGCTTTACGTGAATCGGGATTGTCCTGCGTCATGACATAGTCTCCATCGATGGCTGTGGCCCAGCGGCCGTTGCCGGTACATTTGGGGCATGCCGGCTTACAACGACCTGACCGGCGCATTAATTCGGAGAAAGTTTTGCCGACGCGCTTGCGCCGCCGGCGCGGCGGCCGGCGCGTCGAAAAAAATTGCCAGCGACGTTGACGCCGATGGCGGCGGCAAGAGTCCGCTTGGACCCGGCATCGCAGTCGCGGAGCCAGACCTCACAACGACTGCCTAATAATTGGGCGGCGACTGCCTAGGAGGCCTCTGGACCGCATTCGGTGCCGCACGGCCGTCACAACACATCCGTCAAATCAATGGCTTGCGCTGCGGCAACGGCGGCGCGCCGCGTGGCACGCCGCTTGCGGAAGAGTGTGCAAGCCAACAATGCGCGAGCCATTGCGCCAACCTGGGAGGCTTCAATGAAGCGCCGCGACTTCCTCAAATCCGTAACAGCGCTCACCGCCGCGGCCGCCGTTCCGGCGCCCGCCGTTTGGTCGCCGGCCAAGGCCCAAGCCCGCAACGAGACACTGCTGCTTGTCACCGAGAACGGCCCCAACAATCTCGACATTCATGGCGTCGGCACCAACCGGCCCGGCTATGAGGCGTCGTGGAATTGCTACGACCGGCTGATCACGCATCCGAAGAAAACGCTGTCCGACGGCTCGCTGTCTTACGACCGCGACAATTTCGAGCCCGAGCTCGCCGAGGACATGAATGTCGGCGACATGTCGGTCACCTTCAAGCTGAAGAAGAGCGCCAAATTTCAGGACGGCACGCCGGTCACCGCCAATGACGTGAAATGGTCGTTCGACCGCGCCGTGTCGGTCGGCGGCTTTCCTACGGTGCAGATGAAAGTCGGCTCGCTCACCAGCAAGGATCAGTTCGTCGTCGTCGACGACGCGACCTTCCGCGTCGATTTTCTGAAAAAAGACCGGCTCACCGTTCCCGATCTCGCGGTGATCGTGCCCGGCATCTACAATTCCGCACTGGTGAAGTCGAAGGCGACCGATCAGGATCCGTGGGGCCTGGAATATACCAAGCTCAATACCGCAGGCTCCGGCGCCTTCAAGGTGACGAGCTGGCAGCCCGGCACCGAAGTCGTCTACGAGCGCAACGATGACTGGGTTGGCGGCAAGCTGCCGCAACTGAAGAAAGTCATCTGGCGCACCATCCCCTCAGGCGGCAACCGCCGCGCTTTGATGGAGCGCGGCGACGCCGACATCTCGTTCGATTTGCCCCCCAAGGACTTCACCGAGATGAAGCAGGAGGGCAAGCTCAAGATGATCTCCAATCCGATCGGCAACGGCATGTATAGCGTGGAAATGAATGTCGTGAACCCGCCGTTCAACAATCCGAAAATCCGCCAGGCCGTGGCCTTCGCGATCCCGTATCAGAACATCGTCGACTCGGCGATGTTCGGCAATTGCAATCCGCTGTTCGGCGGCCCCTCGAATACCGTCTCGACCATCGCCTGGCCGCAGGCCACCGGCTATGCCACCAATATCGACAAAGCCAAGGCGGTCATCGCCGACGCCGGCGGCGCCCCCATCGACACCACCATCTCATTCGACCTCGGCGACGCGGTGAAATGCGAACCGGTCGCCGAATTGCTGCAGGAGAGTCTCGGCCATATCGGCATCACCTCGACCATCAACAAAGTGCCGGGCGCGAACTGGCGCAGCGAGATGGCCAAGAAGACCATGCCGCTGATGATCAACTTCTTCTCGGGCTGGCTCGATTATCCGGAATACTTCTTCCTGTGGTGCTATTCCGGCCAGAACGCGATCTTCAACACGCCGAGCTACGTCAACCCGGCCATGGATGCGCTGATCAACGGCGCCCGTGACGCCGCCGCCACTGGCGACAACGCCAAATACGCGACCGACGTCGAGGGCTTCATTTCCATGGCGTATACGGACGTGCCGCGCGTGCCGCTGTTTCAGCCGTATCTGAACGTCGCGACCCAGGGCAACATTTCCGGCTACTCCTACTGGTTCCATCGCCAGGTCGACTATCGCTCGATCGTGAAAGCGTGACGGCCTCCCTCTCCCCGTACGCGGGGAGAGGTGGAGAAGTGTAAATGCTGACGACTTCTCTCAAACGCCTCATCACCGTGATTCCGACGCTGATCGGCGTCATCATCGTGACGTTCCTGCTGACGCGCGTGTTGCCGGGCGATCCGGCGGTGTATTTCGCCGGTCCCGCGGCGACGCCGCAATCGATTGCCGATATCCGCAAATCGCTCGGCCTCGACCAGTCGCTGCCCAAGCAGTTTTTGCACTATGTCGACGACCTCGCCCACGGCAATCTCGGCAATTCGCTCGCCACCGGCCAGCCAGTGACGGCCGAAATCGTCTCGCGGTTGCCGGCGTCGGCCGAGCTGACGCTGTTCGGGCTGATCATCTCGATGGTGATCGCCATTCCGCTCGGCATCCTCGCCGCGGTCAAGCAAGGCTCCTGGATCGATCATACCTGCCGCATCGTGGCGACGGCAGGCGTCTCGTTGCCGGTGTTCTTCACCGGGCTCCTCTTGATCTACCTGTTCTACTTCCGGCTCGGCTGGGCACCGGCGCCGCTCGGCCGGCTCGACGTTTTCTTCGACGCGCCGCCGCGCGTGACCGGCTTCTATCTGGTCGACAGCCTGCTCGCGGGCGAGCCCGGGATATTCCTGGCGAGCCTCAAGCAGCTCATCCTGCCGGGGCTGACGCTCGCCATTTTCTCGCTGGCGCCGATCGCGCGCATGACGCGGGCCTCGATGCTGGCGGTGCTGTCCGCGGATTTCGTGCGCACCGCACGCGCCAGCGGACTGTCGTCCTACACCGTGGTCATGACCTATGCGTTCCGCAATGCCATGCTGCCGGTCATCACCACGCTCGGCATGGTGTTCTCGTTTCTGCTCGGCGCCAATGTGCTGGTCGAGAAGGTGTTCGCCTGGCCCGGCATCGGCTCGTTCGCGGTCGAGGCGCTGATCGCGTCGGACTTCGCACCGGTGCAGGGTTTTGTGCTCACCATGGCGGTGATGTACGTCGCGCTCAATCTGTTGATCGACGTTCTTTACGGCGTCGTCGATCCTCGCGTGAGGCTTGAGGGATGACCGATATCGCAGTAGCGCCCCGGCCTCCAAGCGGACTTGCCGCGCTCATCCGTCATGGCCGCTATGTCATTTCCGAAAATCCGGTCACCGGGCTTGCCTTCGGCCTGTTCG
The DNA here is from genome assembly GCA_963790975.1 of uncultured Alphaproteobacteria bacterium. Lineage (GTDB taxonomy): Bacteria > Pseudomonadota > Alphaproteobacteria > Rhizobiales > Xanthobacteraceae > BOG-931. The sequence continues at coordinate 175,784 of CAWBQV010000005.1, forward strand.
TGCTGATCCTGATCGCAGCCGTGATCGGACCCTGGATCGTGCCCTACGATCCGCTGGCGAGCGCAGCCTCGGCGACGCTCAAGCCGCCGTCGCTCGAACACTGGTTCGGCACCGACCAACTTGGCCGCGACGTCTTCAGCCGCGTCGTGGTCGCGGCGCGCCTCGACGCCACCATCGCCATCGCTTCCGTCGCGCTGGTGTTCCTGATGGGCGGGCTGGCCGGTGTCGCCGCCGGCTATTACGGCGGCTGGACCGACCGTATCGTCAGCCGTATCGCCGACACCATCATGGCGTTCCCGCTGTTCGTGCTCGCCATGGGCATCGTCGCGGCGCTCGGCAACACGGTGCAAAACATCGTGCTGGCGACCGCGATCATCAATTTTCCGCTCTATGCGCGCATCGCCCGCGCCGAGGCCAATATCCGCCGCGAGGCCGGCTATGTCGAAGCCGCGCGGCTCTCGGGCAACAGCGAATGGCGTATCCTGACCTTCCAGATTCTGCCCAATGTCTTTCCGATCCTGGTGGTGCAGATGTCGCTGACCATGGGCTACGCCATCCTCAATGCTGCGGGCCTGTCCTTCATCGGGCTTGGCGTGCGGCCGCCGACGCCGGAATGGGGCATCATGGTCGCCGAAGGCTCCGCCAATATCATTTCCGGCGAATGGTGGATCGCGTTCTTTCCCGGCGCCGCGTTGATGGTCGCGGTGTTCTGCTTCAATCTGCTCGGCGACGGCTTGCGCGACCTGGTCGACCCCAGGAGACGGACATGACAGCCGCGCTTTCTGTCGAAGGCTTAAGCGTCGAATTCCGCACCCGCTCCGGCATTGTGCGCGCGCTCGATAATGTCAGTTTCAGCGTCGACAAAGGCGAGACCATCGCACTGGTCGGCGAATCCGGATCGGGCAAATCGGTCACCGCCTATGCGGTGATGGGCATTCAGGATCCGGCCGGCCGTGTCACCGCCGGCCGCGCCATGCTCGGCGATCTCGATCTGCTCTCGGCCAAGCCCGGCAAGCTTGCGCAGGTGCGCGGCCACGACATCGCGATGATTTTTCAGAACCCGCGCACCGCGCTCAATCCGATCCGCACAGTCGGCCGCCAGATCGCCGACGTGCTGATGCGTCACGGCAAGGTGTCGCGCGCCGATGCGCCGGCAAAGGCAGTCGACATGCTGCGCGCGGTCGGCATCACCGATCCGGAGCGGCGGACCAAAGCCTATCCGTTCGAAATGTCGGGCGGCATGTGCCAGCGCGTCATGATCGCGATCGCGCTTGCGGCAAAACCATCGGTGCTGATCGCCGACGAGCCGACCACCGGGCTGGATGTCACCACGCAGGCGGTGATCATGGATCTGGTCAACGATCTCGCCAAAGAGATGGGCATGGCGACGGTCTTCATCACCCACGATCTGGCGCTCGCCGGCCAGCGCTCCGCGCGCATCGTGGTCATGCATGCCGGCCACGTCGTCGAGAACGCGCCGACCGCCGAACTGTTCGCCAATCCGCGCCATCCTTATACCGCCGAGCTGATAGCGGCGACGCCGGACTCGGCGCAACATCTCGACGAGCTCGCGTCGATTCCCGGCTCGCTGCCCGATCTGCGCCGCACCGATCTGCCGGCGTGCCGCTATTCCGAGCGCTGCCCGCGCAAGCTTGCCGCCTGCGCGCAACCGCTGCCGCGGCCGGCGCCGGGCGAAAGCCATATCGTCGCCTGCTGGAATCCGCTGCCCGAACGGACCATCGCGGCGCCGAAAGTGAGCGCGGCATGACAACTTTGCTCGACGTTGCCGAAGTCTCGAAAGTGTTTCCGGTCGCCGGCGGCCCGGGCGCCTGGACGCGGCTGAAGCGGCGCATCGCCGGTGGCGTCGAGAAGCTGCCGAAAGTCTATGCCGTCGACAATGTCAGCTTTACCGTCGAGCAAGGCGAGACGGTTGGCCTCGTCGGCGAATCCGGCTGCGGCAAATCGACTTTGGTGCGTGCGCTGACCCGCCTGATCGACGTCAGCGACGGCATCGTCAAGCTCGGCGCGCGCGAAGTGTCGGTCAAGCCGGCCCGCGTATTCGCCCGCGACCGCGATCGCGCCCGCATTCAGATGGTGTTTCAGGACGCCGGCGAAAGCGTCAACCCACGCTTCACCGCGTTCGACGCCATCGCCGATCCGCTGCGCCGGCTGCGCAAATTGCGCGGCAAGGCGCTCACCGAGCGCGTCGAGACCGTGGCGAGCCAATGCGGGCTGCCGCTCGCGCTATTGCCGCGTTATCCGCATCAATTGTCCGGCGGCCAGCGCGCCCGCGTCGGCATTGCGCGCGCCATTGGGGTCGAGCCCGAACTCCTTGTGCTCGATGAGCCGACCGCGGCGCTCGACGTTTCGGTTCAGGTCGTGATTCTTAAATTGTTGCAACGCCTGCAGAAAGAATTCGGCATGAGCTATCTGTTCGTGTCGCACGATCTTTCGGTGGTGCGGCTGCTGTGCAACCGCGTGCTGGTGATGTATCTCGGCAAGATCGTGGAATCCGGCCCGGCCGACGAAGTCTTCGAGCATCCGCTGCATCCTTATACCCAGGCGCTGGTCGCCGCGGTGCCGCGGCTGCATGACGATGGCGTCGCACGGTTGCGCCTGATCGGCGAGCCGCGCAGCCCCGTCGATCCCGATCCGAATGTGTGCCGCTTCTACGGCCGCTGCCCGCGCGGCACCGATGCCTGCAAGACCACCATGCCGGCGCTGCGCAGTTTCGGCGCGCATCAGGTCGCCTGCCATTTCGCCGAGGAATTTTTGCCGCAGCAAAAAGCCGCGTCATGAAACGCAAGACCGCAAAAAAAGCCAAGCCGGCAAAAACCGAGCCGGCCGCGCGGCATAAGAAGCCACCGCATAGCGCTCCCGCGCCCGCGGGGCAAGACGAAGCGGCGCTGGTGGCGGCGGCCGCGCAGGCGCTGTCGCTGACGCTCGATCCGTCCTGGGAGGCCGGCGTCACATTCAATCTGCACCTGATCCTGCGCCATGCGGCTTTGGTCGAGGAATTCGCTTTGCCCGACGACGCCGAACCCGCGCCGATATTCCATGCTTGATACGCCCGCCGCCGATTTCGATTTCGCCACCGCGGCCGACATCGCCGCAGCGGTCACTTCGGGCCGGGCGAGTGCCGTCGCCGTGGTCGAGGCGGCGCTGGCGCGCATCCGCGAGCGCGACCCGGTGCTCAATTCGTTTACCGCGGTGACCGACGAGCGTGCGCTCCTTCGCGCCCAGGCGATCGATGCCACACGCGAGCGCGGCGAGCCGGCCGGCCCGCTCGCCGGCGTGCCGTTCGCGGTCAAGAATCTGTTCGACGTCGCCGGCCTGCCGACGCTCGCCGGCTCGAAAATCAACCGCGACGATCCGCCCGCCAGCCGCGACGCCGCTCTGATCGAGCGGCTGGAAGCCGCCGGCGCCATTCTTCTCGGCGCGCTCAATATGGGCGAATACGCCTACGACTTCACCGGCGAGAATATTCACGACGGCCCCTCGCGCAATCCGCACGATCACAACCGCATGGCCGGCGGCTCGTCCGGCGGGTCCGGCGCCGCGGTCGGCGGCGGAACTCGTGCCGCTTGCGCTCGGCTCCGACACCAACGGCTCGATCCGGGTGCCGTCGTCGCTGTGCGGCATCTTTGGGCTTAAACCCACTTACGGCCGGCTCACCCGCGCGCGGACGTTTCCGTTTGTCGCGAGCCTCGACCATCTCGGCCCGTTCGCGCGCAGCGCGCGCGATCTCGCGCTCGCCTATGACGCCATGCAGGGTTTCGATCCTGACGATGCCGCCTGCGCCGATCGTCCCGCCGATCCGGTGACGCCGCTTCTCGACCTCGGCGCCGACGGTTTGCGCGTTGCCGTCGCGTCGGATTATTTCAAATGCAAGAGCGGCGAGGCCTGCTACGCCATCGACCGCGTCGCCTCAGCCCTCGGCGCCAATCGCGACATCGAAATTCCACAGGCCGAGCGCGCCCGCTCGGCGGCATTCATCATCACCGCGACCGAAGGCGCGAGCCTGCATCTCGACCGGCTGCGCAAGCGTGCGCCGGATTTCGATCCCGCCGTGCGCGACCGCTTGCTTGCCGGCGCCATGGCGCCGGCCGCGCTGACGGTGAAGGCGCAGAAATTCCGCCGCTGGTACCACGAGCAGGTTTTGCAGCTGTTCAAGGAGGTTGACGCAATTCTGGCTCCGGCGACGCCATGCACCGCGCCGTTGATCGGGCAAAAAACCTTCATGCACGGCGACGTCGAATTGCCGGTGCGCGCCAATCTCGGCCTCTATACGCAGCCGATTTCCTTCATCGGCCTGCCGGTGGTGGCCGTGCCGGTGCCGCTTTCGCCGCTGCCGATCGCGGTCCAGATCATCGCCGCGCCCTGGCGCGAGGACGTGGCGCTGCGGCTCGCGCACGCGCTCGAACGCAAGGGCGTGGTCGCAGCGATGCGGCCGGCGATGTAACTTCGTCCCGCCCGCGATAGCGGGGGCTGACAATTCCATCGAGGAGATAATAATGCAGCTCGACCTGCCGGAGGTCGTCGCCGAAGTTAAAGTTGCGTTCGAGCGCTACGAAAAGGCTTTGGTATCGAACGATGTCGCGGCGCTCGACGCGCTATTTCATCACGATGCGCGCACCATTCGTTACGGCAGCGAGGAGAATCTCCATGGCATCGACGAGATCAAGGCGTTTCGCGCCGCGCGATCACCGGCCGGTCTTGCGCGCACTTTGTCCAAAACCGTCATCAGCACTTACGGCCGCGATTTCGCCGTGGCTTCGACGCTCTTCTATCGTCCTACGACACCCGGCAGAGTCGGCCGGCAGATGCAGACCTGGGTGCGTTTCCCGCAAGGCTGGCGCGTCGTCGCCGCGCATGTGAGTGTCATCGACGAATCGAAGTAGCCGCCGGGCGGTGCGCATGGGGTGGAAGTGCATTGTCGTGGTTGTCTGCTGGACGCTCGCCGCCATGAGCGTGGCGCGGGCGGACGGTCCGTTTGTCCTGCAGCCGCTGCGCGTGCCGCTGGGCGGCGATTTGGGCACGCTCGAAGCCCTGTTCGTCCGCCCGAGCGGGCCAGGCCGCTATCCGCTGGCGCTGATCGCGCATGGCTCGCCGCGGTCGCCGGCCGAGCGGCCCGGCATGACGCCGCTCGGGCTGCTGCCGCAGGCGCTGGAATTTGCCCGGCGCGGCTGGGCCGTGGTGATCGTGATGCGCCGCGGCTATGGCGGCTCCGACGGCGGCTGGGCGGAAACTTTCGGCGGCTGCGCCAATCCCGATTACACCGATGCCGGGTTCGCCGGCGCCGACGATCTCAAGACCACGCTCGAATTTGTCTCGCACCGGCCTGACGTCGACCCGGCGCGGCTGATCGCGGTCGGCGTGTCGGCGGGCGGCTTCGCCACCGTCGCACTCACCGCCGATCCGCCGCCCGGTCTCGTCGCCGCGATCAGTTTTGCCGGCGGCCGCGGCTCGGAGGAAACCGACAAAGTGTGCCGGCCGGACCGGCTGATCGACGCCTTCCAAGCCTTCGGCAAACGCTCGCGCGTGCCGATGCTGTGGGTCTATGCTGAAAACGATCATTTCTTCGGACCGGCTTTGGCGCAGCAGCTCAAGGCGGCGTTCACCGCGGGCGGCGGCAATGTCGATTTCGTCGCCGCGCCGGCGTTCGGCAGCGACGGCCACACGCTGTTTTCGCCGGCCGGCATCGCGGCCTGGACGCCCTATGTCGAACAATTCCTGCAAGCGCAGAACCTGACAATGCGCGCGGAGCCGTTGCCGCTGCCGCCGCCCTCGATCACCGCGCCGCCGCAGCTCGGCGCCAACGGCCAGGACGCTTTTGCGACATTTCTGATCGACGCGCCACACAAGGCGTTCGCGCTGGCCCCGGACGGTCATTTCGGCTGGAAGAGCGGCATGCGGACCGTCGAAGCGGCGCGCGCGGCCGCGCTTAAATTCTGTCAGCAGAGCGCAAAGAATTGCAGCGTGATGTTTGTCGACGATGCGGCGGTGGCGCATTGATCGTCACTATTCCAGCACGCCGAGCGGCAGGCCGGTCGAAGCCTGGAATTGCCGGCCGACCGACGCCAGCATCGCGTCTTGCCCGCCCGGCGCAAGCAAAGTGACGCCGAACGGCAGTCCGTCCGGGCGCATCGAGGACGGTAGCGCGAGCCCGCACAGATCGAGCAGGTTGGCGAAATTGGTGTAGGTGCCGAGCTTGCTGTTGAGCGCGATCGGATCGGCCAAAACTTGCTCGATCGTGTAGATCGTCGGCGCCGTCGGCAGTATCAGCGCGTCGATGGCGCGGAACGCGCGGTCGCGCATGCGGCGGAATCTTTCGAGCTTGTAGAACGCTGTGAACGCATCGGCGGCAGTGGCCTTGGCACCGGCGGCAATGATCTGCCGCGTCACCGGATGAATGGCGTCCGGCGAAGACGCGAGCAAGTCTTTGATGGTGAGATAACGCTCGGCCACCCAAGGCCCGTCATAAAGAAGCTTCGCCGTGGCATGGAACGGTTCCATATCCACTTCGACGATGCTCGCGCCGAGACCGGCCAAGGACTTGAGCGCCGCGTCGTAAGCGGCGGCGGCAAGCTTGTCGCCGAAGAACAGCCGCTGCGCGGCAAGCGGCACGCCGAGCTTGATGCCCCGCGGCACCGGTCCGACGGCGCCCAAGGGACGCGAACGCGAATAAGGATCGGCCTCGTCCGGACCGGCGATGACAGCAAGCGTCGCAATCGCGTCATCCACCGTGAGTGCGAAAACCGAAACGCAATCGAGCGTGCGGCAGGCCGGCACGACGCCAGCAGTCGAGACCATGCCAAGGCTCGGCTTCAACCCGACGATATTGGCAAATGCGGCGGGCACACGGCCCGATCCCGCGGTGTCGGTGCCGAGCGCGACAGGCGCGATGCCGGCGCCGACGGCGAGCGCGGCGCCGGTGCTCGATCCGCCCGGAATGAATTTTGCGTCGAACAGGTTGCGGCCGATGCCGTAAGGCGTGCGCACGCCGACAAGGCCGGTGGCGAACTGGTCGAGATTGGTCTTGCCAAGAATGATCGCGCCGGCCGCGCGCAGCCGCGCCACGGCGATTGCGTCCTTTTTGGCGCGATAGAGAAAAGCCGGACAGGCGGCGGTGGTCGGCAGGCCTTCGACGTCGATATTGTCCTTCACCGTGACCGGGATGCCGTAGAGCGGCAGCGCCTTGTCGCCGCCGGCAAGCGCTTTGGCTTCGGCGAGAACGTCTTTCTCGTCGCGTAACGTTATAAAGATCGCCGGATCGTCATGGGCGCGGATGCGCGCGTAGCTGCGCGCGACGACGTCCGCGGGCGTCACCGCGCCGCTCCGATAGGCGTTGAGGATTGCGGCGACCGTCTCGGTCACTTCGCGCTCACTTCACCGGCGCGGCATCGGGAATGAAGCGCTGGCCGAACACCGGCTCCTTATACGGCGTCGGCGGCAATTCCCAGGCGCCGGTCGACGGCGGGCGCACTTCGGCGTCGACATGCACGTCGATGACGAACGGCTTGTTGGCCTTGACCGCGTGCTCGAGTGCGCCGCGGAAATCCTGCGACTTGGTCACGGTCAGCGCGTCGACGCCGGTGGCCTTGGCCCAGGCGGCAAAATCCGGATTGAACGGTTTGTTGTTGGGGCCTTCATGGAACATGGTGCCGTATTCGCGGCCGCCGAACATGCCGAGCTGAATGTCGCGGATCGAGACCCAGCCGAAATTGTTCCAGATCACCCACACCACCGGGATGTTGTATTCGACCGCGGTGCACAGCACGTGCGGCACCATGGTGAAGCAGCCGTCGCCGGTGACCGCGACCACCGGCCGGTCCGGCGCCGCAAGTTTTGCGCCGAGCGCGCCGCAGGCGCCAAAACCCATGGCGGAAAAGCCCCAGGAGTTGAGCATGGTCTGCGGCTTCCGCGCGTTCCAGAACTGCATGTACCAGTTGTGGCTGACGCCGACGTCGCAGCAGATGATGGCGTCCGGCGGCAGCACCGCCTGGCAATCGGCGACCACCCGCTCGGGCCGCAGCGGCGAAGTGTGCAGCTCGAAATTCGGAGCCACGAATTTTTCCCATTCGGCGCGCCATTTGGCGATGTCGGCGAGCCATTCCTTGGTGGCGCCGAGTTTTACCCGGCGGCGTTCGAGTTCGGCGAGAAGCTGGCGCAGAAACGTGCGCGCGTCGGCAAGAAGGCCGAGGTCCGGCGGATAATTGCGGCCGAGCTCGGCCGGATCGACGTCGGCATGGATGAGTTTGGTGTGCGGGAAATTCCACGAATAGCCCGGCATCCATGACGAGGCCGAGCGGTCGTCGAAGCGTGCGCCGATGGCAATGACGAGATCGGCGCGGCGGCCGGCTTCGTTGGCGGGAAACGCGCCGTTACGCCCGATGAAGCCGAGCGACAGCGCATCGGTCATGTCGAGGCAGCCCATGCCGTTGGGCGAGGAGATCACCGGGATGCCGAGCTTTTTGGCGAACTCGGTCAGTTCGCGGCTCGCTTCCGACAGCGTCACGCCGTGGCCGATGAAGAGCACCGGCCGCTGTGCGGCAAGGATCATATCGAGCGCGCAGGAAATCTCCTCGGGCGAGGCGCCGCTGCGTTGTGCGTTGAGCGGCGGCGCCGCCGGCGGCAGCTCGACCTCGTCCTCCTCCTGGAACACGTTGAACGGCACGTCGATATTCACCGGTCCGGGCCGGCCCGACAGCATCGTCGTCATCGCCTGGCGCAACGCGAGCGGCAGCATGTCGACGCGGGTCGGCTGAAAGCTGCGCTTGACCACCGGACGAATGACATTGACGAAATCGGCCTGGAAATGCCGGTTGATCTCCTGGAACGGGCTGCGGTTGAACTGCGACGTCGGCACGTTGGCGGTGATGGCCAGAAGCGCCGAGGAATCCGTCAGCGCACAGGCGAGCGGCATCACGATATTGGCGGAGCCCGGCCCGCACGAGGTCAGCGTCGCCACCGGCTTGTGGCGCACGCGGAAATAGGCGTCCGCCATATGAGCCGCGACCTGCTCGTGGCGCGGCGAAACGAGCTTGATGCGGTCACGCGCCTGGTAGAGCGGATCGAGCATGCCGACATTGCCATGCCCGCAAATGCCGAAGACATAGGGAATGTCGTTCTCGATCAGATATTCGGTGATCAGTTCGGCGCCCTTCATGCGAGGCATCGTCACTCCTGTCGGCTCACGGTCTTTCCCGCGGCCCGTTTCTAGCACGGTCCAAACCGTCATTGCGAGCGCGACTAATCGCACAATTACGACTCGGCTTGAGTTTTGGCGCGGGTTTTCTGATTCTTCGCATCGTGCAGGCAAAGCGAATAGTGCGCATAGTGGTGGGCCATTCGGATGAAGCGGTCGGCATTTGCGGACGCCTCGGCCAGCATCCGATCGTGCGCGGCAACGCCGGCGTCGTACGGAACGCTCTGCCATCGGCTTTGCAGACAAGCGCCCTGATCCCCCCTGCATCGCCTGGCGCTGCGGCACGGCCTGTACCGGCAGTCGCGCCAGAACGCGAACATGTCGCAATATTTCCGCGCGACGATCGCGCAGGCGGCGTCATGGCGCGCCTGCCATTCGTGCGGCGACAGCTTCTCTTCGCTTTTGCTCATGGCAATAGTTCTCCTTCTCGCGATGCATTTCTTCATCCCGCCCCGCGCTAGCGGGAAAGCCACGTCGAAAACAGCGTTTGGAGATGACGAATTTTTCAAGGTAGGGATTGGCATCGTTAGCCCGTCACAGCGAGGCATTGAAGCCGCATTTTGGCTGGCGAGGTAGAGGCGAGCCATTCGACGTAACGCATCCTGAGTACGCACTTTCGTCCGTGGTTCGGTGCGGGGGGCGGGAAGGCCACAATCCGATTCAGGCGTCGCGTCGAGTGGCCTACTTTAGCGGATATCGCTATACCCCCCCGCTATCGCGGGGGCGGATAATTCTTCACCGTTCTCGCGACGCATTCGCGCCCGAGGTTTTGCAAAAGGAAATTTCAAGAACCTCCCAAAAAGAAGGGAGGCGAAGCGCCGAAAGGCGCATCCAACCATTGGCCGCGTCAGGGTGACGGGCGTTGCCGCCCATCCAACCGTCGCCGCGGCGCGCGTCCAGCGGGACGCGCTCGCCTTTCGGCGCTCCACCGCGGCTCTCGCCGGAGGCTTTTGGCCCTACTGGCTCAGCTCCAGGCCATGCTTCCTGGGACGTGGATCCAGCGGGCGTTACCCGCCATCACCTGTCCCAGTCCAGGGACAGCACCTCCCGCGCCGGCCGTAGTACCGGCGTGAATGATGCCCGGAGCCGCCCGGGCGCGGCTCGTAACGCCGCGCGCGGGGACCGCCCTCGTTCCACTTTCGAAAGTACCCTCGCGAAAGTACCCTCGCGAAAGGCCCCTCCGTGAACGAGATGGGGGATTGTATCCGATATGGTGACGGATGTCAAGAGAGTGTCACTAATAAAGTGACAAGGCGCAACCCGTAGGATGGGTAGAGCGTAGCGAAACCCATCATCTTTCTATCGGCCCATCATCGCTCCCCGAAACCGCGCTCATTGTCCACCGCATCTCCCGCCCAGTCGAGCGGATAGACGCCAAGCCGCACCATGCGATGAAACGACGAATACGGCCAATCTCTCACTCGGCTGACATGTCCATGCTTCACCGGATTGAAAAGAATGTAATCGACGTGCCGCGCGAGATCCGCTTCGTCGCGCAACGTGTGCTCCCAATAGCGCCGCTGCCAGATGCCGCGCTCGGCTTTGCCGGCGCGGCTCTCTGAAATCCGCTCGCCTGCCGGCAGAGCGCGGGAGAATGCCGATTTGATCTGCCGCCAGCGCAGCGCAAAGTCAGCATCATCTTGCGGCAATGTCCAAACCGCATGCAGATGATCGGGCAGGACAACGATCGCGTCGATTTCGAACGGATGGCGCCGCCGCACTTCACGGAATGCTTGGCGCAGCAAATCGATGTAATCGGTAAGCAGACGCAGCCGCCGTTCGGCGAGATTTACCGTGAAGAAAAAGCTGCCGCCGGAAATAAAATTGCGTCGATAGTTGGTCATCGCCTCAGCATTGCAAAACCGCCGAGGCGATGGGTTTCGCTTCGCTCTACCCATCCTACGGGCTGCGCGCCTTTGCCCACCCTACAACTACTGCCGCGCATATCCGCGTGGGCTTCGCTGCGCTCAGCCCACCCTACGTGCTGGTGGCCAAGTCGGCTACGGCCGACTTTTTTGCCGCCCCCTTCGAGGGCCGCTGCGAGGCGACCTCAGGGTGACGGATTACAGTTACTTGCCGCGCCGCTTCACCCGGCGCGCGAGATAATCGAAATTGATCTGGAATTGCTCGGGCCGGGTGATGTCGTCGCGCAGTTTCTCGATGTCGGCGCGCGGAAATTCCGGCGCCACTTCGCCGGCGGTTTCCGCGATCAACTGCACCATGGCGCCGTTCTCCAGCATGATGGTGCCGATGACGGCTTCCGCAATGGTGGCGCCGGTGACCACGACGCCGTGGTTCTTCAACAATACGCCGCGGCCGAAGCCGAGTGCGCGCGCCACGCCCGCGCCCATGGCGGGACTGCGGATCAGATTGATGGTGTCGGTATAGGTGCCGAGCGCCTCGTAGAACAGCGCGCCGGGCTGGCTGTAGCATTTGAGCGTGCGGCCGGTCGACGACAGCGCGGTCGAATAGGTCGGATGGGTGTGAATGACGCAATTGACGTCGGGCCGCGCCTTAAGAATCTCGGAATGGATAAAGACCTCGCTGTGCCGGCGCGCGGTGCCTGAGACGACATTGCCGTCGAGATCAATGGTAAGAATATTTTGCATCGTGATCTCGTCGAGACCGATGCTGTGCGCCTTCATGAAGAAGAGTTTTGGATTGTCGGGCAGGCGAAACGAAATATGGCCGCGGGTGAAATCGTCCTGGCCCTCGGCGACCAGCACTTTTCCGGCGGCTATCAGGTCTTGCTTGATCGCCTTATGCGAGGCTTTCTCCCGGTTCGACTTGAGCATTGCCCTCACCCGTTCTGCGAATTCAGGCCGTAGGGTGGGTAAAATCGTTCGCTCCGGCTCACCGCGTGGGCATTGCGCTCGACGATTTTGCCCACGCGGTTAGAGAGCGCGAGCGCAATGCCCACCCTACACAACCGCGAATTCAACACGCAACAGAACAGGGAATTGCGGGCGCCTCAAGAGGGAATTTCGCGCGAAAAAAGCGGCGCCGCGCGGCGACGCTTAGGCTGCCGATTTCGCAGCCGCCGATTTCGCGGCCACCGATTTCGCAGCATTTGCCGCGCGGTCGGGCGGCGTGTTGCCGTGGATGAGGTCGTGAATCGCGGACAGTTTTTCGACCACCGGCGGCGACAGGATGAAGGGATAGATATCGAGAAGCCCCATGGTCCGGTTGAGGCTGTTGAGCGCGTTGCTCAACGGCAGCCAGGTTTCGATCAGCGGCAAGGCCTCGCGTACTTTGTACGGATCGAAATCGACCTGGGCGTCGAGTTCGCCCGGCCGCGCCAGCCGCGGATGCACATACATGCCGAAGGCGCGGGCCATTTCCAGCGTATCGACAATGTGCAGGTAATGCGCCCAGGTTTCGGCGAAATCCTCCCATGGATGCGACGTCGCATAGGCGCTGATGAAATTCTCCTGCCAGTTGGCGACGGCGCCGTTGGCGTAATAGTCGTCCAGCGCCTGGCCGTAATCGGCGGTCTCGTCGCCGAAGATCTTGCGGCATGCCACCAATAGTCCGCCGTCGCGCACCAACACGTCCCAGAAATAATGGCCGACCTCGTGGCGGAAATGACCGAGCAGTGTGCGATAGGGCTCGTGCATGGTGGTGCGCCGCTTCTCGCGCTCGGCGTCGTCGGCTTCCTCGAGCGCGAGCGTGATCAGGCCGTTGTCGTGGCCGGTCATGACGCGGGGGCCGTCGACGTGCTTCGGGCTCGCCAGAAAATCGAACACCAGGCGTTCGCCGCCATTGTCGCCCTTTTCGTCGAGCGGCAGATCGAGCTTCATCAGCGTGTAGAACAACCGGCGCTTGGCGAGCTCGATCTTGCGCCAGGCGACGACATTGTCGGCAACGCGCGTGTCGGGAATGGTCCGGTTATGCCGGCAGGCCGCGCAATAGCTATCGGGCGCGTCGGCCTCGATCATCCAGTTGCAAACCTCGAACTCGGCATTGGTGCAGAAGCGATAGGTCTTCTTGTCCACCGCAAGCGCCCGCCACGCCTCGCCCTCGGGCTCCAGCGCGGAAATGTTCATGATCTCGGGGATGAAGCCGAGCCGATAGCCGCACTTCTCGCAGACGGTGTTTTCAAAATACAGGAGTTGCCCGCAATGCTGGCATTTGAAGAGCTTCATGGCCGTTTCGTTTTTGTCCCGTGCATTGTCGCCAGCTAAGATCAGGCCTGCGAATATCAACCGCGTGGTTTCGCCGCTGCGGGCGAATCGTTCCTCCCCGCACGCGAGCGTAAGAGGCCGCCGCAAAAAAAGACAAAAAAACCCGGAGCCGAAACCGGCGGGCGACGCACGATTGTGGATCAAGCGCCACGTGATGACGAATTTATACGTGAAAACAATTAGATAGAGACATAACCTCAAACAGAATTTAATCCTATGCGGCCCTCTTCTGCAAATCGCAACGCCGCCATCGCAACGGCGCGGCCTTCGGTCCCGGCTACGCGACCGACGCCGCCCGCGATACACTTCAATCCGACCGGGGCTCAGCGCGGCTAATCGCAATCGAGTTAGCCAACAAGGAAGACTTAAATGACCCGCACCGCCCTTACCGAAAAACTTCTCGATATCAAACGCGAGAAAGGCTGGACCTGGAAATATATCTGCGAGCAGGTCGGCGGCATGTCGCCGATCCTGGTGACCGGCGCAATTCTGGGGCAGATGAAATTGACCAAGCCGCAGGCCGCCAACGCCGCAAAACTGTTCGGCCTGTCCAAGAGCGAGCAGACGCTGCTCAATGAGGTGCCGTTCCGCGGCACCGGCACGCCGATGCCGCCGACAGATCCGCTGATTTACCGGTTCTACGAGCTGATCATGGTCAATGGCCCGGCCTTGAAGGCGCTGATCGAAGAGGAATTCGGCGACGGCATCATGTCGGCGATCGATTTCGATATGGACATCACGCGCCAGGCCGACCCCAAGGGCGATCGCGTCAAGATCGGCATGACCGGGAAATTCCTGCCCTACAAATATTATGGCGCAACCGGCAACAATCTGGCTTACGGATTGAAGGAGGAATGAGGATATTTTCTGCCGTAACACGCCGTCGCTTACGTCCTTCCACAATCGGCCTAGTTGCCGGATGATCCGTTACGTGCGATCGCCTTGATCGCAACCTGCCGCGCCGGGAAATAAAATGTACGAGTACTTCGAAGACAATTACGTGTGGAACATGGCCGTGAACCTCGCCCTCGGCATGGGCGGCGCCATCGGCGATATCGACGACGCATCGCGCGCACTGCGGCCTTTGGCGAAGGCTCGCGACAATGCCGCGGCGGAAAAGTTTTTCGAAAACTGGACCGGGCTTGGCGCCAAGCTCAAGCGGCTCGCCGCGGCCGACGAGGCGCGCGGCCGGCTGCTCAGCGCCGGCGCGAAATACCGGCGCGCGTTCATATTCTATATTCAGGCCGAGCGGATGCAGCGGCCGGATTTCGCGCCGCGCATGCAAGCCTATCGCGAGGCGCTCGACTGCTTTTCGCTGTTTCTCAAACATACCCGGGCGAATTGCCGGCGCGTCGAAGTGCCGTATCTGACCACGACGCTGCCCGCGCTTCTGGTCGGGGCGCAATCGACCGGCATCGACGCGCCCTGCATGGTGCATTTCGACGGGCTCGACGTCACCAAGGAGATTATTTACCTCCTCGGCGTTCCCGACGCGCTTGCGGCGCGCGGCATCGCAACGCTGGTTGTCGACAATCCCGGCGTCGGCGAGTCGCTGCGCTTGAAAGGACTGCACAACGGACCCGACGCCGAAGTGCCGGCCAAGGCGGCCGTCGATTTTCTGCAATCGCAGCCCGGTATCGATCGCAACCGCATCGGCATGATGGCGCTGTCGCTCGGCGGCTATCATGCGCCGCGCGCCGCCGCGTTCGAGCCGCGCTTTAAGTGCGCCGTCGCCTGGGGCGCCAATTACGACTGGGGCGAGACGCAGCGGCGGCGTTATGAGGCCACGGAACAACGGCTGCCGGTGCCGCATTACTGGGACCACGTCGCCTGGGTGTTCGGAAAATCCTCGGTCGAAGAGGTTCTCGAGGTTTCCGCAAAGCTGTCGCTCAAGGGCATTTTGCATCAGATCAAATGCCCGATCCTGTGCATTCACGGCGAGAACGATCGGCAGATTCCGCTAAGCCAGGCCAAGCAATTGATCGCCGACTGTGTCTCAAGTCCCAAAGCCGAGCTTCACGTGCAGACGCTGGCCGACGGCGGCGCCGAACATTGCGGCGTCGACAATGTCGCGCCGACGCGCGAATTCATCTGCGACTGGATCGCGGAAGTTTTGGGCGGCCACACGGCGTAGTTTTCAGACCTGCTTGGTCTGCGTTTGATATTGCCGCAGCAGCGAGCGGCCATAATCATTGCCGTTGGGCGTGCGAACCAGCGCGTGCGCGTGGCGGCGGTTATAGCCGGTGTTCGGCAGCGCCACGCCGGGCTGGTGATAGAACTCGATAAAAATCACCGGGCTGTAGATCCGATAATAAAACGGCGCGACCGGATTGAATTGCCCGATCCAGGCAAAAATCGTTTCGTTGAGATGACGCTTGGTCTCTTCCAGCCGCAGGCTCGCGTGCGCCGGCGGCAGCCGGTCGGTGTAAAGTTTTATCAGATCGGCGAGCAAAACCTGCTGCACGGGCGTCATCTCGGCGGCTTTCAGGCCGACATAAGGCACGACGACGTTGTCCTTGAACCCGGATGCGTAGCCGTCGAACGGCAGGTCATAGCCGATCGTCGCCTTGGCGCGCTGCTCCGGGGTCAATGCGTTCATGAACGCGAAACCCTGCGCCTCCTCCTCGCGCAGCACTGTGGTGCCCTTATATTTTCCGGATTCCGCCAGAACCGGCTCGGAGCCGAGCAGCATCGGCGTCAATACCATCTGGTCGCCGAGCACGAAGCAATTGATGTTGCAGTGGTGGCCGTCGATCTGCCAGCCCCAGGGTTGATCCGGCGAGGGTACGCCGAAAATACTGATCCAGTAGAAAAACTCGCCGAACTCCTCGGGCAGTCCGGTGAGATCGGCCAGATGCTCGTTGAGCCGCATGGCGTTGCGCGCGGTGTCATAGGCGCGCGCGCCAAGCCCGGCGCGCATGACGGCATAGGCCAATTCGCGCTGTCGCCCGGTGAGCTCGGCAAAGCACAGCCCGTGCCGCATCACGTTGCGGTGGATATTGCTCCAGTGCCGCCACACCTCGCTGTGCACCGGGAAACTCACGGCCGCGCTTTGGGCGGCATCGAGCGAGGCAATAAATTCATTGACAGCATCGCGCATCGGCGCCGTCGAGACGCCGGTCGCGCGCAGCGGGAACAGGTTTGGCACGACCTCCCCGCTCGCGGTGAGGCCCTTGAACGCCTCCTGCAGTGAATGCCGCCAGCTTGCGAACAAATCCCGCAGCGCTTGTGAAAGCTTGCTTTCGTCAACCCGCGGCGGGGCGCGGCGCATCTCGCGGCCGAGAACTGTAGCGTCTGTCATCGATGCAGTTTTAGCATAGCCGTGGTCATGGACAATGCGGCGGGGCGCGGACATAATTTACGCCAAGCCGCGCGCCGCAGAACGGCGCGAACTTGAGCGGATTCGGGGAGACACGCCGTGAATGCCGCAACCAGCGCCGCTCGCAGCCTCAAGCCCGGCATGGACCCCGCCGAATGGCAGGTCCGCGTCGATCTCGCCGGCGCCTTCCGGCTTGCCGCCGCGCAGGATTGGGACGAATTGCTGTTCGCGCACCTGTCGGCCCGAGTCCCAAATCATCCGAACCAGTTTCTGATGCACCCGGCGGCCATATTGTTCGAGGAGGTGACGGCCTCGAACCTGCATAAGCTCGACGAGAACTGCAACCATGTCGAGCCGAGCGACGAACTGCCGCACAAATTCGCCTTCCCGTTTCATAAGGGCATCTACGACGCCTATCCGCAGGCGCAATGCGTCATGCATTTGCATACCAAGTATGCGACCGCGGTGGCGATGCAGGAACAAGGGCTCATTCGCGGCAACCAGTACGCGCTATGGCTCGGCCCGATCGGCTACCACGATTACGAGGGCCTGCTCTCGACACCCGAGGAAGGCGTCCGGCTCGCCAAGAATTTCGGCGACAGCCAGATCGTGCTGCAACGTGGCCATGGCTTCGTGCTGTGGGGCCATACGGTTCATGAAGCCTATATGCTGGCGTTTTTGGTGATCCGCGCCTGCGAAACGCAGGTCCGCTCGTCGGCCGGCGCGATCAAGCCTTACGTGCCACCGCAGGCGGTTCTTGATGCCACCATCGGACAAGCCAAGATCATCACCGACGGCAATCAACCGTTCAACCAGATGACGTGGCGCGCGCTGCTGCGCAAGCTCGACCGCATCGCGCCCGATTATAAAACCTGATCGCCGTTACCGAGTCTTTTTGCCCGCGCGGCTTCCCCGCCGCCGCATGCAATGAACCTGGAGATGAAAATGTCCGTCATGGAGCGCACGGTCGCCGAGACCTCGCTGCCGATCTATCACCACTCGATCGATTGGGATGCGCTCTACCGGCGCTATCCGGTCCCGGATGTTTTCGCAAAGACCCGATGGAAATGGTCGGCCGACGAAATCCGCGCCTTTCAGAACGAGCAGTTTCTCGATCTGATGAAGACCGGGTGGCAAAACGAATTCTACAAGCGGCGCTGGAAGGCTGCTGGCCTCGAGCCGGGCGATATCGGGAGCATCGACGATATCGGCAAGCTGCCGACTTTCGATTCCGCCGACATCAAGAAAGACCAGGAAGAGAACCCGCCATTCGGCCTGATCAACGGCAATGTCGACAAGATATTAAAGACCCAGCCGCTGAAACTGCAGACCAGCGGCGGCACCACCGGCAAGCCGCGCCCGACGCTCTACGCCCCGCTCGAATGGGAGCTCAACGGCCTGACCATCGCGCGCGTATTCTACATTTGCGGCGTGCGCCCCGGCGACCGGCTGCAAATCCCGCACACCTGCTCGCTCGGCAATGCCGGCTGGTGCGCTTACAAGGGCGCCCACGATTATCTCGGCGCGCTGCCAATCACCACCGGCACCGGAGCGGTAACGTCATCGCGGCGGCAGATCGAGATCGCGCAGGAATGGGGCACCAATGTCTGGTACGTGCGCCCTGAATACGCCACCCAACTGGCCAAGGTGGCGCGCGACGAACTGAAATTCGACGTGCGTGACCTTAAGACAAAGTTCCTCGGCTGCGGCTTGGGGCCCGATACCGAAAATACTTTCCGCAATCAGCTCGAAGCGCTGTGGGGCTGCAAGGTCTACGACATGTACGGCACCCACGAGATGGGCATGGGCGCGTTCGAGTGCCAGCATCAGGCCGGCCTGCACTTCCACGAGGACTCGACGTTCTTCGAGATCGTCGGCATCGAGGACAACAAGCCGGTCAAGGATGGCGAGATCGGCAACATGGTGTGCACCATCCTGCACCGCCGCCAGCAGCCGATGATCCGCTTTAATCTGCGCGACCTCACCCGTATCGTGGCGACCGACCGCTGCGAATGCGGCAGTTGCTTCCGCCGCATGCAGAAGATGCTCGGCCGCAGCGACACCATGGTGCGCATCCGCGGCGTGAGCATCTGGCCGCAGGCCTGCCTGCCAGCGATCAAGAGCGACGATCGCACCACCGGCGAATGGCTCTGCATCGCCGAGCGCAACGTGCGCGACGGCGTCGTGCGTGACGAGATGACGGTGAAGGTCGAGGTGCGCAGCGACGCGCCGGGCTGGGACGGGCTCAAGGAGCATATCGAAAAGCGGCTGCATTCCGACCTCGGGCTTAAGCTTGACGTCGAGCTTGTCGTCGGAGGACGCGCTGATGGAATGGTCGAACCGCGGGCGCGAAGGCAAACCGAAGCGAATTCTCGATCAGCGTTACGACAAGAAGTGAATTTTATTCGTGCGCTATTTCGATTGCCATTCGCATTTTTCCACCCGCGCCGGCCTGCATCATCGCAGCGTCGAGGAGCTGGCTAATGCCGAGCGCGTTTTCCGGCGCAAGCGCACGTTCCAGACCGAAGCGGAAATGGCGGATGGTTTTCGCACGCGCAGCGTCCGCGGCATCCTCGACATCTATCGTACCTGGCGGATGACCGACGAAGACGAAATCCGCGCCTCCAACGATTACGCCGCCGCATTCGCCCGCGACAACCGCGATATCGTCTACGGCAACTGGCTTGCCGCCAATCCGACGATGACGGACTTTTGGCTGAAGGAATATATGCGGCTTGCGGCTAGCAATTCCGGCTTTTTCGGTTTCTGCCAGAGCCAGAACAGCCTGCATTTCCCGCCGAGCGACCCGATCTGGGACCCGTTCTACAAACTGTCGATCGAGGCCGGCGTGCCGGTGCTCTTGATGACCGGACTTACCGGCATCGGCCAGGGCATGCCCGGCGGCATGGGGGTCGTGCTCGAAGACGGCCATCCGCGTCATGTCGATATCGTCGCGGCGCGGTTTCCCGAACTCAAAATTCTCGCCGGCCGGCCGGCCTGGCCGTGGCAGGACGACATGATCGCGATCCTGCTGCACAAAGCCAATGTGCAATACGAGCTGCACGGCTGGTCGCCGAAATATTTTACGCCGGCCTTGAAGAAGGAAATCGGCGGCCGGCTGCAGGACCGCGTCCTGTTCGGCTGGGACTGGCCGACTTTGACGCTCGAGCGGCTGGTCGACGACTGGCGCGCGCTCGGCTATGCCGAGGAGGTTTACGAGAAGATATTCCACCGCAACGCCGAGGCGTTCTTTCCCGGCGCGGCGCCGGCGTAGTGAGTAGAGCCATGCAGGACAAAGCGGCGCTATCGGCAAAACTTCGGCAAGCTGCCGCAATCGATGTCGTGATGCCGGCGGAGCTCGCAGGCTTAGTGTCGGAGGTTTTCACTTTTTGCGGCGTTCCGCCCGCCGACGCCGACATCGCCGCCGAAGTCGCGCTGTGGGCGCAAACCCATGGCTCGGATTCCCACGGCATCGTGCATTTGCCGCTCTACACGCGCGGGCTTCTTGACCACACCATCAAGGCCGATCCGGCACTGTCGACGACGCGCACGCTGCCCTGCTCCGTCGTGATGGACGCCGATCACGCTTTGGGGCTGGTGGCGAGCCGGCGCGCCATCGATATCGCAATCGAGATCGCCAAGCACTACGGTCTTGGCGCGGTCGCGGTGCGCAACTCAAGCCACTTCGGCGCCGCCGGCTATTACGCCGACCACGCCGCCGCACAGGGCTTGATCGGACTGGCCTTCACCAATGCGAGCCCGGCAATCGCGCCGACCGGCGGCACCGAGGGCCTGTTCGGCACCAACCCGATCGGGGCGGCATTCCCGATCCCCGACGCCGATCCGATCGTCGCCGACATGGCGACCGCCATGGTGGCGCGCTCGCGCATCCGCCACGTGCTTGCCGCCGGGCAAAAGAGCATTCCGGAAGGCTGGGCGCTCGATCCGACCGGCAAGCCGACCACCGATCCGGCCGAGGCGGTGAAGGGCTCGGTGCTGCCGATCGGCGGGCCGAAAGGCTATGCGCTGTCGCTCATGGTCGAGATCCTGTGCAGCGCGCTCTCCGACGGCGAGCCCGGCTTCCAGGTGACTTACGAGAACGTCGTCAAGCGGCCGAGCAATATCTGTCATTTTTTCCTGGCGCTCGATCCGCAAGGCTTTGCCGGAAGCGAACGCTATGGCGCGCGCATGAGTTCATATCGCGGCGATGGTCGGCAAGGCGAAACCGATGGCGGGCGCCGACGCGCCGCGCCTGCCCGGCGCGCGCGGTCACGGCGTCAAGCGCAAGGTCGCGGCGGAGGGTCTTGCGATGTTCGATAATCTGCGCGCGGCGCTCAAGAATGTCGCGGGCATGATCGAAGGCGCCGGCTAGGGCGCGTACTCATAAACGGAGAGCCGCATGCCTAACCTGATTGCGTCGCGCCATGTCCGCTTTCGGGGGCAAAGCGGACATGGGCGGGGCGCCTCGTGATGTCTGCTAATGACCCGAAGCGGACATTGGTTGCCCACTTTCGCAGTGTTAGTTTGAGCCGGTACGATGCACCTGATGGGGAGGCAAATGAGACGACGCGAGTTCATCACGTTACTTGGTGGCGCGATAGTCACACGGCCGCTCGATGCGAGCGCGCAGCAGCCTAATCGGGTACGAGTGATCGGCGTGCTGATGGGCTTTTCGGAGAGCGATCCGGTCGCGCAGTCTTGGCTCGCGGTATTTCGCGATGCGCTCACGAAGCTGGGGTGGACGGAAGGCAGCAATCTCCGGATCGAACTTCGCTGGAGCGCCGGCGATCCTGATAGGATGAAGACCTTCGCAAAAGAACTGGTCGATCTGCGACCCGACGCGATCTTTGGTCAGACCACGCCCGGGACCGGCGCACTTGCCAATGAGACGCGGACAATTCCCATCGTGTTCGGTTTTGTAGCCGATCCGATCGCCAGTGGCTTTGCCGCAAGCCTCGCGCATCCGGGCGGCAACATCACCGGTTTCACGAATGCCGATACCCTTATGGGCGGCAAATGGCTGGAACTATTAAAGGAGATCGCCCCGCGCACCGTGCGTGTGACGCTCCTGTTCAACCCGGCAACAGTTCCGTTGTTCCAATCATTCATGCTTTCCGTTCAGACTGCCGCACCATCCTTTGCCGTCAAGGCAAGTGCTGCCCCGGTTCACGCGAAGGATGAGATCGAAGGCGTGATCGCCGCGCAAGCGCGCACGCCTGGTGGAAGCCTCATCGTGCTACCGGACACATTCAACTCGACAAACCGTGAGCTGATCATTGCACTGGCGGCCCGCTACGGCCTACCCGCGATTTATAACGCTGCCTATTATTCGGAATTAGGCGGCTTGATCTCTTATGGTGACGATCGCGCCGAATTGTTCCGCCTAGCAGCAGGGTACATCGACCGCATCCTCAGGGGCGCTAGGCCAGCCGATCTTCCGATCCAATTTCCGACCAAGTTCCAGCTGGTCATCAATCTCAAGACCGCAAAGGTACTTGGCCTCGCAATCCCGCAGACGCTGCTCGCCACCGCCGACAAGGTGATCGAATAAGATGACTAATGTCTGCTTTTGACCCAAAGCGGACATTAGGCGCGACTTACTTTGTCACGAATCGCAAGACCTTGGGCTCCCCAATACCCTCACCGTGATCGTTCCTGCAATTGAACCAACACCAAATCCGGCGACACCCAAACCAAGTAGCGCTAATGCAATGACTGCCGTAGCGGACATCCGACCACTGTTTTTGCTGTGACGCATAACATAGCCCTCATTGATGATGTGATAGGTTTAGCTCGCCTTGGTTCCCGGCACAGGGGAAGTCGATGAAACGGCGGAAGTTGATAACGCTTCTCGTCTGCGCGGCGGCTGTGTGGCCGTCAAACGGACTGCCAATAGCGTCAGCGCTGGCGTCGCCTGCCTTTGCGCAAACTCCGCGTGACGACGGCGCGAGTCTCGCCGCTGAAGCACAGGACGCTGCGACCCAGCTCCACGCATATCTCGACGGCGTCGCCAAAGGCGGCGGCCGGCCGGATTTCTCAAAGCCTCCGGCCTCGGACTTGTTGGGCCAAGTGTTCAACTTGAAGCGATTGGAGGCATTGCCGCCGGCTCAAGGCAGCGATATGCCGTGGCTCTTGGACTGGCTCGCCGCCGCCAACGGTGTGTATAAATCGATCGTGTCTTTTGGCATCGCGCCGCCGGTCAACGTGCAAACCGATGCGGCTGCGCTCCAGCGCAACTTCACCGACTACGAGGATCAGCAAGCGGCGGCGGGCAATTTCCTGCTTCGCATCATGGCCTACGAAGACCAGGCCGCGCTCGCGTTTGTGGACGGGCTCACGCCGGCGCAGCTCACGCCGGTGCGCGTGGAAGGCTTCAAGAAAATGCACCTCGCCGAGACGGAAATGGTACTCGCCTACTTGGGTTGTATTGTCCCGGGCATGAAGCCCGCCAACGCCCGCCTGATCAGCGCCGCCATCCGCGACACCGGCGCGGTCTTGGCGACCGACATTGTGCCCGGTGACCGGCCGACCACTCTTGCCACCATCGCCAAGGCCGAGGCGGCGGTAAAGGACGACGAGACCCGCAACAATCTTGCCTCCTTCGGAAGCCTGCTGACGGAAGCGAAGTAGGACGGTCGCTCGGTCAAAGCACGACAGCCCGAGACAATTGCCGGCGGTAATTGGGGAGCTGAATTGCCGCGCTGCCGTTCGTCTCTTGATGGCACAAAGCGGACATTGCCCGACGTCCGACTGATGTCCGCTTTGGGGGGTAAAGCGGACAGGGGCTAAACGCCTCTCAATGTCTGCTAATGACCCAAAGCGGACATTGGAAACCCGCAGGTGTTAGTCGCGAATTATGATTTCCGCGCATCGTATCGGGTAGGGCGGACTGCAAAAATCCAGCTCTCTGCAAATGACTGATTGATTTATGAGGCCGCCTCAGTTGGCGGGCTCTTTTATTTTAGCGGTATTAGGTGGCCAACTCACCTAGGCTATCTCCCGTATGCAGATTATTGCAGAACTGATAAAGCCGGCTCATCGGAGGATCGGTCATGCGGGAGCAAATCTGCTTTTTTGTCAGCATCGCCTTCAGTTTCGTTGCTTGGGGTGTAGTCACCAGTAGCCTGATCTTGCCGGAACTGCGCCGCCGAGGCCGCAACGAAGCCTTGCGGCCGCTGCTCATGTTTCATTCCTTCCGCTTCGTCGGCTCGGCGTTCCTGGTCCCCGGCGTCGTGTCCCCCGATTTGCCGGCGACTTTCGCCGAAGGCGCCGCCTACGGCGATATCGTCGCCGCGATGCTCGCTTTGTTGACGCTGGCCCTACTGCCCGGCAGGCTTGGCATCGTCGCGGCCTGGGTATTCAATCTGTGGGGCAGCGCCGATATCCTCCATGCCAATTACGAAGGCATTCACTTAGGCGTCCAGGCCGGTCAATTGGGCGCTGCCTACTTTCTCCCAACGTTTATCGTGCCGCTCTTTCTGATCACGCACGGACTCATATTTTGGCTTCTACTGCGAAACGAAAACGAAGCCGCCGTGCCGGCCGCGCAGCGGCTCGCCTAAAGTCAGCCGCGCCACGACCTACGCCGCGGCATTTTAGACCAAAAACGCGATGTCTGCTTTTGGCACAAAGCGGACATTCCGCCAATGTCCGACGGATGCCCGCTTTCGCCGATAAAGCGGACATGAGGCGACCTTTGCTAACCAATCTCGGTTGATGAGTACACGCCCTAGCGGAACATCAAGTGCTCGAGCGTGAGTGAGATCGCCGGCACATAAGTCACGATCTGCAGCGCGATCACCGCCAGGACCACGAACGGGATGAGGCCCTTGTACAAGGTCTCCGACGGCGTCTTGAACAGCGCCTGGATGACGAAAATATTCAAGCCGAACGGCGGGTGGAACGTGCCGATGGTCAGATTCATCACCACGATGACGCCGAAATGAATCGGATCGACGCCGAGCGAGGCGGCAACCGGCGCCAAGAGCGGCGTCAGCATGATCAGACCGGAGGCCGGATCGAGGAAGCAGCCGATGAACAGCAGGAAAAGATTGATGACCAGCAACACCACCCAGCGCTCGGAGTGCATGCTGGTGATCACCGTCACCAGTGCCTGCGCGATGCCGCTGATGGTCAACAGCCACGAATAGAGACCGGCGACCGCGACAATGATGAAAATCAGCCCGGTGAGGTACATCGAGCGGGCCGCGGTCTCGAATATGTCGGCGAGCGTCACTTCGCGGTAGATGAAATAGCTGACGATGATGGCGTAGACGCTGGCGACGCCGGCGGCCTCGGTCGGCGAGAACACGCCGGAATAAATTCCGCCGATGATCACGACGATGGCGCCGAGCGACCAGACGCCGTCGCGAGTGGCTTGCAATAATTCCTTGAAGGAAAAATGCCCGGCATCGATGATGCCGACCTTGACCGAATGATAATAGATGTAGCCGCCGAAGAACGCCGCCAGCAGGATGCAGGGGCCGATGCCCGCGGTCCATAGCTGAACGATCGAAGTATCCGACGCGATGCCGTAGATGATCATCGCGATCGACGGCGGGATCAGATTGTCGAGCGCTCCTTCCGAGGTGATAAGCGCCGCGGCAAAACCCTCGCTATAGCCCGCTTCCCGCATGAGCGGGTAAGTCAGCGTGCCGATCGCCGCGGTCGCGGCCGTGGTCACGCCCGAAGTGGCGCCGAACAGAGCGGCAAAGCCGAGCGAGGTGAACGGAATATTGGCGCGAAAGCCGCCGATCAGCGATCCGACCCAGCGCAACAGACGCACCGAGATGCCGCCGCGCGACATCAGACTGCCGGCAAAGACGAAAAACGGCACCGCGAGCAGCGCGTATTTGTTGAGGCTGTTGAAAATATCCTGCGCCACCACGGCCATCGGTAAATGGAAAAATCCGAGCAGCACCACGAGCGAGGTGATCAGCAGCAACAGAAAGATCGGGAAGCCGAGGAGCAGAAGCGCGAAGGGCAGGATGCCCATCACCCAATACATGGCCCCTCCCCGCTCAATCGAACTTGCCGGTAACGTACGAGCGCAACCGCACGATCGCCGCCAGCGCCATGAAGCTGAAACCGAACAATAGAGCGGAGTGCGGGATGACCAGCGGAATATTCGTTCCCGCCGTGACGCCGCTGGTCAGGTAGTGAATTTTCACCACCCGCCACGACAGCACCGCCGTATAGACCGTGCAGACAATAAGGGCGATCGCGATCGCAATTCTGACCACGCGCTGCAAATCGGGCGGCATCCTGGAAAATACCAGGTCCATGTTGAGATGCGCGCCGCGATAGGTGATCGCGCCCGCGACCAGGAACACGATCCAGATGACAGTGAAGGTCAGTGCCTCTTCGGCCCAGAACACCGGCAAGCCGAACACGTAGCGCCCGATGACGTTGACGATATTGAGGACCACGGCAATCAGGAACAGCGTGCCGGACAGCACGTGTGGAACCCGCACGAAGATGAACTCTTCGATCTGCTTTTGCCGCGAAGGCAGCTTTGCGTCTGGCATCGCGAATTTATTGGTACTTCGCCGCCAGCGCCTCGACTCTTTCGTAAAACGCCTTGAGCACCGGATCGTCCTTGGTGACCTGGGCGCCGATCGGTTGCAGCCGCTTCTCCAGTTCGGCCTGATCGGCCGCTGACAGCGTAATGATCTCGCCGCCGTGGTCGATCCACTTCTGGCGCAGCTCCACGACCTCACCCACCGCGGTCTGACGCGACCAGGGCTGCAGCTTGCGCGCTTCGTCGACGATGGTTTTGCTGAGATCGGGCGGCATCGTGTCAAGCCACGGCTTGCTCAGCGCTCCGAACGAGACCAGGAACGTATCGTGGGTTTCGAGCAGCGTCTTGCCGACATTCTGCAAATTGAAATTTGCGTAGACGGAAATGCCGCTCATGGTGCCGTCGATCACGCCGTTTTGCAGCGAGGTGATCATTTCCGGCAGGCCCATCGGCACCGCGGTGGCGCCGAGCGCCGCCATGCGCGCCCGCTCGGCCGGCGTCGCATTGACGCGCAGCTTGAGGCCCTTGAAGTCGTCGAGCGTGCGCAGCGGCTTCTTGGCGCCGAAGTAGAGCGATTCCGCCGCCACCGCGAGATTGACGCCGACCAGCCCCTTGGCGGCCGCCATGTTCAGCACGTAATCGTTGAATTCCGGATCGGCGAGGACCTTGTTGGCCTGCGTGGTGTCTTTGAACAGGAATGGAATGCTGAAAATCCCATAGCGCGAGTCGACGCCGGTAAAGAAGTCGGCGGGATTTTCGTAACCCTCGACAGTGCCGAGCTGGAGCCCTTCGACCATCGCCGCGGGGCTGCCGAGCTGGCCGCCGGGAAACACCTGCACTTCGACGCGGCCATTGGTCGCCGCCGGAAGCACTTCGGCGAGCTTGCGGCCGAATTTTTCCTGCATGTCGCCGCGCGTGACCACCGCCCATTTCAGGGTGTAATCGGCAGCGATTGCCGGCGCCGGCGCGGCCGCGGCGGCAAACAGCGCCGCCAGCGCCAATGCCCCAACAGCGGATGGAATGCGAAACTTCATGGTGCCCTCCCAAAACCGCCGGTGACTTTCCGCGGTCGATTTTTATGGCCGTTTCTAAGGTCGCCACCGCGCCGATCGAAGGTGACGTTGACGGCGACACACTATCTCAGCACAGATTGCTGTCAATTATAGTGCGACAAAGACGCGATGCGGTACGCGCATCGTGACCATTCCTTGTGCAGCTGGGGAGTACCGTCATGAATCTCGGGATTGTCGGTTTGGGCCGGATGGGTGCGGCGATGTCGCAGCGCCTGCGCCAACAGGATTTTGACGTCGTGGCCTGGGATCACGACGCCAAGGCGAGCCAAGCGCTGGCGGCGGGCGGATTGCCGATCGCAGCCAACGCCCGGGCCGTCGCCGCGGCGTCGGAGATCGTGATCTCGATCATCACCGAGGACCATGGCGTGCGGCGCATTTTCACCGGGCCGGACGGTTTTCTGTCGGGCGACGTGAAGGGCAAGCTGTTCATCGAGATGAGCACGCTGCAACCGATGACCGGACGCGAACTGGCGCCAAAGGTCGAGGCGGCCGGCGCGCGGCTCATCGAATCGCCGGTGCTGGGGACAATTCCGCAGGTCCGCGACGGCAAGCTGTTCGCGCTGGTCGGTGGGCGCGCCGAAGATCTCGACCGCGCGCGTCCGGTGCTGGAGAAGATGACGCGGCGCATCGCCCTTATGGGGGGAAACGGCAGCGGCTATGCCATGAAGCTCGCCGTCAATCTCGGCCTCGGCGCCTATATTCAGGCGATAGCGGAGTCGCTAGCGCTCGGCGCCAAGCAGGGCTTGACCGTGGATCAGATGCTCGATGTGCTCCAGGAAGCGCCCTATGCCAGCGGCTGGCTCAAGAGCAAGACCGACGTGATCAAGGGCGGACCGGCGGAGATGACGCTCGACATCCGCACCTTGCGCAAGGACCTGATGTCGGCGGTGGCGACCGGCGCGCTCACCGGAGTGCCGATGCCGTTGTCGGCGGCGACGCTGGTTTCGCTGTCGGCGGCGGTCGCCGATGGTTACGGCGCGGGCGATCTTGCCGAACTGCCGAAATTCCTGCGTGAGTCGATGCTGCAGAATTTCGCGTAATCGCGGCGCGGGCGGCCGGACCCCCGGCCGCGATCTATGGTCGAGACGCCTGCTACGCTCTCACCAGCATCCGCAACCGGAAAAGCCGTAAGAGTAGACGACCGGATAGTAGACGGTGGGAACATAGTAAGTGGGAACGACAACAACCGGAGCGTAGGCGTAGCCATATCCGGAATAGCCGTAACCCGAATAACCGGAATAGCCGTAGCCGGAATTGCCCGAATAGCCATAACCGGGATAGCCGTAACCACCGTAGCCCACGCCGCGATAGTCATAACCGCGGGAAGCGTAACCGCGATAGCCGTAGCCGCCGCGATAGCCGTAGCCGCGATAGCCGTAGCCGCGGTAAGCAAAACCACGGTAACCGACGCCGCGGTAGCCGCCGCCGCGGTAGCCGCCGTAACCGTAGCCCCACCGCGCATCGGCCGAACCGGACATCGCCAATATCGTCACGCCAGCGAGCGTTGCCGCGATCAACGCAGTCAAAATCTTCTTCATGACGCCACCCCACTCTTATTTACTCAGTACACCCGGGCAGCGTAGCACATAACGCGACCTCGCAAGCCGGCCGATTGAGGCCTGCGCCCGATCAGTCCGATACGGACTTACAAGCATTGCGACAGTGCCGCTCTCCGGTCAGAATGGAAAACAAAGTGAGGTTCGCCGGATGAGCGGCTAGGGGTGACTATGATGGCCAAGAGTCCGGCGTCCGATCGCGGCCGCAAATTGCTGGAAAAATCCACGCTGTTTGCCGCCCTCGACGAGAAGGCACGCCGCGAAATTGCCGCCTACGCCATGCCGCGCAGCTACGCCGCCGGCGAGTGGATATGCCGGCTCGGCGATCACGGCGACAGCATGATGGCGGTCGTGGTCGGCACCGTTCGGATCTGGCTCCCCGCCGTCAAAGGCCGGGAAATCATTCTCGCCGATCTGCCGGCCGGCGAGCTGTTCGGCGAGATCGCGCTGCTCGACGGCAAACCGCGTTCGGCCAATGCGACGGCGCTCACCAATTGCGAGCTGATGGTTTTGCAGCGGCGCGACATCATGCCGTTCCTCGACCGCAACCCATCCGTCTGCATCAAGCTCATGGAAATTCTCTGCTCGCGGATTCGCCGTTCCGACGAGCGCATGTCCGATATCGCCTTCTTCGACCTGGCGGCGCGGCTGGCCAAGACGTTGCTGCGCTATCCGGCCACCGGCCCGGGTGTGGTGAAGCTTTCCCTTTCGCAGGGCGAGTTGGCGGCGATGGTCGGCGGCACCCGGGAGAACGTCAACCGCTGCCTTCGCGAATGGCAGCGCCACGGCATTCTGGAATTGAAGGATCGCTGGACCATCATCCGCAAGCCCGAAGCGCTGCGTCAACTCCTGGAATCGGCCTGACGCGTGCTGTTTTGCTGTGACACGCGGCACAGACCTCCCGCCAAAAATCACTAATTTCAGTATCAGCGAACGTGCTCACCCGTCACGTGGCACCCAGACCTCGTTCTCGGGTGGCGACAGATGGAGGCCGCCATGAATTCTATGCTGACAAAACGCGAACGTCTGATTCTGACAAATCCTGCGGATCCCCGAGTTGTTCCCGCAAACGATCCACGGATTGTGAAGCAGGGAACTCCGTGGAACCGGATCGTCACGGCGTTGCGAGATCCCGAGCTGGTGGCGATCGTCATGCTCTGCGCGATCGGCTTGCTGGTGACAGCCGCGTTCCTCCTGACATTCCCGGACTTCGGCGAAATCTCGCAATCGTACCAGCAATTTCTCTGACGCTCGGCTCAAAGCCGCCGAGCCTTATCGCTCGAGTCAGTCAGAATGCTCTCAACGCGCAGCGCTGCGGAGTAAGCACGCGAGCTTTTTGGCTCAAGCCGCGCTTGCGACCAACGGATAGGTCATCCCGCCAACAAGGATGCCGTCGGCGAAGACCTCGACATGAATGTCGCGGTTTCGCGCGCTTCTAAGCTGTTTCGCCGTAAACTTCATACCGGCCTTAAGTCTCATGACGACGTCGCGCCCGGCGCGGGCTTTGAGCGGGAACGCGCGCCCGCCCGGGCTGGTGAACCGGAATTTCCAGCCGCGTTCGGCGAGCAGCGGCGGAAGAACGGGTTTGATGGTCATCCGCGCACGCGCGTCATGGGGATTCTTGACGAAGATGCGCAGCCCGGCAAAAGCAGCGAGCAGGTCTTTCACTCCGCCCACTTCGACCGCAAACATGTTGCGCTGGCCGATATTGTTGTCATGCGGCACCAGGCGCCATTCCGGAATCGATTTTCCCTGCTCGAATTGGTCGATGTTGCTGACATCTCCGGGAGTTGTCGCCACCATAATCATGCAGTCGTGACCGGCCTGCGAGGGCTCCCACGCGAAGGGGCCGACCGTGATTTCGCGAGCCGAATGAGGCGGAATATCGGGAGCGGGAAGCTCCGCCGTGCTCATAGGCTTCCAGTCGCCGGGATAAACCTGTCCGGCCGACGGTTTATAGTGGAATGCCTTGACGGTGACGCCGGTGGCCGTCGTCCTGCCGCGGTTCTTGATCTTGACGTAGGCGCAATTGGTTGTGCCGGCGACCGGCTCCTGATGCGTCTTGCCGCCGTCAGCGGTGCGGCGATTCCAGATCGCCCGGCAATTCCAGTATTCGGGCTGATACCAGTATTCGCCGCGCCGGCCGTCCTCGATGTAAACGTCGACGAGCGGCGGCGCGCCCTCCTTTGTCACCGGCGTCCTGGACGGGCGCAATTGGTAGAGTCCCTGTTTCTCAAACGCCCAGCGAATGACCTTGGCATAGGCGCCACCCGCCTGGCCTTCGCTCGTCCAGTCAAACGCGTCGGCGATAATCAGGGCCGCGGCATAGGCCGCAACGTGGTCGGGCGAGTGTGCGGGCGTCAGGCTGCCGATGGTCCGCAGCATGAGGTAGGAGACGAAGCGGGCGGCGAAGCGGCGCATGTCGAGCTCCGCCGCGTCGCCGCCGATGGCGCGGTAAATGCGGAAATGCGACGTGCTGAGAATTTGCTCCGATTGGTATCCTTTGGGGTCCAAATTTCTATTCGGGTCGACGCCCAAATCCTTCGTTCCGCCCCAAGCCCAGCCCTGCGCAAGCTTGCGGTCGTGGCGGCGCTTAAGGAACGACACCCACGGGAAAGTGAGGAAACGGGTGTCGTCCCTGACACGGCTATCCGGATCGTTGAGGATCGCCGCAAAGCTGTCGCCGGTGCTGTGAGCAAATTTGAACATCCCGTAATTGATGTGGTTCCATAGCGTGCCGTGACCGCCAAGTTCGTGGAGCACGACGCGCCAGTCGCATGCGAGGCCGAGAGGATCTTTGGTGTCGGACAGATCGGCCAGCGCAAAACGGACATTCATAAGTCCGCCGTCCGCGGTCGTGTTGCCCAGGCAGCGTGCATTGATCTCGAGGCCAGTGAGCGTATCAACTCGCCCGCGATGATCGACCGGTACGGGAAACTTCGTAGG
Organism: uncultured Alphaproteobacteria bacterium; assembly: GCA_963790975.1. Lineage (GTDB taxonomy): Bacteria > Pseudomonadota > Alphaproteobacteria > Rhizobiales > Xanthobacteraceae > BOG-931. The sequence goes on from CAWBQV010000005.1 coordinate 207,590, forward strand.
TTTGAAATAGCTGGGCCGGGGAAAGCCAAGATCCTCAACCATGCGGAAGAACCGGTCGCAATTGTAATAGGCATTGACCGCGGCGAATTGATTGGTGCGCGCGGGGTAGTCGAAGACCGCGCCCTTGGGCTCTGTCGGTGGTTTGGCTTTCGGCGGTTCAAAATCGCGAATCTGGATGTTCTCACCGTGCAACGAGCACTTTCCGGCGTGAGGAGCGCGCAGCCCTTCCAAAGTGACCGGGCTGCGCAGCCGGTTGAGCGCGCGATTTTTGGCGCTCGACGGCGGCCCGCCAGCAAGCGTCATCGGATCAGCATGGAACGCCATACCGCAAACATGATCGACCAAAGCGCGCAGATAGAGCACCGAGAGCGTCTTGGCCTCTACCAGCGCGACCCAGTGCAAAACTCCGAACTCCGATGAAACGGTGCGGAAGTCGAGCGCTGCAACGACGTAATGCCGGCCGTCGACAATTCTGCCCTTCACCGCTGGCAGCGGCAGCGTGGGATGATCGAGCGTGGATCTCTTGCGCGCGTTTTTCGCCCGACGTTGCGGCCGCACGAAGCGTTTGGCTTTTTCGTAGCGGTAAATCATCAACCGCCGGCGCAGCACCCGCAGCGACTTGGCGTCAAACTCCGTTTTGTTTCCGTCGATGCCGAGTGGCTTCGCCAGTGTTGGCGCGTTGAGCTTCTTCAGCCGGGCGATGGCCTTTGCGGAGGGTTTGGTAATTCGGACCTCGGCATGCCGGGTCGTTTGCGCACCGACGATGCAAAACGGTGCACGCTTCATATGGACGGCGAGACCCGCCTCCCAGATCGGCAATCCGAAAACTGTTTGGTAATAGGCGACCGTGGTGGTGTCGAACTGCGGCTTCTCGGCATGAAACCTGTATTCGATGCCGGCATGGGTCGGGTTAGTCTCGGCGTGGCGACGAAGATTATTCAGCTCCCCGGCTTTGGTTCCTATAAGCTCACCGAAGTTTTTGAGATATTCTTGTGCGGCTGATCGTGCGGTGCCGGCGCTGCTGCGGAAATGCTCTTCGTGAATCAGATCGCGGGGGACCCGCTGCGCGTCGAGTCCGATCTTCGTCCCCAAGGTCTGACGAAATTCTTCGAACATTTATGCTCCCCCCTAAAGCCGAGGACCGGACAGAGCCTACCATCATCATCGCGCCGGAGCACTCGTTTCGCTAGAAAAACTGCCATGCTACAGTGACTGATTGCAGGGCTTGTTACAGAAAGCCTTCCTACAGAAAGCCTTGCCTCTCGGACCCACCGATGCCCGCACCTGCCGACAACCTCCTGCAGACGGCAATCGAGCGGCTTGCCTTGCCGGGGATCACGATCGGCCATCGTTTGATTTCGAATGGCGACGAATGCGCGCTGATGCCGCAAGAGGCCGCTTGCTTCGGCTCGACCGTCGCGAAGGTGCGGCGCGCCAGTGGTGCAGCGCGCATCGCGGCGCGCGAACTTCTTTCTCAAGCCGGATATGACAGATGCGCAGTGCCTAAAGCGCGCTCCGGCGCGCCAATTTGGCCATCGGGAATCGTCGGCTCATTGGCTCACGATTCACGTGTCGCAATCGCCGCGGTGGCGCACCACCGCGATTTTGCAAATATCGGCATCGATATCGAGCCCGCCGAACCATTGCCGGCTGGGCTGCTGGAATTGGTCGCAACGCCGGCCGAGCGATCTTGCCTGAAGGCTTACCCTTGCGGCGGACGACTTCTCTTCGTCGTCAAAGAAGCGGTTTACAAAGCGGTTGCCGCTCTCGATCGAATTTTTCTTGACCATCACGATGTCGAGGTCGATTTCGCCGCGTGCAAAGCGGTGGTGCGCAACGGCCGAACCGTAGATGTGCGGTTTTGCATTTCCAGTCACCTCATGGCACTGGCGTATGTTCCCCATGCTTAACCGCTCTAATAAAGAACCGGCGGACAAAAACGCCGAACGTAAAGCCTTTTCGTGCCTCAGAGATCTTCTCGCCTGCTACGCGCGAACCGCGTCCGACCGCGATGCCATCCTGGCGCCGGGCCGCCCGGCGATGGACTATGGCGCGCTTTGGGCGCGCGCCGAAGATATCGTTCGCGCATTACGCAACGCCGGTATCGGGCGAACCGACCGGGTGGCGGTGGCGTTGCCGAACGGACCGGATGCCGCGGTGACGATGATATCGGTCGCGGCCGGTGCGGTTTGTGTGCCGCTTAATCCGGACTTCACGGCCGACGAATGGCAGCGCTATTTCGGCGAATTGCGGCTGGCGGCGCTGTTGACGCGCGCTGACATGGATTCGGCGAGCTGCGCGGCCGCACTTGCGCTCAACATACCGGTCCTCGATCTGGCGACGCCGCCCGGCGCGGCGGCGCGGCGCATCAGCGACGATGATTTTGCCTCCGGCGCCGATGACGCATTCATCCTGATGACCTCGGGAACCACGTCGCGGCCGAAGACGATACCGCTCACCCATGCCGGCGTTTGCCGATCGGCCTATAACGTGGGCGCGGCAATCGCGCTTGAACCTCGCGACCGCTTGCTGAGCGTGCTGCCGCTGTACCACGGCCACGGCTTGATCTCCGGCGTAATCGGCGCTCTGGCCGCGGGCTCGAGCGTGGTCTGCACCCCCGGCTTCGACGCAGCGGCATTCTCCGGCTGGCTGACGGAGTTTCGACCGACCTGGTACACGGCGGTTCCGGCAATTCATCGCGCGGTTTTATCGGTAGCGGAGCGAGACAAGGAGAGCGCGCGACAGTCATCGTTGCGGCTGATCCGTTCGGCGTCTTCTACTCTGCCGGCGAAAGTTCTGCGCGGACTGGAAACCGCATTCGGTGTCCCCGTGATCGACACGTTCGGCATGACGGAAGCCGCCACCCAGATTGCCGCGAACCCCCTGCGCAAGCGCAAGCTTGGTTCCGTTGGCCGCTCCGCGGGGGCGGAAATCGCGATCCTGGACGCCGACGGCCGGCGGCTTTCGCCCGGCAAGCGCGGCGAGATCGCGCTGCGCGGTCCCACCATCACCAGGGGATACGACAATGATCCCGCGGCGACCCGGGAAGCGTTTCGGGGCGGCTGGTTTCGCACCGGCGACCTCGGCTACCTGGACAAGGAGGGCTATCTCTTCATCGCCGGCCGCATCAAAGAGGTCATCAACCGCGGCGGGCAGAAGGTCGCTCCCGGAGAGGTGGAAGAGGCATTGCTGAGCCACCCGGATGTGGTCGAGGCCGCGGTTTTCTCCGTCCCCCATGCGCGGCTTGGCGCCGACGTCGCTGCCGCCGTAGTGCCGCGGCCCGGCGCCACGGTCAGCGTGCAGAAGCTTCGGGACTTTGTCCGCAAACGGCTGGCCAGCTTCAAGGTCCCCGGCCTGATCCGCATTCTGCCCGATATCCCAAAAGGCGCCGGCGGAAAGATCAAGCGCGGCGAACTCGCAGCCGCGCTTTCGCTGACACAGCCAACCGCGCGCGGGCAAGGCGGCCGCAAAGTAGCTGCGCCCCGATCCGAACTGCAGCGTCAAATTGCGAAAATCTGGGCAGAGCTTCTCGATGTCGGTCAGATCGGCATCGACCAGGACGTTTTCGCGCTGGGGGTGGATTCGATCACGGTGACGCAGATGATTTCGCGCCTGCGCGACCGTTTTGGCGTCGATTTCTCGTTCAAGGATATTTTCGACGCACCAACCGTTGCGGCTCTCGCGGCACGCCTGCAGAGGTCAAAAAAGGCTTTTGGCGCTGTACCGCCGAGCCGGCACGATCCGACAACAGATAATGCGCGCGTCGCGAGAGACAGCCCGCAGCCGGTCACCGTTGTGCAGGAACGCATGCTGCGAATTGAGCGGGAAGTTCCCGGGCTCCCGCAGTTCAACCTGCCTTTTGCCTATCGGCTGAAGGGGCGGCTGAACGTTACGGCGCTCCGGCGTAGCCTGGCTGCGGTCGTGCGCCGGCACGATTCACTGCGCATGGGATTTACCTGGCGCGACGGAGAGCCTGTTGCCTTCATCACTCCGCCGGCCGAAATCAAACCATCGCTCATCGTGGAAGATCTTGCCGCGGCGGTGTCTGCCGGAAATTTTAGGGCTAAGGCGCTGCTGCGCAAAAAGGCGGCGCTGGCCGCCGAGCAGGAAGCATTAAAGCCGTTCGACATGAGGCGGGCGCCTTTGTTCCGCGCGCGGCTCCTCCGGCTAGGCGCCGACGATCATGTTTTGCTTCTGGTCGTGCACGATATCGTCATCGACGGCTGGTCGATGGGCGTGTTCATGGACGACGTTGCCCAATGCTATGCCGCTTTTGCCGCCGGAAGGCAGGCGCCGTTGCCCGAGCCCGCGCTTTCTTTTTCCGACTTCGCCCGCTGGCAGCGTCAGTGGTCGACCAGCGATGCAGCCGACCGGCAGTTCGCCTATTGGCACAGGCGCCTGCGCAAGGCGTCACCTTTATATGCCGCCACCAACGGCAATGCCGACACCGAACTCGGCGCGCGCACCACCCAGGAGCGACTTCACGTACCGAATAATATGCTCGCGCAGCTCGGCGACTTGAGCCATGGCCGCGGTGCGACCTTATTCATGACTTTGCTGGCGGCTTTCAAGACGCTGCTGCTGCTGCGAAGCGGGCGCAACGACATTTGCGTCGCAACTGCGATGGCCAACCGCGCCCAGCTAAGAGCGGAGAGCGTGATCGGCCCGTTCGCCAACACCGCGATTATCCGCACCCGGATTGATGCCGATCTGACTTTTCATGAAACTCTCGATCGTGTGCGCGACGCCGTCTTGCAGGCCTACGCCAACCAGGAACTGCCCTTCGATATCCTTGCTGAACGACTGGCCGAGGAGCACGGACTTGATCCGGAATCGTTCATTCAAGCTTATTTCGTCCTGCAAATTGCGTTTCGTCGGCCGATCAAGCTGCCGGGTGTGGCGGTCCAGCCGTTCGGTTACCGGGAGGGACAATCGGTCATGCCGCTCGATCGCACTTGGCTCACCATGACGCTTAACGAGAGACCGTCCGGGATTATCGGCGCATGCAGCTATAAGAGCGACCTGTTCACCGGCCAGCGTTGGGTCGACGATTACAAAGCGATCTTGGCCAAAGCGGCGGCAAATCCCCGCAAGCCGCTTGGCCGGTTCGCCGATGGCTTGAACATGGGATCGGCGTCAGTCCGTAAATAATAGGGAAGCAATAGGCCACGCGACCCTCTTTGGACGGGGTTGATTATTCTTGCAATATGACTGACACTCCACTTCCGGTTGACGCGTTCGACCGGTCGTATATTCACTAAAAGCGGGGGAAACAATGTGCCTATGGGCAGTACGCCACGTCCAGTTTGAGAAATTGAGCGGTAAGGAAAAGACCGACCTCAAGAAGAACCTGCAGGCGCGCAAGAAAGTCGTTCAATCGCAGCTGAGCGACGTCAACAAAGCGATCAAGCACGCGACGCGAAAGTCGAAATAGCGGCGGTCGCTAGAGAGAATTGCCGGAGATCGCCAGAACCTCTGGCCATTGCGGCGCCTATGCCGGCGCGGCGGCGTAAATTCAGTATCCCCTGCCTCGCACCTGGTTATTCGGGCAGGCCCGCTTTTCGCAGGCCGTCCACCAGGTGCTCCAAGTCCTCTGCGCGCTTGAAAACGGAAACCCGTTTCTGTGTTTCGCCAATGGTGTATTTTGGATTGAGGTGCAGCACCTCGGCGGCCTGTGCATGGGCATCTTCCAATTGCCCCAGCTGGGCATAGGTCGCGGCCAGGAAGGCATGCCCATATTGATGATTGGGCGCGCGGCCTGTGGCGGTGCGCAGCCAACGTTGCGCTTCGTGATACTGCTTGAGCAGATAATTGGCCTCGCCCAAAATCAGCGGTGCAAAATGCGGATGGAATGGATCAAGGCGCATCTGCGCTTTGGCGATCTCAATCGCTTTAGGGGCATCTGCCACCGAGAAAAACACCATTGCGAGGCGGTAATCGGCAAAATTGGGGTTGAGCGCAAATGCTCTTTCGGCGGCGGAGATAGCGGCGTCGAACTCGCGCTTGCGGATGATGTTGTATCCCAGTTCCGCATAAGCTTCGGGGAGGTTCGGATCGAGCTCTATCGCCGTGCGCGCCAACTTGATCGCCCGGTCAAGAGCCGACGGATCTAAATATTCGTCGTTTAAGGGATTGAGCCAAGCCACCCTGTGCGTGCTGGCCAGCATTGAATAGGCACGGGCATATTTTGGATCGATTGCCAGCGACGCCGCGAGATGCCGTCGCGTGTCCGACAAATTCTCCATTGTCCACGACGCCTGGAAGGCGGCCCAGGCGGCGGCCGCGCGCGTATAGTGATCATAGGCCTGCCAAATCGCGGGCGGCTTGAGCAAAGTGCGTTCGGCTTCCGCCTTGCTCACATGTGCGGCAAGAATCGCCGCGATTGTGCGCGCGACTTCGTCCTGAATTGTGAATACGTCCTTTAGCTCGCGGTCATAGCGATCGGCCCAGCGGTGGGCGCCGGTCTGACTTTCGACCAGCTGGGCACTGATGCGGACTCGACCACTGCCGAGACGAATGCTGCCCTCCATGACGTAGCGCACGCCGAGTTCACGGCCCACTTGGCGCAAATCCACCGCCCTACCCTTGTAGCGGAAGCTCGAATTGCGGACGATGACGAACAAGTCCGAAAAACGCGACAGCTCGGTGATGATGTCTTCCGAAACTCCGTCGGCAAAGTGCTCCTGCTCCGGAATGCCGCTCAAGTTCTGAAAGGGCAAAACAGCGAGCGATGGCTTGTCGGGAAGCGCGAGCGCCGGAGCGTCATCGTACCGGATGCTATAAACCCGCACCGGCTGCGCGATATTCTTAAGTTGCTGCTCGCCCATGTCGCTGACATCGATCTCGAGCTTGCCCTTGATCTGCTTGTAGGCGTCCTCCGAGAGGCAGATCGCGCCGGGCCGCGCCAGCAACTCCACCCGGGCGGCAATATTGACGCCGTCGCCGAAAATCTCGTCGCCGTCGACGATGATGTCGCCGACATTGATGCCGATGCGAAGTTCAATTCGGCGATCTTCGGGAATGACGGAGTTGCGCTCGGCCATTTCCTGCTGAATGTCTACGGCGCAACGGGTGGCATCGACCGCGCTGGCAAACTCGACGAGCGCGGCGTCACCCGGAGTATTGACGATGCGGCCGCGATGCTCCGCCGACTTCGGATCGATGACTTCGCGGCGGCAGGCCTTCAACGCTGTCAGCGTGCCTTCCTCGTCGCTGCCCATCAGGCGGCTGTAGCCGGCTACATCGGCCGCAAGGATGGCTGCGAGCCGCCGCTGTACCCGATCTCCGGCCATACCGTCGCCTCGTCCTACTTGGCCCGCATTTTATGGCCGGCGCATGGGAGTGTCTATCGAGCGCGCCATGTCCGATTTGTGTCATTACGCGATATTGCGCATCGTGCCTGCTTTATCACGCGATAGCGACCATTGTGCGGACGTCGCGACAGCCGGCCCGGCGCCATATTAGACGCGTTCCAGCGCGAGTTCGTGAGTGATGCCTGGGACGGACGGTGTAGCGGATTAAGCGAAATTTCACCATCGGGAACCGGCGGAGCAGAAGATATCTGCATTTAAGAGGTAGGCGACATGTCGACCCCGCCGTCCGATCTCCGCTTTCGGGTGCAAAGCGGACATGGCAAATAGTTAGGATGTCCGAAAAACTCGACCCGCGCCTCTATTGCCCGCATGTCACGCGTAACCGCGATCCGATCCTCGAAGTGCTGAGGCGCGTCCTACCGCCTCAGGGGCTGGTACTTGAGGTGGCTAGTGGTGGCGGCGAGCATGCCGCCTACTTTTCGAAGAGGCTACCCTCTCTTTTCTGGCAACCTACCGATCCGGACCCTGTCGCGCTCGCGAGCATTGCTGCTCACCGAATGGAGGCAGACATCCCAAACCTGCTTGCGCCGCTGTGTCTTGATGCGACGTCAGAGCAGTGGCCTGTTAAACGCGCCGATGCGCTGGTGTGCATCAACATGATCCACATTTCGCCTTGGCCGGCGACCGAAGGCCTAATGGCTGGTGCCGGCCGTGTGCTGTCGGTGGGAGGTGTCCTCTACCTGTATGGCCCGTACCGGATCGACGGGCATCATACCGCTCAGAGCAACCAAGACTTCGACGCTTGGCTGCGGCAACAAAACGCTCAGTGGGGCGTCCGTGACCTCGCCGACGTGGCGGAATTAGCAAAACGTTACGGGTTATCTCTGAAAGAGACAGTGCCGATGCCGGCCAACAATTTGAGTGTCATTTTCAGTGTGGGGCTGGGCTAATGGGACAAGGTCTTTGACCGCGTAACTCCCCATTTGGGAACTCAGAGACGGCGCCCTGGCAACTAACCTAACTTTTCTTCGGCGACCAACGATAGGCTTTGGCGCACGCGCCGCCCATCAACATTGCTCGCTCACTGTCGCTTATGCGGTCAGTCTTGACGAAAGGTTCGACGGCCTGCTCGTAGTTGACGACGGCGTATGCGCGTGTCCAGTCCGTGCCCCACAGGCAGCGGTCGAAACCCCAGGCATCGAATACGCGGGCGAGCGGATCCCAGATGTCCGGGAATGGATACGGTTCCCTGGACAGCGCGCAGGCGCCACTCACCTTGATCACCGCGTTCTTGCGCTTGGCAAGGTCCAGCACCTTTGGCAGGTCGGCCCACGGCTGCGGCGCGGCCGGTGGCGTGCGGGGTTGCAGGATAGCAAGATGGTCGATGATGAAGCGCGTATCGGGGTGGCGGTCGATCAGCGTCATGCCGGCACCGATGTTGCCCCAGCACAGTATGTTGACCGGAAGGTCGTGCTTTGCAGCTGAGCGTGCGATCCGGTCGAGACCCGGGTCCGTCGGATCGCGATCGCGCCCCGGTTCCTTCGTCAACATGATGCGAATGCCGACCGCGCCAGGCGTTCGCTTCCAGTCGGCGATGACATCGTCCACTGCCGGATCGTCCGGATCGACCGGCTTTACTATCGCAAACCGATCCGGATGGGCCCGTTGCACCTCCACCGCATAACTCGCGTCGTGGCGATACATGGAAAAGGCGGAGATGAAGATCGCGCCGTCGACACCGACCTTGTCCATCGCCACCACCATCTCATCACCCGTTACGTGATCGGGCCAGTTCGGCACACTGTGCCAGGGGCGCTTCGGAGTGTTCGCCTCGTAAGCGTGAACCTGTGAATCGATGATCGTCACCGGGGAGCTCCTCTCACTTAAAAATTATTATTCTTCAAAGTCCGGACTGGCTGGCTGAGGCGGCAGTCCGCAGTCTCCGACCCAAATTCCCTGCTAACAGGGAAATAAACAGGGAATTTTCGGTATTCGGTAGCAAACTCACCTAGTCTCCAGCAGTACACTGGCACCACTCCGGCGCGCAACCGCGCAGCCGCCGAATCTCACATCCGAGTTTTGCGGCCTCGTCGGCTCCCGGTCTGACTTGTTCGGCAGCGCACCTTCCGGGCAATGGACAACCGCCGCTGCAATATAGGAAGCTGACCTGTCCCGTTGCATTCAGGGCACTTGTCATCAATCCGGTTGGCCCTCAATTCTTTCTCGCTCTTTGTCACTCAACTCATTTGTCGTCATCATCATCATCGTCGTCAAAATCCATCGGCTTATTGGCCGGGCGTCCCGCCATGCTCCTATCGTCGTCCGGATCGGGGTCGCGGGTATTGTCGCGGGTGTAAGCGATGCAGCCTTCATGGAAGGATTGGGAATTGCCTTGGGGGCAGTCGTATTCGTCGTCGATGCCCTTCCGCTGCGCCCACTCGTATCCGGCCTCATGTCCCGAGCAATCAACGGTGCATTGAAAATCGCCGAACGACTGCGCGCTTGCGTTAGGGCTGAAGGCGAACGTCGAAAAGATTGCTAAGGCGAAGCAATAGGCGCGCATTCCCACCCCTCCGATCCCGGCCCGCCATCATACCAGTCCCCTTGCCTTCCCGCTATGGTTGTCGGATCATAGCGCCGCGGCACTGGGGGGTGTCATGCGTAGAGTAGTGTTGTTGTTTACCGCCCTGTCTCTTACGGGGTGCGCGACGAAGATGGTCTATTTGCTCGCCGACGGCCGCGCGCCCGGCGACGATCCGGTGCTCAACCAACAATTCGATATGGATCGCACCGTTTGTAACGGTGAAACGCAAAAGGCGGGCCTGTCCGGAGTCACATTCACTGGCGGAGGCTTGGCCGGTATAGCCGCCGCGGCGGAGCGCGACCAAGCGGCGGGCCAAGTCGGCCAAGGCTGCATGGCAGGCAAGGGCTACGTGTTGGTCCGCCAAGATGAGATGGCGGCGAAACAACAAGAACTCGCCGCCATCGCCGCTGAGAAGGCGCGGCGCGATGCTGCTGCCGCTGCGCCACCTCCTCCGCCTTCGACACCTCCGCGCCGTACCGCTGCGATCAAGCCAAAGCCAGCGCAGTCAACTTCTGCTGCACCATCATCGCAGAACTGAGGGCGCGCCGTGGGCTTAGCTTATGCGAACCTCATACCCGCAGTCCGAACGTTCATATTCGAAGAAATCGACATGGCGGTCGCGGATGGCTCTATATACCTAAGTCCGTGGCTTAGCCCTCAGGGCTTAGCAGATTGGACCAATCTCCTGCGCGATGCTGCACGCATCGGGACCGACGACACTCTCGCTGCGCAGCTTCGCCTCAGCGGCCGGATCAATCGGACAGCCCAGCGTCGAAAACCGAAGGGCGGTTTGACCACCTACAATGTCCCATACACCGCCTCCGAAACGATGGCTGAGGGTGAGTTCAATAGATTTTATGTTCGCGGGCTCTGTCGATACGCAATAGCCAACGGCATCGCGCAGCTCGAAGTCTATCGAGCGAAGGCTGTCGCGGAGCCGCGTGCGGGCTCGCAAGAAAAGATTGGAACGCTGGTTGATCCCTATTCGGCAGGTCTGTGACCTGCTTTAGAGTCTGATCATGTTGCAGCGCATGAGTTCGCTTTTGGCCCTTAGCTGCCTCGACAGGCATTAGCCTCCGTGTCCGCTATTGGGGGTAAAGCGGACACCAAGAGTTAGGCCGGTCGCGGCAGCTAATGATCCAAAGCGGACATGAGCGCCCTCAGGTCGGATTAGCAAAACGGTCAGTTTGATCGTGGTGGCAGTTGCAGCAATTCCGAGGCTGTGTCGCGCGCGAGCGCGACATCCTTGTCTTTAAGCGGCGGTAACTCCCCGGCTGCCTCCAGCACCGGATAAGCGACAGAGCAGATAAGCGAGTGGATACGCTTTAGGTCGTTCAGGATGTCGAGGTGCAGTGATGTCGTTTCAAGGCTCTCAGGGCGCCCTTCGCGCAGCCGCTCGAAATGCCGGTCGGCCGCTTCGAGCTCCGCCTTGCGCACCTCAGTCTTTTCACGGAGGAGCTTGCGTGCAGCTTCAACGTCGCCAGTCATGAAGATGCCGAAGGCGGCCTGAAGGCTGTCGACAACACGCTTGTGGAAGCTCGTGATCTCCGCGGCACCGTCCGGGGAAAACTGGCACCGCCGCTTGATCTTCTTGGCTGCGAGTTCACACAAGTTCTTGTCGATAATGTCGCCGATATGTTCGAGATTGATGGTGAAGGACACGATCTCCATGGCGCGGCGGCCCTCCCGTTCGTCGAGGCTGTCGCGCGTGAGCTTGACGATGTAGAGCTTGATCGCTTCGCACAGGCGGTCGGCGACGTTATCCATACGCGATACGTCCCCGGCGAGTTTGGGATCGTTGTTCATAATTGCAGCCATGACCTCGCGCAGCATAGCCTCGACAGTGTCGCCCACGCGCAGCGTTTCCCGCGCCGCATTGGCGAGCGCGAGCGAAGGATTTTCCAGCGCGGCGGCGTCGAGATAGCGCGGCACCGAAGGGTCGGCCGGTTGCTTCTTCTCTGGCAGGACGCGCACCAACAGCCACGCCTCCGCATCGAGCGCACCGATGAAAATTGCGGCGAGCACGACGTTGAACAGCAAATGGAACTCGGCCGTCATCTTGGCGGCGTCCGGCTGCAACGCCGTCAATTCCCTCGCGATTGGCTGCAAGAAGGGCAGCGCGATGAGGACGCCAACAAGACGATTGAGCATGTTACCCACGGGCAGGCGTCGGCTCGCCGGATCGCCACTGTTCCCGGCCTCAAGCAGCGGATTGATCGCGCTGCCGAGATTTGCGCCGAGCACAAGCGCGAGCGCGGCCTCAGGCGTGACAAATTGCGAATAGGCGAGTGACGCGACCAAGAGCACGACGGCGACGCTGGAATGCGCCGCCCAGGTCAGCGCCGCGGCAATCACGATGCACAGAACGGGATCGTCGGTGATGGAGGCAAGAAGCATGCGCACCGCCGGCGCCTGCTCGGCCGGCGCCAGCGTGTCGAGCAATATGTGCAGCGCCAAAAGAATCAGCCCAAGCCCGATGGCGATGCGGCCGATGGCGCGGGTGAGGCTTGTGCCGCCGATCCGGAAAATCACCAGGCCGATGATGAACAGCACCGGCGCGAAAGCCGAAATGTCGAACGACAGAAGCTGCACGATCAGTGTGGTGCCGACATTGGCGCCGAGCATGATCGCCAGCGCCGGCACGAGGCCGACCACGCCGTCGGCCGCAAGCGACGCGGTCATCAGGCCGGTCGCCGTGCTGGATTGCAAAAGCGCGGTCAGGCCGAGCCCGGCGGCAAAGGCGGAGAAACGGTTGCCGAGCGCCTTACTCAAGATGCGGCGCAGGTCGGGGCCGAACGCGCGCAGGACGCCGCTGAGGACCATGTGCAGGCCCCACAGCAAGAGCGCCACGCCGCCCATCAAGTCGAGAAGAACAACGCTCCCCATCGTATCTCACGCCCGGTCAAAACGTCCGCGAATTTGCAGACGTCTCGGTAAATAGACCCACCAGGCAGTCAGTTCCAGCTCCTTTTCGGGCCAATCGCTACTGTGACTGAGGGGCTACCTTTGGCGTTGGGCAGGTCTACCGCAATGTCCGCTTCTGATGCTGTGGACGGCTCCTCCACCGGCACGTGAGTGCCATGGATGTGGGTGCTGATAAGGCCCCACGATTCGGAGGAGCCAAGTCATGCAAACGATTACGACGATCGGTCTCGACATCGCGAAGTCAGTCTTTCAGGTTCACGGCATTGATGCCGAGGGCGAAGTTGTGCTCCGTCGCCAGCTCAAGCGGCGCTACGTGGTGGCCTTCTTCCAGAGGCTGCCACCATGCCTGGTTGGTATCGAAGCCTGTGCCTCGTCGCATCATTGGTCGCGCGAACTGCAGGCGCTTGGTCACACTGTGCGCCTGATGCCGCCGGCCTACGTGAAGCCCTATGTGAAACGGCACAAGAATGATGCCACTGACGCCGAGGCAATCTGCGAAGCGGTTAGCCGGCCGAACATGCGGTTCGTGGCGACCAAGACGCCCGAGCAACAGAGCTGCCTGACACTCCACCGTACCCGTCATCTGTTCATCCGCCAGCAGACCTCGGTGATCAACGTCATTCGTGCTCATCTTGCGGAGTTTGGGATCGTTGCGCCGGTCGGACGCAATGGTGTTGAACAACTGCTCGAGGTCGCTGCCAATGCAAGCGATAAGCGGTTGCCCGACGTTGCCCGCGCCTGTGTTGCTGCTCTCGGCGCCCAACTGCGGATGCTGAGGGCTCAGATCCTACAGTTCGATCGTATGATAATGGCTTGGCACCGATCCAGTGAAGCAAGCCGGCGGCTCGACAATATACCGGGCATCGGTCCGGTATTGGCGACTGCTCTGGTTGCCAGCGTCGCTGATCCGAAGATGTTCCGATCAGGGCGGGACTTCTCGGCCTGGATTGGGCTCGTGCCCAAACAGACCTCGAGTGGCGGCAAGGACAGGCTCGGCCACATCAGCAAACGAGGCGATCGCTATCTGCGCAGCCTGTTCACGACCGGTGCGCTCGCCGTCATCCGCTATGCCAAGATCCACGGCACCAGGCACCGGCCTTGGCTCACCGCATTGCTGGCGCGGCGGCCGACGAAGGTCGCGGCCATCGCGCTTGCCAACAAGATCGCCAGAATGGCGTGGGCGATCATGGCCAGGGGTGAACGCTACAGGGAACCGGTCGCGCTCGCGGCCTAAACGAGATCACTCCGGACATCCGGCGTGATGTGAAGGTTGGCAGGGCGAACAGCGCGTAATGCAGAGCCGGTCGATCCGGCGATCAGGACAACCCACTAGGGCCAGAGCATCATCGAATGCGCGCTTCTGATCGGGACCTGATCCGCGGAGGGCATTATGGCCAGCGGTCATGTGAACCGCATCAACAGGCCGAACACATGGCTGCACCGACCAATGCTGCATTCGTCAAGAAAGTCCTTGCCAACTCGGAGCCGTCCACACATGGCCCAAAGCGGACACGCCAGCGGTCCGTCTTCGTGTCCGTTATTCGGGGTAAAGCGGACACCGCCTGACCGCCTGAGGATAGGCAGGGTATTTACGGAGAGGAAACAGGAAAGCGGGTACGCGAGAACAGGGAATCGCTGTTAGTTCAAAGTAATTCACGCTGCAGCCCTGCTCACTATTTTCCCCTAATGCAAAATCATCTTGGCCCGCTCCGGAATGGCCCACCTCCGGCCTTGAAACGACGGCACAGCAGGATGAGACGATCTTATGCTCGCAGATATACATGAGCGCCCTCACGCTAAGCGGCGCGCTTAGTCTCCGGCACAAGAACGATCAATAGATCCTTGGCATCCACTGCGCTCCCTGGTCGGACCAGGACTTCTTGAACAATGCCGCCTACCGCCGCTCGCAGTGCCGTCTCTGTCTTCATCGCTTCGATGGTCAAAAGCAAATCGCCCGACTTGACAGCTTGGCTCGGTGATACGGCAACTAAAGATACCAGGCAGGCATGGGCGCCGCGACGTGTGTGTCATTGCCATCTTCGGCCTTGCGTCGCAAGGGCAAGGCCCCTACCCGCGCGCGATCAGGAACCCGGACAACGCGTGGCTGACCATTCAATTCAAAGAATACCTGAACCTTGCCGTCGGCATCGCCGTTTCCGATTGCCTGCAAGACGATAACAAGCGTTTTTCCACGTTCGATCTCGACAGATATCTCATCGCCCACCGCCATGCCGTAAAAAAACACAGACGTCGGCAAAGCCGAGACCGGTCCATACTTTCTTCGTGCGCTCGCGAATTCCGTGAATACCTTTGGGTACATCATGTATCCGGCGAGCTCGGCCGCGGACAGCGCCCGCCCGGAGCGTTTTTCAGCTTCGCTGCGAATAGCATCGATATCGGCCGGAGGAAGCAGCGAGCCCGGCCGGACGTTGATGGGACTTTCGCCCTTGAGGACTTTGCGTTGCAGGGCTGGCGGCCACCCCCCTTGGGGCTGACCAAGATCGCCGCGCATAAGTTCGACGACGGAAGCCGGGAAGGCGATTTCAACATTTGGATTGACTACATCGGCCGGCGAAAGGTCTTGCGCGACCATCATGAGAGCCATGTCACCGACGACCTTGGACGACGGCGTGACTTTGACGATGTCACCGAATAAATCGTTGGCGGCACGATATGCCCTTGCAATGTCGTGCCACCGGTTATCGAGCCCGAGAGTCCGGGCCTGTTCCTTAAGGTTGGTAAATTGCCCGCCGGGCATTTCATGCAAATAGACTTCGGACGCGCCGGATTTGAGATCGTTGTCGAACGCGGTGTATTGGGTCCGCACGGCCTCCCAGTAAAAGCTGATTTTTCGGATGTTCTCCGGATCGAGACCGGTATCCCGCGGCATACCGCGCAAGGCTTCGACAATCGAGCCGAGACAGGGCTGCGACGTTGTGCCGGACAGGCTGTCCGCGGCAAGATCAACCGCATCGACCCCGGCGGCCGCGGCTTCAAGAATACTCGCGGCAGCAACGCCTGAGGTATCGTGAGTGTGGAAATGGACCGGCAACTCGACCGCGTCTTTGAGGGCCCTGATTATCATACCGGCGGCGGTCGACTTTAGCACGCCGCCCATATCCTTGAGCGCGATGACGTGGCATCCGGCGCGCTCGAGCTTCTTTGCGAGCTCAACATAATAATGCAAGGAATACTTGGCGCGCAGCGGATCGTTAATGTCTCCGGTATAGCAGATCGCGCCTTCGATGAGTTTGCCGCAGTCGCCGACGGCATCGATCGCGACGCGCATATTCTCAACCCAGTTGAAGCAGTCGAAAATACGGAACACATCGATACCGGCATTCGCCGCCTGCTTGATGAAGTAGCGCACGACGTTGTCGGGATAGTTTGTGTAGCCAACGCCGTTGGCGCCGCGTAGGAGCATTTGCGTGAGGAGGTTCGGGATTCGTCGGCGGAGCTGAACGAGACGCTCCCAAGGGTCTTCGGTGAGAAAGCGCATCGCGACATCGAACGTCGCTCCACCCCAGCATTCGACAGACAAAAGATTTTCCATGCCACGGGCATAGTCGTCGGCAATCGCGAGCAGATCGAAGCTCCGCACACGTGTGGCGAGCAACGATTGGTGTGCGTCGCGCATGGCGGTATCGGTCACCAGCAGACGATCTTGGCTGCGCATCCATTTAGCAAAACCCACCGGACCGAGGGCGTCGAAACGCTGCTTCGTTCCAGGGACCACCGGCAGGTGAAACTTAGGTGCAATGGGGACGCGTGCGTGCGCGGGCGGCCTGGCACGATTTTTAACCTCAGGATGGCCATTGACGATGACGTCTGCGATGTAGGTCAACAAGCGGGTGGCACGATCGCGCCGCCGCGGGAAAGAAAGAAGTTCCGGAGTATCGTCGATAAACCGCGTCGTGTAGTCGCCAGAAGTAAACTTCGGATGGTTCAACAACACTTCAAGAAACGCGAGATTGGTGCTGACGCCGCGGATGCGATATTCGCGCAACGCGCGGTCCATGCGAGCAATGGCCTCCTTCGGCGTCGGCGCCCAAGCCGTTACTTTTTCAAGTAACGCGTCATAAAAGCGGGTGACGATGGCTCCAGAATATGCGGTGCCGCCGTCAACACGGATGCCGAACCCAAACGCGCCGCGATAGGCGGTGATGCGGCCATAATCCGGGATAAAATTATTTTCGGGGTTCTCGGTGGTGATACGACACTGAATGGCATGGCCGCTGATGATTACGTCGCGTTGCACCGGCACGCCGGTCTCGTCGAGGACGCCGAGGCTACCGCCCTCGGCGATGCGGATTTGCGCCTTAACGATGTCGATTCCCGTGACCATCTCGGTAACGGTGTGCTCGACCTGAATGCGAGGATTGACCTCGATGAAATGGAACGCGTCGGTCTCGCGCTCGACCAAGAATTCGACGGTACCGGCGCCAATATAGTCAGTGGCCCGTCCAATATTGACCGCGGCCTTACACAGCTGGTCGCGCAAAGCGGGTTTGAGGTACGGAGCCGGCGCCCGCTCGATCACTTTTTGACGGCGCCGCTGCAACGAGCAGTCGCGCTCAAACAGATGAATAACGTTGCCCTGCATGTCGCCAAGAAGCTGAACCTCAATATGCGGGGCGTTCCGCACGAGCTTTTCGAGATAAATTTCGTCGTTGCCAAAGGCGGCTTTCGCTTCGCGCCGCGCCGTCAGTACCGCATCGCTTAGGGTCTCGGCGTTTTCGATCGGCCGCATTCCTCGGCCGCCGCCCCCCCACGATGCTTTGAGCATCAACGGATAGCCGATCTCGGCAGCGAGCCGGCTTATATCACCAACATCGTTTGGTAACGGAGCCGTCGCCGGCATCACCGGAACGCCAATCGAGATCGCCAAATTGCGCGCCGCGACTTTATTGCCGAGACGGCGCATCGTCGCTGCAGTCGGACCGATGAAAGTAAGACCGTTGCGTGAACAGGCGTCGGCGAATTCCGGATTCTCCGAAAGAAAGCCGTATCCCGGATGAATGGCGTCGACCCGCGCATCACGCGCGATCGCGATCACCTCATCGATGGCGAGATAGGCTTCCAACGGCGCGCCGCCTATGCCGATGCGATAGGCCTCATCGGCTTTGAAGCGATGCAAGGATAGTTTGTCTTCGTCGGCATATATTGCGACGGTTTTGATCCCAAGTTCGCTTGCGGCGCGAAAGATGCGGATTGCGATTTCGCCGCGATTGGCGACCAACAGGCGCTGGATTGGCATCATGACGCCCTGCGCTTAGCTTCAACCTCGAGGAACCTGCCGCGTGCCCCATGCTGACAAGAACTCGTCGAGATTCGCTACGGTAGCTGCAGTGGCGGCATTGAACGATGTTCAGCTAAAAAAGCCCCCGGCAGGACAGTGCCGGGGGCCAGCCCCCGCAGGACAAAGTGAAGACGGCGTGTGTAGCCTTTCCCGCAAGGGCATCATTAGTATCGGCAGATCAGGGCAGGAAGTCCTTTTGCATGCGGACCGTGCCGACCCAACTGCCCATTTCGCTCGATACGAACTGAGGGCTGTTCGGAGCGCCGAGGCCGATACCAGAGGTCAGACCGTTGAAGGTTGACGCGCTATTCATGCGATCATACCCCACATCGGCACCTATATAGAACGTCTTGCTTATGTTCCACACTAGGCGGCTGGCCAGGGCCCACATCGACCAGTTGTTGTTACAGCCCGGTGTGGCAACCGCCAATGTGCCGGTACCAGCACCATTACCGCCGCCGATCAAAGAGCACAGCATGGCATTGGCCTGGTTATTGTATTTCACCTCCTCGTAGGCAAAGACGAGCGATTGGTGCCACTCCGGCGTCCAGTAGTGTTCGTAGGAGGCGTTGACCGACCAAGCAGTGGTCAGCTGGCAGTTGGTCGTATTGGCTGCAGCGAGGCTGCTGCCGGCGGCAATCGTTCCGGAGGAGCCATAGACGCAGTCAGACTGGATAAGCTTGTCATACATATTGCCCACGGTCGGGCAGTTCTGGCGGCAACATTGCCGATTGGTGCCTTGAGCAATCAGATCGGGACCGTAATCAAACTCGTGCGCGTTCTGATGCTGGGGCCTGTTGTACTTAGCTTTTCGTTGTTCGGCCCGAGGTTTCGTCCAGCGCATTTGAAACCGAACGATCGCACGCCCGCGCTACATAAAATGATGCCGTGGTTCATTATCGGCTTTCTAGCGCTGATGATGTTGCGCTCGCTTGGCCTCGTGCCCGCCGCGGCGCTGCCATCGCTCACGAAAACGGCGGGATTTCTTACGACAGTTGCCATGGCGGGACTGGGACTCGGTGTCGACATACGCGTAGTTGCCCGGACGGGCCCTCGCGTGACACTTGCGGTCACCGCATCACTGATCGTGCTCGGCTTGATGAGCTACGCACTCATTCTCGCAGCGAAAATATCATGACGCAGCAGGCTCGAGCGACGAGAGAGAGCTCATTGAATCTTTGAGAAGCACCCTGTCCTTTCCGGAAATCATATCCGTGCGTAGCGATGATGCGCGCTCCGACGGCGCAGTCTGAGTATTTAACGGTCCACTAGAATTGGTATAAGTCACGGCAATATTCCGTAATCTGTCATTATGCGAGATCGGAGTTTGGCGCCCGAATCCGGACCTGACCCCGGCGAACCGACTTGCTAGGAAAAGGGTGAAGCTATGGGCTGGTGATGGTGAGCCCCGCCGCCAAGGCCGGGAACCTTTGGGGGCAACGCTTACTTCCCCGTGGCGAGGGGCTCAATCTCAAAAAGCCGCAGAGCGTGAGAAAGGTTTCACTCCCGGCGAGATTTTTTGGGGCAGAGACCGAAGGCAGATAGAGGCAGGAATACGTCCCAGGGCATCCAATTACCCCGTGCCGTCTGTAGTTAGGCTATTCGCTACTTGTCCAATTAGCGCGCATAGTAACGCGTCCTCGGCAGCGACCTTGGTCAGGCGTCGGTGGCTGAGAGTCGGTCATGCGACCGCCAGTTACTAAAGTGAGCGGCCATGCCAATTACACCATTCCTTGCAGGTCAGGCTTTTGAGCCTGAAACGCTTCGCAACATGTCAGCGGCGTTCGAGACGGTTTGCGAGAAGGTCGGTCTCGCAATTCGCCATGACCCGGCGACTGAGATGATCGCGAAGTTCATTATTAAACTCGCGCAACAGGGCGTGCGTGACGTTGAACCGCTGACCAGGACAACCCTGCAAGAATTTACAAAAGACGAATGAAGGTCGCATCAGTTGGCGGCCTTTCGCCCGCTCTGGGTGTGCAATTTTGAACAGACTGGCCCCCTAAGGGCGTTTTTTTGTAGCTGGTATAGCTATTTCGAATGTGTGCGGATCTGTCCCGATTATCGCCGGCCACACCGCTATTGCCGGCCGATTGTTGTGGGATTGCCGTGGATATAAGCCGCTACAAACGTAGCGAGGAAGCACCAAGTAACGTGAAACGAAACGCGGCGCTAACAATATGCTGCGGGGCAAGTGGTGCCGGCCCCGTGCCGGCTCAAGAGTTTTAGGCCACTTTTCTGTCCATTCTCTCCAAGCGATGCGCATATTCTTAGAACGAGTGCCACGGGAACGTTCGATCATAAGCTCCGCGATTCCCAATCCCGGTATCGATGCCTAAAATTTCCACGGCCTCAATCAGGTAGTTTGATGTCCTCTGTGGCAAATAAGTGATTGAAGATGACGAGTCCGATGATGGACAGTGGCACCGCGAGAAAAGCGCCGAACGGTCCCCACATCCACGTCCAGAAAGCCAGCGCGAGAAACACCAAAAGAGGGTTGAGGGTGAGACGACGTCCGATGATCGTGGGAGTGACGAAATGTCCCTCCGTGATCGTGAGCGCAATAAGACCAATCGGCGCGATGAATGCATGGCCCAAAGAGGTGAAAGTGACTAAGCTGACGCCGAACAACAACACCACCATGACGGCCGGTCCAACATAGGGCACATAGTTCAGAAGTGCCGCTAACAGCCCAAAGATAGCCGGATTCGGCAACCCGATCAGCCACGTGCCGAGGGTGACCGTGGCTCCAAGCATCACATTGATGATTGTCACCACGGTGAGGTAGCCGACCAGGTTCCTCTCAATGTCGCGCACGATTTTCAGGAAGCGCAGCTTCGCGTCGCGGTCTCGGAACAGCGAGACGGCCCGGTCACGCAGATCGATCTGGCCGACGAGAAAGAACATCAGGGTGCCGAAAAACAGAAGAACCTCGCCCGCGGCTGGCGTGAGAAAGGCAACCACTGGAAAAACCATACTGGGTGTTGAAGTATTGGTTCCGTGCGTGACGTCACCGCCGAATATGGCCGTCTGCAACTCACGCAGTGACGCAAGCGGTTGGTCGAGCACCGAGAGTCTTTCTTTCACGATGGCCCCTATTTCAGGAGCACGATTGATCCACTCGCTGATCGGACCGGCCATGGCGGATGCGGCGACGCCGAGCGCTCCGACGCAGAGTGCGACGATGAATAGGCCTGTGATCCACGGCGAGATCCCCGATTTTTTGCCTGCCTTGACCAGCGGAGCGAGCGTCAGGCCGACAACGGCAGCAGCCACGATCGGCAAGAGAATAGTGCGGCCGATATAAAGGAATGCGCTGAACAGGAGCAGGGAGATGCCGATTAGCGCGGCTTGACTAGCTGACGTCCAAACGCTCTTAACATCGTCCACAGGCAGCGGGTCGCGGATGACCAGCGCGGGGCTAACTTCGCGGCCGGCACGGAAATATTCCACGAAACCTCCGCCACCCGTCATGGGGACGCCGCATCGCCAGCCGGTTCAACGCGGCTTATAACCCCTGGTTCCCCCATGTACGCTGATACAAAAAAATTGAGTCAGGTCGCCTCTGGCGAAGTCTGAGGCCTGCCCGATGCTTCGGGAACCGTCCGGAGTGTTGCGAGTTGTTGCATGCCAACAGAGATCGGAGAGCAACAATGCTGAACCTCGTCGTCACGCTATTTATCATAGCGCTAATTGCCGCGGTTCTCGGTTTCGGCGGAATTGCGGGAGCTGCGGTGGGCATAGCGAAGATCGTCTTTGTCGTTGCCCTCGTACTGTTTGTCGTCTCGATTTTGGCAGGCGGCCTACGCGGCGGCCTCGGACGGAGCTTGTAGTTTCTCGCTGATATCCACCACAGAGCGATCGGCGGGCGTCAGCAGTGCGCCCGCGCCTCGGGATGTCCTTTCGGGGGTAAAGCGGACATCGTGTGACTGCCTCGCGACGTCCGCTAATGACCCAAAGGAGACATGCAGCCGGGGCGCTCAGTTCCGACAATCCAACGGAACCGTCAGGGAACGGCGTAGTTGCCGAGTTGTGAGTTGGTGTGGGGAAACAAAAATGATTTTGGCCGTCACACGCCGATACTAATTTTAGGCTGAGCCCTGAGAAGCGGTAGCCATTAGTATTGCGGCCGCCGCAAACGCTCCATTAGCGTCGACAAGGCCGTAACCCGGGCGCCCAAGGGTGCGAGGGGAAATGCCTGCCGGAGCTGGTTGTAAACGTCAGCCGCAGTGGGCGCTTCGACATCGGCGAGAGCCGCTGCCATTGCGCGGGCCATGTCGGCTTCAGCTTGGCCGCTTAGCGGCGCCGGCACCAGCGTAACATCGCCGAATGGCGCGGGAGGTTGCACTCGCAAAGTGACACGGTGGCCCATGAGGAAACTCCATCAAGAGTCAATCTCCTGCCAACGCGCCAGTTTTAATCAAGTTCCCATCAATCAATTTGCGTCATCTAAGGAGCGTTACGACGAAGCGCGGCAAGTCATGCGCGATAGAACAAACTTGAAGGCAACGACAACGCTGCCGGTGCGGCAAGCAAGCCAAAAAGGCGACTACATCGAGGACGATTGGCAAAAGCGTTTCAGATCGCCGAGGCTAAGCTGACAACAATTAGCGCGCCACCTGCCATCACCAAAATCTCGACGGCATCAAAGTGTAGAAAGTAGTGTTGTACGAAGCGCATGTCCAAAATGCCTAATGTTCCCTTCGCTTAACTCCCGTTCCATTGATCGGTTCCCGACAAAAGGTCTGCGGCGGCGTGGCCCCCGGGCTGGACTGTCGGGGCCGGGTACCCAGGGGCCACTGGCGCGACCGAAGGGGGGAACCTAACCGGAGCGCCGTCTTACAAACTCATCCGCTTGTCCGCGGTTCCTTGGATACTTTAAGGGGGACACCCTCGCCGGCACGAAGTTCAATTATGAAATGCAAAGACAAAATGCTGCGAAAAAAGGGCCCCGCCTTCGGGGCCCTTTCGACGCAAGATCTTTTACTGATGCCAATGGCCGCGGAAGTGTGGATGGCCATGCCAGCCACCGCCGACGACGCTCGGGCCACCATAATAGTCGTAGTACGGGCCGCTATTGCAGTAGTTGTTCCAGTAACCACAGTTATATGCGTAATAGGGAGCCGGCACGCCTACGCCGACCCCGACTGGTCCCACGCCGACGTGGACGCCGAAAGCCATGGCCGGCACCGCCGTAGCAAGCATCGCCGCCGTTGCGATCGCTAGTGTAAGCTTCTTCATAATCGACTCTCCTCTGGGTTCGTTTCTCGCTCGAGGTCTCTGTTTGATAAACGCGAAGAGGTCGAAGCCTGTTCCCGCATGAGGCGGCCTGACGGCAGACTTCCGATCACGAAAGTTTTTTGGAACAATTTTCCGCCTCGCTGCACCGTCATTCGGCGGCATGGCGGGCGGCGGTTCCGCGCTGGGAACTCGCGTAGCCCGCTGGCGTTGTTTCGCATCGGAAAGACCCATTCGATGCAATCTCACGAGCAGCCGCAATCCGAAAACAGCGAGGATTCGCAAGCCCCTTCCGGCCAACGGACTGACGCATCGGAAAGCGATACAGCATTGTCCGATGCGGCCCGGCTTAAAGAACTGCCGGCACACACGATTAGATCGGCATGGGAGAAGGCGACTTACCAAACGCGAGTTATATCAGAACGGCTACGAGCACCCGTGCGGAACCATCCCGCAATCCCAATTGCCGTTGGCATCGCGTTGCTATCCGTCGCATACCTTGCTTACTGCATTCTCGTGATTCCGTTTTCGGGCGCGTCGATACAGCCTGCACCGAGCGCAATGATTTTCGACGGCCAGGATGGCCACCCATTCGCCACGCGAGGTATCCTCAAGGGCCAAAACCTTTCCGCCAAGCAGGTGCCGCCAGTCCTCGCCGATGCCGTGACCGCTATAGAGGACCGACGGTTCTACCAGCACGGCGGCGTCGACTTGCGCGCAATGACACGGGCTGCGTGGCATGACGTCAGCGGCCACAAACTCGAAGGCGGCAGCACGATTACGCAGCAACTGGCGCGTCGGCTTTATCTGTCACCCGATCGCACGCTCAAGCGTAAGGTACAGGAAGCGGCACTCGCGTTGTGGCTGGAATTTCGTTTTCCCAAAAAGGAGATTCTCGCGCGTTATCTGAACACCGTCTATTTCGGCGACGGCGCCTATGGAGCGGATTCGGCCGCATTGCGGTATTTCGGCGAGAGCACGCAACAACTGTCGCTCAGCGAAGCGGCAATGCTCGCCGGTCTTATTCGCGCGCCCTCGGAGCTTGAGCCGGATCGCAACCTTGCGGGAGCGCGGGCGCGCGCCAATGTCGTTCTCGATGCCATGGTAGAAAATGGTGCGATTACGTCGCAACAGGCCAACGCCGCGCGACAGCAGCCAGCGGTGTTACACAACGCAGCTGCATCTCCGCCGCCGGGCAGCAATTATTTTATCGATACTGCGGTGGCAGAAGCAAAATCACAGATCGGCTCAAGCACCGAGGACTTGACCATCCACACGACGCTTGACCCGGAATTGCAGCGGGTCGCAGAAAGCGTCATCGCCAAGCACCTTGCAGCAGCGCGAAGCGCCAACCCAAGTCAGGCCGCGCTCGTCGCCCTAGCGCCCGACGGAGCAATTCTCGCGATGGTCGGCGGGCGCGATTACGACGCGAGCCAGTTCAACCGTGTGACCCAGGCACGGCGGCAACCGGGCTCGCTCTTCAAGGCTTTCGTTTACTTGACCGCCTTACGCAAAGGTTACACGCCAGACTCTACCATCGTCGATCAGCCGGTCACCTTTGGCGACTGGACGCCGGACAATTACGGCGATCATTATTACGGCCCGGTGACCTTGCGCACGGCATTCGCTCATTCGCTCAACAGCGTCGCCGTACAGCTCGCACAGTCGGTCGGCATTCCGAACGTCATCGATACCGCAAGGCAGCTCGGCGTTCGATCGGATCTGCCGGCGGTGCCGAGCGTAGCGCTCGGCTCGGGCGCGGTAACCCCGCTCGAAATAACCCGCGCCTTCGCGGCCATCGGCACCAACACGACCAGCAACGACGCCTACTCGGTGCGCTCGATCGGCAAGGGCGACCAGACCGTGTATACAAGACCGGCGCCCGCGCTTGCCTCCGCCGACAATCCGACCGTCCACGCCGAGATACTTGACTTGCTTTCAAGCGTGGTACGCGGCGGAACCGGAATCGCGGCGGGACTCGACCGGCCAGTCGGCGGCAAAACAGGGACGTCGGAAGAGTATCGCGACGCCTGGTTCGTCGGGTTCACGTCCGATCTAGTCGTCGGCGTCTGGGTCGGTAATGACGACAATTCGCCCATGGATGGCGTCACCGGCGGTAGCATTCCGGCGTCGATCTGGCACGATTTTGTCAGCGCCGCCGAACCCGCTGTACTTGGGACACAGAATGCACAAGTCGGCACCATCGCCGGCACGCCGTCGGCACCCACCATCAGTTTTACCAGCCTGAGCAGCGTCAGTGGCCAGAACCAATATCGGAACGGCTTTGGCCTTCCTCTACCATTTCGGCTGTTCGGATTTCGTTTCTAGGTTATCAATTCGAGCTTAGGATCGCCGGTTTTGGTTGAGGAAGGGGCCAGTTTCGAATAGTCCGGAGGTAACCGAACCCCCTGGATCAAAGGATTTCCCATGTTAGGGGCGACATGTTTTTTGGTCGAAAGACCACAGGTCTTGGGGGGAGTGGTCCCTTTTTGTTGGGCGCATTTCGGACGAGGAGCGAGAGGGTGCGTAGCCTATGTAGTGGCATTCAGGCGGCAGCGTCGGACTTCAGAAGGGTCGGTGCATTCTGCCGATTAACCATCCAATACCGAGTGCAATTGCGACAGCGGTATACGGCTCATTCTCGATTGTGTTGCGAAGCGCCTTCTCAAAGGAACTAGCGGTCTTGCGCGCGGCCCTTCTGGCAGAATCAGCAACGTCGGAGGCGCTTTCGGCCGCTCGGCCATAATGATCTTGGGCAGCATCCGATGCTTCGCTTGCAACGCCTGCCATTTGTTTCTTGGCATCTCCGAAAGCACGGTTTAAATCAGAATTGGGTGTACGGTTCTCTGGCATATGGTTTCCTGTGCTCGAAATATGGCTCGGAGCGTCAACGCGCCAACCTAAGCTAAAGTTCAGAACCGGGACACTTACGCGCCATCGAAAAGGAGTTGGGCAGGAGCAAATGGTGGCCGCCACGTTCCAGCCGTCGGGTGTCATTGTTGCCGTCATTCAGCGCGGGATCGCCTGCCACGTCGTAGAGCGGCTGCGGTGCAACCGGGATCGTGCGCACAATCCCCGTGGGGACCGGCACCGCCTGCCGGGTGACCGTTCGTGTCGTCACGATTTGGCGGCGCGCTGTGTGTAACGGCGCCGCCCGGACCGTGCACACCAACTCGGTGGTCTGTACCGTCTCTGTCGCGACTGGAACAGCGTCCGCCGGAGTAGGCGTAATCACGATCTGCGCCTGCATGAAGTACTCCCATGTGACTAGATCGTTCGGGTACGCTGTTCTATGTAGCCGGGCCACAGATCCAACGCCCGCCCTCGATAGCCGTTCCGATTTGATGAACGGTCCCTGTTCCGGCGCCGCAAAATTGCCGCGTTCACACCGCTTCGGAGCCGAATCTGCGAGCACGCGCACCGCGCAGGATCGCTGAAAACAGTAGCCTCAGCAGTACGAAGCATCAGCGACGCCGTCCGCTTTTGGCCCTTAGCTGCCGCGCCGGTCAGCAAGTGCCGCGGCAGCTTTCGGGGGTAAAGCGGACACGGCCGCCTTTAGCCGCCGCGGCAGCTTTTGACCCAAAGCGGACATTGAGCCTGCAACTGTGCGGTCGCACAAAGTCGATCCGGCGCGGCTCGCTCTCACGCGCCACGCACTGCCACTGTTTCCTGTCCTGTGGGTCCGATACCGACTACTCTAATCGAACAGTCATCAAACAGCCGAAACCGTCCGGCGAGTAATTCGGCTGCACTGTCCCGGACAGTGATTTGACGCACAAGGCGATTAGCTGACTTCCAAAGCCTTGTTTGTTTGGAGGCTCAATTTTCGGGCCGCCCGTTTCCTTCCAGATCAATGTCACGTTCTGGCCGTCGTGCTGCCGCCACTCGACAGAAACATGACCGCCCGCACCCGATAGCGATCCGTATTTCACAGCGTTTGTTACAAGCTCGTGAAAGAGCAGAACGAGATGCCGAGCGGTTTCGGGTTCAATATTGATTTCCGGGCCATTTGTCTTTAAGCGATCCTCGCCGTAGGGAGCGAATTCCTGCAACAGCAGCGTTTTTATATTGATCGGCTGATCGTTCCCGCCGGTGAGCAGTTCATTGGCGTATCTGACCGAACGGAGGCGTCCTAATATCGTCGTGGCGCGCTCCGGATCGTCCGCCAGCGTCTTTTGCAAGATCGCTTCGATGACGGAGAAAATGTTCCTCCCGCGATGCTCTAATTCCTTGGCGAGTATTTGATTTGCAAGTTCCCGCTTCCGCATTCTCTTCAGAACAACTCGGCAGCAATGAGCAAAATAAATCGTGAATACACCGGATACCACAAACCAGAGAATGCCCAGCTGATCGCCGCGAGTAAGCCCCCACTTGAATTGGAAATAAGGTTGAATGAAAGCCCACTCAACGATCCAAATTGACGCAAGCATTGTGCCCGTAGCAGCTGGAACACCCGCGAGGAGTCCTGTGGCCAAGATCGCCGGAAGAAACATCGCAAAGCCCAGATCAGTGTTGGCCCAACCACCGACAAAGCGCAATGCGGTGGCGACAACCAAGCTTGCGATGGCTATGCAGAGAGCGGCACCGGAGTAGGAGGGAATGCGCTCGCTTATGCGAGCGAGCTGGTCAAGAAAGTCGGATGCTTTATCTTTAGGCAACTCGATGGGCGAAGCCCCCAAGGGCAATGATGATCGACGCGGGTCTGACCAACCCAGCATTGTCTTTCGCTCGCAACTGGCTGGAGAACAACCGCCCCCGGCAATTCACTATCGAACACCATAGGGATAGCGCCTAATGGTGGCTAAAAACAATGCGGCGGGGCAATGTCAGTGACACGTACAGTCAAATTCGGTGCGGATTTTTGCGTCGGCGTTCACGTGATTGGTTGGCCTCGTCCATAATCTTCAAAACATCCAGGAGATATGTCGGAACGTCGCCTTCCATCCGGCCATAAAACAAGCGCAGCTCGTCAGCTATCATCTTCCGAGCGAGCGTATCCAAAAACGCTTTTATCCGGCGCTCCTCCATGAACAGTAACGGCTTTAGGCCCCCCTACGTTCCCGTCCCGAGTTCCGACTTTGGTAGGCGGCGCGGGAACGAGTTCCCGGGATCAAATATCGGGTAGCTGCTTTGCAACGTGGCATTACTCTGTGCCGGCGCAATCATCCGTCGAAGTGAACATCGCGATGATGTGAGATCGCCGCGCTCCACATTGGACCGCGCCCGTGGAACCCCATGGCCGGAACGATGGTCGTTTTTCGCGCGTTCTACAGGGGTATTCCCTGCTCACGGAGATTTCAAAATGAACCAGTACGATCAGGAACTTTTGGACAAGCAAATGCGGGGACTTAATGCTTCTCCGCGAAACGACGGCGTAATAATATTGGCGATCCTCGCGGTGTTTTTTGTTGGCATGACCCTCGGCGGCTTCCTGTCTGCGTACAAAAGCGAGCCGATGCAAATTGCATGGAACGACGCAACGCCTGCGATTTCTCTTCCAAATGCCGCGCCGCCAATCACACAGCAATAGATGCAACTCGGCCATGTCCGCTTTACCCCCGAAAGCTGCCGCGCCGGCAATTCGCCATAGGGACAGTTGAGGGCCATAAGATGTAACAAGATAACTTCGGTTTATTAGCCCGCTTGCATTGGAACCGGGAGTTAGGAAATCGGTTATCGTTTTGATGCCCTTTTAGGAAGGGAATGCCACATGACAGGCAGCGTCATTGTTGGGGCAGCAATTGGCGTCTTTGTGGGTCTACGCCAGTTCAAGGTATTCGTCCTGGTGCCCGCGATTTTGCTTGCCGCAACTGGCACCATCATCAACGGCATCGTAACAGGTCTCGACTACCTAGATATCGGGTTTGATTTACTGGGGATCATCGCGTCCCTAGAGATCGGTTATTTTGTTGGCTCCATTGCCGGCGGATCGCTAACAGTGCGACCCGCAGACAGGAAGGCAGAATTGCTTCACGCTATGCAAACAGCGATTGGGCAAGAGCTAAGAAACGCATTTGAATTGCCGCGCGATTTGCCATTGCCACCGGAATTCGTTGCGCTTGTGAGGCGACTGGACGAACAGTCCGCATAACGCAGCGTTTTAGCTTTCCTCCCAACCACGAAAAGATTAATCGGACGACTCCCATTCGCTCAATCCCCGAGGATGGGGCTCGCGTGACCGCGTTAATCCCGCAATGTCCGCTTTCGAGGGTAAAGCGGACACGACCACTGTCAGTTGTCGCGGCAGCTAATGACGCAAAGCGGACATGGGCGTCTTATTCGATCGCCTCGGCGCGCCGGCATGCAAAGAGAAGTTCAGCGTTCGGAAATTACACTTCGGCACTCGCCTCACCCACAACCTGCTCGACCGAATGATGATCGGCTGCGAACACAAGATACACCGCCGGCACCACGAACAACGTGAACAGCGTGCCGATCGACAGCCCCGACGCGATCACAACGCCCATCTGGAATCGCGACACCGCGCCGGCTCCGCTCGCCGTTATGAGCGGCACGACGCCGAGCACCATGGCCGCCGTGGTCATGAGGATGGGGCGAAGCCGGATTCCGGTGGCTTGCTCGATCGCCTCGCGCTTGGAGCGGCCCTCCTGCTGCAAATGATTGGCAAACTGAACAATCAAAATGCCGTGCTTGCTGATTAAGCCCATCAGCGTGACGAGCCCGACTTCGGTGTAGATATTGAGCGACATGCCGCCGAAACCGAGTGCGATGAAGATAAGCGCCCCGGCGATCGACATTGGTACCGACACCAGGATGATGACCGGATCGCGGAAGCTTTCAAACAAGGCGGACAGCGCCAGGAAAATAATGATCAGCGCGAAGCCGAAGGTGGTGGTGAAACCGCTGGTTTCCTGAACATATTGCCGGCTCAAGCCGCCGTAATCGACCGAATAGCCCTGCGGCAACAGACGAGCAGAAAGGTTCTGCAGAAAGACGAGCGCGTCGCCTTGCGCAACGCCGGGCATGGCAACGCCCTGGATCGTCGCGCTGTTAAGTTGCTGAAAATGGTTGAGCCCTTCCGGCACTGTCTTGGTCGACGCGGTGGCTACGGTGGACAGCGGGACGAGCGCCCCGTCGGTGGTGCGGATATAGTAATCGAGCAATTGCTGCGGGTTGAGCCGAAAGCGCTGCTGCACCTGAGGAATGACTTTGTAGGATCGCCCGCTGATGCTGAAATAGTTGACATAGCCGCCGCCGAGCAACGCCGAGAGCGATCCGCCGATATCGCTCATTTTCAGCCCAAGCTGCGCGGTCTTGTCGCGATCAATCGTGATGTCGGATTGCGGGTTGTCGATCTTGAGATCGCAATCGAGGAAAATGAACATGCCGCTCTGCAGCGACAGCTGCAAAAATTGCTGCGCGATCTGGTTCAAACGCTCGAACGGCTCTGTCGTGACAATGGCGAATTGGACAGGCAGACCGATGCTGCCGGGCAGCGGCGGCGGCTGAAACGCGGCAATGCGTACGCCTGCAATCTTGCCCATTTCCTGCTGCAAAACCGGCTGCAGATCGTTCGTGGTCTTGGAGCGTTTATCCCACGGCTTGAAAACCATGCCGGCAATCGACTGGCCCGGCGTGTCGAGCTGAAACACATGCTCGGTTTCCGGGTGGCTCGCGAAAATCTTGTAGACCTCGCGAGAATAGAGTTGACGCTGCTGTAAGGTCGAGTTCGGCGCCGCGATCGATTGGGTGATGACGACGCCCTGATCCTCGATCGGCGCCAGCTCGGTCTTGGCGCTGCTAAAGAGGAAATAGATGCTCGACAGCACGATCACGGCGAACACCAGCGTGACCGGCAGCGTGTCCAGGCTGGAGTGCAGGCGACGCTCGTAGGCGTCGCGCAATCGGGAAAAGCTGCGATCGATGAACCGCGTCAGCCTGGCTTCCCAACCCCCGCCCTCGGCGTCCGGCGGCTTGAGCAGCCGCGAGCACAACATCGGCGACAAGGTCAATGCCACGATGCCAGAGATTGTGACGGCGCCGACAAGGGCGAAGGCGAATTCCGCGAACAGTGCGCCGGTCAGGCCGCTCTGGAAGCCGATCGGCACATAGACGGCCGCCAGCACGACCGTCATGGCGATGATCGGGCCGCCGAGTTCGCGCGCCGCGAGGATAGCGGCGTCGATCGGTCCCATGCCCTCTTCGAGGTGGCGGCTGACGTTCTCCACCACGATGATGGCGTCATCGACCACAAGCCCGATACCAAGCACGAGAGCGAGCAGCGTGAGCAGGTTGATCGAATAGCCGAGCGCAAGCAGAACGATGAGCGTACCGATCAAGGACAGCGGAATAGCGACCGTGGGTATGATCGAGGAGCGGATGGAGCCCAAAAACAGAAAGACAACGACCGTCACGATCGCCAATGCTTCGAGCAGACTATGGATCACTTCAGTGATCGCGCTGTGCACGAACTCGGTCGAAGTCGTAGACGATCTCGCCGTTGAGCCCGTGCGGCAGCTGCGCCTGGATGTCCGGGAAAATCTTGTGCACGCCGGCGATGACATCGAGGAGGTTGGCGGCGGGGGCCACCTGGATGCCGATATAGACGGCCTGTTTGCCGTCGAACCCAACCTCGGATTCATAGTCTTCCGCGCCGAGCACGACATTGGCGATGTCTTTGAGCCGCACAACGGCGCCGCCCACCTGCTTGACCACCAGGTTGCGGAACTCGTCGGCCGAATGAAGGCTAGTCGACGCGGCAAGATTGACCTGGACCATCTGGCCTTTGGTCGTACCGATGCCAGATATGTAATCGTTCGCGGTCAGCGCCAGACTGACATCGGCCGCAGTCAACCCGAAGGCCGCAAGCTTTTGCGGGTCGAGCCAAGCGCGCAGCGAGAATATCTTCTGGCCGAGCAGTTCCGCAGTCTGCACGCCGGTGACCGCCTGCAGCCTCGGCTGCACGACGCGCAGCAGATAGTCGGTGATCTGGTTCGGCGCCAGCGTGTCGCTGTTAAAGCCGATATACATGGCATCGATGGTTTGACCGATTTGCACGGTTAGCTGCGGCTGCAAGGTACCGGTCGGCAATTGATTGAGGACCGAATTGACCTTGGTATTGATCTCAGTGAGCGCCTTGTCGGGATCGTAGTTCAGTCGCAGATAGACCGAGATCGTGCTGGTGCCGGTCTGGCTGGTCGACGTCATGTAGTCGATGCCATTGGCCTGAGCGACGGCGTTTTCCAGCGGCGTGGTGATGAAGCCCGCTACCACGTCGGGATCGGCGCCGTAGTAGATCGTGGTGATGGTCACGATCGCATTTTCGGTGCGCGGATATTGCAAGATCGGCAACGTGCTGTAGGCGCGCAGCCCAAGCACCAGGATCAGCAGGCTGACGACCGAGGCCAGCACCGGCCGGCGAATAAAAATGTCGGTGAAGTGCATGACGCCTACCTACCGGTCGAGAGGAACGTTCGGAGCGGCATCGTTCGCAGGCGTGATCGAGTTATCGATCAGGATCGGCGAACCGTTGCGCAGCTTAAGCTGGCCCGCCGTGACGACCTCGTCGCCGTCGTTAATCCCCTTGAGCACGGCGACCTGATCGCCGCGCGTCGGTCCGGTCGTGACGAAGCTTTGCCGCGCGAATAGCTGCGGCTTGCCGTCCGCGCCGTCAGTCTTGCGGTCGACGATATAAATAGTGTCACCATACGGATTATAGGTGATCGCCGTCTGCGGCAGCGTGACGTAATTCTTCGGCGCGCCGGTAGCGATGTCGATTGTCGCGTACATGCCAGGGATGAGCTTGTGGTCGGCGTTGCCAAGTGTCGCGCGAATCTGGACATTGCGGCTTGAGGCATCGACCCGGGGATTCACCGCCGTGATTTTGCCTGTGAACGACTGATCCTTGAAGGCGTCGATCTTCACCGTCACGGTCTGACCCAAGCGGATTTGATCCATGGATTGCTGCGGCACGAAGAAATCCACAAAGACCGGATCGAGCGCTTGCAGCGTCACGATTGTGGTGCCGGCGCTGAGATATTGGCCGAGATCGACCGCGCGGATACCTAGATGCCCAGCGAACGGCGCCCGCAGCGATTTCTTGTCGAGGATCGCCTGCTGCTGGGCGGCCTGAGCCTTGGCGTTCTTGAGATTGGCTTCGTCGGTATCCAGCGTGGCCTGGCTGACCGCCTGCAGCTTG
The DNA here is from genome assembly GCA_963790975.1 of uncultured Alphaproteobacteria bacterium. Classification (GTDB taxonomy): domain Bacteria; phylum Pseudomonadota; class Alphaproteobacteria; order Rhizobiales; family Xanthobacteraceae; genus BOG-931. The sequence continues at coordinate 241,108 of CAWBQV010000005.1, forward strand.
AATTGCTTCTGATCGCGGTCGTAGGTGATCTGGTTGAGTTCCGCCGTTGCTTGCAGGGATTCGAGTTTGGCCTCATCGTCATCCGACCGTAGCTTCAACAGCAGCGCGCCCTGCTCGACGTCGTCGCCGGAATTGAACGAAATCGAATCGACGACACCGGACACTTCGAGCGATAGGTCGGCGCCGTCGACCGCGCGCAAGCTGCCGATCGCTTCGATGGTTGGCTGCCACGCGCTGGTGACGGCCTTCAACGTGGACACGGTTTGCGGCGGATTGCTCAACGCGCTCATGAACTTCTTGATCATGACGGCTTTGAACGCCTGGAATCCAAAGATACCGGCAAGCACGATGCCGACCGCGACGAGCATGATCGTCATGCGCCTCGTCATTATCGAAGCTCCGTTGTTGTGGGTGCGCCGTTGGGAGCGCCGAGTGCGTTGTCGACGGCACCGGCTTCGGGGCTGAACGGATCGGGAATGATGTCGGACCGGTTCCACCAGCCGCCGCCGAGCGCCTGAAACAGCGCGGCGGTGTCGGCAAACCGTGCCGCTTGCGCCTGGACCACGGCAAGCCGCGCCTGCTGATAGCTGCGCTGCGCGTTGAGCAGTATCACATAGGTGATGGCGCCGAGCTGGTACTGGCCGCGGGCGAGGTCGAGCGTATCGGACGCCGCACGCAGCGCGTTGCGCTGCGCCCGCAACGTGGCGGCGTCCAATTGTAGCGCCCGCAGCGCATCGGCGACGTTCTGGAACGCCGTGAGCACGGTGTTGCGGTATTGCGCTTCGGCCTGATCGTAGGCGGCCTTTGCGGCGCGCTCATCGTGCAAAAGGGTGAAGCCGTGGAACAGAGGCTGGGTGCCGCTCGCGGCAAGCGTCCACACCGCCGTGGCCGGCGTGAACATTGACGCTGTGGTCAGGGCGGCGGTGCCGTAATCCGCGGTCAGCGTGATTTTCGGCAGCATGTTGGCGACAGCGACGCCGATCTGGGCGCTCGCCTGATGCAATTGCGCTTCGGCGGCGCGTATGTCCGGACGTTGCTCGATCAACTGCGAGGGCAGGCTCAGCGGCAGGGCCGTCGGCAGCCGCAACGCCGCGAGAGTCAAGCGATCGGCCAGCCCTTCGCTCGGGAAATGTCCGATCAGCGCCAGAATAACATGGCGCTGCTGTTCCAATTGCTTCTGCAGCGGCGGCAGCGTCGCCTGCGCGGTCGCGACTTCGGATTGCTGCGTCAGCACGTCGGTTCGCGCGGCCGCGCCGACGTCGAATTGATGACGCACCACCACGAGCTGGTCGCTTTCTATTTTAATGATATCGAGCGTTGCCCCGATCTGGCCGCGCAGCGAGGCCTCGGCAACAACCGCTGTCACCACATTTGCGGTCAGCGTCAGATACGCCGCTTCCATTTCGAAGCGCTGGTAGTCGGCGGCCGCGGCACTCGCCTCAACCTGCCGGCGCGTCGCGCCGAAGACGTCGACAACGTAGGAGGCATTCACGCTCGCCTGATACAGGTTGAATTTTGACGGCGGACCCGTTCCGCCAAATTCCGATGGCGAAAATTGCTGTCGTTCGCCCGAACCGGGGAGATCCGCGGTCGGCAATAGCGCGCCGGCCTGGGCGTAGAGATTTTCCTTCGCCTGCCACAGCGCGGCCTCCGCCGCTTCAAGATTTGGATTCGACGACAATGCTTCGGCGATCAAGGCATCGAGTTCGCGGGAATGGAAGACCTTCCACCATTCGGCGGGAATATCGCGGCCGACGTCGAACTTTTGCGCGGCGCCCGCGGCGATATCGACCGATGCCGTGCTCGCCGGCGTGGCCTCCGGCGTATAGCCATTGACCGGCGGCGCCGGTGGCGGTTGAAAGTCGGGTCCGACCGCGCAAGCCGCCAAACAAGCTGCTAAACAGACTGTCATCACCAACGCGGACAAAATCGCAACCGCCGGCTTACGAAAGCCGCGCTCGCACCCAATGTGGAAATGACCAGCCCATGCTGACGGGCTTGTCCGCCACCCAAAGCCACCAAATCGGAGCACCGAAACCACCCTTAACGGGACAGCTTAGTTATTTACTAACTGGTTAGTCAATAACTTGACTTTTTGCGGTTTCGGCGGCTAGGTGGCCACATGGCGGAAGTCCTTGAAACGCGAACGGACACCCGGCGCCGGCGCAAGGCCGAGCGGCCGCAGGAAATTTTGGAAGCCGCTTTCATTGAATTTTCGCGCCACGGCTACGCCGTGACGACGCTCGACCGGATCGCCGAACGCGCCGGGGTCACCAAGGGCACGATCTACGTTTATTTCGAGAACAAGGAGCACCTGTTCATCTCGATGGTGCATGCGGTCAAAAAGCCGACACTCGATACCGTGCGCGACATGTTCGAACGCCATGACGGCTCGACCGCCGAACTCCTGCGCGCGCAGTTCAGCTTCATCTACCAGCACATCGTGGAGGATAAGCGCCGGCGCGAGGTGGTGCGGATGCTGATTGCGGAAGCCGCGCGCTTTCCCGAACTCGCCGATCGCTATCACGCGGAAATTTTAAGTCCGTGCCTCGACATGCTCAAGGCGGCGATCCAGCGCGGCATCGATCGGGGCGAGATTCGAAAATCGCCGATCGTCGACTCGCCGCAAGTGGTGTTCGCGCCGATCGTGCTGCTAGATGACTGGATGATGATGTTCGACGATCGCCACCCGCTCGATCTCAAGGCCTATTTCGAGGCGCATCTCGATCTGGTGCTCAACGGCCTATTGGTGAAGTCCTGATTTTGGGATCCGCGCACCGAAGCGAATTGCTTTCGACAGATCCGCAATTCGACACGCCGATGCCGGGATGATGAGTTGTAATAGAGGGCGATGTCTGGTTTTGGCCCAAAGCCGACACGCAATGGCTGCGATTTGAAGTCCGCTTTCGGGGAAAACCGCCGCGCTTCCGGATAGCTTGCGTGGCCGCTAATGACCCGGAGCGGACACCATAGATCTACGTCACCACCGACGCAATGAGGCTAGGCGACGGCGAGTGATCTGATCGCTCCCGCACGGCGTAGGACACCCATGTCCGCTATTGGCCCAAAGCGGACACGCCGGTCAGCGTGTGCCGCGGCAGCTTTCGGCGGTAAAGCGGACTCCCCATAACGTCGTATAGGGAGCTCGTCGGGACCGGATTGCCGGCTGTCAGAGAACTTCATGGAGGTGGTGGGCGGTGTAGGGATCGAACCTACGACCTCTCGCGTGTCAAGCGAACCTCTCCCGCTGAGCTAACCGCCCTGTACTAGCGGCACTTATTTCAGTGTCCCGTGTGAAGGATTTTCTCAGTCCAGCAAATTCAATTAGTTGTGCCTCGTCTCAGCCGCTTTCCACGGATTTTCCATCGCGAAATACCGGCCGTTTCGGAGAGGGGAGTCCGCTTTGCGGGGAAGAGCGGAAATGTGAAAAACCCGCGTTTATGTCTGGGTTTGACCCAAAGCGGTGCTCGCCGCGGGATTTTGTCCTTGCCCAGATCAAGCCCGCGTTGCAGTTCAGGGTATTCGGCGCATTTGGCCTAGGATATGTGGAAGCGGCCCCGGACTAAAAGCGCGCAATCCGGGGCCGAATAAATGTTAGCCTCCTTGTTGCAGGGCTTTAATTAACTGCGGTTTCACCTGTTGGAGTTCCTGTCCGAGTTGTTGGGTCTGTTGGTTTCCCGATTGCTGCATCTGTTGAGCAATCCCTTCGATTAGTCGCTCCGATCGTTGGTTCTGTGGGGTTTGCTGTACCTGATCGACCACGTCGCTAAAGTGGTTTTGTGCCATTGTCAGTCTCCTAGTAAATGGGGCGACTTGCCCCAAAGTAATAATGGGTGATGTGCGGAATCGTTCCCACACGCGAGCAAGCAGTCGAGATTAACCGTCGCGTCATGTTCAATAAAAATTTTGCGTGACGATTATTTTGCGCCGCTTTCGAGAGGATGTCGAAACTATGGCGTGTTTGATCATAAGCTGCATAAGAAACGTGCGCTGTGATGGTGCTTTGCCGACAACAAATTGCGATTCGACGAGGCTTTTGGAAAGTTCCAGGTCCATGTCTGATCTACGAACGCTTGCCAGCGGCGTTTCACAATGCAGTTCTGACGTTCGCCTTTCATATCATGCTCGTCGAACCTGAATCGGAACACCGTGTCGGGGTTAGACATTGAACTTGATTCGGCTCCACCTTGAACGGCGTTCAACGAATGGGGCAACGAATGGAGCGAATCAGTTCTCAGCGCCGCGTTGCGCTAGCCGATATGCCGAGCGAAAACGACGCGGCGTCCGTTTGCCTGTCGTGCGGGCAAAATACGCATCTCATTCGTACAATCTCGAATCTCGGAATACTTCCAGAAATCCTCGTGCTCCAATGTCCGAACTGCCACTGCGTTCGGGCAGTTCAGCCGACCGGGGTAAGGCGAAGCGCCTACTCGGGTAACGCTCGCTAATAGCATTTGCTGCCGTGCATGAGTCCGAAAGTGGCCTGTAGCTGCCGCGGCAGCTTTCGGGGGTAAAGCGGACATGGTCGCAGTCAGTCGTCGCGGCAGCTAATGACCCAAAGCGGACGCTCGGCAATCCAATCACTCGATCACCTCGTCGGCCAGCGCGAGCAGCGTCGCGGGCCCCACGAACCTTTGCCCGACTTTCTGTTCCATGTGCAGATTATTTGAGACTCTGATGAATTTCCGGGTCCATTGTTTCCTCAGTTGGCGGCCTCTTTCATATCAACGAAGCCAGCGATGTCGCTTATTGGCACTTAGCGGACATGGAGTGATGTCTGACCAATGTTCGCTTTCGGGGACAAGCCGGACGTGGGCCGAACGCGTCCTGACGTCCGTTTTTGAGCCAAAGCGGACTGTGGAACCGTCATGGGCGAGGCTGGGATGGGCTATGCGGGCAACTCATCCGACTCCGACACCGCACATACCCGTTATGTCGGCGCATTGCCGCCAATGGCCATAAGGGCCGCTGTAGACGATAGGCACCACACTGCTGAATGGGCGGGCTCTCTCGCTAAACACAATCTGAGCTGCGGCGGGAAGCGTTCCCAAAGTTCCAGCTATCAGAAGTATCATGACAAAGTTCCGCACGATCGCCTCCTGTTTGGGAGACAACGTTCACCACGCACGCCCGTTCAAACGGCAACTAAAGTTCCCATCATCCTCGTGAATTTGGGCGCGCCGGTGCAACCAATTGTCCCTTCGAGCGTTGTGGCCCCAACGCACCCGTCACCGTGGCCGCATGAATTTGTCTCAGCGTGGCAGTCACAGAGGCCCACTGAAGACGATCGCGCACGTCTTGGCGCCCGTCCAGATCCAACACACAGAGACAGCTGATGATTACCTCAGAAAAATTCTTGAGATTCGCTGCTGAATGCAAGTTCATGGCCCAGCTCACTCGTGATCCGGAAAGCAAAACTGTATGGAGTCATATGGCAGAGAGATGGGTACGGTGCGCTGAGTTGTTTGATCGCCAAAGCTCAGTGGCGCACTACGCTAGTTCCTCAAAGCGGCATCGAAAAACCACTTATACTTGGACTCACTAACAGCGGAGGTCCACTATGGATGCGACCCCCCATGAGATTTCAGAACAGCTTCCTCGCGCGCTAGGCGATGCGGTTGTCAGAATTTGGGGCCATCTGCCTCACGACGTTCAATATCACTTATTCGAAGACGTCATAACGCATCAGGGTGAAAGAATGAGACCACCCCTGGCCATTCTTTTGTATGAGAGGCATCCCCGTACCTACGCCTCGATAAAAGCTCGGGCGGTACTAGAGCCGGACAGCTTAGAGAGCTGATCAGAACTAAAGTTCATTTGGCAGTCATGGTCGCAAAAGAAAAACGGCCCCGGCGGAGACCGGGGCCGCCTCGAAAACTCATACTCACTGACTACACTACTGAAGAGCTTCACCGCTGCGCCGGCGTATTCGGTGCCGGCGGGATCGGCTGCGCGGGGGTGGTCGGTGCCGGTATGGTAACGGGCGGGGCCATCCGGCTCGCAGCCGGCGGCGTCGCCTCGTTCGAAGCCGTATTGGTTCCGGTCTGGCCCGGCCGATGGCCGATGCCAAAGGCCACCGCCAATATAACGACCAAGAATACAGCTGCTGCAATCCAACCCCACACAGCATTGGCAGCGCGCGCGTCCGGACTGAACCCTACGTCACGCCGCGACGGATCGTCGGGGGTTTGGTAGAACGGATCGTCGGAATTGTGATAGTCGGGCATGACTGCCTCCGTTCATCGTTGGTCCTCCACAATAACGAAAAGCCGCCAGCCGGCGTTCCCCGGCACGGACGGTATATTCGTCCCAGTCGCTAGGACACGACTGGAACTTCAAAGAGTTCCTCTCCCCGGAGGCTCAGGACGGGCACGGCTTAAACCAAGTTCAGGACTGCTCATCCGATGTTTTGCGATGCGGCAAAGCAAATCGGGCATTCACGTCGCTAATGCTTCGCACTGCTTTTCTACTGGCTTCGGCGATGTGGTGTGAACGCGTCAATTTTGCGGCGCCGGAACAAGGCTTTTTGCAATTATCGTCAAATCGGAACGCTTATTGAGTGCGGGCGTTGCTCAACGTGGCCTGGGAACGTGGAGAAGCCAATGAAGAACCGCGGGACAATCTCAGTCACGCTGATCATGGGTCTACTCGGCTACTGCGTCAGTGCTGCAGCGGTGGCTCAAACCAACGATCCCAGCAACCCCGGAACCGTCGTCAACCCCAACGGTGATACGGCAGTCAGCGGCGCTGGCGTGCAGAAACCGCTGCTAACACCGGCGCAGCGAAGCGCGATTTATGCCGAAGCCAGCAAAGACAAGAGCAAAACTTCGCCGAAGGATTTCTCGCCAGTGATTGGCGCAGACGTTCCACCGATGATCGAACTCTACACGTTACCGGACGACACGCTCGCCAGCGTTCCCGGGGCCAAGCTTTACGAATATACGATAGTGGAGAACAAGGTTGTTGTCGTCGACCCGACGCGGATGCGGGTGATCGATGTCATCGGCCCCGCGCCACAGCAATAACACCGAGTGGTCCGCTGAATCGCTGGCGCCGGCTTTGCCCGTCAGTGATGTCTGCTTTGGGTCTTTAGCGGGTGCGTCTTGTCCGCTTTACCCCTGAAAGCGGACATTGCATCGATCATTCGATCACCGCGTCGGCGCTGGCTTGCAGGGTGAGCGACACGCTGAGGCCGAGCGCTAACATTGTCATTGGCTTCGTCGACGGCGCGCTGCGCCTGCTCAAATTATGGGGCGGCAAGATTTCTCTCCGATTTGGGAAGAGAGGATGAAGTACCTAGGTACCACGCTCGTTTGTCTCGCCATCCTCTACGGCGTCGATATGGTGTGGTTCAACGGTAGGTACTTCGATGCTTCAGAAAGTATGGTGCTCGACATCTACAGGCACTGGCAGTGACGGCCACTGTGGATGTCTGCTTTTGGCCCATAGCAGACACGATGGTCAGCGAGTGCCGCGGCAGCTTTCGGGGGGAAAGCGGACATTGACACTCGCGCCCATTCGACGACGATCCGGTCATGGGATTCAATCGCCGCAAAATCGAGGATCAGCGCCGGCGGGCTGCCGAGAAGGAAGCGGCGGCCCAGCGCGCCACCGATGCCCAGGTGCTCGAAGATGCCGAACGCATGATCGCCGCTTGGAACGAGCGTCAGGCCAAGCGCATGCCGATGCTGTTCTCGCCGACGATCGGTGCCGCGGTTGCCGCCCGTTATTGGTACTTGTGGGTCCGCTGTCCGGCGTGCCGCACAATCAACGCTATCGATCTGCGCACGCTCGATCGACACCGCGACGCGGCCGTGACGAGCCTTATTCCGGCGCTGTCCTGCCGATCGTGTCGGCCCAACGCGCCGTTTGCCGAGCTCGTGCGGCTGTCACGGAGCAGCATCGCCGACGAGATGAGGATCGATCACACGCGGCCGGTGCTTGGCGAATGAGTGGCGCCGGGCCGGCCAGCGCTTGCCCGGCGCTATCGCTGCGTCGGACGCTTGCCTTGCCATCGCTGCGGCGGTCTTTCTTGTCGAACTGGCGTCATATTTCCATTGACGAACAAGCGATAGCCCTTGCCACCGCACTCGCTGCATTCACTTCCTTTGCGCAAGCCCGTGCCGCGGCAAGCGTCGCATGGCGCTGGTAGTTTTTCATCCATTCGGGCTGCCTTATCTGTTGGCGGTCGTTTTGTGTGAATTGGAAACCCCCGGCGTGAGCGCGCCGGGAGCCTGTGGCCGTGAAGCCACGGGCTGTGACCAACCTTCGATGTGGCAGAAATTAAGGCAGTTTTGCCACAAAAAGAACCCCAAGCAGGGTACACGCTTGGGGCTGTACGGAAGTTGGTTGCCTCACTTAGGCTTCTAGGCTGGGCGGCAGAGTGTCGGGGGATGGGGTGCCGCCCGGTCTGGCCTGTACAATTGCCACATAAGAACGCGCCACCCGGATTCAATGCGGCATTAGCGCCGCAACAAATCCGGTAGCTTGGCGAAGTTCACCGCAAGCCGGCGTTTATTTCGGCCGGCATTCGACACCCTCCAGCATCAAGACGATTTGCAGCGCCACGGAAACGTGGACCGGATCATCCCCGTCGCGCGTTGCCGCAGCCGTGAGCGTCTTTCCTGACGAGCTCTATCCAGCCCCGCGGAGTTGGGCAGAGCGCGCGTTTCCCAAACTCATCCATTTCAACAAGGTCGAGAAGGGCGGACACTTTGCGGCCTGGGAACAGCCAAAACTCTTTTCAGAAGAGGTTCGCGCGGGCTTCAGATCGTTGCGGTAGGGTTCTTCACGGGCGCTGCTCGTCACCAACTGGTCGGTGCAGTCGGAATCTGCACGCGACCTGATGACCGGCGTGTTCAAGCGGCAGAGTGCTGATCCGACGATCTCGCGCAGCGAGGCGTTGCGGCAGTCGATGATGGCGCTGATCGACGGTCCAGGCGCGGTCCGACGGCTCCGGCAAGACGCTTTTCACCTATGCGCATCCGTTGTTCTGGGCGCCTTACGCCATAATCGGCGACGGCGGCTGACGTCGGTATTCAGCACCAAATCACCAAGTTTTGTTGCAGCGCCGCTTGTCCGTTTGTGGCCCAAAGCGGACACGCCACTCAGTGAGTACCGCGGCAGCTTTCGGGGGTAAAGCGGACATCCCAATTTGACCACGCCGCGGCAGCTAATGACCCAAAGCGGACGTGGCGTCGTTTGTTGGTTCAGGAATCCCGAGTTCCCAATAAGGGAGCAAAATCTGGGTTTTGCCACCTGTACCAGTGTATCTCAGGAGTAAATCCAAGGCTTCGTGCGGTCTGATCGTGGTGCCGCTCCACCCCATCGCATTTTACCTTGGAGGAGCGTACTCGGGCACAGAAGAAAATTCGCGCAAATACGTCTCGAAGAAAACTCAAGAGGGGAAGCATGCATGGAGTTTGCGCGACAAGACAATTTTAGGGCAGTCAAAGTGGCAGCGGCCGATTCTTTGTACTCCTATCACCAGCCGTACATCGCTTACTACCATGGAGGGAACAAGGCTGTCCGGCGGATTGGTCTGCGCCTATCACGGTTGCCAGCTGCAGCAGATATTTATTCCTTGGCCACGGTATTCTTTGCTCGCGATCTTCTTTGCCTGACAAAAATCTAAGCCTTACCCTCGCTCCGGCCACCCATTCGTGCTCAAAGCACCTCTGCAAAATTGGTTCGAGGCGCAAGATCGCGTCATAATGCGCTCTCGCAACAACAAACTGATATAGAAAATTCCATTTCCGCCGTATTTTGCCTTGAAACGAATTTTCTTTCTGCAGCTTGCGCATCTGCATCAAAGGCTTGCGAGATAAGTGTGTCGAGCATTGGTCGTCGCGTTTTGGGCTCGTGCCAACGCCCCATTTGTCTCTCCTCGCAGTTCCGCCTGCCCCCGTCATACACTATCGTAAACAAACCAAAATGATTTGAAGCACATGCCCGTCGATAAAAATCTTATCAGCGACAACGAAGCCGCGTTAAGTCGGCAAAGCGTCGCATGCCGAGTTCCGGCAGAGTTCTATCCTTTGGAATAAGTGCGTGGCTTAGCTAGTGCGGTGGCCGGCGGCAGTCGGACCTGCTACGAGTACGGTCGATGACCGAGCGACCATCTGAACCGATTCCGCTCCATCTGCGCGATGCCTTCTATGGCGCGGTGCAGCTTTATCCGAATTGGCCTCCTGCCGATCATAGACCCCTAGTGAGCGTGGAAGGCCGATGCTACACGATCGGTCAAGTCTGCAATCTGGCGCTTGGCTACAGAGATCCGCTGCCTGATAACCTGCTCGGGAATTTGATGTATTTTTTGAACGCGGGGGACAGGGATCTCATTGAGGACCTCGCCAGGGACATTTCGTTCTCAGGCGGCGCGCGTTATTTACTCAAGCTGATGGACCGCCGCGCCGCCGACAATCAGACCTTTGAAGAGTCACGCCGCTACAGGTAAAGCCCCTGCCCTGCTCTGACATTCCGTAATCTGTCATTAGGCGAATCGTGCAACTGCCATGCGGTAGCCGCGTTTGTATTGCCTTGGCCACCCAATGGCGAAAAGGCCTATTGCGGCGGTCGCCCCACACGTTGATCTGCAGTAGCTAGTGTGCGTGGGTTCTTCGCACGGACTTTATCCGTTTGAATGGATGCAAAGGTGAACGAGAAACGTCGGCATCAACTTGGTTGTTATACAGTGCCGCTTTATCTTTTTTGGGCGCATTGACTATGGCTTCATAACTCTGAATTGGCAGTGGCTTTCCAATTAAATAGCCCTGAATTTGATCACAACCCTCCTGGCTTAATATCAGGCGTTGCGCTTCGGTTTCGACGCCCTCGGCTAGTACTGGGAGGTGGAAACTTCGCGCCAAGTTGATGACAGCGCGAACAATTGCCGCATTGTTATTGTTAGTTTCTAGGTCTGATACGAAGGAGCGGTCGACCTTAATTTTGTCGAATGGAAAAGATTGAAGATATGACAGGGACGAATAACCCGTTCCAAAATCATCCATTGCAATTTTAACACCTAGACTCTTCAAACGTCGTAAGATTGCTTGAGCGCGACCAAAATCGTCGATCAGTACGCTCTCGGTGATTTCAAGTTCCAGTCGTGATGCTGACAAACCGGTCTCGAGCAAGACCATATGTACAAGCCCAGGTAGATCCCCGTGACGAAACTGAACTGGAGACAAATTTACGGCAATCAATGCCTCCGACTTCCATGACGCCGCCTCACGGCAGGCCGTGCGGAGTATCCACTCACCAAGCGGAATGATTAGACCGCCGTCTTCAGCAAGCGGAATGAAGGCTGAAGGTAGAATCAAGCCGCGGGTCGTATGGTGCCACCGGGCGAGAGCTTCAAAGCCGATGACGGTGCCATCAATCTGCGCTTCGGGCTGATAGACAAGCCGAAATTCACCCTTTTCGAGAGCCGACATGAGGTCATGTTGGATTTCGCGGCTTTCGCGCAGCTGTCGGTCCATTTCAGGCTCGAAGAATCGGTAGGAACCGGGGCCTTCTGCTTTAGCGCGATAGAGCGCAGCGTCGGCATTGCAAATCAGCTTCTCCCCTTCTGTGGCGTCGTTCGGGTAGATTGCCACCCCTACACTGGCGTTTGCTGTCAGTTTTCGCCCATCGATTTGGATAAAATCACCGAGAGCCGTAACAACTCGTTCTGCCAAACGAACAGTTGCATTGGGTATTTGGGCTCCCGTGACGATGACTGTGAACTCATCACCGCCGATGCGCGCTAGAAAGGCGCCGCCTGCTGCGGCTTTCAATCGCTTTGCAACCTCACAAAGAAGGGCGTCGCCCACCCCATGACCGAATAGGTCGTTTACGTATTTGAAGCGATCAAGATCCAGACACACGAGTGCAAACTGCTCACCTGACCTTTTCACCCGCTCAAGCGTTGTCGCAAAGCATTCATTGAATGCTGCACGGTTTGGCAGGCCAGTAAGAACGTCATGATGCGCCAGGTGCGCGATCTTTGCTTCAGATCGCTTCCGTTCGGTAATTTCATCGTGAGTGGCGACCCAGCCACCGTCGGCTGTAGGCTGGTTCACCACCTCAATGACGCGACCATCCTGCAGCTCAATGGTGAAGTTCATCTTTTCTTTATTGCGGGCCGCCGTCCTAATTTTGATATCATATTCTGTCGGGTCATTCATAAAACTACCGCGTTGCCTGCGATGCTCAAGCATTTCTAGCAGTGTGCAACCAGGCTTAATCACATCAGCGGATAGGTTATACATACGAATGTAGCGTTCATTACATATGACGAGCCGACCATGGCTGTCGAACATGCATAGACCTTGGGACAGGTTGTTTAGCGCTGCATCGATATGGACATTGGCGCGCTGTAGATCACGTGTTTTTTCGGCCAGATTTAACTCACGTTCAGCGAGCGCTGCTTCGGATATGAGAAGGCGATTAAATTGTTTGCTCAATATCTTGAGAAGGAATGCCGTGCATATCAATGCTAGCACAGTGCCGATGCCAATTAGCGTCGTCCGGCGATACCAATTTGCAAGTGCGGCTGCTTCCGACAGAGCGACGTTGATGACTAAAGGATAGTCATGTAGCGGTTGCACTGAAACAAAGCGCGCCTGATTGTCAAAATATCCAGGCGACCGATAGTGTCCGCCACCTGCCGCGACCAAATTATACCATGGTGATCCCGCCGGCATTTTTTGATTACCGCGGTTCACTGTGTCCGGGTAGCGTAATATTATCGTGCCATCGGAATGGACGAGTAAAAAGGACTGATCGCGTAAAGGTGCGATCGAGTTGTAAACGCTCTCGAAATAGGAGAGCCGCAATCCGACCAGCACTACGCCAAGGAAATCATTATTTGTGCCGCCGATTCGCTTACCGAAAAAGATCATTTGTGCCCCTGTTATGCGGCTCGTCAGGAGGTCACTGATGTAGATGCCGTTATCATTTTCGTATTTAAAGTGTTGGAAATAGTCGCGGTCGGCTACGTTTGTCTGCGGTACTGGCCACTGCTCGGTAGTGACTGCGACCTGTCCATCCTTGTCGATGATTGAAATAAACTCAGCCTGAGACAAATGATCTAAACGTTTATTGAGCGCCTCGTAGAAATCGCGGCTACGGATGTGTTCAAAATATTTTTGTGGCGATGGATCTAGTGTTTTCGTCTCTTCAAGAACATCACTTAGAACAATATCGATCGATTGGATTGATCGCGCGAGCTGTTCACCGAGCACGGTAGCAATGTTGCCAGTATTATCGTCAGCGTCCTGAATTGCATCTGAACGGAGGCCCCAAATTGTTAGGCCAATCGCAATAACAGATAGCGTGATGAGCCCAAAAGCGACGCAGCTGAGCATTCGGAAGTCATTGCGATGCGCATTCTTGGGCATGCGTTGTTTTTTGGCGGTTGCCTTCGTTTGAAGCATAGACGTATTCGACTAGTCGTCATTTAAGTCGGCCTGCAATCTAGGGGTTGTATGAATCAAAGCTTAATTACATGGCGCAGGTCACCAGCCCGAAATCGACGACTTCGCACCCTCTCCAAGGCACGCGCGGCAAACTGCGCGGACATTCCGCAACGTGTCATTACACGAATCCATGGCGACGGCGGATATGATCGGGAGCGGCTGATGCGGCCAACTTGCTGGGAAATGGCAATTTCTTAGCAAGTTCAGATCGACTGACTCCAAAATGCACATTTCCTAGCAAGTGTCAGCGACGACTGACTCCGAAATTGCACTTTTCTAATCAGTTCTTATTGCGTCCCTTTTCAGCTCATAATTCGGATACCAAGTGCTGGATTTAATGCGCTTCTGAGCTACGGCATTGCGGCGGCGTGGCCAATCGTCGAGGCAAAATTCCGCTTCAACGCATCACGCCCACACGCGCGGCTTTCGAGCGATGCAGTTCAACTTCGTCGTGAGCACCAACGGCCGCGCAATACGCCTTTGGCAGTCCCTTGGCTTTGAAATCGTCGGAACCTTGCCTCTCGCGTTCGAACACCCGAAGCACGGCTTCGTGGATGCCGTCGTGATGTTCCAAGCTCTCTAGCCAGGGTCGGCTCTCCACCCATCTGCTGCGCGGGGTCGACGGTCAGCGAGGCAGTTGAAAGCGGACATGCATCCATTCGGTCAATGCGTTGCTCGCGCCACACCTCCCGGATCGGGCAACACGAACATTAGAGCAGCCTATTTTGAAAGGGAATTATACGTTTAACTCCCCTGTCGAATAAATAAGCCATTGTTATTATTACATATTCTACGTTGGCGCTTTAGACGCATTAAACCGCTTGATACTGGATTCCAACTCCACGCCGAGCGCGACAATGCTGCTCATCGCCGCCGTGCGCTGGCGTGCTATTTCGCGTTCCCGTTCCCATGCATCCAAAAGAGATCGCCCGATCTTGCGCCGTTGAGTTTCGGGCAACCTTGGCACGAGGAGTTCCTGTAATTGCGGCCAGTAAGTCACATATCGCCCTGAGCCGGGGGATTGAGATTGCATATCCGCCCTCAATTCATGCGAGCGTAGCACGGCCCATAAGTATGCGGTTTCTTCCTCGTTGCCGCATTCAAAGACGTAATAACTTCCTGAAACAAGCGCCCCGTCCATTTCGCGAGGCACAATGCCGATAGCTCCGTCTGTCGCGCGAATTTGCGAAAAGACCATTTGGCCCGCACGGACCTTAAACATCTTTCCTGCCTTGATGGCTTTGCCTTTTTTGATCTTTTCAATTTCACAAATTCCATCATAAGAGACTTTGATGAGCGTAAATTCGGTTTCGGAATGTTCTCGCGGGATGACAATATCCTCGACGGGACGGACACACTCATCAAGCCGGCTAACTTCAATTCCATCCGTGCGCCATTTTCCCGCCATGCGTCCGAATTGTGGAACGCAATACTTCAAGTCTAGGCGATCATTTAGCCTTGAAGGATTAAGAACAGATGGTCCTTTCTTGTCAGCTAAATACTCCGCGTAGCCTTTAAGTATCTCATCGGTCTCGGCTTCTGCTCGGTCACGCGCGGCTTGAATATCCGCGTCGGACGCGCGGGGAGTTAGATCGTCCACGCCCAACGCTTCTGAGAAAAATGCAAAACATGACGGCTGCTTCTCATCATCGTTCTGCTTTTTCTCCAATACGAGGACGGATGTTTTCACGCGCGACCCGGCGCGTCGAAACGTATCGCCGGGTAACGAAATAATTGCCCTAATAAGAAATCTTTCGCGAATGAAATCGCGCACCTACGGAAAATCGCCGCTCGCGAGTAGCGTGTCATCAATAACCGTTATCAGTCGCCCTCCCTTTTTTAGCACATCCCAATATCGTTCGAGGAACATGACACTAGACCGCAGCGACGGTCGCAAGCTCTCCCTTCCTCCTGCATCTCTTTTCGCGAGGTCGTAAGCTTCAAGAATTTTTCGCTCCGTTTCATTTTTTAGTTCCTTGCTCATAGAAAATGGAGGATTTGTAAGCGCCACGTCAAACTCAAGGGCGCCCTTGATGGCCTCACGAAGTTCACGGACATTCTGAATGTCCTCTGGGTCGTCCTGTTCCAAACTCTTGAGCGATTTGTCCAGGCCGTCGGCATAATAGATTCGACTGCCGCCGTCGCCGTGAAGATACATGTTGATACGAGCAATTCGCGCGAGAGGCGGGTCCGTGCCAGCATCAATTCCGTAGAGACATGAATTGGACACCTTGTCGATCAACTCCGCTTTTGCGGCATCGGACAAACTGTCGTTTCCTCGAATTTGATTCCGCATGAGTGTGAGAGCTTCGATCAAAAAGCCACCCGACCCACAACATGCATCGAGAACGTGATCTTGATAATCTCTACCAGCTTGGAGCATTGCGATCCGCGACATCATCTTGACGACGGAACGCGGCGTGAAAAACTGCCCCAACTCACGTCCTCTCATCGTCGCATTGAGAAACGTTTCAAACAGACGACCATTTAAGTCCTCGTCAATTCCGAACATGTCAAAATGCTGTAGGCGTCGTACAACATCCCTAATCGTATGAGGGCGAAGTCCAATTCGTTCACCCTTGCTAAAAATCCTCTTTTTCTTTTTCGCTGAAATCTCTAATTCGATTTCATCTCTCAGCCTTTCAAAGAGTATGCTATCAACCGGATTTGCCGCCCCTTCTTCCTCCCGATCCGTAATCCATCGTTCAGAAAAGACCACGGCTGAGGCCGGAAGTGACACGGAGTCTTTCCCGTCTTTGAAGTAATCACGAGTTGCCGGATTTTGGCGCAGACGCTTATCCGCCCACAATTTCACGAACATCACTTTGACAAAGGCCATAAATGCGCCGGACGGATTGCGCACTTCCGATTTCCATATGGCTTTGTGACATTGTGAGAATAGTTGGCGCGCACGTTCGCTTGTCGGGCGCGTAAGGGTGAATTGTGTTGGGTGACCAGTGGCCTCGGATGAGGCACTGATAATATCTTTCGCCGACAGTATCTTTTTTAGACGTTCATATTTCGGATTGCCGTACTCGAAATCAGAAAAATCCAGATCGATGATTGGGTCTGCGTTGTCCCATTGATATACGAGCGTCTTAATTCCGTTTGATAAAACAAAATATCGGACTGGATTTTTGGCGGGGTATTGTTGGTTAAGCGCCAAACAATAGCCGGAGCATTGAGGTACCCAGTCAGCAGGATTTTCCCGTATGGATTTTGCATCGATCACGCAACGCGGCGCACTTCGTACTATGAGCGCAAAATCCGGTTTATATTTTTCTGTTTGACGGCCCCCACGCGATACCGCAATGGTTTTCAGACTTTCTTTCGTCTTGATCTGAGAATCTTTATAGCCGAGATCGCTGAGCATCCGAGAAATGAAAAAGGTTTCCACAGATGCTTCGTTGCCGAGATCGTCTCTACGACAATAGAGATTTCGCCCCCCCCTGAGAGGCCGTCAAACAAAGTCTTGCGGGGAGGCATTTGATTACCCTCGTTTCTTGGGTCTGGATTTTTTGCGAGGTAGCGCCTTCGCCGCCTTCCGTCCTTTTTTTGTTTTTTGCTTGGGACGATAGGCGAGGACTGTATCGATGAGCGCGTTGAACGCTTCTAGTCCTTCCTTCACGCCGTCAATTCCTTGTATGTGATGCGCCGTCCATTGGTGCCGCGCACGAGGCTATCGAGCCGGTCGAGAGTATGACGCTTCACCGTCCCGTCGTTAAGCCGGAAAGTGAACTCATCGACGTATCGGGCAAGATGCTTTTTGCTGGCGTGATGATAGACGCCGTGCAATCCGCGTTTCAGGACGGCCCATACGCTTTCGATATCATTTGTGCTCACGCCATCGCGGACATATTCGCCAGTCGAATGATTGATCGTCTCGTGCTGGTAGAACAGTCCGTCGAGACCTTTGTAGCCGCCATGCTCGTCAGTGTGTAGCGTCGAGCCTGTCTCGACGTTCCGGTTGATGACTGGATGCAAAGTAGCCGCTTCCGTGTCGGAAACGATTTCGGCCTTGGTGTGTCCGCCGCGCTCACGCATCCCAAGGACTGCGGTCTTGCCGACCGCGCCGCGACCAGCGCGGAGCTTCTTGCGCGAATGTTTGTTTGCTTCCTTGCCGCCGATATAGGTTTCGTCGATTGAGACGATGCCGCCCAACACGGAAGGATCGTTGCCACATGCTTCACGGATTTGGTGGAGCATGAACCAAGCCGATCCTTGCCGGATGCCGATTTCCTTGGACAGTTGAAGCGAAGAAATCCCCTTGCGGGCCGTCAGCAGCAGATACATGGCATAGAGCCACTTATGCAGCGGAATGTGCGAGCGACCGAAAATCGTCCCGGTGCGAACCGTGAAATCCAGCTTGCAGGGATTGCAGCGGTAGAAGCCGTTCTTGCGCGTGGTGATCCGGTCCAATCCGCCGCATTCTGGGCAATGAACCCCGTTTGCCCATAAGCGCGCCTCAAGGTATTTTCGGGCGGTTTCTTCGTCGGGAAACAGCTTGAAGAATTGGAATGTCGAAATCGTGATTTTGTCAGGCATAGCTCAAATCCCCTCTAACGGCTTGATTCTACACAAGTCGGTAAGGGAGTCAAGCGTATAATTCCCTTTTGAAAGACCCAGCATTAGGCTGTTTCGGGCAGAATAGCGGAGCCTTCACGTCACACGCTCCCAGACCAACTCAAACGTCCATTCGCCGCCGGACAAAAGAAACGACGGCGTGCTGAGCATTAGATTGCCTTCTACAAATTTCAGGTTCCGGATCTGATCTTGGCCAATCCAATTCGGAAATAAGCTCATTTCGACGTGATGTGTAACGGTATTGCCAGTGACTTCATACCGTCCACTATACGATATGCAACTATTCGCCGCAGCGAGCGCTTCTTCGGGGGTTCCACCGCGAAAATCATTCGAGCGAAACGGTGGTCGACCGACTTCGCTCAAGATGGCAATCATGTATCCTTCTGCGGTGTACACTAAGAGCCCTTGCGCGTTTTCTCCGAGCGCCGGTCGCAAATCTCCGTTAGCATTGCGACCGTGAAAGCTCAGCAGCCGCCATGTCCCTACGATGGATTCCTGGTTCATCCCGTGATCTCTATCGTGACTGCTGATAATTCGCGTCAGACGACATCAACCCCGATCTCTCGAGCTTAGGTCGGTGCGTTACGATAGAACCGCGATCGCGGATCGTTGTTATGGCAATCCCGGTGATTCGATCTTGACAGGCCGGCTTCGCCCGGCGGTCTTTGAAGATCCGAAGCCGGGTAGCACCATAGATAAAGCACCGATTGGACTACCCGCGCACATCAGCATGAGGTCTTCGGGCGTGTCCATCGCATAGTGGATTGTCTTTTCGTCAGCGGACGTAATCGCGCCGTCGAGACGGCCAGCGCGTTTCAGATCGGCTATGCTGCGGCCCGTATTTTGAACCACAAAGTCGCGAATTTGCTTTTTGCTCCAGCCGCTCGCGCGCAAAAGTTCCGCGTGTTCGCCTGCGAGCACGACTGCGCCGGGCGTTTGGCCCAAAATCGCAATTGAGCCAAGGAAGGACAACGCGTCACCGACGGCACGCAAGAATTGCTCGTGAGTTCCATAGCTCCAGATCTGGATCATGGAACTGGCCGCTACTAGAGTTACTGTGCTCTCCTCCGGCCGGAAACCTTTCTCAACATGCCATGGCTCCCAGGGGTGATTTTCCTCATTCTCGGCAATGCAGCAGGTGTATTTTCCGGGCGTTCCTAAGGTGGCGCGATCGGCCACGCCGGGTCGGTAGCGTAGGCAATTAAGCAGAATAAGTCTCAGTGCCCTTCCGATCGTTGCGTTAGCACGATTTCCCGGTCCGAACACATTTGTGGTGGAATTCATGCCAAGCGTTTGGGTGATAGGACCGTTCACAAGGATCATAATGGTCGGCCCGGCGAGGGCCGAGGTGGCGTGGTGAAGTCCAAACTCCGGCATTGCCAGCGCCTTCACGACTGCGACGACAACCGGCATATATTCGGGCTTGCATCCGGCCATCACAGCGTTGATCGCGACCTTCTCGGCGGTCACGGAAACCTTGCGCGACGGCATTTCGGCAACAACCGTCTCCGGCTTCAATCCGGCCGCCTCTAACATCTGGTGGACGAGTAGACTGTTGGCAGGAAGCACCGGCAAGCCATCAGTCCAGCCGCGCGCAAAGCAGAATTCGATATGTTCGGCGACGTTGATGGGTATGCAGGCCTCGCCCTCGGCCACAGCCGACGCCTCTTGGTCTGTCAGCGCCAAGTTCTTCCTCCTTACAAAGTTGTATTAGACGTCTTCTTGTTTTTCTTTAATTCCTTGGGACAGCTCAGCGCTGTTGTCCTTCCTTCAGGAGAGCGACAACCTTTCCGACCAACTCCCCGGCCCTTTGATCGACTTGCTCTGGCGTCAAGCTGGCAAGCGGATGAGGAACCTTAACGAACCTGAAATTCGGTACGCCCCACAGCTCTGCCATCTCACGGGAAGTATTGTCGAAAGCATCCGTGACGATTGCTATGGCAGGGATTTTTGCCTTCTCGAGATAAATTGCGTCCAGGAGGATTCCGGACGAGCAGGCACCGCAGTCGCCAATACCGGCGATGACAAAATCGACCTTGTTGCGCAATTCCGTGATCTGAGCGTCCGTGAGCGGCGCGCGCTGAGCTTTGTGCAACAAAAAGTCCGCTTTCATGGTGTAAGCGGACGTCAGTTTCTCGGCCAATTTGGTCAGTACGGCTTCGGCGTTCTTCTTGGTGTTCTCGATTATGCCGACTCGTAATCCCTGCACATCGTTCGGCCGCGGCGCATAATCGATCGGCTCTTCTTCCGTCGCAATCGTCGGATCGAGCACATTCATCGGTGAAAAATAATTCATGTCTTGCTCCGATGGCTTGAGACCTAAAGACCGATAAACTTCGTCCAATAGCCTGTCAAGCAAAGGGAATTTTATGGGGCTGGCCAAGTCTCTCTGTGCGGGCACTAGGTCCCATACTTTCAATCTGTTTGCTGCTCTCACGACAAGAGGAGTACGATTGAGCTAGGTGTTCAGTGAGAACGACAATCAACGATGGCCGAGCGGCAATTTTGCGTTCCGCCGCCAAAGGGAGAGAAATCCCATGGATGCCGATATGGGTGGGTTAGCTGACCGCAGGCAACTCATTATAGGTTCGGCTTGTCTTGTCGCGGGTTCCACTCTGCCCGCAGTGGCCGATACATATCCTACAAGACCGGTTCACATCATCGTCCCAAGTACGCCTGGTAGCGGAACCGATATCCTGTCGCGGTTATTGGCCAACAACCTCGGTCCAATGTGGGGACAACCCGTCGTCGTCGACAATCGTGAAGGTGCCGGCGGCGTGATCGGCACGGAATTGGCGGCTAAATCCGATCCGGATGGTTACACGCTCTATATGGGATTCACCGGGCCGATTTCTGTCAGCCCCATCTTAGTGAAGAGCCTCGCCTACGACCCGGTCAGGGATTTCGCGCCCGTGACGTTGGTTGATTTATCGCCCAACGTTATGGCCGTCAGTCCTTCTTTACCCGCCAAAACAGTAAAGGAAGTCATCGAACTTGCTAAATCCAAGCCGGGTTCCCTGACTTACGGGTCGGGTGGCTATGGAACGCAGGGGCATATGTGCGCAGCGCTCTTCGAATTCATGTCGGGAACAAAGATGCTGCACGTCCCCTATAAGAGCGAAGGTCAGGCGCTCACGGACTTAATGACCGGTCATATCAGCATCTTGTTTCATGTCGCAGCCGCTGTAATGCCCTTGGCTAGCGCCGATAAGTTGCGCGCTATCGGCGTCACTTCACTTAAGAGATGGGAACTTTTGCCGGATCTGCCATCCATCGCCGAAGATGGAATACCGGGCTACCAGATCACCGTCTGGCATGGGGTGCTAGCACCCGCTAAGACACCGCAGTCCATCCTAGGAAAAGTTCAACAGGACATGGCGACCGTCATGAGAAATGACGATGTACGCAAGCAGTTCATCAAACTATGGGCTGAGCCGTTAGGCACGACATCGGAAGAGTTTGCAAAATTCCTAAAGGAAGATGCTCAACGCAGTGCCAGTATCGTTGAGCACGCAGGTATTCACATAAACTGATTGGCTCCAGACGTGTTTGCGGCGGAACTTCAAAACCGGCCGCACCCACGGAGGTCGACTTTTCCGCCACCCAAAAGAGTTTTGCAGCACAATCGGGGGCATAGCGGACGCGAACCGGCGTGGGCAGCGCCGGCTCGCGATCTCGGGTCCGTGCGTCGAAGCCGTCGGCGGATGCAACCTCCCGTCGCTCCGGCAACGCCGAGCGCTGACGGCGCGCACATTCCGTAATCCGTCATTATGCGAATCAAGATTTGTCGCCGGCACAGTACCTTGCACATTTAGATCTTGTTGGGCCGAACCTGGGTGCTAAATAGACCCAAATCGCTTTGACTCGCCGCTGCGCCGTCGCATGGAGCGTTGCACGGTCGAAGCTGCGCGGGTTCCGTTCTGAACCGAATACGTGGAAGGGC
Source organism: uncultured Alphaproteobacteria bacterium (assembly GCA_963790975.1). Classification (GTDB taxonomy): domain Bacteria; phylum Pseudomonadota; class Alphaproteobacteria; order Rhizobiales; family Xanthobacteraceae; genus BOG-931. The sequence goes on from CAWBQV010000005.1 coordinate 263,095, forward strand.
GATGTGATTCCGTAGCTTTCATAGTCGCCCTTCCACACTTCGCGAATTGTTCCGACCACAATGGCCGGATGTCTGCTATGGGTCATTAGCTGCCGCGCCAACAATAGCGCGCCCGTGGCAGATAGACCTCCGATGACGGACGCGAAGGCTAAGGATCATCGGGGCCGCTGAGACCTCGAACCAGTCTCAGTGCTATCGAACCGAGTCTCCGCAATTGAAATTCGGATATTGAAATTTCGCGACCGGAGACTTTAACTGAAAAATGCGCGTTAAGAGCAGAAATGACGCGCTTTTGCAGCGCAGAGACCAATTGACCGTCTGCTAAGTCTCGGAATGGACGCCGAGTTTTCTCGAACCTGGAATCCGCTCGCTGAGACCGCACTGGTTGGCTGAGGCGGCAGTCTGTATCGGACCAGTCTCCGACCCAAATTCTCTGCTAACAGGGAAATAAACAGGGAATTTTGGAGAATACCGCCCTGCCCCGCGATTATTGCGCCCAGTCACCGCGCAAAATCAATCGCTTGCAGCCCAATTCCCTGCACAGCGGAACAGGGAATTTTCAGACGTGTTGCAGGGAAATTTTCTGGACGAACAGGGAAATTTTCGCTCGGCGGAAAACAGCCAGTCGATGTCCGCTTTCGGGGGTAAAGCGGACACCAAGAGTTAGATCGGTCGCGGCAGCTTGTGACCCAAAGCGGACAGGGTGCGTGCATCGCAGCAATCTGGGGAAGGCCGTAAAACAGGACACCATATTTTTGAGTTATGAGGCATTCCTTTAATTTTGACGGAGCGTATTTGCGCAGAGCAAGGGCATACGGAGTGCAAGGACAAGGATATCCGTTATGCCCTCCAATATTTCAAACGATAATAGAAATATTTCAATACTTCTGTCCTAAAGGAATGTAGAGCCTGATCACTTTCCCAATAATTATTTCGACCGTAAAATTCAGTGTTGACCGCTGGCACAAGCACGCGAGTGCCGATTTCAGCGAGTTTCCGGCCAAAAATCCAACGCACTCGACGTGCGCTAAAAATCTCTGTGGGCACTATGATGCAGTCGGCACCATTCTCCAAAGCCCATTTCTTGAGCGCGACTGCCTCAAGATACGTGTTCAACGGATTTGTTCCGAAAACATCTATGGCGCTTTCGGGCACGCCCAATCTTACGGCAGCAACCTGTCGTGATACGTCAGGCTTCAAATAAACAAGTGAATGGCCCGCGGAGATTAGAACTCGGCGAACTAGCCCCTTTTGATAATATTCAGCAGCCGCAACGCTTCGCAGACCGGGATCGCCACCCAGGATGGCGACCGCATCCGCTGATCCCACTGCGTCGGAAACAATCCAGGACTCTGCTGCAGTCCGAAACCAGGACTCACAACTGAACATGCGCCAAAATTTTTCTAGGAAACTAGGCACGATCAAGTCTTCAGCTTGTTTTGTAGTACACCAGATCATCGACCGCCGTGTCTATAGTTTGCCAACGATCTCGTCTTCATACAGGTATCGATTATAAAACATCCACTTTAAACCAGCCCAGGTTGGGAATAAATTCGATCGGCTTTCAACTTGTGCCAAGTCACTCTTGGCACTGAGTTGGTTCTGGCCGCGAGATCTCAAGTAACCTGGACAATCAACCAAAAGGGCAATTGCCGATAGAGCGAAGCGCAACTTTGGTCTGTTTATCTGCTGCAAGCGTCGCCAGCACTGGAAGCGGGGAACAATGCGCTTTTTAAACTCGCCGGGGATGTCGACCGCAAGTAATTCCTGCAGTGTTAGCAAATGCGTCTCGATTGCATTTCTGACAAAGCTGTTGTGAGGAAACGAGGTAATCAATTTCCAGTCGATCCCATCTGTTGAGCATAATAACTCGCGTAAATCCAGAAGGTGCCGAAGATCAATTCGTGCAGCCCGGTAGTCTTCATCATGCAACTGATCGTGGCAGATCAAGATCAGTGCTTGATAAGTTGACGATGGGAGGTTGGCGCGAACTCCGTTGCGGACAAGCGGTCTGCAATGCTCGACAATTCGTCCAATGGCGCGATAAAAGGAATCCGGTCCTGGTGGCTTTCTATGTAGATCGATCTGCCCAACGTCACGCGGCCGCCCAAGAGCAACAAAATGAATGTCAGGATTGTCCGGACTTCCAGAGTCTTCGCGGTATCCTAGTTTCGAAAGGCAATCAAGCGCGAGATTTATTTGATCCGGCGCTACCAATATATCCAAATCGGCCATCAGCCTGTGGCCAAGTTTTGAGGGGTAAGCCTCGGCGAGCAACGCCGTACCTTTCAAAAGTACAGGCGTAATCTCAACGGAGTTTAGCGCCGAAACGGCTTCGAGTAGTTGCTCCGCGAGGTGATCATTTCTAGAGATGTTGCGTCGATATATTTCTTCTAAATATGCTTGGACATCACTGGGAATGTCTACCGGATATTGGGAAGTAAAGCTCCTTAGAGTGGGTGTTATTAAGCCCTTATTTGCTAACCCTATTATGGAGAGCCAATCAGCTTTAGCCGGCGGCGTTTTCCCTTGCAAAATCTGGCACAACTGAAATAGTGACGTGTCCCGCCTAAGCACGGCAGATTTCCAAAATCGCTTCTCGGGCACTCTCTAAGTTTGAATATGTCAACTCAAACGACTCCGCGCCCGCTATTGTTTGCTTTAGCGCGTCACACGATTCCAAGGTGAGCTTTCCGCCCGGCGAATAGCTACCCTTTATCATTCTACCAAGTGCCTCGCTGCGGCTTAGGGGCTGCAGAGATAAAGGACCAAGTGGGGTCCGCCGAATGAAAATAATCCAACTGGTCACATTTGGTTCGCTTGACGCGAGTTTCTTCGGCGCCATAAATCGAACCTTTAACTGATCCGGGCGATCATGAATCGCGAGACTTTCGAGTTCCGGTCGAAATTGTCTGATCAATTTCCAAGAGCCCGATTTCAATGTCAGTGCAAACGGGACCCCACAGCCCGTACCATCAGGCCCTATAAGGTAAATATCGTCTCCCGCATATTCAAAAGATTCCTCAAGCAATCGCGCAGCCAGCGTAGTTTTTCCCGCGGCAGGGGGACCGCTAATCAGCAGAGTTTTCTTGTCGCGAATTAGCGTCGCAGCATGGAAGGATATACCGTTAGCATGTCTGGAACAGATTTGCTTGGTGAGGTGGGCCTTTAACAGGGGCACAGCCTCATTTGTTGAACAGCAAATTATCGATTTCCCATTTTCAAATACTAAGACCGTACCGTTAACTTCGCATACATGAAGTATGCAGTTCGGTACGTCAGCGGAAACCGGCAGGTGTTCAAAAACCGGAGTGAATAGACGCGCGAGCAATTCGTTTGCGAAGTGCATCCGCAACCTAAACTGGCCCATGCTCACACTGAACGAGTGCAATGAGGGGAATGGGCTGTCGTCCGCGTTTTCTAGTTCAATTCGTAGGAGGCCAAACTTGAGCCAATGACGAACAGATTGATCCACACACTTTTGCGCGGCACCCTCATCTAGGTCCTTTTGAGCAATATCCGCACAAATTTCTGAGAGACTTCGTCCTTCTTCCAAGCAGCACCAAATAAAGGCAGCCAAATCGTTTAGAACGTATATCTGTTGGGTCGTCTCACTGAATAGAAGTTTTTGGTCGCCCAGCAAAAAGAACGCAACGCAACGATCATTGCGGATGACACCGGGGATATGCTTAATTCCACACAGACTACCGTCTATTTTTCGATCCAAATTCAACCTCCGTGCGTCTTTGGCGCCTCGTGGCATGCGCCTAGCGGAGGGACTGTTACATGCAAAATGAGAGCCGTATATCGATGCGAATTAAAAAAAGCGCCTCTTTTGCCGAGGCGCACTTGGGAGACGAAAAGCACTAGTGTGAAGATTTATTACGAGTGCAACATTCCACCCGACGCAGCTATCGCCTCAGAGGTCAGCGACGTGGAGAGCAGTAACGTAATTACTGGTGGAGTAACTGCTGCGAATTTGCCGCATGACCTAAGAAATTTTCGACGATCGCTGTCATCTTCAACCTTCGCCATCATTCCCTCCAGGCACCAAGCTATAAATGATATACCCTAAGATACAGTAGATAACATTATATGATATGTCACTTGTCAAGGGTTATAAAGCTTCGTCGACCCGGGTATTGTTGCCGCGGCGGACTAAGCTTTACGTAGCTCTGGATTGAGGGCTTTCGCAGTCAGCGCAAATGGTTGCCGAACTACCGGATTCAGCGCTACATGCCGCAGCCACCCGATCGAGTGGTTCCAAGCGAACAGGGCGTGTCGTTAAGTTTCAAGACGGTACCGTCGTTCCGGCGCTGGGCCAAGGTTCAGCGCAGCTCGCGCAAGGAAGACATCCGGAAGCCGCTGAGGAAGAGGCGTTGCGGGCAGGCCTTTCGCTTGGCATGACGTTGCTCGATACAGCCGAAATGTACAGCGACGGCCGCTCCGAGCAATTAATCAAGCGAGTAATTGCCAATCAGCGTCACCGCATATTCTTAGTGTCTAAAGTGCTGCCCAGTCACGCGCCCGGAGGTGACATCGCACGTGCATGCGAGGCAAGTCTACGCCGCCTCGGTACTGACCATCTCGATCTCTATCTGCTGCACTGGCGGAGTCGAGATACTGACCTATCGGGCGTTGTGGCATCGTTCGAAGGTTTACGCACCACGGGGAAGATCGTGCGTGGGGCGTGTTAACTTCAAGGTCGACGACATGGAAGATCTTTTTCGTGTTCCAGACGGTTATCGCTGCGCGACTAATCAAGTCCCATACAACGTTGGTAACCGCGGCGTCGAATGTGATCTGCTGCCGTGGTGCGAGCAATATGATATGCCTGTAATGGCGTATTCTCCACTCGGCGGAAATGGCTTTATCGGTGAACCCACGCTTGCGCGGATAGGCGCAGCGCACGATTGCTCACCAACTGCGGTAGCGTTAGCGTGGACCCTCCGCAGCGGTAACGTCATTGCAATTCCCGAATCTGGTTCCGTGGCACATGTAAAGGAGAACGCTGTCGCGCTCTCACTGATACTGACACCCCAGGAACTTCAAACACTCGACGCAGCACATTTCCAAGCGGACGCTCCTCGGGCGAGGTGGCGCGGCAGCTAATGACCCAAAGCGGACAACCCGGTCTGAGCGGCCTATGACGCCATCTGTTCCGAAACCGTTCCAGATTTTCGATTTGTTGCTATGCGTACAATGGTACTGGCCCCTTTCCATCCCCGCTGGTCCCTTTTGAAATTGAGAGTGGTCCCTTTTGGGACCTAGGTCCGAACCTTGCGGAGGATTATCCAGAGCACCACCGCGCCAAAAAGCGCGACCCCACCAACGGGAATGACCTCGTACCAACCCATTGGAAAGGTCTAGTAGGACTGCCCAAACCGGCAGATAGGGCATGGACGCGCAGCTTTAAGCTGCGGCCAACGGCTTTTGAATCAGAGGGATGGCCCCTTTTGATTTTGCCAACGTCTCAGGGCAACAACCGCCCAAATGGCCTCAACTAGTCCGAATGGCCAAGCGCCTTGCAGGAACCCATATGCCGAACCGAGCGCGCATGATCCGGCGAAGGCCAGCACGAACCATGGACCACGGTCTTCCATGGCGTAGCAAACCAGCATGGCAGTGACGGCGAACAATCCGAAGGCGGTCAAGGCGTCCATAGTCGTATCCAGAAGGTAGGCGCGCCAATTTCACCAATTGTGGCGGTCGTTACGAGAGGCGATTATACGCCTCTCCCCCTCGCTGAGAGCGCACCCAATGCCAGCACCGCTTCTGTCCCCTTATCTGCTGCCGATCTTCCTGCTGGTCGGTTCCAATGTCTTCATGACCACCGCCTGGTACTGGCACCTGCGCTTCAAGGAGGTGCACGCTTTTCACGGTCATCCTGATTAGTTGGGGACTGGCTTTCATCGAATATGCTTAGCGGTGCCCGCCGATCGTTACGGCAGCGCCGTCTATACGCCGGCCCAGCTCAAGACCATTCAGGAGGTCATTACCCTGATGGTTTTCGCCGTCTTTTCTATCGTGTACCTGAAGCAGGGTATCACTTGGAATTACGGCGTCAGGCTTCGCCTTGATCGCTGCTGGTGCTTTTTTCGTTTTTCGCGGCCCACTTTGATAGGCCGCCTCAGTTGGCGGCCTCATTAATATCAAACCCTGACGGAATGTCTGCTTGTGGCCCTTAGCTGCCTCTGTGGCGAATGTCTCGCGCTGCGGCTTTCGGGGGTAAAGCGGACGCTAAGAGTTAGTGCCGTCGCGGCAGCTGATGCCCAAAGCGGACATTAGGGTGCAGTTCCAATTTGGTCTGTCTGTCCTTGCTCCGCGTGCTTTTCCGGCATTTGTGATCGAGCGGGCGCACCGGGGAGAGATAGGATGGTTTCGGCGTTCAGCCTTTAGCAAGGGAGCGATGTATGAAAGCCGGAGACGAAGCCAAGACTTGCGCACCCCTCAACCGCCGCAACATTCTGCTCGGCAGCACCACGCTGGCGGCAGCGTCCGCGCTCGGCGCGAGCGCGCCTGTGCTGTAGCGCAGACGCAACCTAAACCATCGGTAGAAAACCCAACATCCTATTCATCATGGGCGACGATATCGGCTGGTTTAACATCAGCGCCTACAACATGGAAGTCATGGGCTACCGCACGCCCAACATCGACCGCATCGGCAGGGAGGGCGCGGTCTTCACCGACTGGTACGGCCAGCAGAGTTGCACCGCCGGCCGCGCCGCCTTCATCACCGGCCAGTCGCCGATCCGCACCGGCCTCACCAAAGTCGGCCTGCCCGGCGCGGAGCTTGGCCTCGGCCCGCTCGACCCGTCGGTCGCGGATGTTATGAAATCGTTCGGCTATGCTCCCGGCCAATTGGGCAAGAACCACCTGGGAGATCGCAACGAGCATCTCCCGACCGTGCATGGCTTCGACGAATTTTTCGGCAATCTCTATCACCTGAATGCCGAGGAGGAGCGGAAAATCCCGACTACCCGAAGGACCCCAGCTTCCGCGCAAAATTCGGGCCGCGCGGCGTCCTTAAGACCAAGGCCACGGATAAGGATGATCAGACTATCGATCCCGCCTTCGGGCGTGTCGGCAAGCAGGTAATCGAAAATACTGGCCCGCTTGACACTAAACGGATGGAAACAATCGACGAGGAATTTCTCGCTGGGGCGAAAGATTTTATCAACCGTCGGCGGACGACCGGAACACCCTGGTTCTGCTATTTCAACACGACGCGCATGCACGTCTTCACACATTTGAAGAAATCATCGCAAGGCAAGACAGGGCTTGGCATCTATCCGGATGGAATGGTGGAGACCGACGGACACGTCGGCGAGCTGTTGAAGCTGATCGATGACCTTGGCGTGGCCAACAACACGATCGTCGTCTACACGAGCGACAACGGTGCCGAAGCTAGGGGGACCAACGGCGGCTCCACGCCCTTTAGGAGCGAGAAAGCGACGAACTTTGAAGGCGCATTCCGTGTTCCCTGCCTGATCCGCTGGCCTGGGGTGATCGCGCCAGGCACAATCGTTAACGACATCTGCGCACACGAGGATTTCATGCCGACCTTCGCGACGGCGGCCGGCGAGCCTGAACTCGTCGACAAGCTGGCAAAGGGCACCACGCTCAATGGGAAGAGCTTCAAAGTCCATCTCGATGGCTACGACTTGATACCCTACTTCCAGGGGGGAGCGGGGGACTCGCCCCGCGACGAGTTTATGTACTGGAGCGACGACGGCGATCTGATGGCGCTCCGTTACCGTAATTGGAAGGTCGCGTTCATGGAGCAGCACACCGAGATAAATCCCGAAACGCCGTTGGGCGTATGGCAGGGTCAATTCACCAAGTTGCGTATCCCAATGCTGTATAATCTGCGCGCTGATCCATTCGAGAAAGCCACCGACAGCATATATTACGGCGACTGGGAGGCGCATCGGATGTTCATATTCGTGCCGGCGCAAGCATTCGTCGCGAAATATCTGGAGAGCTTCAAAGACTTCCCGCCGCGCGCCAAAGCGGCGAGCTTCTCCGTCAACGACGCGATGGACCAAATCCAGTCGAACGCGACCAAAGACTGACGATTGGCCTCAACCTCGACGACGCGACGGCGAAGCTCGCGCCGGCGAACTCCTGCCGCGCGTTGTCGAGGTGATCGAATGATGCTGTTTGCTGTGCTCCATGGGTCCGCTATTGGCCCAAAGCGGGCACGCCGTCCTGTTGCGTTCGTGTCCGTTATCGGGGGCGAAGCGGACGCGGCCGCCATTGGCTGGCGCTGCAGCTTATGACCCAAAGCGGACATGCCGCACGGTTACTCGATCACCTCGTCGGCGCGCGCGAGCAGGGTCGCGGAACCAAAGGGCAATATAGTTATTGCTTCCCGTCTGCTAACTTCGCAAAAATGCAGGAGCATGAGGCTTCCCATGAAGCGCACGACGCTTGCGTCTCTGATGCTGACGTTCTTTTCGCATTGGTCGAGCCCAACCCTGGCGCAGGAAGCGCGCTGGAACGAACTGGCCAATCTTCCGTTCCAGCAAGACTATCCGACCGAGGAGACGGCACGACGGCTCACGGACCAGCTGTTGTTCGAGCGCGGCGTGCAGTCCTATCTGTGGGCTTTGCCAGCCATCAACATGTGGGCGATGAAGCAGGCATCGGAAGCCCGTTTTGGTGCGGGCTACAACGTCCTACCAGTGTGGAAGGAACGCCTGAGCGCGAAAATTCTCATCACGACGCCGAACTCGGATGTGATCTATGCCATGGGCTATGTGGACCTTGGCAAAGAA
>CAWBQV010000006.1:0-146441 GCA_963790975.1 uncultured Alphaproteobacteria bacterium
CTCAAGGGCTCGGCGACAATCATTGCCGCTGCCGGCGTAAAATTCCGCACCGTGATCGGCGAATGCGAGGGGGTGTCGCTCAAGGACAGAATCAAATCCGGAGCGAGCGGCTTGCATCTGGGCTTCCGTGTCAACGTTTTTGCCTTGGGCGGCCATGGCGTCAGCGAGCCGCCAACGCACTTCCGGATCGCCACTTCAAAGCGCTGGTATGAGCGAGACTCGGCCTCGCCAGCTCGACCGCAAGACGAATAGATTTCTGCCAAATGTACACGCGCCTTCGTGTAACTTGGCAATCGCTCCAGCGCTTTTTCGTACCACCGTGCGGCACAGGTCGTTCGCGGCTCCGGTACTAATTCCCCCCACAGCACGCCGAGCTGAAAGCACACCCACGCGACAGAAAATGGCGAAACATCGCGATAGTCTCGGAGCGCTTGCTTGTAGACACGATCGGCGTCACTAAATTCGCGCAAATCCGCTAGTAGCGCGCCCAACGCCACTTGGTCTTCTATCCCACCTGATTTCGTGACTGCCTGCGCCGCTCCTCCAATACCCTGCCGAGGTCAGTACCGCAGGCTTGGTCAATACTCAGGCGAAGGTGGCTGACATCTTCCTCTTGTGCTCCGCGGATTTCGGCCTGTTCGAGATGATGTCTCGCCTCGGCGAACCGATGTGCCATTGACGCGACCTGCGCTTAAATCAAAGCCGTCCGTGCTGACGCCGCGTCCGTTTGTGAAAGTTGTTTGGCGAGAAACTCAAGCCGATCGAGCGCAGTCAAATCGCCGACAAACTGTGCCGATAGTTGCTCATGTTCTATAATAGCCTCAGCCGTGCCGTGCCGTAGCGGATTTCGTGATACCTGCTCCAGGAACGGTGGCGGGCGCTCTCCAAATTGATGGCGGCGATGCCGCCGTCAGTCGTCTGGAAGCATATGTCGACAAATTCCGCCGCCTCGGACATGGCGAAACCTCAAAACCGCGACTTGAGGCTTTCGAGCCCGGTCTTGAACAGAGTCGAAACAATTGTCTTTACGATAAGCGTGCCCTGACCGTTCGCTAAAAACTGCGACCGCCACTCGACGGAACTTCCGACACCTCTCGGCCTGACCTCCAACACGCCCGTGTAATTCGACGCCGGAATACCACCGATATTTGTGTAACGATAGAACCGCGCGGAGTTGTCAATCGCATCCAAACGCTCAATGATTTGTTTGCCGTCGATGGTCTCGATGACGCGCAACTGACCAATTCCTGTTCCGATCACCTTGATGTCGGCGATCAAAGGATGCCAGTAACCGCCGAATTGGCCGATCAATGCCCATACCTTGTCCGGGGCGGCATTGAGGTCGACGCGGTCGGTCACACTCTGTAGTTCTGTATTCGGAGTGGCAAAATAAGGAAAAGTCTTGGTGCCGGGCTTCGTGGCCTTGGTTGTGCCGCCTTCCAGGAATTCACGATCGCGGTTCACCATCCACGTCAGTAGAACGTCAATAACATCGGCGTCGACGGTGCGCCCGCCACCGGTCTGATAGGGCTGTCCGTTGAGCGTGCTCTTCTCGATTTCCAGGTGACTGGTGTCGGTAATGGGCTTTGCAACGTCGAACAGCAAATAATCATCGAGAAACATATTGGCGTTGGCGGCTAGTGCCGACGCCGTCCAATCCTGCTTGCCGTCGCGCATGTCCCAGTTGGCCAAGCTGTCCTTTAGGCGCTGGAGGAAGAGCGGGCGAACCTTTTCATCGATTGCGAATGGTGTCTGCTGATTCCAAAGATCGCGAAGATCTTCCGCGCCGATCAGCCCGTCGTTGTTAAGACGCATATTTGTCTGCTCGGGACGGCCAACCCAATCAATGCGCGGAGGTTCGTGGCCAACGAATGCACTCGCGCTTGGGCGTGGTACCGTCTCGGCGATCGCTGCGAAAAGTGAGCCCTTGTCGGGTTCGAGCAAACGCTGCGTGTCGAATTCGATGGCGATGCAAAGTACGTTGTCGTTCAAAAGCAGATTTTGGAACTTCCTCATGCCTCCTACCAGTATCCAGGCGAGGATAAATGGATCGGAGCGCAAGCCCGCGAAAATGTGGAAGGCGCCGTCGGGCGTGGATGCGCCTTTTTCATCATTGGTGATGAATTGAAGCGTCTGCCCATCGGGCAACGTACAGATACCGCGCTGGATGGGCTTTTGGTCCGCCGCTCCACGCTCGAGCGTGTCAAACCTACAGGTAAAGCGTATTTCCGGGTCGCTCGTTTCGAATTTGGTAGCGTCGCCGACACCTGCAATTTTCGCACGGCGAATGACGATCGAGTGATCGATCGCATTGGAGAAGATCGCGTCCACCCCACAGGTTGGGAAGACATTCGCAGCTAAAATTGTGTGCGCTGGATTTTCCGGACTTGTGAACGCGAAGAGGTCGGTGAGATCGGCCGAAGGGTCACCAATTTGCCGCGGCCCATCTATATGATCGGACATCGCCTAGCTCCGCAATTACAGTCAATACTTGTCGTTGGCCGCAGCGTGACCGACGGGAAGCCAGTCAAGCCTTCGGACACGAAGTGCATAGCCCTAGCGAGAGCTGCTTTCTGGCGGACCTCCAAACGGTGTCACGCGGCCGGGTTCCTCGGGGATAGATTTCAGGTATTCGACGAGCGCCCAACGCTGATCGTCGGTCAGCAAGGGGCCGATAACGCCGTCGCCACGCGGGCCATCCTGGAAAGAGTGCCCGGCGTTCGAGTTGCCCAGGAGCGTCGTATCCATCAGGAAAGTTCCCGACGTTGCCGTGGTGTCGAGCCCCACCTTGACCGGATCAAAGTCGCCACCGAGGTAAAATTTCCTTGTGCGTTCACCTGCCGGTATCAGCATCTCATAGAGGTTAGGCACCGACCCGTTGTGCAGGAAAGGAGGCGTAGCCCAGACCCCGTCACGCGGGGCCGCCTTGTAGACGTCCTCTGGCGGCCGCGGCGTGGGCAGTTCGCGATAACCGTGCAAGTCCAATTGTTGGGCTTCCGTCAGGTTGAGTTTCCGAATTGCCGTTTCCCGAGCCTCGGCTCCAAGCACAGTGCTGAATATGAAGGGCTCCAGCAATGGCTTGTCTCGAAACTCTGGGGGCAAGAACTTGCTGAGTTCGCCGGTAATGGCCAGCGGCCTAAGGGTAAAGAGCTGCGGCTCGGTACCCACATATGATTGCGGTGTCAGTCCCACGAGAATGAAACGTTTCCCGTATTTGTTCGCATCGGTCCACCGATACGGCCAAGCGTTGTGGCAGCTTGCGCACAGTTCGATGAAAAGTCCGTGCCCGACCTTCGCCTTTTCGCGGTCAATTCTGCCGAACTCGTTTTCGGGCCAGCTCGGGGGCGCCAAACGGTCCAGCTGCTCCTCGACTTGCTGAAGGTCAAGTATTGCTCCGTTTGACTGGAAGAGGCCATCGGCGGGAGATTTAGAGCTGAGATCAACGGGCAGGAAGACGCCCATCGTCTCTCCAAAATTGCGGCCGATCGGATCCTGCGCAAAAGCGCCCCACTGCGTCCAGAGTCCTTGCGGAGCATTCCACAGGAAGGGAGGCTTTACTGGCGCGTTTCCCGTGGACCAGTTCTCGGCTATTCCCGACAGCGTGGCCGTCGTGCGGTCGACAATCATGGTCAGGGCATCCACGCGCCCAGGACCCCACGGGTGTGGAGTGATCGAAGTTCGGGTGCCATACTCGTTGACCCGAACCATCTCGCTCTCAATTCGCTTGCGCAGCTTATCCTTGGCATCCGGGGTCGATGCTCCGAGCCGCACCGCCAAGCGGTCGAACTTTGCAACGTCGGTCAGGTTCGCTCGAAGCACCTCGGTGAGGTTTTTAACTAGGCCCTGGAAATCCATTGTTTGGGAAATGCCGCCTTCGATGCGAACGAGCTTACCCTTGTACTTCAACTGCCCTTCGTGGCAGGCCGCGCAGGTGACGCCAGCATAATCGCCGGCCGGCCAGGCCTTGATGGAAGTCGCAACCACCGTCTTGCTGATGCCGATCGGCAATCCGTCGGGATTAAATGGGCTGACTGGCTCTGGAACAAGGCCATTTCCGGGACTGTTTAGACTATTGCGATAAAGGTCCTGGCTTTCTGCGGCCTCCATATTCAGAAAGAGGTCATACGAGACAACCGCCGAACCTTGCGAGAAATGATAGTACCATTCCCGATCATCCTGCGACCAAGCCTGATTTAGATAAATCACACTGTCGCTTGTCGACTGTGCCATCGCGGGCGCTCGGAGGAAGAAGCCCGCTGCGCAAAGGAGTGATAAAGAGAGCGAGGCGACGGTCCGTATAACGCTGTTGAATTGATTCACAAGGAATTTCCTCCAATACGAAAGCGGCTCCGTATCCTGCACTGAGAGTTACATTAAAGCCGTCTTCCATGGACTGTTCAAGAGCTGCTACCCTCGCTTAACTCACGAACGAATGCATCACCTCAACCCAACTCGACCGTCAGAAGAAATTGGAACACTGAACTCATGGGACGCGAACTTTCGTTGTTTGTCGCTACATTCACGACACTTCTCGCGATCATAAACCCGTTCGAGGTACTGCCCGTATATCTTAAGTTGCTGAATGGGAAGGATGTCGAAACACATCGTCAGGTGGCATGGAAATCATGCGTTTACGCCCTGCTTCTGAGCCTCTTCTTCCTGATCTTCGGAACACTGATCCTGCGTCTGTTCGGCGTGCCGCTGAGTATGGTCCGCATTGTAGGCGGCATCATCCTGATGAAAATCGGTTTCGAGCTTTTCCATCCTCATCAGGTGGAGGGATGATACCGGCTGGTGGGGCAGCGCAAGACGCGAATATCGCCTTTGTGCCGCTCGCAATGCCGCTGATGTGCGGTCCCGGTGCTATCGCAACAATCCTTGGAATGACTTCGACGATTAAAGACTCTTCAGCCGAACTAGCGTCATTTGTGGCCATTGTGGCGGCCATCCTCGCCACGATGTTCGTGACGTATTTGTGTCTGGCTCATGCAGTCAAGCTTTCAGATAAATTGGGTGCGATGGGGATTGATGCCATTACCCGCATCGTAGGCTTCTTCGTTGCCGCAATGGGTGTCGCTCTGATCTTCGACGGCGTCATCGAGGCATTGGAAACCCATGGCGTTAAAGCTCTGCATTGATCACTTGAGCCAAACAAAATCTGAATGAGGCGATTTCTCCATCTTTATCTTCGCAATGCGCCGTTAAATGAACGGACGCCAATATTTGTTGGGAAGTGAAAAATCATCAAGGTGCTTTCGTAGGGCGTTTACATTGAGACGCTGACCGCATCGTGGTGGTAAAAGCGCGATCTCAATGGATTGAAAGAAAGGAGCTAACGACTATGAACCCCCACCGTTTGCTGCTTGGGATCCTCGCTATCCTGGCGATGCTTTCACTTCCCGTTGCCGCGCAGGGCCCGCAACCCTGGACGCAGGTCGGCTCGCTGATGTGCAAGGTCAATCCGAGCATCGGCTTCATCATCGTGGGTCATCAGCCGATGGAGTGCACTTACACGCAGACGCTCGCACCGGCACCGCCGCAATATTATGATGGCGCCATCAACACGGTGGGACTTGATATCGGCGTCAGCGCCGGCAGCGTGCTGGGCTGGGGCGTGTTCGCCCCGACAAACGGTGTTTCCCCTGGCGCACTCGCCGGTGAATATGTCGGGGTCACCGGCGATGTCGGCTTTGGAATTGGTGGCGGCGCCAATGTGCTCGTTGGCGGCTCCGCCCGGACGTTCGCGCTGCAACCGTTGTCCCTGCAAGGCTCGATCGCCGTGAATGCCGTTCTGGGCGTATCGTCGCTCAAACTCCGCCCGGCCACGTGGAGGTGACCCGATGCGCCGAAGCGATCTGCAAAGAGCGGATGTCCGCCATTGGCCCTTAGCGGACACGCCGGTTGGTAACTGCCGCGGCAGCTTTTGGGCGGAAAGCGGACACGGGACTAAATGATCGTCGCGGCAGCTTATGACCCAAAGCGGACATGCCGGATCGGCCGCTTTGCCCACGTCTATGCTGGAACACCCTCGACGATCGATAGTGTTGAGGCGGTCGGAATTATCCGGTTCAGGCGCCAACCTGTCCCCGTGCGGTGGGTTAAATGACCAAATAATTTTTGCGACGCACTAAAGCCCCGGCCGCAAAACCGGGGCTTTCTTTCGAAATGCTCCTAGTTTCCCCGGAACTAACCCTCAATGCGACGACGGTCGGATTGAACGGTAAAGTGACTATCCTGCGTTGCGATTTATCTTTGACGAACATTTGTAAATCGGGCGCATCGTAGCCCTCGTCCTCTTTCAGCTCACGAATCATGCGCTTTGCATAAGCGATTGCAGCTTTGTCGTCCGCACGGGTGATGCCATCCGGATCGTGATAGTCCCACTCACTCGATCGAACGTCGAAAAAATATTGCGGCATGACCATCTCCCCAAAATGATCTTTTTCGCATGCATTGTCCCAACAGTCGGTTAATTGGCCAACCCACAGATTTTGAAGAACAGGATTGCGCGGCCTATCCATTGTTTAGACACATTCCGTCATTTGACTTTGGATCAGCGTGGAACTGGCAGCACGCCGTCGGGGTTATCCTGACGCGAGGAATTGCCATGACCAAAAACGAAGCCGACACTCCCAAACGACTAGGCCCGCTGAGTTAACGCGAACGGCAAATCGCAAACTTAGTCTGCTACGGTCTCGCAAACAAAGAGATCGCACACAAGCTGGGTGTAAGCGAAGGCACGGTCAAAACGCATCTCTATAGCATTTTTCAGAAGCTTCACATTCGGAACCGAAGCACGCTGATAATCGCTTTGTCGGATCACGCAAAATCCACATGAAATCAATCGACCCATTATGTCGCCAAAGCAAACCCCGAGGCTCCATGCATTATGTGGCCCCGGTCATTCGCCGGGGCTTTTTGTTTGATGTGACTATCTTCCCGAGTCCCACTTGGCTCTTTCATTCAACCAGCGGCGCGCTCTGGGATTGAGTGCGTTAGGATCGGTATATTGAGGCTGAGGCGCCGCCCAGTTTGTTTGATTGGATCCTGTAGGCGAGACCGATTTTGGAAATGCAGGTCCCCGATCGGAGCCGGGCGATGGAAAGTTAGGCCCCTGCGACGAATCCGGCGGCGAGTTCGAGGGTTGCTGAGCCCGGACTGCGGAGACTAAGCCGATGATTATTGCCGCGATGATGAGAATGCCACGCATTGAATGTCTCCCGGACGCATCGACTTCCAGAGAAACTATCCTAGCGTATATCCTCAGATTGGTTGACTTACTTCCCAAAAAGAAAGACCGCCTTGCGGCGCCCTCTCCCTAGTTCCCTCACCGAATAGTTCTATGCGGCTGCGAGCAGTGTCTTGCGCTTCTTGCGGCGTGTCAGAAAGCCGACGAAACCGAGGCCGCCTGCGAACAGCGGGAGTGCTGCGGGGAGTGGTGTTGCGGAGGGCGCGAGGGCCGACGTGATCGTACCGGCAGCTTCTTGCAACTCATTATCGTAGTAGAAGGCAAATACCCCGGCTGTGCCCCAACTCGGTTGACTCACATCACCGCTAGATCACACTGGTTGTGATGCGGCGAACCGTGGGGGCGGTTGGGGAGGCCTTATTCAATTTGTTTGTTGTATGCATTCGACACGGCGATAGCGCGTTGCTGAGGCGTCGATCCTAGAGCCGGTGGAGACGTTCTCAGTGAAGACAGCGGATGAAATAAACTTTCTACTCACAACCGTTATTCTGCACCGGTACAGGCCGATGTCCGCTTTTGGCACTAATCGGGCATCGAGATGGCGCCGAGGAATGTCCGCTATGGGGGCAAAGCAGACATGGGCCAAACGGCTTGTGAAGTCCGCTTTTGACCCAAGGCGGACATGAGACAATCAATGTCGGTTCTGTGCGAGGCCAAGTACCATTGGAAGGCTCGAGCGGAGACGCTATGCTTTGATTTTAATGTTGGAGACAGGAATGGCTAAGGGCACTGTAAAGTGGTTCAACTCGCAAAAGGGCTATGGGTTTATCGCGCCGCAGGGCGGCGGTAAGGATGTATTCGTTCATATCTCGGCGGTCGAGAGGGCTGGCCTCAGCAATCTCAACGAGGGCCAGGTTGTCGAATACGAAGAAGTGGCAAACAAGGGCAAAACGTCAGCAGAGAATCTCAAGGTTTAGCGCTGAAGCAGGATGCGCCCCGTCACAAAAACTTCACGCGAGCGCGGCCACGACTTGGATATTCCTTTGAATTGCTTGGCCTCGTTTTGACGCCCCCCAAGTCCCATGCGTCACATTCATGATGGCCGGCAATCACCATCCACCTGGCCCCGGCACCAATGTCGGGGCTTTTTTGTGCGCCTGTCTTAGTCGCCCGCCCCGTCACGTTCCGCCGGGCCATTGATGTCCGCTTTTGGGGGTAAAGCGGACATCGATTTAACGGGCGTCGATGTCTGCTTTTGACCCAAAGCGGACATTCGACACAGGAATTGAAGCACTGAAATCTACGATCCAGCTGGCTTATTTGCACTCACTAGCCGCCAGCGGTGAAAAAATACGACTTGATCGTTTTTGATTGACAACCCCATCCCCGCGGTGCGGCCGTCTTGCGCCAACGCGCGGACGACCGTTCGGATTGGATCGACACGAGCAGGATCGTTCACAATCCCCATCCATTCTTCGAGTTCGCGGGGCATGTCCCAGGTAGAATTATGGAGACGATGAAATCCTGATCTTTCGATCCATGCGTCCAATTCAGATGGCGGCAGCATACGAACATGGGATGGATCGCGCAGTCGCTCTATGGCGTTCTGGAGGCTCGACTCAGCTGCAACTTCTGAAGAAACGACGTCTACGATTACGGCAGTGCCACCAGGACGGAGAACTCGGAATATTTCATTGAGAGCACGCTGGGGATTAGCGAAATGGTGAACAGCTAACCGAGTAACGACGCCATCGAATTGTGCGTCGCCAAACGGTAGATCTTCCGCGTTGCCCTGCTTGAACTCGACGTTGCTCAAGCCTGCCTTCGCACATCGGGTTTTGGCCTTTTCGAGCATCTGTTCTGTGACGTCGAATGCCACGACGGAAGCTGCTCGCGATGCTAGAGCAGCGGTCACCACACCAGGGCCACAGGCCACATCCAACAATGCGCCAGTGCTGGCGTTGTTGAGGGCAGCCTGAAAGCGCGCAGAAACATTATCATCCGTCTTCTCTGCCCAAGTGTCGAACGTCTCTGCCTGCCGTCCAAACTCATCGGCGACACGCCGAAGGTGATCCATGGTCTTTGCTCTTTCCCATCCACATCGCTGGATGCCAGCATAACGCTGTTTGAGCTAGCATTCTCGACGAGGGGCAGCGTCTGACGAGTGTCCGCTTTTGGCCCAAAGCTGCCACGCCGGTCATCGAGTGTCGCGGCAGCTTTCGGGGGTAAAGCGGACATGACTTGGATGCGGCGTGATGTCTGCTTTTGACCCCAAGCGGACATTGAGTGCCTTATTCGATCACCTCGTCGGCGCGCAGCAGGAGCGAATTGGATATTTGGAGGTCGAGCCCCTTTGCGGTCTTGAGGTTGATGACAAGCTCGTACTTGGTCGGTTGTTGTACCGGAAGATCGCCAGCTTTCTCGCCACGCAGAATGCGATCCACATAGGCTGCTGCTTGTCGGAATTGCTCTGAGACTTTGACACCGTAGGAGGCCAAGCCGCCCTCAGCGGTGAAGAACGATAATCCATAAATCGCAGGCAGTCGGTAGCGCGCCGCCAGTTCGATGATCAGTTTGCGATGATCAAACAAGAAGCCGTCTGGCGGGACGATCAATCCGCCACCTGGCTCACGCCCAAGTATTGTCATGACCGCTTCGATCTCCGCCGGTCCATGAACGGGGGCCTTGATTACGTCCACTGCTTTTTTTGGGGCAGCCGCCTCCACTGAAGGAAACAATTGCATGGGACCTGGATTGTTGGGGTCGAACATGAATGCGATGCGTGTGACTTGCGGTGCGATCTCCTTGAGCAGCTCTAGCCACTTTGCTCCCACCGTAGCCTCCACCGCCGTGAAGCCGGTGAGGTTGCCGCCCGGATGTGCCAAGCTCTGAACGAAGCCCTGAGCGACCGGTTCATAGATTGACGTGAAGACGATCGGCACCGTCCGGGTCGCTTGCTGAAGTGCCGCCACCACCCGGCTGCTGCTGGCTAGAATTACGTCAGGCGGCATCGCTAGTTGACCGGCCCCCTGCGAGTGGTCCGTTTGGAATGTTAGTTTAGAGCTGGGATTTGCGCCATGGGCTTTGCCGGCCAGACGAGTGCCTCTGGCGCCGGCGGTCGATATCCCAACGAGGAATGCGGCCGCACTTTGTTGTAATGCTGCCGCCAGATTTCGATCATGACCTGCGCCTCTTTCAATGTGTAGAAGATCTCACCGTTTAGAAGCTCGTCGCGCAGCTTACTTCCGTCACCCCTATCGCTCGAACCGCATCAGTAACCAGCCCGCCTTGTGCCATCAGAACATCAACCTGCCGAAGCTTCGCGACAACCTCTTCGGCCGTATGCCGCTTCCTCGCCATCGATCTCATCCTCCATGGTCAAAACATACCTCAGGGAGGACCACTTCAAAGGGGGCAGATCAGCATCACAACCAGTGTGATCTATCGCGGAAGTAAGTCAACCGAGTTGGCGATATAGCTCTTACTGAAAAAATAATGAGCTGCTCCTATTGAGAGCAGAACAAGAGCTGTTGCAGCTATTTTATAAGCATCTACAGCACTGTAATCTGCTGTGATCATCTTGTTCAGAACCGCAATAGCGGCAATTTTGGTTATGGCATCGACAGGTATCAGATTAGATTTCACAATGAGTATGATCGACTTACTTAGTTCGTAACCAATAACGATAATCAAACTCAGACTAAAAATGTCGAGGAGCTCAGAAACATTGAGTACAAAGGTGTTCGGAGATGGAGTGAAAAGGTCGGTACCGACTTTGATGAACAAGTCCGCTGCGCCAAAAAACATACTTACAAGGATTATTATCATGACACCGTAGACTGGTAATTTTGCGATTTTCTCAAAGTAGTGAAGTATTTTAGTTTCCATAGGGTTGGTTCCTAACTGCCGCCATCGTTGAGGTGATTAGGACGCTAGGTCCTTTAACATAACCCCGCAAATCGGCGAATCTGTATGCCGCGCTTCCCTCGCGTATTTCTCCATCAGTCACGACATCATCGTCAAACAACATGGCGGCTCTATTGAGGTCGATACCCAGCCTGACGAATTCACCGAAATCAAAATTACTCTCCCGCGAGCGACGTTTTAGCCCCCTAAATCATTCCAAAAGGCTGGGCTGCCACATTCGGGGTAGCCCAACCCCCATGTCCGCTATTGGCCCAAAGCGGACACGCTGACCGGCCCCCTGCGAGTGGTCCGTTTGGAATGTTAGTTTAGAGCTGGGATTTGCGCCATGGGCTTTGCCGGCCAGACGAGTGCCTCTGGCGCCGGCGGTCGATATCCCAACGAGGAATGCGGCCGCACTTTGTTGTAATGCTGCCGCCAGATTTCGATCATGACCTGCGCCTCTTTCAATGTGTAGAAGATCTCACCGTTTAGAAGCTCGTCGCGCAGCTTACTTCCGTCACCCCTATCGCTCGAACCGCATCAGTAACCAGCCCGCCTTGTGCCATCAGAACATCAACCTGCCGAAGCTTCGCGACAACCTCTTCGGCCGTATGCCGCTTCCTCGCCATCGATCTCATCCTCCATGGTCAAAACATACCTCAGGGAGGACCACTTCAAAGGGGGCAGATCATCAGAACATCAACCTGCCGAAGCTTCGCGACAACCTCTTCGGCCGTATGCCGCTTCCTCGCCATCGATCTCATCCTCCATGGTCAAAACATACCTCAGGGAGGACCACTTCAAAGGGGGCAGATCAGTGCCAAGGGCGTCGGCACTTTATTCGTATCGCAATCCCTTCCTCAGGGCAGATTTGCTGCCCTCGGCTCGTCACAACGCTCGTAGCCGCATCAGGGACAGCATGACAATGCTGTATGACAGAAACGCCGTCGATCTCGGATTTCTCCCTGATGGTGACTGGTTCAGATCGGATGCTTAAATAAACTGTTTTTGAAGGGCACTCAGGGAACCATCGCGCGCGGCTCTCCAGATCTCTGCTTGTGGCCCATAGCGTCGGGGGCGAGCCCGAGCAGTCGGGCGACCACCTTGGCGAGCGCAAGCTCGATCCCATCACCCTGTTCGCGCAGGTCGGCCGCCAGAATGTCGACCGAGGTGTTCGTCACCGAACCATCCGGGGCAACGGCCGATCGCAAGGCTGGTGGAAAACACTCCTGCTTCGGATCGCCCGGTTCGCCGTCAATGATCAAGGGGATCACTGGCCGATCAGGGTGGCGCGATTTGAATTGCCGCAATTCTTCGTTGACATATTTACTCCGCGCCGCGTGCGGCGAGGCGAGAACGATCAGTGCCGCCGAACCGTCCAGTGCGGCGCGGGTCTGCTCCGCGAGGATGCCTCCGGCATCGAATTCATACCGGTCGCGGAATATCGGCCGCAGCGTTTCCGGAATCGATCCCACCGGCGTATCGCGCCCAACGAGGTCGTTGTCGATGTGAAAGTCTTCAAGACGCCCATGGACGCGCTTTGCCGCAGCCGTGTCGGCGTGGCTGTATGACAGAAAAGCACGATATTTTATCGCTTCCGCCATGCGTCTCCCTTGGCCAAGAGAGGGTTTGGAAGTTAGCATTTTTGCCGGTTGAAGGCCAAGACAAGTACTGGCGGATGACCGCTATCGGTCATTAGCGGACATGATGGCTAATGACGGTCGTGTCTGCTTTACCCCCGAAAGCTGCCGCGACACTTGCTGACCGGCGCGTCCGCTAAGGGCCAAAAGCGGACATCGCCGGTTCAAATAACTGAGACGCCCTGTTCGATTTGCGACATGCAATAGTACAAAAGGCAACGCCCTGGCATCCGGCCAGGGCCTTGCCCGTCACGGGCGGAGGAAGAGCCTATTTGAGAGCGGTTGAGACAGACGTGAACGTGGTGTTCAACTTCGAGCCGAGCGCATCCACGGTTGCAATGATCGCGACAGCGATGCCGGCGGCGAGAAGTCCGTATTCGATTGCCGTCACCCCCGCCTCATCCTTCGCAAAACGCGCCAAAAGTTTGAGCATGGTGGTTCCTCTGTTTGATACCTCAGTGCTGAGAACGTGTATTTCTACATCGAGGGTTGTTTCATGCTGCCTAAACTACTGCTTTGAACTTTCGTCAAAACGCACGCTGCGATTGTGACAGTGTTCCGTAAATAATTGCCTCGTCAAAGCCTTTTTGGGCGACGTCTGGCACATTTAAGATTGCGTAAACTCTACTGGCGTTTCGCTAACTAGCTGCGATCTAAGGTGCGCCACCTGAAGTCGGCGCGCCGGTGCCCGCAGACGATGTCCGCTTTGGGTCAAAAGCTGCCGCGGCGGCTAAAGGCGGCCGTGTCCGCCTTACCCCCGAAAGCGGACGCGGCATTAGCCGACCGGCGCGTCCGCTAAGGGCCATAAGCAGACGCTATGGGCCAATAAGAGCATCTCAACTTCACGGTCCGAGCGAGCAGTTGCCGGCAACTTAGTAACTAGACCAGAGCCGCGATTATGAGCGCCTGAATTTTAGCAACAACCTCACCGCTGCCGTGCCGGTTCGCGATCTCAGACGCGGCGTAGTCGGTTGCGGCTTCTAGCTTGCCTGCATCTCTGGCTTCGATCTCGTTACGGAGCGGGGTTCCCTGACAATAAGCAACGGCAGCGTCGTGCGGCGAGGATGCGCGGCTCTGCTCGGCTTTCGTCTCAATCATCACGCTGGAGAAGCCTGCCTTCTCCACGTCACCGCGGATCAGCGCGGGATCGTGATAGCCGTGCGGCGTGCGTGCCAGAAAGCGTGGCGGATCGCTCGGAAAGACTTTCGCAAGCGCGTTCGTGACATCGTCCGCGAACACATTCTCCTCAATACGATCCCATACGTTGAACAGGAAACATCCTCCTGACTTGAGGACTCGCCTTGCCTCACGGTAGCCCAATTGGCGATCGGGAAAGAACATGACGCCAAACTGGCAACAAACGAGATCGAAGGTATCATCTTCGAACGGCAGAGCCAGTGCATCAGCCTTGCGCCAGGTGATGCGACCGTCGGCGGCCTGTCGCGTTGCGGCGTAATCAAGCATCGGCTGGTTGAGATCGGTTACGACGTAGCTGGCGTCGGGCGAAAGTCTTGGCGCCAAAGCACGAGTGACCACCCCGCTGCCAGCAGCTGTTTCCAAAATGGTACTCGGCGACCGTGCAGCTACTCGCTGTGCGATATCCTGGGCAAAGCTCTCGAAGATCAATGGCACTAGATAGCGGTCGTAGTTCTCCGGGATGGAGCCAGCGAACACCTTGTCGATTTCAGGCAATTGCTTGTCTCCTGTCGACCGCTCCAGGCCAAGTTCTTTTTCTCTAAGGCTTTATCCAACAATTTCCACACCGCCGGATCAGCGTGCAATCAGGCCGATTTGCGCCAGGGGATGAGCATCGACACTTGCTTGCGGTATTGCCGATACTCGTCGCCAAACAGCTCGATCAAGTCGTGCTCTTCCAGGAAGATTCCTACCAGGATGTAAGCCGTCGTAACCGCCGCGAACAGCACGTGCCCAACGGTCATCACCGGCGCCACCCAGAATGCGATGATGAAGCCGAGATAGATCGGATGGCGCACGATCCTGTAAAGCACTGGCGTCTTGAACCGCATCGACGGCATCGGCTGGCCGGTGAGATTATTAACAACCTGATGGAGCCCGAACAGCTCGAAATGGTTGATCAGGAACGTTGAGGTCAGCACTAGCAGCCAGCCAACGAACGAAAGGCCAGTGATTACCGTCGCGGCCGTTGGTTCGGTGACTTGCCACACCACGGTTGGCATCGGACGCCACTGCCAGAACAGCAGGATAAGAGCGAGACTGGCACACAGCACATAGGTGCTGCGCTCCACCGATTTCGGAACGAATTGTGTCCACCAAACCTTGAATTGCCGGCGTGCCATTAGGCTGTGCTGCACGGCGAACAGCGACATCAAGAGGATGTTTACGATGAGCGCTTCCGTGATCGATACGACGGCGCCGGTGTCGATGGTCTTGGGCACCACCAAGCCGGTCACGAAGCCGATGGCATAAAGGAAGGTCAAGAAGAAAACGATATAGGCCGCAAGCCCATAAATAAATGCCGCAATCTTTCCCATTGTCGTCCCCATTTCGTTTGCTGTTCCAATTCTTTGTTTGTCGCTGACACAGTGCGTTGTGCCCCATCGATCGACGTGCCGCTGCAGCGCATTGCCGAAGCAGACGCGCCCGTGCGCCGCTGGCAGCCGCGACATAAAAGAAAGGGCGATTTTCAGATAGACGTGCCTACCGACGGCATTAGGCTGCCGATTGATGGAAGCGGGGACTTCGGTGCGTCGCCGTTTTTTAGGCAGCTTCAAGTCAAGCAAGGCGCTTGACCATGTGCGAACGATACCCGGTTTTGGGATCAGTGCCAATGTCCGCTTTGGGTCATTAGCTGCCGCGGCGTGATCAAATTGGGATGTCCGCTTTACGCCCGAAAGCTGCCGCGACACTCGGCGGCGGCCGCGTCGGCTTTGGGCCACAAGCAGTCATTCTTCAGGCTCATTCTTCAGGCGTTCAAATGTCAGGGATATAGAAGACGAGACCGACGCAGTTGACCGACAGATATTATCTCCGTTCGAGTACTTCGACAGCAAGTATCGTTGGCAAATGACGCGCGATCTCCTGCCAATTCTCGCCTTCATCGAAGCTCGCGAAGACCGAACCACTGTTTGTGCCGAAATAAATTCCCGCTGGATCGCGCTCGTCGCCAGCCATCGCTTGACGGAGCACAGTGAAGAAACAGCCCTTCTGCGGCAGGCCTTGGCGCATCGCGTGCCAGCTTTGGCCGCCGTCGCGTGATCGCCAGACCGCTGCGGCTGCATCGGGTGGAAAACGTCCGGCCATGTCACCGTTGAGTGGCAGCGTCCAGATGGTATTCGGATCGCGCGGATGAACGCGAATCGGAAAGCCGAAGGTCGACGGCAAGCCTTTGGTCCGGTCGTCCCAGCTTCGACCGCCGTCGGCCGAGCGCCATACACCATAGTGGTTCTGCTGGTAAAGCACGTCGCTTGTACCTGGCGCACGCATCATGTTGTGGATGCAGTGCCCGGTGTCACCATCGCGTGGCGCGGCGGGGTGGTCGCGGTGACCACATGCTTCGGCGTTCGAGAGGCGATTGCGGCGCTCCCATGTCGCCCCGCCGTCCTCGGTCGCGAAGACGCCGGCCGCCGAGATTCCAACCCAGAGCTTTTTTGGGTTGCCTGGATCAGAAACGATGGTGTGCAGCACCAGCCCGGCAGCACCGGGGCTCCAAGTATCGGCAGAGGGGTGATCCGTCAGAGCATGTATCCGTACCCAATCTTTACCGCCATTCTCACTGGCCAGAAGGTTCGCTGGTTTGGTGCCGGCATACAGCGTACCGTTCGCGTAGCCGAGCGACCAGATTTGAGCGAATGCGTTGGTAAACGGTAGCGGTTCGTCGATCCAGCCGATCATCTTTGCGAAATCGGGATCGTTGGCAGCCCAATCGTCCATCTTCCCCTTTGTGAGACGGGTGACCTTCCAACTCGTGCCGCCGTCGTCGCTGCGCCAGATACCTGCGCCGTGCCATTCGCCGCCGCCCCCCGCCCAAAGGGTGCCGGTCTCAGGGTCTCCAATCATGTGATTGATTGGCCAACCGTCACAGTAAGGACCCTCAATAGCCCAGCCGCTGCGGTCATTGCCGCCAGAAATCAAAAACGCGCCCTTGGTTGTGCCGACTAGAAGGGTCATGCGAGTAAAAAACATCTAATTTTCGGTCCATCCCGGAAAAACAATAGTGCACTATATATTTTGGGCAGCGTGGAGCAATGCGCGCAGCGCAGTGGAATCCGATTGGCAATTTTGGCTCATCCGCGTCTTAGCCGATTATGGCTTTTAGCGCGGCTTGTCGGCTGCTAGTCCAATGGCGACCTTTCACGGCGTGACCAATGAGGCTGGCCGCGGTGTAAAGCGCTTCCGCAAAGTCATTCATCCCGCATTACTACGGCGTGTGCGGTCAAATCGCCAAAGAGCGTGCATGTCCGCTATGGGTCATTACCTGCCGCGCCGCCTAACGAGAGGCGCGGCTGCTTTACCCCCGAAAGCTGCCGCGGCACGCGCTGGCCGGCGTGTCCGCTAAGTGCCAACAGCGGACTTCGACCCGTTGCCGCCGCCCGGCTATCGATGGCGAGATTGAACAGCGCCAGATCGCGCTTACGGTCCGCCATTTGAAGCTTGGTGCGGATCGACCAGACATGCTTTGGCCGCAGCGGCGGTTTGGCTCCGGTCAGCTTGCCCTTGTTCCAAGGGATACGCTTAAACGCAACGGGTATTAGATTTTCGCTGAGTTGCATGGTCGCTCTCCTCTTTTGTGAGAACGACCAGGATGGACTCAATTAAACCCGTTCCGCTCGCGGATCGGCGTCCGCTTATGGGGGGCAAAGCAGCCACGGACGCTGTCAGCCAGCGCGGCAGTTAATGACCCAAAGCAGACATGGACGGCGATGTGGTAGGGTTTGCTCCTCGACCTGGGAAAGCCCATGAGACGACGCGAATTCATCGCCCTGCTCGGCGGCGCTACGGGGGTATGGCCGCTGACCACGCGCGCGCAGCAGCCGAGCAAAATCTATCGGGTGGGGTTGCTCACCAACGGCGCCGTGCTGGGCGCGACTGACGAGCGTCGGACGATCCTGCTCTCCGCTCTGGGCGTGAACGGCTTTGTCAACGGCCAGAACCTTATTCTTGTCCAGCGTTCGGCTGACGCTCACCCTGAGCGACTTGACGGTCTTGCGGCCGAGCTCAAAGCCGCCAATGTGGATGTCATTGTCACATTCGGCTATCCCGCCGCGCTAGCCGCGAAAGTGGCGGCCAAAGACGTGCCAATCGTTGTTACCGGCGCGGGCGATCCGGTCGCGACCGGCCTAGTGGACGGGCTGGCTCGACCCGGCGGTAACATCACCGGCGTGACAGAACTGTCGACTGACCTCAGCGCCAAGCGCCTCGAAATCCTTAAAGATGCGCTGCCGAACCTCGGGCGCGTGGCAATGCTATGGAATGCAGCCGATCTGGGCATGACGCTGCGCTATCACGCCGCTGAGGACGCGGCGCGCATCCTCGGGATTAAAGTCCAGGCTTTAGGAGTGCGTGAGCCTGACGATTTCGAGAATGCCTTCGCCGAGATGACGCGTGAGCGACCCGACGCCATTCTGATGGTGTCTGATGCTCTCACCACGCTCAACCGCAAGCGCGTAGTAGAATTTGCCAACAGCAACCGAGTGCCTTCGATCTTCGAGCAAGGCTCGATCGTGCGCGACGGCGGCCTGATGTCGTATGGCCCCAAGCAGAGCGAGATCGGCGAGCGCGCCGCCGATCTCGTGACCCGCATCCTGCGAGGCGAATCGCCGGCCGATCTGCCGCTCGAATTACCCACGCGCTTCGAGTTCGTAGTCAATCTCAAAACTGCGCAGGCGCTTGGCCTCTCGCTGCCGCCAACGCTCCTCGCTCGCGCTGACGAGGTGATCGAATGAGGGCTCCGACTTCCGCTTTTGGCCCAAAGCGGACATTCCGACTGTCGCATCGAATGTCCGGTTTCGGAGGTAAAGCGGACATTGTTTGACGCTCGCTCCATACCGAGATCGGGCGCTCGTTTCTTCGAGCGTTTGGTGTGCGGGTCATACTTTAAACCGACGCCGTCTTGTTCAGTTCAGGATCTCGGTGACACGTTTGGGACTAGTAAACTCACGTGGGAAATGTTGGGGGTGACACCGATCTTAGATTCTTAAGTCATTGAAATACATACTGAATACAGTGCACAAAGCGGACACCCCTTCCGCCAGTTTCCCCCTCAGCGGCCGGGGCCAGCCAAGAACCAATCCTAGTCCGGCGCTCATCGCCGGCATCTGAAGTTGCCATTTTTCTCGGCTGGCGGATCGCCCTTGGTTTGACTTTCGATATTCCGCCGCGGCGGTTATTGATACGACATGGCAAGGGTCCGCAAAGAATCCGCCGGCAGCCAAAGCGGCGATCAAGCGGCCGTCTTTGCGTTTCTCGGCGATCCGAAGACCCATGGTGGCGCAAGCATCCGGCGCGCCGATACCCATGCGGCGAGCGTTTTTCTGGCCGGCGACCGTGCCATCAAGGTCAAGCGCGCGGTGCGCTATCCGTTTCTCGATTATTCGACGCTCGACAAACGCGAAGCGGCCTGCCGCGCCGAGCTTGAAGTCAATCGCAACTTCGCGCCGCAGCTTTATCGCCGCGTGGTGCCGATCACACGCGCGGCCGACGGCTCGCTCGCGCTCGGCGGCGCCGGGCAAGCCGTCGAATGGGCCGTCGAGATGACACGCTTCGACGAGGACAAGACGCTCGACCATCTCGCCGACCGCGGCGAACTCCACGACACACTCGCCGGAAAACTCGCCGCCGCCGTCGCGGTCATGCACGAACGGGCGCAGCCGATCGATGCCGCCGCCTGGATCGCCGCCCTTCCCGGATTTGTCACCGAGAACACGGCGGAACTGGGCAAGCACGGCGACCTGTTCGCAAGCCGATCGCTTGTTGAGCTCGAGCGCCGATCGCTCGCCGCCATCGCCCGGTTGCGCCCGCTCTTATTCGCGCGCGGCGCGCAGAACCTGATCCGCCGCGGCCACGGCGACCTTCATCTCGGCAACATCGCGCTGATCGACGGCGAACCGGTCGCGTTCGACGCGCTGGAATTCGATCCCATCATCGCCGCGGGCGACCTGCTTTACGATCTCGCTTTTCTGCTGATGGATCTGGTCGAACGCGGCTTGCCAAGCGCGGCGAACCGCGTCCTGAACGATTATTTTTCGGCGGCGCGCCGCATCGAGGACTGCGACGGCATCGCCGCCTTGCCGTTCTTCATGTCGCTGCGCGCCGCGATCCGTGCCAAAGTGACGGCGGCGCGGCTTAATTTCGCCGCGGCGAAGGACAAGGCCGAGATTGCGCGGTCGGCAAAGCGCTATTTCGAGCTCGCGCTTTCGCTTTTAGCGCCGGCACAGCCGATGGTCGTCTGCACGGGCGGATTATCCGGCACCGGAAAATCTGTGTTAGCCCGCGCGCTGGCGCCACAAATCGCGCCGGTGCCGGGCGCGCTGGTGTTTCGCTCCGACGTCGAGCGCAAGGCGTATTGCGGCGTCGCCGAGAGCGAGCGTTTGCCGCCGCAGGCCTACAGCGCCGAAATGACCGAAGTGGTTTATCGGATTTTGACCGACAAGGCCGCGCGGGTCGCTCGCGCCCGCCATTCGGTCATCGTCGACGCGGTGTTCGCTAGGCCGCAGGAACGTGCCGCCATCGAAGCGGTGGCCGCCGCGGCAGGCGCCAATTTTTTTGGCCTGTTCCTTACGGCCGATCTATCAACGCGCCTCGGCAGGGTCGGCGCGCGTGGACCCGACGCGTCGGACGCCGATGCCGCGGTGGCGCGCCGGCAAGAGGAATTCCTCGATATCGGCGGCGTCACCTGGAAGATCGTCGATGCGTCGGGTTCGCCCGAAGCGACGCTGGCCGAAGCCCGCGCGATCGTTTTCGATTGACGTCAAGGCGTGCGGCCAGGCTACGGTCTGACTATGACACCTGTGCCGTGGTGGAGGCGATGCGGTATTGGATGCGGCCGTCGCGCGGCGCAACAAGCGCGAAAGCGCAAGACGGCAAGAAAGAAAAACAAACCGCGGCGCCACCCCGTTATCCCGCTCGCCGGCAGACCTCACGAATCTTGTCGACGAGCGCGTTGCCCAGCAACGGCTTCTCCACAATAGGCGTGCCAACCATCGTCGCGCGTGCAATCAGCGCGGCATTGGGATAGCTGGTGATGAGAATGGCCGGGGTTGAAATGCGCCGGCTTCGTAATTTGGCGATCACCTCAAGTCCGCTCATCGGCAGCAATTTTTGATCGATGATGAAACAATTGCAGGCGGCGAGCTCGTCCGTATCCAGAAGCTCGGCGCCGCTACGGTAGACGCGCACCACAAATCCCTCGAGCTCGAGTAAAAGTTTCAGCGAATTGCAGACGGCCGGATCGTCGTCCACGACGGCGATCACGGGCGATGACATTAATTGCGAGTGAGACGTCATCTTTGCCTGCGAGATGAAAATTGCCATTCGACAAAATGGGGGGTAACCGGTCATGCCGCATTGATATGGCTCAATCTGGCGCGGTCGGCCGCTTGGCGTTGGTATTATTTGAGTTTCGGGTTGTCGGGCCCAATGAGCGCAGCCGACGCGAACGTCCTCAGTCCGATCCCAGCATCCCGACAATGAGCGCCATGCGCACCAGATCGGACAGGCTCCCGGCCTGCATTTTGTCCATGAGATTGGAACGGTAGATCTCTACGGTGCGCGGACTGATGCCCAGATCGAAGGCGATTTGCTTGTTGGCACGGCCGGCGACCAGTCCGCCGAGCACGTCCCGCTCACGATTGGAAAGCGCGGCGACACGCCCTTCGATCATGGCGCGTTCCATGTACCGTTTGGTCTCTCCCTCGCGCTGCCGCAGCGCCGACTGGACGCTCGCCAGCAGCACCTCGTCGTCAAACGGCTTCTCCATAAAATCTATTGCGCCGTGCTTCATGGCTTCGACCGCGAGCGGAACGTCGCCATGACCGGTGACCACGATCACCGGGATACCGATCTTGAGCTCCTCCAACCGCTTCAACAGATCGATGCCGCTCAGGCCCGGCATCCTCACGTCAGTGATGACGCAACTCAAGTTTGCGCTGGGCAGCGCGTCGAGGAACGCCGCGGCGGACGAATAACTCTCTACCTCGATCTTCGCGGCACGCAGCAGGAATGTCAGCGATTCACGGAGCGCATCATCGTCATCGATGACGTGAACAATCCGCCTTTCAGACGCCATCGGCAGCCTCCTCCTTGGTCACGGAGGGCAGCGTAAACGAAAATACCGTTCCCCCTCCCGGATTGGGCCGCACTGCAATGGATCCGCCATGCGCCTCGACGATGGTGCGCGAGATCGACAGACCGACACCCATACCCTGGCGCTTCGTGGTGACAAACGGCTGGAATAGCTGCGCACTGACCTCGGGCGCGATTCCGGATCCGGTATCGGCAACGCCGATCTCAATCATATTATCCTTTGCCGATGCCGTTGAAATGACAAGCTCGCGCTTCTCGGTCTCCTCCATCGCCTCGATCGCGTTACGGATCAGATTGAGCAAAACCTGCTGAACCTGCACCTTGTCGGCAAGCACGAAATCGGCGCGCGGCGCGAAGTCGAAACCAACGCGCACGCCCCTGTCCTTGGCGCCGACCAGCGCAAGCGCGCTTGCTTCCTCGACCAATTTCTTTACGTCTTCCACGCGCCGTTCGTTCTCGCCGCGCGCGACGAAATCGCGCAAGCGACGAATGATTTGGCCGGCACGCACGGCCTGATCGGCGGCCTTGTCCATGGCGTCACGAACGAGTGGCGCATTCTCGGCGGAACTGCTTTCCAGAAGCCGGCGCGATCCCTTCATGTAATTGGCGATGGCTGAGAGCGGCTGATTAAGCTCATGGGCAAGCGCCGACGCCATCTCGCCCATTGCGGTCAGTCGCGACATGTGAACGAGCTCGGACTGCAATTCCTGAAGCCTCGCCTCGGTTTGCTGCCGCTCCGTGAGGTCGCGGATGAATCCGGTAAAGAACCGCTTATTGCGCACGTGCATCTCGCCGACCGCAAGCTCCATGGGAAACGTCGAGCCATCGTTGCGCTGGCCGACCACGACCCGGCCGATGCCGATAATCCGCCGCTCCCCGGTGCGCATATAGCGGCTGAGGTAGCTGTCGTGATCTTCCCGGTAGGGTGTCGGCATCAATATACTGACGTTCTTTCCCAAAGTGTCGGTAGCGCTACGGCTGAACAACCGTTCCGCCGTCGAACTGAATGATTGTATGCTGCCGCGCTCGTCGATGACGATCATGGCGTCGGGAATGCTGTCGAGAATCGACTGCAGATGAGCCTCGCGGGCGAACGCCGCCTCGGCGCTTGCTGTCGCGGCGCGACGAAAGCGGAACAAGAGCTGCCCGCGCCAGGACAAGCCGACGCCGACCAGGGCGAACGCAGACGCGTTGATAACGTCCGACGGCGTCACCGAGCGAACGTCGACAATGAAAAACAGGCCGAGCGCGAAACCGAGAGCGGTAGCGAAGAGCCCGGGGCCCCATCCGCCGAGCGCCGATGCAATCAGGACCGCCGGCAGGAAGAACAGATAAGAACCCTCGCCCCGCAGCGTCGAGCCCAATGCCAGCTTAACGGCGAGCGCCAACGCAATTCCAAGAAATGCGGCGCCATACGGCCGGGCGATTCTGCGCCAACCCGGAAGCGCCGATTCCGCCTTGGCGGCAAACGATTGTGAACGAGGTAGCGTGTCAGCCATCGAAAGACCGGTCTGCGTCAACCGCCATTGCCCGTTGGATCAGCGATAAAGCCGCTGGTTAAATAGCTTCGCGCACAGCCCTCGCCTCGGCCATAAGGGAAAACCCTTAGGGTCAATATCTGAATTTTCCGCCTGTTGCGTGAGGCTTAGCAATACCTCCCGAAGCTCCCGGAGGTAAAGGTCCATGGACATACAAACCGCAGTTCGCGGCGATACGCTCCGCCACTCGGCCATGCCGGCGCGCAATATTTCGCTAGTAGCGAGTTCCTGCGCTCCTTAGTGGAATCGAAGCCGAACCGCTTGAGCAGACGATGCATCTGATGGGCGCCGCGATGTCGTACTCGCGCAACACGGAGATTTTCGGCGAGAACGAATCCGCCGATTACCTTTACAAAGTCCTCAGCGGCAGTGTGCGCACTTACAAGATCCTGAGCGACGGCCGCCGTCAGATCGGCGGATTTTATCTGCCCGGCGATATTTTCGGGCTGGAATTCGCCGATGAACATGCCTTGTCGGCCGAGGCGATCACCGACGCGAAAGTGCTGGTGATCAAACGCAGCGCGCTCAACACACTGGCAAATCGCGATGCTTCGATTGCCCGGCAACTCTTTACGCTGACGAGCCGCGAGCTCCACCGGGTACAGCAACGCATCATGCTGCTCATCAAAAGCGCGCAGGAGCGCGTGGCGAGCTTTCTCCTCGAGATGGCTGAGCGCGTACCGGCGAGCAATTCGATCGAGCTGCCGATGTCGCGCCAGGACATCGCCGATTACCTCGGCCTGACGATCGAGACCATCTCGCGAACGCTGACGTTGCTGGAAGACGCGGCGGCAATCGAGGTTTCGACATCGCGGCGCATCGTACTGCGCAATCGCACCGCATTAAGCCGCATGAATGGCTGAGGCGAATCCGCCGGCGAACGATCCGCCGCGATGACTCCCGAAATGAGGATGAGATCATGAAAGTCAAAGATGTGATGATCCGGAACGTGATTTCCGTGGGAGCGGATGAGCCGGTGCTCAAAGCGGCGCAACTGATGCTGCAGAACCGGATCAGTGGTCTGCCAGTCATCGATAAAGAAGGCGAATTGATCGGCATCGTCACCGAGGGAGACTTTCTGCGTCGCGGCGAGCTCGGCACGCAACGCCGCCGGCCGAAGTGGCTCGAATTCATCGTCGGGCCCGGACGGCTCGCCGAGGACTATGTGCACAGCGCAGGAAGAAAAGTCGACGAGATCATGACGACCGATCCGTGCACCGTCACGGAAAACGATTCGCTGGAAAAGGTCGTGGAGCTGATGGAGCGTCGTCGCGTCAAGCGCCTTCCCGTCACGCGCGCTGGCCGAATGGTCGGCATTATCAGTCGGGCCAATCTGTTGCATGCGCTGGTGAGCATTGCCCGCAATGCGCAGCCGGCCACTTGCGATGATTCCGCGATCCGCGACCGGATTATGGCGGCTCTGAGCGCGCTGCAGTGGGCGCCGCATGTCAACGTCGTCGTCAAAGATGGCGTCGTGGAACTTTGGGGTGTCATCACCGACGAACGCGAGCGCCGGGCGCTCATTGTTGCGGTCGAGAACATTCCGGGCGTCGCGCATGTGCACGATCATCTGGTCTGGGTCGAACCGATGTCCGGAATGGCGTTTCCATCGGCCGAGGATGAAGCGAAGGAACGGGCCACGGCGTCATGACGCAGCTTGGCGCAGGCCTCGCGCTGGCGGCCGTAGTGCTCGCTATCGCGTCGTCAACGGCGCGGAGCGATGATGTACTTTCGCCGGCCGCGCAAAGGGGACGCGTTCTCGTTCACGCCAATTGCTCGCACTGCCACTCGGTCGACAGGTTCGGTGAAAGTCCGCTGAGGATTGCGCCGCCGTTCCGGACATTGCACGAGCACTATCCGGTCGAAGATCTCGAAGAGCCGCTCGCCGAAGGAATCGTCACCGGCCACCCGACCATGCCGGAGTTTCGTTTCGATCCCGGCCAGGTCGGCGACATCATCGCCCATCTGAAATCGCTCGAACGCTGAGCGCCGATCGAGCGGTTTCCTGCGTCCGTTTAATGTGAATCAATGTGGCTTCGCACAGCGAAGCTAGAAAGTCTCATGTTTGGTCACCCGCTCGCCCGCGAGATTGCCGTGATTGTTGCCGTGAAGACGGCCATCATCGTCGTCGCCGGACTGTTGGTGTTCGGGCCGCACTGGCTCGAGCTCAATTCGAGCGCCGTCGAGGCGCACATGTTCTATTCTCATGCAGAGACGAATCCATGAGCGTCGCAATCGATGTTGTGCAGCTCTCGCGCGTGCAGTTCGGCCTCACAGCGATGTACCATTTCCTGTTTGTGCCGCTGACGCTCGGCCTCGCGCTGCTGCTCGGTATCATGGAGACCGTCTACGTCATGACCGGCCGCGAGATCTGGCGGGAAATGACTAAGTTCTGGGGCGTATTGTTCGGCATCAACTTCGCCATGGGAGTCGCGACCGGCATCACCATGGAGTTCCAGTTCGGAACCAACTGGGCCTATTACAGCCATTATGTCGGCGACGTGTTCGGCGCTCCGCTCGCCATCGAAGGCCTTATGGCCTTCTTTCTCGAGGCGACCTTTATCGGCCTGTTCTTTTTCGGCTGGGACAAGCTTTCCAAAATCGCGCATCTCGCGGTGACTTGGCTGGTGGCGCTCGGCTCGAACCTCTCGGCGCTTTGGATCCTGATCGCCAACGGCTGGATGCAGCACCCCGTCGGTGCGAAGTTCAATCCCGACACGATGCGCATGGAAGTCACCGACTTCTATTCCGTGATCTTCAATCCGGTCGCGCAAGCAAAATTCGTTCACACGGTCAGCGCCGGCTACATCACCGGCTCCGTTTTCGTGCTTGCGATCAGCGCCTTTTACCTGCTGCGCGGCCGTCATGTGGAGCTTGCCAAGCGGTCGGCGACCGTCGCGGCGAGCTTTGGGCTGGCGGCCGCTCTGTCCGTCGTCGTGTTGGGCGACGAGAGCGGCTACACGGCCGGCGAGAACCAGAAGATGAAGATCGCCGCGATAGAATCGATGTGGGATACCGAGCCGCCGCCCGCCTCGTTCACGATCTTCGGCGTTCCAAACCAGCAAGCGCAGCGTACGGATTACGCGGTGCGTGTGCCCTGGATGCTTGGTCTCATCGCGACCCGTTCGATCGACACGGAAGTGCCGGGCATCAAGGAGCTCGTCGCGCATGCCGAAACCCGCATCCGCTCCGGGCTTGTCGCCTACGCAGCACTCGATGCGCTCAAGCACGACCGTACCGATCAGGCGAGCCGGGCAAAACTCGATCAATACTCCGCCGACCTTGGCTACGCGCTTCTTCTGAAGAAAATCCGTCCTGACGTCCTTGCCGCCAGCGACGCCGAAATCTCGCAGGCGGCCTGGTCCACGGTTCCCGCGGTCTCGCCGCTGTTCTGGAGTTTTCGCGTGATGGTGGGACTCGGATTCTTCTTCATTGCCTGTTCGCGGTCGCTTTCCTGCTGGCGAGCCGACGTATGCTTGGTTATTCGCGCGCGTTCCTCTGGGTGGCTCTGTGTTGTCTGCCGCTGCCCTGGATCGCGGCCGAACTGGGTTGGTACGTGGCCGAGGTGGGCCGGCAGCCCTGGGTGATCGAAGGTGTACTCCCGACATTCCTGGCGGTTTCCAGCATCTCCGCCGGAAATGTTCTCACCACCCTGATCGGCTTCATCCTGTTCTATTCCTCGCTCGCGTTCGTCGACGTTTACCTGATGGTCAAGACCGTGCGGCTTGGTCCCGAGGCCGTGCTCAGCCCGACCTCGCCGCTTGGCCGCATCGAAGCCGTCGCCGTTCCTGCCGAATAATTCGCCTGACCCCGGAGATCACTGATGGCCCTCGATTACGGAATGCTTCGCCTGATCTGGTGGGGACTGCCGGGCGCGCTGCTCATCGGCTTTGCCGTGATGGACGGTTTTGATCTCGGCGTTGGCGTATTGCTGCCGTTCGTCGCCCGCAAAGACGTCGAGCGGCGCATCGCCATCAACACGGTCGGGCCGGTCTGGGAAGGCAACCAAGTCTGGCTGATCCTGGGCGCCGGCGCAATTTTCGCGGCTTGGCCGCCACTCTATGCAGTGGCCTTTTCCGGGTTCTATCTGGCGATGTTTCTCGTGCTGTGTGCGCTTATCCTGCGCCCGGTCGGATTCAAATACCGCTCCAAGGTCAACGATCCGCGCTGGCGTGCAGTTTGGGACAACGCGCTGTTCCTGGGCGGTTTTGTCCCGGCGCTGATCTTTGGCGTCGCCGTCGGAAACATGTTGGCCGGCGTTCCGTTCCGCTTCGATGACACGCTGCGGCTGACATACGACGGTAGCCTCCTCGGTTTGCTCAATCCCTTTGCGCTTCTTTGTGGTCTTGTGAGCGTCGCGATGCTGACGCTTCATGGCGCCGCCTACCTGGCGCTGAAAGTCGGTGAGCCGGTCGCCGGGCGCGCCGCCGCGATCGCAAAATGGCTGGCGCTGGCGCTCGTCATTTTATTCAGTGTCGGCGGACTCTGGGTCGCGTT
Source organism: uncultured Alphaproteobacteria bacterium (assembly GCA_963790975.1). Taxonomy (GTDB): domain Bacteria; phylum Pseudomonadota; class Alphaproteobacteria; order Rhizobiales; family Xanthobacteraceae; genus BOG-931. The sequence continues at coordinate 28,053 of CAWBQV010000006.1, forward strand.
CGGCCTCAACGGCTACACGGTGACCCAGGGTCTCGGTCCTGACGGACCCTCCAATCCCACGCTCAAGCAGGTCGCGGTCGCGACCGGCGGTTTGGTCGCCAATTACAGCCGCTATCCGTGGATGCTGGCCGCGCCGGCGCTGGTCTATATCGGCGCGCCTCTCGCAATCTTGCTTCTGCGTCTGCACCGCCCCGGACTTGCATTCGTATCGACCGGCCTCGCTGCTGCGGGCGTGGTTGCGACCGCGGGAATAAGCGCGTTTCCTTTCCTGCTGCCATCATCGCTCGATCCGAACATGAGTCTCACCGTGTTCGACGCGTCGTCCAGCCGCCTCACCCTTCAGATCATGCTTGTCGCGACGCTTGTCTTCCTGCCGATCGTGCTCGCCTACACGGCGTGGGTCTATCGGGTTCTCCGCGGCCGGGTCACGGCCGAATGGGTGGTCGAACAAGGCAAGTCGATCTACTGAAGAAAGGACGCCTCCATGTGGTATTTTTCCTGGGTTCTCGGAGCCGGATTCGCCTGCACCTTCGCCGTGCTCAATGCCATGTGGCTTGAATTACAGGCCGATCAGGAGCGCAATCCAGTTCGTGTAAAAAAGTAGACAGACGATGACAGACGACCTTCCCCGTAACGGCGGTGCGCTGGTGTCGACGCCTCCTCGCCTGGGCCATTGGCAGTTTTGGGCGCGGGGTTTTTCGCTTGTTGCGGGCTTCGCGATTGTCGGCACCTTGCTCGCCGACCCTCGCGTTATCGTGCCGCAGATGAGCCCGATCGAACATTCGGCGCTGCCGCTCATGCTGCTCGGCGTTTCCGGCGCCTTTGTCTATGGCTTCGGCTTTCGGTTTGAATCGAAGCCGATGCGCCGCTTCCTCGGTCCGGTTGCGGCGTGGCTGCTGATGGCAGCCGGCATGGGACTTCTGCTGCTCGAGCGATTGTTTTAGCCGCGCCGGGAGCGCGAATTAGAGCGGCAAGGTCACGACGAGAGCGCAGCGATCTTCGGGATCGGATGCAATGTGAAACCCGAGTTCTTGGCACATTTGCAGCATCGTCGCATTCTCTTGCAGCACCTGTCCGCGAACGGATCGCAGCCCTTCGGCGCGGGCATACTCGATCATCAACTGCATCAAGAGCCAGCCGAGGCCGCGTCCTTTCAGATCGGAACGAATGAGGATGGCGTATTCGCCGGTTTCATAATTGGCGTCCGCATGAATGCGCACGACGCCAAGCATTTGTCCGCTCGATTGCTCGATGGCAATGAATGCCATGGCGCGTGCGTAATCGATCTGGGTAAAGCGCGCGATGAATGCATGGCTGAATTCCCTGATCGGTGCGAAGAAGCGCAGCCGCAAGTCCTCCAGCGTCACCCCGGCGAAAAACGGCGGATATAACGGCTCGTCTTCCGGCCGCACCGGCCGCACCAGGAGCGCCGTCCCATCCGCCAAGGTGACGTGCCTCTCCCACTCCGTCGGATAGGGACGGATCGCAAACCGCGGATGGCCTGACGGACCGTGGCGACGCGCATCGACCGGCGCCACCGAGACGCGCGCATCGACGGCAATCACGCCGGTCTCGTCGGCAAGAACCGGATTGAGATCGATCTCGCGTATTTCGGGGAAATCGGCCGCGAGCTGCGCCAGCTTGACGAGCAGCAGCGCGATGGCCTGTTCGTTCGCCGCGGGAACATTGCGGTAAGCCTTGAGAATGCGCGAAACCCGCGTGCGGGCGATCAGGCGGTGGGCCAGCGCGAGGTCGAGCGGCGGCAGCGCCAGCGCCTTGTCGCTGATCACTTCGACCGCGGTGCCGCCTTGACCGAAAACGATTACGGGGCCGAATGTCGGATCATCCGCGACGCCGGCGATGAGCTCGCGCGCCTTGGGGCGGACGATCATCGGAAATACGGTCACGCCGGTGATCCGCGCTTCAGGCATTGCGGCGCGCGCTCGGCTGAGAATTTCCGAAGCGGCCTGGCGCACCGCCTGCTCGGTGATGAGGTTGAGCCGCACGCCGCCGACTTCCGACTTGTGCACGATATCGGGTGACAAAATCTTGAGGACGACGGCATTGCCCTCGGCGAGGTGGGGTCTTGCCACAGCCACCGCTTCGTCAGCATTGCGCGCAAGGGCCGCCGGCGTGATGGGAATCCCATAGGCCGAAAATACCCGGGTGATCTCGATGGGGTCGAGCCAAATGCGCTGATCGCCGCGGCGCTCGCGCAAGACCGCGTCGATGACCGGCCGCACCGCTTGCGTATCGGGTGCAAAATCCTGCGGCATGCTGGGCGGCGTCGCCATCAGTTGCTCGCGCAATTCCCGGTAGCGCACGAGGTGCATGAAGCCGCCCACCGCGTCGGACTCCGTCGCGTAGCTTGGAATGTCCGCGGCATCGAACGCCTCCGCCGCCGGGTCGCTGCCGCCGACCCAGACCGCGAAGACCGGCTTTGCCGGAGCGCGTTGCTGGCGATGTTGCCCGGTCACGGTAATGACCGACTTCGCCGCATCGCCGGCTGAAGCCAGAGCCGTCGGCACGTTCATGACCAGGACGGCGTCGTTGGCATCGTCATCGAGCAGTTGTTCGAGCGCCACGGCGTAGCGCTTAGCGTCGGCGTCACCGGCGATATCGGCCGGATTAGCGTGCGACCAGATCGGCGGCAGCGCCGCGTCGAGCTTCTTCATCGTATCGGGCGAGATACCGGCAAGCTCGCCGCCGAGATCCGCAAGACGATCCACCGCGAGCACGCCGATGCCACCGCCATTGGTCAGTATCGCCAGCCGCTGGCCGGTGAGCGTCGTCAAATGCCCAAGCGTCTCGGCGGCGGCGAACAACTCGTCGAGATCGAGCACACGCAGAAAGCCTGCGCGGCGGAATGCGGCGTCGTAGACCGCGTCCGAGCCGGCGAGCGCGCCGGTATGCGTCATCGCCGCCTTGGCGCCCGCGGCGTGACGACCCGATTTGACGACCAATAACGGCTTTGCCCGCGCCGCGGCCCGCGCCGCCGACATGAACTTGCGCGCGTCCTTGATCAATTCGATGTAAAGCAGAATGGCGCGCGTGTCGCGATCCATGGCGAAATGATCGAGCAGATCGGCGAAGTCGACGTCGACGCTGTCGCCGATGGAGACGACGGCGGAAAATCCGATGCCGCGAACCGATGCCCATTCGACCAATCCGGTCGCGATGGCGCCGGATTGCGAAATCAGCGCGAGATCGCCCGGCCGCGGCATCGAAGCGGCGAAGCTGGCATTGAGCCTGGCGCCCGGCGCCAGAACGCCGAGGCAATTTGGACCGACGAGGCGTAATCCGGTTGCGCGCGCGGCTTTCTCGCAAGTCTCGGCAATCGAGCCGGGCCCATGACCGAGACCCGCAGTGAGGATGATGGCGGCGGCCGTGCCCTTCGCGCCTGCCGCGGCAATGATCGATGGAATGGCCGACGGCGGCACGCCGATCACGACTACATCAGGAGTATCCGGAAGCTGATCGTAGGTTTTGACTGCCGTAACGCCTTCGATCGCGTCGTAATGAGGATTGACGAGATGAAGCGCACCCGGAAAGCCGGCGCGCCGCAAATTCAGCAATACGGCACGGCCGGGCGAGGTTTCACGCGGGCTCGCACCGACCACGGCAATGGAACGCGGCGCAAACAGTTTGTCGAGGCGATAGGTGGACATCGGTTGGCGGGTTTCGCTCAGGCCTCATTGTGGCGTCGCCCAAGCTTCGCACAAGTTTTTGACAAAGCTTAGTCGGTTGCGGCCGGCCGGGTTTGTCACCCCTTGGCCGGCCGCACCGCATAATCGTCTTCGCTTTTACCTTCGCGGGCTTTACTTGCTCAGGCAGCAAGCCAGCGCAGCATGGGCCTCTGCTGCACCGCGCCAAGCTCGCTGATCAATCCGTCGAGGCCGAAGACGTGGCCGGCGCGTTTGACGATCAGATACACCAGCACGCCCGCATACACGATGTGGTAGTCGACCAGGTAGTTGTTGGCGTCCTCGATGTAGGGAAAGTCCATGTGCGCCGTCCAATACAGCAGCATGAGCATGATCGCGAACGGCGCGCTCGCCCGCACGAACAGACCGGAAATCAGCGACAGCCCGATCAACAGGTGGCCGTACTCGACCAGGAACGTCAGTATCGGAACGACTGTCGGGTTTGTGAACGGCGCGTAGACGTCGTGAAATGTTTTGACGTGACTGAGAAAGCCGAGGACGAACTTGTCGTCCCCGAAATGATGGATCGCCGCCCATAGAAAGGTCCAGCCCATTGTAAGGCGGAAGAACACGATAAACAGCTGGTCCGTAGTGTTGTCCGACTTCCCCTGCGACATCGATTCTCTCCCTGAGATGAGGTGCAAAAAAGGTGCAAAACGGTCTTCCATTTCAAAACCAATTTATTGCCGCCGGCGCCGCGCGACATTGACATGAATCAAAGGCCGCGATCGGCGTTGGAAACGGCTGATTGTTGATCCAGATCAAAGCTGGCTTGTTCTGTCTCGGTCATAGTTACCCCGAAAAGGGAGCCCGCCATGACTATGACCAGCATCATCATCCTTGCCGGAATCATCCTCGCTTTTGCGATCTTCGCAGTAGTTCTGGCATGGGGCGAATACCAGACCCGCAATATCAGCCAAAGCGACCCGCAAAAGTCCGGAGCAAGTGCACAAGTTCACTCGCTAAAGCAGATCGCGCTCGAGGGCAGAGCCCCCGCCCAGGAAAAGGCGAAAGAAAAGGCGAAGCGTCCGGTGCAACAAGCGACAACGAATCTCGGCTAGTCGCGGATCCGGCCTCGGCTGGCGAACAAATTGAGGCGTCAACAAAGCTTCACGCGCCCGTCACGGTGCGGCATGATCCCAATAATTGGTCATTGCCCGCCCATTCTTTGGACTTGAGAATCGGCGCCTCAGGCCGCCATTATTTTGGCGCTCGGGGACTTCCCTGGATTGGCTATGCCGATCGAACTTGCGCCGGTTTTTGTCGTTGCCGCATTCGCCATTGCGATTGTGCTGGCGGTTGCCGGCTAGTTGAGCATGCCGTCAGGGCGCAAGGCGCCGGACCGCATCCGGCTTTCTATTCCTTTGCGAGCGCGTCGAAGGCCTGGCCGAAACCGTTAAACGACAGCGGAACGCTCACGCTGTGCCCGCCTGCGTCGGCGAACGACAGTTTGCCGACGCCCGAGATGGCGCGGAATTTCTTCAGCGCGTCCTCCCGGATATCGAAATCGGCAAAGCAGCCGGCCGGCAGACATCGCGCGAACGGCGCGGTGAGGCCCGGATCGTCGTCGCCGGTCTGGATCAGCACGCCGGTCGCAAAGGATGCATTGACCGGCAATTGGACCACGAGCCGCACCGGCTGACCTGCGGTCGGGTGCAGAACGGCGACGCGGGAGAATGGAATGTTCTTGCCCTGCACTTGCGTGGTCTGCGCCATGTCGCAGAGCTTTTGCGGCGGCGGCCCGGTCTGGGTCTGGCATTGCACGACCCAGTCCGCGTAGGTCGCGGTGGTTTGCTGCGGCGTTTCGCCTGAAGCCGCTGGCGCGGGCTGGCCAGCCACCGGCTTTGCAACCGGAGGATGCGGCGCCTGCTGGGCCAATGCGCCGCCCGCAAGCAGCGCCAAGGCGTCGTCAGGGCAAGGCCATTTGCTGATCACGACATGCCGCATGACGGTCCGCGATCTCGACCTGATTGGACCGTTCAAGCTGTTTCTTGCCGAGCCGCTGCGCCTGCACCAGTTGCAACTCCTGGCATCGTTCATAACTGCCCAAGCCGAGGCCCTCCTGCGGCTCGGCATCTGCAGCCGGGCCGCTCGGCCGGTCGAAGGCTTTGAATTCGTCACTCTCTGACCGAACTAGGCAAGACCGTTATGCGTTCCTATTATAACTGTAATGGCTGGCTGATGAGCTGGCTCGTAGTGGAATGGCTGGCTGGAGAAGTGCCATGGCAACATTGAACATCAACGGTGAGAACAAGGACGTCGAGGCGCCGGACGATATGCCGTTGCTTTGGGTCCTGCGCGACATCCTCGGCATGACGGGGACGAAATTCGGCTGCGGCATCGCCCAATGCGGCGCCTGCACCGTGCATATCGACGGTAATGCGGTACGGTCCTGCCTGTTGCCGCTCGGCGCGGTCGGCAGTCGCGCCATCACCACGATCGAAGGCGTCGGCGCAACGCCGGCCGGCGCCAAAGTGCAAAAAGCCTGGCTCGATCTCGAAGTCATTCAATGCGGCTATTGCCAGTCCGGCCAGATCATGTCGGCGGCGGCGCTGCTTGCCGGTAATCCGAACCCCGACAATTCCGATATCGACGCGGCGATGGCGGGAAATATCTGCCGCTGCGGCACCTATGTTCGCATCCGCGCCGCGATCAAGCGCGCCGCCGGCTACGCATAGGAGCCGACCATGCGCGCCCGCAACAATTTCATCTCCGCCTCGCGCCGCACCGTGCTCAAGGCCAGTCTGGCCGGAGGTTTTGCGCTCGCCTTCAATCTTCCGGTTCGGGGCGCAAACGAGCCGGAGCAGGCTCCTGACAATCCCGCTGGCCAGTTCGCGCCCAATGCCTTCATCCGCATCGATCATTCCGGAAAAACCACGCTGGTGATGTCGCAGGTGGAGATGGGCCAGGGCGTTTACACCGCGATTTCGATGATCCTTGCCGAAGAGCTCGACGCCGATTTTTCGCAGGTCACGCCGGAACACGCCCCGCCCGACGACAAACTCTACGCCAATCCGATCTTCGGCATTCAGGTCACCGGCAATTCCAATTCGATCCGCGCGTTCTGGAAGCCGCTGCGCATTGCCGGCGCCACCGCCCGCGCAATGCTGGTGACGGCCGCCGCGCAGCAATGGCAGGTCGATCCGGCAAGCTGCAGCGCAGCCAGCGGCAAGGTCATGCACGCCGCGAGCGGACGAACGCTCGGCTATGGCGATCTAGTGGATGCGGCGAGCGCACTTCCAGTGCCACAAGACGTGCCGCTGAAGGACCCCAAAGACTTCACGCTGATCGGAAAGCCGCTCAAGCGCTTCGATACGCCGGGCAAGACCGACGGCAAGGTCGTCTACGGCATCGACGCCATGCTGCCCGGAATGAAATTCGCAACGCTGGCGCAGAGCCCGGTATTTGGCGGCAAGATCGCTCATGTCGACGACAGCGCGGCCAAAACCATGCCCGGCGTGCAGCAAGTCGTCGTGCTCGACGATCTGGTCGCGGTGGTCGGCGATCACATGTGGGCGGCCAAAAAAGGTCTCGATGCTCTGGTCGTGACCTGGGACGAAGGGCCCAATGCGCAAGTCAATTCGGGCGCGATCTGGGATGACTTGCGCGCCGCAAGCCAAAAGGACGGCGTGGTCGCCAAATCTATCGGCGACATCGCCAAGGGTTTGACGCAGGGCGACCGCTTCGACGCCGAATTCGAGCTGCCATTCCTGGCGCATGCCACGATGGAGCCGATGAATTGCACCGTGTCGCTGACGCCCGGCGCGTGCGAGATATGGACCGGCACCCAGGTCATATCGCGTGTGCAGTCGACTGCGGCGCAGGTCGCCGGTCTTCCCGTCGACAAGGTGACCGTGCACAACCACCTGATCGGCGGCGGCTTCGGGCGGCAACTCGAGCCGGACATGGTGGCGAGCGCGGTGCGCATCGCCCAGCACGTCGACGGCCCGGTCAAGGTGGTCTGGACCCGCGAAGAGGACATCCAGCACGACGTCTATCGCCCGGTCTATCGCGATGTGATTTCCGCGACGCTATCGAACGGCAAAATCGCCGCCTGGAAATATCGCGTGACCGGTTCATCGATCATGGCGCGCTGGCTGCCGGGCGCATTCACGGGCGGCATCGATATCGACGCGGTCGATAGCGCGGTCGACATGCCCTACGACATTCCCAACCGCACGACCGAATATGTTCGCGCCGAGCCGCCCGCCGTGCCCACCGGATTCTGGCGCGGCGTCGGACCGAACAACAACGTCTTTGCCACCGAAAGTTTCATGGACGAATTGGCGCGAAAAGCTGGCGCCGATCCGATTGCGTTCCGCCGCGGCATGCTCGCGAACAATCCACGTTTTTTGGCTGCACTCGATCTGGTCGCGGAAAAATCCGATTGGGGAAAGCCACTGCCGCCGCGGGTCGGACGCGGGGTTTGCTTACAGCCGTCGTTCGCCAGCTTCATCGTCACCGTGGTCGAGGCCGAGGTCGACAATCAGGGCGAAGTGCATCTGCGCCGGGTGACGTTGGCGGTGGATACCGGTATCGCAGTCAACCCCGACACCATCATGGCGCAGTTGCAGGGCGGGCTGATTTTCGGTCTCACGGCTGCCTTCTACGGCGAGGTCACGATCGATAAGGGCCGCGTGCAGCAGTCCAATTTCAACGATTACCGCATGCTCCGCATCGACCAGGTGCCGAATATCGAGGTGCATGTCATCAAGAGCGGCGAGGATCCGGGCGGCATCGGAGAAACCGGCTGCACGGCGGGCCCGCCCGCCCTGCGCAACGCCATTTACGCCGCGACTGGCGTGGCGCTGCGCCGCCTGCCGATCGACCGCGCAGCCCTCGTCAACAAGGCGTGAGCGTCATGCGCAGACTTAGCACCGTGATCATTGCCATCGTTGTCGTGGTCATTCTGGCGGTATTCGGCTGGAGAATCTTTTTTCCGGGACCGATGGCGTTCGCGGGCGGATCGACCGTGGCGCTTGCGGACTATCACGACGCCGATCCGACAGGCGTTCCCGCAACGCTTGCCAATGCCGATCAAATCAAGCGCGGTGAATATCTCGCCCGCGTCGCCGATTGCACGGTTTGCCACACCGCGCCGGGCGGCGTGCAATATGCAGGAGGTCTCGCATTTCCCCTGCCCTTCGGCACGCTTTATTCGAGCAATATCACGCCCGACAAGGACACCGGTATCGGCGATTACAGCGATCAGGATTTTCTCAACACAGTGCAACGCGGCATACGCCGCGACGGCGCGCGGCTTTATCCGGCAATGCCCTACACGTCCTACACCTACATCACCGACGCCGACGCCTTGGCGATCAAGGCCTATTTGTTCAGCCTGCCGCCGGCGCATGCGGTTCCTCCCGCCAATACGCTCGGCTTTCCGTATAATCAGCGCTGGTCGATGATTTTCTGGTCGTTGGCCTTTAACGCCGATACCCGCTTCCAACCCAATACGGCACAGAGCGCGGCGTGGAACCGCGGCGCCTATCTCGCCGAAGCGCTGGCGCATTGCGGCGAATGCCACACTCCGCGCAATATCGCGTTTGCGCTCGACAACCGTAAGAAATTCGCCGGCGCCTTGGCTGCCGGCTGGAGCGCCTACAACATCAGCTCCGACAAGGACACCGGCGTCGGCGCGTGGAGCGACGACGAGCTCGCCGCCTATTTGTCGAACGGCCACGCTCAGAGCCATGGCACCGCGGCGGGGCCGATGGGCGAAAGCATTGACCAGCGTTTTGGCCAAACCACGCCGGAGGATATCCATGCGCTGGTCGCTTATGTGCGCAGCGTTCCGGCGGTCACCTCAGACCTGCCGGCAACGCTGGCGCCGCCGGCGCCGGCTTCGCCCAAAGACGGCGGCGGCGCGGATGATGTTCTGGGCAAGAGCGTCTTCGAGGAGGCCTGCGCCAGTTGCCACACCTGGACCGGGGTGAGCGCCATTTCGCCCTTCGCCACGATCAGCGGCACGCGTGCGGTGAACGATCCGACGGCGACCAACGTCGCCCAGATCGTGATCTCCGGCACGACGCGGCGCGATCCAGCGGGTGTGATCTCAATGCCGGCGTTCGGCCATACCTATTCCGACGTGGAGATTGCCGCTGTCGCCAACTACGTCACCGCCCGCTTCGGCAGCGCGCCGTCGAAAATCACCGACAAGGATGTGGCGGGGCTGCGCAGTCAGACGGTCAACTGACCAGCGGCGCTCAAATCCCCAAATAGCGGTGCTGGATCTCCGGCGCGCCGGCCAATTGCGCCGAGCTTCCGCGTCCACACCACGCGGCCGCGCTCGATGACATAGTGGCGGTCGGCAATGCGGGTGAGCGCCGCGACATTCTTGTCGATCACCAGGATCGACTGGCCGGCCGCGCGCAGGCTTTGCAGGCAGCGCCAAATCTCGTCGCGGATCAGCGGCGCCAGTCCCTCGGTCGCTTCGTCGAGAATGAGCAGGCGCGGATTGGTCATCAGCGCGCGACCGATCGCCAGCATTTGCTGTTCGCCGCCGGACAGCAGGTTCGCCATGCTGCCGGCGCGCTCGGCGAGCCGCGGAAACAGCGCCCAGACTTTAGTCGAGCGTCCACGGATCGGCGGCGGAATTGCGATTGGCCGCGGTGGCGATCAGATTTTCGCGCGTGGTGAGAGTCGGAAATACTTGGCGGCCTTCCGGCACCAGGCCGATGCCGAGCTTGGCGACGCGGTAGGATGGCAGCGCGCGGATGTCTTCGCCGCCGAAACGGATCGAGCCCGCCGCCGCCGGGCGTGAGCCCCATGATCGAACGCACCGTCGTGGTCTTGCCCATGCCGTTGCGGCCAAGGAGCGACACCATTTCGCCCGGCGCGATGCTGAGCGAAACGCCGAACAGCACGCGGCTCAGCCCGTAGCTGGTCTCGACATCGGACAGTTCGAGGAGCGCGTCAGACATTTTCAGCTCCTTGCGCCGCTCCTTCCTGTTCGCCGAGATAGGCTTGCTCGCACCGCGGCGTCGGCCCGGATCGCGGCCGGCTCGCCCGACGCAATGATGCGGCCATAAACCAGAACGCTGATGCGATCCGCCAGCGCAAACACCGCGTCCATGTCGTGCTCGATCAAGAGGATGGTGACGCCGCCCTTGAGCTGGCGCAGCGTGTCAACGAGGCGAGCGGATTCTTCCGCGCCCATGCCGGCCATCGGCTCGTCAAGCAGCAGCATGCGCGGCGCCGGTCGCGAGCGCCATGGCGATCTCAAGCTGGCGGCGCTCGCCATGACTGAGATCGGCGACCAGCACATCGGCGCGCTCGGCAAGACCGACGCGGGCAAGCGCCACGCGCGCCGGTTCGCGCAGCGCCGCCTCGCGCCGGGCATCATGCCAGAAGCGGAACGAATGGCCGGCATGCGCCTGAACCGCGAGCGCGACATTGTCGAGCGCAGTGAAATCGGGGAACAGCGACGTGATCTGAAACGAGCGCGCGAGCCCGATCTGGCTGCTGCCGGTAGACCGGCAGCGCCGTGATATCGCGGCCGTCGAAGCGGATGCGTCCGCTGTCGGGCGCGATCTCGCCGGTCAATTGTCCGATCAGCGTGGTCTTGCCGGCGCCGTTCGGGCCGATGATGGCGTGCAGCTCGCCGGACAGGATGCGCGAGCGAAATTGCGTCGGACGCCACCACGCCGCCGAAGCGCTTGGTCAAACCTTCGATCTCGAGCAGCGCGTCAGCCACGGCGCGCTCCGGAAATCAGGCCGTCGATGCCGCCGTTCACGTAGATCGCGACCAAGAGCAACAGCGGCCCGAGGATCAGATTCGGATAATCGGTGACGTGCGACAGCGCTTCCTCCAGCAGCAGAGAACGTCATCGCGCCGATCAGCGGCCCGAACATCGCGTGCATGCCGCCGAGCACCGCCATGACGATGAGATCGCCGGAGCGCGTCCAGTGCATCATGGCCGGGCTGATGAAATTGGTGTGGTTGGCGAGCAATGCGCCGGCGAGCCCGCACATCGCGCCGGCAATCACGAAACAGACGAGCTTGTAGCGAAAAGTCGGAAAGCCGATGGCGCGCATGCGCCGCTCGTTCGAGCGCGCGCCGCGGATGACCAGGCCGAAGCGCGAATTGACGATGCGCCAGACCAGATAAATGCTCGCCAGCAGCAGCGCGAAGCACAGATAATAAAACAGCGTCTTGTTGTTGAGATCGATGAGGCCGCCGAACTGGCTGCGCTGGTAGATGGTGAGCCCGTCGTCGCCGCCGTAACGGTCGAGCCCGATCGCGACGTAATAGACCATCTGCGCGAAGGCGAGCGTGATCATGATGAAATAGACGCCGCGCGTGCGCAGGCTCAGCGCGCCGACGACCAGCGCATAGAGCGCGCGAGGCCGCGATCGCGACCGGCCATTGCACAAAGCCCGAGCCGATGCCCTCCTTGGCCAGGATGCCGACGGCATAGCCGCCGATGCCGAGATAGGCGGCGTGGCCGAAACTCACCATGCCGCCGAAACCCATGATCAGGTTCAGGCTCAGCGCCGCCAATGCCAAGAATCAGCACGCGCGTGAACAGCGTCATCACGAAGGGATTGCCGGTGAGCGCCGCATAGACCGGCACCAGCGCCAGCACGACGAGGAGCGCGGCGTTGACCGCGATGCGCGGCGTGAGCCACGCAGCGGACCCGGTCCCGGGGATGGCGCCGTCAACTCGCTCATTTGCTCGCCGCCGGAAACAGGCCTTCGGGCCGCACGACCAGAACGAGCGCCATCAACAGATAGATCATCATCGACGACAGCGCCGGCCGAGGCTCGCCGCCGCGCTTCGCTTAGATAGGCGTGCAAGAGATCGGGCAGGAAGGCGCGGCCGATGGTGTCGACGAGACCGACGAGCAGCGCCGCGACGAAAGCGCCGCGGATCGAGCCGATGCCGCCGATGGTGACGACGACGAAGGCGAGCAATGAGAATGTTCTCGCCCATGCCGATCTGCACGGTCAGGATCGGCGCCTGCATCAGGCCGGCAAAGCCCGCGAGCGCGGCGCCAAGCCCGAACACCAGCGTGTAGAGGAGCTTTATGTTGATGCCGAGCGCGCCGACCATTTCGCGGTTGGAAGCGCCGGCGCGGATCAGCATGCCAAGCCGCGTGCGCATGACGAGGAGATAAAGCCCGAGCGCCACGCCGAGCGTCACGCCGATGATGACCAGGCGATAGACCGGATAATAAAGGCCCGGCAGGATCTGCACCGCGTTGAGCATCTGGCTCGGCAGCGACAGCGTCAGGCCGGCCGGGCCCCAGATCAGCCGGACCAGCTCATTGAAGAACAGCAGCAGGCCGAACGTGCCGAGCACATGATCGAGATGATCGCGTCCGTAGAGCCGCCGGATCGCGACCACTTCCAGCGCCATGCCGACCGCGAGCGTCGCAAGCAGCGCGAGCACGGCGCCAAGCACAAAACTGTCGGTCCATGCGGCGAAGGTGGCCGCGAAATAGGCGCCGATCATATAGAGCGAGCCGTGCGCCAGATTGATCAGGTCCATGATGCCGAAAATCAGCGTCAGCCCCGCCGCCAACAGGAACAGCAGCATGCCGAGCTGGATGCCGTTGAGGAATTGCTCGATGAAATACAGCATGTGCTCGTTCGTCCGCCGCATGCGGCCATCACGTAGCCACTCATGGCAAAGGCACCGTGATCGGGCTAGCGCATGCTAACTCCGCTCTCCACCAGCGGGGATGAGCGGAGAACGGCTCACTTCATCGGGCACTGATCGTGGAACTTGTCCTGGTCGTCCTTGACGATCGTGGCGACGGTTTTGAGCGCGAAACTGCCGTCGGCGTTCTTCACCGCATCCTGAAGATAGAAATTCTGGATCGGGATGTGGTTGTTGCCGAATTTGAAGGCGCCGCGCACCGACTTGAAATCGGCCTTCTCCATCTCCTTGCGCATGCCTTCCTTGTTGGTGAGGTCGCCCTTGACCGCGGTGATGGCGGAATCGATCAGGCCCACGGCGTCATAGGTCTGCGCGCCGTAGAACGACGGCGAGGAATTATATTTCGCCTTGTAGTCGGCGACATATTTCTTGTTCGTCGGATTGGTCAGATCGTTGACCCATTCCTGCGCGCCGGGAACGCCGACCGCGAGATCTTTCAGGCGCGGCAGCGACAGGTCGTCGATGGTGAACGCGGTGTAGAGCGGAATCTGGCCCTTGAGTCCGGCCTGCGCATATTGGGTGACGAACTGCACGCCGGCGCCACCCGGATAGAACGCGAAGATCGCGTCAGGCTTGGCCTCGCGCGCCTTCGACAGTTCGGCGGAGAAATCGAGCTGGTCGGGCCAGCGCGTGAGTTCCTGGCCGACGATCTGGCCTTTGAAGGTTGACTGCCACGCCGGCCAGCATGTCCTTGCCGGCTGCGTAGTTCGGGCCGATCAGGAACGCCGTCTTCACGCCCTTCTGGTTCATGTATTGGCCGACCGCCGCCGGGGTCTGGTCGTTCTGCCACGAGGTCGAGAACACGTAAGGCGAGCACAGCTCGCCGGCGAACTGCGACGGGCCGGCATTGGTGACGACCGTCATGGTCTTGGAATCGACGAGCGGCTTGAGCGAAGCGAGCAGCACGTTCGACCAGATATAGCCGACGACGAAATCGACGTGATCGGATTCGATCAGCTCCTGGGTCTTCTGCACGCCGACTTCCGGCTTGAGCTGATCGTCGTCATAGATGACCTCGACCGGCAGCCCGCCGAGCTTGCGGCCGTGATGATCGAGCGCAAGCTCGAATGAGTTTTTCATGTCGTTGCCGATCGCGGCCACCGGGCCGCTGAACGTCGAGATGAAGCCGATCTTGACGGTCTGCTGCTGGGCTAACGCCGGTCCGGCGACCAGCGCGAGCGCGGCCGCCGCTATGGCCGTTGTCTTTCTCATGAAATCCCCCCATCTGACTGTCGCACTTTTGCAATTGGGCGATTTGACCGCGCCGCGGCGTGCTAATCAAGCCGCGAAAGAGACTATGCCGCAGGATGAACAGTGAACGGACGAAAGTAAACGATGGCGCCGCAACTCGAACATCCACTCGAACTTGGACTTGATACATTCGGCGACATCACCGCCGGGCCGGACGGTCAGCTCCTCAGCCATGCGCAAGTCATCCGCGATGTGCTCGAGGAGGCCGTGCTCGCCGACTAGCTCGGCGTGGATTTTATCGGGCTCGGCGAGCACCACCGTCCGGACTTTGCGATTGCCGCGCCCGACGTCGTGCTCGCGGCGATTGCGTCGCGCACCAAGCGCATCCATCTCGGCTCGTCGGTCACGGTGCTGTCGTCGGACGATCCCATCCGCGTATTTCAGCGGTTCTCGACGCTCAACGCGGTCTCCAGCGGCCGCGCCGAAGTGATCCTTGGCCGCGGCTCGTTTACCGAGTCGTTTCCGTTATTCGGCTTTGATCTATCCAAGTACGAAGAGCTGTTCGACGAAAAGCTCGATCTGTTCGCCGCTTTGCTTAAAGGCGAGCCGGTGACCTGGCAGGGCCAGACCCGCCCTCCCCTGACCAACCAGCGCGTCTACCCGCCGGTCGAAAACGGTCCGCTGAAAGTCTGGATCGGCGTCGGCGGCAGCCCGGAATCGGTGGTGCGCGCCGCGCATTACGACCTGCCGCTGATGCTCGCCATCATTGGCGGCGATCCCAACCGCTTCAAACCCTATGTCGATCTCTATCATCGCGCCTGCGCGCAATACGGCCGGCCGCCGCGCGAGATCGGCGTCCACTCGCACGGCTATGTCGCCGACACCGACGAGCAAGCGCGCGAGGAACTGTGGCCGGACTACAAGACGATGCGTGACCGCATCGGCGCCGAACGCGGCTGGCCGCCGCTGCAACGCGCCGAATTCGAACGCGAGGCCGAGAGCGGCTCGCTCTATCTCGGTTCGCTGGAAACCGTGGCGCGCCGCATCGCAACGACCGCCAAGGCGCTCGGCATATCCCGCTTCGACATGAAGTATTCAGCCGGCGCGCTGTCGCACGACAAGATCATGCGCTGCATCGAACTTTACGGCACTAAGGTCATACCGCTGACGCGCGAGATGATGGGGTGAGCACGCTCAATCGATCTTGATGCCGAGCGCCTTGACGATCGGCGTCCATTTGGCGATCTCATCCTCGATTCGCTTGCCGAATTTTTCCGGCGATAAATCGGCGTCCGGCTCGAAGCCGCTCTCGACCAGCATGGCTTGATAGCCGGGGTCCGCCAGCGCGTCGTGGTTGGCCTTGGCGACCTGATCGATGATCGCGCGCGAGGTGCCGGCCGGTGCGAACAGCCCGATCAATTGCTCCGAGACCATGCCGGGAAGCGTTTCGACCGCGGTCGGCAGATCGGGCGCAGCCTTCAGCCGTTTCGGGCTGGTCACGGCGAGAATGCGCAGTTTTCCGGTGCGATGGAATGCGATGAGCTGGCCGGTCACCGCGGGCGTCACCATCGGAATCTGGCCGGCGACGCAGTCGGCGGTGGCCGGACCCGAGCCGCGATACGGCACCTGCACCAGATCGGGCAGGCCGGCGAGCGACTTGAACAATTCGCCGGTCAGCTCATTGAGCGAGCCGACGCCGGCGTGGCCGTATGACAGCTTGCCGCGATTGGCTTTGTCGTAATCGATCAATTGCTGGAGCGTATTGGCCGGGACGGAAGGGTTGACCACGATCGCGAAGGCCGACACCGCGATATCGGAAATCGGCGCGAGATCCTTCAGCGGATCGTAGAGCGGCCGGGTCTTGAGGATCGCTTCGGTGATGTGGGTGCTCGAGCCGCCAAGCAGGAGCGTATAGCCGTCGGGTTGCGAATGCGCGACGGTGGAGGCGCCGAGCGAGCTGCCGCCGCCGCCCTCGTTCTCGACCACGATCGTGCCGAGGAATGGCTGGATCTTTTCCGCCCACGGCCGGCCGACCGCGTCGAAGCCGCCGCCCGGCGGAAACGGGATAATCAGCCTGATCGGCCGGTTCGGATAGCTGTCCGCCAGCGCCAGGCGCGGCGCGAGAAAATTTTGCGCCGAAACCGCGGCGAGACCCAGCGCGAGAAAATCACGTCGTCGCATCACTTTCACTCCCCGGCTTTCCTCTCTTTGCACTTATGTCCCGACCAGCCCGAATTGCGGGCTCGACGGTTCGGCATGCGTGCGCTTGGCGATGCGGCCAGCGAGCCGCGACAGCCGGCCGGCTTCCACCGCGGCGCGCATGCTTTTGGCCATCAAGAGCGGATTTTGCGCCTTCGACACCGCGGTGTTGACCAGCACCGCCGCACAGCCAAGCTCCATGGCGAGCGTGGCGTCGGAGGCGGTGCCGATCCCGGCATCGCACACCACCGGCACCGGCGAGCGCGCGCAGATAAGCTCGACCAGATGCGGATTGGAAATGCCTAAGCCTGAGCCGATCGGCGAGCCGAGCGGCATCACGGCGGCCGCGCCGGCATCGGCGAGTTTTCGGCAGATCACCGGATCGTCGGTGCAATAGGGGAGCACGACAAAACCCTTGTCGACCAAAGTTTGTGTCGCGAGCAACAGTTCCTCGACGTCGGGATAAAGCAGTTCGCGGTCGCCGATGACCTCGAGTTTTATCCAATTGGTGTCGAGCGCTTCGCGCGCCAGCTCCGCCGTTAACACGGCGTCCTTGGCGGTCTGGCAGCCCGCGGTGTTGGGCAAAAATTTCACCCGCCCGGCGAGAAGGTCCAGCATGCTCTCGTCGTCGCCGGCGAGGCTGATGCGGCGGATCGAGGCCGTGACCATCTGCGTGCCGCTCGCCTCGATCGAGTCGAGCATCATCTTGCGATTGGGATAGCCGGCGGTGCCTAGGAACAGCCGCGAGCCGAATTTATGGCCGGCAATGACAAGCGGATCGGACATAATTTGCTCCTTCAGCCCCCCTGCCGCGCGCGCACGATTTCGACGCTGTCGCCGGCGCGAAGTTTTGTTTGTCCCCACGCCGTGCGTGGAACCACGGAGCCGTTGAGCGCCACCGCGATGCCGCGCTGGGCGGTATCCATGGCTTTCTCCGCCACCAGCGCTTCGATGGTGGCGAAGGCGAGCGGCTCACTCTCGCCGTTCACGCGGATCGTTTCTTGTTGCAAAACTTGCGTCATCGGGTGCCCTACTCCGCGGCGCGCGCCGGTAGAAACCGTTCGAGCCCGAACGGTTTTATCGCCGGCTCGGTCACATCGTCGAGAATGAGTTTTGCCATGGCGTCCGCCGTCACCGGCGCCAGCAAGATGCCGTTGCGGTGGTGCCCGGTGGCATAGAACAGATTGTCGAGCGGCGCGCGGCCGAGGATCGGCGCATCGTCGCGGCTGCCTGGCCGGTGGCCGACCCAGATTTCGTCGATCGGCAATTCCTCGATCCCCGGGATCGCGCGCCAGGCGGCTTCAAGCAGCGTCAGCATGCCGCCTGCGGTGATGGTCTCGTCAAAACCCTTTTCCTCGACGGTGCCGCCGATGATCAGCCGACCGTCAAGCCGCGGCACCAGATAAGCGCCGGGCGCCCATAGCACGTGATTGAGGAGCGGCGCCGCGGCATCCATGCGCAGCGACAACATCTGGCCCTTCACCGGGCGCACCGGCGGCCGCCGGTCGGGCGGCAATCCGCCGACGCTGCGCGACCAGGCGCCGGCGGCAAGCACCACGATGTCGGCGTCGGCGCGCGTGCCGTCTTCGAATACGACACCATTGGCGCGTCCGCCCTGCACGGAAATTTCCTTGACCGGCCGCTGCTCGTGAATTTTTGCGCCGGCAGCCTCGGCGGCGATGCGCAGCGCCGCCGCGAGTTTGCGGTTGTCGACCTGATGATCCTGCGGACTGAACACGGCGCCGGCGATCTTTCCGGCCAGATGCGGCTCCTTGGCGCGCGTCGCCGCCGCCGAAATCCATTCCAGCGGCAGGCCGAGTTTTTGCTGGAACACGAGGCCATGCGCGAGCGTCGCCTGATCGTCCGCGGTGAGCGCCAGAACGATCGTGCCCTCGCGGCGCAATTCGACGTCGATGCCGCTTACCCGCAAAAGCTCTTCGGCAAAGCCCGGCCAGCGCGCCTGGCTGTCGCGGCCGAGCGCGACCAGCGCCTCTTCGCCGGGTTCTGCTTCACAACACGCCGCCAGCATCCCGGCCGCGGCATGGCTCGCACCGGCACCGGCTTTGCCGCGGTCAAAGACGCTGACCTCGGCGCGGCGGGCAAGCCGCCACGCCATGCCAAGCCCCATGACGCCGGCGCCGATAATGGCGATCCGCGGCCGCTTGGCGACAGATGCGATGGATGGCTTCGTTGCAGTCAATGCGGCTCCCTTCGCTGGAATGACCCAGACAGGTTCGACGGGTTTGATCTCAGCCGCGACTCTCGCGCGACACCCCTGGCCGATAGCGTAATAATGGGGATTTTAGACCCCTTCGGCAAGGGTCAGCCCGGGGCGGCGATGGCGCAGGAATCTTGCGCAAACTAGCCCCACAACCAGGATCACGGCAGCGCCGATATACATCGGCGTAGATGTGCCGATCGTGCCGAAGGCAAAGCCGTAATAGATCGGGCCGATCGCCTGGCCGGAAAAGAACGCGCAGGAATGCAGCGACAGCGCGGTGCCGCGCGCGGTCTGCGTCAGCTCCGTGGCATGGAGCTGAATGCAGGTGTGCAGCATGTAGAAGCCGACGCCGAGCACGACATAGATCGCCGCGAGCACGTACCAGACCGGGTTGAGCGCGATGAGAACGAAAGCGACGGCGGCGCAGCCCGCGCCGATCACCATCAATTGCCGGTCGTTGAAGTGCAGGATCACCAGCGGCACCGCCAGCGAATAGAGAATGCCGCCGAGCCCGAAACCGGCAATGACGATGCCGGCGAACGAGGAATGGGTCTCCCCGGCTATCAGCAGGAGCATCGCCACGTAAGGAAACATGCCGTGGATGACGATGCCCTCGAAGAACACCGAGCCGAAGCAGAATTTGGTCCGCGGATCGGCAAAGACGCTGCCGAATCCGGCCGCCACGGCGGCGAGATTAAACGGCTTTGGCTTGGCCGGGCGCAGGCCGCGAAACGCAAAGAACGCGATCACCGCGACAACGAGGCCGAAGGCGCCGATGGAGAAGAACACGCCGCGCCAGCCGAGGAGATCGCCGATCAGGCCCGACGCCGTGGCGCCGATGAGATTGCCGGTGAGCGCCGCCGCAAGCAGTTGCCCGATCGCAACCTGACGCGCATGAACCTCCGGCACCAGATCGCCGACCATCGCCACGCCGACCGGATAGATGCCGCCGGCGAGAATTCCGGCGATCACCCGCATCGCGACCAGGAGCGAGAAATTTTGCGCGAAAGCGCAGACCAGCGTCGTCATCACCACGATGATGAGGGACAGAGACATCAGCCGGGTCTTGCCGAAGAAATCGGCGATGGTGCCAAGTACGGGCTGGGCGAAGGCATAGGGAAAGGTGAAGGCGGTCGACAACAGCGCCGCTGTTGTGACTTCGATGTTGAGATCGCGGGCGATCATCGGCACGACGGGATCGACCGCGCGCGTGAACAGCGTCGAGGCGAACACCACCAGGAAGGCTATTCGCAGGGCGGGCGGCATCGCGCGCTCCCCAGCCGGAGCTAGATCTTTTTGGCCAGTGCGTCGAATTCCATCAATCGCTCAAGAAGCGGCGCTAAAGCCTTGAGCGGAATCATATTCGGTCCGTCGGACGGCGCCTTGTCCGGGTCCTGATGGGTCTCGATGAAGATGCCGGCAACGCCTACGGCCACCGCCGCCCGCGCCAGCACCGGGACATAGTCGCGCTCGCCACCGGATTTGTCGCCCTGCCCGCCCGGCTGCTGCACCGAATGGGTGGCGTCGAAAATCACCGGCGCGCCGATTTTTTCCAAAACCGGCAGCGCGCGCATGTCGGAGACCAGCGTGTTGTAGCCGAACGACACACCGCGCTCGGTGACCAGCACATTGGCATTGCCGGCGCTCGTGATCTTGGCGACGACGTTCTTCATGTCCCAGGGCGCGAGGAACTGGCCTTTCTTGACATTGACCGCGCGTCCGGTTTTGGCGGCGGCAATCAACAGATCGGTCTGGCGGCAAAGGAACGCCGGGATTTGCAGAACGTCGGCGACTTCGCCGACGCGGGAGCATTGCTCCGGCTCATGCACGTCGGTCAGCACCGCCACGCCGAGTTTTTCGCGCAGCTCGGCAAAAATCGAAAGCGCCTTGTCGAGGCCAAGCCCGCGCGCGCGCGCCGAGCTGGTGCGGTTGGCTTTGTCGAACGAGGTTTTGTAGACCAGACCGAGTTTCAGCTTCGCCGTGATTTCCTTCAGCGCGACCGCCATCTCAAAGGCATGGGCGCGGCTTTCCAGCGCGCACGGCCCCGCGATCAAGGCGAGCGGTAGCTTATTGCCGAACTTGGCTTTGCCGACGGTAACGACGGCATTCGGCTTTGCGGTGACTTTGGCGTTCATGCGCGTCCTCGCGGGCGACCATGATAGCCGGGCCGCGCCCGGTCAACCGGGCGAGGATGGCATAGCGGGGCAAATGCCGGTAGGGTTTGCGGCGGGGGCGGCGGCGCGGAAACGGGCTGCGCCATGGCGCGGACGCTTATTTGCTTGATATTCGGATGCGTCGTTTTCGCCGCTTCAGCGCGCGGCGAGACGATTGGCGTGGTCATGCTGCACGGCAAGACCAGCACGCCGGCACAGCTCGAGGGGCTGGCCGCCCAAGTCAGTGCCGCCGGTTTTCGGGTCGAGCGTCCGGAAATGTGCTGGTCGGGTAGGCGCATCTACGATCGCACTTATCTCGATTGTCTCACCGACGCCGACGCCGCGGCGGCGCGGCTCAAGGCCGGCGGCGCAACTGCGATCGTCATTCTCGGCATGAGTCTCGGCGGCAATGGCGCGCTCGCTTTCGGCGCGCGGCGGCCGGGCCTCAAAGGCGTCATCGCGCTGGCGCCGGCGTCCGATCCGGATCGGCTGCGGCAGATCCCCGTCATCGCGCAAAGCCTTGCCGAGGCGCAGGCGCTGATCGCGGCGGGAAAACCCGACGAAAGGCGACGCTTCAACGACCTCAATAATGGCCGCGAAATTACCGTCACGGCCACGCCGAAGATCTATGTCAGCTTCTACGGCAAGGACACGCCGGGCAACATGACCGAGAATGCCGCCCATCTCACTGCCCCGCTGCTCATCGTGTCGGGCACCAACGATTCGACGCAGCGCGACGCCGGCGCGATCTTCGCGCGCGCGCCGCACGACCCGCGCAATGCGCATGTCATGGTGCCATCCGATCACATCGGAACGCCGGCGGCCTCCGCCGCCGGCGTGGTGGCGTGGCTGAAATCGCTAGCGCAGTAAGGCGGGGCTTTACTTCACCGCGGAGAACGACGTCGGCTGGAGGATCTGGTTGCTCGCATTCTGCAGGATCGGACCGTCCTTTTCGCTTTCGGCGCGGGCCGAGATCCACTGCGGATCAGCCATGAATGCGTTCCACTTCTTCTCGCGGTCGGCGAGCAATTCCCAGGCCAGGAAATAAGTCAGTTCCTGGTTGGAATCGCCAACCAGCGTGGTGAAGAACCCGGCCTGCTTGATGCCATGCTTGTCCCAAAGCTTCAGCGTGGTGTTTTCGAAACGCTTGAGCAAAGCGGGCAACCGGCCGGGTACGGTACGATAGACGCGCATTTCGTATATCATGAGGTTTCCTCCGGGGATTGTTCTTGAGACGGCGACGCCCGGCGCAAAACCGGGCATCGAGTGTAAAGACGCAGGCAATTGATATCAGACTAGCCGGCTCTGCTCCACCGCCGCCCCGATGAACGACGAGAACAGCGGGTGCGGCGCGAAGGGCCGCGATTTGAGCTCGGGGTGGAATTGCACGCCGATGAACCAGGGATGGTCGTCGTATTCGATGATCTCCGGCAGAATGCCGTCGGGCGACATGCCGGAAAACCGCATGCCGTGCTGGGCGAGGCGATCCTTGTAGGCGGTGTTGACCTCGTAGCGGTGGCGGTGGCGCTCGGAAATCTCCGTTGCATTGTAGATGCCGGCGACACGCGAGCCGCGCTGCAGCACCGCGGGATAGGCGCCAAGCCGCATGGTGCCGCCCATATCGGTGGAGGCGCCGCGCTTGTGCAATTCGTTGCCCTTCATCCATTCGGTCATCAGGCCGACGACCGGCTCGGGCGTGGCGACGAATTCGGTCGAGTTGGCCTGCTCGATGCCGCAGAGATTACGCGCCGCTTCGATGACGGCCATCTGCATGCCAAAGCAGATGCCGAAATACGGCACGTCGTGCTCGCGCGCGAATTGCGCCGCGCGGATTTTGCCTTCGGCGCCGCGCAGGCCGAACCCGCCGGGCACCAGAATACCGTCGACATGTTCGAGAAACGGCGCCGGGTCTTCATTCTCGAACACTTCGCTTTCGATCCAGTCGAGCTTGACCTTGACCTTGTTGGAAATGCCGCCGTGAGAGAGCGCCTCGATCAGCGATTTGTAGGCATCCTTCATGCCGGTATATTTGCCGACAATAGCGATGGTGACGTTGCCTTCGGGATTGCGGATACGCTCGTTGATGAGATGCCAGGTGGCGAGATCGGGCGGCGGCGGATTGTCGATGCCGAAGGCGGCGAGCACCTCGCCGTCGAGCCCGCCGGCGTGATAGGCCTCCGGCACCGCATAGATATTGTCGACGTCGCGCGCCTCGATCACCGCGCTTTCGCGCACATTGCAGAACAGCGCGAGCTTCTTGCGCTCGCTTTCGGGGATCGGCCGGTCGGTGCGGCAGAGCAGGATATCGGGCTGGATGCCGATGGCGCGCAATTCGCGCACCGAATGCTGGGTCGGCTTGGTCTTTAGTTCTCCCGCGCTCAGGATGAACGGCATCAGCGTCAAATGGATATAGATGGCATGGCCGCGCGGCAGATCGTTGCCGAGTTGGCGGATCGCCTCGAAATACGGCAGGCCCTCGATATCGCCCACCGTGCCACCGATCTCGCACAGCACAAAGTCGAAATCCTCGTTGCCGTGGCGGATAAATTCCTTGATCGCGTTGGTAACGTGCGGAATGACCTGGATGGTGGCGCCGAGATAATCGCCGCGCCGTTCTTTGGCGAGGATTTCCTGATAGATGCGGCCGGTGGTGATGTTGTCCTGCCGCGTCGCCGGCCGTCCGGTGAAGCGTTCGTAATGGCCGAGGTCGAGATCGGTCTCGGCGCCGTCATCGGTGACGAAAACCTCGCCGTGCTGATACGGCGACATCGTGCCCGGATCGACATTGAGGTAGGGATCGAGCTTGCGCAGGCGGACCTTGTAACCGCGCGCTTGCAGGAGCGCGCCGAGCGCCGCGGAAGCCAAACCCTTGCCAAGTGAGGAGACCACGCCGCCGGTGATGAAGATGTACCGCGCCATGGGACCTAACGCTTAGCCCCCCGCGCACAATTCGACGAGCGATTTTCTCGAATATCTGCCACGCCCTGAACAACGTCCCGAATGGCGCGACGAAAGTGTTTCAATTGCATCGGCTTATATCGAGGCGCTCACGCAGCGATGCAAGCCCTGCGCTGTGATTATTGGGGATTACCGGGAGCGTTCGCGAGCGGCCGCGGTGGGCAGAGCTTTTCGCTTAATGCGATTGCGGCACTTGCGGCCCGCTCGGCGTCGGCGCCGGAGCCGGCGGCGGGGCGAGCGCCGGATTTGTGCCAGACGGCAGACCCGGCAGGCCCTGCTGCAACTGGTTGAGCAAATTGCCGGTCGGCGGCAGCGGCGGCCCAGCCGGGGCTTCCTGACCCGGCGGCGAACCCGAAGTATTGATGATCGAGGCGGGATGGCGCTGAAAACTCGCATACCACGACAGCGCTAGGCTGGTGACGAAGAAGCCCGCGGCCAGCAGAGCCGTGGTGCGGGTCAGGACATTGGCCGTGCCGCGGCCGGTCAAAAAACCGCTGGTCGAGCTGACGAGCCCGCCGCCTTCGGATTTCTGCAGCAGCACGACGCCGATCAGCGCAATGACCAGCATGAGGTGAACGACAATAATGACAGTCAGCATTCGGTGATATCCGTCCGCAGCCAAAGTGGGGAAACCCCACCCGACGCCCCGCTCCGATATAGGAAGTCGGGGGGTCTCTACACGATCCGCCGCGGCATTTCTATGGCCGCCGCCGCTACCGGCAATAGATGCCCGCGATGGCGAGAAACTCGCCCGCATCGAGGCTTGCGCCGCCGACCAGCGCGCCGTTGACATTGCCGGCCGTGAGCAGCCCCTCGGCGTTGCCCGGCTTCACCGAGCCGCCGTAAAGGATGCGAATTCCGCCTCCGGCATCGCCGTAGCGCGAGGCCAGCCGCTCGCGGACAAAGCCGTGCATCTCGCCGGCATCTGTCGGCGTCGGTGTCAGTCCGCTGCCGATCGCCCAGACCGGCTCATAGGCGACCACCACGCCCGTAGCCTCGTCGGGAAGCGAGCCGTCGAGTTGCGCGCGCACGACATCGCGGGCGCGGCCGCCGTCGCGCTCGGCGCGCGTCTCGCCGATACAGACGATAGCGAGAAGGCCGGCGCGTTGCGCAGCAAGCGCTTTGGCGCGGACCATAGCATCGGTTTCGCCGTGATAGCGTCGGCGTTCGGAATGGCCGACGATCACCGCTTGCGCGCCGGCATCGCGCAGCATTTCCGCCGAAATATCGCCGGTATAGGCGCCGGCCGGCTCTGCACTGCAGTCCTGGGCACCGATCGCGACCGCCGTCGCGCGCGCGGCTGCGGCAAATTCCGCAATCAGCGTCGCCGGCGGACAGACCATGACATCGACGTTGCAAGAGTTTTGGCAGGAGTTTTGGGCGAGTTTCCGCGCGCCGGCGACGATCTTCTCCAGCTCGCCGATCGAGGCTTTCAGCCCATTCATTTTCCAATTTCCCGCGACCAGCGGTCGAAGCGCCATGGTGTCTCCAAGAAGTGCTGCGACAAAGAGGCGTTAGCAGACCGGTTGTGCCCGCGAAAGGGGCGTTTTACTTGTAAAACCCGTCGGTTGCAGCGAAACCTCGCGCTCCCTATAGTGCGCCGCCTCCGCACCGACTCAAACGCGATATTGGACCCATGCTTCGCGGTATCCGCAAAGCCTCAGAAAATTGGCTCGGCCGCGCCGTTATGGGCGTGGTCATGACGCTGCTTGCGAGCAGCTTCGCGGTCTGGGGCATCAACGACATCTTCCACGGCTTCGGCCAGTCGACGCTGGCCAAGATCGGCAAGACCGAAATCCCGATCGATCTGTTTCGCCAGACCTACGACGATCGCCTGCAGGAGATCGGCCGCCAGCTCGGCCATCCGTTGCCGCCGGGCCAGGCGAGCGCGCTCGGCATCGACCGGCAGGTGCTTGACGGCTTGATCGCACAAGCCGGCCTCGACCAGCGCGCCCGGCAAATGGGATTGGGCCTGGCCGATGCCGAGATCGCCCGCCGCATCACCGCCGATCCGAATTTGCAGACCGTGAATGGCCAATTCGACCGCGACCGTTTCACGGCGGTGTTGCAGCATATGGGCCTGACCGAGCAGCGTTTCGTCGCCGACGAACGGCAGACCGCGCTGCGTCACCAGATCATCGACACCGTGTCCGGCGACATGGTTCCGCCCAAAGCCTGGCTTGACGCCATCAATCAGTTCCAGAACGAAGAGCGCAGCATCCAGTTCGTGGCGCTGGGGCCGGCGCAGGCCGGCGACATTGCGCAACCCAGCGACGACGAGCTGCAGAAATTTTTTGCGCCGCGCAAAGCACTGTTCCGCGCGCCGGAATACCGCAAGATCGACGCGGTCGCGGTGACGCCCGGAGAGCTCGCCAAATGGATGGAGATTTCCGACGACGACGTGAAACAGGCCTATGATGCGCGGCGCTCAAGCTTCACCACGCCGGAGCGCCGTCACGTCGAGCAGATCGTGTTTCCGACCATGGCCGATGCGCAGGCCGCCGCCGACCGCATCAAGAGCGGCACGAAATTCGACGCGATCGCCGCCGAACGCGGCTTGAAGCAGCAGGATATCGATCTCGGCAGCGTGGCGAAGTCGGCGATCGTTGATCCGGCCGTGGCCGACGCCGCCTTCTCGCTCAAGGAGAGCGAGGTCAGCGCACCGATGCAGAGCCAGTTCGGCGTGGTCCTGCTCACCGTGCTCAAGATCGATCCCGAGGTGACCACGCCGCTCGCCGACGTGAGCGCGCAACTTCGCAACGACATCGCGCTTGAGCGCGCCAGGCCGCAGGCGCAGGACATCCACGACAAGATCGAGGACGATCGCGCCGGCGGCATGACGCTCGAGCAGGCCGCCGAGAAGGAAAAGCTCGCGCTAGTGACCTACGACGCAGTGAACCGCACCGGCCTCGACCCCACCGGCAAGCCGGTCGTCAATCTGCCGCACGGTCCCGAGGTCATCGCCGCAGCTTTTGCCAGCGATGTCGGCGTCGACAACGATCCGATCGAAGCCGACGGCGGCTATGTCTGGTACGACGTCGCCGCCATTACGCCGGCGCACGATCAAAGCCTCGACGAGGTCAAAGCCGACGTCGAAGCGCGCTGGCGCGCCGACGAGACGGCGACGCGGCTGAAGACCAAAGCGGCCGACCTCCTCGACAAGCTCAAGAGCGGCAGTCCGTTCGATTTGCTCGCCGCGACCAACGGGCTGAAGATCGAAACGGCGAGCGATTTCAAGCGCGGCGGCGCGGTTGGCGGGCTGTCGCCGAGGATGATCGATGCGGTATTTCATACCGCCAAGGACGCCTTCGGCAGCGGCGCCGGCGACGATCCGACGCAATGGATCGTGTTCCGGGTGACCGACGTCAAAACGCCCCATTTCGACCCGAACTCGGCCGACGCCGGGAGCATCGGAAAGACGGTGCAGCAGCAATTGTCCGACGACATGAACGGCCAATATATGGTCTGGCTGGAAAACGACCTCGGCACCACCATCAATCCCGCGGTGCTGGCGCAGGCCACGGGCAATAACGCGCCGGATACCAACTAGTCCGGCATCGGGACACTCAATGCAAATCGAGCCTTCGGCGCAAGTATTCGCGGCGCTCTATGCGGCTGGCGAGCCGCAAGTGGTGTGGACGACGCTGGTCGCCGATCTGGAAACGCCGGTCTCGGCATTCCTCAAGATCGCGGGTAACCGGCCGATGAGTTTTTTGCTGGAGTCGGTTGAGGGCGGCGCGGTGCGCGGACGCTACTCGATCGTCGGCCTCGATCCGGACCTGATCTTCCGCGTCAATGGCAAGTCGGCCGAGATCAACCGCACGGCGGCGACCGATCCCGCGGGATTTGTGCCGGCTAACGGCACTCCGCTTGCGGCCCTGCGCAGCCTCATCGCCGAGAGCCGCATCGCGCTGCCGACCGCTTTGCCGCCGATGGCCGCCGGCGTGTTCGGCTATCTCGGTTACGACATGGTGCGGCTGATCGAGGATACCTTGCCGCCGCCGTCAAGCGATCCGATCGGCATTCCCGATGCGATCCTCATTCGCCCGACGGTGGTCATCGCCTTCGATGCGGTCGAAGACACGATCACGATCGTCACTCCGGTGCGGGCGCAAGCCGCCGTGAGCGCGAAGACCGCGCTCGCGCGCGCGGTCGAGCGGCTCGCCGCCGTGGTCGATGCGCTTGACAAGCCGCTCGACAAATCGGCGACGGAGCTGGACGCCGGGCCGCTTCACGTCAGACCGCAATCGAACACTACGCCTGAGGAATTCAAGCGCATGGTAATGCGCGCCAAGGATTACATCACCGCCGGCGATATTTTTCAGGTCGTGCTGTCGCAGCGTTTCGAGGCGCCGTTTAAGCTCGCGCCGTTTGCGCTCTACCGCGCCTTGCGCCGCGTCAACCCGTCGCCGTATCTGTATTTCCTCGATTTCGGCAGTTTCGCCGTCGCCGGGTCGAGCCCCGAAATTCTGGTCAAAGTCGCGGGCGGCACCGTCACGATCCGTCCGATCGCCGGCACGCGGCCGCGCGGCGCGACGCCGCACGAGGATCTGGCGCTCGAAACCGAGCTCCTTGCCGATCCCAAGGAACGCGCCGAGCATCTGATGCTGCTCGATCTCGGCCGCAACGACGTCGGCCGCGTCGCCGAAATCGGCACGGTCAAGGTCACCGACCAATTCTTCATCGAGCGCTACAGCCAGGTGATGCACATCGTCTCCAATGTCGAGGGCAAACTGGGTAAAGAGAGCGACGCGATCGACGCGCTCTTCGCCGGATTCCCGGCCGGCACCGTTTCCGGCGCGCCGAAAGTGCGCGCCATGCAGATCATCGACGAATTGGAAAAGGAAAAGCGCTCGCTCTATGCCGGCGCGGTCGGTTATTTTTCCGCCGGCGAGGAGATGGATAGCTGCATCGTGTTGCGCACCGCGCTGATCAAGGACGGCACCATGTATGTGCAGGCCGGCGCCGGGATCGTCGCCGACAGCAATCCCGACTTCGAGCAGCAGGAATGCATCAACAAGGCGAAAGCCTTGTTCCGCGCCGCCGAGGAAGCCAAGCGCTTCGCCTCCGCCGCGCGGCGCGCGCAGTGAAAACGCGGATTTTCGATCAGGCGGCGCGGTCGAACTTGTAGGTGGGATGCACCGGCGCGGATTTTTGCGGCCTCGTTTTCCTCGCCGTATAGATGCAGCCGCACCCGACGAAGGCGACCGCGGCGCCGAGAATGAGCCAAAGCACCACATCAACAGCCATGTATTCCTCCATGGCCGCCCCTGCTTTATTCAATCGCGTGCGGCGAAAAATGCTCCATGATCGAATGTCGCAGGATGCTTTTGTCGCAGGCGTGCTGAAAATTCGATAACGCAAAAACGCTCTCGCGCGACACCGACTAAGCTCAAGGCTTAGTCAGGGCCGCGCGAAAGTGGTATCAGCCAACCGTGGAAGTCGGAAAAGGATCCCAACCAGCCGTCACTTGACGAAGAGCGGGTAACACGTCGAGGACGGAGCGCCGTCGAGAATGTTCCAGCAGGACACGCACTTGCAGCCGTTATCCGATGTGCACTGCGCCAGTTTCTGGCCCTTCAGGAGGATCCACGCATGATTATGCACGGCGATCCCGACAGTGCAGGGCTCGGCGCGGACACTTGATCCGGCGAAAGCAAGTCCGACCAACGCGAGCGCGATATAGAGTGAAAGCCGATAACGACGCATGAGTCCATCTCCTCTTGATTAGACACCCTAGGAAACAGCCCCCCGGGGACGCGGCAGTGTCACACACGAGAAATCGCCGCGCAAGATTGCGCAATCGGCGACCGCGTCCAATGTCGTAGGACCGTCACGCTGCATTTGGTCGCACCGGCGGCAGATGCGGTTCATTGCGCACAGGCGATTCGCTATGCGCCAATTATTTTTCTATTTTTTCTGCGCTGCACCATCACGGTGGATCGGGTCGATCCACAATACCGTCTCCGGTTTCTCCACCGGCTCGATGTCGAGATTGATGGCAATGGCTTCGCCGTCGCTGCGCACCAGCACACACTCCAATACCTGCTCGCGGCTGGCATTGATCTCCTGATGCGGCACATAGGGCGGAATAAAGATGAAATCGCCGGGATTGGCTTCGGCGGTGAACTGCAAATGCTCGCCCCAGCGCATGCGCGCGCGGCCGCGAACCACGTAGATGATGCTTTCAAGATGCCCGTGATGGTGGGCGCCGGTTTTTGCATCCGGCTTGATTGTGACGGTGCCGGCCCACAGCTTCTGCGCGCCGGCGCGCGCGAAGTTAATCGCCGCCTTGCGGTCCATCCCCGGCGTTGACGGCACGTTGGGATCCAACTGGTCGCCGGGAATGACGCGCACGCCGTCGTGCTTCCAGCGCTCCGCCTCGTCGTGTGCGTGATCCGTGTGATCGTGCTTTGCGGTCATGAGGCCTCATAGCACAAATGGCCGCGCCCGTCATTGCGAGGAGCGTTGGCGACGAAGCAATCCAGAAACGGCACCTCCCAACTGGATTGCTTCGCTTCGCTCGCAATGACGCTATGGCACAACGAGGCCGAGCGAGTTGATGTAATCGGCATTGACGCGGACGTTCTTGAATTTGGCAGCTTCCAAATATGAATCAAGGATCGCTTGCGCCTCTTCACGCGGCGGCAACGGAGCGCCGGAAGAACTGCCGGCATCGGCAATCAAATCCCAGCCCTTAGGCTTTTGGATAGAGACCACCGAGAGGTCCGTCTCGAGATTCTTGTAGGTCCAGAAGCACCAGCCGATGCCGAACCGCTCCTGAAGCCGGTGGAATTTTTCGTTCCAACTGATGCTGTATTCGCCGGTTTCGCCGATGAGAATGGGCACGTTCCAGCGGTTGCCGAAATCCACATAGCTCTGCAAACCATCGCGGGTCGGTTCGATCCAGAATTTGTGATAGGTGTAGACAACGTTGCTATCGAACGGCCGGCCGAACACGGCGAAGTTGGTGTCCCACTGCGCGCCGCCGAGCAGCACCGCGTGGTTCGGATCGACGCTGCGAATGGCGGCGACGATATCGCGGTACAACGGCTCCAATCGCGGATTGAGATAAGCGACGTCGTTATAGGGCGAGATCGGTTCGTTGAGCAGGTCGTAGCCGAGGATCGCGGTTTCGTCGCGATAATGCGCGGCGAGCTTTTGCCATAGCGCGATGGTGAGCTGCCGGTCGCGCGGCACGTAGAACGTCAGCGGGAATCCCGGGCCGTTATCGTGATTGACTCCGGTCTGGCCGCCGGGCGCGGCGTGAAGATCGATGATGACGCGCAGGCCGGAATCCCGGCACCATTCGACCAGCCGGTCGAGTAGCGGCCAGCCCTCGCCTTCGAATTGACCGTCGTCGCCCGGCGCAACGAATTGCCGCCAATCCAGCGGCACGCGCACGGTATTAAAACCCGCCGCTTTGATGAAGCCGATATCGTCCTTGGCGATATAGACGTCGCGAAACTTGCTCCAGAACCGCGCCGCCGCTTGCGGCCCGAGCAACGCTGAGATGACGCCGGCAATCTCATTGGGGCTGCGGGCCTGTTTGAATTTGAACATGTAACCTTCGGGAACGAGCCAGTTGCCGAGATTGATTCCCTTGACGGCAAAAGTCTCGCCACGGCCGTCGACGAGCCGCGTGCCTTCGGCATGGATGAAGTCGGGCGCAGCGGCGGCGCCGGATCCATTCCCGAACAATAGCGTGATGGCGAACGTGAGCGCGCCAAGCTGCGCGCCGAGCCGGTAGAACCGGCGACAATGTCCTCTACCGCGGGCGGCCATCGGCGGCATCATTTAACAATAGCCTTGCATTACAGATCGGCCTCGCCTTTCAGAGTCGCCTCGCTGCTAAAATCGTGCCATCGATAATGGCGCGTATTGGCAACGGCGGGGGTCAATTGTTCGATGCACGGCATGCCCTTTTTCCAGGCGCTGGTCTTGTTTGCATCGGTCATCCTTGTCATCGTTGCAACGCAGGGACGGCATGTCCATCCGTTCCTTGCGCTCGTCGCCGTCGCCTCGGCGTTCGGCTTGCTTGCCGGTTTTCCCGTCGCGCACCTGGCCAGTATCTTTGGCAATGGTTTTTCGGAAAAGATCTACTCGCCCGGATTGGTGATCATCGCCGCCGCTTTTGTCTGCGGCCTTGCCGAAAGCACGTCCGTGTCAGATCGGCTGATGGCGGCAATCGATCGCTGGCGATCGCGCCGGCGCTGGCCCGGCGCCAACTCGATAGCGGGATTTTTAGGTCTGATTGCCGGCATTGGCGCCTCGCCTGCCGCGGCCTTTGCGCTGCTCACGCCGCTTCTGCGCCCCATCGGTGGAACAACACCGCCATCGCGCAAGCCTGCCGCGATCGCGCTGGCGCTTTCGATTTCCGCAAGCCACGGTCTCGTCTGGCTCACGCCGGTGCCGATCGCAGCCGCGGCCATCCTCGGCGCGCAATGGGGCCGCGTCGCTCTGTTCGGCGTGCCGTTGGCGATGTTGCTCGCTGCCTTTGCCCCGATATTCGCCCGCTGGGTGCCGCATGACAAAACGCCGGAGCCTCTGAGCAGCGCGCCGCGGCCGGTCGCGAAGGAGAAAGCCGGCGGCTCAGCGACGGTGCTGGTTCTGGCAGCCGCGATCCCGCTGCTCATGCTGATGGTGCAGTCGCTCGGCGACATTCCAAGCGAGCCGCTCGGCGGCGGACCCGCGCGCGAACTGGTCCTTGCCATGGGCTCACCGCTGATCCTGTTTCTGGTCGCGCTCGGCATCATGATCATCGGCCAGCCGCGGCAAAGTTTTAAGCTTCTCACCGATGCCGCCTGGACCAAAAACATCCTCGGCGAGGTTTCGGGCATCGTGCTCATCGTCTGCGCCGCGGGCGGCTTGCAGCGACTTTGCCAGGAAACCGGAATGGCCGAACTGATCGGCGAGCGTCTCTCCGGCTTCCACGCCGGACAGTTTGGCGTGCTGATCCCTTTTGTCGTCGCCGCCACGATCAAAACATTGCAGGGTTCCTCCCTGGTTGCGGCCATCACCACCGCCGGCATGGTGCAGCCGCTCCTGATGCCGCTTGGACTGGGCGATGCCAATGGCACGGCGCTCGCCGCACTCGCCGTCGGCGCCGGCGCAATGACAATTTGCCATATCAATGACGAATTTTATTGGCTGGTCGCGGATCGCGCCGGGCTCACGCCGCTGCGCGGGCTCACCGCGCTCAGTCTCGGCACCCTGCTGCAAGGTTTTATCGCCGCGGCGGCGCTCGTCGCGCTGTCACTTCTGGTCGGCCACGCCTGAGGATGTTGGCACCCAAGTTGCATATCAATTGCCCGGGGCGCGTCAGCAACTGTCCAGAAAGCAATGAGTTCGGGTAAATCAACGTCACCATCGAAAAACGCGAAAACGAGTGCGGAAGCTTTTGGCCCATCGCGCCGCGATTTGATTGCACTGGCCGGCGCCGGTGCGCTGGCGGCGAATGCCGTCGTGCCCGCGAGCGCAAAGACGGAGCCGCCAAACCCGCATGGCGCGCGAAGCCTGCCGCAAGACTTTATCTGGGGCACCGCGACCTCGGCCTATCAGATCGAAGGCGCGTGGCAGGACGACGGCAAAGGCGAATCGATCTGGGACAGATTCGCGCACACACCGGGCAACATCGCCAACAACGCCACCGGCGACGTCGCGATCGATCACTACCACCGCTACCCCAACGACGTGGCGCAGATGAAGGCGCTCGGGGTTCGCGCGTACCGGTTCTCGATCTCCTGGCCGCGCATTTTTCCGCGAGGCACCGGGCTGCCGAATGCCAAGGGTCTGGATTTTTACGACCGCCTGATCGACACGTTGCTCGCCAACGACATCGAGCCGTTCGCCACGCTGTATCACTGGGATTTGCCGCAGGCGCTGCAAGACAGCGTCGGCGGCTGGCAATCTCGCGAAACTGCCGAGGCTTTTGCCGATTATGCCGGTTATGTCAGCGGCAAACTCAGCGACCGCATCAAGCACTTTTTCACGATCAACGAATTTACCAAATTCGTCGACGTCGGCTACGGCTCGGGCGACTTCGCTCCCGGCCTGAAACTTCCCGCCGCACGGCTAAATCAGGTGCGTCACCATGCCGTTCTCGGCCACGGCCTCGCGGTGCGGGCGATCCGCGCCAGCGCAAGAGCCTCCACCAAGGTCGGGCTTGCCGAGAATATCGGCGTCGCCGTGCCGGTCATCGAGACGCTCGACAATATCGCCGCCGCCGAACGCGCCACGCGCGAGCTTAATGCCGGCACGCTGGGTGTCATTCTCGAAGGCCGCTATAGCGACGCCTTCCTGACGTCAGCCGGCGCCGACGCACCGCAATTCACCGCCGAGGATTTGCAGGCGATCGCAAGCCCGCTCGATTTTGTCGGCCTCAATGTCTATACGCCGCAATACGTGCGCGCGATCGCCGCCGCGCCGGGCTACGAGGTCATTCCATACTCACAATCCCACCCGCGCATGGCGCCGTCGTGGCAATTCGTCGGCCCCGAGGCGCTGTATTGGGCGCCGCGGCACCTGCAGAAAATCTGGAAGGTCAAAGAGATCTATATCAGCGAGAACGGCTGTGGCTCAGCCGACACGCCGGCTCCGGACGGCGTGGTTTACGACACCGATCGGATCATGTTTCTACGCAATTATCTCGCCATGCTGCAGCGCGCGACCGCCGAAGGCGTGCCGGTGCGCGGCTATTTCCTGTGGAGTCTGTTCGATAATTTCGAATGGGCCGACGGCTACGGCACCCGTTTCGGATTGATCCACGTCGACTACACGACGCAAAAGCGCACGCCGAAGCTGAGCGCCGCTTATTATGCGGACGTCATCAAGCGCAGCGTTCTGGCTTAGGCAAGCGCGACGAATTTATAGCCGTCGCCCCAGCGCCGCACATGCCCGGTCGAGGGCGACGGAAAATGGCTGGCGCACATGATGGTGGGCTCTTCGCAGAAGCGGTTGAAGATTTTGCGCCGCGTGACCCCCGCCTGCGCGGAATCGTAATCGGACATCATGCCGAACTCGGGATATTTTCCCTGCAGCGGCGAATGGATCATGTCGCCAGTGATAAGAACATCCGCGCCGGCGCGGCCGACCAGCACCGAGTAATGGTCGATGGTGTGGCCTGGCGTCGGGATGAACTGCAGCTGTTCGTTGAAGGCGAAATCGCTTTTCACGATCTGCTCGCGCTTGGCGGCGACGATCGGCAGCACCGAGTCGGTCACCCACGGCACGCTTGCCGCATTGTCCTTTTCCCGCTGCGTCCAATAGCCGAGCTCGCGCTCGGCCATGATGTAGCGCGCGTTGGGAAAGGTCGGCACCCAGCGGCCGTTTTCCAGCCGCGTATTCCAGCCGACATGGTCGCCGTGCAGGTGGGTGCACATCACATAGTCGATGTCGTCGACGCTCAGCCCCGCGCCGGCAAGCCCCTTTTCGAAACGGTCGCTGTTGAGCATGTTCCAGAACGGCCGCGCCGGCCGCGGCTTATGATTGCCGACGCAGGAATCGATCAGGATATTGTGGTGCGGGGTCTTGATGACGAAACCCTGGATGCACAGAACCAGCCCGCCATTGGACGGATCGACGAATGCCGGTTCGAGCCAGGAGCGGTTCTCGGCATAAATCTCTTTGGTGAGAGCCGGGAAAAATTCCATCGCCCGGAAATCGGTGCAGCGCGGCTGCTCGATGACCGGATGAATGGTGATGTCCTTGAGCGTGATCGGCGTTGCCATTGGTGCACTTTTTGTTGGGATGTTGCGGATTTGGCGGGGAAGCCCGTTAGCATAACGGCCGCGGGCCGGCACGATCAAGCTTCACCACTGATGGAAGATT
Organism: uncultured Alphaproteobacteria bacterium; assembly: GCA_963790975.1. GTDB lineage: Bacteria > Pseudomonadota > Alphaproteobacteria > Rhizobiales > Xanthobacteraceae > BOG-931. The sequence continues at coordinate 63,976 of CAWBQV010000006.1, forward strand.
GATGCTAGATGTCCATTCGAACGGGCGCACGCAATGCACAATCGCGCTCGACCAGAGCTGGGGATGACGCGCAGATCGCCGATTATCGCTGCATTGGCCGGCGCGGTGCTGATTTGCATCGTACCCTGCCGCGCGCAAACGCCGAGTGCGGCAAATCCTGCGTCAACTCCTTCGGCAAGTCCGGCTCCCGCGCCGCAACAGGAATTAGTGGTCGGCACCAAAGAAGCGCCGCCGTTTTCAATGAAAGCCGCCGACGGCAGCTGGAACGGCATCAGCATCGAGCTGTGGCGCCGGATCGCCGACCAATTGCACCTGCGCTACCGCTTCGCCGAGGAGCCGAATGTGCAAGGGCTGATCGATGGCGTCGCCAGCGGCAAATACGATATTGCGGTTGCCGCTTTGACCGTGACCGGCGACCGCGCGCGCGTCGTCGATTTCACCGAGCCGTTCTACGTCACGGGACTGGGTATCGCGGTTCCGGCCAATGGCGAGGCAAGCTGGCTGCCGATCATCCGCACCTTGACGTCGTTCGGCTTTGTCCAGGCGATCTTCGCCCTGGTCGGATTTGCCTTGCTGGTGGGATTTCTCATCTGGCTATTCGAGCGGCGCCACAACGACGATTTCAGCGGCGGCGTCACCAAGGGATTGACCTCGGGCGTGTGGTGGTCGACCGTCGCGATGACGCAACGCAGCACCGGCAGTCTCGGCCCGCAAACGGTACCCGGGCGCATCGTCGCAATCGTGTGGATGGTCGGTTCGATCGTCACCATCGCGGTCTTCACCGCCAGCATCACGTCGACCCTGACGATCAGGCATCTGCAGGGAGTGGTGCATGAGGTGGGCGATTTGTCGTCGGTGCGCGTCGGCGCGGTGGCCGGGACTTCGACCGAGGACGCGCTCGCCCGATTGCGCATAGCCTACCAGGAATTCAAGACTCCGGAGATCGGCCTTAAGGCACTGCGCGCGCATTCCATCGACGCGCTGATCTATGACAAGCCGCTGCTCGCCTGGATTATCCGGCATAACTATGCGTCCTCGATCGAGTTGATCGACACCACATTCGATCCGCAGGAATACGCATTCGCGGTGCCGGGCAACAGTGCGCTGCGAAAGAGCGTCGATGTGGCGCTGCTTGACGCCATCAACAGCGATTGGTGGGAGCAGATGACCTTCAACTACGTCGGGGCGCGGTGACCCCGACGCCTCGCGGCTCACTCCCCGCCGTTCTCTTCGCCGTCCCCGCCCTCTTCCGTCAGCCGCTCCACCGACGCGACTTTTTCACCTTCGGCGGTGGAGAACACGATGACGCCCTGCGTCGAGCGGCCCGCGATGCGGATGCCGTCGACCGGGCAACGGATCAGTTGCCCGCCGTCGGTGACCAGCATGATCTGATCGGTCTCCTCGATCGGGAATGACGCGACCAATCGTCCGTTCTTTTCGGTGATCGCCATGGCGACGATGCCTTTGCCGCCGCGGCCGGTGGTGCGGTACTCGTAGGACGAGGTGCGCTTGCCAAAACCCTTTTCGGAAATGGTCAGCACGAACTGCTCGGCTTCCGACATCACGACGTAACGCGTCTCGCCAAGCTCGATCGCGCCGGTCGCTTCCTCGCCGTCGGCACCGCCGTTCTCGTCGCCCTCCCCGTTGCCGCCGCGCCGCACGGCGTTGGCGCGCTTGAGATAAGCGATCCGCTCGTCGGCCGTGGCGTCGACGTGGCGCAGAATCGACAGCGAAATCAGCTTGTCGCCCAAGCTTGACTTCCCATTTTCGAGATTGATACCGCGCACGCCCATCGAGGTGCGGCCCTGGAACACCCGCACGTCGGTGACGGCGAAGCGGATGCACTGGCCATCCGCCGAGGTAAGAAGAACGTCGTCGTCCTCCTTGCAGATCTGCACGTCGACGATGGCGTCGCCCTCGTCGAGCTTCATGGCGATGATGCCGGAGCGCCGTACATCGGCAAAATCCGACAGCTTGTTCCTTCGTACCGTGCCGCGCGTGGTCGCGAACATGACGTCGAGCTTGTCCCAGCTCGCTTCGTCCTCGGGCAGCGGCATGATCGTGGTGATGTTCTCGCCCTGCTCGAGCGGGAGAATATTGATCAAGGCCTTGCCACGCCCCTGCGGCGGCGCCAGCGGCAGTCGCCAGACTTTTTCCTTATAAACCTGGCCGCGCGAGGAGAAGAACAGCACCGGCGTGTGGGTCGAGGCGACGAACAAGCGGGTGACGAAATCCTCTTCGCGCGTCTGCATGCCGGCGCGGCCCTTGCCGCCGCGCCGTTGCGCGCGATAGGTCGACAGCGGCACACGCTTGACGTAGCCGGCATGCGAGACGGTGACGACCATGTCCTCGCGCTGGATCAAGTCTTCGTCCTCCATCTCGCCTTCCTGATCGATGATCACGGTACGGCGGGGCGTGGCGAATTCGGTTTTGATGGCGACGAGTTCGTCTTTGACGATGGCCTGGATGCGTGCGCGCGAGCGCAGAATCTCGAGATAATCGGCGATTTCCACGGCGAGCTTGTCGAGCTCGGCTTTAATCTCGTCGCGCCCGAGCGCAGTAAGCCGCTGCAGCCGCAGATCGAGGATGGCCTTGGCCTGCTCCGCCGACAGCCGCGTCGTGCCGGCCGCCGTCACCACGTGGCGCGGATCGTCGATCAGCGTGACCATGGCGGCAACCTCGCGGGCTGCCCAGTCGCGGCCCATCAATTGCTCGCGCGCCTCGTTGGCGTCCTTGGCGGCGCGGATGAGTTTTATCATCTCCTCGATATTGGCGACCGCGATGGCGAGACCGACCAGCACATGGGCGCGATCGCGCGCCTTGTTCAACAAATGTTTGGTGCGCCGGTAGATCACCTCCTCGCGGAAGGCGAGGAATACCGTAAGGAGGTCCTTCAGGTTCATCACCAGCGGCCGGCCGTTGTCGAGCGCGACCATGTTGGCGCCGAACGACGATTGCAGCGCGGTGAAGCGGTAGAGCTGGTTGAGTACGACGTCGAGCACCGCGTCGCGCCGCATCTCGATCACCACGCGGTAGCCGTCGCGGTCGGATTCATCGCGCAGCGCAGAAATGCCTTCGAGCTTCTTGTCGCGCACCAGTTCGCCGATGCGCTCGACCAGATGCGCCTTGTTCACCTGATAGGGAATTTCGGAAATCACGATGGCTTCGCGCTCGCCGCGCAGCGTCTCGAACTCGACCTTGCCGCGCATGACGATGGAGCCGCGGCCGAGATGATAGGCGGAGCGGATGCCCTGGCGCCCCAAAATGATGCCGCCAGTCGGAAAATCCGGCCCCGGCACGATCGCGATCAAATCCTCGATCGACAGCGCCGGTTCGTCGATCAGCGCGACGCAGGCATCGATCACCTCGCCGAGATTATGCGGCGGGATATTTGTCGCCATGCCGACGGCGATACCGCCGGCACCATTGACCAGAAGATTGGGGAAGCGCGCCGGCATCACCACCGGCTCGCGCTCGGAATTGTCGTAATTGGCCTGGAAGTTGACGGTGTCCTTGTCGAGATCCTCGACCAGCGAGCCGGCGACCTTTTCCAGCCGCACTTCGGTGTAGCGCATTGCCGCCGGCGCATCGCCGTCGACCGAGCCAAAATTGCCCTGGCCATCGATCAGCGGCAGGCGCATGGAAAAAACCTGCGCCATGCGAACGAGCGCGTCGTACACCGCCTGGTCGCCGTGCGGATGATATTTGCCGATGACGTCGCCGACCACGCGTGCCGATTTGCGATACGGCTTGTTCCACTCGTAGCCGTTCTCGTGCATCGAATAGAGGATGCGCCGATGCACCGGCTTGAGCCCGTCGCGCGCGTCAGGCAGCGCGCGCGCCACGATCACGCTCATGGCGTAATCGAGGTAGCTTTTCTTCATCTCCTCGGTGATCGACACCGGGCGAATGTCGGAGGGGCCGCCGTCTGCCGGCGGGATATTGTCGTGGTCTGCCAAGGCTTAGATACTGCTTAGAATCCGGGGGGCGAATCGCGTGGTTTTTTATAGCCGATTGGGGTTTTTAGAGCCACCTTTATCGGCAAGCGGTAGATAGGATTTTTCATTTTATTTTCAATATGTTATTGTAAGAAACTCACGTCCCTAATGGCGAGCCGAAGCGAGACCCCAAAATGCTGGTCGAGTACGCGGTCTCGGCGCTGCTGACTCTCTTCGTCGTGGTCGATCCAATCGCGATGGCGCCAACCTTCCTGGTCGTCACCGAAGGCATGCCGCGTGCCTCGCGGCAAAGCGTCGGCGTGCGCGCCAGCATTCTGGCCGGAGCGATCCTCACCGGCACGGCGCTGATCGGCGACCGGCTGCTCGCCATTCTCGAGATTTCACTGCCGGCCTTCCGCATCGCCGGCGGACTGCTGTTGTTCTGGATCGCGGCCGAGATGGTGTTCGGCGTGCGCAGCCGTCACGAGGGGCAAGAGGCCGAGCAGGCGCTCGAAGAGCGGGTGCGCAACGTCGCCGCCTTTCCGCTGGCGATCCCGCTTCTGGCCGGCCCTGGCGCCATCACTGCCACCGTCCTCCTTGCCGGGCGCGCCGGGAACAACTGGCTGCTGATCGGGATTCTCGTCGCCGTCGTCGTGCTTGTCGCCATGTCTTGCTGGATCACATTCATTTTTGCCGGGCGCATCAGCGGCCTACTCGGCAAGACCGGCAATATCGTGCTGTCGCGACTGCTCGGCGTGCTGCTCGCGGCGCTCGCCGTGCAATATGTTGTCGACGGTATCCGCAGCGTGATTGCAGGCTAGCGCGGCGTTATGGCGGAAACGCCGGCGGAAGCGCTAAGTCAAATCATCATCGAAAACGTCGAGCGCCACCCCGAGGGTGGAAACAAACAGCACCGTAGCAATCACGATCGCCCTGAACGCATCCGGGGAGATGATGCCGCTCGACAACAAATAATCCGAGGCAAACTCGAGTCCGAACAACACGACTGACCACCACAAACTCAACGAAGAATTGCATCACTACAACCATAGGATGCAGCGAGATTGTACCCGAAGTGAGACGCGCTGCCAATGCGCTGACCGATTGACGGCTTATTCCCCGTTACCAATTGCGCCTGCCGTTTTGCGCTAATCGTCCGTTAACCATAGACGTTCACGTTCGCTTAGGAATTTGCTCCGGAGACCCTGCCATGCCCCTTTCTGGAATTGCCGCTGCCGCAAGCGCGCAGCCGCCGCTGCAACAGACTTCGCCAACGTCCGGCCCGCACCGGCACAATGGCAATCACGGACCTTCGATCAGCGACGTCGATGGCCAAAGCTCGAGCCCCCTGCCGTCTACGAATTCGACCGGCAAAATCGGCAGCGTGCTCGACATCAAGATATGAACGCATTTTCCGTGCGCGCGGCCGAGCCGCGCGATATCCCGGACTTGATGCGGCTCAAGCGCCTCCTGGCGCAAGATGAGGATTCGCTCCACGCCGTGGTCGCCAGCGAAGCCGATTGGCTGCGCGACGGCTTTGGCCCCGCTGCCGGCTTCACCGCCTTCGTCGCCGACAGCGGCGGAGACATCATAGCGATGGCGACGTGCAGCCAGCGCACCATCACGGGATGGAACGGACCGGTGCTTTTCCTGCAGGATCTTTTTGTCGAGCCGGCCTGGCGCGACCGCGGCGTCGCCCGCGCGCTGATGGCGCGGGTCGCCGCTTTGGCCTGCGAACTCGGCAGCCCCATCGTCGAGCTCACCGTCCGTGCCGACAATCCGGCGCAACACTTCTACGCCCGCACCGGCTTTGCGCATTTGCCGCAATGCCTGACTTACGTGCTGGCCGGACCGGCGCTTGCCGCGCTCGCAGAGCAAGACAAGCAAAATCTCGCGCTGGCAGGTTGACGGTCAATCCAGCCGCGGCTGCCAGATCATCAGCGCGACGACAATCATCATGCCGACAAGGATCGGGCCTGCCAGCATGCACCACTTGCGGAACAGCCGCCGACAGGGCTCGGGCAGCCGCGTCGCGTTGAGCGCCGCCTCGCGCGCGAGATCGCGGATGCGGATCTCGATGCGAAACGCCGCGATCCAGCACACCACGATGACGGCATAGAGCACGAGCGAAATATCAATCCACAATTCGGAAAGTGAGGAAAGTCCGATGGCGGAGGCCAGCGGAAATCCGCTGACCGGCAGCAACGCGATCGCCGCGATCATCACCATCTTCTCGACGCTGACCACGAATTGCGTGGTGAGCGCCACCACCGAGGTATTGCCGGAACGGTGCGCCAGCACCATGAAGCTCGCCAGGCACAGCCAAGTGCCGAACATCGCCGCGGCGGCGAGTACGTGCACGAATTTGATGGTGAAGATGGTGTCTAGCATCGCGGTGCGTCATTGCGAGCGGTAGCGAAGCAATCCAAACTCTATTGCTTCGTCGTGGAGCCTGTCATCGGGCCGGCCACTTCGGGCCGGCCCCGTTGGCTCCTCGCAATGACGAAGCACTCAGAACGGAATTTCGTCGTCCATATCGCCGCCGCGCGAACCGCCGGCCACTGCTGCGGCTGCGACCTTGCGCGTCGGTCCGGGCGAGCCGAAGTCGCCGCCGCCCTCATCGGCGCCGCTGTCGCCATTGCCGCCGCCGGACGATGCGCCGGCGCGGTCGAGCAGCGTCATCTCGCCGCGAAAACCCTGCAGCACCACCTCGGTCGAATAGCGGTCCTGGCCGGACTGGTCCTGCCATTTGCGCGTCTGCAGCGCGCCTTCGATGAAAACCTTGGAGCCCTTTTTCAGGTACTGCTCGGCGATCCGGCACAAATTTTCGTTGAAGATGACGACACGGTGCCATTCGGTCTTTTCGCGCCGTTCGCCGGTGGTTTTGTCTTTCCAGGATTCCGACGTCGCCAGCCGCAGATTGGCGATCGGCCGGCCATCCTGGGTGCGACGGATTTCAGGATCGGCGCCGAGATTGCCGACCAGGATCACCTTGTTCACGCTGCCCGCCATGTCACTCTCCTGTTCGCGCCACGCCCCGCTGTTCGCGCCCGTTTGCGACTTTCTCAAAAAACACAGTAGTGCAGAAACCTAGTGCGATGCCGGCCGCTCGCAAGGATGAACGGTGTTATCCACACGCGTCCGCACGCGGCACGCGCTCCCGGCATGGTGTTCTCCTTTTGTTCTGCGTCTTTCAGGGCGCGATTGCAAGAGGGCCGGGACGGCAATACCGACGGCAATGCAAGCGGCGGTTGAGCCGGAGCGCATTTCTGGACCGAACCCACGCTCGCGGCAGCACGCGCGCTTCAAGCCGCGGTCCGGCACCGGATGCAACCGGCGATAGCGTCTAATAACGCCTCCTGTTGCTTTTGGGTGACTCCCATTGCCGGTCCCATCGGGTACTTTGCCGGCGGGGATGACGACCGACTTTTGCAAGTGGTTTTGCGAGTAGTTTTGTAAGTAAATCCTGACCGCAAAAGACCAAAAACAACACTGCCCCCGCGCCCTACAGGAGAGTGGCATGAAGCGTTCGATACTCGTTGTGGCCTTTGCCGCCGCCGTCGTCGCCGGACAGGCGCTTGCAGCCGATCTCCCGCAAGCCCCGCCGCCGCAGGCACCTGCCGCATATGTCCCACCCGTGCTCCCGGTCTACAACTGGACGGCAAGGATCGAATATCTGTACGTCCAGTTGCAGAACGGCTCCTGCACGACGGCTGGCAATTGCGGGGTGGACGCGGCCGGTGTCGCGGCCCACGATACCGTCAAATTCAATACCAGCCTGGTCCGGCTCGGCCTCGACTACAAATTCCGCTAGCCTATTTTGACGCAATCGCAGGGGTCGGCGGGGCCTGACAAGGCCGCCGAAAACCTTTATTGATTCCGGTGGGTTGTTGTTTTTTTGCACTATTCAGGCCCGGGCGGAAGCATTGTACTGCGCCAGCACTTCCGCATGTGCCTTCGGGGTTGCCGTATGAGGCGGGTGAGTCGGGGTCTCGTTGTGGCATTGGCATTGGCGTTGGCGGCCGCGGGCCTTTGCCCGCAGGCGCAGGCTGCCGATATGGCGCCGGGGCCATCCTATTACCCTGCCGCCGCCACCACGACATTGCCGCCCGCGCACTATGACTGGACCGGCATCTATCTCGGCGGCCAGGTCGGCATGGACTTCCTGCAGGATACCTGGACGCAGACCACGACGACCCTCCTGGAAAACGCCGGCAATGCGACCAAAGTAAACACCGTAGGCGTCATCGGCGGCGCCCAGATTGGCGCCAACTATGAGTTCGCGCCATGGGTGGTCGGCGCCGAGGTTGCATGGGACTCGACCTATCTCACCGGGTCTGTCGTCGGAACCACGCTTGAAGCGCCGACTGGCGTTGCCCAGCGCGCGACGTCATCGCCGAAATGGATTGGCACCGCGACGGCTCGGCTCGGCTATGCCGCCAATGATCTGTTGTTCTACGTCAAGGGCGGCGGGGCGTGGATGCACGTCGATTACACGCAGGAGGTCCTGACCGGTGGCGCCTTCTCCAGCTCCCAGTCACTGGTGAGCCCAACCGCAGCGGTTTTGTTGCCGGCGCCGGCATAGAATACGGCCTCACCGAGCAGCTGTCGGCCAGGGTGGAATTTGATTTCTTTGATTTCGGCAAATCGAATTACACCTTCAATGTGGTCGACCCAATCCCAAACGCCATCAGCATGCCGACCTCGATCCAATCCTACATCGAGGCCGTCACGGTCGGCATCAACTACCGCTTCAATGGGACCGGCTCCTAGCGAACCTCCGCGTGCGATCAGAAGTGGACGAGCGGCCCGCCGCACTGGCAAACCGCCAGCGTTCTCACTATGTTCGGCTAACGCACGATCCCCGCGAAAGCTTGCCCCCGGCCTGATCCGGGCGGCGAGCTGCTTCGCTTTCTGACCGGTTTCGCAATGAACGACCTGTTCGACAAAAAGTCCGCGAAAAGCGGCCGGGACGCGCGCGACCCGCGGGTGATCGCGATCCGCGGCGCGCGCGAGCATAATCTCAAGGACATCGATCTCGACATTCCGCGCGATCGCCTCGTGGTATTCACCGGCCTGTCCGGCTCCGGCAAATCCTCGCTCGCCTTCGACACCATCTATGCCGAGGGCCAGCGCCGTTATGTCGAGAGCCTGTCGGCTTACGCGCGGCAATTTCTGGAAATGATGCAGAAGCCGGACGTCGACCAGATCGACGGGCTCTCTCCAGCTATTTCCATCGAGCAGAAAACCACCTCGCGCAATCCGCGCTCCACGGTCGGCACCGTCACCGAGATCTACGATTACATGCGGCTTTTGTGGGCGCGCGTCGGCGTGCCCTATTCGCCGGCGACCGGGCTGCCGATCGAGAGCCAGACCATTTCGCAGATGGTCGACCGCATCATGGCGCTCCCTGAGGGTACTCGTCTCTACCTGTTGGCCCCAGTCGTGCGCGGGCGCAAGGGCGAGTACCGCAAGGAGCTCGCAGACTTCATGAAGAAGGGCTATCAGCGCGTCAAAGTCGACGGCAAGTTCTACGAGATCGCCGAAGTGCCGGCGCTCGACAAGAAATTCACCCACGACATCGACGTCGTCGTCGACCGCGTCGTGGTGCGCCCGGATATTGCCGCGCGGCTGGCGGATTCGCTCGAGCAGGCACTCAAACTCGCCGATGGCCTCGCGATCGCGGAGCTTGCCGACGCCGCCCCGGTCACCGGCTCCAAGGCCAACAAACAGCGCAACGCGACCGCGGAGCGCCTCACCTTCTCGGAAAAATTCGCTTGCCCGGTGTCCGGCTTCACCATTCCGGAAATCGAGCCGCGGCTGTTCTCGTTCAACAATCCGTTCGGCGCCTGCCCGAAATGCGGCGGGCTCGGCGTCGAGCAGCATATCGATCCCGATCTGGTCATTCCCGACCCCGAGCGCACACTACGCAAGGGCGCTATCGCGCCGTGGGCCAAATCGAGCTCGCCTTATTACGTCCAGACGCTCACCGCGTTGGGCAAGCAGTACCGCTTCACCCTCGACACCAAGTGGAAGGATCTGCCGAAGAAAACGCAGGACGCCATCCTGTATGGCTCCGGCGACACCGAGATCCGCTTTTCCTACGACGACGGCATCCGCGCCTACGAGACCAAGCGCGTCTTCGAAGGCGTCGTCACCAATCTGGAGCGGCGCTTCCGCGAGACCGACAGCGATTGGGCGCGCGAGGAGATTGCTCGCTATTTCACCGATGTGCCGTGCACGGAATGCAAGGGCTATCGGCTGAAACCCGAGGCTTTGTCGGTAAAAATCGCCGGCCTGCACATCGGGCAGGTGTCCGAAATGTCGGTCAAAGGCGCAGCCGTCTGGTTCACTGAGCTACCCCAAAGGCTGACCTCGAAACAGAACGAAATCGCCGGCCGCGTGCTCAAGGAAATCCGCGAGCGGCTCAAATTCCTGGTCGATGTCGGGCTCGAATATCTCACGCTTGCTAGAGCGTCCGGCACGCTGTCCGGCGGCGAGAGCCAGCGCATTCGCCTCGCCTCGCAGATCGGCTCGGGGCTCACCGGCGTGCTTTACGTGCTCGACGAGCCTTCGATCGGGCTGCACCAGCGCGACAACGCGCGCCTCCTCGAAACCCTGAAGCGGCTGCGCGACCTCGGCAACACCGTGATCGTGGTCGAGCACGACGAGGACGCCATCCGCACCGCCGACTGGGTGTTGGACATCGGCCCCGGCGCCGGCATCCACGGCGGCCACATCGTTGCCCAAGGCCAAGTCGCCGACCTCGAAGCGGCCCCGGACTCCTGGACCGGCAAATATCTGTCCGGCGAGATCATGGTGCCGATCCCCGAACGCCGGCGCAAAAACCCGAGCCGCGTGCTCAAAATCGTCGGAGCGCGCGGCAACAATCTCAAAAACATCACCGCTGAAATTCCGCTCGGCCTGTTCACTTGCGTCACCGGCGTGTCCGGCGGCGGCAAGTCGACGCTGCTGGTCGATACGCTCTACAAGGCGCTGGCGCGGCGGCTCAACAATGCCAGCGAGGCCCCCGCCCCTTACGACCGCATCGAGGGCGTCGAGCATCTCGACAAGATCATCGACATCGACCAGTCGCCGATCGGCCGCACGCCGCGCAGCAACCCCGCGACCTATACCGGCGCGTTTACGCCCATTCGTGAGTGGTTTGCCGGCCTGCCCGAGTCAAAGGCGCGCGGCTACGAGCCGGGCCGCTTCTCGTTCAACGTCAAGGGCGGCCGCTGCGAGGCCTGCCAGGGCGACGGCGTGATCAAGATCGAGATGCACTTTTTGCCCGACGTCTACGTCACCTGCGATGTCTGCAAGGGCAAGCGCTACAACCGCGAAACGCTGGAAGTTTTGTTCCGCGGCAAGAGCATCGCCGACGTGCTCGACATGACGGTCGAGGAGGCGCTCGACTTCTTCAAAGCCGTGCCGCGGGTGCGCGAGCCGCTGGCGCTGTTGCACCGCGTCGGGCTCGATTACATCCATGTCGGCCAGCAGGCGACGACGCTGTCTGGAGGCGAAGCGCAACGCGTAAAACTCGCCAAGGAATTATCCAAACGCGCCACCGGCCGCACGCTCTACATTCTCGACGAGCCGACCACCGGGCTGCATTTCCACGACGTGGCAAAGCTTCTCGAAGTGCTCCATGAGCTGGTCGAGGCCGGCAACACCGTGGTCGTCATCGAGCACAATCTCGAAGTCATCAAGACCGCCGACTGGATCATCGACCTCGGCCCCGAAGGCGGCGACGGCGGCGGCGAGATTGTCGCGGCGGGGACGCCGGAAGATGTTGTGCGAGAGAAGCGGAGTTATACCGGGGCGTTTTTGAAGCCGGTACTGGCGCGGCGGGGCGTGGAGCGGGGAAAGAAGAAACGCGTCGAGGCGGCTGAGTGATCAATCAAAGCGAAGCGGTTCAATGAAAAGCCTCACCGCCATCAAGCCTATTTCAAAACTTTCGCTGCCCGGCGTTGGTTCAATTCAATGCGCTGGTCTAACGGTTATCGTTGGCCCAAACTCATCGGGTAAAACTCAACTTTTGCAAGATATATACCATCGACTGATTGGGCGTGCCAGAAAACTCGTTGTCGCTTCAGGAATCACGACAACAAAACCAGGCGAAACCTTTTTCAAGGTGTTGGAGTCTGAAGGCTTCATCAAAAAGTATTTCGACGACAACGACAATGCCCATTGGCTCCCTCTATCTACCTATTTAGGAAGCGGGCAAGGAGCCGCACCGATACAAGCAAATCAGGCTGATAGTTGGTATTCATCATATGACTCAACGAAGGAGTTTCATGCACGCCGACCAAACGAGTTTCTCAGTTATTTCGGTCGGATGCTTGTGAGTGCATTATTTTTGGACAGAAGACTGTCGTCTTTGGGAACAGTTAGCGTCATCGACTTTGAAACCCAAGCTCCTCAAAGCGATCTTCACGCGCTTTATATCAATGACAGCGCCCGCAAGGAATTATGGGATGAAACGTTGAATTCATTCGGCCGCGCTGTATGGCCCGACGTGTCTCGAGGCAGTCAGCTTTGCCTGAGAGTCAGTGATAGGGGAGCAACTCCCACCGCTGAGGACATGCTATCGGTAAGTAAAATGAAAGAGTACCGAACCATTGAAGCAGAAGGAGACGGACTAAAATCTTACGTTTCCACCTGTATTGCTTTGTTACTCGGTCGATTGCCAGTCTGCCTAATTGACGAACCAGAAATGTGTCTCCCTCCACCGCAAGCCTACAATCTAGGGCGTTTCATTGGGGAGCATGGATCATCAACCGAAAATGCGACATTTGTTGCGACGCATAGTAGCCAGATTCTGCGTGGCGTCGTTCAATCCACGAAACAGCTTCGGATTATACGCATTACTCGTGTCCACGGGACATTTTCCGCACACTTGGTTCCTGCAGACGTTATTTCCAAAGCGTTGGCAAAACCGACACTTCGGGCAGAATCAATTCTTGATGGGATATTCTCTGAGTCTGTTGTGATCGTTGAAGCCGACGGGGACAGGCTGGTTTACAATACAGTCCTGGAAACACTTTCGAGCGAACTCCGCCTTGATGTTCATTTTGCCGCCATCGGCGGAAGTGGGGGTATCGCAGATACCCTCAGACTCTATAGAAAACTCCTAATCCCGGTGGCGGTGATTGCAGACCTTGATGTGATCGCAGATCCCGATCGTCTTAGCCGTATCATCGAGGTGATAGCGGGTGACCAAGTGACTGTATTGCTTGATCAGGCAAAGGATTTGATCGACGACATACGCAAGCTTCCGCCGACAGTCGAAGAAGATGCATTTAAAGAGCGACTTGCGGCGATAACTCAAAAACCTACAAATTGGAGTGAGGGCGACGACGTAGTCCTGCGGAAGGATTTGAGTCGTTTATCAAACGAACTTGATCGAATGCGGCGCCTCAAGAGTGGGGGAATCTCAAACTTCCCTAAGGAAATTTCCACGCGCCTTCGTGATTTTGTTATCTCGCTGAAGCGGCACGGCGTGTTTCTGGTTCCAGTCGGGGAGCTGGAAGGCTGGCTAAGCGCCGAAAACATTAAAGCTTCAAAATCAAGTAAGTGGTCGTGGGCTAATGAAGCCGCGCTCGTCATTCAGTCTAAAGGTCCGCAAAAAGGTGACATCTGGGATTTTGTCAGAGAAGTCGGGACGTATTTACGCCAGGACTAAAGGGGTTACCGCCACATAGGCGCACCCCCCACCCCCATGAAAAAAATCGGCTTCCTCTCATTCGGCCATTGGACACCGTCACCGCAATCGGAGGTGCGAACCGCATCCGATGCGCTGCTGCAATCGATCGAGCTCGCGGTCGCCGCCGAGGAGCTCGGCGCCGACGGCGCCTACTTCCGTGTCCATCACTATGCCCGCCAACTCGGCTCGCCCTTCCCGCTCCTGGCCGCCGCCGGCGCGCGGACCAAGCGGATCGAGATCGGCACCGCCGTCATCGACATGCGCTACGAGAATCCGCTGTACATGGCGGAGGACGCCGGCTCAGCCGACATTATCAGCGGCGGCCGCCTGCAGCTCGGCATCAGCCGCGGCTCGCCCGAGCAGGTGATCGACGGCTGGCGCTACTTCGGCTACGCGCCGGAGGAAGGCAAGACTGACGTCGACATGGCCCGGCGCCACACCGAGGTTTTTCTCGACGTGCTGCGCGGCCAAGGCTTCGCGAAACCCAATCCGCGGCCGATGTTCTCGAACCCTCCGGGTCTGTTGCGTCTCGAACCGTATTCCGAGGGTCTGCGCGACCGCATCTGGTGGGGCGCGGGCTCGAACGCGACGGCCGAGTGGGCGGGCAAGATCGGGATGAACCTGCAGAGCTCGACGCTGAAATACGACGAGACCGGGGAGCCGCTGCACATCCAGCAGGCCGGCCAGATCCGGAAATTCCGCGAAGCGTGGAAGGCGGCCGGACACACGCGCACACCGCGCGTGTCGGTGAGCCGCAGCATCTTCGCGCTGGTGGACGATCGCGACCGCGCCTATTTCGGGCGCGACAGCGAGAGCGAAGACACGATCGGCTTCCTCGGCGACAATCAGCGCGCCGTGTTCGGCCGCAGCTACGCCGCCGAGCCGGACGTCCTTGTGGAGCAACTGGCGAAAGACGAAGCCATCGCCGAAGCCGACATGCTCCTGCTTACCGTGCCGAACCAGCTCGGCGTCGACTACAATGCCCATGTCATCGAGGCGATCCTCAAGCATGTCGCCCCGCCGCTGGGATGGCGGTGAGGCATCAGATCGGTGGAAATGACCACCTCCCCTGGCGCGTTCCCAAGGCGCCGCCTATGCTGGCGTCTATTCTCTTGGCAACAGTTTTGGGGAAAGACCGGGGTCGGCAATGGCTAAAAAGGCGCGCAAGAAGGCCGCTGCTAAAGCAAAGAAGAAAACAAAAGCCCGCATCAAGAAGCGCACAGTCTCGAAGAAACGGCGCAAAGTCGCGGCCAAAGTCGCGACACAGAAAAAATCCAAACCTGTTGCGAAGGCGAAACCGGCGCGGAAAAAAGCCGCCGCGCCACCGCCAAAGACCTTCGTGGAAAAGGTCGAGGGCGCAATCCACGAGGTCGTCGACATTTTCGCCGATGCCGAGCGGCTGCACCAGCAATTGGATCCTGGCGTATCGCGCGAACCGGAATAGGGCCGCGCGGAGCCGATCATGACCGTTCTCGACTTCAGCCCGACCAGCGCGTTGAGCCAGAACGTCTTTAACATCACGCAAAACGGCGCGCCGCGCGGACAGATCGACCGCGGCTGGACCGGCACGCGCGCCACGATCACGATTGGCGGCGCAAGCTATAAGGCGTGGTGGGAAGGCATCCTGAGCGCGACCTATTATCTCGGCGCCAACGGCAGCGGGGTCGCTAGCGCGCAACGCGCGAGCATTTTCCATCGCCGCTTCATCGTACGGGCCGGCGCCAGGACTTACACGCTCGCGGTGACAAATCTCCTTGCGCTCGCCTTCGAGCTCGCCGAGAACGGGAGCAAGGTCGGCACCATCGTGCGCTATGTCACGCGCGAAATGCAGGCCGAACTTCCCGACGATCTGCCGCTCGAAGTCCAGGCATTCCTGATCTGGCTCGCCGAACTGCTGATCACCGGCTGGGCGTTCCCCGCCATCATTGCATCGGATGGGTAGGGCGGACGCGCCGATATCCCTATGCATCCGTCGCAGGGAAGAACCTCCTCCGCATCATTGCGCCCGTAGCACGGATCAGTAGTAATGGCGCCATGACGGAGAAACGCCCCATCGTCGGCGTCATCGGCAGCGCGCATCTGGCGGACGGCAAATTTCCCGCTCAGCGGGTCGCCGATCGCCCGTTGCGCGCGGTGGCCGAAGCCGCTGGCGCGCTGCCGCTGATCTTTCCTGGCACGCCCGAGCTCACCGATATCGGCGCGCTGCTCGACACGGTCGACGGCATTTTGCTCACCGGCGGCCGCGCCAATGTGCATCCGCGCCGGTTCGGCCAGGAAGCGAGTCCGGCCTATGAGCCCTACGACGAGCCGCGCGACGCGCTCGCTTTGCCGCTGATCGAGGCGGCCGTCGCGCGCGGTGTACCGCTGTTCGGCATCTGCCGCGGCGTCCAGGAGATCAATGTCGCGTTCGGCGGCACGCTGCATCCGGAGATCCGCGAACTGCCCGGCCGGCTGAACCATCGGGCGCTGCGGCTGGAAAACGGCGAGATCAATCCCGATCCTAAAGTCATCTATGCCGAGCGCCACGAGGTCCGCCTGACGCCGGGCGGCGTCTTTGCAAAACTCCTTGGCGCCGAGACCATTCGCGTCAATTCGTTGCACGGCCAGGGCATCCTCGAACCGGGCAAGCGCGTCATCGTCGAGGGCGTGGCCGAGGACGACACCATCGAGGCCATCCACATCGATGGCGCGCAAAATTTTGCGCTCGGCGTGCAATGGCATGCCGAGCACATTCCCGACAGCAATCTGGCCGACGGCAATCCGGTCAATCGCAAATTGTTCGAAGCGTTCGGCGCCGCGCTGAAAAAATACCGGCGCGCGCGGTGATCGTCACACGGACCGCTCCATGACGATGCCGGCTCCGGCCTTCATTGTCCTTGCCTTTGCCGCTGCGATGGTTGCGCCTGTGGCCTGCGCCGGCGAAACCGTTTCGCCCAAAATGTCGGTCCATAGCGCCACGCCGAAAATCGGCGCCGCAACCGGCGCCCTGCACAGCAAGCAAGGCAGTGCCAACGCGAATGGCATCGCTCTCGAGCACATCAAGCTGAAAAACGAGGGCTGGGAGCGCGACACCACGACGTCGGAGCCGGCGGAGAAGTAGGGCTGCGTCGCGAACCGCAGGTAATTTCTTCACCCGTCATTGCCGGACTTGTTCCGGCAATCTCGATTCCGGTGGCACGCCATTGCCATCACGGTCGGGATGACCGGGACAAGCCCGGTCATGACAAAGCGAGGCAAGCGCGCGCTTAGTTCTTGCTGCCGCGCTCGTCGTTGTTCTCTTCTTTGATCGCTGCGTCGTGATACCAGCTGCCGCCGCCGGACACGAGCTTTACGCCGCGCGGCAATTGCACGTTCGCCACGGAATCCTCGCCCTCGATTCTGAGCGCGAAACGGCCGCGCGGCGGGAACGTATAGATGGTTGCCGATCCGGATATGGTGGTGGTCATTGTTCGGCTCCTTCGCCGTGCGCGCGAGCCAACGCGCGCATCAAATGAGTTTCCTGATTCTTTCCTAATATAATCCTTTGCCCGTCTTTTGCTCGGTATGCCTCACATAAAACCAGCGCATGGCTATAATTTGCGCATTCAATCGGCATTCATGTTTTTGCTTATTTCGGTTGCAGCAGCGGGGCCTTGAATTGGCGCGGCACCATCGCGGCCAGGCGTTGCACTGCACTCATTTGGTGCTTGGCACATTAAATGCTTGCGATTCGGCGGGAAGCGCGCGGGGCTATCGATCTGCCACTGTTTTTGGCTGCGCCCGCTTCTGCACATTGCATTCGCACAGCAAAACAGAGAGACGCCAATGACCAAGTACAAACTCGAATATATCTGGCTCGACGGCTACACGCCGGTGCCAAGCCTGCGCGGCAAAACCCAGCTCAAGGATTTTGATACGTTCCCGACGCTGGGCGAGCTGCCACTGTGGGGTTTCGACGGTTCGTCGACCAACCAGGCAACCGGCTCGAACTCGGACTGCATTCTCAAGCCGGTTGCGATCTATCCCGACGGCGCACGGCTAAACGGCGCGCTGGTGATGTGCGAAGTGATGCTGCCGGACGGCAAGCCACACGAGTCGAACAAGCGCGCCACCATTCTCGACGATCCCGGCGCCTGGTTCGGCTTCGAGCAGGAATACTTCTTCTACAAGGACGGTCGCCCGCTCGGCTTCCCGTCAGCCGGCTATCCGGCGCCGCAGGGCCCCTACTATACCGGCGTCGGCTACAAGAATGTCGGCGACCTCGCCCGCAAGATGGTCGAGGAACATCTCGATCTGTGTCTCACCGCCGGCATCAACCACGAAGGCATCAATGCCGAAGTGGCCAAGGGCCAGTGGGAATTCCAGATCTTTGGCAAGGGCTCCAAGACCGCGGCCGATCAAATGTGGATGGCCCGCTACCTGATGCTCCGCCTCACCGAGAAATACGACGTCGACATCGAGTTCCACTGCAAGCCGCTCGGTGACACCGACTGGAACGGCTCCGGCATGCACTGCAACTTCTCGACGACTTATATGCGTGAAGTCGGCGGCAAGGAGTATTTCGACGCGCTGATGAAGGCGTTCGACGTAGCGCGCGCGGATCACATCGCGGTCTATGGCCCGGACAACCATATGCGGTTGACCGGCAAGCACGAGACCGCGGCGATTACCGAGTTCACCTTCGGGCTCGCTGACCGCGGCGCTTCGATCCGCATGCCGCACAGCTTTCTGAACAGCGGCTACAAGGGCTATCTGGAAGACCGCCGGCCGAATTCGCAAGGCGACCCCTACCAGATCACGTCCCAGATCCTGAAGACGATCGCGACCGTCCCGACCAGCGGCAAAGTCAGCGCCGCCGCCTAGCCGGCCGAGCACCGACCGCACCAATGCGCGTGAGGGTCCAACCGGACCCTCACGTCATCCCCGTTGTGGGGATCGGTGTCGGCCTTCAGTGAGCTTATGGAGTTCGATGCCGCGGGGGAGGTACTTGGCGTCCCTCCCCCGGTTTATGCCGTTCGCCACACGTCCTGCATCGGTCCTGCGCCGCGAGAACGAACGCTCATCCGCCCCCGCGCAAGCGGGGGAGGAAAACAATGCGCGTCACTTCACGGCAATATGCTTGCCGACGAAGCTCACCATGTCGGCAAACGCGCCAGAAATTTTGGACAGATCCGGCGAATGGCCGGCGTGGCGTTCCATCTCGATATATTCGAGCGAAATTTCGCCGCCGGCTTTGCGGTAATTGGCGACGAAGCGCTGCGGCTCGTTGCCGGGAAAGGCGGAATCGGCGTCCTTGTAATCGTGCACGCCATCGCCGCGCCCCTGGAACCAGATCGCCGGCGGCGTCAAAACTTTTTCGCCGCGCTCGAGCGCCAGCATCGGGTTGCCCTCTTCCATGTTGGCCTCGGTACGCCAATAGGCGTCGTGGCGCGGAATGATGCTCTTGCCCCATTCCTCGCCGGCCGCGACCGCGCGCTTGGCGTGGCGGTAGCGCGACAGCGGATTGATCACCGGCCACGACATCACCACCGCCGGCACGCTGGCGTCGTACTGGCGCGAGCCGGCCGGCAGCGTGATCGCCGCGTAACGCGGATCGTGCGGGCGCATGGCAACCAGCATCGCCAGATGGCCGCCGCTTGATTGGCCAGAGAGCGCGACGAGTTCAGGGTGCGTCTTGAGTTCGGCGGCATGGAGCTTGGCCCAACGCACCGCGTAATTGATGTCCTGCACCGAAGCCGGATACGGTGCCTCGCTGCCGGAACGGAAATCGAGCGCGATCGAGACGATGCCGTGCGCGGCCATGTATTCGTGGCGCAAATGCTCGGTCTTGCGGTCGCTCATGCACCAGGCGCCGCCATGGGCTTCGACCAGAGCCGGAAACGGCCCCTGCCCGCGCGGCTTGAACACCCGCGCCAACAGCGGCTTGTCGCCGTGGCGAAGATATTCGATGTCCTCGACGTCGTAGTCGGCGGTTTTGGCGGCATCCAGAACGGCGGTGGTCATAGCAGCTTTCCTCTCCTTGATTTGCCCGCATAGTCGCGCACCGCGGCGACAACGGCAAGCGCACCGCGTAGGATGCTGCCATGCCGGCAAGCTTGCCCGCCGTGACCGACAATACCGCGCTGTCCCGCTTCGAGCTCACAAGCGGCGGCGTCACGGCGTTCCTCAACTATCGCCTCGGCGACGGCGTGATCACGCTGCAGCACACCGAAACACCGGTCGCGGCGCGCGGCCGCGGGCTCGCGTCACAACTGGTGCAGGGCGTTCTCGAAAATGTCCGCGCGCGGGGCCTGAAAATCGTGCCGCGCTGCGCGTTCGTGCAAGCCTATCTCGCCAAGCATCCGCAATACCGCGATCTGCTGGCGTAGATTCAACGGACGGCGATCATTGCTTCGGCGGTGGCGGCACTCCGGCCGCGGCCGGCGTTGTGCCCGCGGGCGCAGCGCCTGGAGCGGGACCGCGCGGATCGTCCCGATTGGCCATGCATCTCTTCAGGAAAGTCGCGCGCGCCGCGCCAAGCAGTTTTTGGTCGTCGGCGCCGAATTTGCAGGTCGCCATTTTATCCTTCTGGCTGACTGCAAACGACGGCGCGCTCGGCAGCATCGCGATCAACATGGCCGCAATGAACGCATATCGGTACATGGCATTCCCCGCAATGGTCAGGTTCCCGATATTAGCATTCTTCGGCCAGGCGACAGCGCGCAAATTGGCGCTATAAAGCGCCATGACCGCCGCTCCTCCCCGCGTCAGCACCGTCCTCTCCCGCATCACGCCCGGCCTTACCGGCACCGCCGAGATCGTCGTCGGTCCCGAGCATACCGCGCCTTTCGTCGGTTCGGGACGGATCGCGGTTTTGGCTACTCCGGTGATGATCAATGTGATCGAGGCGGCAGCTCTCGCGGCAGTCGAGCATCTTTTGCCCGCCGGCCATCAGAGTCTTGGCATCCGTCTCGACGTCAGCCACACCGCGGCGACCCCGATCGGCGTGCGCGTCACCGCGAGCGCGGAGGTTTTAAGCCTCGACGGCCGCATCATCACTTTCCGCGTCGAAGCCCGTGACGAATTCGAGCCGATCGGCGGCGGCACCCATCAGCGCGTGGTGGTCAGCGTGGCGCGATTCGACGAACGGGTGCAGCGCAAGGTGCGCGGCGAGAGGTGACGGCGCAGGTCAGCCTTTAGCGCCGGCTGGAAAACCAGCCGATGCCGAACAGCACGACGGCAGCGACGCCGGCGGCATAGGCATGCAGGTGATGGATGTGCGTCGAGCCCTCGGCGTAACCCGGCATGAAGGTCGGCAATTGGCCTGCCGGCATCGTGTAATACATCGCGGCGACGATCGCACAAATGATGGCCAGAATATAAGCGAGCATCTTCATCGGACGTTTTCCCTCAATCAATATCGGCGGGCCGAATCTTGCCGACGCTCCGTTAGCACAGGACGGCGAGCTTTGGCGAGGCGGCAAGGCGAACACCCCGATAGTCATAGCGTGGCGCGGCCGCGGCGCGCCGTTATTGCGGGCAGCGGTACAGGATCGCCTTATAGGTCATGTCGCGATCGACGAACTCGACCGTCTTGTCGGGGCGCGGCGTGAAGGTGATGTCGCCCATCAGCGGCCCGCTGGGAAATTTGCATTCGACATGCGCAAAAATGCTGTCGCCGTCCTTCTTGGTGTCCAGGATGGTGCAGACGCCGACATTGGAGACGATCTCCTGCGCCGAGATGGTGACCTTGGCGAATTGGGGATCGCTGCCGTCACCCTTGCAGGCGACGTTTTGGGTGTAATTTCCCGATAGCGGAAAATCGTCGGCCGCGACGACCGCGGACGAAATGACGACCACAACCACCGCCAGCGCGACGGATCCGGCAACCGGATAAAGCGATTTGAACACGCGCCTCTCAGCCGTTTTGCCCGGTGCCGATCCCGCCAAGCGGCGCCGGAGCCGCTATCCCGCCGGCAAAATGTAGCGAAAGTCGCGGCCTCGGCCAATATCGCCGCGGCGTCAGAATCGATTATTTTTTGGCAGAAAACTCTATTCGCCGCGGAACCCGGTGCTGATCACGCGCACCCGCGCTGCCGACCACTGTTTAGGCTGGTCGAACCCGCTCTGGTAGGCGGCGCGCTGGCAATCGACGCTGCCGTTGTCGGCCAATTGCCCGTTGCGATTGTCGAACAGCCATTGGTGGCAGACATTGCTGGTATCGGGCATGTAAAGGATCGAGCCGGTATAGATTTCGTCGTCGCTGGGCGCCGCCGCTTTGGCCGCCACCTCCGCCGCTTTGCGCTGGACTGTGATGAATTCGTCGGTCGCAACGATACCAAGCGCCAGCGCTACCCCCATCACGACGACGCCCAGAACCTGGCGTGAGCCGTTGCCATTGCGCGAACGCTTTTTGGCAGGACGACGAGAGCGGTTCATTTGACTAAAAACCCTCAAAAACCAGCCTGTTGCAGGATACACCACGACGAATGGGCTGGCGCGCGTCGGGCGCCGACATGGCTAAGGGATCGCTTACGCCGTGCCGGGACCACAAGAAAAAGGCGGCGCCGGTTAGGCGCCGCCTGTCTTTGTCACATAAGGCCGCGTCTACCGGCCGCGCTCAATGCGCGGTGAGGCCCGAGGAATCCTCCTCGACCGCAGCCGGCTCAGGGACATCGACGGGCTTCTCCTCCCATACGATCGGTTCTGGCATGCGCACCAGGGCGCGCGTCAGCGCCTCGTCCATGCGCGAAACCGGAATGATATCGAGCCCGCTCTTGATGCTGTCGTTGATCTCGACAAGATCCTTGGCGTTCTCCTCCGGAATGAGCACGGTCTTGATGCCGCCGCGATGCGCGGCAAGGAGCTTCTCCTTCAGGCCGCCGATCGGCAGCACGCGGCCGCGTAACGTAATCTCGCCGGTCATCGCGACATCGCGACGCACCGGGATACCGGTCATCACCGAAACGATCGCGGTGACCATGGCGACGCCCGCGGACGGACCATCCTTCGGGGTTGCGCCTTCTGGCACGTGCACGTGGATGTCGCGCTTGTCGAACTGCGGCGGCTCGATGCCAAAGGCGGCCGACCGCATGCGGACATAGGACGCCGCCGCCGAGATCGATTCCTTCATCACATCGCGCAAGTTGCCGGTCACGGTCATCTTGCCCTTGCCGGGCATCATGGCCGACTCGATGGTGAGGAGCTCGCCGCCGACATCGGTCCAGGCGAGACCGGTGACGACGCCGACCTGATCCACATCCTCGACTTCGCCGTAACGGAACTTCGGCACGCCGAGATAATCGGCCAGGACCTTGTCGGTGACCTGCACCGACTGCGTCTTCTTTATCGTCAGCTCCTTCACCGCCTTGCGGATCAGGGTCGAGAGCTCGCGTTCGAGATTGCGGACGCCCGCTTCGCGCGTGTAACGGCGAATGATCGTCAGCAATGCTTCATCGTCGACCGACCATTCCTCCGGACCGAGGCCGTGCTTGACGATCGCGTGCGGAATGAGGTGCTTGCGCGCGATCTCGACTTTCTCGTCCTCGGTGTAGCCGGCGATCCGGATGATCTCCATGCGGTCCATCAGCGGCGGCGGAATATTGAGCGTATTCGCCGTGGTGATGAACATCACGTGGGACAGATCGTAGTCGACCTCGAGATAGTGGTCGTTGAAAGCGTGGTTCTGCTCGGGGTCCAGCACTTCGAGCAGCGCCGAGGACGGATCGCCGCGGAAATCGGCGCCCATCTTGTCGACCTCGTCGAGCAGGAACAGCGGGTTCGAGGTCTTCGCCTTGCGCATCGACTGGATGACCTTGCCCGGCATCGAGCCTATATAGGTCCGCCGATGGCCGCGAATCTCGGCCTCGTCGCGCACGCCGCCGAGCGACACGCGCACGAATTCGCGCCCGGTCGCTTTCGCGATCGATTTACCGAGCGAGGTCTTGCCGACGCCGGGAGGACCGACCAGGCACAGGATCGGCCCGGTCAGTTTGTTGGCGCGCTGCTGCACCGCGAGGTACTCGACGATGCGCTCCTTGACCTTCTCGAGACCGAAATGATCGGCTTCGAGGATTTGCTCGGCCAGCACGAGATCCTTTTTGACCTTGGACTTCTTGTTCCACGGAATCGACAACAGCCAGTCGAGATAATTGCGCACGACGGTGGCTTCCGCCGACATCGGCGACATCTGCCGCAGCTTCTTGATCTCGTGTTGCGCCTTCTCGCGCGCTTCCTTCGAGAGCTTGGTGCGCTTGATCTTCTCTTCGAGCTCGGCGAGTTCGTCCTTGCCGTCCTCGTCGCCCAGCTCCTTCTGGATCGCCTTCATCTGCTCGTTGAGGTAGTACTCGCGCTGCGTCTTCTCCATCTGACGCTTGACCCGCGTGCGGATGCGCTTCTCGACCTGGAGCACGGAAATCTCGCTCTCCATCAGGCCGAGCACCTTTTCCAGCCGCTCGGTGACGCTCGGCGTCTCCAGAATCAACTGCTTGTCGGGAATCTTCACCGCGAGGTGCGAAGCCACCGTGTCGGCGAGCTTGGCGTAGTCCTCGATCTGCTGGACCACGCCGACCACTTCCGGCGACACTTTCTTGTTGAGCTTCACATAGCCTTCGAATTCATTGATGACCGAGCGCGCCAGCGCTTCGGCCTCGACCTGCTCGCCCTGGGAATCGGCGAGCACCACCGCTTCGGCTTCGAAATAATCCTCGCGGCCGGTGTATTGCTTGACCTGCGCGCGCGCGGCGCCTTCGACCAGCACCTTCACGGTGCCGTCGGGCAGCTTGAGAAGCTGGAGCACGCTCGCAAGCGTGCCGGTGGTGTAGATGGAGTCCGTCGCCGGATCGTCGTCGGAGGCGTTTTTCTGCGTCGCGAGCAGGATGAAGGTGTCCGAGCGCATCACTTCCTCGAGCGCCTTGATGGACTTCTCGCGGCCGACGAATAGCGGAACGATCATGTGCGGGAAAACAACGATGTCCCGCAGTGGCAGCACCGGATAGGCGCGACTTTCACCGGCCATCAGGAGCGGCTTGGGTTTGGCGGCACTTGTCATGGCCCCATTTCCTTATTGTTGTGCACGTCCATCACGACCCGCAGGATGCGCTGTCACGACGGACTGCCGTTGGCCTCGTCCACGCGAACCCTCGTACGCAATTTTTGTTCGCACATTATAGGTGGCGTTCGCACGCCAATGTGTCAAGAAAGGCCGGTTTTTGGGCCAGATCGATGCGTCTTGAATGCGCAGCCAGGAAGCGCACACCGAATTGGGGGTGCGGGATTGCGCCACCCGTCAGGCGCTCGCTCCGCCGGTCTCACCGGCGCGATCGGAGCGGTCGGCATAGATGTAGAGCGGCCTCGCGGCGCCCTCGACGACCTCTTTGGAGATCACGATCTCCTCGACACCTTCGAGGCTCGGCAGGTCGAACATAGTGTCGAGCAGGATGCTCTCCATGATCGAGCGCAGGCCCCGCGCGCCGGTCTTGCGGTCGATGGCTTTGCGCGCGATCGCGGAAAGTGCCTCGTCGGCCAGCGTCAGGTCCACGGTCTCCATCTCGAACATGCGCTGGTATTGCTTCACCAACGCGTTCTTCGGTTCGGTGAGGATGCGCTTGAGCGACGGTTCGTCGAGATCCTCCAGCGTAGCGACCACGGGCAGCCTGCCGACGAATTCGGGAATGAGGCCGTATTTCAACAAATCCTCGGGCTCGACCTCACGGAATATCTCGCCCTGCTTGCGGTCTTCCGGCGCCAGCACCTTGGCGGCGAAGCCGATCGAGGTCGAGCGGCCGCGCGCCGAGATGATCTTTTCGAGCCCGGAGAAGGCGCCGCCGCACACGAAAAGAATATTCGTCGTATCGACCTGGAGGAATTCCTGCTGCGGATGCTTGCGGCCACCCTGCGGCGGCACGCTGGCGATGGTGCCCTCCATGATCTTCAGAAGCGCCTGCTGCACACCTTCGCCCGACACGTCGCGGGTGATCGAGGGATTATCGGACTTGCGCGATATCTTGTCGATTTCGTCGATATAGACGATGCCGCGCTGCGCCCGCTCGACATTGTAGTCGGCCGACTGCAACAGCTTCAAAATGATGTTCTCGACGTCCTCGCCGACATAGCCGGCTTCGGTCAGCGTGGTGGCGTCCGCCATCGTGAACGGCACGTCGAGGATGCGCGCCAGCGTCTGTGCCAACAGCGTCTTGCCCGAACCGGTCGGCCCGATCAAAAGGATGTTCGACTTGGCGAGCTCGACGTCGTTGTGCTTCGACTGATGATTGAGCCGCTTGTAGTGATTGTGGACGGCGACCGAGAGTACCTTTTTGGCGTGATCCTGGCCGATGACGTAGTCGTCGAGAACTTTGCGGATCTCGCGCGGGGTCGGAATGCCGTCGCGCGACTTCACCAGCGAGGACTTGTTCTCCTCGCGGATGATGTCCATGCACAGTTCGACGCACTCGTCGCAAATGAAGACGGTCGGGCCGGCAATAAGCTTGCGCACCTCGTGCTGGCTCTTGCCGCAGAACGAGCAATAAAGCGTGTTCTTGGAGTCGCCGCCGCCAACCTTGCTCATTCCATTCTCCGTCTTCGCGAGGGCAGCACTTCAACTGACCAGTTTACGAAGCACTGCGCTAAGATTTCGTAGCATCACCCGCGGTCTGCACCCGAACCGGCCGTTCAACTGACAACACCCGGCACTACAGCACAAGCTGACATGCTAACTGCGTGCCAACCAAGAATCCATTAACGATAACGAGACTTTGGACCACTGTGTTTTCCGCATCACACCGTCCACAAAACGCTTGACCCTTGGCCGAAACCCGCCTTGGACCGCCGAATCAGGCGGCTTTGTGGCGGCGGGTAGGCGTACTAGCTCACCCCTTTGAGAACCGGGATCGGTTCGGTTTTCAGACTCGGTTCCTCCGGTCGCTTCTCGAGCACCTTGTCGATGAGGCCGAAATCCTTGGCCATTTCGGCGGTCAGGAACATGTCGCGTTCGAGCGCATCCTCGATCTTCTTCAGCGGCTGACCGGTATGTTTGACGTAGATCTCGTTGAGCCGGCGCTTGAGAGCCAGGATCTCCTGGGCATGCAGCATGATGTCGGTCGCCTGGCCTTGGAACCCGCCGGACGGCTGGTGCACCATGATCCGGGCATTGGGGAGTGCAAAGCGCAAATCCTTGCCGCCTGCCGCGAGCAACAACGAACCCATCGAAGCCGCCTGCCCGGTGCACAATGTCGACACCGGGGGACGGATGAACTGCATGGTGTCGTACACCGCCAGGCCCGAGGTCACGACCCCGCCCGGCGAATTGATGTACATCGAGACTTCCTTCTTCGGGTTCTCCGCCTCGAGAAACAGGAGCTGCGCCACGACCAGGGTGGCCACGTTGTCTTCAATCGGACCAGTGATGAAGATGATCCGCTCCTTGAGGAGCCGCGAGTAAATGTCATAGGCCCGCTCCCCGCGGTTGGTCTGCTCGACCACCATGGGAACGAGATAGTTCATGTAAGTGTCCACTGGATCGCGCATAGCTCACCCTGATCTGGCCCGCTTAGCCGAGCCCCTGGTCGCCGGAGACCGCTTACCTGCTTACTTTGACTTGAGTCGGTCGGCTTGTCGAAGCCGGCGAAGCCGCTTCATCGACCGAACCCGGCCATATTTCGGTTTATTCGGCTAGCACAGATATGTGCGCAAACAGCCGTGGCAAGACCTAAGGCCTGCCCGCGCCGGCCGCAAGCCGCCTTACTCTTCGTCTTCCTTGAACAATTCCTCGCGCGAAACCTGCTTGTCCGTGACCTTGGCGAGTTCGAGCAGGAAATCGACGACCTTGTCCTCGAACAGCGGAGCGCGCAGCGAAGCGATCGCGGCGGGATTGTTGCGGTAATAGTCCCACACCCTTTGTTCGCTGCCGGGCATTGTTCGGGCCTGGGCGACAATGGCCTGAGTGAGTTGCTCGTCGGTCACCTTGATATTGTTTTTCTCGCCGATTTCGCCAAGCACGAGACCGAGCCGCACCCGGCGTTCGGCGATGGTGCGATACTCCTCACGGGCCTTTTCCTCGGTCGTGCCCTCGTCGGCGAAAGTACGATTTTGCTGCTTGAGGTCGTTTTCGATCGACGCCCAGACGTTATTGAATTCCTCCTCAAGCAGCGTCGGCGGCGGCTCGAATTTATGCCGGGCGTCGAGCTGATCGAGGAGCGCGCGCTTGAGTTTCTGGCGGGAGGCACCTGCGTGCTCGCGCTCAATGCGTTCGCGCAGCGCATCGCGCAGCTTGGCGCGCGATTCAAGGCCAAGAGTTCTTGGCAAATTCGTCGTCGAGCGTGACCGTGCCCGGCGCTTCCACGGTCTTTGCCGTGATGGCAAAAGTCGCCTCTTTGCCGGCCACGGCAGGCGCCGGATAGACGTCCGGGAAATTTACGTCGAAGGTCCGGCTTTCGCCGGCCTTGATGCCGATGAGCTGATCTTCAAAGCCCGGGATGAACTGGCCGGAGCCCAGCACCATGGGCACGTCCTCGCCGGAGCCGCCTTCGAACGGCTGGCCGGCCATGGTGCCCTGGAATGAAACCGTGACGCGGTCGCCGGTCGCCGCGCTTTCGGCCTTGGCGACGAACGGCCGGCTCTGCTCGCCCAGCGCCTGCAGCGCCCTGTCGACTTCCTCATCGGTCACCGGGGCGGTCAGCCGCTCGAGCTCGATGGTCTTGAAATCAGCCAGTTCGATCGGCGGCACGATCTCGATCGCGACCGTGTAGGCGTAGTCCGATTTGTCGGCGATGAGGCTGTCGATAACGCTTTCATTCAACGGTGGATCGACTTTGGGCTCGGTCGCGAGCTTGAAACCGTGGTCGGTAACGATCTTGCTGGTGGCCTCGCGCGTTGCGGCCTCGACCACTTCCGCCATGGCGGACTTGCCGTAGAGGCGCTTGAGATGCGCCACCGGCACCTTGCCCGGCCGAAAGCCGCGAAGCTGGACGCGGGATTTGAGCTCGTCGAGCCGTGCGTTGACCTTCGCCTCGAGGTCGGTCGCGGGGACCACAACGCGATATTCTCGCTTCAGACCCGCGGCGGCAGTTTCAGTCACTTCCATCGGCACTACTCTTCACGGCCCGCGATTGAGCTCAATAGGGGCCCGGGTTTTGGAAAAACCGCCCGGCTGGTGCGGGCGGAGGGACTCGAACCCCCACGACTTTCGTCACGGGAACCTAAATCCCGCGCGTCTACCAATTCCGCCACGCCCGCGACGCGCAGGGCGGCCCGGTGGCGCGGCTTATATCACGCAAAACCCGCGGCACACTATAAAAATAGCCCCGTTAATAGCCCTGTTTCCGGGGCTTAGGAGAGCAGCGCCTGGTAAACGCGCGGCAGCATTTCCGGCAGGTCTTCGGAGATCAGGCCAGGCCCAAAAGCGGCAGCCGCTTCGCCGTGCAGCCAAACCGCGGCACAAGCCGCTTCGAAGGCCGGCATGCCCTGGGCCAGAAGGCCTGCCGCCATCCCCGTAAGCACGTCGCCGGCGCCGGCAGTGGCCAGGAAGGCCGGTGCATTGGCGGCAATGGCGGCGCGCCCATCGGCACTCGCGACCACTGTATCGGCGCCCTTGATAACCACGGTGGCGCCGGTGATTTGCGCCGCAAGGCGCGCCTTTTCGAGTTTCGATCCTGCTTTCGTTCGTTCGTCCAAGGCACCGAAATAACGAGAGAATTCGTCTTCGTGCGGAGTGAGTATCGTGGCCTGCTGACGCCGTGCCTTCAGTGCCTCGGCAAGATGCGGTGGCGCGTTCGCAAAGCTGGTCATGGCATCGGCATCGAGCACGACCGCGCGCTCGCCGGCGAGCGCCGCGAGGACGAGGTCGCAGGTGGTCTCGTTGACGCCGAGGCCCGGACCGATGGCCAGCGCGTTGAGGCGTCGATCGCCGAGGAAGGCCGTAAGTTCGGCGGCACCATCGACCGGCCGCACCATCACAGCGAGGCTCGCCGCCGCGTTGACCGCCAGCGCTTCGCGCGGGCTCGCGATCGTCACCAGTCCGGCGCCGGCGCGCAACGCACCGCGCGCTGCAAGTCTTGCCGCGCCCGTCGACCACGACGGACCCGACATGACGACGGCGTGGCCGCGGTCGTATTTGTGTGCGGCGTGGCGCGGCACCGGAAAGCTTTTGCGCCACAGCGCGGGAACATTCTCAAACGTTTGCGGCGCGATGCTCGCCAGCACGGTTGCGGGAATGCCGATATCGGCGACCGTGATCGTGCCGCAATAAAGCCGCCCAGGAAGCAGGACATGACCGGGCTTCTTGCGGAAGAAGGTGACCGTCGCCGCGGCGTTCACCGCGGCGCCCATGACCGCGCCCGACGTGCCGTTGATGCCGCTTGGCAAGTCGACGGCGAGCACCGGCGCTGCTTGCGCATTCATGGCTTCGATCATCGCGCGCGGAAGACCCTCGACCGAGCGATCGAGCCCGGCGCCGAACAGCGCGTCGATCACGATCTGCGCGCCGGCGAGCCCGTCGGGTTGCGCGGACAAAACCGGGCCGTTCCATTTTTTCGCCGCGAGCGCCGCATCGCCCTTGAGCCGGGCCGCCTCGCCTGCGAGCAGCACGTCCACGCGGTAGCCACGCTCGGCAAGGAGCCGCGCCGCGACAAAACCGTCGCCGCCGTTATTGCCCGGCCCGGCCACCACCACCACGCGGCTGCCGGATGGCCTAAGCGCAGCCGCGGCCTCGGCCACTGCCCTACCCGCGCTCTCCATGAGATCGATGCCGGCGACACCACCAGCGATTGCCAGCCGGTCCGCCTGCGCCATTTCGACGTTGGTGAGGATCTCGATCATGCCCTTCTCACCATAGCGAAAGCTCCGATTGCCGAACATCGAACGCCCCGACCCTGCTTCGCATTCGCAACATCGTTGATGAGTTTATGGGCATCGTGCCTACTTTAACGGCGAAAGCTTTTGGCGGGGCTCCGCGGGTGCCGTGCAAGCAGGAGATACGATGCTGATCTGATTACGTTTTTGGCAGTCAAAAGTCCTTGGCACGGCTCCTGCTAACCAAGCGTCGGTTCCGATGACGATTCCGCTCGTCCCGGAGCCGGGAGACGAGACGCGATGAAAAAAATCGAGGCAATCATCAAGCCGTTCAAACTAGACGAGGTGAAGGAGGCGCTACAGGAAGTGGGTCTTCAAGGCATCACAGTCACCGAAGCCAAGGGGTTCGGGCGCCAGAAGGGGCACACCGAGCTCTACCGTGGCGCCGAGTACGTGGTCGATTTTCTCCCCAAGGTGAAGATCGAAATCGTGCTGGGTGACGACATGGTCGAGAAAGCAATCGAGGCCATCCGTCGCGCCGCCCAAACCGGGCGGATCGGCGACGGCAAGATTTTTGTTTCGAATATTGAAGAAGCAATCCGGATCAGGACGGGGGAATCCGGAGTAGACGCCATCTGAATTGCTGGTCCGATCGCTTACGCAGGCCGGCCGTAAGCGAAACCAGTGCGCCGAGGCATCAAACAGCACCACGAAAGGGTGGGAATACCATGACGACGCCAAAGAATGTCATGAAGCTGATCAAGGACAGCGACGTGAAATACGCCGACTTCCGCTTCACCGATCCGCGGGGCAAGTGGCAGCACGTCACTTTTGACATCAGTCAGATTGAGGAAGAGACGTTCGCCGAAGGCATGATGTTCGACGGCTCGTCGATCGCCGGCTGGAAAGCGATCAATGAGTTCGACATGTGCCTGATGCCGGATCCGTCTTCCGCCTGCATCGATCCGTTCTTCGCCGAGACCACGCTTGTTTTGGTCTGCGACGTGCTCGAGCCCACCACGGGCGAGCCGTACAATCGCGACCCGCGCGGCATCGCCAAGAGAGCCGAAGGCATGGTCAAGTCGATGGGCGTTGGCGACACTATCTATTTCGGACCCGAAGCGGAATTCTTCGTGTTCGACGACGTGCGCTACAGCGCGACCCCCTACAATACCGGCTTTAGGCTCAACTCCGTGGAATTCCCGACCAACGGCGACACCGAATACGAGGGTGGCAATCTCGGTCACCGGGTGTGGACCAAGAAGGGCTACTTCCCGGTGCCGCCGCAGGATTCGGTGCAGGACATGCGCTCGGAAATGCTCGCCGCCATGGCGCGCATGGGCGTGAAAGTCGAGAAGCACCATCACGAAGTCGCATCCGCCCAGCACGAGCTTGGCATGCAATTTTCGCCGCTCACCGTGATGGCCGACCAGTTGCAAATCTATAAGTACTGCATCCAGCAGGTCGCGCAGGTGTACGGCAAGTCGGCCTGCTTCATGCCGAAGCCGGTCTATGGCGACAACGGTTCGGGCATGCATTGCCACCAGTCGATCTGGAAAGGCGGCAAGCCGGTCTTCGCCGGCAACAAATATTCCGACCTTTCCGACA
Source organism: uncultured Alphaproteobacteria bacterium (assembly GCA_963790975.1). Taxonomy (GTDB): domain Bacteria; phylum Pseudomonadota; class Alphaproteobacteria; order Rhizobiales; family Xanthobacteraceae; genus BOG-931. The sequence continues at coordinate 95,971 of CAWBQV010000006.1, forward strand.
CTTGCCTGCAATACATCGCCGGCATCATCAAGCACGCCAGGGCGATCAACGCCTTCACCAACCCGACGACCAACTCGTACAAGCGGCTGGTGCCGGGCTTCGAGGCGCCGGTGCTGCTCGCCTACTCGGCGCGCAACCGCTCGGCGTCGTGCCGCATTCCGTACACGACCAATCCCAAGGCCAAGCGCGTCGAGGTACGTTTCCCCGATCCGCTCGCCAATCCGTATCTCGGCTTCGCCGCGATGCTGATGGCCGGCCTCGACGGCATCAAGAACAAGCTCGATCCGGGCGAAGCCGTCGACAAGGATCTCTACGATCTGCCGCCGAAGGAGCTGAAGAAGATCCCGACCGTTTGCGGATCGCTCCGGCAGGCGCTGGAAGAGCTCAACAAGGACCGCGGCTTCCTCAAGGCCGGCGGCGTGTTCGACGACGACTTCATCGACGCCTATGTCGATTTGAAGATGAGCGAAATCATCCGCTTCGAGCACACCCCGCATCCGGTCGAGTTCGAAATGTACTACTCGGCGTAAGTTGGCGTGAGTATCCTCCCTGCATCGCGGTAAGCGATGCAAACTTAAGGGCGCCTAACGGCGCCCTTTCTTTTTCCGCGTCGCGCCATGCGGCGCGGCGTCAGCGAACCAGAATTGGGACTGACAGCGCCGGAATTGGGGCCGGAGCTTTAGCCGGCCGTGTCGCATTGCCCCTCACTTCAGTCCGCGCTTCGGGCGATGCTGGCGCGGGGCCCGTGACCATGTCGTTATCCGGCTCAATGCGGTTGCGGCCATTACCTTTGGCCTTGTAGAGCGCGGCGTCGGCGCGGCAGATCAACAGATCGATCGCGACATTCGGCAAGCCGCAGGCGACGCCGACGCTCACCGTCGCCGGGATTTGCGGGCTGTCGGGAGCAAGCGTCGCCTTCTCGAAGGCCGCGCGCACGCGCTCGGCGGCGATGCTGGCGCCGGGCAGCTTCTCGGAGATGATGGCGATGAATTCCTCGCCGCCGATGCGGCCGATGACGTCATCGGCGCGCATGGTCTTGCGCACCACCTTGGCGAACAGATCCAGCATCGCGTCGCCCATCTTGTGACCGAACCGGTCGTTGATGGACTTGAAGTGATCGAGGTCGAAGGCGAGTACGCTGACCGGCACCTTGCGCGCGGTGTTGCCGGCCATGAGCTTGGCGGCGGCCTCGAAGAAACCGCGGCGGTTGAGAAGCCCGGTTAGCGGATCGGTTTCGGCTGCCATCTTGTAGCGGCTGACGGCGCGGTCCTTGGCCAAGACCATCACGATAAACGCCGCGCCCACCACATACAGCACGACCTCGATGGCGAAGACGGCAACCCATCCGGTGTCGAGGCTGCGCAGGCCGAGGCTCGCCAGCGCCACCGGACACAGAAAGATGGCGCCGTGCAGCATCGGAACGAAAAGCGCGGGCCAGCGCCGGATTAGCGACTTGCGCCGCTCGCGCGAGAGTTCGGCGGCGATCAGGAACGTGTAAGTGGCGACGATGAGCGAACTGAGAATGATGCGAGCCGGCGTCAGATTGGGAAAAGTCGGCGACATGCATGCGGTCAGCCAAACGGCGGCGCCGAGGAACATGGCGCCCCAGCGCACCGGCCGGCCGTGAAACAAGCGCGCGGCGCTCCAGATCATGCCGACGGCGATGAACAGCAGAACGTCAGGGGTGCCTTCCGGCAGCGGCGGCGAGACGATGCTGCCCAGATCCCATAATGCGCCGGAGAAACCGCCGATCAGGTAAGCAACTCCCCACCACGCCAGAGCCGCGATGCGTTCCTGCATCCACGCGAACAGCAAGAACAGGCCAAGCAGCGCGGTCACGCAGGTGGCGAGGACGAACAGCGTTCCGATGTCGAGCGAGGTCGACGCCTCCGCCAGGCGCGCAAACATCTAAGGGATGCTCCTCACCAGCAGGCCCTTACCTACCAGCAATTCCTTTGCCGAAAGTGTGGGGTATCTTGCGGGTTTTCGAAAAAATAGTTTTGAAAATTTACGACTTAAAATCCGCAGATTGCGATCTTGCTTCGTCCTTCGCAGACCTCACGAGGCGGCGCGCCAGCGCCGGCCGCTCGGCTGAGCGCCACCGCCTGAGCGATCGCGCCCGATGATCGGCACAATCGAGGGCGCGCCGACCGCAACCTCGCCGTCGGCCGGCATTTCGGTCTCGACCCGATTGCGCCCGAGCTCCTTAGCGCGATAGAGCGCCCGATCGACGATCGCAAGCAGTTCGGGCACCGTGGCGCGCGGATCGCAGCCCAGCGTGACGCCGACGCTCACGCTCGGTGACACTTGACCTTTGCCCAAGGGCGCCGCCGCCGCGGCAAAATTGCGCCGCACCCGGTCGGCGATGGCGTAAGCCTCGTCGATATCGCCGACCGGAATGCAGGACGCGAATTCCTCGCCGCCGATACGGGCGAACAGTACATCGAGACCGAGCGTACTGGTCGCGGTGCCGGCAAAAGCCTGCAACACGCAATCGCCGACGGCATGGCCGAGACGGTCGTTGATTTGCTTGAAATGATCGAGATCGAACAGCAACACCGCCAGCGGCTCGCGGTCGATCTCCTGGCGGGCCAATAGGCTCGCGGCGCCATCGAGGAAGGCGCGGCGATTGGCAACCCCGCTCAGCGGATCGACCAGCGAGTTGATCTTGTGTTTCAGTTCGGTGCGCTCCTTGGTCATGTTGAGCTGCAGAAACGCCATGACCACGGTGAACAACAACGCGCCGAACGCGACGACCGCGAACGACAGGCCGCGCAAGAGCGAGTCATCCTGGAAACTCGCGGTCAACAGCGTCGCCGGCACCCGCGCCAGCAGCACCGCGGCATAGGCCAGCAACACGGTCACCATGGGCCAGCGCGACATCAGCGGCTCGTCGCGTCCGCGCCACAGTTCCTCGGCCGCCCGCAGCGCCAGGAGAGCAAGCATCGTCGAGACCACGACGACTTTGACATCAGCATTGGCGGCGAAGGCCGGAATGAGGCACAGCACGAGCCAGATCGCCGGCGCCAACAGCACCAGCCAGGGATTGACCTTGCGTCCGTCAAAGATGCGGCAGCCACTCCAGGTCAAGGCGTAACCGAGCAGCACCAGCGCGTTGCCGAGGTCGTTGGTCAGGAAATCCGGGGCCACGCCCGAACTCGACAAACCGAGACCGCTGGCATTGACGATGTGCGCCGCGCCCCACCACATCGGCGCGCGAATACTGCGATTTTGCAATCCGGCAAAAACCAGCAGCGCCCCGAGCAGAGCGGTGATGAAGACCGTCACCACGGAGAGCGTTTGGACATCGAGATGCATGACGCGGCCACCGAGAACTGACGGTGAGAAACTAGGGAGCAAGCGTTCTGCAGGTGTTACCGGCCGCCAGAAAGGCGCGAATACTGTTGCCGCGCGGTAAACCGGTGGCATGCGATTTTACGCACCGCACGCCGGACAGCATGGAATCTCCATCGCGTCACATGCGCTTCAGCCCTGCTTGAACCGCGCTTCCCTTGCCGGTTCCCGACCCCTACATTGTGGCAAACGACGGGAGGCCCCGATGGCCCTGACCGCAGAACTCGACACCGCACAAGACACCACAGAACCTTCGACGATCGAAGCCACGCTCAATTACATCGTCGACGACGGCAGCAAAGTCTTCACCATCGTTGCCAGTCCCGGCGGCAGCGACACGCGCACCGGCGGCACGCCCGATCCCCACCGCATGGTCATCCACAACGGCCGCCAGCATGCAAACGACTTCGTGCTGGAGCGCAACGGCTTCCGTTTCGTGCGCCATGACACCAAGGTTGCCGATTTCTACGACGAGGCCGAGATCAAGCGCGTTTACTATCCGGAAATGGAAGCGCTGATCAAAGCCGAGAGCGGCGCCAAGCGCGTCGTCGTGTTCGATCACACGCTGCGCACCGCGGACGACGAGCTGCGCGAAAGCAAAAAAATCCGTGAGGTCGTGCGCCGCGTGCACAACGATTATACCGAATGGTCGGGGCCGCAGCGCGTGCGCGATATTGTTCTCGATGAGGTCGAGGAATTATTAAAGCGCCGCTTCGCCATCATCCAGGTATGGCGACCGATCCGCCATCCGGTCGAGACCTACCCGCTCGCCATGGCGGACGCGCAGACGCTGTCGCCGGGCGACATGATTGTCTCGGAGCGGCGCACTGCCGACCGTATCGGCCAGACCTACGCCATCAAGTACAATCCAGCGCACAAATGGTTCTGGTTCCCGCGCATGCGACGCGAGGAGGCTTACGTCTTCAAGGTGTTTGATTCGATGAAAGACGGCCGCGCCCGCTGGACGGCGCATACCGCATTTGACGATCCGACTACGCCGCCGCACGCGCGGCCGCGCGAGAGCATCGAAATCCGCACGCTGGCGTTTTTCTAGGCACGCGTGGCGCGTCATTCCGGGCCCGCGGGCTTTGTCCGCGTCCCGGAATGACAATTACCGCTTCGAGAACTGGAAGCTTCGCCGCGCCTTGGCCTTGCCGTACTTCTTGCGCTCGACCACGCGCGGGTCGCGGGTGAGGAAGCCGCCGCGCTTGAGCACGGACCGCAGGTCCGGCTCGTGCCGCAGTAGCGCCTTGGACAGGCCGTGGCGCACCGCTCCGGCCTGGCCCGACAGTCCGCCGCCAGATACCGTGCAGACGACGTCGTATTGACCCTGACGGTTCGAGGCGACGAGCGGCTGCTGGATCATCATGCGCAGCACCGGCCGGGCAAAATAGGTCTCCACCGGACGGGTATTGATGATGATCTTTCCGGCGCCCATTTTGATCCAGACCCGCGCCACCGCGTCCTTGCGTTTGCCGGTGGCATAGGCGCGGCCCTGCTTGTCGAGCTTCTGCACATATTGGGGCGGTTGCGGCGCGGCCGCAGGCTTGAGCGTCGACAGCTCCTCGAGCGTCTGCATCGTCCCGGCCATTACGCGGTCCTCTTATTCTTGCGGTTCATCGCGCCAATATCGATCATTTCCGGCTGCTGCGCCGCGTGCGGATGCTCGGCATGGGGATAGACCCGCAGATTGGCGAGCTGGCGGCGGCCGAGCGGGCCGTGCGGCAGCATACGTTCGATCGCCTTTTCGACGATCCGTTCGGGAAAGCGGCCGGCCAGGATCGCCTTGGCGGTGACTTCCTTGATGCCGCCGATATAGCCGGTGTGCTTGTAATAGATTTTGTTCTGCGCCTTGCGGCCGGTCAGCACCGCTTTGGCGGCGTTGATGACGATGACGTTGTCGCCGCAGTCGACATGGGGCGTGAAAGTCGGCTTGTGCTTGCCGCGTAGCCGCAGCGCCACCAGCGAGGCGAGCCGGCCGACGACGAGACCCTCGGCGTCGATCATCACCCACTTCTTTTCGACCTCGGCGGGTTTTGCCGAAAAAGTTTTCATATCCGCGTCCATCTAGGAGAGGCGCCCGGCTGCCCGGCGCGAAGCGCAGGTTTCTAGCCGGGACTTACCCGGCGGTCAACCACCCGATGACCTAATGTGAATATTTTTCAAGCCTTTGGCTTAGAGGTATTCTTATACCTCTAGCCCTTTTCGACGGGGATTGAATAGGTTGAAGTGACGTGGGCGGCGAGAGCGTCATCACCATCGGAGCGGATGCCGACCTCACCCACCGCAAGGCGCTTGCCGAGCTTGATCAGGCGCGCTTCGGCAATCAGATCGCGCGCAGCAGGCTTTTTGAGGAAGTTGATGGTCAAATTGGTCGTCACCGCCAGCGGCACCCAGCCGATCGCGGAAAGCACCGCGAGATACATTGTGAAATCGGCGAGTGCCATGATGACGGGGCCTGAAATCGTTCCGCCCGGCCGCAACGAGCCTTCGTGGTAGCTTCGCCGCACCCGGCAACCGCCATACCAAAGCTCTTCGATCTCATAGTCGCCCACGGCATGACTGGCCTCCGGGAATTCGGCGCGCAGCAAGTCCACGAGCTCCTTGCGCGTCAGTTTCGGCGCCGCCATTTCCTTGTCAGTCATGTCGCAACTCCCCTTGCCTTCCGAAGTCGGGTACAATGAAAACGGCACGACCGCAAAATCGCAGAAAGCCAAAATTGCAGAAAGCCAAAACTGCAGAAAGCATAGGCCGATGAACGCTCTGACTGCCACCGCCAAAGCCGCCGCGTCCTCGCCGGACCTGATCCTGCTGCGGGATGACATCGGACATACCGCCGTCCTGACGTTGAACCGGCCGCAGGCGCGCAACAGCCTGTCCGAGGCGATGCTGGAGGCGCTGTCCGATGCGTTCACCGCGATCGCACATGATCGCACGGTGCGCGTGGTCGTGCTGGCCGCGAACGGTCCGGCCTTCTGCGCCGGCCATGATCTCAAGGAGCTCAATGCACGCCGCTCCGACGCCGACCGCGGGCGCGCCTATTTCAAACACATTATGGGACTGTGCAGCGAGGTAATGCAGCAGATCGTGGCGCTGCCGCAGCCGGTCATCGCATCGGTTCAGGCCACGGCTACGGCGGCGGGCTGCCAGCTCGTGGCAAGCTGCGACCTTGCGGTCGCTTCTGCCGCGGCAAAATTCGCCACTCCCGGCGTCAATATCGGCCTGTTCTGCTCGACCCCCATGGTCGCGCTGTCGCGCAATGTGTCGCGCAAAGCCGCGATGGAAATGCTGCTGACCGGGGACCTGATTTCGGCCGAGGACGCCTGGCGCATCGGCCTTATCAACCGGGTGGTCGCGCCTGGCCACGAGCGCGCCGAGGCGCTCAAGCTCGCGGAAAAAATCGCGGCCAAGTCGACGCTCACCGTCAAGATCGGCAAAGAGGCGTTTTATCGCCAGGCCGAAATGCCACTCGCCGAGGCCTACAGATACGCCTCCGAGGTCATGGTGGAAAATATGCTTGCCCGCGACGCCGAGGAAGGCATCTCGGCCTTCATCGAAAAGCGCGAGCCGAAGTGGGAAGACCGCTGATCGAGGCCGCGCAGCTCGGCTCTCAAACCGCGATATACACCCCGGGCTTCGGCTGATGGCCGGGTTTCAGCAAGCTGAAGAAGTAGCGCGGCGGCTCGTAATGCTCTTCGGCGGTCGCCGGATCGAGGAAATAGTCGCCGGCGATATCGTTGCGCACGAAAAACGCATTGGCGCCGGAGAAATTACAGCCGACTAGCCGGTAGCCCTTGCCGCGCCCGAGCCGCACCAAAGCTTCGAGGCTGGCACCGAAATAATTCGATGCGTAGTCCCACGCGCGCCCCGGCTCGTAGGGAATGACGAGCGAGAGCGGCGGCCGCAGCGAGGCGTTGTATTCGATCGCAACCACGCGCGGACTGATCGTGTCGATCGCCTTCCAAACCCAATAATCATTGTTGTCGATGTCGATGGAGAGGAAATCGATTTCGCCGGTGACGCCGCCCTGCTCGAGCATCGCATTGATGTTTTCGGCGGACACGAAGCATTCATTAGCTGTCAGCCGGCCGTCATCGACGAACGTCTTGAAATGCGTGCGTATCTTCTCGATGTGCGCCGCCGAACCATCGAGCCAGAGCCCGCGCCAGCCCTCGACCAGCAGTTTGACGGAATTGCATTCAAGTCCCGACTCCACCCCGAATTCGACAAAACAGCGGTTGGTCACCCCCACCCGCCTGAAAATCTCCTGCATAATTCCGTCTTCGTCGTTTTGTGAATAGAGCTTGAAACCGTAGCGCAGCAGGCGCTTGGGATCGGCGTTGCGCGGCTTGGCAAGCTCGTCGGCCCAGTACCGCAATAGATTCATCTGTCGGGCATGGTCCGACCAGATGGTGTTGTAAGCAGCAAGCTGAGCGAGCTGCTTGAGAGAGTCGGTATCGGACATCGGCTCACCGGCAAATGACGGCTGGCATGGCGACTTGAGTGCGGTGAGGTTAGGTCGCGCGACTGAGTCGGGCAATGCGCCGGTGCAATGGCGACCTTTCGCTGCGGCGAAAGGATGACTATGTTGGCGCGACCGACACGCCGGATCGCAATGAATCACGACAATTACGACGACAAATACATCCGCGGCATTCTCAGCACCGTGAAGACGATTGCCATGGTCGGCGCCTCGGAGCGGGAAAATCGTCCGAGCTATTTCGCCTTCAAATATCTGCTCGAACGCCGTTACTGCATGATCCCGGTCAATCCGGGCCATGCCGGGGAGATTTTGCTGGGCCAGCAGACCTACGCCAAGCTCGCCGACATTCCCGAGCCGGTCGACATGGTCGATATTTTCCGCGGCTCGCAATATGCGCCGGCCATCGTCGCGGAAGCGCTCGCGCTCAAGCCGCGGCCGCAAGTCATCTGGATGCAGCTCGGCGTGCGCAACGATGAAGCCGCAGCGCTTGCCGAAGCCAATGGGTTCAAGGTCGTGATGAACCGCTGTCCGAAGATCGAATATGGCCGGCTGTCGTCGGAAATCGCCTGGATGGGCGTGAACACGCGTACGTTGAGCTCAAAGAAAGCGACCGTCGGCGGAGGCATTCAACGTCTTTCGCTCAACCGCTCCAGCTCGGCCGGCGGCACGACCGAAGCCGCCGATCGCGTGCAGCGCGAAGAAGGCAAAAGCTGAGTATTTTCGGCCCCGGCGAGCCGAACGGAACCTTTTACCTCCTCCATGCGTCTAATAGGGGAGTGTTGCAGGCTCGCTAGAGCGCCATGCGTTCAGGAGGTTGCTATGCGATTTCACGCTGCCGTTGCGCTAGCGGTTTTTGGCTTGTCATGTTCGCCCGCCGCCGTCTTTGCCGACGATTCAGGCGCGTGCATGCAAGACGCCTTCTCGATCTGCGGACAATTCATTCCCAATCGCGAGCAGGTGGCGGCATGCCTTCTCTCCAATCGCAGCCATGTCTCGCCTGCGTGCCGCAGTGCGCTGACGCACTTCAATCGCAAGACGGCTGCGGCCGGCTGATCCATCGCCGCCGTAACGAAGAAAAAGATTCTGCCTTCGCCGCGTCCGGCAGCGCGGCGGTTTCCTATTGGTCGGGCGTCAACCCTGCGCCTTGACGGCCTCAGCCGGTCCTATAAACCGAGGCGGTCGCTTTCCCCGATGAGGACAGGCCGATGACCGAACGCATCCCGGGCTTTGCCACGCTTGCCGTTCATGCCGGCGCGCAGCCCGATCCGACGACCGGCGCGCGCGCGACGCCGATCTATCAGACCACGTCCTACGTGTTCGAGAGCGTCGATCACGCCGCCTCGCTGTTTGGTTTGCAAACTTTCGGCAATATCTACACGCGCATCGGCAATCCGACCACCGCGGTGCTTGAAGAGCGCGTCGCCGCGCTCGAAGGCGGCACGGCGGGACTGGCCGTGGCGTCCGGCCATGCCGCGCAGGTTTTGGTGTTTCATTGCCTGATGCAGCCCGGCGACGAGTTCGTGGCGTCGAAAAAGCTCTATGGCGGCTCGATCAACCAGTTCAATCACGCGTTCAAGAACTTTGGCTGGAACGTGGTTTGGGCGGACCCCGACGACATCGGCTCGTTCGAGCGCGCCGTCAGTCCGAAGACCAAGGCGATTTTTACCGAATCCATCGCCAATCCCGGCGGCGTCATTACCGACATGGCGGCGGTTTCACAAATCGCCCGGCGCGCCGGCGTGCCGTATATCGTCGACAACACGCTGGCCACGCCGTATCTGTGCAAGCCGTTCGAGCACGGCGCCGACATCGTCGTGCATTCGCTGACCAAATTTCTCGGCGGCCACGGCAATTCGATCGGCGGCATCATCGTCGACGGCGGCACGTTCAACTGGTCGCGCGAGCGGCGCTATCCGATGCTGTCGGAACCGCGGCCGGAATATCACGGCATCGTGCTGCACGAGACGTTCGGCAATTTCGCCTTCGCCATCGCCTGCCGGGTTTTGGCGCTGCGCGATATCGGGCCGGCGCTTTCCCCGTTCAATTCCTTTCTGTTCCTCACCGGCATCGAGACGCTGCCGCTGCGCATGCAACGGCATTGCGACAATGCGCAAGCGGTCGCGGAATGGGTCGCGGGGCATCCGAAAGTGGCATGGGTGAGCTATCCGGGCCTGCCCGGCGACCGCTATCACAACCTCGCCAAGAAATACGTCCCGAAGGGCGCCGGCGCGGTGTTCACGTTCGGGCTCAAGGGCGGCTACGAGACCGGCGTAAAACTCGTCTCCAACGTGAAGCTGTTCTCGCACCTCGCCAATATCGGCGATACGCGCTCGCTCATCATCCATCCGGCTTCGACCACGCACCGTCAGCTTTCCGACGCCCAGAAGGTCCAGGCCGGCGCCGGTCCGGACGTGGTGCGGCTGTCGATCGGCATCGAGGACAAAGACGACATCATCGCCGACCTCGACCAGGCGCTGGCGGATTAGGCCTGCTCACGCCCGCAGCGGCGGAGCGAGCGCGCCGCGCGGTGAGCGTTCGGCGACCATCGCGGCGTGCAATGTCACGACCGTCAGCACCAGCATCGCCATCGCCTGGTGCATCAGCGCAAGGTCGATCGGCACCACCATGATGAGCGCAAAAATGCCGAGCAGTGCTTGCAGCGCTATCGCGGCGGCGAGGACGACGGCGCCGACGACGACAGGCCCCTTTTTCAGAGTGCTCGCCACATCGAAGGCATGAATGAGCGCGACGAGCAGGATCGTATAGGCGAGCATGCGGTGATCGAACTGGACGGTCAGCGTGTTCTCAAAGAAATTCCGCCACAGTGGAACGTCAAAGAACAAGCGCGAGGCATCGGGGACGAACGCGCCGTCAATCAGCGGCCAGGTGTTGTAGATGTGTCCGGCGCGAAGGCCCGCTACCAGTGCGCCGAGATAGATTTGTGCCAGAACCAAAATGAGAAGTCCGATGGCGCCAGCGCGGATCCGCGCGGGCACGAGCATGGATGGCTCGTCGTCCCATCGCTGCGCCGTCCATAGCAGCGCGACATAGATGACGCAGGCGAGAACCAGATGCGTCGCCAGCCGGTACTGCGAGACTTCGACGCGATCGGCCAAGCCGGAAGCGACCATCCACCAGCCGACCGCGCCTTGCAGCGCGCCGAGCCCGAAAATCACCCAGAGCCGCGCCCGCAAGCCCGGCGCGATCCAGCCGCGCCACAGAAACCACAAAAGCGGCAGCAGGAACACGACGCCGATGGTCCGGCCGATGAGCCGGTGCGTCCATTCCCACCAATAGATGGTCTTGAATGCGTCAAGGCTCATGCCGCGGTTAAGCTCGCGGTATTGTGGAATGGCCTGGTATTTTTCGAACTCGCTCTGCCATTGCCCGTCGTCGAGCGGCGGCAGCGTGCCCATCACAGGCTGCCACTCGGTGATCGAGAGGCCGGATTCGGTGAGCCGCGTCGCGCCGCCGACCAAAACCATGGCAAGCACCAGCGCAGCGACGGCATAGAGCCATAACCGTATCGCACGCCCATGTTGGTCCGAAAGCCGAGCCGTCATCACCGATCGCTTGTCGCAGGCGCGCGGACCATATAGTGCTGCCGCTACCCTCGCAACCGACGCCGTCTCACCGCCGTCATGCCAATTCGTCTGCGCAAATTTCTCGGCACCGTCACGCTGCTCGTACTGGTGATTGTGTGGGCGTTGGTCGCGATGGCGCTCGCCCAGGTTCCGGCGATCCGCGACAATTCGTACCTGTCGGTCGCCTATTACGTGATCGCCGGGCTGGGCTGGGTGTTGCCGGCGATGCCGATCGTGGCCTGGATGTCGCGGCGCGAAAACGCCTAAGCAGCGTCGAGGCGGCGGAACCCATTCCACATCGCGGTCGCCGTTCCCGACAGCAACACGCGCACATAGCGCATTCGCTGGTAATCGCCGTTGAGCGAAATCCGCGGCAGCGCCATCATGCGCTGGTTGTGCTCGGGGAACAACACGCCGGGCCGGGTCGTCACCGCGGTCTTGAAACCGAGTTCGGCAGCGATCTCGAATTCGCGCGCGCCAGACGAAGTGCGGTCGCCATACGGATAGGACAAATGCTGCGGCCGCACCGCGAGTGCGGCCTCGATCACCGAGCGGCTCAAATCAATCTCCGAGCGCACGGTCTCCTTGGACAGCTTGGCCAGCACCGGATGATTGACGGTATGGGCGCCGATGGTCACCAGCGGATCGGACGCCAGCGTTGCCACTTCCGTCCAGTTCATGCACAATTCGTCGCAGAAGGCGGCGACATCGACGTGATAGAACGCGGCGAGATTGCGCACCACGCTGCGCAGTTCGGCTTCGGTCGGCCGGCCGCGCAGCCACCAATAGAGCTCGTCGAACAGCATCCGCTTCTCGGCCACGGTGCGGCAGTCGAACTTGCAATCGCGGCCGTCGATGACGAGGCCGATACGGCTGTTGCGCGCGATCACCGCTTCGAGCACCAGCCACCATAATTCGCCGAGCCGGTCGGGAAAGCTCGTCGGCAGGTAAACCGCAAACGGCGCGCCGGCCTCCTTGAGGATCGGATAGGCCCATTGCAGCGTGTCGCGATAGCCGTCGTCGAAGGTGAGGCAGACAAAGCGGCGCGTAAAATCGCCCTCGGTCATGCGCCGGTGCATCTCATCGAGGCTGATGAGATCGACGCCGGAACGGCGCAGCGCATTCACGACACGGGTGAGAAAGCGCGGCGTGACTTCCAGGATGTGATTGGGCTGGAACCGGCCCGGGCGCGGCGGGCGCACGTGATGCAACGTCAAGATGGCGCCGACGCCCTGGACAAAAGACCGGAGCGCGATATGCGCGCCGCTGAAATAGAGCAACTCCAAGCCGCCGCGAATGATGGTGTGCTTCAAGCCGGCCACGGACGCTGCCTCGTCAACCCGTCCAGCATCATAAGGTTGAGTTTATAATCTTTTGCCAAGGCTGCAGCGGGGTCAAGCATTTGCCGGACCGCCACAATCTGGCGTGCTTATCCTACCACGGCGGCCGTGACGGATTTACGCGGCCGCGGCGGTCTCGGCGGGGCTGCCATAGGCGCCGGAAAATATTCTGACGTCGCCAAATCCCGAAGCCAAAAGACGCTCGCGCGCCGAGGCTGTCGCCGAATTCGCCACCGAGTTCGGTGACCAGCACGGCGTGCGGAGCGATTTCGGCGATACGCTCGATCTCGGGACCCGCGACCGAGCCCGCATCGACGACGACGTGATCGTAGCTCTGCGCCAAGGCGTTGAAATTCGTCACCATGCCCGGCGCCGACAGGACCTCGATGCGGTCGAGCGGGGAAAGCCCCGCCGAGATCAGATGCAGGGGCGACAGCTTGTCCTTGGTGATGATGGCGCCGAAGGTAGCCGTGCCGCGGGCCAGCTCGGCAAGACCGGCCGCCGACGGCTCGTTCGAAATGCCTCTGATCGCGGTATCGCCGGAAGCGAGCCCGACCAGTACGACACGAGAATCCTCCGCCAGCGCCCGCGCAAGCTTGATCGCGGTCTGGCTGGTATTTAATCCCGGCGCGGCACCGAACACGGCAAGGCGCCCGGCTGCGGCGCCGCCGGCGCGGCGCAGATTGTAGGCGACGGTCGCGATCGACATCGGGGACGCTGCCGACGGCTCGCGCGCCGCAACGACAGCGGCAACGCGCGGCTCAAGCCCATCCGACGCAAATGCGGGTTCGCCGCCCCGCGCCGGGAAGAACCCGACCGGAGCCGCGAGAATCTCCCTGGTCATGATGATGCCGGAACTGAGGATCAATGTCGCGAAAGTTGCGATCAGCACCGTCGGCAGTTTCTTCGGATAAGCCGGAATGTTGGACACGGTGGCGCTGGATACGATGCGGGCGTCGGCCGGCGTCGAATTGATGGTGTCACGCGAGGTCGCCTCGCGGTATTTAGCGAGATAGGACTCCAGCAAATCGCGCTGCGACTTGGCGTCGCGTTCGAGCGCGCGCAATTGCACATCCTGCTCGTTGGTCCCCGCCGCCTGGCTCTTGAGCTGGTCGAGGTTGGCGACCTGGGAATCCAGGCGCGCGCTGGCGAGCTTGGCATCGTTTTCAAACGAGCGCGCCGTGGTTTCCGCCTCGGCCCTGATCTGCTGGTCGAGATCGGCAATCTGCGCCTTCAATTCCTTGATGCGCGGATGATCGTCGAGCAGCGTCGACGACTGCTCGGCAAGCTGCGCCTTCAAGGTGACGCGCTGCTCGGCGAGGCGGCGGATGAGCTCCGAATTGAGGATATCGGAGGATTCGATCGGCTCGCCCGACCGCAGCATGTCGCGGATCAATTTCGCCTTGGCCTCGGCATCGGACTTTTGCGCGCGCGCGGCGGCGAGCTGGGCGTTGACGTCGCCGAGTTCCTGGGCCGACAGCGTGGTGTTGTTGGTGCCGACCAACAGATTGGCCTTGGCGCGAAAGTCCTCGACCTTGGCTTCGGCGTCTTCCACCTTCTGCCGCATGGTATCGATTTCGCCGGCCAGCCAGTCGCCAGCGCTCTTGGCCTGGTCTTGCATGGCCTCGCGCTGACGCAGCAGATAGCCTTCGGCGATGGCGTTGGCGACTTGGGCGGCGAGTTCCGGATCCTGCGACAGGAAGTCGATGTCGATGACGCGCGAATCGGCGACCGGCGTCACCGTGAGCCGGTCGTAATAGGCTTCGAGCACCCGCTCTTCCGGGGTCATGCTCAGCGGGTCGCGCACCAGGCCGAATAGCCCGAGCACCGCCTTGATCGGTGACACTCCCGACAGCGTCGGATCGAATTCCGGACGATCGCCGAGCTTGAGCTTGGCGATGACCTCCTTGGCGAGATCGCGCGACATGATGATCTGCGCCTGGCTCGTCACCGCTTCGAGGTCGACGATCGGCCGGTCGTTGACGTCGCGGTCGACGTCCGGACGTAGGTAGACGTTGTCGCGTCCTTCGATGAAAACCCGCGATTCCGAGAGATATTTCGGCGTCACCACCTGGACCGCAAGCAACGTAATCAGCGCAACGAGGATCGTCGGCCGCAGGATTTTCCACTTCTTGCGTAACAGCGTCGTGCCAAGCGCCGCCAGGTCCAACTCGCCGTTGGACAGGGCGCTGGTCCGCGGCGCCGGCGACGCCACGCTCGGTCTCATAGCGAGACTCTTAGCAACAAACTTGCCGACGGACCGCAAGGCCATAAGCAATCACAAACTATTATGGTTTCCATCCGGTTAAAGCGGCCTCTTGGCGCATCCCTGCGCTCAGCAACTGCCGGCATGTCAGGCTTTATTAACCCGTGCAGGTCCTCAATCCGGCTTAACGTTTTGGCGGCAAGTTTAGGAATCGCACATGGGCGATCCGCACCCCTTCAATTCGACGCTTGGCCGGGTGACTTTTGGCCGTGCGCCGGCGCGGGCTGCCGTCGCGGCACGCGCGCCCGCAACCGAGCCGTCGCGCGCCACGTTTGCCCCGACAAGCCTCAAGATTCTGCACGTCATGCGGGGGCCGTTTGGCGGCCTGTTTCGCCACGTCCTCGACGTGACGCGCGGCCAGATCGAGCGCGGCCATCGCGTCGGCCTGATCGTCGACAGCTTGACCGGCGGCGCGCGCGCCGACGCTGTGCTCGCCGAACTCGCACCGCTCCTGGCGCTAGGAGTCGAGCGCGTTCCAATCCCCCGCCAGCTTGGCGTACGCGACGTTTACGCACTGTGGCGCCTCTCACGGCGGGTCAGCGCCATCGCGCCGGACGTGCTGCACGGCCACGGCGCCAAAGGCGCGGCGCTGGCGCGGCTGACGCCGAGCGCGCCGCGCGCGATCCGCGCCTATACGCCGCATGGCGGCTCACTGATCTATTGTCCCGGCACGCTGCAAGGCGGCTTTTATCGTTCGCTGGAGCGGATTCTCAATCCGCTCACTGATCTGTTCCTCTTTGAAAGCAGCTATATCGCCGACCTCTACCGCCGCGAAATCGGCCGGCCGAGCGCCATGGTGCGGGTCGTGCGCAACGGCATCGCCGAAGCCGAGTTCGAGCCGATCACGCCGAGCCCGGACGCCACCGACATCGTCTGCGTCGGCGAATTGCGCTCGGTCAAGGCCATCGACGTTCTCATCGAGGCGATTGCCGTTCTTGCGCAATCCGGCCGGCGCATCCGCGCCACCATCGCCGGCGAAGGATCGGACGCCGCAAAGCTTCACGCCCTGGCGCAACGCCTCGGTATCGCCGAACAAGTCCATTTCATCGGCCACTGTCCGGCGCGCAAGGCTTTCGCGATGGGCCGCGTGTTCGTCATCCCCTCGCGCGCCGAATCGCTGCCCTATGTGGTGCTCGAAGCCGCGGCCGCCGGCCTTCCGGTGGTCGCCACCGACGTCGGCGGCAATTCGGAGATATTTGGGCCCCAGGCGTCCCGGCTGATTCCACCCGACGACGTCGTCGCGCTGGTCGGCGCCATCGCCAAGGCGCTCGACAACCCGGCAGACATGCAGCGCAGCGCGCAATTGCTCCAGGCGCGGTTACGCAGCGAATTCTCGCTACGCTCAATGGTAGAGGGCAACCTCGCCGCCTACCGTGAAGTCGTTGGCCGCGCAACAACTTGTGCAGTCCGCATAACCAATTTTTGAAGTTTATTCACTATGTTGCCGGCAAATTGCCGGTGCGGTGTCGGGACCAACCGATCGCCGGCG
This sequence comes from uncultured Alphaproteobacteria bacterium, assembly GCA_963790975.1. Classification (GTDB taxonomy): domain Bacteria; phylum Pseudomonadota; class Alphaproteobacteria; order Rhizobiales; family Xanthobacteraceae; genus BOG-931. Next base: position 112,487 of record CAWBQV010000006.1, read on the forward strand.
GAGAGTTTTTGGCGGATTATGTCCGGACCCGACCAGACCACGATATTCGAAACAGCCGCTGCGGTTTCGTCCGCCGTCAGGTCGATGCCGCACATCGCCGCCAAGGCCTCGCCGGTGCGTGCGCTCTCGGCAGCCGCGATCGAGATCGCCGCGCAGCGATTCAAGCGCGCCTATTCGCCCATCGTCGTTGCCGGTTTCGTGCGCGTGATCGAGGTCGGACTGGTCGCGGCGGTCGGTCTTGCGCTTTATTTCTGGTACGTGACGCCGGCCGCCGATTCCGCCCGCTATTACCTGGCCTGCATCGCCGGCATTTCGCTATTGTCGCTGTTCGCATTCCAGGCCGCCGACATTTATCAGATCCAGGCGTTCCGCGGTCATGAGAAGCAATATATGCGGCTCGCCTCGGCGTGGTCGGTGGTCTTCCTGATCGCGGTCGCGGCGTCGTATTTCACGCGAGCCGGTGACGAGTTTTCCCGGGCCTGGCTCGGCAGCTACTACGTGGCCGGCCTGTTCGTGCTGATCGCGTTTCGGCGCGCGCTGTTCCTCGTGGTCCGGCGCTGGACCCGCGAAGGCCGGCTCGATCGCCGCACCGTCGTGGTCGGTGCCGGCGGCAGCGGCGAACGGCTCATTGCCGAAATGGCCGCACAGCGCGATTCCGACGCGTGTGTGATCGGCGTGTTCGACGATCGCGGCGACGAACGCAGCTCGACGACGTGCGGCGGCGTTCCCAAGCTCGGCACCGTCGACGACCTCGTAGAATTTGCCCGGCATACGCGGGTCGATCTCGTTATTTTCTCGCTGCCGGTCTCGGCGGAAGGCCGCATCCTGCAGATGCTCAAGAAGCTGTGGGTGCTTCCGGTCGACATCCGGCTTGCCGCGCATTCCAACAAGCTGCGCTTTCGTCCCCGCTCCTATTCCTACATCGGCCGGGTCCCGGTGCTCGATATTTCCGACCGCCCGATCGCCGATTGGGACATCGTGATGAAGTGGCTGTTCGACAAGATCATCGGCTCGCTGGTGCTGATCGGCGTTTCGCCGATCATGCTTTTGATCGCGCTGGCCATCAAGCTTGACAGCAAGGGACCGGTCTTCTTCAAGCAGCGCCGTTTGGGCTTCAACAACAAGAGTGTCGAAGTCTGGAAATTCCGTTCGCTCTATGTGGAGCACTCCGACCTAAATGCGGCTCGGTTGGTCACCAAAAACGATCCACGAGTAACCCGCGTCGGCCGTTTCATTCGTAAGACCAGCCTCGACGAACTACCGCAGCTGTTCAACGTCGTCTTCACCGGCAACCTGTCGCTGGTGGGCCCGCGGCCGCATCCCATGCAGGCCAAGGCGGAGAATCATCTCTACGACGAAGTGGTGGACGGCTATTACGCCCGGCACCGGGTTAAGCCCGGCATCACCGGATGGGCCCAGGTCAACGGCTGGCGCGGCGAAACCGACACCACGGAAAAGCTCCAGCAGCGCGTCGAGCACGACCTGTTCTATATCGAGAACTGGTCGATCCTGTTCGATCTCTACATCCTGGCACGAACGCCGTTTGCGCTCTTGCGCGGCGAAGGCGCCTATTGATGGGCGCACCAGCGCTGGCTCTCGCCACTGCGGAGCGTGGCGGCTCAAAGGCACTGGCCGAGCGGCTCTTAAACTTCGTTCTCTTTATCACCATCCTGACGAGCTCGATCGCGTTCATCGAGCCGTCACCGACCGACCTGTTGATGTTCGTCCTGCTCGTCGCCTGCATCCTCGCCCACGTCCGATTCGATCCCAAACTTGTCCCTCTCCTCGTCCTGATCGTGCTCTGGTTCGTCGGCGGCTGCATCGCGACCATCGTTGACGACGACACAAGAGCCTACCAGTTCCTCGGAACGTCGGCGTATCTCGACATCTCATGCGTCCTTTTCGCGTGCCTGTTCTGCGAGGGCGATCTGGTGCGGCTTTCGATCCTGCGCCGCGCCTATCTCATTGCCGCGCTGGTCGCGACGGCGGCGGGTTATATCGGCTGGTTCCATTTGGTGCCATGGTACCACGTGTTTTTGTTGAACGGCCGCGTCAGCGCGACATTCAAGGACCCAAACGTCTACGGGCCGTTTGTGATCTTTCCGCTGCTGATGCTCATTTTGAGATTCCTCAGGGAACGCGTGAGCTTTGCCGGGCTCGCAATGATGCTCACGATGCTGGGTGGGCTGTTATTGAGCTTCTCGCGCGGCGCCTGGATTCATTTCATCGTGTCGGCGCTTGTTGCCGTCGCGCTTGCTTATTTCGCCGCGCCCGATTCGCGTTCGCGCCGGCGCATTGTCGCGATCAGCCTGCTCGCCGCGGTCGTCACCGCGGTGCTTGTGATCGCGCTTCTATCCATTCCGTCGATTCACGAGACATTCGTCGGACGCGCCAAAGCGCTGCAGCCCTATGACACCGGCTCCCAGGGCCGCTTCACGCTGCAGGAAATCGCGCTGACCGCCATTCTGGAAAACCCGCTCGGCCTGGGAGCGTTCAAATTCACCGATCTGTTCGGTGGCCAGCAACACAACGTCTATATGCAGGGTTTCATCGTCTATGGCTGGCTTGGCGGCGCAGCCTATTTGACGCTGGTGCTGCTCACGTTGCTGTTGGGACTGCGCTGCGTGATGATGCCGACGCCGTGGCGGCCTTATCTTATCGCCGCCTATGCCTCGTATATCGGCGAGGTTGGCGAAGGCAGCATCATCGATTCCGACCATTGGCGGCATTTCTTCCTGCTGGTCGGCATGGTCTGGGGGCTTTCGGTGGCGAACCTCAACTGGCGCCGCCGCCAAGCTTTTGCGATGAACGCCGGCGCGGCCATGCTGCCAGCCGCGACCTGACGCTAGACTCTACTGTCTAGGAGCGCGCGCGGTTCGCTCAGGCACGAATGGCTGCCCGGGCTCTCGCCCGCCGGCCACTTGCGCGCACAGCGCCAGTAAATTACGCGCCGTCGCCTCCCAGGTGAACCGCGCCGAGCGCGCACGGCCGGCGGCGATGAGGCTTTCACGCCGCGCCGGATCGTCATGGATAAGCCGCATCAGGCGGGCAAGCTCATCGGCATCGTCGGCCCGGCACTGCAGAGCGGCATCGCCAGCCATCTCGACCAGTGCCGGCTGATCGCTGATGATCGCCGGACAGCCGCAGACCATGGCTTCGATCGGGGGAAGGCCGAAACCCTCGTAATAAGACGGAAACACCAGTGCTTCGGCATGCGCATAGAGCGCACGCAGTTCGGGGTCGGATACGCGACCGGCATAACGCACGCCGTCCAGAGCCACGTCGCTGCGCGGCGCATTGATCTTTGGGTCGCGGCGGCCGGTGTACACCAAGAGGCTATCCGGTATGCCCGCTTTCTCGAACGCGGCCGACAGCACCTCGTGATTTTTGTTGTGACCGATGCCGACGCAGAGGAAAAATTTGCGGCCGGCAAGACCGAGCCGTTGGATGACCGAATCGTCCGCGACGACCTTGGCGATATGATCGGCGCCGACGTAACAGACCGACATGGCGCTAACGTCGGCGCCGTACCACTTGCCGATCTCGCGCCGTGAAAACTCCGAAACCGTAGCCGTGCCAAGCGCGCGGCGGCAAAGCCGCGGAACCAAAAATCTGTAGGCGGCGCGAAACCGCGGCGAGAATGTTGCCGGCCGCGCGAGTGGAGTGGCGTCGTGCACCACCACGATCTGGTTGCGCGTGATGATGGGGCCAAGCCCGCAAAAATTGAGCAGCAGGCGGCCGCGAGCATAAAACGGCAGCTCCGCCTGCTCCCAGAAATAACCGCTGCCCAGTCCGCAACGGCGGAGCGGGATGTGCGGTAAGGAAAAATCCCGGGCCGCGCGCGGGGCCAGGATTTCGATCCGCCCGGCGAGTTCGCCATATTCGCCGCTGTCGATCAGCTCATCGATAACCTTGCTGACCTCGGTCGCAAAGCGCTGCACGCCCGTCATCGGCTGGGTCAGGAAGCGCCCGTTGATGACGATTTCGGGCTCGATCAGGCGGGCCGGTCGGTGCAACACGAGCCACGGAACTCCGTGAATTGGTTCACGATTTGGTTAGCTTGGCGCCATTAAGATCGCGTTACGGACTCCCTGCCATTGTCGGCGTTTCGGGGGGCTCGACGGAGCCTAGACGGCAGGCCATGCACGCCAATATCGGATCGCTCCCGGGTGACGCGGCGCCGGCCGAAAAGCCCCGCGAACGCCTCATCTCCATCCCTTACCTGTTCCTGCGCGCGTCCACCGCGGCCGGCGCTTTCGCCATGGGCTTCGTCCAGACCTTCGTGTTCGCCCGCGTGCTGAGCCCGGAGCGATTTTCGATTTTCATCATCGTCGGCGCGATCGGCTATACGCTTTGGATCACCGACCTCGGGCTGGCCAAGATCGTGTTCGTCAACCTGCGCCGCCCGCATCTTGCCGGCGGACGCGACGATCGGGCTGCCCGCGACGCCACTGCCGTCATCTCGTTCTACATAGCGCTGGCATTTGCGGCGGCGATCGTCTGTTTCGCCATTGTGGCGGCGCGATCTTCATCGACGGTGCATGACGCCGCCGATCTTGCGTTGTTTCTGCTCTACATCGTACTCAACCTCGCCTGGTTTTCGCTGCGAACCATCAGCATCGCGGTCGATCTGTTCGTCTTTTACGAACGGCTCGAACTGACCCGGCGCGTCGTCAACATCTCGACGATGCTCGCCATGCTCGCCGGGTTGCCGTTCACCGCGTTTCTTGTCAGCTCGAACATCCTTTGGTGCGCGCTCTTCGCGGCCGCTTCGGCGAAGCTCATCAGCCGCGGTGCCCTGTCGCCGCATTTGCGCGGCGTCCCGCATGAGCTTGTGTCGTTCTTTCGGCAGAACCGCCACTCCGTCGCGCGCAGCAGCACCGGCGCGCTCAGTGCCCTGTTCGTGGCGACGTTTCCCTATTACTTCGTCTCGGCGGCCTACGGGCTCGGCGCGGCGCCGATCATCCTGGAAGTCACGATGCGGATTTTTCGCGGCGCCTGCGTCATCTTCGCCGCGATTTGCGATCTCGCCATACCCGGACAGACGCGAGCGCTCGCCGCGCGCGATGCCGAGCGGCTGGTGAAAACGACGTTGCTGGCGGCCGGGCTTTGCTGTGTGCCGGCGGCAATAGCATGCGGATTGCTGATCTTCGCCGGCGGGCCGCTGTTCATATTCCTGCTGCACGCAGCGGCGACCGTGCCGGCCGGCATCGTGCCGATCCTGGTTGCTCTGCTTCTCGCGAGCATCCTGCAAATCGTTTCGGAAGCGCTGCTGCAATATTCCGGTTTCTTCCGTAGCCTAGCCTTCAACGGCGTCGCCGTCGTCGCCGGAATGCTGCTAATCACGGCCCTGTCGGCTGTCGCCAAGTTCGACATCGTCGGTTTCCTGACCGCCTATACCATTGTCTATTCCGTAGGCGCGATATGTCTCGCCATCGCCGCCGTTCGTGGGCCAATCCGCGCGACTGCAGCCCATTCGGAACGGCAGGATATGAGCAGGCTGTTTCGAGTACTGCGCGCGCGGCAAGCGCCGACGGCATAACGATCGCGAGGACCAAGCTTGCATATTCTCATCAACGATTTCATCGGTGGCGTACTCGATCGCGGTATTCCACTTTATGTCCGCAACCTTATCGACGGTTTGCGGGACGAAGGATTTGAGGTCAGCGTCGTTCGCGCACCCGGCTTTTGCGCCAAGCTGCCGCGAAGCATTTTCTACGCACTGGCAGTTCTGGTCGAACAGATCGTGCTGCCATTGCTCGGATTTTTTTGGCATACCGACCTCACACTCTATCCATATAACTCCGCCGCCATCATCGACTTGGTGACGCGGCGCGGCCGGATCGTCATCCACGATCTCGAGCAACTCAATCGCGGCCTGTCGCCGTCGAAACTCTACTATCTCGCGTGCTATGGCGCTGTCAGGTCGCTGAACAGTCCAGTTTTCACGATCTCCGAGCTGACGCGCCAAAGACTGATCGAAAGCGGCCTGTTCGGCGCCGGACCGATCACCGCCCTGCCCAACACATTCTACACTTTCGAACGGCTCGCCGGCGCGGAGCGGCAGAAGCGCGACGTCAAGACATCAATTCTTTTTTGCACCGGGTTTACCGCGAACAAGGATCTCGACTCGGTCGTGGCGGACTACCTGCCGAAGGCGCTTGCCGCCGGCTTTCGCGTCTCGATCCTCGGCCTGCATAGGGCGCCCGATGTGGCGAAGTTGGGCTCCTTCACCAGCTTCCTCAAGTCAGGCCAGTTGCGGCTATGCGGACAGCTTTCCGACCGCGAGGTGGCCGCGGAATATCGAAAGCATGAGATCGTCTGGGTGCATTCGCTGCGCGAAGGCTTTGGCCGTTGCGTGGTGGAGGGCCGGCTCGCCGGCGGCCGTGTTATCTGCACCGACATCCCCGAATTCATCGAGCTGCGCGATGACGATGTCCATCTCTACAAAAACTCCACCGGTTTCATGTCGACGCTTGAGCGGCTGGTACCCACCGATGCTCCGATCCGCCCCTATAATGCCTACCCCTATCGCGAGCTTCTGCGCGAAGCGATTCAGGCTGCTCAGTGGAGCCGGAAAGTCAGCGCCGCCGAATCCTGGGCCACAAACCGTTGATCTTTGGCGAGTTCAGGTGGTTTCGGAAGTTGCGCGCGACGCAGACACCGTCGGCGGCGTGGCAATCTCCAATTAACGTTTCGTTCAACAATCTGGCATTCCCTGTTCTTGGGCTTTCTCTTGGGTCTTCCGTTCGCATGGGGCCGCCGTGAATTTTCCGGCATTTTCGCCACTGGACGCGTTTCGCGACGGCGTCGCGGTGGCGATCAGTGGGCTCTCACTGAAACCCCAACCCGGCGGCGGCAAACGTTTCAGCGTCCGCGCGCGTGCGCCGCTGCGGCTTGGACTGGCGGGCGGCGGCACCGATCTCTCGCCCTATTGCGACGAGCACGGCGGCGCCATTCTCAATGCCACGATCGGCCGCTACGCCTACGCGCATTTGAGCTTTCGCCGCGATCATCAACTTTGTTTTTCGGCGCACGACGTCAGGCAGGAGGATGTGACGCCGCTCGTAGCGGAACTGCCGCTCGATCGCGGGTTACTCCTGCACCGCGCGGTCCATAACCGGATGGTGCGCGATTACTTGCGCGGCCGCCTTGCCGCGGTCACGCTCACAACGACGGTGGACGCCCCGCCGGGTTCCGGGCTCGGCGCCTCTTCGGCGCTCGTCGTCGCGCTCGTCGAAGCGTATCGCGCCGCCTTCAGCCTGCCGTTGGGCCGCTATGACGTGGCGCGGCTCGCTTTCGAGATCGAACGCATCGATCTCGCTCTGGCCGGCGGGCGCCAAGATCAATACGCGGCGGCATTCGGCGGCCTGAATTTTATGGAGTTCCTGCCGGGCGACCGTGTCATCGTCAATCCGTTGCGGATCTCAAGCTCGCATCTGTGCGAATTCGAAGCTTCGCTGATCGTGTGCTTCACCGGAGAATCCCGAGCTTCCGCCATCATTCAAGACCAGGTCAGAGCGGCAACCGCACATGATCCACGTGCGCTGGAAGCCATGCATCAATTGAAGTCGGATGCGGTCGATATGAAGCAGGCCCTGCTGGGCGGAAATATCCGGCACGTTGCCGAATTGCTCAATCGCTCATGGAAGGCAAAGCGGCAAACCTCAAAATCCGTATCCAACGCGAAGGTCGAGGAAATTTTTGAGCTAGGCCTGAAGAACGGCGCCGTTGCCGGCAAAGTGTCGGGTGCTGGCGGCGGCGGATTTCTAATGTTCATGACCGACCCGGAGCATCGCTACCGATTGGTGATGGCGCTTGGTGAGGCCGGAGTATCGGCTTCGCCGATCCAGTTCACCGATGGCGGCGCCGAATCCTGGCCCATCAGTCATTGACGCGAATCATTCGCGGACGGTGCAGCCTTGGTCGCTGGAATGACATCGCAAAATATTCGCCAAGCTTGCATTCTCGTCGGCGGTAAAGGCACCCGGCTGGGCGATCTCACGCGTAAGGTGCCCAAGCCGCTGATGGCGATCGGCGACGACGCGGTCTTTCTGGATATCGTGATCGGCCAACTAGCCCGACAGGGTTTTGCCGATATCGTGCTTCTTGCCGGTTATCTCGGTGACGTCGTGCGCGCGCGGTATGATCGTCGCAGCATCGGATCTGCCCGCATTCATGTCATTGTCGAGCCCGAACCGCGCGGCACGGCCGGCGCGCTCCTCGCGGCGCGCGACGTCCTGGCGCCGCGCTTTTTGCTCCTCAATGGCGATAGTTTTTTCGATATCGACCTGCGGGCACTGTGCGCGGGTTGCGGCAACGCCGACTGCGAGGCCTTAATCGCGCTTCGTCGCGTGTCCGACGCGTCGCGCTATGGCTCGGTCGTACTCGACGGCGAGCATGTGGTGCGTTTCGCCGAGAAACGGCAGACCGCAGGCCCGGCATTGATCAGCGCCGGCATCTACCTGCTTCAGGCTGACATTGTCGATCGCATCCACGCCCTGCCCTGCTCGCTTGAGACCGACCTGTTCCCGCTGTTGGCGGAGGAGCGCCGGCTATGCGGACGGGAATATGACGGCTATTTCATCGATATCGGCCTGCCCGAGACCTTGCAGCAGGCGCGGCGCGAGCTGACCGCGCTCACCAAGCATCCCGCGGCGGCGCGTTAAAACAGGCCGAGCCGCACCGCAATCGCCGCGAGCCAAATCAATCCCGTCAGGCAGAGCGCGCAGAATACCGCGGCCGAACCGAAATCCTTGACCCTGCCGATGCCGTCATGCTGTTCGGGGGTGACGTGATCGGCGAGTTTTTCGATCCCGGTATTGAGGAACTCGACGGCGAGCAGGATGATTATGACGCCGATCATGGCGAGAAACCACGCCACGCTCGGCGCCAGAAAAAACCCGAGCGGCAATGCCACGACAAGAAGCACCGCTTCGTCGCGCAAGGCGGGCTCGGTGCTGAATCCGTCAACGAGCCCGCGCAGCGAATTTTTGGTCGCGCTGAAAAGCCGCTTCAAGGCAGGGTCCGAGAATGTCCAGGATGACCGCGACGGAACGCCGGCCACTCTACGTCGTCCGCGGCAATCCCGCAAAACGAAAAGATCGGCAAAGTCCCGGCGCACAATCCGCGCCGGAACTTCGCCAGGACCTGTCAATAATAAGACCTGACGATAATAGCGCTTCTACTTGGCGCTCTTCGCGCGGCTACTGGATCGTGCCGCCGTCGTTCGCGGCGCGGCCGACTGCCGCGGGAGCCGGGCTCGCAGCGGTGGTTTTGCCCGATGCTCTCGTGGGCTGGAGCTGCGCCGCGGTTGGCGTGGCCAGAGTGCCGCCGTCATTCGTGCCGCGCGCCGATGGTAGCGCAGCCGGCGCAGTTGAAGTCGCAGGCTGTGACTGCGATGCCGAAGGAGGCGGCGAGTACAGGGCGCCGCCGTCATTGGCGGCTCTCTGCGCGAAGGCCGGCGCTGCGGAGAGCGCGAGGGTCAGCGCGGCGATGGCAACGGGAGCACGCAGGCTTTGCTTATTCATGGTTTCCTCCAAGCGCGGCCGGCTTCAGCTCGACACCCAAGGCGCGGGCGCCAATGCCTCCGGCGCGTGGTGGCACGGTGCTCCGGCAGTGCTGCGATTTATAGGATTGACGCCATTAATTCCGCGCGCGAATACATAAAACGTTGGTAAAATATACGGGAAATACATGCCGTCTCGGTGTATATATTCGCGGAATATAGATTTATGTAAAAGATATACTTGTATTTATTCGCAGGCGCGCCGTCGCAGGCCTGGGCCATTTGCTTCGGCGCACGAACCGGCGTAGGTCAGCGAAACGGCCAAGATTTCCAGGGTTTCGGAGCGTAGCGCAGCCCGGTTAGCGCACCAGTCTGGGGGACTGGGGGTCCCGAGTTCAAATCTCGGCGCTCCGACCAGCTAACTCATTAAGTGGATTATATATTCTCAATTACTTAAATGCCCCGGTAGGCTGGTGTCTTGTCAATATCGCCACCATGTCGCCACCCGCAAAGTAGCCACGATCAGCCTTCGCGGGGGCCGCACATGGCCGCAGTCGGCCTTGCACTGCTGCGGTTGCCCGAGGACGTCGTGATCGAGATGGCAGCACAATCCTATCCAGGCACTGGCGGCGGCGGTGCTGCACCGGTCGTGCCTGGTGATCTGCCCCCTTTGAAGTGGTCCTCCCTGAGGTATGTTTTGACCATGGAGGATGAGATCGATGGCGAGGAAGCGGCATACGGCCGAAGAGGTTGTCGCGAAGCTTCGGCAGGTTGATGTTCTGATGGCACAAGGCGGGCTGGTTACTGATGCGGTTCGAGCGATAGGGGTGACGGAAGTAAGCTGCGCGACGAGCTTCTAAACGGTGAGATCTTCTACACATTGAAAGAGGCGCAGGTCATGATCGAAATCTGGCGGCAGCATTACAACAAAGTGCGGCCGCATTCCTCGTTGGGATATCGACCGCCGGCGCCAGAGGCACTCGTCTGGCCGGCAAAGCCCATGGCGCAAATCCCAGCTCTAAACTAACATTCCAAACGGACCACTCGCAGGGGGCCGGTCACCTGGGACCCAGCTAACGTGGCCACCAAAGCGGAATGAAAATCGGTAGCCAATCGTGCTGCGAGCGGATCGGGGCGCATGTCTGCTTCTGGCACATAGCGGACATAGAGCGGAGTCCGATTGATGTCCGCTTTCGGGCGGTATCAAACGCATATCGGTTGCTAAATAGGGAACGACTTAGCGACTCCTACTCTCCTGGACCCAACTTGGACCCAGGCGGCGCGCGCTCTCTCAATTTTTGCGTCGCTTCCGCTACCAGTGTTTTCATCTGCTCCACGAAGATTCCCAGAATCCTCTCCAATCTTGCGTCGTCCATGTCGGGGAACTCGCTCCTCAGCTTGTCAGCCAGCGCCTTAAGGCCGCCAGTGTATTCGAGTTGCGACATTATCATGCTCCCGTCTCGAGGACGCCTTTTGACAGCTCGCTAATGACAAGGGCAGCCGAGGCATCCGCCTTTCTCGTCCGCTTAGCATAGCTCCCGCGGGGCGCAATACACCATCATCCGGGATGGATTCATGTCCGCTTTTGGCCCTTAGCGGACGCGCCGGTCGGCGACAGTCGCGGCAGCTTTCGGGGGTAAACCGGACGCCACCTGCCAGGTCGGTCGCGGCAGTTATTGACCCAAAGCGGACGTGGCAAGATCAGGAAGCAATTCGGAATGATAGGTCCATTGAGGGGCCACTGCTCTGCTAGCTGGCATCCGAGCTTGCTTCAATTTACGAGTTCTTAATGTGAATTAGGCAGAAACGGAGAATTACGAGCTTCGTTTATCGTTTTGCAGGCAGGCTATAGTTGTGAATCGCGCTAATTCACGTAAGAAGCCGCGACGGCAATTCCGTTACGACGCAGCGATTCTGATCGATAAGGAAACGCCGCCGATCACCTGCTCGATATCCGATATCTCGGATAGCGGCGCCCGGCTCGCCCTCCAAAGCGATGATGCGTTGCCGGATACGTTCATCCTACTGCTCACTAGAAATAGTCGCACGCGGCGCCATTGTCGCATCGTCTGGCGGAGCGGATTGAGCGTCGGCGTCAAGTTCTCAGACCGCGAATCGTAGGCCACCTCATGTGGTCTTGCTTCACCAGATCACATTTATTTGGCATCGCCATCTGCTTGCTCGTCGGTGGCTGCTTCGATTCGAGCCACCCGGATACGTCGCGGTATGAGTACCTTTACATGAACGGAAGCTTTCAGCCTCCATACAATTCGTTCCCTCAAGGATTGGACCGTGAAAATTGGCAGTGTTTCGATGGAAAAAGCCAGACATCATTCGATTGCACAATGGTGCGGGGTGGTTGGGAACATTTTCAATATATCTATCGAGACCGCCAGTAGTGTTTTTCTTACGAAGGCTTCGATGTCCGCCTATGACCCAAAGCAGACATGCGCCGCTCGATGCTTTTTTACCCATTGCTAACCATGGTGCGGGCGGTTCGATGCCGATGGGTTTTCTTGGCCCGCGTCGGAGCGGTTTTCTGATGCCCAATCTTACAGAATTATTTATAGGCCTCGAATAATTTGAGCGAGCGGAAGAATTGCCGATCGTGCCGGCCGAACGCGCCGTTTGCCGAACTTGTGCGGTTGTCGCGGACCAGCGTAGCCGACGAGATGCGCGAGGAGCGCAGGCGGCGGGTGTTTGGCGAATGAATGGCGCCGAGCGGGCCAGCGCTTGCCCGGCGTTCGCCTGTTCTTAATTTGTCATAAAGCCGACAGAGGTAAAATTATTATATGCGCGATTTCGTCATTTTGGGCGCCATCATTGTAGGCGGCTTCTGGGCGTTCGATGAGTACGCATTGGGCGGCCGTTATAGCCAACCCATTTGGCAGCAAACGATTAGCCAAGGCCGAGTTTATAAGAATGAGTTAGAGGCTCAAATAGATAGAGCCATGTCAGGTAGATGCATTTTCTGCGATTGATTCCCGGCGCTATTTCGGCCGGCATTCGACACCCTCCAACATGAAAACGATTTGCAGCGCCACGGAAACGTGGCCCGGATCCGCGCCCCGCGCGGCTGCGGTCAGTTGCGCGGCCACATGCTGCCATGTGGACTTCGTGCGCGTCGCGGCGGGCAAATGACCATCAGTTTGCGCACGTCGGCGAGCGTCTTGAGTGTCATGACCCTGGGGATGACGAGCGGCCGCGGTAACCGGCGCGACCACGTTCGGCTGTGTATCACTTGTCGTGGCTGGACTTACTAACCTCAGCCGTCCAATGCTCGACGGTCAGTATCGCCTGACGGACCGCCTCGGCGAATGCCGCCTCTTTGTAGAGGCGTTTCCATTGCCCGCTGTTATATAGCTCGACGAGATGAATCAACGACCGGCGCGCGGTGAAAAGCTCCGATTTGGCTCTGCTGCTATGGTCGGCGACAGCCATGGGCGAAGTTTGAGCAAAAATAGTAAATACTTTTTTTCACAGACCGGAACCGTTATGTGTCTTTTATTATGGCACTGCGCCCTTTCCGGCTTTAATCGTTGCTGACTGAATCCTTCGGCCGCGGAATGTCTCTCAAAATTTGCCGCGGCACCCTCGGCAGCTTGGCGATGTTCACCGCCAAGGGAAGCGGCGCGGAGCCATCCGGAAGCTCAGTATCTTGGAGGTCTTGGCAGGAAGGTGGCGGTGATAAAGCTTTCGTGGCGCTCGGAATAAACTTTTATGTTATCGACCGATGCATTGGCCTTTTGCGCCATTTTCTTAGCTGCCTTTTTTGTGATCTTAGATTTCTTGATTTTCTTAGGCATTGGGGCGGTTCTCCTTGGTGCGACGACGCGGTTGCGAAGTCTTGATCACAGGGTAATGGGCATTTTCTACCGAACCGGAGCAGCGCGGCCGCGCCCCAAGATAAGGTTAATTCTTAGTCTGTGCAGATCATTGCGATTATCTGTGGCACCACAGATCGCATCGAACACTTATCGGCTTGGCCGCTACGACCATGATCGAAACAATAATGATTTTCTCCGTCGGCTTTCTTGCTGCCGCGCTATTGGGCTTGGCCTTGACCCCGCTTGTTCATCATCGAGCTGTCAGGCTGACAACCCGACGATTGGACAGTTGCATTCCTGCATCGGTAGTCGAACTGCGGGTCGACAAAGATCACTTACGGGCGGAGTTCGCCATGTCAATTCGGCGATTGGAAGTTACCGTCGAAAAGATGCGAGAGAAGTCGGCGAAATCCCTAGCGGAGCTAGTCAAGAATTCTGAACGTATCAATCGGTTACAAGCTGATTGTAGCGACAAAAATGCTGCGATCCGCTCGCTGGAAGAGCAGAACAAAACTATACACAGCAACTTACACGTTGTTGAGAGGAAACTCGAATTGGAGTCGAGTCTTTTGCTTACATCCCAGCGCGCACTATGCGAAAAGGAGGTGGAGTTTGGGGTCGTTTCTGAGCGGAATGCCAAATTAGAACGATCAGGAAAAATATTCGACGCATCAGAAGCGATGATTTAAGACTTGCGCACGCAACTTGCGGAGGCGAGAAATCGCGAAAGATCGGTTGCGGAATTACATCGTGAAATTGATCGGCTAGAAGCTCACATGGACGCAATCGTTGCTTCGCGTTCGAGTAGTGTTGAGTATCACTAGAATTCAAATAACGGATGCCGGCAGGCGATGTCTGCTATTGGCCCTTAGCGGACGCGCCGACCTTCTGCCTTCGTGTCCGCTTTCGGGGGTAAAGCAGCCGCGCCTCTGATTAGGTCGCGTGGCAGCTAATGACCCAAAGCGGACATGCACCGAGCCGCTACTCGATCACCTCGTCCGCGGTGGCAAGCAGCATTTGCGGCAGGCCTAGACCGAGCGCCTTTGCAGTCTTCAGATTGATGACGAGTTCGAATTTGTTCGGCGCCTGGACGGGTAGTTCGCCCGGGTTAGCGCCGCGCAGGATGCGGTCGACGTAGCTCGCCGCCCGCCGGAACTCCTCCGCGGTGTTGACGCCATAGGACATCAGGCCGCCGTCGGCCGCGAAATACCGGTATGGATAGACGGCCGGTACGCGGTTCTTTGCCGCCGCGGCGATAATCAGCTCGTGGTTGGCCGCGGTGAAAAAGTCCGGAAAAATGATAAGACCTCCGCCGGCTGCGGTGCCCGTTGCTTCGATGACGCGGGTGATCTCGGCGGTATCGGCAACGCCGCGCACGGTCAGTTCGACGCCAACCGACGATGCGCTTGCCTCGATCGACTTCAAATAGCCGGCAAACGGCGTGGTCTGCGGATTGTAGATCAGCGCTACTTTGCTGACGGAAGGCACCGCCGTTTTGAGCACTTCAAGCCATTTTCCGCCCATTGTAAATTCGAAATTGGTGAAGCCAGTCACTTTGCCGCCCGGCGACGCCAAACTTGCCACCAGACCGCTGCTGACAGGATCGGTCACGATGGCGAAAACAATCGGCGTGGCATTCCCTGTTTCTTGGCGCAGCTCTTTTATCGCCGGCGTGCTGCTTGCGACCAGAACGTCCGGCTTGAGCGCGGCCAGTTCCTGCGCATAGGTTATGTTGCGTTCGATACTGTCGCTCAGCCAGCGAAAATCGATCTGGACATTGCGGCCTTGCATCCATCCGAGATGGTCAAGCTCCTGCACGAAGGCGGTCGTCCGGCGCACGGCTTCTGGATCGCTCTCGCGCAATCCCACCAGCCAGCCGATCCGCCGCATCTGCTCAGGCTGCTGTGCACACGCTGCGAACGGCCATCCGAACGCCGCGCCCCCGAGGCCAACTACGAAGTGTCGACGGCCGATGTCGATAGCCATGGGGGCACGATAACACACGTCACATCTGCGGTCTGTGATGCACTTCACAGTCCGAGGATGTCTGCTTTTGGCCCTAAGCGGACACGCCGGTCATCGATTGTCGCGGCAGCTTTCGGGGGTAAAGCGGACACGATCGCTGTCAGTCGTCGCGGCAGCTTTTGACCCAAAGCGGACATCCGACATCGGCAGACACCGTTTCCAAAACCAGGTAATCTCGCCCGTACGGCCAAGCGCATTGCTTGACTTAGAGCTGCCTGAAAAACGGCGGCGCACCGAAGTCCCGCTTATATCAATCGGCAACCTGGTGCCGTCGGTAGCACAGATCGCTTTCGACAATTCATGTTGGATCGTATCGCGGAAGCCGCCGGTCCCCGAATGGTGCTGCTTAAATGGGAGGGTTCAATGAGACGACGCGAGTTTATCATTACGCTCGGCGGCGCAGCGACGACCGCAGCTTGGCCACTCGCCATTGGAGCCTGATGCGTTGTGACAGACGGTCAAATCCTCAGACCGCACCAACGAACTTGGCAGCAACTTCTTCTTTATGACGCCAGACAACTTTGTAGTTGCCGCTGTAGGCCGGCCCATCAGGGTGGAAGAGCAGCGCAAAGACATCGGGAACGTCGAATGTTTTTACATGGAGCAGCACGCAGCCCTCGGAAACGTCCGTAACAAGGCAGTAGTGTGGCTCAATGTCCTGTGCGAACACGGTCGCTGCCACATGCCCGAGACGGCGCCGGGCGGGAGGGCTCTCCTTAGGCTCTAAAGAAACCAATGATGTACGACTCCAAGTTGTCGGCGCACCCGAAGGGCGACAGCCCCTCTCACTAGAAAACCTACTCAATAGAATTTGCACGAACGCTAAGGCGCGCTCTCAAATTCTCTTCGCATTTGCCTGAAGTTGGCCCAATAACTTCGGCAGCTTGGCAATTTCGCCGCAATCCGCCCGTCGATGTCTGCTAATGGCCCTTAGCGGACACGCAAGCCGACCGTCTTCGTGTCCGTTATTGGGGGCAAAGCAGACATGGTCGCGCCGTCGGCCGTCGCGGCAGCTAATGACCCAAGGCTGACATACGGGCCCGTGCTAAACTGGAGAACTGGATCGTGCAGCTGGACCTGGAGCGGGTTTCCGATGTCATTTGATCCCTCACGCTTACGTTCGGAACTAGAACTTGGCTTGATAGAAAATCCTCGGTCAGTGGCCCAAGTCATTGCTGAACTCACTGCGACCATAAAAGCAAAAGTAGACCCCGAAGCTACAAGCGCTCCACTTGTTCCAAAACTTGTAACAAAGCGCATCTTGCTTGTGTCGCTGACGCGGAATCATGCAATCGATTTGCACGACGTTGCATTTCGCGATGCTGAGACAATGTAGTTTTTTGACTTCCCCGCTTCAGCAAATGAAGCTGAGACTGCGGCGCAACTCGAATTTTACTTCAAGCATCAGATGCCAACATGGGCCCTAATCCTCAACGGTAAAGCCGTCGGGCTTCTGAATTATCACACCTACGATGCGGGTAACCAAAGGCTTGAAATCGGCTTTCTGCTTGGACGCCACTTTTGGGGCCAAGGCTTGATGGCGGAAGCGTTGCGAGCATTGATCCGCCATTGCTTCGAAACCCTGGCCATTAATCGGATTGAGGTTGATCCTCAATCAAACAACACAAGAGCAATAACAATGCTGCGCAAACTAGGATTCCGGGCTGAGGGTATTGCCCGCCAGCGTCGCAACAAGTGCGGCAAATATCAGGACTTAGCAGTACACAGTTTGCTTAAGTCGGAATGGAAGCCGCCTCAGGGATAAAATTTATGCCTTTGCATTTTGATAGCGGGGGACCGCTGTAGTTCTGACCACTGGGCTGATGTACGTCTCGATGTCCGCTTATGGCCCAAAGCGGACACGCCGGTCGGCGGCGGCCGCGGCAGCTTTCGGGGGAAAAGCGGACGCGCCTCTTGCCGCGTCGCGTGGCAGCTTTTGACCCAAAGCGGACATCGCGGAACGTGAACAGCACTAATTGGCTGTATTAGCGTCAGCGGGTTCGCCGGTGAGCCATTTCGGCGAGGTGCGTGCGAACGAAGGCCTGGAAGAGGTCTGCAGAAGGTGTCAACTTGGCATCTCGAACACGAAGTACTGAAACGACGTTGCGAACATTCCATCCACGAACGCGGATAGCGGCCAATGATCCCGTTCGCAATTCTGCAGCCACAACGTAGCGACTGATGGCCGCAATTCCATAGCCTCGCTTCAGCGCGTGGACGACCGCTTCATTGGACGGCAATTCAAGCCGGTGTCTAGGAACAATGCCCAACCGCGCCAATCCTGCGTATGACGAGATCCGCGTCGCCGAGCCATCCTCTCTGGAAATCCAGGTCACCTTTTCGAAACTGTCACGCGATGGTCGCCGCGGTACGAGCGCTGGCTTGCCGACGATCATAACATCGTACTCGAACAGAGGTTCAGTTTCGATCTCCGGTGCCGTGACGGCCCCCGCGACGAAGCCGAGCTCGGCGTGATGCGACCGAAGCAATTCAACTGCTCGCCCGGCGGTGCCTACCTGCAAGGTGACCCGCACGTCTGGATAGGAATGCTGAAAGTCGGCAATGATCTCGGGCAGCAGATATCCGCCAGTAAGCGATGAGGCCACCACCGCCACCGAGCCGGAGCCGCTTTTGCGGAATTGGCCGGCGCCAAGACCTGCTTGCACGAGGAGCGCCTCGGCCCGAAGCACGTGGTTTGCAACAAAGTCACCCGCCATCGTGAGCACGCCCTCCCGTCGTGCCCGATCAACGAGTTTTAGGCCCAATGCGGCCTCCAACTCGGCGATGTGTTTTGAGACAGCAGGCTGACTGATGCCCAGCTCCGTGGCGGCCACCGAGAACGACCGTTGCCGGACAAACGCGGCGAAGGCGCGCGATCGTGCTTCGAGCTTCATAATCTGAGGTTATACCGACAAGTCGATTATGTATTTTTTTCTTGAGCCCACGGCGGATATCGTGGGTCCGACCAAACGGGAGGGGAACAATGCCTGCATTCATTTGCTCGACCTGCGGCACGCAATATCCGCCAAGTGAGGCCCCACCGGCCTCGTGCCCCGTGTGCGAAGACGAACGCCAGTTCATCCCTCCTGAGGGACAATCATGGACGACGCTAGAACGACTTCAGGATTTCGCACCACAACGGGTTCCGTCAGTACGAGCCAGGTCTCATCGGCATCGGCACGACGCCCAAATTTGCTATCGGACAGCGCGCACTGCTTTTGTGTACCCCCGAAGGAAACATCCTCTGGGATTGCATCTCGCTGATCGACGACGCCACAGTAACGCTGATCAACGGGCTTGGCGGATTGCGTGCCATCGCCATTTCGCATCCCCACTTCTACACCACGCTTGTCGACTGGAGCCGGGCCTTCGGCGGCATACCCATCCATCTCCACGCCGACGATGCCAAGTGGGTGAGGCGACCGGACGACTGCATCAAGTTCTGGCAAGGCGAGAGATTCGAACTCTTGAAAGGTATCACGCTGGTCCGCGGCGGCGGGCACTTCCCCGGCGGAGCGATGTTGCATTGGGCGGCAGGGGCCGAGGGTAAAGGCGTGGTGTGCTCGGCGGACATGGCCATCGCCAACCTCGACCGTAAGTCCTTCTCGTTCATGCGCAGCATTCCGAACTTTATTCCGCTATCCGAGAAGGCTGTCAGTGCTGTCGGTGCGGCGCTGATGCCTCTCGCTTTCGATCGGGTCTACAGCCACCACTTCGAACGGGTAATCCATTCGGGCGCCAAGGAGATCTTGCGGAGTTCCATGGAGCGCTATGTCGCGGCTATCATGGGCGCCTACGATCGTGCATGAGGTCAGCGGCGATCTTTGCCATAAACTCTTTGGCCAGGGTTTTCGTAGTTGCAGTGCGTGAGTCCGCTTGTGGTGATCTGCCCCCTTTGAAGTGGTCCTCCCTGAGGTATGTTTTGACCATGGAGGATGAGATCGATGGCGAGGAAGCGGCATACGGCCGAAGAGGTTGTCGCGAAGCTTCGGCAGGTTGATGTTCTGATGGCACAAGGCGGGCTGGTTACTGATGCGGTTCGAGCGATAGGGGTGACGGAAGTAGCTGCGCGACGAGCTTCTAAACGGTGAGATCTTCTACACATTGAAAGAGGCGCAGGTCATGATCGAAATCTGGCGGCAGCATTACAACAAAGTGCGGCCGCATTCCTCGTTGGGATATCGACCGCCGGCGCCAGAGGCACTCGTCTGGCCGGCAAAGCCCATGGCGCAAATCCCAGCTCTAAACTAACATTCCAAACGGACCACTCGCAGGGGGCCGGTCAGTAGCCTCAAATCAATTGAATGATCGCAGTCAAAGCGCTGCTAACGTAGTTCTATATCACCATAGAACGCCGTTCAGGAAAAGTGGGTTAGCCACGACCGACGGTATGCGGGCGCCTCATTGGGACGTGGGCAATCTTTTCGTGACCGAAAAACAGAAGGGGACGTGGACAAAAATCGGATCGGAACTCGCCCGGTTGTTCGAATAACAGCCCCACAATAATAACAGCCCACGATAATGAGTGACCGTCGCCGCCAGTCAGTCTCGAAATAATGTTACGGCTGCCTGTGATTTTATCCGCGCCATCAACGCATAGAGGTTTCTATTCATTGAAGCGAAAGAAATTGAAAAGCCCGGTTGCGGCGAACGCGTCACCCGAGGCGGCAGCCCGCGCCATCTCAGGCGTTCCCAAGCTCCTTCATATGTAGATTCAGGCAAGCGTTCAAATTCCGGTGGGTGCTCTGCTGCGGGCGGCAGCCTCAGTTCCTCATCGCTTAATTCGCCCTTGAACTGTTGCACCAAATCCGCAGTTGGCTCGGTTCGTTCGTCCGCTTCTCCGTGACTTGTGTTCTCCGGCTCGATGCGCGCTTGGGCGCGGGTTGGCTTCGCGGTTGAGACCATGACCGCGCTATATATCTGATTCGTGTAGTTCTCTATCGCTTGGGACAATAGTTCCCACCGGTATTACGTGGTCGCCCCCGGTTGCTGGATATGTCATGCATGCAAGCCCAAATGAGAACGCGTCCAATTTTGAATACATCGGGTGTCCAACAATCAGTTCGGGCTGGCTCACGCTGAAAAAAGTAGTCGCCCGATTTGCGCAACCCCCGAGGAGAGAGAGCGCAAATACGTTTACAGAGGCAAAAATGAATAGATGGCGGAAAGGAATATAGCGCATTTGGCGTCGCGTTCCGTAACGACGTCTGCTTCGTCGTGAAGGACTGTTACTGGGGCCAGCCGCAATGATACCAGTTGTGTGTGCAATATGCCCAAGTCATGGCTTGCCCGTCGGTAACGCCAGCAACACGCTCTAGCCCCCGCCGGTCAGCGAATGCCGCGGCAGCTAATTGATCTGCCCCCTTTGAAGTGGTCCTCCCTGAGGTATGTTTTGACCATGGAGGATGAGATCGATGGTGAGGAAGCGGCATACGGCCGAAGAGGTTGTCGCGAAGCTTCGGCAGGTTGATGTTCTGATGGCACAAGGCGGGCTGGTTACTGATGCGGTTCGAGCGATAGGGGTGACGGAAGTAAGCTGCGCGACGAGCTTCTAAACGGTGAGATCTTCTACACATTGAAAGAGGCGCAGGTCATGATCGAAATCTGGCGGCAGCATTACAACAAAGTGCGGCCGCATTCCTCGTTGGGATATCGACCGCCGGCGCCAGAGGCACTCGTCTGGCCGGCAAAGCCCATGGCGCAAATCCCAGCTCTAAACTAACATTCCAAACGGACCACTCGCAGGGGGCCGGTCAACGCCGATGACGTAGAAAATGTTCATTGTGAACTCCGACGAAGGCGCACGTGCCTTCGACTTGAAAGTCTGGCGCTTGGATAAGAAACGCCTTGGCTGAAGGTAAGTTCCAAATTTCACTCAAAGTAGTCGACATCGACCATCACCATTTGCGTTGGCGACGTCGTTCGGCGAGAATGTGATCAGAGAAAACTAGTATGGTCTGAGCGCGATGATCGCGCGCGATCGGTGGCTTCTGAGCAATATTGCTCACTGCCGTTTGTCATACTTACACCAGAGGAGGTCACCGCTCATGAGTCCGGTATTGGCCCAAAGCGGACATTCGGCGATGTCCCTTTTATGTCCGCTTTGGAGGGTAAAGCGGACATAGTCCGAACGGCCCGCGATGTCTGCTTTTGACCTAAAGTGGACATTTGAGGATCAAAACAACTGAGCGAGGTGAGCAATTTTGACCTGACGGCTACTGTGAGGGGATGCACGCTGGTATCGGGATCGGGCACGAGGTTGCCCATGTCGATAACAGATCAATTCCGGCAATACGCCAAAGAAGCGATCGTCTCGGCCGCCGCCGCCGAAACCGACGAGGATAGGCAAGGTCTGCTTGAGCTTTCGCGGACCTGGATGCGAGCGGCGTTACTAGAACGTCAGTGTACCCCTTTGAGTATCCTCAGTTCGCCTAGCGTGAAAGGAACTCACCATGTCTCTGACCATGTTTTACCGTGAAACGTGCCCGAAGTGTCACAGGCCAATGATGCAGGCCGTTATCGAGCCACATCCGACCCGCAGTGAACTTGCGCTCCAAAACTTTGAATGCACGGACTGCGGCGGTGTAAGAACTAAAGTTTATTCGCTGAAGCCGGGCGAGCCGCCGCCTGAACTGTCAGCGTAGAGAAGCCGCCCGCAGGTCAGCCGCCAAGTGCGCCGCGATGTCTGCTTCTGATGCTGTGGACGGCTCCTCCACCGGCACGTGAGTGCCATGGATGTGGGTGCTGATAAGGCCCCACGATTCGGAGGAGCCAAGTCATGCAAACGATTACGACGATCGGTCTCGACATCGCGAAGTCAGTCTTTCAGGTTCACGGCATTGATGCCGAGGGCGAAGTTGTGCTCCGTCGCCAGCTCAAGCGGCGCTACGTGGTGGCCTTCTTCCAGAGGCTGCCACCATGCCTGGTTGGTAT
Organism: uncultured Alphaproteobacteria bacterium; assembly: GCA_963790975.1. Classification (GTDB taxonomy): domain Bacteria; phylum Pseudomonadota; class Alphaproteobacteria; order Rhizobiales; family Xanthobacteraceae; genus BOG-931. The sequence goes on from CAWBQV010000006.1 coordinate 134,780, forward strand.
CGAAGCCTGTGCCTCGTCGCATCATTGGTCGCGCGAACTGCAGGCGCTTGGTCACACTGTGCGCCTGATGCCGCCGGCCTACGTGAAGCCCTATGTGAAACGGCACAAGAATGATGCCACTGACGCCGAGGCAATCTGCGAAGCGGTTAGCCGGCCGAACATGCGGTTCGTGGCGACCAAGACGCCCGAGCAACAGAGCTGCCTGACACTCCACCGTACCCGTCATCTGTTCATCCGCCAGCAGACCTCGGTGATCAACGTCATTCGTGCTCATCTTGCGGAGTTTGGGATCGTTGCGCCGGTCGGACGCAATGGTGTTGAACAACTGCTCGAGGTCGCTGCCAATGCAAGCGATAAGCGGTTGCCCGACGTTGCCCGCGCCTGTGTTGCTGCTCTCGGCGCCCAACTGCGGATGCTGAGGGCTCAGATCCTACAGTTCGATCGTATGATAATGGCTTGGCACCGATCCAGTGAAGCAAGCCGGCGGCTCGACAATATACCGGGCATCGGTCCGGTATTGGCGACTGCTCTGGTTGCCAGCGTCGCTGATCCGAAGATGTTCCGATCAGGGCGGGACTTCTCGGCCTGGATTGGGCTCGTGCCCAAACAGACCTCGAGTGGCGGCAAGGACAGGCTCGGCCACATCAGCAAACGAGGCGATCGCTATCTGCGCAGCCTGTTCACGACCGGTGCGCTCGCCGTCATCCGCTATGCCAAGATCCACGGCACCAGGCACCGGCCTTGGCTCACCGCATTGCTGGCGCGGCGGCCGACGAAGGTCGCGGCCATCGCGCTTGCCAACAAGATCGCCAGAATGGCGTGGGCGATCATGGCCAGGGGTGAACGCTACAGGGAACCGGTCGCGCTCGCGGCCTAAACGAGATCACTCCGGACATCCGGCGTGATGTGAAGGTTGGCAGGGCGAACAGCGCGTAATGCAGAGCCGGTCGATCCGGCGATCAGGACAACCCACTAGGGCCAGAGCATCATCGAATGCGCGCTTCTGATCGGGACCTGATCCGCGGAGGGCATTATGGCCAGCGGTCATGTGAACCGCATCAACAGGCCGAACACATGGCTGCACCGACCAATGCTGCATTCGTCAAGAAAGTCCTTGCCAACTCGGAGCCGTCCACACATGGCCCTTAGCTGCCGCGCCAGCCGCCGGTCTTCGTGCCCGCTTCCGGGGGTAAAGCGGACATCGGCTGCGCCGGACCGGCCAGTGCTTGCCCAGCGTTTATTCACTCACCAACATTTGCACTGTGTCGGTTCGCAACAGTCCGATAGCCCTGGCAGCGGCGGGTGACAGGTCAATGTCACGATGGCGAACCCACGGACCTCGGTCGTTGATTGTCACGATCACGCAGCCCTTATAGCAAACACGGACTCGCGTACCGAACGGCAAAGTACGATGCGCTGCGGTCATAGCCGAACAATTGAACGAAGCGCCGCTCGCGGTGCGGTGACCACAAAGGCCGTCGCCACCTCCATAGATGCTAGCGACCTCGGCATGTGCGGGAAAGGTTGCAAATAGAAACGCAACGACTAAAGCAAATCTCACTACAAAACCTCGCTGAATTCTGACCCAACTATCAGCCAGAGCCAGACGTGCGAATCTGGCTCATATCGGGGCGGACCCAAGGCCGAATTGGGTCAGCGACTTAATCGTTGCGATTTAAAGGTCGGAAATGCAGCTTGCCGATTATATTGCAGCGCATGAGTCCGCTATTGGCCCAAAGCGGACACGCCGACACAGCCGGTTGGTGTCCGTTATTGGGGGTAAAGCGGACATGGCTTTAGCGGGGGCAGATCGGATAAATCACTTCATCGAGGCGTTGAATCCCGTCTGACTTGCATCGTATCTTTCGACCCACGACGATTTGTCCCGAGTGAGGGCAAGGTCAATGACACCAATCGGCACTGCCAAATGCTTGATGCCTGTCGCCTTCTTTGCACTCGCGTCCGCAGCCGCGAACGCCGCACCTAAGGACCTCTATGGCAAATCGATCGTGCTCTCGTGGGGCGAAGAACGCATGCAGCGCCATGCCAGCTCAGACACGTTCCGGTCGGCGCCGCGAACCGGCACGCTCAGTGTTTACGTGAGCTCTGTGGGGAATGTCTTCAATCGTACGGGCATGGCAAACTATCAGGCGCGCAGGGGCCGCGGCAGGGAGGGCTCCAAAGACCAGGTCGGAGGCGACGGCAATAGCGAGATCAGCTTCGAGGGTCATTCGATGCTCGCGCTCCAGCCGTCCGAGGGTGGCGCACGATTAATCATGGTCACCTTTGATCAGGCGTTTACGAGCTGCACTGCCGAGGTGATCAACGGCAAAGCAGAAGGCAGGAGCTCGATGACAAGGAATAGCTTGATCAATCCCGGCAGCACGGTAGAAATCCAGTCGGTCCACACCAATGGTGTGACGTGCTCGATGCGCGACGGCAACGTTTTCGCGCAGTGACGACGAATTTCTTCGAGGCAAAAAACTGGACACTTTCCAGTACAGCCAGCCGACCATGTCCGCTTCTCTAATCGGCCGTTTGGGGTCAAGCGCTTTCAGACTATCCACTGGTACGGTGTTGATGTCGGTCGCGGGCTCGCGCTTCTCTTCGGAATCGGCACCAAGGCCCTTCCATCATGGGGTTCGAAGACGAGGCGGAACAATCTTTCGGTCGGTCTTGCCGTCAGACGAACGGCAGGTCCAAGCGGACATGCGAACTCACCTCATCCATCGTCCCGCGAGGGACATCATTCCACCGCTAGGTGGAGCTCGAGTGTTCTCCTATCGCATTTGATCCTGCACGGCTGTCATGCCGCTGCCACGTCCCGGGTCCAGCGGAACTCGGTGCCGTCAACCCAGATGCGGTGCATGATCACGGCCAATCGACGTGCCAGCGCCACGATCGCCTTCTTCATCCCGCGGCGCCTGGCGATCTGCATCGCCCAGGCCTTGAGCCAAGACCATTTCTTTGAACGCAGCATGCTCTGAGCTGCTTCGTAGAGCATGACCCGCATCATCTCGTCTCCGCAGCGTGATATTCTGCCGCTGCGATCGATCTCGCCGGATTGGTACTTGGAGCACGTCAGTCCAAACACCGCCCCGACTGCCTTGGATTTGCGGAACCGAGCGGGCACGTCGACGGTGGCGCGATAGGTCAGCGCCACCACCGGGCCGACACCGGGTGTCGTTATCAGGCGCCGGCACACCTCATCGTCCCGCACGATGGCCAGCAAACGGCGATGCAGGATGACGAACTGCTCGCGAAGGACCCGCCGGACAACGAGCAGCGGTTCGACCAGCTCAGCCAAGTCCGGCAGATTCTCGACCAGCTCCTTGATGCGCGCCTCGAACTTCACCTTGCCGACCATTCCGACCTTAAGGCCGAAGTTGCGTAAAGTGCCGCGCAGGTCGTTCTCGATGGCGATCGCCTTCGACTGCAGCAGCTGGCGATGGGTCAACAGCATCCGCAGCTTCTGACTGCGTAGCGTCTTCACATGCACGGGACGGTAAAGCCCCGCCCGCATCATCTGCGCGATACCGCGCGCGTCGTTGCGGTCCGTCTTGTTGATCTGCGCCTTCAGTACCGCCTGCATGTGCCGCGTCTCCACACAAACCACCGGTAACTCGGCTTCGGCAAGACCGCTGAACAGCCACTGCGACAGCGGTCCAGCTTCCAATCCAATCCGCTTGAAGTGGTAGGCGGGGTTCTTCAACACCAGCAGCAGAGCTTCCGGCTCGCTTGTAACCTTCACTTCTCGAACGATCTTGCCCGTGTCATCCACAATGCAGACGCTGGTCGCCTTGACCGAAACGTCCAATCCAGCAAAATGGTCCATGCTGCGCTTCTCCTTCTGATGCTTGAGGCCGTACACACGGACCTCGTTTCACCATCAGCCTGAAGCGCAGCACCCAAAATCTTCAGCTATCCACAAGCTCGCCGGCCGATTACCCCATCTTTCGGGGGTAAAGCGGACATGGCCGCAGCCACTCGTCACGGCAGTTTAAAGCGGACGGTGAGGGCGGTAGCGCTGAAAGTGATATCAAAACAATAGCTTATTTTTTCAGTGGTGCGGCCGAGAGGACTCGAACCTCCACGGGTTGCCCCGCTAGCACCTCAAGCTAGTGCGTCTACCAATTCCGCCACGGCCGCATGTGGGGTGAGCGCGCGCGCAAAGGCACCCGCGGGGCCGATGTAACAGCTAGGTCAGGGTCGGACAAGCCGGGGACTAGGCCGGGCCGGACCCCGCCAAAGGCCGTGGGATCAGGCCCCTGCCGCCTTCCGCGGCAAGAGCTCTTTCACCTCAACGGCGATCTTGTTACCGCTGACGATGACCGTGCCCTTCGCCACCGGATAATTGTTGGCGAGAATGCGCACTTCATCGTCCTCCGAAGCGTCGAGCTCGATGATGGCACCGCGGCCGAGCCGGAGCACCTGATGGATCGGCATGGAGCTGGTCCCCAGGACGACCGCAATATCGATCGATACGTTTGAGAGTGTCGGCAAAGGCGTCCCTACTATTGTTTGGCCGGAGGGAATCAGGGTGCGATATTGTTTGACCATGCTTATGGTTAAGAGATGGTTAATACACGCGGCGAGCTGACTTTCGGTCTGTTGCCCGCCCCCGGCGCGCCGCCGGCCGAATGGCGCGTGAGCGATGGGCCAGTGGCCTATGACGCGGCGCTTGCTGCCATGATGGCGCGCGCCGAAGCGATTGCGCGCGGCGAGGCGCCGGAACTGATCTGGCTTCTGGAGCACCCTGCTCTCTACACCGCCGGCACCTCGTCGCGGCCACAGGAACTGATCGAAGCGCGTTTCCCGGTCCACACCACCGGACGCGGCGGGCAATTCACCTATCACGGGCCCGGTCAGCGCCTCGGTTATGTCATGCTCGATCTCAAGCGCCGGGCGCCGGACGTGCGCCGGTTCGTCGCCACCATCGAGGAATGGATCATTACCACGCTCGCCGCCTTCAACGTGCGCGGCGAACGGCGCGACGACCGGATCGGCGTTTGGGTGCGGCGGCCGGATAAGGGCGACGGCTTTGAGGACAAGATCGCGGCCATCGGCATTCGCGTGCAGCGCTGGGTGACACTGCATGGCTTTGCGCTCAATATCGAGCCGGATCTGTCGCACTTTTCCGGCATCGTGCCATGCGGCGTTGCCGACCGCCGCTACGGCGTCACGAGTTTCGCCGATCTTGGGCTCACCACTTCGATGCCGGAGGTCGATATGGCGCTACGGGCGCAATTCGAACCGCTGTTCGGCGTCACCGCCGACGCTCAAAAATCTCTCAGAACCGAGAACAATTCGTCGGGCCGCCGCAGCGCCACTTCAGCGGGACCTGCTTCGCGGTGATCGACGAAATCGACGCGCGCGCCAGGCGGGCCGCGCCGGCAATCTTCGATCATGACGGCGACAATGTCTTCCAGCCCGCCGAACAAAGCTTCGACGCTGCCGTCGCGGCGATTGCGGACCCAGCCCTGGACGCCGCGCTCGAGCGCCGTCACTTCGGTCCAGGCGCGGTAGCTGACACCCTGCACCCGGCCGCGGATGATCACGAGGCGGTTGACGTTCAACCGAATTCTCCAAGTTTGCGGTGGCCGGCGCCGAGCGGCCGTTTCGGCAGCCACTGTTCCAGGGATTTAATGTAATCAGCCGGCAGTTCCAATTGCCGCGCCGCCGTGACCACGATCTCCATGTAACCGGGTTTCGGCTGGCCGGGTGGCCGCGGCCGCGCCACATAAGCCAGCGCCGGGCGGTATCGCCCCTTGCAGTGCACCGGGATGGTCTCGGCGCGATAAAGTCCGCCGGCGATATTCTCCCAGGCATCCAGCGTGACGCGATCGCGCGGCGTAAGCCGCCACAGCATGCCGTACACCGTCTGCGCCCGGACCGGCTCGACCGAGGCATAGCCATCGGCGGTGATGACAAAGCGATAGTTCGCAAGTTGCGCCACGCCGATTGGTGTCGCGGCCGGCGCATGCTTGCGCATCAGCGCACGGTGCATGTTCGAGCCGTAGGCGAAGTGCAGCATCAGACTTTTTCGCCAGCGCTCGGCCGCGTCGCCGCCCACAGCGTCAGGACGACGGCCAGAATGAGCGGAACGAAAGCCAGCGCCCCAATTATCGCCACGACGACCCAGGTGAGGTCATAGGAGGATGAGCCGGACAGCACCGTGTAGATCAGGGCCAGCAGAATAAGGCCGAGAGCGCCCGTGGCGTTCGCGCCCCATCCTCCCGACGAGGTGGCGAAACCCGCGCCGATAAGCACGAGCAGGATGATCGATAATGCGTAAAGCAGGCTCACCGCCGCGGCCAAGCCAATAGAGCGGTCGGCGTCGCGCAGCCGCTTGGCGTGCAGCGCAAACCACACCCAGATCAGCACCGCCTGCACCACGGCAAACAGCCAAAGCCCGCCGCGCGCCATGACATCGGGCCGCGTCAGCAATTGCGATGCTGCGCCGAGCAGATAGACAATCACGGCGCCACAGATAAATGGCTGCGGCGGCAACCGTCCGCTCGGCGACAAGAGAAAGCGAATTGCCTGCATCCCGGTCGTCCCCGGCGAGGACACTATGATGCACGATTCGGCGAGCCTCGCCTTCAGGCGAATTCCATGATGACCGCGTCGACGGCGACGCTGTCGCCTTTTTTGACGCGGATTTTCTTGATCGTGCCGTCGCGTTCGGCGCGCAGAATGTTTTCCATCTTCATGGCCTCGACCACGGCCAGCGTCTCGCCGGCCTTGACCTCCTGGCCCTCCGCCACCGCGAGCGAAACCACCAGACCCGGCATCGGACTGCGCACCGCCTTGCCGGTATCGGAGAGTTTTTTCACCGGCATCAGCCGCGCATAACGCGCCTCGCGCTCGGTATAGACGAAGGCTTTGACCTCGATGCCGTGATAGGCGAGCTCAAAGCCGTTCGGCAGCGCGCGCACGTGCATCGCCACCGGCGCGCCGTCGATGGTGCCGGCCCATACCGGCATGCCGGGAACCCAGTCGGAAGACAGGACGTGCCGCGCGCCGTCCTCGAACGTCACCGCAACGTCCTTGCCGTCGTGCTCGACGTCGGCCTGGATTTCGTCCGGGCCGAGCCAGATGGCGCGCCGCCGCTCGCGGGTCAGCGTCGTGTTCAGTTGTCCCGAGATTTTGCGTTTGCGCTCGCCGAGCACGTGGTCGATGGCGGCGGCGACCGCGGCGATGTTGTGCGCCATGGCGCCGGTCGGCGCGATCCGCTCAAACCCCTTGGGAAATTCATCGGCAATGAATGCCGTGGAGAGCTTGCCCGAGCGCCAGCGCGGATTTTGCATGATCGCGGCAAGGAACGGGATGTTGTGGCGAATGCCCTCGATGGTGAAGGCATCGAGCGCCTCGGTTTGCGCGTCGATAGCTTCAAGGCGCGTCTTGGCGTGGGTGACGAGCTTGGCGATCATCGGGTCGTAGTACAGCGAGATTTCGCCGCCCTCGGTGACGCCGGTGTCGTTGCGGATGGTGACGCCGCCGTGCACGCCTTCGGCGGGCGGCCGATAACGGACGAGACGTCCGATCGAGGGCGCGAAATTCCGGTAGGGATCCTCAGCATAGATGCGGCTCTCGACCGCCCAGCCGGACAACTTGATGTCGCTCTGTTTAAGTGTGAGCGGCTCGCCGGCGGCGACCCGGATCATCTGCTCGACAAGATCGATGCCGGTGACAAGCTCGGTCACCGGGTGCTCGACTTGCAGCCGCGTGTTCATCTCCAGAAAGAAAAAGCTCTTGTCCTGCGCGGCGACGAACTCGACGGTGCCGGCGCTGTCGTAGCCGACCGCCTTGGCGAGCGCGACCGCCTGCTCGCCCATCTTTTTGCGCGTCGACTCGTCGAGCAAGGGACTTGGCGATTCTTCGAGGACTTTTTGGTTGCGGCGCTGGATCGAGCATTCGCGCTCGCCGAGATAGATGACATGGCCGTGCTTATCGCCGAGCACCTGAATCTCGACGTGGCGCGGATCGGTGATGAATTTCTCGATGAAGACGCGGTCGTCGCCGAAACTCGACTTCGCCTCGGAACGGGCGCGGGCGAAACCGTCGGAAACCTCCTCGCGGCTGCGCGCGATGCGCATGCCTTTGCCGCCGCCGCCGGCGGACGCCTTGATCATGACCGGATAGCCGATCTCGTCGGCGATCTTTGCCGCCTGCTTCTCGTCCTCGATGACGCCGAGATGGCCGGGCACGGTCGTCACCTTGGCGGCGGCCGCGGCCTTCTTGCTCTCGATCTTGTCGCCCATGGCGGCGATCGCCTTGGGGTTCGGCCCGATGAAGACGATGCCGGCTTGTGCAAGCGCGGTGGGAAATGCCGCGCGCTCGGACAGGAATCCGTAGCCTGGATGCACGGCCTCGGCATCGCTTGTCTTGCAGGCAGCGACGATCTTGTCGATGACCAGATAGCTCTGCGCGGCCGGCGGCGGGCCGATCGCGACGGCGGTATCGGCCATCTCGACATGAAGCGCGCCGCGGTCGGCCTCGGAATAGACCGCGACGGTTTCAATGCCCATCCGCCGCGCGGTCTTGATGATCCGGCAGGCGATCTCGCCGCGATTGGCAATCAGGATTTGCTTGAACATGCAGATTATGAATCCCGCGAACCGGCCTTTTGCCTTTGCGGCGCTGCCGCGAAAATGTCAATGACGCCCACGGTCAGGTGCCCTCAATGCCGCAGCAGCAGCGACCACGCCAAGGCTAGCACCAGCAGCGCGGCCACGCCCTGCCAGACCAGGACCGGCGAGCGCTCATAGAGCGTCTGTGCCCGGCCAAGCCCGGCCGGCGCGCGTGTCGGCCCCGCCTCCATCTCGACCGCAAATTCCGTCACGTCGTGGAACCGCTGGACCGGATCGTAGGCGATCGCGCGCCCGAGCGTGGCTTGCAGCCAGGCCGGCAGATCGGGCCGCAGCTCGGACAGCGGCTTCGGCCGCTTTAGCCGCGGCGGGTTGACGGCATCGAGATTGCCGTAAGGATATTCACCGGTGAAGGCGCGGAACATGGTGACGCCGAGCGAATAAATGTCGGTTTCCTCGCTGCCCGGTTCGCCGGCAAACATTTCCGGCGCCATATAGGCGATGGTGCCGGGAATATCCTGGGGCGGGAAATCCTCCATGCCCGGAACGCGCACCACGCCGAGATCGATCAGTTTTAGCGATCCTTCGCTCTCGAGGATCACGTTGTCCGGCTTGATGTCGCGATGAATGATGCCGGCGCGGTGCAGCGCGGCGACGCCACGCGCGAGCTTGATCGCGATATTGCGTCCTTCTTCCAGACCGACCATCGGGCGGCGTCCAATCCGGGTCGAGAGCAGTTCCCCCGGATAAAGCGGCATGACGGTGTAGAGCGCGGTCTGCCGCCCCGGCGGCAGTTCGATGGTGCGTCCGACCCAGGGGCTGTGCACACGCGCGCCGACCCAGGCCTCGCGCACGAAGGCCGCACGATAGGTGGCGACGGCCGCGACCTGAGGCTTGGGAAATTTCAGCACCACTTCGCCGCCTTCGACCTCGTCGACCGCGCCGTAAAGCTTGGTATAGCGGCCGTCCGAAACCAGCACCTTGAGGACGAAACCGTCGACCGTCTCGCCGTCGACCGGCACCGGGATGAGCGGCAGTTGCACGATGGCGGCGCCGACATCGGCCGATTCCGCGGTCGGCAGTTCGACGACGTCGACCACCAGCGCGGTGCAATTGTCGGTGCTGCCGGAACTGAGCGCGGCCGCAACCAGTGCGCGGGAGGCGACCTCGGAAGCCGAGCCTTCGCGCAGGATGTCGGCGATGGCGTCGGGCGACAGGAAGGCGTGCACGCCGTCGCTACAAAGCAGGAAGCGGTCGTGCAGCGCCAGCGGCTGCGCCGCATAATCGAGCCGCACCTCGGTCTCGACCCCGAGCGCGCGGTTGAGGATATTCGACCGTCCGGCACCGCCACCCTCGCGCACATGATCGGTGGTGAGCAAACTGAAGCGATCGCCGCGCAGCCGATAGGCGCGCGTGTCGCCGACATGGAGGACATGCGCGACCCGCCCGCGCAGCACCAGCGCGGTGAAGGTGCAGCCCATTCCCGCAAGCTCGGCGTTGCGTTTGCCTTCGGAATAGATCCAGCCGTTGAGTGAGTTGAGCACCCGCGCTGAGGCGCGGCGCACTTCCATGGTCTCGGGCAGATCGCAAAATCCATCGAGAAAACCGCGCACTGCGGTTTCGGCGGCCACACGGCCGCCCTTGGCGCCGCCTATGCCATCGGCAATCGCGGCCACGACGTCGCGGCGCGGCTGCGGCAGTTCCAGGCCGAAAACGGCGCCAGCAAAATCTTCGTTGCGTTTGCGCGGTCCGGTCTCCGAGGTGAACCCGACGGTTGCTTTGACGCCGGAAAGCCGCTCAGCCATCGCCGACTCTCCGATCGCCGCGGCGCGGCGGGCAGCGGGGATCGTGACGCGGCGATGGCGCAGATTTCAATACCGGGTCAGTTCTGCAGCCCACACTGATCATAAAGAAAATAGCCGCCGGTGGCCGACGCGACGATCACCGTAAGTTTTCCGGATTTGCGATCAAGCGTATAGTTGCCGCCATCGTCGGCGTCGTGCCACGAAATCTCGGCTCGCTGTTGATGCTGGCCGGATTGGAATCCACGGTGTTGTGGTCGTAGTCGATCTTGATCTGCCAGCTCGCGCCGCTCGCCGTGTTGGTGCAGGTGATTGCGGTGTCGGCGCGCAGCGTTGCAGCGGTGATCGCGGCAGACGGCAATTCCCAGCGCCAGCGCCCCAATAACCACCGCCAATGGCCTAGTCCGAAGTATCGCCCCCCCACTTTACTGCCCATTTTCTGATCAGATGTGCAGATTTTATAGTCATTCATGCCTGCTAGGTCCGAACCGTCAGCAAAATGTAGTCCAGTCAGTGGCCGATTAACTGGCATAATTTTTGCGAACGTTCAATCGCTCGCCCGTGTGCCGTCGGCGCACTGAGGGCATTTTGGGGAAGGCACATGGCACTCGTACCATCACCACATGGCTAGATACCGGCGATAATGCCTGGCAGTTGGCGGCCGCAACTTTCGTCGGGCTGCAAAGCATTCCCGGGCTGACCGTTCTCTACGGCGGCATCGTCAAGAAGAAGTGGGCGATCAACTCGGCCTTCATGTCGATATACGCCTTTGCCTCGGTCCTGATCGTTTGGGTTCTGTTCGACTACAACATGGCGTTCGGGCCGCAATGGTTCCCGTTCTTGGTCAGCCGGCTATTGGCGAGTCGGCTGCGTTTCCCACCGGCCAAGCAACAATTCCTGCTGCAGCATCGGGCATGCCGCCCCTCGCCTTCCCGATGGCGACGCTGGTGTTCTTCCAGTTCGTGTTCGCTGCCATCACCGTCATCATCCTCGCCGGTTCGCTGCTGGTCGCATGAACTTCACGGCGTGGATGATCTTCTGCCCGGTGTGGATGACCTGGTCTATACCGTGGGCGCGTTCAGCCTCTGGGGCGGCGGCTGGCTGGCCGGCATGGGTGGCGGACTTCTCGGGTGGCTACATGATCCATCTGGCCGCTGGTACCTCGGGCTTCGTCGGCGCATGGGTGGTCGGCCCAAGCCTGCAAGCCGACCGAGAAAATTTCCCGCCAAACAGCTTGTTGATCACGCTGGTCGGCGCCGGAATTCTGTG
>CAWBQV010000007.1:0-37982 GCA_963790975.1 uncultured Alphaproteobacteria bacterium
CACCCCTGGCCATGATCGCCCACGCCATTCTGGCGATCTTGTTGGCAAGCGCGATGGCCGCGACCTTCGTCGGCCGCCGCGCCAGCAATGCGGTGAGCCAAGGCCGGTGCCTGGTGCCGTGGATCTTGGCATAGCGGATGACGGCGAGCGCACCGGTCGTGAACAGGCTGCGCAGATAGCGATCGCCTCGTTTGCTGATGTGGCCGAGCCTGTCCTTGCCGCCACTTGGAGGTCTGTTTGGGCACCAGCCCAATCCAGGCCGAGAAGTCCCGCCCTGATCGGAACATCTTCGGATCAGCGACGCTGGCAACCAGAGCAGTCGCCAATACCGGACCGATGCCCGGTATACTGTCAGCCGCCGGCTTGCTTCACTCAATCGGTGCCAAGCCATTATCATACGATCGAACTGTAGGATCTGAGCCCTCAGCATCCGCAGTTGGGCGCCGAGAGCAGCGACACAGGCGCGGCAACGTCGGGCAACCGCTTATCGCTTGCATTGGCAGCGACCTCGAGCAGTTGTTCAACACCATTGCGTCCGACCGGCGCAACGATCCCAAACTCCGCAAGATGAGCACGAATGACGTTGATCACCGAGGTCTGCTGGCGGATGAACAGATGACGGGTACGGTGGAGTGTCAGGCAGCTCTGTTGCTCGGGCGTCTTGGTCGCCACGAACCGCATGTTCGGCCGGCTAACCGCTTCGCAGATTGCCTCGGCGTCAGTGGCATCATTCTTGTGCCGTTTCACATAGGGCTTCACGTAGGCCGGCGGCATCAGGCGCACAGTGTGACCAAGCGCCTGCAGTTCGCGCGACCAATGATGCGACGAGGCACAGGCTTCGATACCAACCAGGCATGGTGGCAGCCTCTGGAAGAAGGCCACCACGTAGCGCCGCTTGAGCTGGCGACGGAGCACAACTTCGCCCTCGGCATCAATGCCGTGAACCTGAAAGACTGACTTCGCGATGTCGAGACCGATCGTCGTAATCGTTTGCATGACTTGGCTCCTCCAAATCGTGGGGCCTTATCAGCACCCACATCCATGGCACTCACGTGCCGGTGGAGGAGCCGTCCACAGCATCAGAAGCAGACATCGCGGCTTTGATACAAAACGAAAGAGGCCGCCAACTAAGAGGCCTAGAATAGAAAAGTGGCCGCTCGAAATAGTTCAAAGCCGAGGAAGGCGGTCCAGACGCCAGTAAGTGCCAGAACACAGGTGGCAAGGACGATTGGCAGGGACATTAGCGCCTCCCTTTAATCGGTACATCATCACCACTTTTGTGCATTGCACAATATATCGAACGATATAGGGCAGGAGGGGGACGTCACTCAGCGTTGCCGATCCCAGTGCAAAATAGCCCCGACAAGTGAATGCCAGTGCTATTTCGGGAACTAGCCGGGACGCCAGTATTATCCCCGCTCAATGTGAAGGTGGAGCGACCGGCCGGGCGCAATCAAAATATACTGGGGATCCAGAACATGTCGGTACGTGCTGGGCGTTCGTTGACCCGCGAGGCGCCAATGTCCTGCAAAGTTCGGTCGCTGAGCCCTCTCAATTCGGAATTTGAGACCGTATGCACACCAATGACGAAGCGTCGCCTGATTGCTTTCCATGCGCCGAGCTGATTCATCGTGGTCATGGCTGCCTCCGAAACTTGCTCGCCCTACCGCTCTAAATATAAGACCGCCGCGCCCAGTCGCATGTGACCTGCAACACACAATTGCGCTTTCAGCATACCCAATTGCATTCCCAGCATTTTTGATCGGACAGCGCTGTAGGTCGCGGATGGGCCGAACACCGTCAATGTCCGCTTTGGGTCGTTGGCTGCCGCTCAACCTAATCTGAGGCGCGGCTGCTTTACCCCCGAAAGCTGACATCTCCATTGCCAATTCGATGGCAGCTCAAGCGATTAAATTGGTCTAGGAGCTTTCATTGTTGGGCCACCCGATATCGGTTGGATGCACCGGATAGTAGTCCTGCAGCCTCAGTCACCATTCGCCGCACGATTTCGGCCGCTGGTGGAATATCGGTGATGAGGTCTACGGCCTCGCCGGCAATCACCGCAGCGGTGTCGAAATCGCCGACTGCGCGCGACTTCGCGTACCGATCCGCCTCTTCGTCTTGGTGCTGGAGCAATTCGGCCTCTCGCCCACGCCACTTTTCGGAAAAGCTATTGCGCAATACTCGCCCAGTATATGGCGCTGGCCACACGTTTCGACGTGCAATGTCGAATAGGATGCTTCGGATCGTATTGTCACCAGTCGCCGACACGATGCATTCCTTGGCGGCGGCAAATCCTGCGGCCTCTTGTGAGGCGTAGAAGCGGGTCCCAATCAGCACCCCATCTGCCCCTAACATGAGGGCAGCGGCGAGGCCCCGACCATCCGCCACGCCTCCTGCAGCGGCGATCGGAATGTGAGGCACTGCATCGGCAACGGCGGGCACGAAGGGGAATGTACTGCGCGAGATACCGTGGCCACCCCCTTCTGCACCCTGCGCGACTAAAATATCCGCGTCATTCGCGACGGCGTCCTTCGCTTGCTCCAGCGTTTGAACTTGGCAAATAAGCAACGCTCCTGCCTTCTTGATTTTTCCAGCGTGCGGCCGAACTTCACCAAATGAAAGCATAATCGCAGGAGGCCGACGTTCAAGGACGAGGTCGAGCAAGCGGGGGCGCTTGGCCATGCTCCACGTGATAAAGCCTACGCCGACCCGCGCGTCACCTGCAGCATCCATTTCGCGCGCCAGCCAAGAACTCATCGCCGTAACCACCGCCGATAATGCCAAAACCACCGGCTCGGCTTACCGTTGCAGCGAGCTGCCCATTGGAAACGATATCCATAGGTGCGAGCAGGATCGGGTGTTGGACCTTGAGAAGGTCCGTTAGGCGTGTCGAAATCGACATATAGGTCCAGCCCCGTACTCACCTTTGCCAAGTCAATTATGCTCTCGACGGTGGCACTGGTCCAATCGCTCTGGAAATCGAGCGGCAATGTCCGCTTTGGGTCAAAAGCTGCCGCGCCGTCTGACGACGGCCGTGTCCGCTTTACCCACAAAACTGCCGAGACAGTCGCCTTCGAGCGCGGCAGCTAAGGGCCAAAAGCGAACTCATGCACCGTAACATTATCGACAAGGCGCAAATTGAAAGACCGTCTCGCGGCGGTCTCTCCCAAATCAGATTGGTTGTTTTAGTCTGGCTGCGATAGCGGAGGCTTTGCAGCCTTTAAACATTTGTCATTTTCAGACAAAAATTTGACTTTCCGTGCCAAAGCACAAGCAAACCGGTGCACAAGGCTTGCCTTTGAATAAGCTTTCAATTACGCGCGCCAGCTTCTCATTGGAGATGCTTATGAAAAATGGATCAAAAAGACGCGCTTGGACATCCGTACAAGTTCGCGAACTAAAAACGCTCGCTCGAAATAAAGTGCCTGCTTCAACGATTGCACGACGTATAAAAAGGTCTGAAGGAGCAACTCGGCAAAAAGCATTCAGCATCGGGCTCTCGCTAAATTCCCGCCGGTAATTTCCTGGTCAAGATAAGTTTTTGCAACTCGCCTCCTAGTGGGATTTTTGGCCCACCCGGTAGGCTACTTAACCATCAGCAACACCGCGCAAAACTCGACGCATAATCCGCAGCGGGAGCAGTCGTGTCCGACGAGCAAAAAGACTTGGCGTACTACCTCGGCAAGGCCGAAAACTATCGCAAAAAGGCTGAAGCAGTTAGTGAACCCGGCCTGAAGGCCGCGCTCGAAGCAGTCGCTCGGAACTACATGGCGAAAGCGCGCGAGCTTGATCCGGCTCTTCCCTCAAATGGTGCGAATTGAACCGCACGGTGACACTCATGTGTGGTCAGAAAGTGCCGAGTTCCCGCCCACGCCGCCGCATTGTCCGAGCTGCGCTCAGAAGATGAGACTCGTCCGAAGAACATCACAATTCGGAGAACTACCCGATCTTTATATCTTTGAATGTCGAGCATGTGGTGTTTCGCATATCGAAGCATCATGACCGCGATTACTATAATGATGGTTGCGATCATAATTGTCGCGGGCGTCGCTTGGCACGGGCGTGGCCGCTGGTACTGACCAGATGGGGGCTGTACCGATCCGGTGTCCGCTTTGGGTCATAAGCAGACACGACGGCCCACAGCGACCGTGTCCGCTTTACCCCCAAAAGCTGCCGCGGCTGTCGCCGACCGGTGCGTCCGTCAGGGGCCAGTACCGAAAGTGGAACCAACGATGTCGAATGGGTCCAAGGGCGGACGTCGATTGTCCGCGTGCCGCATCATCGATGCGTGACGTCACGGTGGCGAATTAGCCGACCGGCCTGGAGCGTATCAGGGGCGGGTGAGGGCGCTGTCGAAAATGACCAATGCAAATCAAAGGTACCGTTTCGCCCTCACCTTGATCTAACATTCTGAAATCGTTCGCCTGTGACACACCTCTCGGCCGCACCAGCCTTCGCTCTACGAGCTTCGGCTCGGCAAGCCAACCGAGCATTAATGCGCGGCATCCGCCGGCGAGAATGTAGCGGCGAAGGCTTTTGTCCTACCGACCTGATTGGCGCGGCGGTTGCCGGCACCGGCTTGGGCATGGATGCGAGGCTGCTCGACGTGACGGTGTCCGTGATCGGCGGCTCCGCTGCTCTCGACCCTGCGCTGCTGCACTGGAGTGGCGATCCTTCTGCCGCGGAATTTTGGCGCACTCGGCTCGACCGGAGCGACGGTCAGTTTCGGCCGCTCGGGCCACTGCACATCGCCACCGTCGTCCGCCACGCCGGAATCCGGCTCGAACGCCAAGGGGTCGGGCGCCGGCAGCACTGCGTTATCGCCGGTAATACTTGCGGTGGTTTCCGGCCAAGTCGGCTTTTCCGCGCCGTTATCGATGCCGTCACTGATGTTGAGCTGCTCGGGCGTTGCCGAGGCCAGCATCGGCATCGCGGGCTTTTTGGCCATCGCGATCACGTATGAAGCCGAAGGCACCACTTGAACGACGTGGAAGCCGTTGTCCTTTAATTCCTTCAACAGCCCGGGCAAAGCGGCAACCGTCTTCGGGTGGATGTCGTGCAGCAGCAAAATACCCTTGCCGCGCGCTTCGAGGCGGCTCAGCGCCAGCGACATGATCTGGTCCGGCTTGATATTGTGGTGCCAGTCGTCGGCCACCGTGTCGGACGAGAACACGATCAAATTGCGCGCCGCCAGTTCGCTCTCGACGGTATCGGAACGCTCGAGGCCCGGAATGCGGAAGAACGGCGCAAGGTATCTTGGATCGCCAAGGGCTGCGCCCACGTCCGATATCCCCTCATCGATCTCCAGTCGCATACGATCGATCGGCAATGCGCCGAAGCGAATGGGATGGTGCTCGCTATGCGTCCCGATCGTATGGCCTTCCTCGTATTCCCGGCGCACCACGGCGGGATAGGCGCGGGCCATCTCGCCGACCGAGAAATACGTGACCTTCACGCATTGGGCGGCGAGGATGTCGAGGATCTGGTTGGAATAGGGCGGCAGCGGGCCGTCATCGAAGGTGAGGACAACCTCTTTGTCGGCGAGCGGCAACGAGTCGGGATATTGCATGAGCCCGATCCGCTTGTAGTCCGCAGGATCGATGGCCAGCACGCGGCTCGTTCCAAGCGCGTCAGGATTTCCGGGGCAATTATTCTGGCTGGCGCCTGCAGCGCCGGCTTGTTTGGCGCTGGGTTGGACGTGATCTTGGGCGCTGCTTTGGACGGTGTACTGCGCGGCGGTGTGCGAGAAATCGGCGTGCGAGAGGTCTTGTGCATGCGCCGGCGCGGCGAGAGCTACACCAAATGCCGTGGCGAAAGCCGCGGCCAATAGGGCTCCTTTTGATCGTCGCATCCCCACCCCCGGAACCGGGCACTCCGCCGGAACCCCTAACCCCTGCCAAATAATAGGAATCTCCATGGTTAATGAAACGTGAACGGCTTTCAACCGCCGCCAACCTGTTGATAAGTCAGTGCTGCCTGACACGGCGCCGCGCGCACGATCAAGCGTTTTTTCCCGCCTTTTTCCTTACCGTTAATCGCGCCCGATTAACCTCACGGTGTCGGAGTGCGTGAGGGGGCGTGGAATGCAGGCCGCTGAGGTAGCCCGAAAGCGATGGGCGCGGCGGCGGTCGGGTGAGCCGGCGGGCTCGTCCATGCCCGGTTGGAACACCGCGCGCATCACCACGATCCTGCTCTTGGTCCTGGCGGTCGCGGTGATCGGTCTAGCCGCGATCGGGCTCACCGTCATCCAACGCGAAGACGGCCGCCGCGCGATCGCGCGCCATGCCGCGCTGCAAGAACTCGCTCGACGAGCTTCATGCCGTGTTCGGCGATGTCGATCATTTCGACGCCGGCCAGCTTCGCCTGATCGAACGCCGCACCGGCCTTGTCGATCTGCATTTCGACGCCGACCTGACCGCCGATGGCAACCGCGAGGTGCAGTCGCTGCAAGACCCGCGCGGGCGCATTATCGGCTGGTTCAGTTGGGCGCCCGACCGGGCGTTGCCGCATGCGATGAATTGGCTGTGGGGCTTTGCCGAGCTAGCCGGCGCCGCACTCGCGTTCTGTGCCTATCTTGCGCTGCGTTCAACGCGCCGGCTCGGTGCGTCGCTGGCGCGCAACATCGCGTCGGTCCGCAAGCTCACGACGGCGGACCCACTGACCGGTCTTGCCAATCGGCGCGTGCTCCTCGAACGGCTCGAGGAGATGATAGCGATGCGCAGCTCCAAAACTGCCGCCTTCGCTTTGCTCGACATCGACAGCTTCCGTGACATCAACGACACGCTGGGGCGGGCCGGCGGCGACATCATGCTGGTGAATATCGCCGAACGCCTCAAGGCGGCGCTGCCGACGGGTGCGCTGTTGGCACGCTTCGATGATGACGAATTTGCCGTCATCATGCAGAGCGAGAACGCGCGCGGGGCAATGGAGCTGGCCGACAAGCTCACCGCCGCGCTCGCCAAACCGATCTACATGGATCAGATGTGGCAGATCAGCGCCGGTATCGGCGTCGCGCAAGCGCCCGAGGACGGCACCACCGGCGACGAATTAAATCGCCGCGCGTCGCTGGCCTTGCGCGCCGCCAAACACAGCGGCCGCGGCGCGGTGCGTCGCTTCGTGCCGCAGATCCACGAAGTGCACACCGAGCAGCGTTTCTTCCTGCGCGAACTCGAAATCGCGATTGAGCAAAAGTCATTCGACGTTCACTACCAGCCGGTTGTTGCCGCCGACGGCGGCGGCATGGTCGGCGTCGAGGCGCTGTTGCGCTGGAACCACCCGACGCGCGGCGCCATCGCGCCGTCCACGTTCATTCCGCTTGCCGAACAGAGCGGCCTGATGAACAAGCTTGGCGAAATCGTGTTGCGGCGCGCCTTGGCGGAGGGCGTGCGATGGCCGGATCTGTTCGTATCGGTCAATCTCTCGCCGGTGCAGATACGCAGCGGCGACCTCGTCGATGTCGTCGCCGCCGCGCTGCGCGATACCGGCATGACCGCTTCGCGTCTGGTGCTCGAAGTCACCGAAGGGGTTCTGATCGAAAATCCAGAGGAAGCCCTGGCCAAGCTTGACGCGTTGCGCGTGCTTGGCGTCTCGACCGCGCTCGACGATTTCGGCAGCGGCTATTCGAGCTTGAACTATCTGCAAAAATTCCCGTTCGACCGGCTCAAGATCGACCGCGCCTTTGTCGCCTCGCTCGGCACCACCGGCAATACCGGCGCCATCATTCAATCAATCGTCACGCTCGGCCACGCGCTCGGCATGAAGGTTTTGGCGGAAGGCATCGAAACCAATGAGCAGCGGGTGCTGCTGCGGCTCGCCGGCTGCGACGAGATGCAGGGCTTCCTGTTCGCCAAGGCTTTGCCGGCCGAGGGCATCGACAAGATTCTGGCGCGGCCGACGGCGCGCTGGGCACGCGGCGAACCGGCAATTAGCCATCCTGACAGGCACCTGCCGAGCCGCTATCTATAGCGCGGGCCCTTCGCCTGATGCGGCTTGAGGGACGGAGCGCGCAATGCTTGCGAACAGCCTGCCCGGGCTTGATTTTGGCCTCGGCCACGACGTTGAAATGCTCCGCGATACGGTGCGGGGTTTCGCGCAAGACAAGATCGCGCCGCGCGCCGACGACATCGACCGTTCCAACAGCTTTCCGCGCGAACTGTGGCCGCAGCTCGGCGCGCTCGGCCTTCTTGGCATCACCGTCGAGGAAGACCTGGGCGGCTCGGGTCTCGGCTATCTCGCCCATTGCGTGGCGATGGAGGAGATTTCCCGCGCCTCCGCCGCGGTCGGCCTGTCTTACGGCGCGCATTCGAACCTTTGCGTCAACCAGATCAGGCGCAACGGCAATGACGAACAAAAGCACCGTTATTTGCCGAAGCTGATTTCCGGCGAGCATGTCGGCGCACTGGCGATGTCGGAGCCCGGCGCCGGATCGGACGTGGTCTCGATGCGCACCCGCGCCGACCGCAAGGGCGACCACTTCATTATCAACGGCTCGAAAATGTGGATCACCAACGGGCCGGTCGCCGACGTCTTCGTCGTCTATGCCAAGACCGATCGCACCGCGGGCGCCCGCGGCATCTCCGCCTTCATCGTCGAGAACAATTTCAAGGGCTTTTCCGCCGGCAAGAAGCTCGACAAGCTCGGCATGCGCGGATCGGATACCAGCGAAATCGTATTCCAGGATTGCGAGGTGCCGGGCGAAAACCTGCTCGGCGTGATCGGCAACGGCGTCAATGTGCTGATGTCGGGTCTCGACTATGAGCGCACGGTGCTGGCGGCCGGCCCGCTCGGGGTGATGCAGTCCTGCCTCGACCTCGTCATTCCCTATGTCCACCAGCGCACGCAATTCGGCCAGCCGATTGGCCGTTTCCAGCTCATGCAGGCAAAACTCGCCGACATGTATGTGACGCTCAATGCGTCTAAGGCCTACGTTTACGCCGTCGCAAAAGCTTGTGACCGCGGCGAGACCACCCGCGAAGACGCCGCCGGCGCCATCCTCTACGCCGCCGAGCGCGCCACTTGGATGGCCCTCGAAACCATCCAGTGCCTCGGCGGCAACGGCTACATCAATGATTACCCGGCGGGACGGCTGCTGCGCGATGCCAAGCTCTACGAAATCGGCGCCGGCACCAGCGAAATCCGCCGCATGTTGATCGGCCGCGAGATTTTCGAGAAGACGCGATAACTAACAGGAGTGAGCCATGACGAGAACTCCATCTTCGATGATTTCGATCATTTTGGTGTTGCTCGCTGTCTTCAGCGGCATGGCCATTGCGGCGCAGGACAGGTACACGCTGAAATTGGGCAAGCTCTCGTTCGGTGATTTTAGAGGCTACGAAAACTGGGAGAATGTCGCAGTCAGCCAGACCGAAACTTTATTGAAAGTGATCCTGGCGAATGACGTGATGATGAAGGCGTATAGGCAAGGCCTTCCTGCCGCTGGCAAGCTTTTTCCCGAAGGGTCCAAGATCGTGAAGATCGAGTGGACCTTCAAAAAGAACACCGTGTCCCCTTATTTCGTGCAGGTGCCGGACACGCTGAAGGCGGTCGACGTAATCGAAAAAGATAGCAAGAGATTCCCGGACACGCACGGTTGGGCATACGGCGATTTTGATTATGATGCCGCGTCTGACACGTTCACGCCCCAAGGGACCGACGCCAAATGCGGGTTCGCGTGCCATACGACGGTGGCGGCACAAGATTACCTTTTCACGGCTTACCCGAAGCGGTAGGCGAGCCGCTCACAAGCGCTCAGCCCAGCCGCCGATCGTATTCCAAAACCGCGTTGAGCAAAACCTGCGCGCCGGCGGCGCATTCGCCAAAGCTCGTCGATTCCGCTTCGTTATGCGAAATGCCGCCGCGACAGGGCACGAAGATCATGGTGGCCGGCGCGACTCGCGCGACATAGGCGGCGTCGTGCCCGGCGCCGGAAATCATGTCGCGCGATGTGAGACCGGCCTTTTCGGCGCCGACGCGCACGCAATCGATCAGTTCGGGGGCAAATTTGACCGGCGGCGATTCCCAAATCCGCGTTTCGTTATAGGTGAGCTGCAACGGCGCGAGGATTTCGGCTAGCGCAACGTGGAATTTTGCCTCCATGGCGTCGAGAATTTTTTCGTCGGGATGGCGGAAATCGACGCTGAAGAAAACCTCGCCGGGAATGACATTGCGGCTGTTCGGCTTGTTCTCGAGGAGCCCGACGGCGCCGACCGCGTCGGGCGGGTGTTCGCGCGCGATCGCATCGATCCGCTCGATCATGCGGGCGGCGCCGACAAGCGCATTCTTGCGCAGCGCCATCGGCGTCGTGCCGGTGTGGGCGTCCTGGCCGATGACGGTGACTTCGTACCAGCGCATGCCCTGGACGCCCTGCACGACGCCGATCATGCGGCCTTGGTCTTCGAGGATCGGTCCTTGCTCGATATGCAGCTCAAACAGGCCTGACAGCTTATGCGCGCCGGCTCGCTCGGTGCCCTGGTAGCCGATGCGGCGCAGTTCCTCGCCAAATGTCTTGCCGTCGCGGTCGGTGCGCGAATAGGCGTATTCAGCGGTGAAAACGCCGGCGAAGACGCCGGAGGCGAGCATGGCTGGCGCGAAGCGGGCGCCTTCTTCGTCGGTCCAGTTGACGAGCTCGACCGGCGCATTGGTCTCATAGCCGGCCTCCTTAAGCGTGCGCAGAACTTCGAGCGCGGCAAGGACGCCGAGCACGCCGTCGAATTTGCCGCCGGTCGGCTGGGTGTCGAGATGCGAGCCGATGGCGATTGGCGCCAGGTTCGGGTTCTTGCCCGGCCGGCGCGCGAACATCGTGCCGACCTCGTCGACCGAGACGGTGGCGCCGAGCGCCTCGCATTGCGCCTTAAGCCAGTCGCGCACCTGGCGGTCGAGATCGGTCAAGGTGAGCCGGCAAATGCCGCCCTTCGGCGTCGCGCCGATCTGCGCGGTGGCCATCAGGCAATCCCAGAGCCGCGTGCCGTCGATCTGCAGGTTCTGCAAGCTTAAAAAACTCCGATTGGCGTCGATGGCTTCTTAGCGTGCAATCTTCGTTGCGACGAGGCGCGATGAAGACGGTCACTGACCTAGTAGGCCATTGCATGAATCAGCCAATGACAGAGCTAGGTGTCCTTTTGGCTCACTAACTCATTGAATCCATGACGAATCAGCTATAACGGCAGCGGCCCAAAAAATGCCGGGGCAACACGCCGGAGCGGAAAGCCATGCTGCGGGTGCGATTGAAAGCGGACGGACGTTTGGTCGAAGTTTTGCCGGACGGCGGCGAACGCGACATCGCCACCGACCCGCAAGCGATCGCGGCGGCAGCCCACAATGCCGCGCGCGCCGCGCACAACCGTGACGACGCCACTTATGCCCGCAATGTGCGCGGTCAGACCGGGCTGACCCAAACCGCTTTTGCGGAGCGCATCGGGGTGCCGGTCGAGACCGTGCGCAATTGGGAGCAAGGCAAACGTTCCCCGCGCGGACCTGCGCGCGCGTTGCTCAAAGTGCTCGAGCAAGCCCCCGACGCCGCTTTTGCGGTGCTCGGCAAGGCGCGCTGACCGAACCGGGCCCTCGACGCAACAGCACGGCAGCCATCGGCATTGGGCTGGAATCGGCTCAGCCAATCGCCGATGCTTGGGCGAGGGAGGACTCTGGAGGAGCAGGGCATAGGTGAATACGGTCGGACCAATCCCGAATATCGAGGCCAGCGGCGCTAAAATCCCGCTGGTCGGCCTCGGCACCTGGGAACTGCGCGGGCGGCCCTGCGCGCGCGTGGTCGAGCAGGCTTTGCGGCTCGGCTACCGCCACGTCGATACCGCGGAAATGTACGACAACGAGCGCGAAGTGGGGGAGGGTGTGCACGCCTCGGGGGTCAAGCGCCGCGACATTTTCGTGACTACGAAAATATGGCCGTCACACTTCGCGCCGCGCGCGCTCGAACGCGCCGCCCGCGACTGCCTGGTGCGGCTGCGCCTAAGCGAAGTCGATCTTCTGCTGCTGCATTGGCCCAATCCGCAAATCCCACTTGAGGAGACGCTCGGCGCACTGTGCAAGGTCAAGCGCGACGGGCTGACCCGCCATATCGGGGTTTCCAATTTCACCGTCGCACTGCTGGAAGAGGCCGCGCAGATCGCCAGCGAGCCATTGGTGTGCGACCAGATCGAGTGCCACCCGTACCTCGACCAGTCCAAGGTGATCACGGCCTGTCGCGACCGCGGCATGGCAGTCGTCGCCTATAGCCCGATCGCGCGCGGCAACGCGAGAAACGACAAGGTGCTCGTCGCCATTGGCGCCGCACACGAAAAGACCGCAGCGCAAGTCTGTCTGCGCTACCTCGTGCAGCAGGATATCGTCGTCATCCCGCGCACCAGCAAGCTCGACCGGCTTTCGGAGAATGCCGCGATCTTCGATTTCACACTGAGCGAAGATGAAATGGCAAAGATTGCCGCGCTGGCGCACGGCGGCGGCCGCGTCGTCGACTGGGCCTATTCCGGAAAGATGAATTGGGACTAGCGCGTACTACGCCGCTTTACTTTCCGCCGCGACCGTGCGCGCCATGAATTCGGCGAACACCCGGGCAATCTCGGGTTCATACTGCGCCCAATCCGGAAACGGAATGAGCGGCACGTCCTGATCCTTGATCGGCAACTGGTGAAGGGTGCTGCCGGCGATGAGCCGATGCGCCACAAGCCCGCTCGCGCTCGAATGGGTGTTGTCGTTGCCGGGAATGACGAGCGCCGGCGTCTTGATGGCGCGCAATTGCTCCGGGCTCACGCCCATGACCGGATAATGCCCGCCGGCGACAAAAATCTCGTTCCAGCGGGTCAGCACATCGATGAATTGCCGGGCCGGCAGGCGCGCGAGGTATTCGCCATTTCTGGGATTGGCCTCGATGCGTTCCTTCCACTGCTCCGTGGCGCAGATCGCGGCCATGCCGCCCTGTTCGGCGACGCGGATATATTGGCCGTAATATTGCTCCGGCAGACGGCCGGCGGCGAATGGGCCGCCGGTGACGCGCAGCAACAATAGCCCGCGCACGGCTTGCGGATATTGCAGATAAAACAGCATCGAGGTGCGGGCGCCCGCCGAGGAGCCGCTGAAAAAAGCGGGCAGCGCACCCTGCTCGGATAAAAGCGCGTGCATGTCGCGGGTCCAGATGACTTCCTCGCCCTCGTCGCCCTCGATGAGAATGTCCGAGGCCCCGGTATTGCGGCGGTCGTGCAGCATGACGCGATAGCCGTAATGGGCGATCTTTTCGGCAAGCGGGATGAATTCGTCATGGCCGCGCCGGCCGCCCGTCGTCATCACCAGCCAAGGGCTCCGGTCACCTGGCCCGCGGTCGCCGACGGTCCGCCAATTGATGTTCACGCCATTGATTTTGCTGATCGGCATCGTGCGTCCCTCCCGGCTCTGCGGCCATGTCGGTTCAGCATAGCCGCGCCGAGGCGCGCTGCGCCAGCCGTAGAATTCAGGCAATGCCGGTAGATCAGAACTCGACGTCGAGCTCTTCCAGCTCGTCCGGCTCGACTTTGGCCGCGGCGATCCATTCCTGCATCAACGGCAACGCCATGATGATGCGGCAATACTCCTTCGACGGCGCATCGAGGGCGACGTCGTAGGTGACAAACCGCGAACAGACCGGCGCGTACATGGCGTCCGCAGTGCATGGCTTCTTGCCGAACAGATAGGGGCCTTTGTACTCGCCGATGCATTCACGCCAGATTGCGGTGATGCGATCGATGTCGGCGCGCGCGCCGGCCCACGATTTGAAGCCGGGGAAATGCGCCTTGATGTTCATCGGCAGCGCCGAGCGCAGGTTGGAAAACCCGGAATGCATCTCGCCGCAGATCGAGCGGCAATGCGCGCGTTGCGCCTGATCCTCCGGAAGGAGCCCGGCCTCCGGGCTGATCTCATGAAGGTATTCGGCGATCGCCAGCGTGTCCCACACCTTCATGCGATCGTGGACGAGGCAGGGCACCAGGAAAGACGGCGATAGCAGCAGCAATTCCGCCCGTGTCGAGGGGTCGTCGGTGCCGACGTGCTTCTCGTCAAAATCGAGGTTTGCCATTTTGCATAGCAACCAGCCGCGCAGCGACCAGGAGCCGTAGTTCTTACTGGCGATGGTGAGTGTTGCCTTGGACATCCCGTTTCTCTTTTTGAAATCTGAGCCTAATCAATGACTTGCGATTGGGGACATCGTGTCCTCGCGGCAGCGCGCATCCAAGTCTTATCAGTTCGGCGACCAAGTCGTCCCCCGATTGTCTAGGATGTTCATATTCTTGTCGCAGTGCAACAAAAAATGCACTAGTTTTCATTCGTTGGGGGTCCGAATTGTACCGTCGCCAGGCGGTCCGCGGCGCCCGTGGATAACGGATGCTGTATCTCGCCTACCAACTGCAGTCCGACATTATGACGCCGGTCCGGGCCTGGGCCAACATGGCGTCCGGCTCCAACACTCCGCCACTGTTCGTCGGCCATCCGGCATTGCGCAATCTCACCGCGGTCTATGAGCTGATCGCGCGCGCGGGCCTCACCCACACGCGTCCGCCCTTCGCCATCGACAAAGTGACCGTCGGCAACCGCGAGGTCGAGGTGCGCGAGGAGGCCGCGGCAAAGACGCCATTCGGGACGCTGTTGCATTTCAAGAAGGATATCGCCACTGCGCAGCCGCGGGTGCTCCTGGTGGCTCCGCTGTCGGGCCATTTCGCCACCTTGCTGCGGGCGACCGTGCGCACCATGCTGCCGGACCACGACGTCTTCATCACCGACTGGCACAATGCGCGTGACGTTCCGCTCACGGCCGGCCGGTTCGGCATGGATGAATATACCGACAATCTGATCAAGTTTCTCGAAGTGATGGGGCCGGGCACGCACGTGGCTGCGGTCTGCCAGCCGTGTGTCGGCGTGCTGGCCGCCGTCTCGGTGATGGCGCAGGCGGGCAATCCAGCGCAACCGCGCTCGATGACGCTGATGGCCGGTCCGATCGATACCCGCGTCAATCCGACCAAGGTCAACGAGCTCGCCAAGAAACGCACCATCGATTGGTTCGAGCGCACGCTCACCGCGTCGGTGCCGTTGCGCTATCCCGGCGCGTTCCGCCGCGTCTATCCGGGCTTCGTGCAGCTCGTCGCCTTCATGAGCATGAACCTCGAGCGCCATGTGAAGGCGCATAAGGAGCTTTACGAAAATCTCGCCAATGGCGAACTGGAAAAGGCGGCGGTGACAAAGGCCTTCTATGACGAATATTTCGCCGTGCTCGATCTCGCCGCGGAATTCTATCTCGAGACGGTGCGGCTCATCTTCCAGGAGCACGCGCTGCCGCTCGGCAAGCTCGAATGGCACGGCGCCAAGGTCGATCCAAGCGCGATCCGCAAAACCATGCTGCTGACGGTCGAGGGCGAGCGCGACGACATCTGCGCCGTCGGCCAGACCGTCGCGGCGCACGATCTATGCAGCAAGCTGCGCCCGTATCTCAAACGCCATCACATGCAGGCCGGCGTCGGGCATTACGGCGTGTTCTCGGGCAAGCGCTGGGAAAACCAGATCTATCCAATTTTGAAGAACGTGATCTTGTCGAGCGATTAAGCGGCGGTTCTCACCGCATCGCTGCCGCGATATTGCCGCCGTCGACGGTGGTGACGTCGGCGGTGGTTTTCAGCGCCAGCGCGTGATGTAAAAAGGCCTGCGCGACGTCGTCGGCGGTGACTTCGCGCGCCAACAGATTGCCGCTCATGTAAGTCTTTTCGTTCAAGCCCCGCGCCTTGGAGCGCGAGGCAATCATGTCGGGCGTGAGCAGGCCCGAACGGATGCGGTCGGCGTTCACCGCGTTGGCGCGGATGCCGTCCGCGCCGTAATCGAGCGCGTATTGGCGCATCAGCGCCAGCAGCGCCGCCTTGGGCACGCCATAGGGACCGAAATTCGGGCCCGGATTGACGGCCTGCTTGGAGACGTTGAACAGAAGACAGCCGCCGGTGGCTTGCGCCAGCATGATTTTCACCGCGGCCTGCGCCACGCGCTGGTGCCCGTAGAAATTCAGCTCGAAGCTTTTGTGCAAAATCTTCTCGTCGACCTCGCCGATGCGGCCCTGCCAGGCCGCGCCGGCATTCGACACCACGATGTCGATGCCGCCGAAATTTTTGACGATTTTGTCGAATGCCGCGCGCACGGATTCTGCATCGGTCACATCGCAGGCCACCGGCAAGGCGCTGGGGCCAATCGCCTGCGCTTGCGCGTTGGCGGCTGCGAAATTCACATCGAGCAGGGCGACTTCGGCGCCGGCCGCGGCGAAGGTCTTTGCCGTTGCCGCCCCGATCGCGCCGCCGGCGCCCGTCACGGCGGCAATCTGCCCGGCGAGCGGCAGTTCTTGGCGGGCGTCGAGCTTGGCCTGTTCGAGCGGCCAATATTCGCAATCGAACATCTCGGCTTCGGAGATCGACTCGAACCGGCCGATGGCTTCGGCGCCGCCTACGCCCTCAACCCAGGCTTCGGCGATATCGGCGGCGATCACGGCATCGCGTTTCGAGCGGCCGAGACCGAACAGGCCAAGCCCGCGCACCAGTACGACGCGGGGCAGGGGATCGAGCTCGTGCTTGATGCCGCCCGTGCGTTTGTTGTTGCGTTCGAAATAATGCTGGTAGCGGTCGATAAATTGGCGCGCTTGTTCGCGCGCCGCGCGGGCAAATTCGTCGAGCGCGGCATTGTCCGGCGCCGGCAAAACCAGCGGCCAGTTCTTGGTGCGGATGGTGTGGTCCGGCGTGATCACGCCGGCTTGGCTGAGCCGGTCCAAATCTCTGGCATTGACGAAATTGCGCACGGTCTCGCCGCCACGGAATTCGAGGATAAGCCGCCGCCAGGCGCCCTCGGCCGCAGCATCGGTCTCGCTGCATGCCCCGCGCACAATCGGCGCGATGTGGGCTTCGCGGGCAATCTTGTGCGGCACGGCGACAACCGCGACGGGTTTGCCGTTGCGCGCGATAAAATCCTCGGCAAGCGACACCATCTCGATCATGCGCAGGTAAGCTTCGCGCGCGGTTTCTCCGAAAGTGACGATGCCGTGTTTGCCGAGGATGAGGCCGTCGCTCGGCTTGTTGCACTCGAAAGCTTCGATGGCTTTTTTGGCGAGGCCGAAACCCGGCATGAGGTAAGGCACGAAAGCCAGACGCTTGCCGAACACCTCGGTGCACTTTTTCTCGCCGTCCGGCTGGTCGATCAGGCTGAGCACCGCGGTGGCATGCGTATGGTCGACAAATTTCTGCGGCAGGAACGCGTGCAGCATCATCTCGACGGACGGATTGGGCGCCGCCGGATCGATGAGATTGGCGCGTTCGAGCGCCACAAGTTCTTCATCGTCGATTGTTTCGAGCGCGCGCAGCTTGCGCATGGGACCAAGCCGCACGGCCGAAAAACCCTCAGGTCCGATTGTCGCCATGTCGGAACCGGAGGATTTGACGCAAAGCACGTCGACCTCCTCGCCGAAGAGGTCGCGCGTCTGCGTCTTGAGCGAAGTATTGCCGCCGCCGTGCAGGACAAGTTTCGGATCGCGGCCCAACAGCCGCGTCGTATAGACGCGCAGCGCCAAATCGCGGTCGATGTCGGATTTCGCGCCCTGCGCGACGGCGGCCTCGGCGTCGCGATCGATCCAGGCGCTTTGCATCGCGCTATTAGCCGCCGGCAAAGCGGCGCGACCACCAGCCCGTTCGCCGCGGCTGATCGCTACTTACGGGCTCGTTGCTTTCCGCAACCGGTTCCAGCGCGGGAGCAGGGGACGGCATCGGCGCCGCCGACGGCGCATCATCGCCGCCGGCGATGGGCACCCGCTCACGCACGGTCGAACGCCGGCGCGGCGGCTCAGGCTCCACTATGGGTGCCGGCGGCGGCGCCACGTTCACCGGCGCGCGCGGCGGCGGCGCGGCGTCGAAGTCGGCGACGGCCCGGTTGAATTCCGGCTCCGGCGAAGACGGCATGATCGGCTCGCCGGCTGGCGCGAAGGACTGTTGTTCGCGCGGTCCGCGATCGCCGTCGCGATTCCGATTGCGCCGGCCGCCCCGGCGTCCACGGCGTCTGCGATGCTCGCCGTCGTGGCGCGGTTCGCCGGGGCCTGAATGATCCTGCGGCGCAAGCTCGGCCGGCTGTTCGACGAGCTCGTCGTCGCCAGGTATTTCGCGTTCGGCCTCTGCAGCGAATTCATCGGCTTCCCCAGAGATAGCCAGACGATCGTTGGGTTGGCCGGGTTCGGGTGACTGGTCATGTGACGCGTCATGGCCTGGCGCAATCGGACGATCGCCGCCGTTTCGGCCACCGCGCCGCCACCGCCGGCGCCGCCGGTGTGGACCATCTTCGCCATGCTCGGGCATCGCCGCCGGCATAGTCGGCGCAAGCTCTGCCTCCGCTTCGGCCGGCTCGCCCGGTTCGGTTTCCTCCTCGCCCTCCACTTCGGCAAAATCTTCGAGATCGTCCTCCTCCTCGAGCGGCGCGGTGACAGCCTGCTGTGCCCGCTCGACTAGCGCCTTCGCGGCCTCGACCGAGTGCACCTGTTCGCCGCGGTCGATGATGAAGGCCTGCGGCGCGTGCACGGAGTTGTCGGCGCTGATCGTGATGGTGATGGCGAAGCGTTCCTCAAGGCTGCGCAAATGCGCGCGCTTCTGGTTAAGAACGTAGAGCGCCACGTCCGGCCGCGTCCGCACGATGAGGTTATGCGTGGCGCCCTTGACGAGCTGCTCTTCCAGCGTGCGCAAAACTTGCAGCGCGAGCGACGACACCGAACGGACATGGCCGCTGCCGCCGCAATACGGGCATTTCTCGGTCGAGCTTTCCAGCACGCTGGTGCGGATACGCTGGCGCGACATTTCCAGAAGACCGAAATGCGAAATGCGCCCGACCTGGATGCGCGCGCGATCGTGCTTGAGGCACTCCTTTAGCCGCCGCTCGACCGCGCGGTTATTGCGGTTTTCCTCCATGTCGATGTAATCGATGACGATCAGGCCGGCGAGGTCGCGCAAGCGAAGCTGGCGGGCGATTTCGTCGGAGGCTTCCAGATTGGTCTTGAGCGCGGTGTCCTCGATGTGATGCTCGCGCGTGGCGCGGCCGGAATTGACGTCGATCGCGACCAGGGCCTCGGCCTGATTGAGCACGATGTAGCCGCCCGAGCGCAGTTGCACCGACGGCGAGAACATGGCGTCGAGCTGATTTTCGACGCCGTAGCGCGACAACATCGGCTGAGTGTCGGCGTATGGTTTGACGTTCTTGGCATGCGCCGGCATCAGCATACGCATGAAGTCCTTGGCCTCGCGATAGGCCTCCGGCCCGGCGACGATGACCTCGTCGATGTCCTTGCTGTAGAGGTCGCGGATCGAGCGCTTGACCAGCGAGCCTTCCTCGTAGACGAGCTTTGGCGCGGTGGATTTGAGCGTCAGGTCGCGCACGGTTTCCCACATCCGCAACAAATATTCGAAATCGCGCTTGATCTCGATCTTAGTGCGGCTCGCGCCGGCGGTGCGCAGGATCACGCCCATGCCTTCGGGCACTTCGAGTTCGGCGGCGGCTTCCTTGAGCCGGGCGCGATCTTCGGAACTGGTGATCTTGCGGCTGATGCCGCCGCCGCGCGCGGTATTGGGCATCAGCACCGAATAGCGGCCGGCGAGCGACAGATAGGTCGTCAGCGCCGCGCCTTTGGTGCCGCGTTCCTCCTTGACGACCTGCACCAGCATGACCTGCCGGCGCTTGATCACCTCTTGGATCTTGTACTGGCGGCGGTGGCGCGGCGCGCGATCGTGGACTTCCTCGAGCGCGTCGGCGCCGCCGACCGATTCCACGATCTCTTCTTCATCCTCGCCGTTGCCGGTTGTCGCCGCGCTTACGATTTCGGTGCTCTCGCCATGCCCGTTGTCGCCGTTGTCCGCGGCGGATTCGGCATGAGCCGCGGCGGCGTCATCGCTGTGCGGCTCATCCGGTTCGACATCGTCGCCCAGCGCGGCGTCGCCGGGCATCGTCACCATGTCGGCTGCCGGTTCGAGCGTTTCGCCTTCCGGCGGCGGCAATTCGGTATGCTCCGGCGCGGCGCTATCATGCGGCTCGGCTTCGGCCGGACCGCCGTTGGTTTCGTCGCTCTCGGCGAGTACCGGCTCGAAATGCTCGTCGGGCGCCGAATCCTCGCCGGGCGCTTCAGGTAGCTCGCTGCGCCTCACCTCATCGCGGCGGCCGGAGGAACGGCCGCCATGATGGCGATGGCGGCGCGAGCGCCGGTCGACCTCCTCATCGGCGGCGCGCGCAGCGCGCTCTTCCTCGTCGATCAAGGCCTGCCGGTCGGCGACCGGGATTTGATAATAATCCGGATGGATTTCGCTGAACGCGAGGAAGCCGTGGCGATTGCCGCCGTAATCGACGAAAGCGGCCTGCAGCGACGGCTCGACGCGCGTCACTTTCGCCAGATAGATGTTGCCTCTTAGCTGCTTGCGCTGCGCGGATTCAAAGTCGAATTCTTCGACGCGATTGCCGCGGAGGACGACCACCCGGGTTTCCTCCGGATGGGTCGCGTCGATGAGCATCTTGTTGGCCATTGCTAATCTCATGAGGGCCGGCCCGGCTCGCTTTCGCGCCGCATCGGCGGGAAAGGCGAGCGCCAGCCCGATTGTCGGTGAATGGGACGGATCGGAAGCCGCGAGAGCGGCAAACGCTAGAGGTCCGAATGCCGGCGAGCGTCGCATGAACGCCGCCGTGCCAATCTGGTCGAACCTTAACTTGCGCCTCGAACATGAACTCCAAACCGCTATGGGGCGGCAGCGTGGGACGCGGCCGCAATTTCGCTCGATCGCTCACGGTATGGCGCGACACTAGTCCCGATGGCTCAGTAGCCACTGGAACGGGCGTCGCGCGCGAGGTTCCGGCTGTCCTCATCCTGGAGGGCATCGGCGGCTTTGCGCCGTCGGCGGCACCATCTTTGTCGGGAGCATTATTCCAAACAACATATGGTACCGGAGCGGTTCGAAAGCCACATCCGCCTCGCTCCCGTCATCTTTCTCGGGGAGCCAATTCCAGCGGACAGTCCTTCAGCACGTTTGCCGGAAGCCCTAACGCGGACACAACCGGAACCTTTCACCGTCAGCATTACCTTCATAAAGCGGCTGGCGGGGAATTGGCAAGTCGCCTGTAGGATTTGGCGGCGGGGGAGCCACTCCGGCCGTGCCGCAGGGCCTCTTCTTCCAAGGCTTAAGTTTGAGTTAACCACGCGTGCCTAATGGAGTAAGAGGGGCATAATGGGGTCAAAACCGATGGCTGTCCGAGCCGTGCGCTGGGCTTTCCTCGGTATGCTCTTGGCCGGCGCGGCGATGGCGGGCGACCAGCCGGCTGCGGTCCCCGCATCCGACTCACTTCCGGCAGCGACCGATGCGCGCCTTGGCGGCGACGACACGCAGACGCGTTTCGTCATGGACCTGACCCGCAAAATCGATCTTTCCGCTTTCACCCTTGCCGACCCCTACCGGATCGTCGTCGATATCCCCCAAATTGCCTTTCAACTGCCGCCCGGGACCGGCGAGAGCGGCCGCGGCCTGATCAAGGCATTTCGCTTCGGCCTGGTGATGGCGGGCGGCTCGCGGATCGTCTTCGACCTCACCAAACCGGCGCGCGTCGACAAGGCCTTCGTCGTCGACGCAGCCGACGGCGCTCCGGCGCGACTGGTGCTCGATCTGGTGGCGACCGATCGTGACAGTTTCATGCGCAAGATCGCGCTCCAGCCCAGTCCGGCGCGCGCGGCGCCACAGGCCACGTCAGGACCGCAGGCCGATAACGGCGATCCGCGGCCGCTGGTTGTGCTCGACCCCGGCCATGGCGGCATCGATACCGGCACCAGGGCGCCGAGCGGCGAATTGGAGAAGGACATCGTGCTCGACTTCGCCCAGCGCTTGCGCGATCGGATTGAGAAGTCGGGTAAATACCGCGTGCTGATGACCCGCACCGACGACACTTTTGTGGCGCTCGCCGACCGCGTGCGCATCGCGCGCAGCGCCGGCGCGGCGCTGTTTGTCTCCATCCACGCCGATTTATTGCCGCACAAGGAAGGCGATGCCCAGGGCGCCACGGTCTACACGCTTTCGGAGACTGCTTCGGATCCGCAAGCCGCCCAACTTGCCGACCAAGAGAACCGTTCCGATGTGATCGCCGGCGTCGATCTCAAGACCGAACCCGACGACGTCGCCGGTATCCTGATCGATCTCGCCCAGCGCGAGACCAAGACGTTTTCGGTGCAGTTTGCGCAAAAATTGGTCGGTCAGATGAAGAAAACGACGCGGCTGCACAAGGATCCGATCAAGTCGGCGGGGTTTCGGGTATTGCGCGCTCCGGACGTGCCTTCGGTGTTGATCGAGCTCGGCTATGTCTCCAATAAGCAGGACCTGCAATCGCTGCTTTCGGACACCTGGCGCGACCACACCGCCGATACCATCGCGCAAGCCGTTGACGGCTATTTCTCGTCCCACGCCACCGGCGCCCGCGCCGGGGCGAACTGACGCTCCGATGCTGCAGCCGGGTGTGCCCAAGCGGCCTCAGTTTGAACAAAAAACCAAGCGACCACAGGTGACGGCGAGGGTGATATCTGGCGGGTTGCGGCCAATGCTGCCACACTGGGCGGGCACGCTGCGCGACGTTGAGTCGGTTCGGCCGAGACGTGGCGGAACAATCTCCACCAAATTGGTGTTGCGGTGAAACTGCTACTGCGATTCCTGGGCTTTCTGTTTGCGGCAGGCACGATCCTGTTCATCGTCGGCGTCGCCGGGACGGCGGGCTTGTTGTGGCATTTCTCCAAAGACTTGCCGGACTATTCACAGCTGCAGGATTACGAACCGCCGGTCATGACGCGGGTGCATGCGGCCGACGGCTCGCTGTTGGCGGAATACGCCAAGGAGCGCCGGCTCTATCTGCCGATCCAGGCGATCCCGCGGCTTGTCACCAACGCTTTCGTCGCGGCGGAGGACAAGAATTTCTATCAGCATCCCGGCATCGACGTCCAAGGCATCATGCGCGCCGGACTGCTCTACGTGGAAAATTATGGCCGCGGCGGCCATCCGCAGGGCGCCTCCACCATCACCCAGCAGGTCGCCAAGAACTTTCTGCTGACCAACCAGGTGTCGTTCGAGCGTAAAATCAAAGAAGCGCTGCTGGCGCTGCGCATCGAGCGCACCTATTCGAAGCAGAAAATCCTCGAACTGTATCTCAACGAAATCTATCTCGGCTTCGGCGCCTATGGCGTGGCCGCGGCGTCGCTTCTGTATTTCGACAAGTCGGTGCACGAGCTGACGATCGCGGAAGCCGCCTATCTCGCAGCCCTCCCCAAGGGGCCGAACAACTATAATCCGTTCCGCCACCACGACGAGGCGGTGGCGCGGCGCAATTACGTCATCGACCGCATGGTCGAGGACGGCTACATCACCGCCGAAGCCGGCGACCAGGCCAAAAAAGCGCCGCTCGACGTCACGGTGCGGCCGACCGGCGCGCATATTTTTGCCGCCGAGTATTTCGCCGAAGAAGTGCGGCGCTACCTCTACGATAAATACGGCGAGGACAAGCTCTACGAGGGCGGGCTGTCGGTGCGGACCACGCTCGATCCCAAGCTGCAAATTCTGGCACGCCAGACCATGGTCAATGGGCTGGTCAATTTCGACGAAACTCAGGGCTATCGTGGACCCG
The DNA here is from genome assembly GCA_963790975.1 of uncultured Alphaproteobacteria bacterium. GTDB lineage: Bacteria > Pseudomonadota > Alphaproteobacteria > Rhizobiales > Xanthobacteraceae > BOG-931. Next base: position 23,671 of record CAWBQV010000007.1, read on the forward strand.
TCACCACGATCGACGTCAGCGGTGACTGGGGCCTAAAACTCGCCGACGTGAAATCGCTATCGGATATCGACCCGTGGCGGATGGCGGTGGTGCTGCAGGTCGACGATCAATCGGCGCGCATCGGATTGCAGCCCGACCGCGATCCGGGCGGCAACGTCGTCAAGCAACGTGATTTCGGCATCATCCCGCTCGACGGCGTCAAATGGGCGAAGCCGGCAAACGGCCCGGCAAAGCCGATCCAGCACGTCAATCAGGTCCTGTCGGCCGGCGACGTAATCTATGTCGATCCGCTGGATCAGCAGGGCCAGTGGCGGCTGCGCCAGGTGCCGGAAATCTCCGGCGCCATGGTGGTGATGGATCCGCATACCGGCCGCGTGCTGGCGATGGTCGGCGGCTTCTCGTTCGATCAGAGCCAGTTCAACCGCGCGACGCAGGCGCTCCGCCAGCCCGGCTCGTCCTTCAAACCCATCGTCTATGCCGCAGCTCTCGACAACGGCTACACGCCCTCGACCATCGTGATGGATGCGCCGATCGAAATCGATATGGGGCCGGGCGGCGGCATCTGGAAGCCGGAGAATTACGGCGGAAAATTCTTCGGTCCTTCGACCTTGCGCTTCGGCCTCGAACAGTCGCGCAACGTCATGACGGTGCGGCTCGCCCAGGACGTCGGCATGCCGCTGATCGCCGAATATGCCAAGCGCTTCGGCGTCTATGACGAACTGCCGCCGTATCTGTCCTATGCGCTCGGCGCCGGCGAAACCACCGTGATACGCATGGTCACCGCTTATTCGATGTTCGACAACGGCGGCCGGCGCGTGATCCCGACGCTCATCGACCGCATTCAGGATCGCTACGGCCACACCATCTATAAGCACGATACCCGCGAGTGCGACGGTTGCGACGCCACCACCTGGGACACCGAGCCGACGCTGACCGACAAGCGCGAGCAGGTGATCGACCCGATGACCGCCTATCAGATCACCTCGCTGATGGAGGGCGTCGTGCAGCGCGGCACTGCGACCGTGGTGCGCGACGTCGGCAAGCCGATCGCCGGCAAGACCGGCACCACCAACGACGAAAAGGATGTCTGGTTCATCGGCTATTCGCCGGACATCGTCTGTGGCGTCTATATGGGCTACGACAAGCCGCGCCATATCGGGCGGCTGGCGACCGGCGGGCATCTCGCGGCGCCGATCGTGCGCGATTTCCTGAAAATTGCGCTTGAAGACAAGCCGCCGATCCCGTTCGCCGTGCCGCCCGGCATCAAGCTCATCCGGGTCGACGCCCATACCGGCATGCGCGCCGCCCCGGGCGACCCGAAAGTCATTCTCGAAGCGTTCAAGCCCGGAACCGCGCCGCCTGATACCTATTCAGTGATCGGTGCCGATACCGAAAATGGCGTCCCGACATCGCAGGTCGCGCCGCCGCCCGACAGCGGCGCCGTCGTCCGCACCGGGACCGGCGGGCTATACTGACGGCGGTTTGCAACCGCTTGCGGCGCGCGCCGCAACAGATTACATCGCCGGCCGGAGCAACATCATGCGCGCGGAAGCGACGGCCATCGTCGAGGAGATCAAGCGGTCGCTCGGACTGCTGAGGAGGCATCTTTGACGTCGATAAGGCGCGCGCGCGGCTAGCCGAGCTGAACCGGCAGGCCGAAGACTCCAATCTCTGGAATGATCCGCAGCGGGCGAGCCGGGTGATGCAGGAGCGCACCGCGCTTGACGAGCAGCTTGGCGCGCTGTCGCGCATCGAGCAGGACCTCGACGATCAGGTCACCCTGATCGGGCTCGGCGAGGCCGAAAGCGATCAAGGGGTCATTGCCGAAGCCGAAGCGGCGTTGCGCAAGCTCAAGGCCGAAGTGGCGCGCCGCGAGCTCGAAGCGCTGCTGTCAGGCGAGGCCGACGTCAACGACGCCTATCTCGAAGTTCATGCCGGCGCCGGCGGCACCGAGAGCCAGGACTGGGCCGGCATGTTGCTGCGCATGTATACGCGCTGGGCCGAACACCGCGGCTTCAAGGTTGGCTTCATCGAGGAGACCCAAGGCGAAGAGGCCGGCATCAAGTCGGCCACGATCGAGATCAAGGGCCGCAACGCCTATGGCTGGCTCAAGACCGAGGGCGGCGTGCACCGCCTGGTGCGCATCTCGCCGTTTGACGCCAATGCGCGACGGCACACTTCGTTCGCCAGCGTGCAGGTCTATCCGGTGATCGACGATCGCATCAAGATCGACATCAACGAGGCCGATGTGCGTGTCGATACGCTGCGCTCCGGCGGCGCCGGCGGCCAGCACGTCAACAAGACCGAGTCCGCGGTCCGGCTCACCCACATCCCGACCAACATCGTGGTGTTCTGCCAGAACGACCGCTCGCAGCATCGCAACCGCGCGCAGGCTTGGGACATGCTGCGGGCGAAGCTCTATGAGTTCGAATTGAAGAAGCGCGAACAGAAGGCCGCCGCCGAACAGGCAGCCAGGACCGACATCGGCTTCGGCCACCAGATCCGCTCTTACGTGTTGCAGCCCTATCAGATGGTGAAAGACCTGCGCACCGGCGTTGCGACCTCCAATACCGCAGGTGTGCTCGACGGCGACATCGACCAGTTCACCGAGGCCGCGCTGGCGCAAAAGGCGTTCGGGACCGGGCCGAAAGAAGTCGAAGACGTCGAGTAGCGCTTATCCGCCGAAAAGCTTGTCGCCGGCGTCGAGGAACTTTTGCGGATTGACCGCCTCGCCGTTGACGCGGGTCTCGTAGTGCAGGTGCGGGCCGGTCGAGCGGCCTGTGGTGCCGAGGAGGCCGACAACCTGGCCGATGCGGATCTTGTCGCCGACGCTGACATCGATCGCGGAGAGATGACCGTAGCGGGTAGCAAGCCCGTTGCCGTGATCGATCTCGACCATCTTGCCGTAACCGCCTTCCCAGCCGGCGATGGTGACGGTTCCGGCGGCGGTGGCATGGATCGGTTCGCCGATATCGCCGCGGAAGTCGATGCCGGTATGCATCGCCGCCTCGTGCACGAAGGGGTCCATTCGGATTCCGAACGGAGAAGTCTCGTCGATTTCGCCGGCCACCGGTTTGCGCACCGGCACCGTGAGTAGCGTATTGGCAAGCTGGTCGGCGTCAGCGCGCGCGAAATTGACCCGCATCAGCGCCCGATCGAATCCTTCATTCGCGGATGCCAGTTTCACGGGGATGAATGGGCCGCCGGTCCCCTCGGGCGAGGTGTCGAGCTTTACGCCGAGCTGGTTGAGCACGCCGCGCATCAGCCGCGCCTTGCCTTCGTAACGATTTTCCAGCTGGCTCAGCGTCATGGATTGCCGCGCATCGACGCGATCGAGCGAAGCCTCCAGGCGGTGGAGCGCCGCGCCGAGGCTTGACTGTTTGCCGCGGTCGCCGCGCGACGGTAGGGCGGGCTTGATTGAGCCGGTCGCGGTCGGGTCGGCGATGCTGCTTAATTGGCCGGCGCGCGATTCGAGCGCCGATTGGCGGCGCATCAGATCGTCGAGTTTTTGCTCGAATTGCTCCTGGTCGAGGAGTTGGCGGCTCGTGGTGCGGTCGATCTGCGCGCGCAGTTCCGCGATGCGATCCTCGTAGGCGAATTGCTGCTCGGCCTGGTGCGCGATCAGGGTTCGCAACACGTCGTCGCGGAAGGCGAGATAGGTGCCGGCCGCGATCGACCAGCCGGCCATGATCACGACGGTGCCGACCGCGATCCAGAACACCACCGGGCCGAACCTGACCTGCCGTCCGGCGTGCGCGATGGTGTAACCCGTGCGCGCGGCAGGCTCCCGGGCGGCGCGCCGCGAGGCGCCGTCACGGGACTGCTGGTGCTCCGGATGTTGCGCGAAATGATGGGCGGGATGTTGCTGCGATCTTGCGGCCTGCTGCGACCGAGACCCTGTCCACTGCGACATTGCCGCTCCCACCCAAGCAAGGAGCGGATTTCAGCCAGTTATGGTTAACAATCAGGAAATTGACGGGTGTGTTTTGGCGGCATTTTGTCAACTTCGGTAAACGAATTCACAGCGCCTTTGCCGCAGCGAACACCGCGTCGGCATGGCCGGCGACCGAGACTTTCGGCCAGGCTTGGGCGATGCGCCCGTCGGGACCGATCAGGAAAGTGGCGCGCACGACGCCCAAGAACTTCCTGCCGTATAGCGATTTTTCCTGCCAGACGCCGTAAGCCTCAAGCATTTTCCGGCGCTCGTCCGAGGCCAGCGCGATGGCGAGTTTGTGCTTTGCCTTGAACTTATCCTGCGCCGCCACCGGGTCGGCGGAAACGCCGAGCACGTCGGCGCCGGCGCGGCTGAAGGCCGCTTTGAGCCGCGAGAAATCGATGGCCTCGATGGTGCAGCCGGGCGTGTCCGCCCGCGGGTAGAAGTAAAGGACGAGCTTTCGCCCGGCGAAATCGGCGAGCGAGACGGTTCCGCCGCCGTCGCGCGGCAGGGTGAAGGCAGGGGCCTTGGCGCCGGGCGCGAGGGCTCCAACCTCTGCTGCGGCCGCTGGTTTTGCGGGCTTCTTGGCGGTCTTGCGGGCCGTCTTTGGGGTCATGTGCCTTCCTTTCGACGCTTTCCAAGAGGCATTGTCTACCTCCCAGAATACGCGCGTGAGTAGGGGTGTCGATCACTCGCGCGGTCTATTCTGCTGGCTGCGATATCGTTATGACGGCGCCACGGACGGGGGACGCCCGAGCGGGCATGACGAACCAGGACAGGCAAAACGCGCCATTCCCGCGATGGGAATCGGCCGCGCATCCCCGTCGCCGGGGTAGCCTTACAGCCGCTCACCGCGGCCAGGCGGGCGATGGCCGCTATCTGGCCGCTTATCGGCGGCTGCTTGCGCGGCATCAACGGCTCATCAAACGTGTCGGGATCGGATCAGGCGCCGTGGTCGGGCTCCTGGTGCTGGGCTGTCTCGGACTGTGGTGGCGGCTCGACAGCGGACCGATCCAGCTCGACGCTTTCACTCCTTGGTTGGTCTCCGCCATCGAGGAGAATTTCGGCAGCGGCGAACGCGTCGAAGTCGGCGGCACCCAGATCGAGCGCACCGGCAACGGCGGCGCCGCGGTGCGGGTGCGCGATATCGTGGTACGCGACCCCGACGGAACCGTGGTCGCAAGCGCGCCGAAAGCGGAAATCCGCATTTCCGGCATGAGCCTGCTCAGTGGGCACATGCGCGCCGAAAGTCTCAATCTGGTCGGTGCCGCACTCGCCATGCGCATCGAGCCCGACGGCGCCGTCACCATTTTCGCTTCCGGCGCAGACAAGCATCCGATCGCGACGGCCACCGGTCCCGTTCTCGGCGAACACCCGGACATCAAGCAGGACAGATACGCGCCGGCCTCCGCTCCGGTCGCCGCGATGGCGGCAACCGCTGTGCGGCCCCAGCCGGCGCTGCCGCGCCCGCCGAGCGAAAGCATCGCCGCGCTATTGACCTGGATCGACGGCCTCGGCGAAACCGGCCTCGGCGGTCATGACCTTGGCGAGCTTGGATTGAAGAACGGAAGCCTGACCGTCGACGACGAGCGCACCGGCAAACGCTGGACCTTCGAGGATATCAGCCTCAGCCTGCAGCGGCCGCACGGCGGCGGGGTCGTGGTGACGGTAGGTTCCGACAACCCGGAACATCCGTGGGGTCTCACCGCTTCGATCAAGCCGACGCGCGAGGGTTATCGCAGCATCGCAATCGAAGCCCGGCAGGTTTCAGCCAACGATATGCTGCTGGCGGCTCGGCTCGGCGACGGCAGCCTGCAGGTCAATCTGCCGCTGTCGGCGAGCTTGCGCGGCGAGATCGGTTCGGATGGCGTGCCGCAATCGCTGACCGGACGGGTCGTCGCCGACGCCGGCTCCATCAGCGACGCCAATGACGCTGACGGCCGGCTCGATATCGATCACGCCGAGTTCAAGATCGATTGGGACGCCGCGAGCCGCGTGCTTTCGGTGCCATTCCAGATTCTCTCCGGCGGCAACCGGATCACGCTGTTGGGGCAGGTCGAAGCGCCGGCGACGGCGCCCGGCCCGTGGTTGTTCAAAATCGGCGGCGGCACGGTGCTGCTGGCCGCGGCGGACGCGGCGAACGATCCCCTGATCCTCAATCGTATCCAGGTGAGCGGCCAGTTCGACCCGGTCAAGCAGCGGTTCGTCATGGATCAAGGCGACCTTGGCAATGCCGATATCGGCGTCGCCATGTCCGGCACCGCCGACTATTCGAGCGGCGACCTTCATCTTGCCACCGGCGTGGCGGCGACCCGCATGCCGGCCGATGCCTTAAAGCGGCTGTGGCCGGTCTTCGTCTCGCCGAAAGTCCGCGATTGGTTCAACGGCCACCTGACGAGCGGCACCGTCGAGCGCGTCGTCATCGCCGTGAATGCTCCGCTCAATACGCTCAAAGCGAGCGGTCCGCCGATCCCCGACGATGGACTGTCGATCGATGCACAGGTGACGAATTGCGTGATCCAGCCGGTGGCCGGTCTGCCGGCGCTCCATGACGCCGACCTCAACGTGCATATCGTCGGCCGCGACGCGCAAATCTCAGTCGGCAAGGCCACCGCCGATCTGCCGTCCGGGCGCAAGCTCGTGTTGTCGTCCGGCCTGTTCGAAGTGCCCGATACCGGACCGCATGAGCCGCCGGCGCGCGTGCACTTCAAGATCGATGGCCCGGTTCCGGCAGCGGCCGAGTTGGTGGCGATGGACCGTCTGCGCGACGCCTCGGGCATGCCGTTCGATCCGGCGACGACGCACGGAACGATGAGCGCGCTGGTCGCGTTGGCGCTGCCGCTCAAGCCCGACCTGCCGCCCGGCTCGACCGCTTACGCGATCACGGTCGATGCTACGAATTTTTCCGCCGAGCACATGATCATGGGGCAGAAGGTGGAAGCCGCGGCGCTGAAAGTGAGCGCCAATAACCAGGGCTTTGCGCTCAAGGGCGACGTCAAGATCGGCGGCGCGCCGGCCAATCTCGAATACCGCAAGCTGCGCGGCGACGACGCCGCCGACGTTCATATCCAGGGCATGCTCGACGAGACGACGCGCACCAATCTCGGGCTCGATCCGACGAACTCGATCGCCGGCTCCATTCCAATCGACGTCACTGGCCGCGTCGGCACCACAACCGATCGCGACGGGCACTTCGCGGTCACGGCCGATCTGACTCCGGCCCAGATCGGGGGTTTCCTGCCGGGCTGGGTCAAGCAGGCCGGCAAGCCGGCGCGCGCGACCTTTACACTCACGACCAAGCCGCAATCGATCCGCATCGACGATCTGTTGATCGAGGGCGCCGGCGGCGGCGTGAAGGGCACCGTCGAGCTTGACGGCTCCGGCGTGCTGCAATCTGCCAACTTCCCGTCCTACGGGTTCTCCGACGGCGATCGCACCAGTCTCAAGGTCGATCGCACGCCGGAAGGAGCGCTTCATGTCGTTATGCGCGGCGACGCTTATGACGGACGGGGATTCGTTCAGGACATGACCGGCGGCGGGGTCGCCGCCCAGCCGGGCGCGCGCCAGCCTCCCGACGTCGATCTCGATATGAAACTTGGCGCGGTGCTCGGCTTCAACGGCGAGGCCTTGCGCAGCCTTGATCTCAAAATGTCGCGCCGTGCCGGCGAGGTTCGCAGCCTCGGGCTCACCGCCAAAATCGGGCGCAATGCAACGCTGACCGGCGAGTTGCGCGGCCAGCCGGGCGGTCGGCAGGTGGTCTATCTCGAGAGTGGCGATGCCGGGGCGCTGTTTGGCTTCACTGATACCTATACGCGTATGATCGGCGGCCAACTGACGACGATCATGGATCCGCCGTCGGCGACCAATCCCGTGCAGCTCGGCAGCGTCAGCGTGCGAAATTTTGCCGTCCACGACAAATCGCAACTCGAACGCGCGGTGGAGAACGGCAGCCAGCTGCCGCGCAACCAGATGGATTTTACCAGCATGAAGGTCGACTTCACGCGGTCGCCGGGCCAGATGGCGCTGCACGATGGCGTGGTGCGCGGCCCGGTGCTGGGCGGCACCATCGACGGACTGATCAATTATTCGGGTGACGATGTGCACCTGCGCGGCACGCTGATCCCGCTCTATGGCGCCAACAATCTGCTCGGGCAGCTTCCGGTGGTGGGACTTTTCCTCGGCGGCGAAAAAGAGGGCCTCGTCGGCGTCACCTATGAAGTCGTCGGCAGGCCGGGAAGCCCGGTGCTTCACGTCAATCCGCTTTCGGCGCTGGCGCCCGGACTTTTACGCAAGGTCTTTGAATATCCGGCGACCACGCCGTTCACCCTGCCGGCCGGCGACGACAAAGCAGCAGCAGGGGGCGCGCGCAGCAGCAGCAGCAGCAGCAGCAGCAGCAGCACGGGCAACGACGACACCAGCGCCACGACGACCAACAATCACTAAACTTCGTCAAACCGGCTTGAGCAAAGCGTGGCGTTTGCGGCCGAGCGAAAGTTTTATGGCGCCATCGGGCGTCACATCGGCTTCGCTAATCGTGGCCTTGTCACTGGTGATGCGCGTATCGTTGACCATGATGGCATTGTTGGCGATGGCGCGCCGGACCTCGCCATTGGACGCAGCAAGTCCGGCTTTGACGAAAGCGGCGAGAACGCCGATGCCGGCCTTAAGGTCGGCGTGCGACACTTCGACGGTCGGCAGGCTCGCGCCAAGCCCACCCTCTTCGAAGGTCGTACGCGAACTCGCCGCCGCTTCATCGGCCGCCGCGCGGCCGTGGACCAGCGCAGTTGCTTCCGTCGCCAGGATTTTTTTCGCCTCGTTGATGTCGGCGCCTTTGAGCGCCGCGAGCCGATCGATTTCGTCGAGCGGCAACACCGTGAAAAATTTCAGGAAGCGGCCGACGTCGGCGTCCTCGGTGTTGCGCCAATATTGCCAGTATTGGTAGGGGCTCACTTGATCGGCGTTGAGCCACACCGCGCCCGCCGCGGTCTTGCCCATCTTGGCGCCCGAGGAGGTGGTGATCAGCGGCGAGGTGAGCGCAAAGAGTTGTGCGTTGTGCAGCCGGCGGCCGAGATCGATGCCGTTGACGATGTTGCCCCATTGGTCGGAACCGCCCATTTGCAGCACGCAGCCGTGGCGACGATAAAGCTCGACGAAATCGTAGGCCTGCAAAATCATGTAATTGAATTCGAGGAACGACAGTTCCTGCTGCCGCTCGAGCCGCAGTTTCACCGAATCGAAAGCGAGCATGCGGTTGATGGAAAAGTGCCGCCCGATGTCGCGCAGGAAGTCGATATAGTTGAGCGTATTGAGCCAGTCGGCATTGTTGGCCATCACGGCATCGGTTTTGCCGTCGCCGAATTTCAGGAAACGGCCAAAGATTGCGCGAATGCCTTTGAGGTTCTCGCTGATGACATCGTCGGTGAGCAGCCGCCGGCTTTCGTCCTTGCCCGACGGATCGCCGACGCGGGTGGTGCCGCCGCCCATCAGCGGGATCGGCCGGTGGCCGGTTTGCTGCAGCCAATACAAGAGCATGATCGGCAACAGCGAGCCGACATGCAGCGAGGGCGCGGTGCAGTCGAAACCGATATAGGCGGTGATCGTTGACGTACCTGCCAGCGCGTCGAGCGCCTCGGGCTCGGAGACCTGGTTGATGAAGCCTCTTGCGGCAAGAACGTTGAGGAAATCGGACTTGTAGGTGTTCATCACTGTCCGGCTTAACGTGGCTGTTCGCGGCTCGCCGCGGCGGCGGCGGTGGTGTAACAGGTCCGAAGGCTTATTCAAATGTCCGAGCAGATGACATTGAACTCACCATCGGCGGCGGCCGCATCGGTCCTGGCGATCGGGTTGATGAGCGGCACCTCGCAGGACGGCGTCGACGTCGCCTTGATCGATACCGACGGCGAGAAGATCGCGCAATTTGGCGCCACCGCCTGCCGGCCCTACACCAGGGACGAACGCGCGCTGCTGCGCAGCGCCACGGCCGCCGCGGCGAACCTGACCGAGCGCACGGCGCGGCCGAACCTTATCGCCAAGGCCGAGCAATTGGTGAACGACGCGCATGCGGAAGCCGTGCAGACGTTTATGGCGGCGAACGATCTGAAGCCGGAGAATCTGGCGGTGATCGGATTCCACGGACAAACCCTGCTGCATCGTCCGGAGCGCGGGCTGACGCTGCAGATCGGCGACGGCCGGGCGCTGGCGGCGCGGCTCGGCATTCCCGTGGTCTACGATTTTCGCGCCGCCGACGTTGCCGCGGGCGGGCAGGGCGCGCCGCTGGCGCCGATATTCCACCGCGCCTTGGTGCGGCAGCTCAACCGCAAACCGCCGGTCGCCGTGCTCAATCTCGGCGGCGTCGCCAACGTGACCTATATCGACGGCGATACGTTGATCGCCTGTGATACCGGACCGGGCAACGCCTTGCTCGACGATTTTTTGCGGCTGCGCACCGGCCACCCGCTCGACACCGACGGCCGCAAGGCTGCCGCCGGCGCAGTGAACCAGGCTATGATCGAACGCCTGTTGGCGCATCCGTTCTTCACCCTGCCGCCGCCGAAATCGCTCGACCGCAACGATTTTCGCGGCCTCGTCGACGACATGCTTGATGGCGTCAGCATCGAGGATGGCGCCGCGACGCTCACCGCGCTCACGGCCGCCGCGGTGGCGACAATCTTGCCGTATCTGCCGCGCCCGCCGGCGAGCTGGATCGTCGCCGGCGGCGGTGCGCGTAACCCGACGCTGATGCGCATGCTGGCCGAGCGCCTTGCGCCGGCGCATGTCGAATCCGGCCACGAGGCCGGCTGGTCGACCAATTCACTCGAAGCTCAGGCTTTTGCCTTTCTCGCCGTGCGCAGCCTGCGTGGGCTGCCGATCTCATATCCCGCCACCACCGGCGCGCCGCGGCCGCTTAGCGGTGGGGTATTGGCGAAACATTGATATATTTCAATAGCTTGGATTGCACCAAGTGCGCGGTCATCGCAATTTGCTGCAATGCCACATAAATGCTGCATTGCACCATTATGCTTCTTGCATGATTCGGAAATGAAGGACGGAGTGGACCATGGCCGAATACGGCGACATTTTTGATTACTACCAAAGCGCGGTCGGGTTTGAAGCGTTGACGCTGGCGTTTATGGCCGCGTATGGGCTGCTCATCGTCTGGGTTGCGTCACACGCCAAAGATCCGGTTTTGGAATCTTTGCGCTCGGCCTGACGTTCAACGCCGACGACTGAATACGAGGCCGCCGCAGTGGGCGGCCTCGTCATTTTTGACCGGCGATAATTGGCCTGCAGCAGACGTGGAATTTGCGCTAGGCTTGCGACTTCGCATTGTCATCCACGAAAGGCGCATTCCATGCCGGTTTCCATGTACAGCGTTTCCATTCCGGTCTTTATCCAGCATCTCAACGGGCTCGACACCATCCTCGACAAGGCCGCGGCCTGGGCCGCCGCGCGCAAGGTCAACGAGGCCGATCTTTTGAACATGCGGCTGTCGCCCGACATGTTCAATCTGACGCGGCAGGTGCGGGCGGCGACCGATCACGCCGCCAACGCGGCGGGGCGTCTTTCCGGCAAGGAGCTTTTAAAGTTCGCCAACGACGAGACCACCATTGCGCAGCTCAAGGACCGCATCGCCAAGACCATCGACTATCTCAAGAGCGTCAAGCAGAGCGAGATCGACGGCACCGAGGCCAAGGACATCAGCATCACGTTTCCGAGCGGGCAGACACGCCAGTTTACCGGCCAGAGCCTGCTCCTCGGCAACAGCCTGCCGAACTTCTGGTTTCACACCACCACCGCCTACGACATCGTGCGCCAGTGCGGCGTCGAAGTCGGCAAGCGTGACTTCATGGGCACGCCGCCGGCCTAGCAAGGCGCCGGCGGGGTAGGGGCGCGATCTCTACTGCGAGGCTTCCTTGAGCGGATCCTTCACCGCCGGGAACGTCGCGAATTCGATCGCCCACGGCTCGCCGTCGACCTTCTGCACTTTGCGGATGTAGATGTTCTGCACGATGTCGCGGGTGCGCGGATCGATCGAGATCGGTCCGCGCGGGCTTTCCCATTTCATGCCCTTCATCGCGCCGACCACCGTATCGGCGTCGGTATTGCCGTTGGTCGCTTTGAGCGCCAGGTAAATCAGGTTCATACCGTCATAGCCGCTGACCGCGATGAAATTGGCGCGGTGACCGGTGGCCTTCTTGTAGGCCGCGACAAAATCCTTGTTCATCTGCGAAGGATGCGCCGCCGAATACAATCCCGCGGTGACCACGCCAAGGAGTGCGTCGCCGGTCGACGGCAGATCGTCGTCGTCGACGATGTCGCCGGGCCCGATCAGTTTGATGCCGGATTTGTCGAGACCGCGTTCGGAGAATTGCCGCGCAAAAGTTCCTGCTTGTCCGGCCGGAACGAACACGAACAGCGTATCGGGCGCCAGGTCGTGCGCGCGCTGCAGAAACGGCGAAAAGTCCGGATTGGCGAGCGGCACTTTCAGCGTATCGAGAATCTGCCCGCCGCCCTTGGTGAAATTCGCCTCGAAAACCTTGCCGGCCTCGGCGCCCGGCGCCCAGTCGGACAGGATCGACACCGCTTTCTTGCTGCCGTTCTTGATCGCCCAGTCGGCGATGATGCCGGACTGCTGGCCCAGCGTAAAACTCGTGCGCACGTAGTACGGCGATTTATCGGTGACGACCGAGGTCCCCGACACCATCACGACGGTCGGGACTTTGGCTTCGGTGGCGATCGGCGCCATGGCCATGGCGCTCGGCGTGAGGCTTGCGCCGAGGAAGTTCACCTTGTCATTGACGATCAATTCCTGGGCGAGGCGCTTGGCGTTGTCCGGAACACTGGCGTCATCGCGCACGATGAGCTCGATCTTCTTACCGGCGACCGTGTCGCCGTGCTGCGCGATATAAAGATGCGCGGCATCGGAAATCTCCCGGCCGACCGCAGCCGAGGTTCCGGTCATCGGCGCGACAATGCCGATCTTGATGGTGTCGGGTGTGGCGGCGTTTTGCGCCACGGCCGCGCCGATGCCGGCGAGTCGAGCGCCAGACAGCCGGCGACAATGTGCGAATTACGCATGGTGTCTCCCCCTAATGGTTCGTTTAGTGGCTGGCTCCATTAACGGCGGGCGCGCGCCGATTGCAAGCGCAGGCGCGCAATCCAACTCGTTCTCGCACCGCGATAGCGCGCGAGTTTGGCCGACCACAATGTCAAACAGCGCACGCATTCTCTCGTCACCCACTCGTCACCACCGGCTCTCGTCACCACCGGGCTTGACCCGGTGGTCCATGCTGACAGGCGGCGCTCGAAGCCCAGCGGACGAGTAAAAGGCCTCTTCGCCGCATGGATTGCCGGGTCAAGCCCGGCAATGACGAAAATAAAAGAACGAAAGAAGGAAGCGGAACGCCGGCAGACGCAGTGTTTCATGTCCCGCGCGCAAGCGGCGCACGGGTCGCGCCACGGAAAGGTCGGCTTGCGCCAACCCTCCGCTTGCGGGCGCGCTCGCCTGTCGGCGTTCCACCACGGCACTCGCGGCAGCGACCGAACGCCACCGCTCAGCTCCAGTTACGCGCTTCCCGGGACGGGACTAGGTAGGAGCGGGCGTTACCCGCTCCCGGCCGTCCACAGTGCAGCGGGCGATAGTGCCCGCAGCCCGGTCATCGTGCCGGCTGGGCGTTTCTACCCGAAGCCGCCCGAGAGCGCGGCTGATGAGGCCCCGCCCGCAGGCACCGCACTCGCCCCTGCCGCCCGGCACACCCGGACGGCGTCCTTACGGGCGAGATTTGATTCGACGGGGGATGTAACTGAAATGGTGACAAGTGTCAACGGTAATGTGACGCCCCCTTTTTGAGCATAGTTGGCGAGTCACCAAGCCCTGTGCCTGTGAGCGTTATAGAATTTGGTGTTAATCGGTGGGTACCCACAGTAGCTTGGATTGGGAGATTGAATCATGCGGTTTAGGGTCATCCCGAACAATTCGCGCGTCCCATCGGAGGGGCGCGATATTGGCTATTCTAATGTAGGTCTTCGTCGGCGAACAAAAGATGAGGATGGAGAAAGGATTACAATAACGCTCGAACCCTCTGAGCTAGCCAACGATTTTTCAACTTCTGCAAAAGTATGCGCCCTTGGGGAAAGAGAGAGGAGAGCGAGATGGATGTGCGCTCTGACTACGCTTGAAGCTGATCCAATATTTGAGGTAGCTCAAATAGCTTCGTTGGCAACCGACGACGAGAATCAATTTGGCAACAGGCGACGCAATTGTTCCGCCAGCTGAGCTCAAGACATAAAATTGTGCTCCTGACAATAACCAAACTCGTTGAAAAGGTGGAAGAAAAAACTTTAGTTTTGATGGACGAACCGGAGGCTCATCTTCATC
>CAWBQV010000008.1:0-66633 GCA_963790975.1 uncultured Alphaproteobacteria bacterium
ATCCTGGCGCTCCTGACCGAGGCGGAGCTGACCGTCTCCGACCTCACCGAGATCCTGCGCCAGTCGCAGCCCCGGCTGTCGCGGCACTTGCGGCTTCTCGCCGAAGCCGGCCTCGTCGAGCGCTTCCGCGAAGGTTCGTGGGCTTTCTTCCGGCTGGGCGAACGCGCCAGCACCGCCGACATTGCGCGCACCCTGATCGGGCGGCTCAAGCCCGACGATCCGGTCATCGCGCGCGACCGCGAGCGGTTGACCGCGGTGCGCAATGCCCGCGCCGCCGCCGCACAGAATTATTTTCGCCGCCACGCCGCCGAATGGGACCGCATCCGCAAACTGCATGCTGCCGACGCCGCGATCGAAGAAGCGATCCGCGCGGCGCTGACCGATAAGCCGATCCGGGCGCTGCTTGATCTCGGCACCGGCACCGGCCGCATGCTCGAACTGTTCGCCGGTGATGTCGAGCGTGGGCTCGGGCTTGATCTGTCGCTCGACATGCTGGCGCTCGCCCGCGCGCGGCTCGACCGCGCCGGGCTCAAACATTGCAGCGTACGGCACGGCGACATCTATGATCTGGCGCTGCCGCGGGATTCCTTCGACGTCGTCATCATCCACCAGGTCCTGCACTTTCTCGACGACAGCGGCCGCGCCATCCGCGAGGCGGCGCGCGTGCTGCGGCCGGGCGGCCGGCTTCTGGTCGTCGATTTCGCGCCGCACGATCTCGAATTCCTGCGCGAGGAACATGCTCACCGCCGGCTCGGCTTTGCCGCCGAGACCGTAGCGCAGTGGCTGGAAGCCGCAGGCCTTGACGTGTTGCGGCAGCAAACTTTTCCGCCCGGACCGGAGGGCAAGATCGCGGTGTCGCTGTGGCTCGCCCGCGATCCACGCATTGTGCTGGCACGGCCGGCAACTCGCGAGGTGGCGTGATGAATGCGCCGCGCCCCAGCCGCTTCGTCGAGGGCCGCGACCGGCCTGATCTGCGCGTCTCGTTCGAATTCTTTCCGCCGAAAACGCCGGAGATGGAGCAGTCGCTCTGGGAATCAATCGGACGGCTGGCGCCGCTCAAGCCGAATTTCGTTTCGGTGACCTATGGCGCCGGCGGCTCGACGCGCGAGCGCACCCACGCCACCGTCAAGCGCATCCTCACCGAGACCATGCTCACTCCCGCGGCGCATCTGACCTGCGTCGCCGCGACGCGGGCCGACATCGATGCAGTGATTGCTGCCTATGCGCAGGCCGGTGTGCGCCACATCGTGGCGCTGCGCGGCGATCCGCTGGGCGGCATCGGCGAGCGCTATGCGCCGCATCCCGGCGGCTACCGCAACGCCGCCGACCTCGTTGCCGGCATCAAACGCATCGCCGACTTTGAAGTTTCGGTTTCCGCCTATCCGGAAAAGCATCCGGACAGCGCCTCGGTCGCAGCCGACATCGACATGCTCAAGGCCAAGGTCGATGCCGGTGCGACGCGCGCGATGACGCAGTTCTTCTTCGAGAACAGCCTTTATTTCCGCTATCTCGATCGCGTGCGTGCCAGCGGCATCACCATTCCGATCGTGCCGGGCATTTTGCCGGTGCAGAATTTCAAGCAGACCCGAAATTTCGCCGCGCGCGCCGGCGCATCAATTCCGGCCTGGCTTGCTGAACGCTTCGACGGCCTCGAGGACGATCCAGCCACCCGCAAGCTCATTGCCGCCGCGGTCGCCGCCGAACAGGTCATCGATCTCGTCGATCATGGCGTCACCGATTTCCATTTCTACACCATGAACCGGGCCGATCTGGTCTACGCGATCTGCCACTTGCTTGGATTGAGGCCGGATCACGCGCCGGGAGCGCCCGCTCGCTCCCATCCGGAGAAGGAGCGCGCGTAACCGATGAGTAAGTCCTCGCCTACATCCAAAGCCGAAGCCGCGCTGCGCCGCCAGGCCGCCGAGCGCATCCTCGTGCTCGACGGCGCCATGGGCACGATGATCCAGGCGCTCGGGCTCGACGAGGAAGGCTTTCGCGGCGCCCGCTTCGACGCCTGGAACCGCGAGGTTCGCGGCAACAACGATCTTCTCAATATCAGCCGGCAGGACGCGGTGCGCGCCATCCACCTCGCCTATTTCCGCGCCGGCGCCGATATCGTTTCGACCAACACCTTCTCCTCGACCCGCATCGCGCAAGCCGATTACGGCATGGCGGAGATCGCCTACGAACTGAACGTCGAAGGGGCGCGGCTCGCCCGCGAGGCCGCGCGTGCCGCGCAGGACGAGGATGGGCGCGAACGTTTCGTCACCGGCGCGATCGGCCCGACCAACCGTACCGCCTCGATTTCTCCCGACGTCTCCAATCCCGGCTTTCGCGCCATCACCTTCGACGAGCTGCGGCTCGCCTATACCGAGCAGGTGCGCGGACTGCTCGACGGCGGCGTCAATGCGCTTTTGATCGAGACCATTTTCGACACGCTCAACGCCAAAGCGGCCATCTACGCCATTGCCGAGGAACTGGCCGCGCGCGGCATCAGCGTGCCGGTGATGATCTCGGGCACCATCACCGATCGCTCCGGCCGTTTGCTTTCCGGGCAAACGCCGGAAGCGTTCTGGAATTCGATCGCGCACGCGACGCCGCTTTCAGTTGGGCTAAATTGCGCGCTCGGCGCCAAGGAATTGCGCGCCCATATCGCCGAATTGTCCCGGGTCGCCGACACGCTGATCTGCGCCTATCCCAATGCCGGGCTGCCCAATGAATTCGGCGGTTACGACGAAGGCCCCGAGGCCATGGCGGCGCTGATCGAGGAGTTCGCCGCGTCTGGCCTGGTCAATATCGTCGGCGGCTGCTGCGGCACTACGCCCGACCACATCCGCGCTATCGCCAGCGCGGTTGCCGGCAAGCCGCCGCGTCCGATCCCGCAAATTCCGCCGCGGCTCCGGCTTTCCGGCCTCGAAGCCTTCACGCTGACGCCCGAGATTCCGTTCGTCAATGTCGGCGAGCGCACCAATGTCACCGGCTCGGCGCGGTTTCGTAAGCTCGTCACCGCGGGCGATTATTCCGCCGCGCTCGCGGTTGCCCGCGACCAGGTCGAGAACGGCGCGCAGATCATCGACATCAACATGGACGAAGGCCTGCTCGATTCCGAAAAGGCCATGGTGACGTTTCTCAATCTGGTGGCGGCGGAGCCTGATATCGCCCGCGTGCCGGTGATGATCGATTCGTCAAAATTCTCGGTAATCGAGGCCGGGCTGAAATGCGTGCAAGGCAAGCCGGTGGTCAATTCGATCTCGCTCAAAGAGGGCGAGGAGGCCTTCATCCATCACGCCGAACTGGTGCGCCGCTACGGCGCCGCCGTCGTGGTCATGGCCTTCGACGAAGCGGGTCAGGCCGACACGCTCGAGAAAAAAACAAAGATCGCCACGCGCGCTTACGACATTCTGGTGAACCGCGTCGGCTTTCCGCCACAGGATATTATCTTCGATCCGAACATCTTTGCCGTCGCAACCGGCATGGAGGAACATAACGGCTACGGCGTCGACTTCATCGAGGCAGCGCGCTGGATCAGGGCGAACCTGCCATACACCCATGTCTCGGGCGGTGTGTCGAATTTTTCGTTCTCGTTCCGTGGCAATGAAGCGGTGCGCGAGGCGATGCACTCGGCGTTTCTCTACCACGCCATCGCGGCGGGCATGGATATGGGCATCGTCAATGCCGGCCAGATTGCGGTCTACGACGATCTCGATCCCGAACTGCGCGAAGCCTGCGAGGACGTGGTGCTCAATCGCCGCGCCGACGCGGCGGAGCGGCTGCTCGCGCTCGCCGAACGCCATCGCGGCGCCGGCAAGGAGAAAAAGGAAGCCGATCTCGCCTGGCGCGAATGGCCGGTGGAGAAGCGCTTGTCCCACGCGCTGGTTCACGGCATCACCGATTTCATCGAGACCGACGTCGAGGAAGCCCGCCATAAGCTGCCCCGTCCGCTCGCCGTGATCGAAGGCCCGCTGATGGACGGCATGAACGTGGTCGGCGATCTGTTCGGCTCGGGACGGATGTTCCTGCCGCAGGTGGTCAAGTCGGCGCGCGTGATGAAACAGGCCGTCGCTTATCTCCTGCCCTACATGGATCAGGAGAAAGACGGCCGCGAGCACTCCTCGTCGAACGGCAAGATCGTGCTCGCCACGGTCAAAGGCGACGTGCACGACATCGGCAAGAACATCGTCGGCGTCGTGCTCCAGTGCAACAATTACGATGTCGTCGATCTCGGCGTGATGGTGCCGGCGGAAAAAATTCTCAAAGCCGCGGTCGAGGAACGGGCCGACATTGTCGGGCTGTCTGGTCTGATCACCCCGTCGCTTGATGAGATGTGCCATGTCGCGGCGGAGTTTGAACGCCAGGGCTTCGATCTGCCGCTCCTGATCGGCGGCGCCACCACGAGCCGCGTCCACACGGCGGTGAAGATCCATCCCCATTATCGGCGCGGCCAGGCGGTCTATGTCAATGACGCAAGCCGCGCCGTCGGCGTGGTTTCCGCGCTGCTGTCACGCGACGCACGCGCGCGTTATGTCGGCGAAGTCCGCACCGAATATGCGCGGATCGCAGCGGCGCACGCGCGCGGCGAAGAGAATAAGCAGCGGCTGTCGCTTGCCGCAGCACGCGCCAATGCGCTCAAGCTCGATTGGTCGGGAACCTACGCGCCGCCGGCGCCGCGCTTTCTCGGTGTCAAAACTTTCGCCGATATCCCGATCGCCGAGCTCATCGATTATATCGACTGGTCACCGTTCTTCGCGACCTGGGAGCTCAGCGGCAAATATCCGGCGATCCTCGACGACGCCAAACTTGGCGAGGCGGCGCGGAACCTGTTCGACGACGCCCAAGCTATGCTGCGGCGGATGGTTGCCGAACACTGGTGCCGCGCCAATGCAGTGATCGGATTGTGGCCGGCAAACAGCGAAGGTGACGACATTGTCGTTTTCGCCGACGAGGCCGGCGGCAAGCCGATCGCGACGCTGCATACGCTGCGCCAACAGCTCGCCCGCCGCGAAGGCCGCGCCAATGTCGCGCTTGCCGATTTCGTCGCGCCGCGCGGCAGCGGGCTACACGACTATATCGGCGCCTTCGCGGTGACGACGGGCATCGGCGAGGATGCCGTCGCCGAACGCTTTAAACGCGCCAATGACGATTATTCCGCGATCATGGCCAAGGCGCTGGCGGATCGTTTAGCTGAAGCGCTCGCCGAGCGCATGCACGCGCGCGCACGCCGTGAGTTTTGGGCCTATGCGCCCGACGAAGCGCTTGGCGCCGGCGAACTGATTGCCGAAAAATACCGCGGCATCCGGCCCGCACCCGGCTATCCGGCACAACCCGATCACACCGAGAAGGCGGCGTTGTTCGAGCTGCTCGACGGCGAGCGCGCGATCGGCGTAAAACTCACCGAAAGTTTTGCCATGTGGCCCGGCGCCTCGGTGTGCGGGCTCTATTTCAGCCATCCCGAGAGCTATTATTTCGGCGTCGGCAAGATCGAACGCGATCAGGTCGCCGATTACGCCGCGCGCAAAGGCCAGACGCTCGCGCAAGCGGAAAAATGGCTGGCGCCTATCCTCAATTACGATCCGCTGGCGCTGGCGCAGGCCGCCGCCGAATAGTGGCGCATTATCTCCCGTCGTGTTACCGCTCGCCGCGGGCTGGACAACGATAGGGAAAACGATAATGGCTCAAGTCTTGGTGATGTACAAAACACCGCGCGATGCAGCTGCGTTCGACAAACATTACGCGGAAAAGCACGCTCCCCTCGCGAAGAAACTTCCCAGCCTGCGGAACTTTGAAACCAGCAAAGGCCCCGTTGCCACACCGGCCGGCCCGTCAAGCTATCATCTTGTTGCAATGCTGCAGTTCGACGATATGGCGGCCGTCCAAACGGCCTTCACGAGCGCGGAGGGACAGGCCGCGCTAACCGACGCGCAGATTCTCGCCACCGGCGGCGTCGATATCTTTTTGTTCGACAGCAAGGCGGCGTAATTTCACGCGCCGGTTTTGCGCGCGATCGCCTGCTCCAGAAACAGCGCGGCTTCGAGCGCCGAGCGGTCGCGGCCGAAACGGCCGACGATCTGCACGCCGAGCGGCAGACCGTCGTCGCTCAAGCCCGGCACGTTGACGCATGGCGCGCCCATCAGCGTCCACAGCCGGTTGAACATCGGGTTGCCGGTTGCGCCGAGGCCGTGTGGCGCAGCGCCCGGCGCCGACGGCGTGAGGATCACGTCGTAATCGGCCATCGTGTCGGCGAGCACCTGGCGGCCGCGGCTCGCGGTGCGGCGGGCGGCGTCATAGTCGTCCGCCGAAATCGCCGCCGCGGCGTCGAGCTGTTTGCGCAGCAGCGTGTCGATCTGGTCGCGATGACGATCGTATTCGAAGGCGAGCGCGCGAAAATTCTCATAATCCTGGATGATGAATTGCGCGGCATAGGCCTGTTCCAGGAGCGGCGGCAAAGTCACCTCGGCGACTGTGGCGCCCGCGGCTTGCGCGATCCGCCCCGCCGTTTCGCAGGCCTTCTGCATCGCCGGGCTTGCCTGCGGCCACAGATGCGTGTGCGCAAGCGCGATGCGCGGCGGCGCGAGCGCATTGCGGTCGACGCGCAGATCGCGTTCGAGCACGGCCGACGCCGCGAAGGCGACATCGGCGACGCCGGCACCAAACAAGCCGGCGGTGTCGAGATGCCAGGATACGGCTTTGACGCCGACCGTAGGAATGAGCCGATAGGACGGCTTGAAGGCGGCGACGCCGCAGAATGCCGCGGGCCGGATCACCGAACCCGCGGTCTGGGTGCCGAATGCGATCGGCACCATGCCGGCGGCGACGGCGGCGGCGGAGCCGGCGGACGAGCCGCCCGGCGTGTGCGCAAGATGATGCGGATTGCGCGTGCCTGACGGCACCAGCGAAGCGAATTGAGTCGTGACCGTCTTGCCGATGACAACACCGCCGGCGCGCCGCGTCATCACCACAGCGCTGGCGTCGGCGCGCGGCCGATAGCCGGAATAAATCGGCGAGCCGTACTGCGTCGGAAAGTCGGCGGTGTCGAAAATATCCTTGAATGCGACCGGCAATCCGCGCAGCGGCAATACCGCAAGGCCGGGCGCGGCGGCGGCACGGCGCGCCGCATCGAGATCGAGCGCGATGAAAGCACCGACATCCCGCTCGCGCTCGGCGATCGCCTCGGCACAGAGTTCGACGGCCGCGCGCGGGCTCAGCGCGCCGGACTCAATACGGCGCACAAGATCGAGCGCCGAAAGCATCGCCGGCCGATCAGGGCGAAGATTTTTCGCCGTACTTTCCATGTTTTCCCTCCCGCGCGTCGATGTGGCCCGAAAGGCGCGCCGGGATCAAGGGGTGCGCATCATGGTTAACGGACTGCTTCAGTGAGCCGCCGCGCATCATTGAGCAGTCCTTAACGGAATTCCTCGCATTGTCGGCTTATGACGCGTGGAGTTAAGTGGTCGCTCGTCAGCTCCCTCGTCCTCGTCGCGCTGATCGCTCTCGCCGGCTGCAGCCATTATCTGCTCGCCGAGCGCGAACCATGGCGCCACGAGGCCGAAGCATCGTGCTTGGGTTCGGGCGCTGTCAAAGAGTCGCCGGAACGGGTTCGCATTTCGGCGATCAGTGGTCCGGGCGCATGCGGCATCGATTATCCGCTGCGCATTTCATCGCTCGGCGAGAGCGCGCCTTTATCCTACGACGATGAGGCAGTGCGGCCACCGGGTTCGGTGTCCGTCGGATCGATGCCGCAGACTTGGCCCGGCGCACAGCCGGCCGCCGCGGTCCAGTCGAACGCGCTGCCGCCGCTGCAGCAAAGCGCGCCGCAATCTTATCCTCCATCGCAATCCTATCCCGCGCCGCAGCCCTATCCTGCGCCGCAATCATATCCTGCCGCGCAGTCCTATCCTCCGCCGCATCCTTATCCGCAGGCGCAAGCCGGCCAGCCGCTGTCGCTCGATCCGCCGGGCCTGCCGCCGACCGGAGACAACGACGACGACCTCGGCATTCCCGGCGGGCCGCCGCATCCTTATTACGGCGGACCGAGCGCACCGTTCTACTCGCAGCGTCCGCCGCCGCCGCAAGGCGAGCAGCCAATTCCGCCGCTCGGGCCGCCGGGCGCGCCGATGGTGACCGCGTCCGCAGGCCCGGTCGAAGTGCAGCCGCCGGCGACGCTCGCCTGCCCGATCGTTTCCGCGCTCGACCAATGGATCAGCACCGCGGTGCAGCCGGCGGCGCTGCATTGGTTTCGCCAGCCCGTCGTGCAGATCAAACAAATCTCCGCCTATTCGTGCCGGGGCATGAACGGCGATCCGAACGCGCATATTTCCGAACATGCCTTCGGCAACGCGCTCGACGTTGCCGAATTCGATCTGGCCGACGGCCACAAGATCAGCGTGCAATATGGCTGGCATGGCACGCCGGAGGAGCAGGGTTTTCTGCACGACGTGCAGTCGGCCGCCTGCGATGCATTCGCCACGGTGCTGGCGCCCGGCGCCAACGTCTATCACTACAATCACATCCACGTCGATCTGATGCGGCATTACGACAGCCGCCACATTTGCGAACCGGCGGCAATTCCCGGCGCGGTCGCAGCCGCCCGGGCACGCTCGCAATTCGCCGCGCAACATCCCAGCGAGCACTACGGCGATCCCGGTGTCACCGGCTCGATCCGGACGCGGCTGCACAAGGATGACGATGCCGGCGAAGACGATGATAAATTGCCCGACGCCGAGCCGGGGAACGATTAACTCGGCATGCGCAGCACCGGCTTGATGGTCATTCCGCTCGACAATTCCTGCGCCGCCAGATTGATATCGGCAAGCTCGTAGAATTTTATCATCTTGGCGATCGGGAATTTGCCGTCCATCATGAAGTCGACGAGTCTCGGGATGAACTCCTTCGGCACGCTGTTGCCCTGAACCACGCCGCGGACGACGCGGCCCTGCTGCAGGAACGGCATTTCAAAAGACGCATCGGTGCCTTTGAGCGCGCTGCCAAGGAGCGTGCAAGTGCCGCCTGGCATCAGCGACTCGATCGCCTCGCGAAGAACCTCCGGCAATGCCGACGTCTCCGCCGCATAGCGCACGCCGCTTCCCGTGATCTCGCGAATCTCACCGACCACATCGCTGCAGGTTTTGTGATTGATGGTGTGCGTGGCGCCAAGCTCGCGCGCCAGTTCAAGCCGATGTTCATGCACGTCCAGCGCGACGATCGGGTCGCAGCCCGCGATCTTTGCCGCCATCAGCGCCGAGAGCCCGACCGCGCCGACGCCGAATATCGCGATACTGTCGCCAGCATCGGGCTCCATGACATTGAGAACGGCACCCGCGCCGGTCTGACCGCTGCAGGCGAGCGGACCGAGCTGTTCGAGCGGCGCGTCCTTGCGCACTTTCACCGCCCATCGTTCCTGCGTCAGAGCGAAAGTGCCGAACGACGACTGCTGGAAAAACGCGCTATAGACCGGCGCGCCGCCCTTCGCCAGCAGCGTCGAGCCGTCAAAGCGCGCGCCGCCCATTTTCAGCTTGCGGCCATGCAGACAATGGTTGGGCTGCTCGTCGCGGCAATTCGCACACGCACCGCACCACGGATAGGACATCACGACGTGGTCGCCGGGGACAAAATCGCGCACGGCGCTGCCGACGGCGTGAACCACGCCCGCGCCTTCATGCCCGTACACCGCGGGATAGGGACTGGCGAAATAGCCATCGCGGCCGTGCAGATCGGTCTGGCACATGCCGCTGGCGACGACACGGATAATCAGCTCATCGGGGCGCGGCTCGCAAAGCTCCACTGCGTCGATGACGAAGGGGCCCGACTTTTCGCGCACAACGGCGGCTTTGATCTGCATGAGGCCATTGTGAAAACGCCCGGCGCCTTCGTCAATGCGCTTGCATGTGGGCAAGCACCGCGGCCGCCGGCCAGCAGTCGACTTTGAGCCCATTGGCCTTCTGATAAGCGCCGAGCGCCGAGCGCGTCAGCATGCCGGCTTTGCCGTCGATTTTGTCGTGGTAATAGCCGCGCGCGGTGAGGATTTGCTGCATGCGGTCGAGATCGGCGCTTGGCAGTTGCGCGACCTTGCCCCAAGCGGTCTCGAACGGCCGCGGATCGGCGATGCGGTCGCTCAAATGGCCGACGAACAAGACGTAGAGATCGGAAAAGTTGTATTCCTTGATGGCGAAATAGTTTTTGGTGGCGAGAAACGACGGGCCGTAGAGGCCGGCCGGCTGCAACAGCGAGGCCGGCTCGGCAAGCTCCGCCGCCGACAGCGTGCGGCCATAGGCCGGCACGAAGCCGCGCTTGAGCCAGTCTCCGATCGGGGCCGTGTTGTCCGGGACGCCGATGGTGCAATCGACGTTGTCCGGAGCGCGCACTTCGTAGGCCCAGCGCAGACCGGGCTGCCAGCCTTCGCCGACCAATTGTTTGGCGGCCGAGGCGAGCGCGTCCGGCACCGAATTCCAGATGTCGGCTTTGCCCGTGCCGTCGAGATCGACGGCATATTTCACATAGTCCGACGGCAGAAGTTGCGTCAGCCCCATGGCGCCGGCCCATGAGCTCTTCATGTCGGCGAGCTTGATCTTGCCGTCGCCGAGGATTTTCAGCGCCAGCAGGAACTCTTGAAGGAATTTTTCCTTGCGCTTGCCGAGATAGGCCTGTGTCGCCAGCACGCGGATTGCGTTGTGGGTATCGGCGGCGCGGCCGTAATCGGTCTCGCGGCCGAAGATGGCAAGCAGGATCGCAGGTGGCACGCCGAATTGGCGTTCGATGGCAGTGAGCGGCGCGCGGTATTGATCGAGGAGCTTGCGGCCCTGCACTGCGAGACTCTCGATGGCCGGCTCCTTGAGATAATCCGCCGGCGTCTGCACGAATTCGGGCTGACCCGCTGCCGGCTGTTCCGGCCGGCCCGGCAGCACCAGATCGGGCAGCGAAAGGTCCGGCTCGAGCCCACGCGTCGCCTGGTCGAAGGTCACGCGCGATACGCCGAGCGCTTGCGCCTGCGGCCACAGCGATCGCAGCCAGGAGTTCAAACGCCGGGTCGGCGACAGCGCCGTGAGTGCAGACTACGCCCAGCATGGCTGCGCAAAGCACAGCCGGCACGAGTTTCATCGCACCGCCAGGATGAACAGGCGCGGGAAACGCAACAACACCTTACCGTCGAAGCGCGGCTCGTAGGCCGCGACGCACTTCGCGGTATAGGCGGCGAGGAATTTTTCCCGCGACGCCGCATCGAGCGGCGACAGAAACGGCTGCAGCGAAGAGCCCTTGAACCATTCGGTGATGGCGGCCGGCGATGCCATCACGTGATTATAAACGGTGTGCCAGATGTCGATATACGAACAGGCCGGCTTGAGCAGGTCGTAATAGGCCTCCGGCGATAGGAGATCATCGCGTGGCGCCGCCTTGATCTCCGGATGGTCTTTCCACGGGCCGCTCTCGCCGACCTCTTTCTGGAATCGCAGCGCCGGCTCGCGGGTATTGTCGGGCATCTGGATCGCCAGCACGCCGCCTTGCGGCATGGCTTCCAGAAGCCGTCGCATGATGGCGGGATGGTTCGGCAGCCATTGCATCACCGCGTTGCCGAAAATGAGATCAGTGCCGGGATCGGGCTGCCAGGTCGCGATATCGGCCTGCACGAACTTGCATTTCGGCAGCCGCTCACGCGCCTTGCGCAACATGTCGGGCGAGGAATCGAGTCCGACGACGTCCGATTGCGGAAAGCGCTCGACGATAAGCTCGGTTGAATTGCCCGGACCGCAGCCAAGGTCGACCGCAAGGCGCGGGCGTTGCAGCGGCACCTGCGCCAACAGATCGCGCGGCGGCCGCGTGCGTTCGTCCTCGAATTTGAGATATTGCCGCGCGCTCCAGTCTTCCATGGTCTTATGCTCTTGAGGCTGCGAGACTTTCCCGGCCGATTCGACTATGATTTTTTCTAGCAGGACTTTGCGCCGATGTCTTATGCCAGACTGGCCGTGGCCGTTTTTGCCGCAAGCTTTGCCGGCGCCGCGGTGGCACAGGACACAAATAATCCGACGATCCCCTGCGCGGCAATCGACAGCATCGGCACCGCGGAAATGTCCAACGACGGCACCATCACATTGCACTTGCGCTCACTATGGCCGGACCCGATCGCCGAAGGCGAGCTCACCTACGCGCCCGACGACCCGCAATACGAGGACATCAAGCAGCACCTTGGCGGCATTGTTCCGGGACAGCTAAAGCCGGTGAAGCCGTGGTGCTGAGCGCGCGCCGGGCGAGTCCCGGCATTACCTGGAAAATTTCTTGTACTTGATGCGCTGCGGAATGATCGAATCGGTGCCGAGCCGGCGCATCTTGTCTTTCTCGTAGTCCTGGAAGTTGCCCTCGAACCATTCGACATGGCTGTCGCCCTCGAAGGCGAGGATATGAGTGGCGATGCGGTCGAGGAACCAGCGGTCGTGGCTGATGATCACGGCACAGCCGGCGAAATCCTCCAGCGCCTCTTCGAGCGCGCGCAGCGTATCGACGTCGAGATCGTTGGTCGGCTCGTCGAGCAACAGCACATTGGCGCCGGATTTGAGCATCTTGGCGAGATGCACGCGGTTGCGCTCACCGCCGGACAGCGATCCGACCTTCTTCTGCTGATCGGCGCCCTTGAAGTTGAAGGCCGAGCAATAACCGCGCGAATTGACTTCGCGCTTGCCGAGCTGGAGCTGGTCGAGCCCGCCGGAAATTTCTTCCCATACGGTCTTCTTGCCGTCGAGCGAATCGCGCGACTGGTCGACATAGCCGAGATGCACCAACTCGCCGATCTTGATCGTGCCCTGGTCAGGCTTCTCCTGCTCGGTGATCATGCGAAACAGCGTGGTCTTGCCGGCGCCGTTCGGACCGATGATGCCGACAATACCGCCCGGCGGCAGCTTGAAGGTGAGGTCGTCGATCAGGAGATTGTTGCCGAATTCCTTTCGCAGATCGTCAAAGTCGATGACGTTCTGGCCGAGCCGCTCGGCAACCGGAATGACGATCTGGGCGGTCTGGGTCTGCTTCTCGCCGGCCTTTCGCAAAAGCTCTTCGTAGCGCTCGTAACGCGCCTTGGATTTGGCCTGGCGCGCGCGCGGCGAGGCGGCGATCCATTCCTGCTCGCGGGCGAGCGTGCGCTGATGTGCTTCTTCCTCGCGGCCCTCCTGTTCGAGGCGCTTGCGCTTCTGTCCCAGCCATGAGGAATAATTCCCCTCATAGGGAATGCCATGGCCGCGATCGAGCTCGAGAATCCAGCTCGTGACGTTGTCGAGAAAGTAGCGGTCATGGGTGACGATCAGGATGGCGCCCGGATAGTTGCGCAGATGGCCTTCGAGCCACAATACCAACTCGGCATCGAGGTGATTGGTCGGTTCGTCGAGTAGCAGCAGCTCGGGCTGTTCGAGCAGGAGCCGGCATAGCGCGACGCGGCGCCGCTCGCCGCCGGAGAGCTTTGCCACCTCGGCATCGTCCGCCGGGCAGCGCAGAGCATCCATCGCCTGATCGACCTTGGAATCGAGATCCCACAGCCCCTTGGCCTCGATCTCGTCCTGTAGCTTGGTCATCTCGTCGGCGGTCTCGTCGGAATAATTGACGGCAAGCTCGTTGTAGCGGTCGACGATCGCCTTCTGCGGCGCCACCCCCTCCATGACGTTCTCGCGCACGGACTTGGTCGCATCGAGCTGCGGCTCCTGCGGCAGGTAGCCGACGCGGGCGCCCTGCGCCACCCACGCTTCGCCGTTAAACTCCTTGTCGATGCCGGCCATGATGCGCAACAGCGTCGACTTGCCGGAGCCGTTGACGCCAAGAACGCCGATCTTGGCGTCGGGGTAGAATGAAAGGTTGACGTCTTCCAGGACCTTCCGGCTCGGCGGATAGATCTTGGTCAACCCCTCCATGTGATAGACGAATTGACGGGCCATAAGCGCCCTGCCCCCTCATTCGCTTGTCGGGAAAACTGCGTTGGATGTAGCGATGCGGATCGCCGGCGGCAAGCACCGCATTAAAGCTTTGTAAGGTCTGATCACAATTCGAACCTGGCGCCGCCGAAATCGCAACAAATTTTAGTGATTTCTCACCGACAATCGCTTCAAACACGCGTTTGAAAAACATAGCTAGATGTCAAGTTCGCGTCCTCGGGCGGGCTTGCGAAGCCAAGAACGACGGGAGCGTATCATGTGGCGTGAGTTCTCCAGAGTCCTCCGCGCGTTGTGGCAAATGCCCGGTGAGAGCGGCGGTTCCTATCGCCCCGACCTGCACTATATGCGCGGTCCCGGGCCTAAATGGCATGCCAAGTACGACAGCCTGATCACCAAGACCTCGACTGCGGCCCCGCCGGCCGGTCCCGCGCTGCACGACATCGCCGAGCACCGCGCCTGAGCGTTCATTCCCGGCACGCTTGTTTTGGCTTGGCCGTTATGAGACGGCTAGGGGCGAAAACGTGCGTGCAGGGGATGGAAAATCATGGCGTATCGCTGCGCAATTCTCGACGATTATCAGAACGTGGTGCTCAAGTCCGCCGAGTGGTCGAAGCTCAAGGGCGACCTTGAGATCAAGGTTTTCAATGAGCATCTCGGCGGCCCGGACAAAGTCATCGCCGCGCTCCAAGGCTTCCAGATCGTCGTCGCCACCCGCGAGCGCACCGGCTTCCCGAAGCAAGTCATCGACGCGCTGCCCGAGCTCAAGCTCCTGATCACGACCGGCATGCGCAATGCCTCGATCGACACCGAGGCGACGAAGGCGCGCGGTGTTGTGGTTTGCGGCACGCCCAATTTCGGCAATCCCACCTCCGGCATCGCCATCGGCCTGATGCTCGAACTCACCCGCCACATCGGCTACGAGAACGCGCGGCTGCATGCCGGCGCCACCTGGCAATCCACCATCGGCCCCGATCTCGAAGGCATGACGCTGGGCGTGCTGGGCCTCGGTCGGCTGGGCGGCGACACCGCCAATATCGCCAAGGCGTTCGGCATGAAGGTCATCGCCTGGAGCCAGAACCTGACGCCGGAAAAATGCGCGGCGGCCGGCGTCGGCTATGTCGGCAAGGACGATCTGTTCCGGCAATCCGACTTCATCACCATCCATATCGTGCTGTCGCCACGCTCGCGCGGTCTCGTCGGTACCAAGGAACTCGGCCTGATGAAGCCTTCCGCGTTCATCATCAACACTTCGCGCGGCCCGATCATCGACGAGGCGGCGCTGCTTGCGACGCTGCGCGACAAGAAGATCGGCGGCGCCGGCCTCGACGTGTTCGACACTGAGCCGCTGCCGCTCGATCATCCGCTGCGCAAAATGGACAATGTCGTCATTACCCCACATCTCGGCTATGTCTCGACGCAGAATTACGAGAAGTATTTCGCCGGCGCGGTCGAGGACATCCGCGGTTTCCTCGACGGCAAGCCGGTGCGGGTCATGTCGTAATAGGCTATTATGCGGCCATGACGACGCGCGAGCAGAACAATTTCCTCACGCTGACCGGGCCCGGCACGCCGATGGGCGGGCTGATGCGGCGCTATTGGATTCCGGCTTTGCTGTCGGCGGAGATCCCGGAGCCCGATTGCCCGCCGGTGCGGGTAAAGCTTCTCGGCGAGCGGCTGATCGCGTTTCGCGACACCGCGGGCCGTGTCGGGGTGATGGACGAGTTCTGCGCCCATCGCGGCGTGTCGCTGTGGTTCGGCCGTAACGAGGAGAACGGACTGCGCTGTCCCTATCACGGCTGGAAATACGACGTGACCGGCCAGTGCATCGAGGTTCCCTCGGAGCCGGTCGAGAGCGGCTTCTGCAACAAGATCAAGCTCACGTCCTATGCCTGCGCCGAATTGGGCGACGTGATCTGGATCTATATGGGTCCGCCGGCGCTAAAACCGCCGCTGCCGAATTTTGAATGGGCGACGGTCGCCGCCGCGCGCCGTTTCGTCACCAAGCGCACGCAGGAATGCAATTGGCTGCAAGCGCTCGAAGGCGGCATCGATTCGGTGCATGTCTCGTTCCTGCACCGGCACGATCTGCGCAGCGACCCGCTTCATGTCAGCCAGGGCGCCGAATTCACCCGCGAGACCGATGCGCGCTTCGAGGTGATCGAAACCAAAGGCGGCATGGTGATCGGGGTGCGGCGGCCGGCGACACCGGGCAAGCTCTATTGGCGGATCACGCAATGGATCATGCCGTTCCACACCATGATCCCGCCCTACGGCGATAACGCGCTAAACGGCCATGCCTTCGTGCCGGTCGACGATGAGAACTGCATGTCATGGTGTTTCACCCACCATCCGGCACGCGCGCTGACCGCACACGAGCTCGAGGTCATGCGGGGCGGCGGCGGCATCCACGTCAATCTTGTTCCCGGCTCGTTCCGGCCGGTGGTCAACAAAGACAACGACTACATGATCGACCGCATGGCGCAGAAACATCACAAGTCCTATTCCGGCGTCAAAGGCATCGCCATGCAGGATGCCGCGATCCAGGAATCGACGGGACCGATCCAGGATCGCAGTAAGGAAAACCTGGTCTCGACCGACAATGGCGTGATCATGGCGCGGGCGCGTCTGCGTAAGGCGGTGCTCGCGGTCGCGCAAGGCCTTGCGCCCGAGGGTATCGACCCCGCGACGCACGCGGTGCGCTCGGCGGCAATCGTGCTGCCCGAAGGAGAGAGTTTCTACGAAGCCGCTGCCGATGCGCTGACCGCCAAGTCAGGCGTCGCCCACGCTTCGGTTTGATCGCGGCTTAAGCTTGCCAAAGCTGACGGAACTGCGAGGCGACGAGCTGGTCGTAGGGGACCGGCTCAGCGATGAGCCCATTAGTCTTGGCGAACTTGTTCAAACCCTCGATCGCTTCCGGTGAAATAGTGGCGTCGTAGTACGGCGCATCGCGCGCGATCAGGCCGGCGATCAGCGAAGCCTCTTCTGCCGGAAATAGCCGCTCGCCGATTCCGGTGGCAAGCGACGGATCGGCTTTCAGCGCCTTCTGCGCCTTCACGATTGCGCGCACCGCGCCGGCGGCGAGCTGCGGCTGCTCGTCGATCAGCCGTTCGGTCGCTGTCAGAGCCGCGAAGTTATAGTAACGCGCGCCGGGCGGGCCGTCGCCACGGCGCAGGTCGAGATGCGATTTGGCAACACCGAGCTTCTCGCCGATCGCAACCCGCATGCCGTTGCCCCAATAGGCGTCCGCAATGCCCTGCTCGATGGCGTTGACGCCGACGCGTCCCCGCCAGTGCGTGTCCTTACCGCTCGTAGGCGCCGGCACGATGCGGACCTTGTCGCGCTCGAGATCGATCCCCGATTCGGCGAGCAGATATTTAAGACCCAAAACCGGAAATGCCGACGACGACGAAATCCGCAAGCCCTTCAGCGCGCCGACGTCGCCGCGCTTGACGTCGAGATTGGCGCGCACCGCCATGAACCAATACGAGTACTTCGACAGCGCGCACAGAAGCTTGACGCCCTTCCAGCCCGGGAAGACGCGCGTCGCGGCATAAGCGGGGCCGCCGAAAAAATGGAGCGTTCCTTCGCGCAACCGTTCCGGCCCGTCCTGGGCGCCGAAAACGTGATCGAGCGCGACGTCGACGCCCTCCTCCCGGAAGAAGCCGAGCTCGACCGCCGCGGTGGCGACGAAATACGAGGGCAAGTCGAGATCGGCAACCGACAGCCGCAGCATCGAAACCACTCTTACGAACCGACAGCCATCTATCGGATTTTGCGGAAAGAATTGGCGCAAACCGTAACAAGTTCGAAAGCCGCCTGCCACACTTCGTTAACGCCTCGTTAGGGTTAACGATCTATTGCTGATCGACCCCTGCGGCAGTGGCGTGCCCCGCCATTGCAGCGATCTGGCAGCTATCCGGCAGCGATCGAGATGCGTTCGACCCGATCCCGCTTTGCACGCCTAATCGCCTCGGCCGCGATCTTCGGCGCCATCGCCGCGGCGACGGCAGGATGCCAGACCACGCAATCGGCCGACACGACCGGCTCGCTCTCGCTGGCGCCGCCCGACCGTTCCGACGCCGATTGGCAGCGCGACGTCGAAACCTACGGCCCGCAATATCGCGCGAACCCCTCCGACCTCGACACTGCGCTGCGTTACGCGCAGGCGCTTCGCGGTACCGGACAGCGCGCCCAAGCGGTCGCCGTTCTCGAACAGCTTTCAATGCAGAACCCGAAGAACAAGGTCGTGCTCGGCGAATATGGCCGGGCGCTGGCGGAAGCCGGCGACTATGAGCAGGCGCTCGAAGTCTTCGATCGCGCCCACACGCCCGAACAGCCCGACTGGCACATCCTGTCCGCGCAAGGCGCCGTGCTCGACCAGATGGGCCGGCACGAAGAAGCGCAGCGCCATTATCTCACCGCGCTCAAGATCGTGCCCAACGAACCCTCCGTGCTGTCCAATCTCGGGCTGTCTTATGCACTGGCGAAGGAACTGCCGAAGGCGGAAGCAACGCTGCGGCTCGCGGCGGCGCAAAGCCCGGTCGATCCGCGGGTGCGGCAGAATCTCGCGCTCGTGGTCGGATTACAGGGCCGTTTCGCCGAGGCCGAGCAGATCGCACGCGCCGACCTGCCGCCCGATCAGGCCGCCGCCAATGTCGCCTATCTCCGCCAGATGCTCGCTCACAAGGGCGACGTTCCGCTGACCAATCAGGCCGCCCATTACAGCGCCGGATCGAGCTGACGCGCGGTTCGGATTATTGCAAGGCCATCACGCGGATCGCGGCCGGGCCGAGAATGACGACGAACAGCACCGGCAGGAAAAACACGATCATCGGCACCGTGAGCTTCGGCGGCAGGCCGGCGGCTTTCTTCTCGGCCTCGGTCATGCGCATGTCGCGATTTTCCTGCGCCATCACCCGCAGTGTCGTGGCAAGCGGCGTGCCGTAGCGCTCGGATTGCTGCAAGGCAAGGCACACCGCCTTTACGCCTTCGAGGCCGGTGCGCTGCCCCAGATTCTCATAAGCCTGGCGGCGGTCCGGCAAATAGGAGAGTTCCGCCGTAGTGAGCGTGAACTCCTCGGCAAGCGGCACCGATTGCGATCCGACTTCTTCGCTGACCTTGCGAAAGGCGGCCTCGATCGACATGCCGGACTCGACGCAGATCAACAGCAGATCGAGCGCATCGGGGAATGCGCGTTTGATCGAAAGCTGCCGCCGGCCGATCTGGTTCTTGAGATACAGATTCGGACTATACATGCCGAAATAGGCGCAACCGATGCAAATCGCGACTTTGAGCATCGGCGGATAGTCGAACTCGATCACCACGAAAATATAAAACGCCGATGCAACCAGCATCACTACCGGCATCGTCATGCGGAAAAACAGATAGGTGATATAGGGCGCCTGGCCGCGATAGCCCGCTTGCACCAGCATGGCGTGGGCCGCTTCCTGGCCGACCCACTTCGATAGATTGAAGTTGTCGACCGCCCGCTTCATGTACATTTTCGGCGATTGCCGCAACGAAACCCTGCTGCCCTGCGCCAATCGCTCGCGCTCGCGCGCACGGATTTTCTCGCGCTCGAGCGCGACCGCCTTCATACGCTTACCCAGCGTGTCCGACACAAGGAGCGGCATTGCCAGCGTCAACACCGTCGCCCCCGCCGCGACGGCGGCGAAGATCATGGTTATGGTCTGCAAATCGAGAAACTGGGTGACAAGTGAAATCATGATCGCGCCGCCCTAGAAATCGAAATTGATCATTTTGCGCATTACGAATATGCCGGCGAGCATCCACGCGGCGCAGCAAGCCATCATCACGCGGCCGAGCGAATCCGTCCACAAAAGCGCGATATAGGCCGGGCTCGTCAGCCAGACGATGCCCATGACGCCGAGCGGCAATGCGCCGATGATGCTCGCGGAAGCCTTGGCCTCCATCGACATGGCCTGGATTTTCCCCTTCATTTTCTTGCGGTCCCGCAACACGCGGGACAAGTTACCCAACGCTTCGGACAGATTGCCGCCGGCCCGCTGCTGGATGGAAACCACGATGCCGAAGAAGTTGGCCTCGGGGACCGGGATGCTCTCGAACAGTTTGAGGCAGGCCTCACCGATTGGGATGCCGATCGTTTGCGTTTCGACGATCGCCCGGAACTCGCTGCGGACTGGCTCCGGCGCGTCGACGGCGATCAGTCTGAGGCTGTCGTGCAGCGGCAGGCCGGCTTTGATGCCACGAACGATGACGTCCACGGCGTCGGGAAAGACGGCGAGAAATTTCGTCTCACGCCGCTTCTTGAGGAACGACAACATCCAGAACGGCAAGCCGCAGCCGGCCGCGAAACCGAAGCCGAACGCCGGCAACAGCCCCGCTCCCACTATGATCATGCCAAGGAAGGCGCCGACGCCAAGCACGGCCGCGGTCACCATGAATCGGCGTTTCGACCAATCCAGTCCCGCTTGCGTAAGCCGCACCGACAGCGGCGGGCGCTTGGCCTTTTTCCGGCGCTGCTCGATTTCCTTGAGCGTGCCTTCGATTTGCTCGCGCCGGCCTTTTCCCGCCGCCGCGCGCGTCGGGCGCGCCGCGACCGGTTCGGAGCGTGCCACGCTCGCCATGCGCTTTTGCGCTTTCTTCTCGCCGGACAGAAATGGATAGACGAATACCCACGCGACCCCTCCGATCGCAACTGCCACCAGGAAAAATAATCCGAGACGGCTCATTGCTGCATCCGCGCGTCAGGTTCTCGCCGCTTCACTGGCGACCTCGGCGGCATCCAGCGCGGCCGCGAGGCGCGCTTCCTCGCCGTAATAGCGCGCCCGCTCCCAAAACTTTGGACGGCCGATGCCGGTCGAGCGGTGCCGGCCGATGAGATTGCCGTTGGCGTCCTCGCCGATGAGGTCGTAGAGGAAGACGTCCTGAGTGATAATCACGTCGCCTTCCAGGCCGATCACTTCGGTAATATGCGTGATGCGGCGCGAGCCGTCGCGCAGCCGTGCCGCCTGGACAACGACGTCGACCGAGGCGCAAATCATTTCGCGGATCGTGCGCGACGGCAGCGAGTAGCCGCCCATGGTGATCATCGATTCGAGACGCGACAATGCCTCGCGCGGCGTGTTGGCGTGCAGCGTCCCCATCGAGCCGTCGTGGCCGGTATTCATCGCCTGCAACAGGTCGAACGCTTCCGGACCGCGCACCTCGCCGACGATGATGCGTTCCGGGCGCATACGCAAACAATTGCGCACCAGATCGCGCATTGTGATCTGGCCCTCGCCTTCGAGATTTGGCGGCCGCGTTTCGAGCCGCACCACGTGCGGCTGCTGCAACTGCAGTTCGGCGGCGTCTTCGCAGGTGACAATACGCTCGTCGTTATCGATGAACTGCGTCAGGCAATTGAGCAGCGTCGTCTTACCCGAGCCGGTACCGCCTGAGATCAGCGTATTAACGCGGCAGCGGCCGATGATTTTTAGGATTTCCGCGCCTTCCGGAGAAATCGAGCCGTATTTCGTGAGCTGCTCGAGCGTCAGCTTGTCCTTCTTGAACTTGCGGATGGTGAGCGCGGGGCCGTCGATGGCGAGCGGCGGTACGATGGCGTTGACGCGCGAGCCGTCCGGCAGGCGCGCGTCGCAGATCGGCGAAGATTCGTCGACGCGGCGGCCCACCTGGCTGACGATGCGCTGACAGATATTCAAAAGCTGCTGGTTGTCGCGGAAGCGGATGCCGGTTTTCTGAATCTTGCCCGCGACTTCGATGTAAACCGTTCCTGAGCCGTTGACCATGATGTCGGCGATCTCGTCGCGCGCCAAGAGCGGCTCGAGCGGCCCGTAGCCGAGCACGTCATTGCAGATATCGTCGAGCAGGTCCTCCTGCTCGGAAATCGACATCACGATGTTCTTGATCGCGATGATTTCGTTGACGATGTCGCGAATTTCCTCGCGCGCGGAATCGGCATCGAGCTTGGCGAGTTGCGCCAGATCGATGGCTTCGATCAGCGCGCCGAAAATCGTGCCTTTGACCTCGTAGTAGGATTCCGAGCGGCGTGAATCGGTCGCGGAGGGAACCTGCGGCGGTGGACTTGGCGCTCCGCCGACATTGGGCTTGCCGACAGGCGCGCCTACGATCGGAGCACCGAGGCCCGCCGAGGCAAACGGCGCACGGCCGGCGCTGGACGGCGCCGCCGCAGGCGGACCGGCGGGCGCGGGCGCCGCCGGACGCGGGGCGGCTGCCGGCGCAGCCGATGCCGGTCGCTGATCGGAGGGGTTACCTGTAGGACGCTTGCCAAACACTAACGCAACTCCAACTTTGTTCCTGTTACCGTTGCAGCAATTTTTCGATCAGCGGCGACAGCAGGCCTGTCCGCTGTTTCTTCGGCTCCGAGCGTCCGGTCAGATGCTGCGCCAGTTGCCTGAAAGTTTCGGCGCTGCGGTGGCCCGCGGAAATCTCGGCGATCATCTGCCCGTTATTGGCCGCCGCGCCGAACAGCTGCGGCTCAAAGGCAATGATCGCCATGGGATCGTTCTCGAGCGCCTTCGCGAAGTCGGCTGCCTTGATTTCGGGGCGCTTGGGAACGCCAACCTGATTGAGACAGTAGCGCGGATGGTGGTCGTTCGGCCGCGCCGCCTTGAGGAAGTCGTAGATGTTCTTGGTGTTGCGCAGGTTGGCGAGATCGGGGGCGGCGACGATCAAGACGTCGTCGGCGCCGACCAGCGTCTGCTTGGTCCAGCCGGTCCACTGATGCGGCACGTCGAGCACGGTGCAGGGTACCGTGGCGCGCAGCGAATCGAAAATGGCCTCGAAGGCGTCGGCGCCAAAATCGTAGACGCGATCGAGCGTCGCCGGCGCGGCGAGCAGGTTCAGATGATCGGTGCATTTGGCGAGTAGGCGATCGACGAATGCCGTATCGATACGATCGGGCGAGAATACCGCTTCGGCGATGCCCTGCGGCGGGTCCTGATTGAAATCGAGGCCGGCGGTGCCGAAGGCCAGATCGAGATCGGTCACGACGGAGTCGAGCTGGAGATCGTGCGCGATGGAGAAGCCAATATTGTGAGCGACGGTGGACGCACCCACCCCGCCCTTGGCGCCGACCACGGCGATGACGCGGCCGACCGGTTTGGCGTCCGGCGCCGAGAACAGCCCGCAGATCGCGCGCACCATTTGCAGCACGTTGACCGGCGAAATCAGATAATCGCTGACGCCGCGCCGCACCAGCTCGCGATACAGCATCACGTCATTCATGCGGCCGATGACCATGACGCGCGTGCCGGCGTCGCAATATTGGGCCAGTTGATCGAGGCCGCCGAGGATATCCTCGTTGCGATTCTCGGTTTCGAGAATGATGACGTTGGGCGTCGGCGAGCTCTGATAGGCTTCGATCGCCGCCGTCAGGCCGCCCATCTGGATGCGCAGATGCGCCTTGGCCAGCCGCCGATCCTCGCCGGCCGCCTGAATCGCGGCAGCGGTGTCGACGTTTTCGCAGAATGCCTGCACCGACACGCGCGGCGCCGGCGCGATATGCTCATCGCGGCCGGCGGCTTCGGCGGGACTGACGCCTTCCCGAACGGCCTGG
Organism: uncultured Alphaproteobacteria bacterium; assembly: GCA_963790975.1. Taxonomy (GTDB): domain Bacteria; phylum Pseudomonadota; class Alphaproteobacteria; order Rhizobiales; family Xanthobacteraceae; genus BOG-931. The sequence continues at coordinate 23,458 of CAWBQV010000008.1, forward strand.
TTGGTTTGCTTTGTCATCTGCCGACGTTACTCACTCACGTTACTGCCCATGTTATTTGCCAACGTCGCTGATTTTGGCCGACGGGTTTTCGGTGGATTCGCCGGTCGGGATACCCTGCCGGTATTTCTCGAAGACCGTGGTGCGTCGCATCGCGTAAGCCGGAGTCTCGCCGCGCGGCTGCACTAGATCGGCCGGGTTGTCGACCTCGGCGGCGAGATTGCGCTGCGTTGCGCAGCCGTAGTTCCACGGCGGCTGGTTCTCGAAATAGTCGCGATTCATGCTCGGACCGATGTCCTTCGGCCACAGGCCGCACGGCCCGGCCTGGGCGGAGATTTTCGGATAGCTGATGCGCACGGTGGCGAGATTCGGCCCACTCGCCGGATAGGTGCGCACCATGATGCCCTGCGGCGGCAGGCCGCTCGCGGAGAGGATCGAGACGATCTCGCGCATGGCGTCGGCGGACGCGGTCTCATTGCTGCTTCCGATCGGCCGCTCGACGACAACGCCGCCGGTCGCCTCTTTTTTCCAGCTCAGCCCGAAGGACAACACCTGGGCGCGCTGGGTCGGATTGAGCTCACCACGATTGGAGCCGATGAACAGTTCGAGCGTGTGATCGGCCTCCTGCAGCGTGATCGGATGGCGCAGGCGATAGTCGGCGGAAACTTCCGGCCCGCCTGCGATTTGCTGATCGGTATTGCAGCCGCAGACAAACAGCGCGCAACCGCCGGCGATGGCGGCGCGAACCGCAATCGCCACGGCCGAGCTGCCGCCGGCGATCGGTGTGCGGGGGGAGTGCATCGTCGGCTCCTGCTTCGCGGTCAATCGAGGATGAACCCGTATTTGCCGTGGTAGTTATCCGGCGGCGGATCGGTGATGCCGCCAACGCCGTAAATGCGGTTGAGCCTGCCGAGCAGAACGCTCGCGGGATCGCTCGGATCGGCGAAACCGTCGTCGGGGCGTGACAGATCCTTTTGCGCGACCGCGTGCACGACATAGGGCGTCACCAGCACCATCAGTTCCGTCCGCTGATTGACGTAGTCGCGGCTCTTGAACAGCGGGCCGAGAATCGGCAGCTCCATCAAACCGGGCAGCCCGCTGATCGCCTGCTTGGTTTCGTCCTGAATCATGCCGGCCATGGCGAGCGAGCCGCCAGAGGGGATTTCGACGGTGGTTTCGGCGCGCCGGGTGCGGATCGACGGAATGGTCGCCGACGAGCCCGCGGTGCCCGGAGTGGTGCCTGGGATGGCGATCGTCAGCGCGTTGGAAGTCGAAAGATCCGACACTTCTGTCATCACCTTGAGGCTGATGCGGCCCTCGCTGAGCACGATCGGCGTGAAATCGAGGCTGACGCCGAACTTCTTGAAGTCGATCGAGGGCTGGCAGGTGGATACGCTGCCGGTTCCCGTGGCGGAGCAGGAGAAGCCGTTGAGGACTGGAAACTCGCCGCCGGCCACGAATGTCGCGGTCTCGCCGGAAATCGCGGTCAGGTTCGGCTCGGCAAGCGTATGAATGATGCCGGCCTGCTCCATCGCCTCCAGCGTGGCGGTAACCGATTTAAATCCACCAGCAATCGTATTGGCAGGCGTTGTCCCGGTGGCTGCGAATGCATTGTTGGTGTTGAAATTGACGACGGCCGTGCCGTAGTTCAACGCGCCGCTCAGATTGATGCCAAGTTGCTTGATGACGTCGCGCTCGACCTCGGCGACGGTCACTTTGAGCATGACCTGATCGTTGCCGCGCACGACAATGGCGTTGACGATTTTGCTGCCGTTGGCGACGGTGTCCGATGTGCCGGTGCCGGTGAGGTGCGCCGCGATGTCATAGGCCTGCTGTGACTCGGCCTGGCTCGAGGCGGTGCCGGAGAGAACGATACCCTCGCCGACACCTGTGACCGTGATATCGGCGTCCGGTATGGCTTGCTGGATGGCCCGGCTGATGCCGTTAAGATCGCGCGTGACTGAGATATCGAAGCCGGCGATCTGCTTGCCGTCGGCGTCGAAGAAAAACACGTTGGTTTGCCCCGTCGTGACGCCGATGATGTAGGCACGGCGCGAGGACCGCACGACGGCGTTGGCGATCTTGGGGTCGGCGACCAGCACGTCCCGCACGTCGCGCGGCAGGTCAACGACGATCGATTTACTGACGCCGAGGGTCAGCGGCTGCGATTGTGGGTCGCTCGCGGCAAGGTGGATCGGCTCTGGCGGCGGCGCGTTGACCGCGACGTCGCCTGCGATCGCGCGCGGGACGATCCCTGACGCGGCGATCGCAAACGCCAGACCGGCCGCGCGGAGCGATGTCCTTGCTGTCATGGTCAAGTCCCTCCGCGCGCTCAATGGGCGGTTCCAAACGTGCTGACGCCGAAGCGCACGGTATTGATGGGCGCGTCTTTGTTGTTATCGCCGCCCTCGGGGGCTGCCGAGGTGGCGTCGAGCAGGCTGCGCAATGTGAGCGAGATGGTGCCCATCTGCTTGGAGAGCGCCAGCGTCTCCGCCTGCTGCTCGGTCAATTCCAGCGTCGCGGTTTTGCCGATGACGTCCTTGGTGCCGCCCTTTTCGTCAAGCGCCTGATCCACCGCCAGCACGCGAACGTTGCTCAAAATGGTGTCGCTGGCGAATTTCTCGACGCCGGTTGCCTTTTCCGCGCTTTTGTCGTGGCGCGTCAGCAGCACGTCGACGCGGTCGTCGGGAAGAATAAAGCCGCCGGCTCCGGTCTCGGGCGAAATATCGACCGCGATTGCACGCATGCCCTGCGGCAGCACCGCGGCCAAAAAGCCCGAGCCCTTCGCCATGACGACATTGGGATCGCGCAGCGGATCGCCCGCCACCATCGCCACGCGGACGATGGCGCCGACAAAGTCCTTGGTGGCGTCCGGCCGATCGGATTTTTTGACGAAATTGGAATTGGCCGCGTCAGCGGGCCAGGTCTGCCAACCGATATCCTGTTCTTCGATCACTTGACCCCGGCTGAGATCCGATTTGGCGACAAGCACGTCGACGGTTTGCAGCTGCACGACCGGCGCGGGCGGCGGGGGCGGCGGCGCTTTGCTGCCGGCAGCCAAATACGCGGCTACGCCGCCGGCGGCGATGGCGACACCGAGTACGACAAGACGCGCGGCTTTCATTACGCTTCAGTTCCCACGTGACGCCGGACGGAAATGGCTATCCGTGCTGGATTTCAGCAGCTAAACGTCAAGGCATGGTTAATAAGCCGTATCCAAATCGCGTTAATCTTGCGTTGACGCGGGTTTGGCCGGACCGGCGAGCGGGGAATTGGCGGCGCTACAGGGCCAGCGCCGTCATCCATTCGGTCTGCGGGTAGATGAGGAGGGCCGCCGCGGCAAGCGCGATCCCGTAAGGCACGCCGCCGCCCTCGCGATGCAATCGCTCCGCCCACTCCTTGCCGATGAGAACGCGCGGTAGCGGCAGATTGCGAAATTGGACAATCAGCAATGTCAGCGCGCCGCCGAGGATCGACGCATAAACGAGATAATCGAACAGGTGAGCCAATCCCAGCCAAAGCGCCGTTGCGGCGGCAAGCTTGGCGTCGCCGCCACCAATCCAGCCGCAAGCGAAGCAGCAAAACGCCACCACCAGCACGGCGGCCGCCGCCTCGACATGCGACAGCAAGTCGGCGCCGCTTAGTCCGCTGAGCAGGGCAAGAACGCCAAAGCCGCCGATGAGCACGAGCGAAACGCGGTTGGCGATTGTCATCGTCAACAGGTCGCTCGATGCGGCAAACGCCATCACGGCCGGAAACAGCGTCAATCGGATCGTTTCGGTCAGCATGGTACTATCGTTCAGCTTGTCTGCACCGGAATACCCTGCCGCGGTTGAGGCCGCGTTAGCGCGGGCGACAAGCGTTGCTACAAATCGAAAAGGCCCCGGCGATAGACCGGAGCCCTCTCGTAGCCTGTAGAAGTAACGTCGCTTACTTGAGGGCGGTGGAAACGCTGCCGAACGTGGTGTTCAGCTTGCTGCCAAGGCCCTGGACGACGGCGATGATCGCAACCGAGATGCCGGCAGCGATGAGGCCGTATTCAATGGCCGTGGCGCCGGACTCGTCCTTCACGAAACGCGAGAAAAGGGTCTTCATGAGTTTGGCTCCTTAAGGTCCACACGTGGCTGTCTGAGCTGACCCAACGGCATTTTGAGCACCGCTTGGATCGTTCCGGACCGTATCGGGGAGAAATTGCGACGGGGTTAAGTCGATCGCCGAAACACGCGGTCAATTGCCCATTCTGGGATGTAGTTAACATCCGGTTGCGCCGGGCGGTCGCTCCGGTCGCACAGTTTCAATCGGCTGTTGCTGGTCGCCTGTCCGTCGCTGCGCGCTACAGCCGTTGTTTGTTTACGATCGCTTCACCAAACACCGCTGCCGCGCGATGGGAAATATCCCACGGACGCCACCGGCGCATGTATATCAGACAGTCGTTTCTCTCGGATGAGCGCGATTGATGCAACTTGCTTCAAATATTTGCTCCCGGAACGGCACGCGGCAGATCGACTTGGCAGATCGTCACCACGCGCAACGCTCAACAGCCTAGCGTTCACGGCGTTTTAAGGCGGCTCAACGATATCTGGAGGCGCCCATCCGCGCGGGTGCAACCGCGCCAATACTGCACAACATGGCCGCGCAACATGAATCAAGAATTGCTGTCGTTTTTCATCAGTTTCGGCCAGACCTTTATGAAGAACATCCCGATCTCGCTCGGGCTTGCGGTCGTCTTTACCGTTCTCACCTGGTTCTGGGCTTGCAATCCCGGGCAGGCCTGGTGGCACAAGCGCGATCTCGTCACCGACCTGTGCTACTGGTTCTTCATCCCCGTCATTACCCGTTATCTGCGCATCGGCATGCTCATTGTCGGCGCCGCGGTGCTGTTTCGCATCACCACCGCGGACGGCCTGGTCGCCTTCTACGATAATGGACACGGACCGCTTGCGACGCTGCCGCTCGTCGCGCAGATGGTGATTTTCCTCATCGGCGAGGACATCGTTCTGTACTGGACGCACCGCCTGTTCCACGGCCACCGGACGATGTGGAAGTACCACGCGGTGCACCACTCTTCCGAGGAATTGGAATGGATCTCGGCGGCGCGCTTCCATCCGGTGAATTTGTTTCTCGGCAGCGTGGCGGCCGACGTCGTCATGCTGCTCATCGGCATCTCGCCCAACGTGCTGGTGGTGCTTGGGCCGCTCACTATCGCGCATTCGGCCTTCGTCCATGCCAATCTCGACTGGACGCTCGGCCCGTTCAAATACATGATCGCCACGCCGGTATTTCACCGTTGGCACCACACCGCGGCCGATCGCGGCGGCGAGAAGAATTTTGCCGCGACCTTCCCTATCCTGGATGTGCTGTTCGGCACGTTCTATATGCCGGCCGGCGAGCTTCCCGACCACTACGGCATCGCCGAGCGCCAGTTTCCCAAGAGCTTTCCCGGCCAGCTCGTGCATCCCTTCACGCAATAGCCGCCACCACGGCGAAAGCCCCGCCATGGACTTTTGCAGTCATCGTTAAGTAAGCGTCACCACGCGCCGATTTGCACTTCATTCACGAATTTGCAGTCAAGTGGAGGCCTCGGTGTACGGCCTCTTGGTTGTCGAATCCGCGTAGCGTTTCGGAGTGTATCGATGAAGGCGTTGGGCGTGACGGGCCAGGCGGGCCGTATAGCCTTGCAATGGCTCTGGGCAGCCCTGCTCCTCGCGACTGTCGCCTCACATGCAGCCGCGCAAGAGCCGATCGTCGTGGCGGTCGACCAAGCCAGAATCATGAAGCTTCCGGAGCGGGCCGCCACGATCGTGATCGGCAATCCGCTCATTGCCGATCTTTCGATTCAGCCCGGCGGCCTCGCCGTGATCACCGGCAAAGGCTATGGCGCCACCAATTTCATTGTCATGGATCACAGCGGCGCGGTGCTCACCGAGCAGTTCGTCGAGGTGAAGGAACCGATCGACCCGACCGTCGTGGTCTATCGCGGCTATACGCGGCAAACTTATAGCTGCACGCCCGAATGCTCGCCGCGGATCACCTTGGGCGACACCAGCAAGGACGACCAGGATAAGGATTCCGGTCTGCCCATTGACTACTTCGGCAGGACATTGACGCAGACCGTCACCCGCGACAACCAGGCCATGGCCGCCGGAGCCGGCGGCAGCGGCCACTAGAGGTTGCCGGCGCGGCACGGTTAGCGCGCGCTTAATACGGCTCCCGTCGTCTCGACGGTCTCGACAATAAATCGACAACGGGCGCTCGCTAAGCCTTAGCCGGAGACTTCGCGCCGATGCGCGAAGTTTATCAGTTGAGGGTGCCATGACAACGTTCGATCAGCTCGCATTCGCCCGGCTGAGTTCGGCGGCCGGCGCGCGTATCGCCCGAATTTTTACTTTCCCGCTCATCCGCCGCTTCATCAGGCAAGAAGAAGCCGGCAGCGCCGTGGAATTCGGTCTGCTGGCTGCGCCGTTCATCGCAGGCCTGCTCGCCATCCTGCAAACGGGGCTCGTCTTCTTCGCCGGGCAGACGCTGGAAACGGCGGCCGCCACCTCGGCGCGTCTCATCTTCACCGGCCAGGCGCAACTGAACGGCTGGACCGCCGCGCAATTCAAGGCGCAGGTCTGCGACCAGATTCAGGGCATCTTCAACTGCAGTAGCGGTGTCTCTGTCGACGTCGAGACCTATCCGTCGTTCTCCGCGGCCAATCTCGGCCTGCCGGTATCGAACGGCACCTTCAATGCCTCGGCGCTGGGCTACAACCCGGGCGGACCGGGGGACATCGTGATGCTGCGGCTCTATTACCAATATCCAGTCTTCGCCAATTTGCTCGGCTTCAATCTGAGCAACTTGAACGGCGGCTATGATCTGTTCGCCGCTACCGCCGTGTTCAAAAACGAACCCTACGCATCGTCTTGACGAGGCGCGCCATGACCACCGGAAAAATCGGCTTTGCAACGACAATCAAGCGTTTACTCGGCGATCACCGTGGCGTAACGGCGGTCGAATTCGCCATAGTGCTGCCGGTGATGATGACGCTCTATCTCGGCAGCGTCGAGACTTCGCAGGGCGTTGCCGCACAGCGCAAGATCGACTTGACCGCGCATGCGCTGGCGGACCTGGCGACGCAATATACCGACATCACCAACGCCGATATGTCGAACATCCTTGCTGCCGGCTCGGCGATCATCGCGCCGTACCCGGCGACCAGCCTGCAAGAGGTGGTGTCCGAACTTTCGATCGACGCGCAGGGCCAGGCATCAGTGGTGTGGAGCGACACGCTCGGCGGCACCGCGCGTACGGCCGGCCAGATCGTGACCATTCCGGCGTCGCTCGCGGTGCCCAATACCTATTTGATTCTGGCCGAGGTGCAGTACGGCTACGATCCGACCTACGGTTACGTCATGACCGGCACGCTGTCGCTGACCGATCAAAGCTACATGCTGCCGCGGCAATCGACGTCGATCTCGCGGACAGCGACCTGACCGGGCGTCATCTGACGTCCGGTATCGGCAAGGCCGTCGTCGACTTGATCTTTTCCATGGCGAAACGCGAGGTGACGTTCTTCAGCGGCACCGTGGCGATCAGGCGCTTGTAGAAGGCGTCATAGCCGGCAATGTCCGGCACCACGACGCGCAGCATGTAATCGACGTCGCCGGCCATGCGATAGAATTCCATCACCTCCGGCATGGCGGTCACCGTCTTGGCGAAGCGATCGAGCCAGTCCTGCGAGTGGTCGCCGGTCTCGATGGAGACGAAGACGCTGATGCCGAGCCCGATCTTGTCCTGATCGACGAGCGCGACGCGCTTGAGAATGACGCCCTCGGCCTCGAGCCGCTGGATCCGCTTCCAGCACGGGGTCGACGACAGCCCGACCCGCGATCCGATCTCGGCGACTGAAAGCGCGGCATTCTCCTGCAAAACGGCAAGGATTTTACGATCAATGGCGTCCATTGGATATATTCTTCCAATAAAACAAGGTTCCACCTATCTATATAGAAGAATATTCCAAATCAAGCGGTCGAAGTCCTTTAATTCGCCCGTCCCCGCGGAGGCGGGGACCCAGCGGGTGGATTCCCACTTACGCGGGATGAGCGGAATCCGGATCACCGCCCGGCCAACAGGGCCTCGACTTCGGCACGGCTCGGGGTGCCGGCCGAGCCGCCGAGCCGGCTACATTTGATGCCGGCCGTCGCGGCGCCAAAGCGCATGGCGCCGACCTCGTTCTGCCCCTCCGCCAGCGCCAGCGTGAAACCGCCATGGAAGGCGTCGCCGGCCCCGAGCGTGTCCACGGCGGCAATCTTGAACACCGGCAGGCGGCGCACGGCGCGGCCTTCGAGATAGACGATGTCGTCGGGGCCATTGCTGACCGCGAGAAAGGCGCCGGTGTTGGCCGCGATGCGTCGCAAGCCTTCACCGAGATCGGCGACGCCGGTCGTCTCGCGCAGGCATTCCGAGGAAAAGATGACATGGGTGGCCAAGCGAAATAGCGGCTCGTCTTCGACCGTCGGCCGGTCGCCGTCGAGTACGACGGGTATGCCCCGGGCTCGCGCGGCCTCACAGATCGGCTGCACGAAATCCGGATAGCGGTTATCGGCGAGCACCGCGTCCGCGGCGGCGACGACGGCGTGCGGATCGGCCGACACGGTCGCGGCGATCCGCGCGTCGCGATAGGTGACGATGGTGCGGTCGCCGCGCGCATTCATGAAAATCGCCGACAGCGCCGTCGCAAGACCGGCAACACGCTGACAGAACCTGCAGTCGACGTTTTCGCGGGCGAGCGCCTTGAGCACCCGGTCGCCGTTTTCGTCCTCGCCCGCGGGGCCGCCCATCGGGCCTGCGAGCGTGGCGCGGCCACCAAGCCGCGCGATCGCCACCGCCGCATTCGCCGCGCAGCCGCCATTGACCCGGAAAAATCCCTCGGCCTGCACCTTGCCGTCCGGCCGCGGGAATTCAGCGACGCGAAACACCTCGTCGAGCACGATAATACCGGCGCAGAGAATGCGCGGCGCGCCGTCAGCTGAGGACATCGCTGCCGTTCTCGACATAATCGCGGATGATGTGGTGCGCGATCGCAACCGGCGGCGGCGTGGTTAGGCCCTGCGGATGCTGGCGCTTAAGCATCAAAGCGAGTTCCTCGCGATCGAACCAGCGCGCGTCTTCGAGCTCCTCGCGGTCCACGACGATGGTATCGGACAACGCCTCGGCGTGGCAGCCGATCATGATCGAGGACGGAAATGGCCACGGTTGCGAGGCAAAATATTTCACGCGGCCGCAGGCAATGCCGGCCTCCTCGACCACTTCGCGCCGCACCGCTTCCTCGATGGTCTCGCCCGGCTCGGCAAAGCCGGCAAGGCATGACCACATGGTGGGCGCGAAGCGGCGCGAGCGGCCGAGCACGCAGCGCTCGCCCAGGATCACCAGCATGATCACGACCGGGTCGGTGCGCGGAAAATGCTGCGCCTTGCAGGACGGACAATCGCGGCGCCAACCGGCTTCCACGACATTGGTCGCCGCGCCGCAATTTGGGCAGAAGCGGTGGCGCGCATGCCAGCCGATGAGCGCCTTGGCTTCGGCAAGCGGCGGCAGATGCACGGCCTCGACCAGGCCCTGCACCGCGATGCTGCGCAGATCGGTGATTTTAAGATCGTTGCGCGTCTTCAGCCGCTCGACCGCTTCGGGGTCGAGGCCGAAACCAAAGCGCGGCGCGCCGTCGAGCAGCCCGAGCAAGACGCTCTCGCGCACGCTGCCGAGCGCGCGCGCCTCGCCGGGCGAGAACAGCGGATCGCAGTCCTCGCCGGTGGTCTTGAGCACCACGAACTCGCCGCCGACGAAATAGACACGGGCGCGCTCGTCTTCGGAAAATTTCTTCACCGCGGCGGCGTCGCCGCGCAATGTGGCGGCGCGGTCGATCAGGCTCGCTATGTAGCCGAGCCGGGGCGGCGGACCGAGATCGGGGCGCTCGGGCACGATGATCAGGAGCGGCGGGCGGAAAAGCGCATCACTCGGCCGCTTCGCGCAACGGCCGCGGATAGAAGGCGTCGTAGAGTTCCGGCCGCTGCCATTGCCGGCCGAGCACGCCCTGCTTGGCGGCGCATTTCGCCGACGATCCGACCTCGTCGCGCGTTCCGCGCAGATAGCGCACGCGGTCGAGCGAGACATCGACGATGCTGGTTCCCGCCGCCGTGCTCTCGAACAAAATCTCCTCCGGCGTCGCCACCATGGCGAGCCCGCGCTGCGCATGATCGAACAGGTTCTGCGTCGTCACCACGATCGCCAGATTCTCGATCGCGCGCGCGAAAATCAGCGTCCGCCACGTCGCCCACAGCCGGTTCTTGTCAGTGCCCGCCGGCATGAAAATGAGCTCCGCGCCGCGCAGCGCCAGCGCGCGAGCCACTTCCGGCATGTAGACCTCACTGCACATCGCGAGCCCCACCTTGCCGTGCGCGGTATCGAAGACCGGGTATTCGTCGCCGGCGACGTATTGGAATTCCCAGTCTTTGCCACCGGTATAAATCCACGGCCCGTTCGGATGGGTGCGCCGGTAGCGCGCCGGCGCCCGGCCGTCGGGATAGACCATCACGATGAGGTTATGGGCGGTCGCGACTTTGGCGTCGATCGGCTCGATGGTGCCGAACACAGCATGCACGCCGTATTTAACCGCGGCTTCCGCGAGCGCTGTGCTCGGATCGAATGTCGCCGGCATGCGCCACGGGCCGGGATAGGTTTCCGGAAAGCAGACAAAATCTGCGCCGTCGCTCGCGGAGCGCTCGATCGCGGCAACGGCGTCCGCGACATTGCGTTCGTCCTCGCCCGGACGGTGCGAGATGGGCTGCACGACGGCGATGCGGAAAGTCATCGGATGCTCCTGGGCTCGCTCTTTGGCGTTCTTCGGGCTTGTTCTCGGGCGGCGCTTCTTGCCGCCGGATTCAAGCCGCGCCGCTGCGCGAGGTCAAGGAGCGGGGCATCCCGAGCGCGCGGCGCTTGCGATGCCCTGCCACCGGAATCGAGATCGCCGGGACAAGCCCGGCGATGACGAAATCAATGAGCCTGTATCGGGCCGGCCGCTTCGGGCCGGCCCCATTCACCCGCGGTTAGTCGTAGAACGCGCCGTAGACCACATCGATGACCTCGCCCGTGTTGACATCGACCAGGAGCAGATCCGGTCCGTAGCGCACCCATTGGGTGCCGGGCGGTGGCGGCTCCAGTCCGAGCGCCGCCCAATCCGGATAGTAGTAATCCGGTGTCAAGAAGAGCGGCGGCAGGAACGCGCCGATCGCCCACTGCCGGTAGGCCCAGCCCGGCGGATAGAAAAACGGGTTGAGATGCAGCCGATTGAACATCTGGCCGCGGTAAGTGAACTGCGGTGAGCCGGGCGGTGGCGGGTGCGGCGGACCACCGAATCCAGGCGGATGCGACGGGCCACCGAACCCAGGCGGCGGTCCGGGCGGATGCAGCGGACCTCCGCCTCCTCCGGGCGTCGGCCCGGGCGGACCGACCGGCTTCAGATGTGGCGTTCCGCCTCCTCCGGACGGCCCGGGCGGACCGACCGGCTTAAAGTGTGGCGTGCCGCCGCCTGGCGGCGGGCCAAGCGGATGTGGCGGTGGCGGAGCAATGGACGGGTGCGGCGGCGGCGGCTTGGCGGCCCCCTTGTGCTCGTCCTTCTGCTGCTGGGCCAAAGCCATGGTCGGGACCACCAGCGCCAACAGCGCGGCAACGGCAAATAGACGTGGCACGGCGCGCGACATGGCATTCTCCCGGCTATCGCTTCGCGACGAATCGCGTGAAACTTATCGAATCGGCGGCGCGATCTAACTGCAATCAAGATGACCGCGCAATGAACGCATTGTGCGTTTATATGTCTTTGCTGCATGCCTTCCGGCGTGAAAAAATGGCCGCATTACGGCCGACGGGGAGGAACGGACAATGCCACGCGCGACGCGCATCGCCATTATCGGCGGAGGTATTGGCGGGCTCAGCGCGGCGCTGGCGCTCGAACGGCGTGGTGCCGAGGTCATCGTCTGCGAGCAATCACCGGTCCATAGCGAGATCGGCGCCGGGCTTAATCTCACGCCCAATGCGGTGAAGGCATTCCGCACGCTCGGTCTCGGTCGACAGATCGAAGACATCGGCTGGGGATCGGAATGGCTGATGATCCGTTCCTGGAAAAGCGGGCGTTACATATCCCGTAACCGCCGCGGCGAATACCGCCGGAAATTCGGCGCGCCAAATCTCACCGTGCACCGTGTCGATTTGCTCGACGTACTGTGCGGCGCACTGAAGACGACCGACATCCGGCTCGGCAAGCGCTGCATCGGCGTCGATGGCGGCGACGGGATCGCATCGGCGCGCTTCGCCGACGGCAGCACGGTCGAAGCCGACATCGTGGTCGGTGCCGACGGCATTCATTCCGCCGTGCGCAACAGCCTGTTCGGCGCCGACGTGCCGCGCTTTACCGGCTGCATCTGCTGGCGCGGCATGGCGCCGGTCGATGCCGTGCCGGATGATATCAACACCGCGGACGGCACCATGTGGCTCGGCCCATACGGCCATGTCGTGCACTATCGTGTGCGCCGCGGCGAACTCGTCAATATTGTCGCTCACGTCGACAGCGACGCCTGGAGCGAGGAATCCTGGACCCGCGAGTGCGACCTTGAGGAAGTGATGACGGCCTATGAGGCGTGGAACTCGGCGCTGACCCGGCTCTATCCGTGCAGCACGCGCTGGTACAAGTGGGCGCTTTACGATCGCGATCCACTGCAGTGCTGGAGCAAAGGGCGGGTGACGCTGCTTGGCGACTCGGCGCACGCCATGCTGCCCTATCTCGGCCAGGGCGCCGCCATGGCGGTCGAGGACGGCTGCACGCTGGCGGCGATGATCGCGCGGCATAGCGACGATCTCGGCACGGCGCTTGCCGCTTACGAGCGGATGCGCGTGCCGCGCACCACGGCAGCCGTGCTCGGCTCGCGCGCACGCGCCAAGGAGAACCATCTTGCCTCACCCTGGGCACGGTTCAAACGCGACGTCCGGCTGGCGCTGCGCGAGCGCTTCGGCGGCCGCGACAACACCGCGTTCCAGACCGCCTGGCTCTATGACTATGACGTCGGAGCGGAAATGGGATAGCCACGCCTTCTGCTTGCTTTCCGGGCTTCTCCGGCCGATATAAGGGCCGGGAGGTTGGCGGTGGACGAGCCACTCGCCAACCGGGTCAGGTCCGGAAGGAAGCAGCCCTAACGAGCGCGGTTCGGGTCGCTCGTCAGCCTCCCACCCAACCTACGGATGTCGCCCGTAGCCCGGATTGAGCGGCGCGAAATCCGGCACGATCAACAACAACGATGAACGACGCGACGACCACATCCGCCTCTTACCGCGTGCTAGCGCGCAAATACCGGCCGGCGACCTTCGACGATCTGATCGGCCAGGACGCGATGGTGCGCACGATCTCGAACGGCTTCGAGTCCGGGCGCATCCCGCAGGCCTGGATCCTCACCGGCGTGCGCGGCGTCGGCAAGACCACGACGGCGCGCATTCTCGCCCGCGCGCTCAATTACGAATTGCCGGGCGGCTCGGTCACCAAACCGACGATCAAGATGCCGGTGCTCGGCATCCACTGCGAGGCGATCATGGAGAGCCGCCATCTCGACGTCATCGAGATGGATGCGGCCTCCCACAACGGCGTCGACGACGTGCGCCAGATCAACGACGCCATCCGCTATGCGCCGGTCTCGGCCCGCTACAAGGTCTATATCCTCGACGAAGTGCACATGCTCACGCCGCAGGCGTTCAACGCGCTGCTCAAGACGCTCGAAGAGCCGCCGCCGCACGCCAAGTTCATCTTCGCCACCACCGAAATCCGCCGCGTGCCGATCACCGTATTGTCGCGCTGCCAGCGCTTCGACCTGCGCCGCGTCGATGCCGCGCTGCTGGTGAAACATCTCCAGGGCATTGCCGGGAAGGAAGCAATCGAGGCCGAGACGGAAGCGCTCGCCTTGATCGCGCGCGCCGCCGAAGGTTCGGTGCGCGATTCGCTGTCGCTGTTCGACCAGGCAATAGCTCACGCCGCAGGCCCAGTGCGCGCCGAAGACGTGCGGCAAATGCTCGGCCTTGCCGATCGCACGCGGGTGATCGACCTGTTCGAAGCTTTGATGCGCGCCGATATCGCCGCGGCGCTGAAGGAATTGCGCGAGCAATACGATGCCGGCGCCGATCCCGCCATGGTGCTCGGTGATCTTGCCGAGTTCACCCATTTCGTCACCCGGGTCAAAATCGTGCCGGCGCTTGCCGACGATGTCTCGCTCACCGAAGCCGAACGCACCCGCGGCCGCGCCTTCGCAACAAAATTGTCGATGCGCGTTCTGGCGCGGGCCTGGCAGATGCTGCTCAAGGGCATCGGCGAGGTCGAGCCCGCCGGCCGGCCGGTCGATGCCGCCGAGATGGTGCTGGTGCGCATCGCCTATGCCGCCGATCTGCCGACGCCCGATGAGGTGATCCGCTCGCTTGGCGAGACGCCGCGCGGCAATGGCTCAGGCACGACGGCGCCCGGCCCGGCGGCGAGCCCGCGTGCGGAACTGCGCGGCGAAACGCCCCGCGGAACGCGCGGCCCGCTCGCATCCGTGGCGCCCGCAGCGGCGCCGCCGATGGATGAGCCGGTCGCGCGCGGCGGCGAAGTCAGCCAGCCGACGCGTGCCGTGAAAAGTTTCGAGGACCTGATCGCGCTTGCCGCCGAGAAACGCGATCTGGCGACCAAGAGCGCGCTCGAGCGCGACGTGCGGCTGGTTGCCTTCGAAGACGGCAAGCTCGAACTCGCGCTGGAGGCGAGCGCGCGCAAAACGCTGGTCGGCGAAATTTCCAAAAAACTTTCGGACTGGACCGGCCGGCGCTGGATGGTCGTGGTCTCCGCCGAGGCAGGAATGCCGAGCCTGCGGGCGCAAGCCGAAGCGCGCAAAGCCGAGCTCAAGGACGGCGTGCGCAGCGATCCGCTGGTGCAAGCGGTGCTGGCGCGCTTTCCCGGCGCCGAGATCGTCGATGTGCGGCCGCCGGGCGGGGCGCCTGGTGGAGACGCCGAAGACCTACCCGAGCCGCCCCCGAACGAAGGCGACCTCGATGCCTGATTTTCTCGGCCTGATGAAACAGGCCACCGAGCTCAAATCGAAAATGGAAGCGATGCAGGCCGAACTCGACCGGCTTGAGGTCGAGGGCGCGGCCGGCGGCGGCCTCGTCACCATAAAGCTGTCCGGCAAAGGCGATCTGCGCGGCACGCGTATCGACGAAACGCTGCTCAAGCCCGACCAGAAAGAAATCCTCGAAGACCTTATCGTTGCCGCACATGCCGACGCGCGGCGCAAGCTCGAAATCATGCTGCAAGACAAGATGCAGGCCCTGACCGGCGGCCTGCCGCTGCCGCCCGGCCTGAAGCTGTTTTGAGCAGATGAGCCATTGCCGAAATTATTTGGGCGTCATGCCCGGGCTCGTCCCGGGCATCCCGATTCACGTGGCAATGCTTTTCCGTAATGATCGGGATTGCCGGGACAAGCCCGGCAATGACGGCTAGCGATGCCCGCCGTCGCCGCCGGTCCCGAAATCGAGCGTCTGATCCAGCTGTTGGCCCGCCTGCCGGGGCTAGGCCCGCGCTCGGCGCGGCGCGCCGCTTTGTTCCTGATCAAGAAACGCGAACTCATCATGGCGCCGCTCGCCACCGCGCTGCAGACCGCGATCGAGAAGATCGAGGTGTGCCGGATCTGCGGCAATATCGATACGCAAAATCCCTGCACCGTTTGCACCGATCCCAAACGCGACGCCGCGGTCATCGTCGTCGTCGCCGACGTCGCCGATCTGTGGGCGCTGGAACGAGCCCATGCCATCAATGCGCGCTATCACGTGCTCGGCGGCACGCTGTCGCCGCTCGACGGCATCGGGCCGGACGACCTCACTATCGACGCTTTGATCAAACGGGCGAACGATCCGACGGTCACCGAAGTTGTGCTCGCGCTCAGCGCCACCGTGGACGGGCAGAGCACCGCCCACTACATCACCGACCTCCTGCACGAGGCCCGAGAAAAAGGTCAGGTGAAGGTGACGCGGCTTGCGCACGGCGTGCCGGTCGGCGGCGAGCTCGATTATCTCGACGAGGGGACGCTCTCCGCCGCCATCCGCAGCCGGACCCCGTTCTAGGTCCCCTGACCAAAAGGGGGGCATGCCTGCAAATTAGACAGCAACCGCCCGCTGCGCGACCAATTCCCGGTATTTACCCATAAAGTCTCGCTATTTGGCCCTATTTTACCGCGCTGGCCGTATGGTCGGCAGTTGGCCCGCCGCTTGCATGACATAGGTCGGCGATCTCGGTCTCACTCACGTGTTGAATGAGGTTGCTGGAGCCCCGGCATTCCCGGCACCGGGGCTCTATTATTTTGGGCACCCCAAACAGCACAAACAGCCAATTCACGCCGCCCCCGTGCAGGCCCTATAAGGCCGCATGACCGACGACATCCCGTTCGACAAGACTTTCGATCTCGAGCCCGGCACGGTGCGTGAAGTGGCACCGGGTGTGCGCGCGATCGTCGCCAACAATCCCAGCCCTTTCACTTTCAAGGGCACGATGAGTTACATCGTCGGCCGCGGCAAGGTCGCGATCCTCGATCCCGGCCCCGACGACGACGCCCATATCGCAGCGCTGCTCGACGCTGCGCGCGGCGAGACCGTCAGCCACATTTTCGTCACCCATACTCATCGCGATCATTCGCCCGCGGTACCGAAAGTCAAAGCGGCGACCGGCGCAAAAGTTTACGCGCAGGGCCCGCACCGGCTGGCGCGACCGCTGCATATCGGAGAGACGCGACGGCTCGACGCTTCGGCCGACATGGATTTTCGACCCGACGTTGCGCTCGCCGACGGCGAAGTGGTGCGCGGCGACGGCTGGACGCTCGAGGCGGTGACGACGCCGGGCCACACCGCCAATCACATGGCCTTCGCGTTCAAGGAGGCCGACCTGCTATTTGCCGGCGATCATGTGATGGCGTGGTCGACCACGATCGTGGCGCCGCCGGACGGCGCCATGAGCGATTACATGGCGTCGCTGCGCAAGCTCGCGCGCCGCACCGAACCGCTCTACCTGTCGGGCCACGGCGCGCCGGTTCGCGACGCCCAGCGCTACGTGCAATTTTTGATCCGTCACCGGCAGGGCCGCGAGGCCTCTATCCTGCACCGGCTCGGCAAAGGCGCGGCCGACATCCCGACCATCGTCAAGGCGGTCTATATCGGGCTCGATGCGCGGCTGATTGGCGCCGCCGCTTTGTCGGTGCTGGCGCACATGGAAGACTTGGTCGCCCGCGGCGTAGTCACGACCGATGGACCGCCGTCGATCTGCGGCACCTATCGCTTGGCCTGATTGCCTTTGACCGGCGGCAGCGGCTTTGCCGGAGCGGGAGCCGGGGCCGGTTTTTGCGGCGCCGCCAGCACGTCGTCGATATCGTCGATCAGATTACGCACCCGCGCGGCATTGGTGCCGAGATCGTGGCGGCCGTAGCGCGACGCCGAGCGCACATCGATGCGCGTGCCGTCGGTGGTGGTGCGAACGCGCACCACCACGTCGTCGCGGAAGCCGAGGATCGGCGTGCGCGCCACCGCCTCGATGATGCCGTCACGCGCGGAGGCTCCCTGCGCCGCGCGCGTATCGATCACGCGCGGTCCCGCCTGCGGCGGGCGCGCATCGACCACGCGCCATTTGCGCTTGGTGATGACTTTCATGGCGGCGTCATAGGCCTCCTGCGGCGTCGCCGTGGTGTCGTCGGGCTCGATATCGGAATAGGCGTTGTGCTGCTGCTCGGCGGCGTAGAGGCCGGCATAAGTCACGGGATTGGCGTCGCGCGGCCGTAACCGGGCAATGGCGGCGAATTGCGGCGGATCGATCGGGTCGGTGGTGATGTCGTAGATCATGGGCAGCCGATAGGCCTTGATGCCGAGATAGGCCGGATAGGCGATCAGCGCGCAACCGATCAAGAATCCCGTCGCCGCATAGCGGCCGCCGCCGATGCCCTCTCGCCAGATGACGATGCCGGCGCCAAAGGATAAGAGGATCGCCACGCAGGCGAGCGCGAGCGCGCCGGCGAGCGTCGACAAAGCCGGCACGATGTCGAGCGCGCCCGAACGTACGATGACGACGGCCACGAAGGTCGAGGCCAGCGAAAACAGCGCGATGCGGCGCGCCCAGACGGCAAGCCGCGAGATCGGTTGATCGTTGAAGTGACGTCGGCGCATCGATCTTGGGTTTTGGCTACTGGATTTTGCCGGCGCCCGTCGTAGCACCTTTTGCGGGCGAGCTAGAGCAAATTTGCTTCAGCGCGCTCCAATCGGCGGCGTCGAGCAAAGGCGCGGTCGCGCCGGTAATAGCAACGGCGTCGATCGCAGCGATCCGATCCTTGGTTTCGGGATGATCGAGCAGGATTTTGATGCCGTGCTCCTTGTCGGAGACGATGCGGGCGAGAATGACGCCGAGCGCGTGCGGATCGCCACCGGCCTTCTGCATCAGATCGACGCTGTAGGCATCGGCCGCGGTCTCGACACGGCGCGAATAGGACGATTTCAGCACGGTTCTCGCGGCAATGACGACGGCGCCGCCGCCGACGAAATCGCCGAGCATCATGCCGAACAAAAACGACAGGCCGGCGGTCTGCAGCACGGTGCGGGTGCCGTCGCGGCGCGCGACGTGGCCAATCTCGTGCGCCAAAACGCCGGCCAATTCGTCAGGCGACTGTGCCTGCGCGATCAGCCCGTCATTGACGTAGATGCGGCCGCCGGGCAGCGCCATGGCATTGGGCTCGGCGCGGCGCACCACTTCGACATGCAGTGCGAACGGCAGCGCGGCTACCGTCTCCAGTTCGCCGACGAGCTTGTCGAGCGCGGCGCGGCCGGCCGCTTCGCCCGGACCGTTGCCGCAAGTAAAGGCTGAGCCGAGATGCTGGGTGTCGAGCGATGTGCGGATTTCCCGGTCGACCGCGTCACCAAGCTTATGTTCGACCGAAAGCGGAATGAACGGAATGAGCCGACTGGCCAATGCCGGCAGGCCGAAAGCCGCGGTCGCGACGATCGAGACGCCGGCGGCAATGCTCAAAGCCACGACTTTGCGGCGCAGCCGCCGTTCCGCAGCTCCGCCACGGTCGAGCGTGACGGCGCGATCCTCGATCGCAGAGATGAGCGCCGGATCGCGGACTTCGAGCCGCGCCAACAGGGTCTCGCCGCTGCGGCCGAGCCGCAGCATACCGTCGGGCGCGGACTGCCGGCGCAGCTCGGCATAAGACCATTCGTCGAGCACGCGGCCGCGGCCGCCCATGATTTTGAAGCCAGTCGCACCGGCCTCGATCACCACGGCGTTGCGCGCGCTCGATGTGCCGTCGAAATAGACCGCCGGACCGCGCGGTGGTATTGGCTCCGTCACTGGCGATGAACTCGTCGTTGTACTGTTCATGGCGGGCTAGATGCCTCCGACGCCGAGCGCATCGGCGAGGCCTTCGCCGAGCGCGGAACTCGGCGCGCCGCTCGCGCGCACGCAGTCGAGCACGTCGGCGACGGCAAGCTCGGCCGACTGCGCGCCGAGACGCCACAGCGCGAACGTGACCACGACTTGGTGGATGGTCGAGGCGCCGAGCGCGATGACGACGTAGAGGCCGACCGTGACCGCGGTCGCCAGCAGTTCCGCAAGGGCGGAATCGTGACGCGGGCCGACCAGCACTGTGACGGCGAACAGACAAAGGCCGCCGGCAATGAGCGTGATCAGCATCAAGAGCAAAATATAAAGAATGAAGCGGAGGTAAACGCGATAGACTTGGCCGATGCGAAGCCGCGACGTCACCGCAAGCTCGCCGAAGCGAAGCCCGGAAATCCACCAGCGCAGCATCACCGCCTGGAATAAAGGATAAAGCAGGATCGCGGCAAACGCGGCCGCGCCGAGCGCGATGACGGCGATGCCAATGGCGCGGTGGAATCCGGGTCCGGCCTCGATCCGGCTCAAGGTCTCGCGGTCGCCCTGCATCATCGCGGTATTGAGCGAATCCCAGTCGACCAGCGCGCCGAGCGTCAGAAGCGCGACAAGGAGCGGTCCGACGATAACGAGCCAGATCGGCACGCTGCGCAGGAACAGATCAAATCCCGATCCAGCAAACGATCCCGGCAAATCGCCATAGCTGGTATGGCGCATCTTGAAGCGTTGCAGGCTCGCCTGCGCCCAGGGATAAGCGAGCCCCAGCGTGACCGCCACCACGGCCCACCACAGCAACGCGTAGAGGGCGTAACGCCAGGCCGAACCGTACTGATCGAAGCGCACGCCACGGAATACCGTGCGCGTGAGCCGGTACCGGCGCGCCCGATAAAGTGCGAATTCAGCGCCGAGCGCGAGCAGCATCAAGCCGATGGCAACGGAGACGATCGCACGCGGGCTGAATTCCAGCGCAGCAATGGCGAACGCCGTATAGAGCGGGACCAGAATGGCGAGCGCGAGCAGAAAGCCGCCGAGCAGTTCGGTGGCGAGCCCGGTATATTCCAGCGTCTCGCCGCCGATCTCGGTGTTCGACCACAAAAAGCGGCGCACATCGGTGGCGAACCAGAAGCGGTAAAGGCCGAGCGTGACAATGAGCAGCGCCGCGCCCTTGATGCGGAGCCGCCAATAGGCCGCGTCATCGCCGAGGAAGGCAACTACGCCCGCCGACGGAGCAGGGCTCAAGGCATCAGCCGTCGTCATGACGCACCAGAAAGCCGCTCAAATCCGCCGCTTGGTCGATCCGTTGCACGGCGTCGTGTCCAATTTGCGACGGCCGGCGCCGTCCACCAGCCCATTATATTGGCAAGCGAGCGGTCCGTCTTTGCCGGTTTGTTTTGGCGTTAAGGGCGACCGGCGCGGCGGCGACTTTACTCGTCGAGCAGGTGCTCGAGCTCGATCTGGACGCTCTCGCCCGGGGCGCAGCGATGGCCGGCGCCGGTGGCGAGAAGCGCGCGCGCTTCCTCGGAAGTCTCGGCTTCGACGCACCATTCTTCCAGCCGCGTCACCAGCATCTCGGCGTGGAACAGCCGTGGCTTGGTTCGGGACTTGGTTTGGGGCTTGGCACGGGCCTCTGGAAGTGGCTCGGTTTTTCTCGCGGTTGCAGCCAGCATGACATCCCCGTCGCGAATCATCGTTAATGCGCGAGTGTAGGCCCGCCATAGGGTAATGTCTCAGTTTGAAATTTATGGCGGTAAAAACCCAATCAGGGTTTGTGGGGACAGAATCAGGACTGACCTTCTTGCACTTTCGTTTCCTCTGCGAAGTGCCACAGGACGCCGGTCGGGTCGAAGACGTACGCCACTGTCAGGCCCCATGCCTCAACTCGCGGGGCTATCGGAGGCTTAACCCCAAACTGGTTGGCCAAATCCAGTGAATTGATATGATTCCACCAAGGAGCGACATCGTTGACCAGCACGTGCATCACCGCATTGTCGGCCCACTCTTTAACGTAATAGTCCTGAAGCAGGAAGGCGTGGGTTCCGAGGCTTAATCCGGCAAGCTTATCTCCCAGCGGATATGCGTCGAAGCCGATCGTCTTATAAAACCGCAAACTCGTCCCGAAATCCTTTGCCGGGAGGAAAGGACGAAACGCGCGGATTTCAGGAACCAGGCGAGTGACTAAATCCAATAATACCCCCCATGGTTGCCGCTAAGCATACAGGAAGCCGGGGCACATCGCAGGCCCATCAATCGGGCCAAATTTCAAACTGAGACCCCAGCCGCCATGGCGCAGAACAAAGAAGAAACGGCAGGGCAGGGTTCCCTTGTGGAACACGCGTTCCCTGATATCGTTGAAGTCAAGTTTCCCGAAGTATGGAGTTAGTGCTGTGGCCCCGCGCGCGTATTGGAAAGGCTATCTCAAACTGTCGCTGGTCTCGTGCCCGATCTCACTTTATCCGGCGACCTCGGAGCGCGAGAAAATCAGCTTCCACCAGATCAACAAAGAGACCGGCAACCGTATCCGCTACAAGAAGATCGACACCGCTACCGGCGACGAGGTCGACAACGCCGACATCGTCAAGGGCTACGAGGTCGCCAAAGGCGAATATATCGAGCTCGATCCGGAAGAGCTCGAAGCGGTGGCGCTGGACAGCAAGCACATCATCGATATCGATGAGTTCGTGCCACGCAGCGAGATCGACGAGCTTTATATGCGCGACCCCTATTACATCGTGCCGGACGGCGAGGTCGGACAGCAGGCCTTCGCCGTCATTCGCGAGGCACTGCGCAAGGAAGGCATGGTGGCGCTGGGCAAGGTGGTGTTCACCTCGCGCGAGCACATCATCGCGCTCGAAGCGCGCGGCAAAGGCCTGATCGGCATGACGCTGCGCTATCCCTATGAGGTGCGCAAGGAAGACGAATATTTCGACACCATCGAGGACGAGAAAATTCCGAAAGACATGATCGATCTCGCCATTCATATCGTCGAGACCAAGAAAGGTCATTTCAAGCCGGACGAATTCAAGGACGATTACGAGGACGCGCTCAAGGATCTGCTGCGCAAGAAGCAAAAGGGCGAGAAGATCGAGGCGCCGAAGGAACGCGCGCCGTCGAACGTGATCAATCTCATGGACGCGCTGCGGCAGAGCGTAAAGGCCGGTGGCGGCAGCAGTAGCGCACGCCGTGCGCCACCGCGATCGAGCACGCGGGCAGCCAAGAAGCCGGCGCGTAGCGGCGCGCGGCACAAGAAGGCGAGCTGATGCCGGGCAAGCGGGTACAATTCGACGACGAGACTTGGCGGCAAGTCGATCTTCTCGGCCGCGACCAGATGAAAGACTTTCAGGAGCTGGCCGACGAGGCCTTCCGCGATCTTCTCAAAAAGCACGGCCGGCCAACGGATCTCAAGGACGCCTTACGCCGTAGCGCCGGCATATCTGCGACGGTACATCGACTGAAACCGGGCAAAGCCAAGAAACCGCGGCGGCGCTCCGCTTAGGGGGACTACAATGCGAACACTTTCACTACCATTCGTCGCATCTTTCATGCTTGCCGGCGTCTGCGTCGCCGCGCCGCTTGGCGCCGCGCACGCCGCCGATGCGAAGGAAATCGCGCGCGGCAAATATATTGTCGGCGCCGGCAGCTGCACGGATTGCCACACGCCCGGTCATTTCCTCGGCAAGCCCGACATGACAAAATTCCTTGGCGGATCCGATGTCGGATTTGCCATTCCGGGGCTTGGCGTGTTCGTCGCCCCCAATCTCACGCCCGACAAGGAGACCGGGCTCGGCGATTGGACGGTTGAACAGATCGCGACCGCGGTGACGACGGGAAAAACGCCGGACGGGCAAATCCTGGCGCCGCCCATGCCCTGGCGCAATTATTCGGTTTTGACCAAAGCCGATGCGCTGGCGATCGCGGCTTATCTCAAGAGCCTGCCGCCGCTGCATAACCAGGTGCCTGGTCCGTTCGGCCCGAGCCAGACGCCGACATCTTTTGTCATGCTGGTGCTGCCGGGCGACGTGTATTTCCACACCGTCAACCCGCCGCCTCCGCCGCCGCCCACGCCTTCACCCGCGCCGGCTGCGTCACCCGCGCCCGACACGAAATGATTTGTCAGGCCTAAGAACCGAACGCGACCGCGTGCATGATGCGGCCGGGCACGAAGGTGAAAAGCCCGGCAATCACCAGCGCACCGACGGAAATCCCGATCATCACGCGCCGGTGACGCCGGACGTCATGCCGATGCGCGGCGAGCACGGCGATCGGCAGCATGATCAGCGTGTAGATCGCCAACAGGTGGATCGGGCTCCATTCGCCCCACAGCCGCAATTGGTGAATGAAAAGGCAGTGATGCTGACGATCAGCATCAGCGCGACCCAAATCCAGCCCAGCGCGCGGTGCGGTAGCGTGCCTTTCGGCGCGGTAAGCTGAACGACGCCGAGCGCGAATGCGGTCATGGCGGCGAAAGCGTGAACCTGTATGGCCGGCGCGGCCGTCAGCAATGGCGCAAGCGTCATGTCTCAGCCCAATGCCTCCGCTGCCGACATCAAAGGCCCAGCAGTTTTTTGCTGTTGCCGCCGGCGAGCGCTGCGATGGTCGCGGCATCAAAACCCTCCACGCCGGCGATGTGACCGACCGGATCGTATTCGAGCATGTCGAAAGGATAATCGGTGCCCATGACGACATGATCGGCGCCGAACACGCGGACCAGTTCGGCAAGCTGGTAGGGCGTGAACACTACGGTGTCGACATAGACGCGCTTGAGATAGCTCGTCGGCGGTTGCGGCAGAGAGCCGTGACTGTCCGAGCGCGCGCCCCAGGCGTGGTCGATGCGGCCCGGATAGGCGCCAAGATAGCCGCCGCCGTGCACGGCGAGTATTTTCAGCTTCGGATGCCGTTCCAGCACGCCGTCGAAGATCAGGTAGTGCAGCGCGATCGTGGTCTCCAGCGGATTACCGATGACGTTGTTGAAATAGAACCGCGTCAGCCGCGACGCCTCGGTGAAACCGTTGGGATGGATCATCACCAGCACGCCGAGTTCTTCCGCCTTTTTCCAGAACGGCGCGAAAGCCGGATCGGATAATTCCTTGCCATTGACGTTGGTCAGGACTTCCACGCCGGTGAAGCCGAGCTTCTTGACGCAGCGTTCGAGCTCTTTCGCCGCCTCGTTGCCGTCCGGCATCGGCACCGTGCCGAAGCCTTTGAGGCGATCGGGATATCTGCCGCAGAATTCGGCGATGCCGTCGTTGACGATTTGCGCGGCCTTGACCGCGATATCGAGCCGCACGCTGTAATAGCATTGCAGCGGCGGCGGCGCGATCATCTGGACGTCGATCGCCATGGCGTCGAGATCGGCCATACGGTGCTCGTGATCGCGCCGGGCGCTGATATCGGCGGCCTGCTTCTGAGTGAGCGCCTTGGAGTCCGGCGTGGCGAAATGCGCCAGCGGCACCGTCGCCATGTCGAGATATGGCGCGACGAATTTTGCCGCTTCCGGCACGTCGACATGGGCGTGAATGTCGATGGTCACGCTTTTCGGCCGCACGTCGCGTCCCGGCTTGCCGTGCTTGCGCGCGTCGGTCGGGCCGTACTTATTCCATAGCTCGGTCATGAGATGTCCCTTGGGAGTCCGCTTTTATTATTCGCTCAGAGGGGAGAGCATAGCAAAGCGGCGCGCGCAATGAGAAATCTGGGCGGGGGCGCAAATCCTCAAATCGAAATCTGCCGGCCGATCTCGACCACCTGCTCGCTCGGCAGGCGGAAATAGTCGGTGACGTGCGAGGCATTCCGGACCATGGCGGCAAACAGCTTCTCCTGCCACAGCGGCAGCTCCGCGCCGCGCTCGCGGTGGATGATAATTTCGTGGCCGACATAATAAGTGATGTCATCGAGCCGTACCCCGCAGCCTTTCTGGTGGGCCTCTGTCATCAGGCGGGGAATATCGGGACGCTGCATGAAACCGAAATGCGCTGTCACGCGCCAGAAATTGTCGCCTTCCTGCGCCACCGACATCAGGTCGGGCCAATGCACCCTTGGCCGCGATTCGGAGAGCACGCGGAGCACCACGACACGCTCGTGCAACGCCCGGTTTTGCCGCAGATGCCAGATCATCACCGGAGGAACGCCGCTTGCGGCGCGGGTAAGAAAGACCGCGGTTCCCGGCACCCGCGGCACACCGCGCGCCTTGACCTTGGCGAGGAATTCCTGCACCGCCACCGGCACTTGTTCGAGACTATGCGTTACCGCGACCGTGCCGCGATGCCAGACCAGCATCAGCCCATATATGGCCGCAGCGAGCAGGAGCGGCACGTAGCCGCCTTCGGCAATCTTCAGCGAATTCGCCGCGAAAAATCCGGCATCGACGAATATGAACAGGCCCGCGGTGGCGCCAGCGGCCCAAATATTCCAGTGCCAGATCTCGCGCATGGCAATGTAGAGGAGGAAAGACGTCATGAGCATTGTCAGCGAAACGGCAATGCCATAGGCGGCTGCGAGATCGTCGGACCTGTGGAACAACAGCGTCAGCGCGATGGTGACCACCATCAACAGCCAGTTGACGACGCTGACATAGATCTGGCCGTAACCCCGCTCGGAGGTCTGGGTGATATGCAGGCGCGGCAGCCAGCCGAGCTGGATCGCCTGGCGGGTCATGGAGAATGCGCCGGTGATGATCGATTGGCTGGCGATGATCGTAGCCACCGTCGCCAGGCAAATCAGCGGAACCAGCAGCGATTCGGGGCACAGGCGAAAGAAGACGTTGTTGGCAATCGGCTCGCCGCGCAGCGCGATCGCGGATTGCCCGGCATAGTTCAGGAGAAGACAGGGAAACACGATCACCGCCCAGGCCAGGCGGATCGGCGTCTTACCGAAATGCCCCATGTCGGCATAGAGCGCCTCGGCCCCGGTCACGCAGAGGAAAATTCCGCCCAGCACGGTAAAGCCCCGCCAGCCATTGCCGGCGAGGAGATGAAAACCATAGAGCGGGTTGACCGCAAGCAGCACCGACGGATCGCGGGCAATGCCCCACAGTCCGAGCGCTCCGATCACCAGGAACCACACCATCATGATCGGTCCGAACGCAGCGCCGATGCGCGAAGTGCCGAGCGGCTGCACAGCGAACAGCAGCAGCAGAATGACGACGGCGGCGGGCACCACGTAATGCGTCAATGACGGCGCCGCGATTTCAAAGCCTTCCAGCGCCGACAGCACGGAAATGGCCGGAGTGATGGCGCCGTCGCCATAGATCAGCGCCGCGCCAAGGAGGCCCGCGACAATGATGACCGGACGATGCTTGCGCTGGACACCGACGAGCGACATCAGGGCCAGGATGCCGCCCTCGCCGTCATTGTCGATGCTCATGGCGACCACGACGTATTTGAGCGTGGTGATCACGAACAGCGTCCAGATCAACAGCGACAGAATGCCGAGGATGCGCTCCGGCGTCACGTCGCCGCCGAGAAAGTCGAAGGCCGTTTTGAGCGTATAAAGCGGGCTCGTGCCGATATCGCCGAACACAATTCCGAGCGCCCCAAGCCCGGTTACGGCGAGCGCGGCGCGGCCCGTCCTGGCAATCGGGTGTTCGGCTAGTTCACCGGGCGCGATGGACATGAGGGGTTACGATCAACTCGTCGCCAGCGCGTCCGGCCTGCCTTGCGCCTGCATCATCCCGGACAAGGATGGATTGGCGGACATGACACTATCATGACCGGTTCGGAGATTGGCGGAAAAATGCTCTAGCGCTGCGGTCCGGACAGACTGAGATCGCGCTCGGCGCGGAACACGTTGCTGTAGAGGTTTGCGATCCATTGTCGCCCGCTCGACGTCACGTTCAAATAGCGGATGGCGCTCTGGATATGCGGCGAAATGCTGTTCCAGTAGAATTGCGGATAGAGATCGGTGAGGTCGGCGGGTGAGGTATAGCCGAGCTGCCGGTTCATTCCGACTTCTTCGAATTCGTAATACAGCGCATTGGCCTTGCGCAGATAATGCGGATCGCCGAGCTGCCCGATCAGATCGGCGGCGCGCACCAGCATTCCTTCTTCGCTGCCGTTGCCGTTCGGCTCATGCGGCGATGGAAAGCGCGTAAATTCGATGGCGTGCGCGATCCGCTCGGCATCGAGCAGCTCAATCTTGGAGATGCGGTCCATCACAAAGAGCTTCGAGCGATCGACGTGATAGGGCAAAAGCGCGGCGTCGGATGCACCGCGTGGCAGCTTGGTCTTGTTGCCCTTGGCGTCGATGACGTAGCCATCGGCGCCGTCTCCGGCGAGGATGCCGCGTACATAGCCGATGTCGTGGAGCATGCAAGCGACGAGCAGGTGCGCGTAATCGCTGGGATAGGTCGGCGTGAGCAGCGAGCGGCCCTTCATGATGTCGTAGCCGACGAGCGTCACCAGCATCGTGTGCTCGACATTGTGGTAGAGCGCATCGCTGTTACCGATACATTCCAGCGACAGCCGCGCCACCGACGGGATGAGTTCGGTCAGGTCGGCATGTGTCGAGGCAAACCTGCGGCTCAGGTGCTGGTGGAGGTATGACCCCAAAGCCTCCGCCGCCAATTCGGGAACGGTAATCAAGTAATGCGCCCTCCCACCGCGGCCATCGTGACGGTGAATTTGGCAATTTGCAATATCGATAAATCCCAATACGGCGGTCAATTCTTGACCGAGTGCAGCGTTGCCCGGCGCTATGCCTGGAGCAGTTCCTGTACCGCGCGGTGCGCCTGATCGATCGCCGAGTCGGTATAGGCCGCGGCGCCGGCGTCGGAGTTGGCGATACTGATGCGGCCGAAGCGGGCCCGGCCGATCACATGCGGTTGCTCCGCTTCCGGCCATTCCGGGTCGAACAACTGGTTATATTCGTAGGCATAGCCGTGCGGCCAGCGATTGACCGTGATCGCGGTGATGTCTCGTGCCGGATCGAAGCCGCCCGGGCCCAGGGCGTGCGCCAGCTGGTCGCGGATGTTGCGCTCGAAGGTTTCGAACGTCGTGCCGAAAATATCCATCTGCCCTGCCCGGTTCTGCTCGCGCTCCGACAGGCCGGGCTGGCACGGCGTTCGTATCATCTGGATCAGCATCGGTTCATCCAGCGAGCGCGGGCTGCGATAGGTGCCAATATCGACGGCCGGATTGAGGAATAAAGTCGAATGATATGATCCCGGACAATAAATCGACGAGACGCCGAGCGCCTTGAACGCCGTCCAGTTCTTCAGCGCCACGTTGGTATAAACCAGCGGCGTCTTTGTCAGATACCTGATTGCCTGTTTTTGCCGTTCCGGCAGTTCCGGGACGAGGTACGGCACCATCATGATGTAGCAGCCCAGCACGCAGGCTTGCGCACGCACCGTATTGACCTCGCCGCCGCGGCTATAGGTGACCTCGACGCCCGTGGAGGAGCCTGCATCGCCGATGTTGCGCGCGCGCACCGCCGTGCTGCTGAGACGAATGCGCACCGCAGAAGCCGGCCGGTCGAGCTTCGAATAGTCCACGCGCGCCGTTACAACGTCTTCGGCGCTATGACCCGGTACGGCGTCGGGAACGAGATTGCGCACCAAGAGTCTTGCGATCGAAGCGTTGCCGTCGGGAAAATGGAACGTGTACGAGCCGCCCTCGGGATTGGCGTAGCCTGCCGCGGTATATCCGGTGTGCGGCGCCGCGCCAGGCTTGAGCCCCAGGCCGGCAAAGCCGGGGAAATGGAACGCCCACACATCGAGCGCCGAGACGGCATCGATGCCGACGCCCCATTCGCCGTGCGTGCGCGCCTGATAGAACGGGATGACGCCGGGATCGGCCTTGACCACGTTCAACAGGTAATCGCGATAACTCATATGCGCGAGACGTGTCTTCTTTTCATCGGAAGACAGTCCCGGCATATAGTCGATTGCCGCTTCCTGAATTCGCGCGATGTCGCATTTTACTTGCGGCGGTAGCGGCGCTTGCGCAAGGAGCTACGCCCAGGATGCGCCATCGGCGATAACGATCAGCTTGTCGGCGCCGAACGTCGTCTGGTCGAGAAAGACGCCGCGCCGCAAACCGAGCGAGGGATAAAAATCGCGGTGCGTGCACTTTTGCGACAGCGCCACAGGATCGACACCCAGCGTTTTCAAAAGACCGTCGGCAACGGCGCTGTAAGGATGGGGACTGTCGATCAGCATCGTGCCGCCATTAAGGAGCGCCAGATGTCCGTCGAGATCGAACTCGTTGCGTTTGGCGTGGCCGCCGAAATCGTCGTGGTTGTCGAGAATGAGAATGCGGGCGTCCGGACGCTGCGACCGATAAAAATGTGCGGCCGCAAGCCCGCTGATGCCACCCCCTACGACGACGAGATCGTAGGCTTCGTCGAGGGTGTTGACGTTGCCCGCATGCGACCAGAAATCGCCGTCGCGCAGGCTGTGCGCGACTTCGAATGACCCCGGATGACTGCCGCGCAGCCCGGTCAGCGCCGGCGGATAATAGCCGGGCATATCCTGCGGCGCCTGATCGGCGGCAAGACCCGCTGTGATGAATTCGGGCAGGAAGCCGCCGGCGACGGCACCGCCTACGGCGATTTGGACGCCATTGAGGAAATCCCGCCGCGTAATCGGGACATCGATGCCCAATAGACGGTCCGAGGCGTGGTTACGCGTATTGTTACGGTCATCGCTATTCACGGGATATCAAAATACCCCGAGATGCTGGCGCAAGTCGACGCCATCGGCTTTGAGCGCCGCGGCGCTCGACATTACGGCGACGCGGCCGCTGTTGAGAATGACGATGTCGTCGGCGATGTCGAAAACAAGTTTCGGGCTCTGCTCGACGAGCACGATCGACAGCCCGCTCGCCTTGAGCTTGCGGATGGTCGACATGACTTCGGCGACGATCTGCGGCGCCAGGCCCTCGGACGGCTCGTCCATCAACAACACGCGCGGATTGGCCATCAGCGCGCGGCCGATGGCGAGCATCTGCTGCTCGCCGCCGGACAGGTAAACGGCCAATTGGCTGCGCCGCTCGGCAAGGCGCGGGAACATCGCGAACACGGTCTCCTCGGTCCACGGTGTGTGCCGGCCGGCGGCAAAGCCCTTGTGCGCGGCGACCATGAGATTTTCGCGCACCGTGAGGCTTCTGAAGATGCGGCGGCCTTGCGGCACCAGCGCGACGCCGCGCGCCGCTATCGCTTCCGGCGGCAGGCGGGCGGCCTGAGTGCCGAACACTTCGACGCTGCCGGCGCGCGGCGGCAACAAGCCGACGCTGACATTCATGCAGGTCGACTTGCCGGCGCCGTTCCTGCCGAGCAAGCCAAGCAACCTGCCCTCGCCGAGCTCGAACGACACCTTCTGCAGCACATGGCTGTCGCCGTAGAAAGCGTCGATGTCGCGAAGCGTAAGCGCACTATTCGCCAAGATAGACCTCCCGCGTGCGCGGATCAGCCACCACTTCCGCGCGGGTGCCTTCGACAATCACTTCGCCAAAATGCAGGAGCGTGATGCGATCGGCAAGATCGAGCGCGGTGTCCATATCGTGCTCGATCATGACGATGGTCACGTCGCGTGGAATGGCTTGCAGAAGCTTGCGCACGTCCTGACGTTCGTCGATCGAAAGGCCGGCGAACGGTTCGTCGAGCAGGAGAACTTTCGGATTCTGCGCCAGCGCCATGGCGATCTCGACCCGGCGGCGTTCGCCGTACGAGGTCTGCGCCAGCGGCCGGCCGGCAATGTGGTCGAGGCCGACGCGCTTGAGCGCCTCGTGTGCCTGCACTCTCAGGTGCTGCTCCCGGTCGAGCGGCAGCCACGGATTCCAGCGCAGCGGCGACAGACCGAGCAAAGCAAGCGTCACATTGTGCTCGATGGTGTCGCGGGCGAATAGCGTGATGATCTGATAGGTGCGCGCAATACCGAGATGGGGGCGCTTGCGGCTCGGCAGGCGCGTGATATCACGGCCGAACAGCGCCACCGAACCGCTGTCGATCGCAAGCTCGCCGGTAATGAGATTGAACAAGGTGGTCTTGCCGGCGCCGTTGGGCCCGATAATGAGCCGGCGCTCGCCCGGCTCGACTTTGAGATTGACGTCGGTCGTGACCCGCAGGCCGCCGAATGATTTCCGCAGATTACTGACAACGAGCGCGGTCATGGCTTGCGCTCCGAGATCGGCGAAACCGCCACGGTGGCCGCTTTACGCCCGCTTCTTGCGCGCCACGCCGCACGGGCAAGCCGCACTGCTCCCGGCACCATGCCTTCCGGCATGAATATGACAATGGCGACAAAGATGGCGCCGAGCATGAAGTTCCAGCGCACGATATAGGCGCTCACCACATTTTTCATGATGACGACCAGTGCCGCACCGACCACGGGCCCAAGCAGCGTGCCGGCGCCGCCCGAGATGACCATGAGCAGGCCCTCAGCCGAAGAAGTCAGCGCCAAGGTCTGTGGACTGATGAACTCGGTGTAATAGACGAACAGGATGCCGGCGATGGAGGCCAACAGACCTGAAAACATGAAAGCCCAGAACCGGATCATCAGAACATGGTAGCCGAGCGCGTTCATGCGGCGCGGCTGATCGCGCGTGCCGCACAACGCCGCGCCGAACGGCGAGCGCACAAAAATCGCCACCATCGCCAAGGCGAGCAGGAAAACGAGCAGGGTGGCGTCGTAAAAGGCGCGCGGCGCGGCGAGCGACAGACCGAACGGCGCCGGGCGCGTCGTGACGCTGATGCCGTTGTCGCCATTGGTGAGGCTGATCCAGCGATAAGCGAGGCCCCAGATGATTTCACCGAGCGCCAGCGTAATCATGATGAAGGTGATGCCGGTCGCACGCAGCGACAGCGCGGCGAAGCCCGCGGTGACGAAGAGCCCCGCCGCCAGCGCGGCAACGATCGCAACGGCGTGACCGTAACCGGCGGCAAGCAAATAGGCGTCGGCATAGGCCGCAACGCCGAACAATGCGGCATGGCCGAGCGACACCAGTCCGGCATAGCCGACCAGCACATTGAGCCCGAGCGCAAAGATCGCGTAGAGCAGGATCTGGCTCGCAATATTGACGTAATAGACTTCGCTGATCGCGTAAGGCACCGCGATCAGCGCAAGGACGGCTATAGCGATGGCGAAGCGCCGGCCGGTCACAGGATCTGTCCTCCGAACAGGCCCTGCGGCCGCAACACCAGCACCACCACCATCGGCAGGAACAGAATGAAATAAGCGAGCTCCGGCAGGAGCGCCTGGCCGAAATTGTAGAGAAAGCCGACGATGATGCTACCGACGAACGAGCCGAGCAGGCTCCCGGTGCCGCCGAGGATGACCACCACCAAGGCGAGCGGCAGCATGTCCTGATCGAGCCCCGGATAAACCGACAGAATCGGACCGCCGATCATGCCGGCAAATCCGGCAAGTCCGGCGCCGAGCGCAAAGACGAGTGGTGAAAAGCTCCGAGACGCGGATGCCGACCACGCGCGCCATCTGCGGTTCGTCAACGCCGGCGCGGATCATGGCGCCAAGCCGCGTGCGCTCCAGCAAAAGCCAGAGCACCACCGCAAACACCACCGCGATCAGGATGACCGCCATCCGGTACAGCGGGAACGCGGCCGTGCCGGCGCGGATGAAGCCCGTCAAACCGGGCGGCGTCGCCACCGAGATCGGATCGCCGCCCCAGCCCATCAGGCAGAGATCGGCGACCATGAAGGACACGCCGAGCGTCACCAGGACCTGCGCCAATTGCTGGCCGGCGAGGCGGCGAAGCAGCAAGCGCTCCATCAATGCGCCCAGCACCGCCACTTCCAGCGCGGCGAGAACCGCGGCCAGCCAGAAGTTGACCGTGAAGCCGAGCGCGCCGGAGAGAAAGGTGGTGCCGAGATAAGCGCCGACCATGAACATCGAGCCATGCGTCAGATTGGGAATCCGCATCAGCCCGAAGATCAGCGAAAAGCCCGCCGACAGCAGAAACAACAGGCCGCCGAACGTCACGCTGTTGACGGTGAGCAGCAGCCAGAACGTCATATCTGCCGCCCTTCCGCTTTCCGGCTACCTTTGTTTGCCAGCCTGCGCCCTCAGCATTTCGCGAGCGGCGGATAATCGCGCGAATAAACCGGGTGCGCGAGGAAGTCCGCTTCGGGCCAGGTCCAGAACTGACTCACGTTCTCATAGGTCTTGATGGTCTTGTTCCAAAGTTTCAGTCCGTATTTGGCGCCCTCGGTTCCGATGCGGCGGACGTAGAACGTGCCGACTATATTGTTGAGGTGATCGTACTTGACCGGTCCGCGCGGCGTGTCGCTCAAGTTGACGGCGTTCAGCGCCGACATGAACTTGACCTTGTCGCTGGCGTCGCCGCCAAGCGCTTTGAGGGCCGAGTTCGACGACCTGGCAATTGACGTAGAGCAGCGCGCCATATTGCCCGGGGACCGTATCGTAATTTTTCAGCATGCCCTGGACGAAGCGATTATTGCCGTCGGTGTCGAGATCGAGCGTGTAAGGCGTGCAACTGACCAGGCCGATCGCTTCCTCACCGAAGCTCTTGAGCAAGGCGTCGTCGCCGCCGGTCTCTCCGGTCACCACGGGGTATTTGAGGCCGGCGCCGGCATAGGCCTTCATGAAGCGCAGCGGGTTCGACCCGGCAAAGCCCTGGCAGACACCGTCGCAATCGCTGATCTGCGCGATGTAGGGCGTGTAGTCCGGCGTCACCAACGGCGGCCACAGCTTGTTGGCGACGCAGCCGCCATCGGCCTGGAACGCCGCCTGGAAGCCGCCGATCTGCTCGTAACCGAAAGCGAAATCCTCGACGATGGTGACGACGCGCTTGAGCTTCAATTCGGTCGCCGCATAGTGCCCCATCGGGTGCATCGCTTGCGAAGACGTAGCCGACGAGCGCAACAGAAATGGGCTCGGCGCGCGTTGCGTGAGGTTGTCAGCTCCGGCCAGACAGAGCGTCGGCATTTTTTGCTGGGTGATGTAATCGTTGATAGCATACATCTCGAAGGCGGCGAGCGGACCGAGTATGACGTCGACATTGTCGCGCTCGACGAGTTCCTGGGCCTTGGTCTTGGTGCCGGCCGGGTTGCCGCCGGTATCGGCGGATACGAAGTCGACCTTGCGGCCGCCCATCGTATAGTCGCGCTCCTTGAGGAACGTGATCACGCCCTGTTCCATCTGAATGCCGCCCTGGGCGAGCGGCCCGGTCTTCACGGTGAGAAGGCCGAGCTTGAACGGCGCCGCCTGCGCAATGGCGGGCGCCGGGAACCGCGTCAACGCCGCGGCCGCACCGGCCGCGGTGCCGGCCAGAAGGGCGCGGCGGCTTAATTTCCGAGATGTAAGCTTGCGAGACATTACGATCCTCCCTGTGGCGCTTTATCTCTTGCGAGGCGCCTTGCTGGCCGCTGCTTTCCCCGTGGCGACGGCTCTTCAAACCATCATTGGCGGAGCCAAACCGCGCTGTAAAGTCCACTTTTGTCGCGGCTTAACTTAGCGTTTAACTTACCGTTTCTTGGGCGGAATGACCGGCAGCAGCAGATAGGGCCGCGCCGTGCCGCCGAAATGTAGCCCAGTGACGCCGCCGAATATTTGCGGCGGCCGGTCGCGCACATCGTCGTGCAGGAATGGGCCGCAGCCCGTCAGCTCGTTCTTGAAATTCGACAGGCGTCCACCGCTCGGACCGGGATAGACGTAGTCTTTGCCGCGGATGGTGAGCGCGACGCGATGGCCGGCTGGCACGACGATCGAGGTCGGCCAGATTTCAACGTCGAGCGCCACGACCTCACCGGGCTTGAGCGGCTGTTTCTTTGTGTGGGCGTGATAGGGCCGGTAGGGCTTGGAAAGTTTCTTGTCGAGCGCGCGGTGCGATGCGCGCAGCCAGCCTTGCCCGACCGGCGTGTGCGGATCGATGGCGCCCTGAAACACCACTTCCTTGAGGTCGGGCGAAAACACGCGCAGCACCGCAAAAATATCGGCGTCGCCGGTCGAGGACGAGACATAGAGCTTGACCGCCGACGGCCCGGTGATTTCCGTCTCGTGCAGGAGCGGCGGCGTGACAAAAGTGACGCCGTCGCCCATTGCTTCAAATTTGACGATAGTTTTTTTCTTAGCGGCCTTGGTGGCGAGCGCACCGCCGGCAGGATCGAGATAAAACTTAGTCCACTTAGTGCGCTTGAGCGGCCATTCCTTTTCCGCGCGCTCGACGAAGCGGTCGACGTGGCGCACCTGAAGCTGGACCGGCGGCTGCTTGTCCCAACCGTTTTTCTTGCCGTGCAAAAAATAATCGAAGAATCGCAGTTGCAGGTGACGACCGTAATCGGTGTAAAAATGCGTCCAGTGCTCAATACCGTGCACTTCCAGCCATTTTTGTTTCGACGCCGCGCGCACAAAACCTTCGAAATTGCCGCGCGGATGCAGCGGCTGGCCACCCCAATTCGCCGTCGACAAAAACGGCACCTTGACCTTCGCCCAGACCGGCGAGCGGGCGCGGTGATAATCGTCGTCGAGCGGATGGGCGACGATATCGCCGCCGAAATTGCTGCGATTTTTGGCGAGCGCTTCGTCCGAAAGAATTTCCGGGCCGCACACCAGCTCGCCGTGCACGCGGCTTCGCTTGCCGCGCTCGCCCGCGCCGTACTGCACGGTCTTGACCTGCATGTCGTACCAATTTTCCCAAAACGTGCAGAGGATGCCGCCATGATGGGTCATGTCGCGATACCAGTCGGCGGCGCCCTCCCAGATGCACATGGCGGCGAGATGCGGCGGCTCGCGGCTCGCCACATGCCACTGATTGATGCCGTAATAGGAAATGCCGTTGAGCCCCACTTTGCCGTTCGACCACGGCTGCACGCCGGCCCATTCGATGCAGTCGTAAAAGTCCTTGGTTTCGCGCGGCGAGAAATGATCGATCACGCCCGGCGAACAGCCGGCACCGCGGGAATCGACGCGCACGCAGGCATATTGGTGCGACACCCATTTTTCCGGATCGACGACTTCCCAGCTCTGGTAGAGATTGCTGGAGCCTGCGGTAACGTCGGGATGCTTTTCCGCCATGCGCTGCCACGCGCTCGGATAGCCGTCCTGGAAGGCGAGACCCTTGGCGTAAGGGCCGTAGCTCAAGATCACCGGATAATGGCCGTCGGCGATCGGACGAAACACGTCGGCGCGCAGAACGAGACCGTCATCCATCGTGATCGGCACATCCCAGTCGATGCGCATGCCGTCGCGGGTTTCGTTGCGATGCTCATACGATGACATCGATACCTCCCCATTTTCTTCTCTGTCATGCCCCGCGACGGCGGGGCATCCAGTATCCCCTGCTGTTGAGTGATGCGATAGCGTTCGGGGATTACTGGATCATCCGCCTTCGCGGATGATCACACCAGCGGATAACTAACGCTTACTCTTCGACTTCCGTTTCACGCCCGCCATCGTTTCGAGCACGGCGCAGACGGCGGCGGTATCGTGATTGTCGTGACCGCTCTTGCGCGCCTTGGTATAGATCGCACTCGAGGCGTCGAACATCGGCGTCGGCACGCCGATCTTGCGGGCAAAGCCGCCGATCACGTCCATGTCCTTTTGCCAGACCGCAATCTTCATGGTGGCTTCGTCGTAATCGTTCTTCACCATCATCGGCGCGCGCAGCTCGAAAATACGGGAATTGCCGGCGCCGGTCTTGACCAGATCGAAAATCAGTTGCGGCGGCAGCCCGGCTTTCATGCCGAGCACCATTGCCTCGGCGCTCGCCACGTTGTGGATGGCGACGAGGAGATTGGCGACATATTTCATCCGGCTGCCATTGCCGAACGCGCCGACATCGTGCACGGCGCGGGTGAAACCGGCAAACATCGGGCGCAGGCGCTTGATCTCGGCGGCGCCGCCTGAGGCGTAGACCACGAGATCCTTCGTCTTCGCCTGCGCGCCGGTACCGCTCATCGGGCAGTCGAGCATGACGTGACCGGCCTTGCGCAGCGCGGCTTCGGCGCGGATTTTGTCCTCCAGCGTGAAGGTGGAGGCTTCGACGATAACGCGTCGCGGTACCTTGGCCTTAACGATTGCCGCGACCGTCGCCGCCAGCGCCTTCGGGCTCGGCAGGCTGGTGATAATGGTCTTCGAGTTACGCACGACATCGCCGGTATCTTTCGCGATCTCGACGCCGAGCCGCGCCAGCGCGCGCCGGCGGGACGGGTCGATATCGTAGCCGATCACCCGCCAGCCCGCGCCGACCAGGTTTTGCGCAAACGCGCCGCCCATGATGCCGAGCCCGATAATGCCGACGACGCCCTTTTTTGCCGAGGCCATGCTGCGTCCACTCCCTTAAGCTTTGCGACGCGACGCTATGACACTCGCCCGGTAGCTGTGCAAGGCGCTTTCTCACCGTGCGCCGATCGCATATCGTCCGTGCGGGCTTGGAAGCGTTCGAGGACTTTGCATGCGCATCGGCGTCGCCGGCATCGGCAAAATGGGTGCGGCCATTGCGGCGCGGCTGATCGAAGCCGGCCATGACATCGCGGTGTGGAATCGCACGCCGGACAAGGCCAAAGCGGTCGCCGGCGCTACCGTTTGCGCGACGCCGGCGGAGCTCGCTCAGCGTTGCGAGACGGTCATCACCATCCTCACCGACGCGGCTGCGATCGACGCCGTCTACGGCGGAACGTCCGGCCTTCTATCCGGCGATGTCAAAGGCAAGCTGTTCATCGAGATGAGCACGGTGCCGCCGAAGGTCGAAGCCGCGCTGGCGCCGCGTGTGCGGGCAACGGGCGCGGTGTTCGTCGAATGTCCGGTCGGCGGCTCAACCACGCCCGCACGGCAGGGCAAGTTGCTCGGCCTGATGGGTGCCGAGCCTGCCGACGCGGCGCGGGCCAGGCCGATCCTCGAACAGCTTTGCCGCAAGGTTGAGCACTGCGGCCCGGTCGGGGCCGGCTCCTCGATGAAGCTTGCGATCAACTTGCCGCTGATGGTCGCCTGGCAGGCTTATGGCGAGGCCTTCGCCATCGCCCGCGATGTCGGCTGGGAGCCCAAGCGCCTGCTGGAGCTTTTTGTCGAAAGCAACGGCGCCAATAACGGCCTGAAAATGCGCGCCGACATGATCGTCGCCATGTTGGAAAACCGCGATCCCGGCCCGACCACTTTCAATATTGCTGACGCCGTCAAAGACCTGCGAACCATGGTTGAGACCGGCACCGCGAAGGGTGCCGACATGCCAGCAACAAAGGCCGCGCTTGCGGCCTTCGAGGAATCCAACAAAAAAGGATTCGGGGGCGGCGACGGCGCGCGCCAGTCGGTCTATTGGGCGAGCCGCGAGAGTTAGAATACATCCAGCAACATCGGAGCAATCATGTCGGTCATTTCGTTGAGCCAAGCGTCCACCATCGTCGATGTCGCGCTGAAAAAGGCCCGCGACAGCAATCTGCAGCCGCTTTCGGTCGCAGTGCTCGATGCCGGCGGTCACCTCGTCGCGTTCAAGCGCGAGGACAAGTCAGGCATTCTGCGTTTCGACATCGCGTTCGGCAAAGGCTGGGGCGCGCTCGGCATGGGTTTTGGCTCGCGCACGCTGGCGAGCCGCGCGGCAAAAACCCCGCAATTCTTCACCATGCTCGCGTCGGCGAGCGGCGGACGCATCGTCACCAATCCGGGCGGCGT
Source organism: uncultured Alphaproteobacteria bacterium (assembly GCA_963790975.1). Classification (GTDB taxonomy): domain Bacteria; phylum Pseudomonadota; class Alphaproteobacteria; order Rhizobiales; family Xanthobacteraceae; genus BOG-931. Next base: position 62,487 of record CAWBQV010000008.1, read on the forward strand.
GCTGATCCGCGACGGGGCCGGGACCATCATTGGCGCCTGCGGTGTGTCCGGTGATACATCGGATAAAGACGAAATGTGCGCCATAGCCGGCATCGAAGCGGCCGGGCTCAAGGCCGATCCCGGCACCGATTAGGAGATCTTCATGAAGTTGTTTTCGTTCTGGCGTTCGCTCGCGACATACCGTGTGCGCATCGCGCTCAACCTCAAGGGCGTCACGCCCGATGAGGTGATCCAGATCAATCTCATGAAAGGCAATCAGCGCGAGGCGACCTACCGCGCGGTCAATCCGATGATGGCGTTGCCGGCTTTGGTGCCCGACGACGGCGGTCCGGCTTTGTTCGAATCGCTCGCCATCATCGAATACCTCGACGAGACCCATCCCAACCCGCCGCTGTTGCCGCGCGATCCGCGCGGTCGCGCCCGCGTGCGCGGCCTCGCCCAGATCGTCGCCTGCGATTCCCATCCGCTGATCGTGCCGCGAGTGCGCGAATATCTTGAGCACGAGCTCAAGCAGGACGAAGCGACGGTCCAGAAATGGTGCCGGCACTGGCACCTTGCCGCCATCACCGCGCTCGAGACGAATCTGAATGATAAGGCGACCGGCCGCTACGCCCACGGTGATACCGTCACGCTCGCCGACATCTGCCTCGCCAGCCAAGCGGCCGGCGCGAAATATTACGCGGTCGACACTACGCCGTTTCCGAACTTCGCCCGCATCGTCAATGAACTCTCGCAGATCGACGCCTTCGCCCGCGCGCATCCGATGAAGCAGCCCGGCGCGCCGGCAGCGGCGTGATTTTTCCTACCACCACTTGTGGAAATGATGCAGCGGGCCGCGGCCCGAGCCGATATCGAGCCGGTCCGCGGCCGCGATGGCGGCGCTGACATAAGTCTTGGCCTCGCCCACCGCCTCGCCGAGCAGAAAACCCTTGGCCAGACCCACAGCGATCGCCGAGGCGAGCGTGCAGCCGGTGCCGTGGGTGTTGTCGGTCTTGATGCGTTGCGCGGAAAAGCGCGTCGAGCCGCCGCTTTCGACCAGAAGATCCACACTGTGCGGCCCGCCGCCGTGGCCGCCTTTGATCAGCGCCGCGCGCGCGCCAAGCTCCAACAGCTTCTCCGCCTGCGCCCGCATCTCGTTTTCGTCACGCGCCACCGCCACGCCGAGCAGCGCTGCTGCTTCCGGCAGGTTCGGCGTCACCAGATCCGCGCGGGCGATAAGCTTGCGCAAGGCCTCGAGCGCGTCGGGCCGCAAAAGCTTTTCACCCGATGTCGCCGCCATGACCGGATCGAGCACGACATTGCGCACGCCATGGCGATCGAGCCCCGCAGCGACGGCGCCGATCGCCGCTGCATGGCCGAGCATGCCGATCTTGACCGCGCCGACCTTGAGATCGGAAAACACCGCGTCCATTTGCGCGGCGATGAAATCCGCCGGCACCTCGTGAATGGCGTGGACGCCTTTGGTGTTCTGCGCCGTCAACGCTGTGACGATGGACGCGCCATAGACTCCGAGCGCCGAGAAAGTCTTCAGATCGGCCTGGATGCCGGCGCCGCCGCCCGAATCCGAGCCGGCAATGGTCACGGCGATGGGGACGCTCATTGCGGCCATGATCGCAGTTGAGCAAGCCGCAACTGATAGGCGCCGCGAATGCAGGCTTCATCGCTAAAACAAGACGCGCGTTGCTTGAGCCATGCAGATTCCTGAGCCCATAGCACGGTCTGCTGGTCCTTGCTCAAGCGGCTGTGCAACGCATTGAACACAACGTTCAACTGCTGATCGAGATAGGACAACTGGCCGCTGCGGCAAATTGCAAGTTCGTCGGCGGCGTGACTCTTGCTGCAATCGAACGTCGGCGTGGCGGCGACTGGAATATCTGCCATGTGCTGTTGCGGCTGCGGCACGGGCGCAGGCAGGATTGCAGGCACCGGCGCGGCAGGTTGAGGCACCGGCACTACCGGCATGGTTTGCGCGACCAGCGGCTGAACTGCGGGGGCGTCTTGCCTGGTTTGTCTGCCGAACAGCAGCGCTCCGGCGACGAGCACGGCGATAACGACGACGCCGATGAGGCCGTATGTTCGCCACGGCGACGGCGGCCGCGCTTTGATGTCGCCGCCGCTTGCGGGCACATCACCCGCCTGCGGTGGAACGATACGATCAAGCGCGTGAATGAGGCCGTCGATGTGGTGATCGAAGTCCCTGCCGCCATCCACGGTAACGGCGTGACGATAGGCAAAGTCCTTCAGGCTCGGTGGCAGTTCGCTGATTTGCGGCATGGACATGCCGTTCACCAGTATGGGAATGATCGGAATGTCGCGCTTGAGCGCCGTCTCCACCTCGATGCGCACCGGATCGGCTTCATTCTCCATTCTGGTCGCGGGGCCCCTGCCCTGGCCGAGCCAGCCCGGACCGGCGACGACAAGCAGCACGTCCGTCGTCCGCAATGCGTCGGCGATTTGCCGGCGAAAATCGATGCCTGGTTGAATGCTGTCGATGTCGCGGAACACGGTGTCCTTGCCGTAACGCCGGACGAGCCGGTCGAAAATGCGGCCGGTAATGTCCTGAGAATCCGACCGGCGATAGGAGATCGCGATTTTCGCCATGACTGCCCTTCAGGTGCCTCGCTTCGTCAGCATCGCATCGACGATGTCGCGCAAGGTTTTCGCCGCGGCGGCCGGATCGGGCGCGAGCGATAGCGCCGAGATCACGGCGACGCCGTCGGCGCCGGCGGCGATGACTTCAGCCGCATTGCCGGCGTCGATGCCGGCAATGCCGGCAAGCGGCAGCTTTGGCGCGCGCTTCCGCAGCGCAGCGACGATCCGCGCCAGACCTTGCGGTCCGATCGGCTTGTTCTTCTGCTGCTTCGACAGCGTGACATAGACCCCGCCGGAGCCGACATAGTCGATCAGCTCGACCGGCGCGGCCTCGGCCTCCGCAACCGATTTGATCGACAGGCCGATGATCGCATCCGCGCCAAGAAGCCGTCGCGCGTCCTCGACCGCCATGTCGTCGGACCCGATATGCACGCCGTCGGCTTTGGCGGCGAGCGCCACGTCGATGCGGTCGTTGACCACGAAGGGTACGGCGAACGGCGCCAGCGCCTTTTTGATCGCGCGGGCCCGTTCGACCATGGCGCCGGTTTCGCTCATTTTGTCGCGCAATTGAACGAGCGTCGCCCCGCCCTGCGCGCAAAGCCGCGCCAGATCGGCGAGATCGCGGCCGCCGGCCCGCTCGGGATCGACAATGGCATTGAGGCGAAGATCGACGGGTGCAGGCATTTTTTGAGGTCTTTCCGGCAACTGTTACAAGGATACTACGGCCATCATCCTCTCCCGCGAAAGCGGGGGACAATGATATAAGTATCGCGACGGTCCGGAGGCGCGCATGGTCCCCTTTTTCGTGCAGATCAAATGCCAGCTCGGCAAGTCATACGATGTCGCCGCCAAGCTTGCGGACGCTGAAATCGCCTCGGAAATCTATTCGACCGCCGGCGATTTCGACCTGTTGGTGAAATTCTACGTCGAGCAGGCGACCGATATCGGCCATTTCATCGCCGAGAAGGTACAGACCATCCCCGGCATCGCCGACACGCGCACCATCATCACCTTCAAGGCGTTCGGAGCCTCGTCGCGGTAGCGGCGACGCCGAGTTCCCCCGCGGCGTCACGCCGGCGCGCCAAGGCGAGCTGGTGCTCGCGCCAGATCACGAACAGGCCGGCCGCGGCGATGATCGCGGAGCCCGTGACGATAGCCGGCGTCGGTATCTCGCCGAACATCGCATAGCCGAGGATGAGGGCCCAGATCATCGCGGTGTAGTCGAACGGTGCGACCGTCGAGGCGGAGGCGTAGCGATAGCTCTCGGTGAGGAAGATATGCGCGGTGCCGCCAAGGAAGCCGATGCCGATCAGGGCGGCAAATTCGCCAGGCGTCGGACTGAGCCAGCCGAACGGCCAGGTGGCGAGGCCGGCCAGCGCGCAACTGAGCGAGAAATAGAACACGATCGATGACGTCGTCTCGCTCTGCGTCAGCCGGCGGGTCTGGATCACGGTGCCGGCGTTAGTGGCGGCGCCGGCAATGCCGAAAATAACGCCCGAGAGGGTCGTCGCGCTCGCCATCGCGACGGTCAATTCGTCGCCGGAGAGATGCGGCG
>CAWBQV010000009.1:0-170025 GCA_963790975.1 uncultured Alphaproteobacteria bacterium
AGCCTTCGCAAGCGCAGCGCCGCGAAGGCTGTCGCGCCGAATGTGAGAGGAACGCCGAACAACAAATCGCCCGCCGCCTCGCAATTCTGCGATTGCGATGGCGAGCGGGCGGTGAGTGGCGCGCGGAGACCCGCTTGGCGGGTCCTGCCGATGGCGGCAATCAGACCGCCTCCTTGAGCTCCTTCGAGGCGCGGAAGGCGACTTTCTTGCTGGCCTTGATCTGAATCGGTTCGCCGGTGGCGGGATTACGTCCCATGCGCGCGGCGCGTTTGCGCACCTGCAGGATGCCGAGGCCGCCGATGCGGATGCGTTCGCCCTTTTTCAGGTGCTTGACGATATTTCCGACAAAGCCGCCGAGGATGGCTTCAGCCTGCTTCTTCGAAAGCTCGTTGTCCTCCGCGAGGCTCGCGGCGAGATGCTTCAATGTCACGGTAGTCGCGGTTGTTTTACCTGGCGCATTAGTCCCTCCTCAATGAAGCGGTAGCGTGGAAAAAGCGCCGCTCACGGCGAAGCAGTTAAACGATTCGGCTCGCCCTGACCACGCTTGTTTTGCCAATTCCACCGATGTTTTCGGCATCGCCGGGCTATCTGAGGGCGCTCTGTGGCGAGGCATAAGGCGGCCGGAAAGCGCCGATTTTGGCCCAAATCCTTGACTTGGCGCCGGGCGGGCCTTAAGTGCCGACGCGTCCGCGGGGGCGTAGCTCAGTTGGTTAGAGCGTCGGCCTGTCACGCCGAAGGTCGCGGGTTCGAGTCCCGTCGCTCCCGCCATTTCAATGACATTAGACTCGAATTTTACCCCCGATAGATCGGCGCCGGCTGGGCGAAGAAGCTCCACAGGATGTGGTAGACCAGCGCGTAATTCTTCTGCTGGAAGCTGGCGTGCGAGATGCCCGGCATCACGGCAAAATGCTTGTCGGGGTTCGGCAGCTGGGCGAAGAAGCCGCCAGATCGTCGAAGCTTGCAATGCCGTCCCATTGGCCGCGCATGATCAGGGTCGGCACCGTGATCTTGTCCGGGTCGATCACCGGCAGGCTGCTGCACATATCGACATAGGTGCCGGTCGGCACCGAATTGTCGAGCGCGGTGACGGCATCGGCGAAGGCGTCGATGACCTTATCTTCGGCGGTGCCGGGATGGTCGCGGTCGAAGATCGAATGGATGAACGCCTTGTCGATCGGCCGGCGGTTCTTGGCGATGAATTCGGGAAGCCTTTTCTTGCGTTCGGCGAGCGTCGGCGAGCCTTCGCCGGTCCAGACCATGGCGTCGAGCGCGAGGCGGGCGACCATGTCGGGATGGCGCTGCGCGAACAACGCCGCGCGCAACGCGCCCGACGAAATGCCGTAAACGAGGAACGGCCGCTTGCCGCGCAGCTTCTGGATATAGGTTGCGGCGGCAAAGCAATCGTCGGCGCCTTGCGCGATCGGGGCGTTATTGTCGCGGTTCTTGGTCGAGCGGCCGTAGCCCTCCATGTCGACGCACCAGCAATCGAAACCGCGGCGCGCGAACCAATCCATCACCGAGGAATCCGGCCGGCCTTCGACCTGAAGATCGAATGTCGGCTGCGCCGCCATCGACGAGCCGTGCACGAACAAGGATCGTGCCGGCGGTCTGTCTTCGGATCGCCGGCGCATTTCTCGAACATGAAAAGCTTTACGTTGCCGTCTTTGGTGGTCCAGTGCTCTTCGCCCTTGATTCGCCGGCAGGAGCGGTCTTGTTCATCTCGTTCATCGTTTCACCTAGTTGATCAGACGCGATGTGGTTGTCCTTGATCACCTTAGCCCATTTCACGATCTCGCGCCTGTCATGAAGGCGTCGAATTGCGGCTTGCGTCATCACCAGCGGCGTCGCGCCTTGCTTTTCCCAGGCGTCCTTGATGTCGGGCCGCTGCAGGATCGTGGTGATCGTCCGGTTGAGCAGATCGACGATCGGCTGCGGCGTCGCCTTGGCGCCATGAAGCCGACCCATAACGTTGCTTGAAAGCCGGGCGCGCCGGCTTCGGCAAGCGTCGGCACGTCGGGCAGGATGGGCGAGCGGGTCTTGCCGCTGGTGCCGAGCGCGCGGACCATGCCGGCCTTGATCATGCGGCGCCATGGTCGGAACGGAATTGAACAGAAGCTGGATTTGTCCGCTGAAAATGTCGGTGCGCATGCCGGTCGAGCCCTTGTAGGGCACGTGCACGATGTCGATTCCGGTGATATTCTTCAGAAGCTCGCCGGCCATGTGATAGTTGGAGCCCGGCCCGGACGAGCCGTAATTGAGCGTCCGGGCTTGGCCCGCGCCAGCGCCAGCAGTTCGGCGAGATTTTTGCGCCGGCACCGAAGGATGACCACCAGCACCAGATCGGTATCGATCAGCGGCGCGATCGGCACGAGGTCGCGCATCAGTTGATACGGCTTGTCGGTGTAGAGCGTTTCGTTGACCGTCTGCGTGCTGCCGAAACCATCAGCAGCGTGTAGCCGTCCGGCGCGGCTTTGGCGACGAGGTCGGTGCCGAGCGTGGTGCCGGCGCCCGGGCGGTTCTCCATGACAAAGGTCTGATGCAGGGAGCTTTCGCAGCTCGACCGACACCGCGCGGGTAAAGACATCGGTCGGGCCGCCGGCGCCGAACGGCACGATGATCTTGACCGGGCGCGACGGATAATCGTCGGCGCGGCGCTGTTGAGGGACCGCTGCGGCTGCCTGCCAGAGCAAGCAGAACGGCGCGGCGCGAATAGCCCGGTCAGCATGGTCATGTCGTTCACAGTCCGCCGATCCGTCACGCGCGGCTGACGCGATCCATGACTCGGTCGCCGGCCGCGCCATTGATCGCGAACGATCGTCACGGCATCGCCTCCGGCGGCAGCGTGCGGCATCGCGCGGTGCCACACACAGGCCTGCCTTGCACCTTTTTGTGCACTGCGCTAAGGGTCGCAAAGGTTCTGCTTGCAGCGCCAATCCGCTGGAATTTTGAGGCAAATCGGCGCACTCCCGTTGCACGCGGAACTGCGCCGCGATGGACCTGTTCCTGACGCAGGGAAGGCTCCTTCGCCAGCCGATCAGAAGGGCTCCCGATGAGTCAATCATTGACTCAATTGCTGCTCGCTTATCTGCCGCTCATTGTCTTTGTCGGCGTCGCGGGCGTGATCGGGCTCGTGCTTCTTGCTCGTGGCCTTCGTCGTCGCCTACAAGCAGCCCGACCCGGAAAAGCTGTCCGCCTACGAGTGCGGTTTCAACGCCTTCGACGACGCGCGGATGAAATTCGACGTCCGGTTCTACCTGGTCGCCATCCTGTTCATCATTTTCGACCTCGAAGTCAGCTTCCTGTTCCCGTGGGCGGCGGCCTTCGGTCAACTCGGCGTGTTCGGCTTCTGGTCGATGATGCTGTTCCTTGGGGTGCTCACGATCGGCTTTATCTATGAGTGGAAGAAGGGAGCGCTCGAATGGGATTGAGCGAACCCGCAATCGCCACGCCGCGACAAGCCGTACTCGATCCGCGCACCGGAAAGCCGGTCGGCGCGAACGATCCGTTTTTCTCCGAGCTCAACAACGAGCTTGCCGACAAGGGATTTTTGGTCGCCGCCGCGGACGACCTGATCGCCTGGGCGCGCACCGGCTCGCTGATGTGGATGACGTTCGGGCTCGCCTGCTGCGCCGTCGAAATGATGCAGATGTCAATGCCGCGCTACGACGTGGAGCGTTTCGGCTTTGCGCCGCGCGCCTCGCCGCGCCAGTCCGACGTCATGATCGTCGCCGGCACGCTGACCAACAAAATGGCGCCTGCTTTGCGCAAGGTTTACGACCAGATGCCGGAGCCGCGCTACGTGATCTCCATGGGCTCATGCGCCAATGGCGGCGGCTACTATCACTATTCCTATTCGGTGGTGCGCGGCTGCGACCGCATCGTGCCGGTCGACATCTATGTGCCGGGCTGTCCGCCCACCGCCGAGGCCCTGTTGTACGGCATATTGTTGCTGCAGAAGAAAATCCGCCGCACCTCGACGATCGAACGCTGAAAATGGATGAGACGCTCGATACGCTCGGCAAAACGATCGCTGGTGCGCTCTCCTCGTCGGTGACGGGCTACGCGATCGCGTATCGCGAACTGACCGTAACGGTGCAGGCGAGCGACATCGTTTCCGTCATGCGTTTTTTGCGCGACGATCCGCGCTGCCTGTTCTGGAATTTTGTCGACGTGACGGCGGTCGACTGGCCAAGCCGCGAACGGCGGTTCGACGTCGTCTATCATCTGCTTTCGCCCAAGCACAATCTGCGCGTGCGCGTGAAAGCGCAGACCGACGAGACCACGCCGGTGCCGTCGATCATCGAGGTGTTTCCCGGCGCCGATTGGTTCGAGCGCGAGACCTACGATCTTTACGGCGTCGTGTTCACCGGCCATCCGGACATGCGCCGCATCCTCACCGATTACGGCTTTGAGGGTCATCCGCTGCGCAAGGACTTTCCGCTGACCGGCTTCGTCGAGGTGCGTTACGACGACGAACTCAAGCGCGTCGTCTACGAGCCGGTGCGGCTGATCCAGGAATTCCGCAACTTCGATTTTCTGTCGCCGTGGGAAGGCACCGATTACGTGCTGCCGGGTGACGAGAAATCGGGCGGCAAGGGGTCGTGACATGAAGTCAACGTCTCAAGACCCGGCCTGACCCACCGCTTCAGCTACAAGGTGCCGGAGAACAAGACCGTTCCCTACACCTATCCGGAATCGCCGGAGATCGCGGCGATGCCGAAAGTTTTTGCCACCGGCTTCATGATCGTGCTGATGGAATGGGTCTGCACCCAGCTTCTGGCGCCGCATCTCGATCCCGGCGAAGGCAGCCTCGGCGTCCATGTCGATGTCAGTCATCTCGCCGCAACGCCGGCCGGAATGACGGTGACGGTCGACGTCGAATGCGTCGCGGTGACCGGCCAGCGCGTCACCTTCAAGGTCAAGGCGCATGACGGCATAGACCTGATCGGCGAGGGCCGTCACGAACGCTTTGTCGTCGTGTGGGACAAATTCAATGCCCGGCTCGCGGCGAAAGTCGCGAAAGTGGCGGAGATGGCATGATGGCTGACGCCGCCCAGCACGATACCCAGCGCACTTTCACCATCAACTTCGGGCCGCAGCATCCGGCGGCGCATGGCGTGTTGCGTTTGGTGCTTGAACTGGACGGCGAGGTGGTCGAGCGCGTCGATCCGCATATCGGTCTATTGCATCGCGGCACCGAGAAGCTGATCGAGCACAAGACCTATTTGCAGGCGATCCCGTATTTCGACCGGCTCGATTATGTCGCGCCGATCAACCAGGAGCACGCCTTCTGCCTGGCGGCGGAGAAACTCCTCGGCATCGAAGTGCCGCGGCGCGCCCAACTCATCCGCGTGCTCTATTGCGAGATCGGCCGTCTGTTGTCGCATTTGCTCAATGTCACGACGCAGGCGATCGACATCGGCGCGCTCACACCGCCGCTCTGGGGTTTTGAGGAGCGCGAGAAGCTGATGGGTTTCTATGAACGCGCTTCGGGCTCGCGCATGCACGCGGCTTACTTCCGTGTCGGCGGCGTGCATCAAGATCTGCCGCCGAAACTGATCGACGACATATTGGGCTTCTGCGATCCGTTCCTAAAGGTCTGCGACGATCTCGAGGGACTTCTCACCGAGAACCGCATTTTCAAGCAGCGCAACGTCGATATCGGCGTGGTCAAGATCGAGGATGCCTGGGCGCGCGGCTTTTCCGGCGTGATGGTGCGCGGCTCGGGCGCGGCGTGGGATTTGCGCAAGTCCCAGCCCTATGAGTGTTACGCCGAACTCGACTTCGACATTCCGATCGGCAAGAACGGCGACAATTACGATCGCTACTGCATCCGCATGGAAGAGATGCGCCAATCGGTCCGCATCATGAAGCAATGCATCGAGAGATTGCATAGGCCGGATGCGCAGGGCCGCGTCACGGTCGACGACCACAAGATCGTGCCGCCGCGGCGCGCCGAGATGAAGCGCTCAATGGAATCGCTGATCCATCACTTCAAGCTCTACACCGAAGGTTTCAAGGTGCCGGCCGGCGAAGTCTATGCCGCCGTCGAGGCCCCGAAGGGCGAGTTCGGCGTCTATCTCATCGCCGACGGCAGCAACAAACCGTACAAATGCAAAATCCGCGCGCCCGGCTTTGCGCATCTCCAAGCCATGGACTTTCTCTGCCGCGGCCATATGCTCGCCGACATCTCGGCGATCCTCGGCTCCATCGACATCGTTTTCGGCGAGGTCGACCGATGAGCATTGCTCCACGCGAGAGGCCGGTCTCCTCCTCCCCCTGTAAGGGGGAGGATGGGTGGGGGTCTGCGGCCTCTCGGTTCTCGCGGGCGCCGGAGGCAACCGGTCGCGCGCGCCGCTTACGCCGGGATGCGACAAAAGCCGAGAGAAAGCTGTGGCGTCTGTTGCAACGCGCGCAAATGGAAGGATTGAGTTTTCGCCGCCAGCATCCAATCGGAAAATATGTCGTCGATTTTTATTGCGCTGCGCTCAAGCTCGCGATCGAGGTGGACGGCGGGCAACATAACTTGGCGCATCGTCAAGACAGCGACGAAAATCGGGCCGAATGGTTGCGTACTAAGGGTGTCAGTGTCGTCCGCTTCTGGAACAATGATGTGATCGGGAACATAGAAGGAGTTTGGGACGAGATTTCGCGTGTCACCTCCACTCTGAGTGCGCGGCCCGCGACCCCCTCCCTAACCCTCCCCCTTTCAGGGTGAGGGAATGATGTCGGCGAGGTCGACTGATGAGTAATTCTCCCCGCGCAAGGCTAGGCGCCTCCTCCCCCTGCAAGGGGGAGGATGGGTGGGGGTCTGCGGCCTCTCGGTTCGCACCGACGCCTGAGGCGGCCTCGCGCGCTCGCCGCGTTGTGCGCACAGCCGCTGCACTCGATGTTCGGCCCGCGACCCCCTCCCTAACCCTCCCCCTTTCAGGGGGAGGGAATGATGTCGGCGAGGTCGACCGATGACCGTGTGCCGTCTCGCCGAGAAGCAGCCGCCGAGCTTTGCCTTCACGCCGGAAAATCTGGCCTGGGCGAGGGCCAAGATCGCGCAGTATCCGGAAGGCCGCCAGCAATCCGCGGTGATCCCGATCCTGTGGAAGGCGCAGGAGCAGTGCGGCGGCTGGCTGCCGCAGAAAGCCATCGAGGCGACCGCGGAACTGCTCGGCATGGCCAGGATCCGCGTGCTCGAAGTGGCGACCTTCTACACCATGTTCAATCTCGCCCCGATCGGGCGCTTTCACGTCCAGCTCTGCGGCACCACGCCGTGCATGCTGCGCGGGGCGGAGGACCTGAAGAAAGTCTGCCATCGCATGATCGGCGAGGCGAGCGAAGTGACCGCCGACGGCACGTTCTCCTGGATCGAGGTCGAGTGTCTCGGCGCCTGCGTCAACGCGCCGATGGTCCAGATCAATGCCGATTATTACGAGGATCTCACGCCGGAAACTTTTACGCGCATCATCAACGATTTTTCTAATGGCCGGACGCCAAAGCCCGGTCCGCAAATCGATCGGCAAAATTCCGCGCCGATCGGGGGCGCGAACACACTGACCGATCCGTCGATCTATCAAACATCCAAACCGGGGCAGGGCTGATGCTCGCCGACAAGGACCGCATCTTCAAGAATCTTTACGGCCACCACGGTTGGGGCCTCGAAGACGCGCGGGCGCGCGGCGCGTGGGACGGCACCAAGGCGATCTTGGAAAAAGGCCGCGAGACAATCGTCAATGAGGTCAAGGCCTCAGGCCAGCGTGGCCGCGGCGGCGCCGGATTTGCGACCGGCCTGAAATGGTCGTTCATGCCCAAGCAGGTCGGCGACCGCCCGCATTATCTCGTGATCAATGCCGACGAGTCGGAGCCCGGCACCTGCAAGGACCGCGAAGTCATGCGGCACGATCCGCATCTGCTGATCGAGGGCTGCCTGATCGCCGGCGCCGCGATGGCGGTAAACACTTGCTACATCTACGTTCGCGGCGAGTTCATCCGTGAGCGCGAGCGGCTCGAAGCCGCCGTGCAGCAGGCCTATGACGCGAAACTCATCGGCAAGAATAACCTCAACGGCTGGGATTTCGACATCGTCGTTCATCACGGCGCCGGCGCTTATATCTGCGGCGAGGAGACGGCGCTTCTTGAAAGCCTCGAGGGCAAGAAGGGACAACCGCGATTAAAACCGCCGTTCCCGGCCAATGTCGGACTCTACGGCTGTCCGACCACCGTCAATAATGTCGAGACCATCGCGCAAGTGCCGGACATCATGCGGCGCGGCGCGGCGTGGTTCGCCGGCATCGGGCGGGCCAACAATACCGGCACAAAGCTCTATTGCATTTCCGGCCGCGTCGAGCGGCCGTGCAACGTCGAAGAGAACATGGGCATTCCGCTGCGCGAACTCATCGACCGGCACGCCGGCGGCGTGCGCGGCGGCTGGGACAATCTGCTCGCCGTCATTCCCGGCGGCTCGTCGATGCCGCTGGTGCCTGCCGGCCCCGATCAATGCGATACGCTGCTGATGGATTTCGACGGCTGCCGCGACAAAAAATCGGCGCTCGGCACGGCTGCCGTGATCGTCATGGACAAGTCGGACGACATCGTCAAAGCGATGGCGCGCATTTCGTATTTTTACAAACACGAGAGCTGCGGCCAGTGCACGCCGTGCCGCGAGGGCATGGGCTGGATGTGGCGGGTGCTCAATCGTATGGCAGTGGGTCACGCGACCAGGCGCGAGATCGACATGCTGATGGAAGTCACGACCCAGATCGAAGGCCACACCATCTGCGCCTTCGGCGACGGCGCGGCCTGGCCGGTGCAAGGCCTGTTGCGTCACTTCCGCCCCGAGATCGAGCGGCGCATCGACGAATATACGGCGAACCCGCATCCCGAGCCAGTTTCGGTCGCGGCGGAGTGAGTATGCGATGACCAAACTCATCGTCGACGGCAAGGAGATCGACGTCCCGCCGGAGTACACGTTGCTCCAGGCCTGCGAGGCGGCCGGTGCGGAAATTCCGCGCTTCTGCTTCCAGGAGCGGCTGTCGATCGCCGGCAATTGCCGCATGTGTCTGATTGAGGTTGTCGGCATCCCGAAGCCGCAGGCGTCGTGCGCCATGGGCGTGCGCGATTTGATGCCAAACAAGGACGGCTCGCCCAAAGTGCTCTCCACGCGCTCACCGATGGTGCGTAAGGCGCGCGAAGGCGTGATGGAATTTTTGCTGATCAATCATCCGCTCGATTGCCCGATTTGCGACCAGGGCGGCGAATGCGATCTGCAGGATCAATCGATGGCCTACGGCATCGATTCCAGCCGCTTCCACGAGAACAAGCGCGCGGTCGAGGACAAATATCTCGGCGCGCTGGTCAAGACCTCGATGAACCGCTGCATCCAGTGCACCCGCTGCGTGCGCTTTGCCACCGAGGTCGCGGGCGTGCCCGAACTCGGCGCCATCGGCCGCGGCGAGGACATGGAGATCACGACTTATCTCGAAGAGGCGATGCGCTCCGAACTGCAGGGCAACGTGGTCGATATTTGTCCGGTCGGCGCGCTCACCTCGAAGCCTTACGCTTTTGCGGCGCGGCCGTGGGAGCTCAACAAGACCGAGTTGATCGACGTCATGGATGCGATCGGCTCCGCCATCCGCATCGACACCCGCGGCAGCGAGGTGATGCGCATCCTGCCGCGCGAAAACGACGACATCAACGACGAGTGGATTTCCGACAAGACGCGCCATGTCGTCGACGGGTTGCGCACGCAGCGGCTCGATCAGCCCTATGTGCGCCATAACGGCCAGCTCAAGCCGGCGACCTGGCATGAGGCTTTTGCGGCCATCGCCGCCAAAGTGGCGAAGACCAGTGGCAAACGAATGGGCGCGCTGGTCGGCGATCTTGCCGGCGTCGAGGAGATTTTTGCGCTGAAGGATTTGATGACGCGGCTTAACGTCGGCAATCTCGATTGCCGGCAGGACGGCTCGGCACTCGATCCGGCCTGGGGCCGGGCCACCTATCTCTTCAACCCCGCCATCGCCGGGATCGACGGCGCCGATGCGCTTCTGGTCGTCGGCGCAAATCCGCGCCGCGAAGGCACGATGCTCAATGCGCGCATCCGCAAGCGCTGGCGCGCCGGAAAATTCCCCATCGGCCTGATTGGGCCAAAAGCCGACCTTACTTATACCTACGACTATCTCGGCGCCGGGCCGGAAACTTCTCGCTGCCATTACGCGGCATTCCTTTGCCGACATGATGCGCAAGGCCGAGCGCCCCATGGTGCTCCTCGGCGCCGGCGCTTTGACGCGCGGCGATGGTGCTGCGGTCGCGTCGCTCGCGGCAAAAGCCGCGATCGATCTCGGCGCGGTCAAGGACGGCTGGAACGGTTTTGGCGTGCTGCATAACGCGGCATCGCGCGTCGGTGCGCTCGATCTCGGCTTCGTGCCGGGGCAGGGCGGTCTTAACGCGCGGCAGATGGCGGCCTACGGCACGCTCGACGTGCTGTTCCTGCTCGGCGTTGATGAGGTCGAGATCGCGCAAGGCGCTTTCGTCATCTATATCGGCACCCACGGCGACCGCGGCGCCTCGCGCGCGGATGTGGTGCTGCCCGGCGCGGCCTATCCGGAAAAATCGGCGATCTATGTCAACACCGAGGGCCGCGTGCAGATAGCGGCGCGCGCCTCGTTCCCGCCCGGCGACGCGCGCGAAGATTGGGCGATCCTGCGCGCGCTGTCCGACGTGCTCAAGAACCGGCTGCCCTATGACTCGCTTGCCGCATTGCGCCAGGTTTTGTTCAAGGCCCATCCGCACATGATGCGCATCAGCCAGATCACGGCGGCGGACGCAGCCGACATTCAAAAGCTCGCCGCGTTGGGCGGCGCAGCGGACAAGGCGCCGTTCGCCGCGACTATTGAGGATTATTACTTCACCAACGCCATCGCGCGCTGTTCGGCGGTGATGGCGGAATGTTCGGCGCTGGCGCAGGGGCGCTCGACCATGACGGCGGCGGAGTAGAGTTCATGACGATGGCCGCGCTCTGGTCCGATTACATCTGGCCGCTGGTGATCATGGTGGCGGAGAGCTTGATGCTGCTCGTCATCCTGCTCATCGCGGTTGCCTATGTGCTGCTCGCCGACCGCAAGATCTGGGCGGCAGTGCAGATCCGGCGCGGCCCGAACGTGGTCGGACCGTGGGGACTGTTTCAATCGTTTGCCGATCTGATCAAGTTCGTGCTCAAGGAGCCGGTTATTCCGGCCGGCGCCAACAAGGGCGTCTTCCTGCTCGCGCCGCTCGTCACCTGCGTCTTGGCGCTCGCCGCCTGGGCGGTGATCCCGGTTGATGCCGGCTGGGTCATTTCCAACATCAATGTCGGGATACTCTATATCTTCGCCATCTCGTCGCTCGGCGTCTACGGCGTGATCATGGCCGGCTGGGCGTCGAACTCGAAATATCCGTTCCTTGCCGCGCTGCGCTCGGCCGCGCAGATGGTGTCCTACGAAGTATCGATCGGCTTTGTCATCATCACCGTGCTGCTCTGCGTCGGTTCGCTCAATCTCACCGCCATCGTCGAGGCGCAGAACACGCCGTGGGGCCTCCTGCGCTGGTACTGGCTGCCGCTGTTCCCGATGTTCGTGATCTTCTTCATCTCCGCGCTGGCGGAAACCAATCGGCCGCCGTTCGATCTGGTGGAAGCGGAATCGGAACTCGTCGCCGGCTTCATGGTCGAATATGGCTCGACGCCCTACATGATGTTCATGCTCGGCGAATACGTGGCGGTCACCACGATGTGCGCCATGGCGACGATCCTGTTTCTGGGCGGCTGGCTGCCGCCGTTCCCGGTGGCGCCCTTCACCTGGGTGCCGGGCGTGATCTGGTTCGTGCTCAAAGCCTCGTTCATTTTCTTCATGTTCGCGATGGTGAAGGCCTTCGTGCCGCGCTATCGCTACGATCAGTTGATGCGGCTCGGCTGGAAAGTGTTTTTGCCGATCTCGCTCGGCATGGTCGCAATCGTCGCCGGCGTCCTGCAATTCGCCGGATGGGCGCCGAAATGAGGGGAGGGCGGCATGGACTATTCGCTGCCGGCCTGGCTCGGCGGTCTTGCCGGAACGATCGTGGCGGTTGCCATCTATATTCCGGCGATCCGCGTCGTCGAGCGGCGTCTGCGCGCGCAGCGCGGCCCGCAAACGCTCGAGCAGCGCTCAGCCTTCGAGGACAAGCTTTCGGTCGTGCGGCGATTGATACTGGGAACGGATATCGCGATCCTGGCCGTGCTCGGCTATTGGATCGGCAACACCATCGGCGTGAGAGGTTGATATGAGACTCGATCAGGCCGCCCGTTCGCTGTTTTTGAAAGAATTCGCCCAGGCGTTCCTCTTGTCGATGCGCTATTTCTTCAAGCCCAAAGCCACGCTCAATTATCCGTTCGAGAAGGGCATGCTGTCGCCACGCTTTCGCGGCGAGCACGCGCTGCGGCGCTATCCGAACGGCGAAGAGCGTTGCATCGCCTGCAAATTGTGCGAGGCGATCTGCCCGGCGCAGGCGATCACTATCGAAGCCGGACCGCGACGGAACGACGGCACCCGCCGCACCACGCGTTACGACATCGACATGGTCAAATGCATCTATTGCGGCCTGTGCCAGGAAGCCTGCCCGGTCGACGCCATCGTAGAAGGACCGAATTTCGAATTCGCCACCGAAACGCGTGAGGAGCTTTACTACGACAAGGACCGCCTGCTGGCGAACGGCGATCGCTGGGAGCGCGAGATTGCCAAAAGTATCGAACTCGACGCGCCCTATCGCTGAGACCCGCTTCTCATGATTATCCACGCCATTTTCTTCTATCTCTTCGCCGGCATCACCGTGGCCTCCGCCGTCATGGTCATTGCCTCGAAGAACCCGGTACATTCGGTGCTCTTCCTCATTCTCGCCTTCGTCAACGCGGCGGGCCTGTTCGTGCTGCTCGGCGCCGAATTTTTGGCGATGATCCTGATCGTCGTCTATGTCGGCGCGGTCGCCGTGCTGTTCCTGTTCGTCGTGATGATGCTCGACGTCGATTTCGCGGAGCTGCGCCAGGGCTTTTTGAATTATCTGCCGGTCGGCGCGCTGATCGGCATCGTGCTGCTGTGCGAGCTTATTGCCATCGTCGGCGCCTGGGTGATCGGGCCGGACGTCGCCAAGGCCATCACCTCGCCGATCCCGCCGCAAAGCGCCATCAACAACACCCAGGCGCTCGGGCTCGTGCTCTATACGCGCTACGTCTACTTCTTTCAGGCGTCGGGCGTCATTCTTCTGGTCGCCATGATCGGCGCCATCGTGCTCACGCTGCAGCATAAGCCGAACGTGCGGCGGCAAAATATCGCCGCGCAGGTCGCCCGCCGCCGCTCAAGCGCCATCGAGGTGGTCAAGGTGAAGACGGGGCAAGGTCTTTCATGAATCAGGCGCTGCAATGACCATCGGGCTTGGCCATTATCTGTCGGTCGCGGCGATCCTGTTCACGCTCGGGGTGTTGGGAATATTTCTCAACCGCAAGAACGTCATTATCATTCTGATGTCGATCGAGCTGATCCTGCTGTCCGTCAACATCAACCTGGTCGCGTTCTCGAGCTTTCTCGGCGACATCGTCGGCCAGGTCTACGCACTGATCGTGCTCACGGTAGCGGCCGCGGAAGCTGCGATCGGTCTGGCGATCCTCGTCGCCTATTACCGCAACCGCGGTTCGATCGCGGTTGAAGATATCAATCTGATGAAAGGCTAGCGGCGTGTACGTAGCAATCGTCTTCCTGCCGCTCCTTGGCGCCATCATTGCTGGCGCCATCGCGCTCGTTGGCGCGCGCAATCGCTATCCGGGCGAGAATCCGCCGCCATCGCATGACGACCATGCCGCTGCGCCGGTCCATGAGGACCACGCCGCGCCGTCGCCGCATGCCGTCGTTCATGTTTCGCATGGCGAGGAACCGCCGGCTGAGCCGTCGGCCGCCGGATCATTGCTCGCCGAGCTCGTCACTTCGACGTTCCTGGTGATTTCCTGCGTGCTGTCCTGGTACGCCTTTTTCGACGTCGGCTTTTTAGGACACGACGCCCGCATCACGCTGTTCTCCTACATCACCTCCGGCGACCTGCACTCCGAATGGGCACTGCGTATCAACTCGTTGACCGCCGTGATGCTGGTCGTGGTGACGACCATATCCTCGCTCGTGCACATCTACTCCATCGGTTACATGGAGGAGGATCCCTACAAGCCGCGCTTCTTCGCCTATCTGTCGTTCTTCACCTTCGCCATGCTGATGCTGGTGACGGCCGACAATCTCATTCAGCTGTTCTTCGGCTGGGAGGGCGTCGGGCTGGCGAGTTATCTCCTGATCGGCTTTTGGTATTACAAGCCTGAGGCCAACGCCGCCGCGATCAAGGCTTTCCTCGTCAACCGCGTCGGCGATTTCGGCTTTTCGCTCGGGATTTTTGCCGTCTTCTATCTCACCGGCGCGATCGACTTCGATACGATTTTTGCGCAGGCGCCAAGCCTCGTCGGCAAGAGCTTCCATTTCCTGAGCTGGGATGTCGACGCGCTCACGGCCGTGTGCCTGCTGTTGTTCATGGGCGCGATGGGCAAATCGGCGCAATTTCTGCTGCACACCTGGCTGCCCGATGCGATGGAGGGACCGACCCCGGTCTCGGCGCTGATCCATGCCGCGACCATGGTGACGGCGGGCGTGTTCATGGTGGCGCGGCTGTCACCGCTGTTCGAGCTTTCGCCGGACGCCAAGGGGTTCGTCGTCTTCATCGGCGCGACGACGGCGATGTTTGCGGCGACCATCGGTCTCGTCCAAAACGACATCAAGCGCATCATCGCCTATTCGACCTGCTCGCAGCTCGGCTACATGTTCGTCGCCATGGGTTCGGGCGCCTATTCGATCGGCATGTTCCATCTTTTCACGCATGCCTTCTTCAAGGCGCTGTTGTTCCTCGGCTCGGGCTCGGTGATCCTCGCTATGCATCACGAGCAGGACATTCGCCACATGGGCGGCCTGTGGCGAAAAATTCCGTTCACCTACGCCGTGATGATCATCGGCACTTTGGCGCTGACCGGATTTCCCTTCACGGCCGGTTATTTTTCCAAGGACGCGATCATCGAGGCCGACGACGTCGCCAAGGGCGCGCTGTCGAGCTACGGCTTCTTCATGACGGTCGGCGCGGCGGCGCTGACCTCGTTCTATTCGTGGCGGCTCATTTTCAAGACCTTTCACGGCGAGCCGCACGATCGTCACCACTACGACGCGGCGCACGAGAGCCCAAAGGTGATGCTCATTCCGCTGGGCATCCTGGCTTTCGGATCGTTCGCCGCCGGCTGGCCGCTCGTCGGCCTGTTCACCGGCGAGGGGGCGCTGGGCTTCTTCCGCGCGTCGCTGAAATACGCGCCGGGCAATACGGTGCTTGAGGACATGGAGCACCTGCCGCTCGACATCGCGCTCGCGCCGACGGCGATGATGATCATCGGCTTCCTGGTCGCCTACCTGTTCTATATCCGACGGCCGGATATTCCCCGCGCGCTGGCGCGCGATCACCACATTCTCTACGAGTTCCTGCTCAATAAATGGTACTTCGACGAAATCTACAACTTCCTGTTCGTGCGTTCGGCGTTGTGGCTCGGCCGCCTGTTCTGGAAGGGCGGCGACGGCTTTGTCATCGACGGCTTCGGGCCCGACGGCGTCTCCGCGCGCGTGCTCGACGTGACCAAGAACGTCGTGCGGCTGCAGACCGGTTATCTCTATCACTACGCCTTCGCCATGCTGATCGGGGTTGCCGGCTTCATCACCTGGTTCATGTTCGCGGGGCTGCACTGATGACGAGCTGGCCCATCCTTTCCGTCGTCACTTTCCTGCCGCTCGCGGGCGCGCTGTTCATTGCCTTCCTCACCGAGGACCAGGCCGGCGTGCGCAATGCGCGCTGGGTGGCGCTGTGGACGACGCTCATCACCTTTGCCATCTCGCTGATCCTGATCTGGCGTTTCGATCCGTCGACCGCCGATTTCCAGTTCCTTGAAAGGCGGCCGTGGCTCGGCGGCACCATCACCTATGCGATGGGCGTCGACGGCATTTCGCTGCCGTTCGTGATCCTGACCACGGCGCTGATGCCGATCTGCATCCTGGCGAGCTGGGACGCGATCCAGCACCGGGTGCGCGAATACATGATCGCGTTCCTCGTTCTCGAAACGCTGATGGTGGGCTCGTTCTGCGCGCTCGATCTGGTGCTGTTCTACCTGTTCTTTGAAGGCACGCTCATTCCGATGTTCCTGATCATCGGGGTGTGGGGCGGCCCGCGCCGCGTCTATGCGAGCTTCAAGTTCTTTCTCTATACGCTGCTTGGCTCGGTGCTGATGCTGCTCGCCATCATGGCGATGTACTGGGAGGCCGGCACCACCGATATCCCGACGCTGATGCATCATCCGTTCCCGCTCTCGCTGCAGACCTGGGCGTGGGTCGCGTTTCTGGCGTCCTTCGCCGTCAAGATGCCGATGTGGCCGGTTCACACCTGGCTGCCGGACGCGCACGTCGAAGCGCCGACGGCTGGCTCGGTGATCCTCGCCGCGATCCTTTTGAAGCTCGGCGGCTACGGCTTCCTGCGCTTTTCGCTGCCGATGTTTCCGGAAGCCACCCAGCATCTCGCGCCGCTGATCTATGCGCTCTCCGTCATCGCCATCATCTACACCTCGCTGGTGGCGCTGGTGCAGGAGGACGTCAAAAAGCTCATCGCTTATTCCTCGGTGGCGCATATGGGCTTCGTCACCATGGGTATTTTCGCGGTGACGGCGCAGGGCGTCGCCGGCGGCATTTTCCAAATGATCTCCCACGGCATCGTCTCCGCCGCCTTGTTCCTTTGCGTCGGCGTCGTTTACGACCGCATGCATACGCGCGAAATCGCGGCCTATGGCGGGCTCGTCAATCGCATGCCGGTCTACGCCTTCGTGTTCATGGTGTTCACGCTGGCCAATGTCGGCCTGCCGGGCACCTCGGGATTCGTCGGCGAGTTCCTCACGCTGATCGGCACCTTTCGGGTCAACAATTGGGTGGCGACGCTGGCGACGTTCGGCACCATCCTGTCGGCGGCCTATGCGCTGTGGCTCTACCGCAAGGTCATTTTCGGCAAACTCGAAAAGCCGAGCCTGTTCCACATCCGCGACCTGGGCTGGCGCGAGGCCGTGATATTCGCGCCGCTTGTGGTCCTGACCATCGTGTTCGGCGTCTATCCAAAACCCGTGCTCGATCTGTCGTCGGCATCGGTGACGGCGCTGATCGACAATTATCATCACGCGCTCAGCACCGTGCAGACCGCGGCGCTGGCGAGGTAGGGCGATGTACGGCACCCAGCTCCCCACGCTCGTTCCGCTGTTGCCGGAATTCGTGCTCGGCATCGGCGCCATGGTGCTGTTGATGGTTGGCGCCTATGGCGGCGAGCGTGCAACCCGCGCCATCGATATTTCCGCCATCGCGCTCCTGGTGGCCGCGGGCGTCATTCTCGCGATATTGCCGGCGGGCAAGCTCGTCACTTTCGGCGGCAGTTTCGTAGTCGACAACTTCGCCCGCTATTTGAAAATTCTGGCGCTGACCGGTTCGGCCGCCGCCATCGTCATGTCGCTCGATTACGCCAAGCGCGAGCGCCAGGAGCGCTTCGAATACTCGGTTCTGATCCTGCTCGCGACGCTCGGCATGCTGATGCTGATATCGGCCAACGATCTCATCGCGCTTTATCTCGGCCTCGAATTGATGAGCCTGCCGCTCTACGTCGTGGCGGCGAGCCATCGCGACTCGCTGCCTTCGACCGAGGCCGGACTGAAATATTTTGTGCTTGGCGCGCTGTCGTCGGGGATGCTGCTTTATGGCGCGTCGCTGATCTATGGCTTTACCGGCACCGTCAGCTTCGCCGGCATCGCGCAGGCCGCCGGCCACCAGGGCAGCGTCGGACTGATCTTCGGCATTGTCTTTCTGTTCGCCGGTTTCTGCTTCAAGGTCTCCGCGGTGCCGTTCCACATGTGGACGCCGGACGTCTATCAGGGTGCGCCGACGCCGATCACGGCACTCTTTGCCTCGGCGCCCAAGGTCGCCGGCATTGCCATGTTCGTACGCGCCGCGGTCGTCGCCTTTCCCGGCATTACCTCGCAGTGGCAGCAAATCCTGGTTTTCGTCTCTATCGCCTCGATGCTGCTCGGCTCTTTCGCCGCCATCGGCCAGCGCAATATCAAACGCCTGATGGCTTATTCGTCGATCGGCCACATGGGTTTTGCGCTGGTTGGGCTCGCCGCCGGCACCGCCGAAGGCGTCCAGGGCGTCCTGGTTTACATGGCGATCTACATCACCATGACGCTCGGCGTTTTCGCCGTCATCCTGTCGATGCGGCGCTCGGGCGGCATGGTGGAATCGATTGATCAATTCGCCGGGCTCGCGCGCACCAATCCGAGCGCCGCGTTCTTCATGGCGATGCTGTTGTTTTCCATGGCGGGCATTCCGCCGCTCGCCGGCTTTTTTGCAAAATTCTACGTATTCGTTGCCGCCATCAAGGCCGGCCTCTACGTGCTCGCGGTCATCGGCGTGCTCGCCAGCGTGGTCGGCGCCTATTATTATCTGCTCATCATCAAGATCATGTACTTTGACGAACCGGCGGAAGGCTTTTACAGCGTGCCCTATGAACTCAGACTTGTGCTCGCGTTGTGCGGCCTGTTCAACATTCTGTTCTTCCTCTATCCGGGGCCGCTGATCACGGCAGCGAGCGCGGCCGCGCGTTCCTTGTTCTGATGCAGCTTGATCCCATTGCGATCGAGGCGGGCGTGCGGCTTGTCACGCTCGGCACCGTCCGCTCAACCAACGAAGAGGCGCGCCTTCGACGCCATGGGCGGGAGCCGCTTTGGATCACGGCGGTAGCGCAGACCCGCGGCCGCGGCCGGCTGGGCCGATCGTGGGATTCGCCGGAAGGCAATCTTTATGCAAGCCTTGTCCTGCAAAATCCGTCACCAATTGAACGCGCGCCTGAACTTGCTTTCGTCACTGCGCTCGCTCTGCGCGATGCCATCATCATTGAGGTTCCTGCTCTGGCGCCAAAACTAAACTTCAAATGGCCGAACGATCTGCTGCTCGCGGGCGAGAAATGCGCGGGCATTCTGATCGAAGGCGAAGTGGATCAAGACAGGTACCTGATGGCGGTTGTCGGCATCGGCGTAAACTGCGCAAGCCATCCGCACGATGCGGCCTATCCGGCGACTGATCTGCGGGCGCACGGCGCGGCGATTACGCCTCAGCAATTGTTTCGGCCGCTTTCGGCCACGATGTGCCGGAGGCTCGCGCAGTGGAATGGCGGCCTGGGTTTCCCAGCCATCGTCAACGACTGGCTCGCCAGCGCGCGCGGCGTCGGCGAACAGATCGCCGTCCACGACCTCGGCAGCGAGAAGCGTGGCCGCTTCGTCGGCCTCGATCAGTCCGGGCGGCTTTTGCTGGAATTGCCCGGCGGTGCGATCGAAAAAATAGCAGCGGGCGACGTGTTTCAATTTGAGCTTCGCGGCGGCCCGGCTGTCTACGGTCCGGCCGGTTGAATATGGCGCACAACGAACTCGTCTTCGCGCCGCTCGGCGGCATCGGCGAAATCGGGATGAATCTCTCGATCTACGGCTTTGGCGACGAGCGGCGGCGCCAGTGGCTGATCGTCGACTGCGGCGTCTCGTTTGCCTCCGAGGAGCATTTGCCCGGCGTCGATCTGATCCTGCCGGATATCAGATACCTGATCGAAGAGCGCAAAAATATCGTCGGGCTGGTTTTGACCCACGGCCACGAGGACCATATGGGCGCGCTGATCGATCTGTGGCCGCGCCTCAAAGTCCCGCTATACGCCACGCCATTCACGGCGGCTTTGTTCGAGGCGCGCCGCGCCTCGGAGCCGGGCGCGCCGCAAATTCCGGTGAAGGTCGTGCCGATGGGCGGGCATCTGGAGCTTGGCCCCTTCGCCATCGACTTTATCAATGTCGCCCACTCGATCCCAGAATCCAATGCGCTGGCGATCCGCACCCCGGCCGGCACCGTGTTGCATACCGGCGACTGGAAGATCGATCCGACGCCGATCCTCGGCGCCCCGACCGACGCGGCAAAGCTCACGGCGCTGGGCGATGCCGGCGTGCTGGCGCTCATCGGCGATTCAACCAATGCGGTCCGCGAGGGCCGCTCGCCGTCGGAATCCGATGTCGCCAAGACGCTCGCCGAACTGATCGCGACCGCGCCCCAGCGCGTCGCGGTGACAACCTTTGCCTCCCATGTCGGGCGCTTGCGTGCGGTCGCCGCCGCCGCCCGCGCCGCCGACCGCGAGGTGGTTTTGGTCGGCCGGGCGATGGAGCGCGTGGTCCAGGTCGCGCGCGAAACCGGCTATTTCGACGGCGTGGAGGACTTTCGCAGCGCCCAGAGCTACGGTTATCTGCCGCCCGACAAGGTTGTGGCGCTGTGCACCGGCAGCCAGGGTGAGCCGCGCGCGGCGCTGGCGCGTATCGCCGAGGACGAGCATCCGGACGTCACGCTGGCACGGGGCGATCGCGTGATCTTCTCGGCGCGGCCGATCCCGGGCAACGAAAAAGCCATTGGGCGCGTGATCAATGGTCTCGTCTCGCAAGGCGTCGAGGTCATCACCGACCGCACTCATCTGGTTCACGTCTCCGGCCACCCGCGCCGCGACGAATTGCGCGACATGATCGGCTGGGTGCGGCCAAAGATTCTCATCCCGGCGCATGGCGAGGCGCTGCACCTTGCCGAACATGCCGCCCTGGCCCGGCGCGCGGGCGTGCCGCACGTGCTGGTCTGCCGCAACGGCGATCTGGTTCGCCTCGCCCCGGACGGTCCAAAAATCATCGACGAGGTGCCGTCGGGTCGGCTCTACAAGGACGGCTCGATCCTGGTGAATGCCGCGTCGAAAACGGTGGCGGCGCGCCGCCGGCTGAGCTTTGCCGGCGTCGTCTCAGTAGCGCTGGCGCTGAGCGAGAAGGGCGAGCTCATGGCCAATCCCGAGGTCGAGCTGATCGGTCTGCCGGACGCCGACGCTAATGGCGCCTCCATGCTCGAAATCGCCCGCGACGCCGTGGAAGTGGCGTTTAACGCGCTGCCAAAGCCGCGCCGCCGCGATCCCGACGCGGTGGCCGAAGCAGTGCGGCGTGCGGTGCGCGGCGCCATTGCCGAGCGCTGGAGCAAGAAACCGATCTGCCACGTCCATGTGTTGACGGTGTAGGATAGGCCCCGCCGGGTCGCAGGAGACGCTTTTTCATGATCGGCAGGCTCAATCACGTTGCCATCGCGGTGCGCGACATCAACAAGGCCACGGCGGTTTACCGCGACACTTTGGGCGCGCAGGTCTCGGCCAAAGTGCCGCAGCCGGACCACGGTGTGACCACAGTTTTCATCACACTGCCCAACACCAAGATCGAGCTCCTCGAACCGCTCGGCGAAAACTCGCCGATCGCAAAATTCCTCGAGCGCAATCCCGACGGCGGCATGCACCATATCTGCTACGAGGTCGACGATATCCGCGCCACCCGCGATGCGCTTAAGGCAGCGGGCGCCCGCGTGCTAGGCGATGGTGAGCCGAAGACCGGCGCCCACGGCAAGCCGGTTCTGTTTCTTCATCCCAAAGACTTTTCCGGAACGCTCGTCGAACTGGAACAGGCCTGAACTCGCCATGGAACAGGCGATGCCTCTCGCCACCGCATTGGCGACGTTCTTCCTGATCTGGTGGATCACGCTATTTGCGGTGCTGCCGTGGGGCGTGCGCAGTCAGCACGAAGGCGGCGAGATGGCGCCGGGCACCGATCCCGGCGCGCCGATCCGGTTCCGGCTGGGCTGGAAATTGCTGTGGACGACGCTGGTCGCGTCCATGATCTTTGCCGCGTTCTACATCGTCTATAACAAACACTTGGTGACGCTGGACGGCCTCATGTCGCCGTTCCTGAAACCAAAATAACGTGTTGGCAGAGGTGATTATAGAATTGAGATGACTATTTGGATGCGCTCTTGCCGGCAAACTGGTTCATTCGGCAAGCTGTAGCGGCAAAAGAAAACGCAGGGCCAAAGCCCTGCGGGGAAATCCTAATCTAACCCCTAACCCACGCTTATTTATCGGATACGCGGTACGCGGCGTGGCTGGCGATGCTTTGCGCTCGCGCGTCATCCTCCCGAGACTTGGACCGCTGCCCCAAATTATCCGCGATACACGAGTTCGCGACAATCCAGGTGGGCTCAGCATTGGTAATCGATCTTTTGGCCAATGTCATCATGTTACCACCGCCCGGCGCGAAAAAATTCCACGAAACTCGCAATTGAAGACGGTTTGGCAACCCAAAAAGCCCTCCAGCCCTTGTATTTTTGGCGCCGTTGCGGCTTCACTGCCGCCCACGCCGATCCCCCACGATTGAGAATTCATGCGCCTTTCCCGCTACTTCCTGCCGAATTTACGCGAGACGCCGAAGGAGGCCGAGATCGCCTCGCACCGGCTGATGCTGCGCGCCGGCATGATCCACCAGGAGGCGGCCGGCATCTACAGCTTCCTGCCGCTCGGCTTTCGCGTGTTGCAGAAAATCTGCGCCATCGTACGCGAGGAGCAAAACCGCTCGGGCGCCATCGAGCTTTTGATGCCGACCATCCAGTCCGCCGATCTGTGGCGTGAGAGCGGGCGCTACGAGGCCTATGGCAAGGAGATGCTGCGGATCAAGGACCGCCACGAACGCGACATGCTCTACGGGCCGACCAACGAGGAGATGATCACCGCGATCTTCCGCACCTATGTGCGCTCGTACAAAGACCTGCCGCTCAACCTCTATCACATCCAGTGGAAGTTCCGCGACGAGGTGCGGCCGCGCTTTGGCGTCATGCGCGGGCGCGAGTTCCTGATGAAGGATGCCTATTCCTTCGACCTCGATTTCGCCGGCGCCAAGCACGCCTATAACCGCATGTTCGTCGCTTATTTGCGCACCTTCGCCCGCATGGGGCTGCGCTCGATCCCGATGGTTGCGGAAAGCGGACCGATCGGCGGCAACCTGTCGCACGAATTCATCATCCTCGCCGATACCGGCGAGAGCGAAGTGTTTTGCGATCGCGAATATCTGAATTTCGAAGTGCCGGGGCCGGACGTGGATTTCGCCCATATCGGCCGCCTCCAGGCGATCGTCGACAAGTGGACCTCGCTTTACGCCGCCACGTCGGAAAAGCACGAGCCCGCGGCCTACGCCAAGCTCGGTCCACAGGGCCTCTCCGCGCGCGGCATCGAGGTCGGCCACATCTTTTATTTCGGCACCAAATATTCCGAGCCGATGAAAGCGGTCGTGACCGGTCCCGACGGCGCCGACCGGCCGGTGCACATGGGCTCCTATGGCATCGGCCCGAGCCGGCTGGTCGCCGCCATTATCGAGGCCTCCCACGACGACGCCGGCATCAAATGGCCGGAGCCGGTGGCGCCCTTCAAGGCCATGATCCTCAACCTCAAACAGGGCGGCGCCGATACCGACCCGGTCTGCGAGGGGCTTTATGCCGAGCTCAACGCCAAGGGCATCGATACGCTCTACGACGACCGTGACGAGCGGCCCGGCGCCAAATTCGCCACCGCCGACCTGATTGGCATTCCCTGGCAGATCCTGGTCGGGCCGCGGGGGCTTGCCGAGGGCAAGGTCGAGGTCAAACGGCGCTCCGACGGCGACCGGAAACTGATGTCGCCCGCCGACGCCGTGGCGCGGTTGACCGGTGGGTGACTCGCGCCTGAGCGCGCTAATCTGTGTGCGGCGGCGGTTTGACGCGATGTTGCGGGGCTTGAAACCGCCAAAATCGTGTGAAACTCGGGGTGTTCGCGGGGACCTGACTTCCATGACCGAGCAATAATGGCCAATCGATTGACAGAGCCGACCGGCACGCATCCCTTTTCGGCGTTCGAATGGATGTTGTCGCTGCGCTACTTACGGGCGCGGCGCAAAGAGGGATTCATTTCCGTCATCGCCGGCTTCTCGTTTCTCGGCATCATGCTCGGCGTCGCCACCCTCATCATCGTCATGGCGGTGATGAACGGCTTTCGCCAGGAGCTGTTGTCGAAGATCCTTGGGCTCAACGGCCATCTCTTGATCCAGCCGCTGGAATCCCCGCTCACCGACTATACCGATGTGGCCGCGCGGGTTTCCAAGGTCGACGGCGTCTACCTCGCAGCACCACTCGTCGAGGGCCAGGCGCTCGCGTCCTCGCCGTTTAATGCCTCGGGCGTGGTCGTGCGCGGCATGCGCGGCGCCGACCTGATGAAGCTGACCCAGGTCTCCAACAACATCAAACAGGGCACGCTCGACGGTTTCGACGACGGCCAGGGCGTCGCCATCGGCTCGAGGCTTGCCGAACAGCTCTCGGTGCGGGCGGGCGACAATATCACACTGGTGGCGCCGCGCGGTGCGGTGACGCCGATGGGCACGACGCCGCGGATCAAGGCCTACAAGATCGCGGCCGTATTCGAGATCGGCATGTCGGAATACAATTCCGCCTTCATCTTCATGCCGCTGACCGAGGCGCAGGCCTATTTCAACCGCGCCAGCGACGTTACCGCGATCGAGGTCTATACCAACGATCCCGATAACGTCGACAACTTCCGCAAAGCCGTCACCGAAGCCGCCGGCCGGCCGATCTACATGGTCGACTGGCGCCAGCGCAACGCCACGTTCTTCAATGCGCTCCAGGTCGAACGCAACGTGATGTTCCTGATCCTGACGCTGATCGTGGTGGTGGCGGCGCTCAACATCGTGTCCGGGCTGATCATGCTGGTGAAGGACAAGTCGAGCGACATCGCCATCCTGCGCACCATGGGCGCGACGCAAGGCGCGATCATGCGCGTCTTTCTCATCACCGGGGCCGCGATCGGGGTGGTCGGCACCGTGGTCGGCTTCCTCCTCGGCACCGTGGTGTGCCTCAACATCGAGGAGATCCGGCGGTTCCTGTCGTGGCTCACCAATACCGAGCTGTTTTCGCCGGAATTGTATTTCCTGTCCCAGCTTCCCGCCGACATGAACGTCAAGGAAACCTCGGCTGTCGTGGTCATGGCGCTCGGGCTATCGTTGCTCGCCACGCTCTATCCGTCGTGGCGGGCAGCGCGGCTCGATCCCGTCGATGCGCTGCGTTACGAGTGACAGGCGCGATGGACGACACCACCACGATAGACGAGGCCGCCACGCCGATAACCGGCACAGCAGAGCCGCCGCCGCTTGTCTTTTTGCACGGCATTTGCCGCCACTTCCGCCAGGGCGATTCGACGCTCGACATTCTCAAAGGCGCCGAGCTCGCCGTCTGGGCCGGCCAGTCGGTGGCGCTGGTCGGTCCGTCCGGCGCCGGCAAATCGACGCTGTTGCACATCGCCGGGCTTCTCGAACATCCGGACTCCGGCGAAGTCTATATCGACGGGCTCGCCACCTCGAGCCTGGCCGACGTCGCGCGCACCCGGATCCGGCGCATCGAGATCGGCTTCGTCTATCAATTCCATCATCTTTTGCCGGAATTTACCGCGCTGGAAAATGTCGTGCTGCCGCAGATGATCCGCGGCCTGTCGCGCCGTGAGGCGACCAAGCGCAGCAGCGAGCTTCTAAGCTATCTCGGTCTCAAGGACCGCCTGACCCACCGGCCGCCGGAACTGTCGGGCGGCGAGCAGCAGCGCGTCGCCATCGCGCGCGCGGTGTCCAATGCGCCGCGCATCCTCTTGGCCGACGAGCCGACCGGCAATCTCGACGTGCGCACCGCCGAGCACGTTTTCTCAACGCTCAATCAATTGGTGCGCGCTTCTGGGCTCGCCTGCATCATCGCCACCCACAATATGGAGATTGCGGCCCTGATGGACCGGCGCGTCACCATCCGCGACGGCCAAGTCGTCGAGCTCGATTGAATTGCATCGGCTGCGGCCGGCGCGGCGGCGTCAGGACGTTTTGTGCGGATGATGTTTCAGCGCCGGCGACGAGGCCGGAGACACGTAAGTATTGTTCTGCTCGCAAAAGCCGCCGAGCCCGCTGACGTCGAGCAGGCATTGCCGGAAGCTTACGAAGCCGCAATTCATGCCGCCATCGCCTTTCTCGTAATGCGCGCACCACGGATAATTTTGCGCCTGCGCGCCGGTTGCGATCGAAGCGGCGGCGATGAGTCCCAAAATCGGCGAAAGTCTCAGCGAAAGTCTCATGGAAGGTCTCATGGCTTGCTCCCTTTCCCTGGTTCGGTTCGGTCTGGTCAGGACGGATTGTGGGAATGCTCTTTAGGCGGTTTGCGCGGCACCAGCGGCGCCGCTGCCGCGGACGGCTGGTATTGATTGTTGCGCTCACAAGAGCCGCCGGCGCCCACAGCCGTTGTCACCTGGCATTGTTGCAAGGTCGAAAATCCGCAATTGGTGCCAGCGCCGTCGGCGAAATACGAGCACCACGGATAGTTTTGCGCAACCACGGGCGTTGCGATTGCAGCCGCGCCGATCGTAACGCCCAACGCGATGAGCAAGAACGTCGCGAGCCAAAGCTTCATCGCTTCCTCTCGACGTCTCCTCGGCGACGGCCAATCACGACGGTTTCTGCACGGGGACCCTGTACCCACGCGCCGCTGGGCCGGAATGCGGGCCGGGCGGCGGCACATAGGTATTGTTGAGTATGCAAAACCCGCCCATGCCCCTGACCGTGCCCATGCACTGGTCGTAGCTGACGAAGCCGCAACTGATGATGCCGCCCATACCGCCGCCATATTGCGCGCACCACGGGTAATTTTGCGCCTCGGCGCGGCCGCCGAACAAAACCGTGGCGATCACGATTGCCGCGATCGTGCTTGTCGTAGGTAAGTGCCTCATGTCCGCCTCCTGGCTGGCTGACGTTGGCTCCCCACTATAAACGCCGGCGCCCGCCGCGTTATTGCATCGCCGTGAAGATTATTAGCTTGCCAAAAGAACAAGGCCGCCGGATGGCGGCCTTGTCATCATTGTCGCGGCCGATGCGCCGTTCCTACTAACAGGGGCGGCACCAGCAATGGTTGGGGCCGCAAACCCGCGTCGTTCCCGGCGGACAGTGGGGACCGAAGCCGCCGCATGCGGCCTTGTCGATCGGGGTGGCGTTGCGAAACTGGTCATGCAAGCCCGCCGCGCCCGTCGCCACGGTGATAGCCATCATACCCAGCGCCAACGCCGCTGCCGTCAAAGTCATCGTGATTTTCTGCATGAAAAACGTCCTCAGCCAGCGCCCAACAAGAAACAACGTTCCTCAAATCCTCGATCACGGAAGCGCCAGCCTCCCGCATCTCGCGGGTGACAATCGGCACTTCGGGCGCGCCAGCGCCGTGCGATACAACCAGACCACACGGCGCGGTTGCAGACACTACCTTTTGCGTGTGCTTTGTCATGGTGATAATCCCCCCCTTGGGTAGTGGGTCAGTTTCAATAAGGCAGCCCGAAATAGGGCTTGCGGGCTTGGCTGCGCGGCTCATATTCGGCCCGATGGCAGATATCGACCCAGACATGACCATTCGACCATTCCAGCGGAAGGACGGATCTTGGTGCGCGCGGGCTACGCAGTCCTACGGCCCAGACGTGGATGTTGGCGAATTTAAATCCGAGGCCGAGGTCCAAGATTGGATCATTCACAAGGCCAGCGGGCATTTCCCAAAACGGACCGAGCCCAGTGAATAACCCCCCCAAACGCCCTAGGGATTTCAGCCAAGCAGCTAAATTCGTGGTCGATGTCGCGACAGGGCAGGCTGAGGATCGCGCGCCTACGCCCGAAGAACAAGGCAAGGACCCGGCGGCGGCCGCGATGGGCCGAAAGGGTGGGGCGGCACGTGCAAAGGCGATGACACCCGAACAACGATCGGAAATCGCGAGTAAGGCAGCGGCATCGCGCTGGAAACCGAAGAACAATTAATTCGTAGCACTCACAGCCGGTACTGGCGGATTTAGCGTTATCCATTGTGAGGTGACTGCAATCTCTCCTGTATCGTGAATTACCTTCGCCTCGATTCGCCCTGGTCGAAGAATAGGACCAGGAACCAATAGAGGATGCCTGACAGTGAATTTTGTTCTGTCGGGCTGGGCCTTGGCCTGCAACTCTAGCCATTGAGGTGGTGGAACCATCACAAAATTACGAAGAGGAGGTGATCCCGGTAGAGTGACCTCAACTGCTAATGACTTAAACGGCTCACCAATATCAGTTTCGATTATAAAAAAGAAAATCAGCTGCGGAGCAGTAATCTGTTCGGTATTGATGATGAGATCAGTACTATAGATGCCTTGCAAAATGGCCTTGCCATGCAAGTTATAATAGATTTCATCTGCGATGAGTACCGCTGCTTGGCAGGACATGGATCAGCCCAGTGACATCGAAGCTGCTTTGTTTTGCTCCAAAATCTCAAGAATATTTTTCCCGCCCAACATTTCGGAACTCGGACGATCAACGGGAGGAGGAACAGGCGCCGAGGGTTGAATGCGAGGGG
This sequence comes from uncultured Alphaproteobacteria bacterium, assembly GCA_963790975.1. GTDB lineage: Bacteria > Pseudomonadota > Alphaproteobacteria > Rhizobiales > Xanthobacteraceae > BOG-931. The sequence goes on from CAWBQV010000009.1 coordinate 28,443, forward strand.
TAAGAAAATCGCAATTCCCAGCCGAGGGCTTTTTCGCTTCGAAGTACGGCTCCCACCCTACAGCCCAAAGAAGTTCAGCAGCCCGACGAATTGTTATGTTTTCGTAGCCGAGAATTTGCCTGTTAATTACAGAGCGACTCGTACCAATTTTTTCAGCAATGGCCTGCTGGGTAATTTTACGCGTCTCTTTCTCCGTAGCGACAGCGCGCTGAATTTCACTTATGACATCAGCTAGAAATTCGGCACCGATGCGAGATTTCTCATCAATGATGTCTAACTCAAACGAGTTCATCGAATTTTCCTCTCGTGAATTTGTCCCCGTCTAAGGGCAATTCGTCTCTCGCTTTGATGACGGCGTCTCTGTCATCTCCATAATTTTTTATTTTAGTGGGCTCCTTATAATCATCGGCATATCCTCCGCAAACGGCGATGAACTTGCGTGGTCGGTACATCCAACCAAAAATTCTAAGATCGGCGGTTTTTAGTTCCCATACTTCATCACTGTATGGCTTCATGTTCTGAAACATGCGCCCGCGAGCCATCGACTTGCCGGTGATCCATTGCAGCAGGCGAGTGATCAGTTGTTCTGCGGGCGTATCGTCGCTTCTAACGCGACCTGTGATCATCTGCGGAACCTTTGCCTTCATCCAATCTAAGCAGTCGGGAAAGGCATAGAGGTGACGCTCATCGAATGTTCCGCGCCTCAGCCTAAGCTGAACGCGGATAATGAACTTATCTTCCACTAATTTATCGAATGTAGCCATCTGGGTCAACAATATTTGTTGACTTATAGGTCAACAATTATTAACGTTGCAATCCCTGATTCGCCATAAATGAGACCCGCACAACCAGGACGAGTTTGTCCGGAATGCGGAACTGTGTCTATCAGGTCGAATATGCTTGACGCTACGCATAATGGGTCATATAGTCGGGCCATGAACAAGCTCGACCGTGAAACCCGCGCCCGTATCCTCCATCTCCTTTGCGAAGGGCAGTCGATCCGCGCCGTGACCCGGCTGACCGGGGCGAGCAAGAACACCGTCACCAAGCTTGTGGTCGATGCCGGTCACGCCTGCACCGAATATCAGGATCGTGTGCTGCGGAACTTGACTAGCGCCCGCGTGCAGGTCGATGAAATCTGGAATTTTATCTACGCGAAAAACGACAACGTGACGGAGGCCAAGGCCGCGCCGAAAGACGCGGGCGACGTTTGGACGTGGACGGCGATCGACGCGGACACGAAATTGCTTGTGAGTTGGCTTGTCGCGGATCGTTCAACCAATTCCGCGATGCTGTTCATGGACGATCTAAAAGAGCGGCTTGCCAATCGCGTGCAGCTAACGAGCGACGGCCATCGTCCGTATCTGACCGCCGTTGATAGCGTGTTCGGCGATGACGTTGATTACGCGATGCTGCAAAAGATTTACGGCGCAGAGCCGCACGGCGAGAAGCGATACAGCCCGGCCAAGTGCATTGGCGCACAGAAACGCCAGATTACCGGCGAGCCCGATCCGAAGCATGTCAGCACGTCCTATGTCGAGCGCCAGAACCTTACGATGCGGATGCACATGCGCCGGTTCACTCGCCTGACAAACGCATTCTCTAAGAAGATCGAAAACCATGCGTGCGCGGTCGCGCTGCACTCGATGTACTACAATTTCGTCAGGCTACACCAAACGCTAAAGGTATCTCCGGCGATGGCTGCTGGCGTTACCGAGCGGCTTTGGGAAATGGTCGATGTTGTTGATGTACTCGATGCATTTGAAGCGAAGCGCAGGCGGCTCCCAAAGATAGTCTTTGACGTTGAACGCTGGCGCATTGGCGAAGGTTTCTATGTAACCGTAGCGATGCCCGACAGTGAACCGCGCCGGATCACTGAGACGTTTAAGACAGAAGGTGAGGCGTGGAGGTGGATCAGGAACGAGTCAACGGCGTGGCTGCATGCTCACAACGATACTATTTCGCGTTCCGGAGGTCAGTGAGGATGTTGTTCAATAGGATATTCTTTCCCTCAATGGCAGACCAATAGCCGCCCCCCACCATGCTATGGGCGACGGGCATCTGCATAACGCTTGGGGCGCTTCTGAAGGAGGTTGCGTACGATGCGTCTAGCTTTTCGGTCAGAGTTTTGTTTGCTGCCGCAAACCATTCTTCGTATTGCTTCTTGATTAGATCGGCATCGTTCTTGTCTAAAAACGTCTGTTGAATGGCCTGGGCCTGATCGATCAGGCCAGAGATTGCGCTTATCGCTTCCTTATTAGCCTGCTGCGCCGTATTCTTTTGGTGCGATTCAGACCAACCGTTAAAAACGACAATTAATATTGTGAGTACGGTCAGGGATATGACCGTCCATCGCTTAGGCGCGGATATTTCGGGCGAAAGATAGGTCACGAGCCCGATAACCGCTGCAATGACTGCGGGTGCGTTGGAGGCGAACCACATGTTTCAATCATAACGGCGTTACCCTTTGCCGCCACAATTGAAACTGACCCACTACCCGCCCTTGACGGGGATGTTGTACTTCACAAACCCAGTCGGATAGACTGCCGGTTGTGGGTAGGCTTTCATGACCCTGCACCGCCTTCCGCCCGTACGGCCGAACCGGGATCGGCGGCGTCCGACACCGGCCGAAATGGGTGAAGTTGTGACCATCGCTATAGTCGCATTAACCGCGCCCTACGGACATTTCGTCAGCGTGTCTGACCAGATGATTTCATACGATGATATTTTGCCCGCCGACGACAGCGCCTTGATTAAGAGCCTTCAGCTTTCGAAGAATTGGAGCGTCGCGTTCGCGGCCAATAAGATCGAAAATGTCCTGCCCCTTCTTGAAAAAATAGGACGCAAGATCGGGCGACTAGAAGAGGACCTAGAGACGACCAGACTTCAGGAATACTTCACAACCACGATTGCTGAGGCCGTCCGTGATGATTTTTTTAATCGGCGTCTGGCGCGATATGGCTACCGCAACCTCGAAGCATTCCTACAGTCGGGGAAGGACCAGTTAGCTGATGTTTTCTTTGATCTATGCAGAGAACTTAACGAAGCCGACCTTGGTGTCGAGTTCATTGTTTATGGGTATGAAAACGAGGTCTCTCCCCAGCTTTTCGAAGTCAACGGCAAAGGCGAGGTAATTGACCGTATGGCGATGCGGTACGCAGTAGTCGGGAGCGGCTACTGGATGGCCTCGGCGTCGCTTAAACGTAAGCCGTTAGACATTCACTTCGATTCGATGGTTTACCGGACGCTGGAAGCCAAATTCTCCGCTGAAACCGCTAGCGGCGTCGGCAAAAGAACGACGGTTAAATTCAAGCGCCGCGACCACCATGATTGGGTGATGTGGCCCGGCGAGATCGAACAAATCAGGGCAGTTTGGGAAACGACATTGCGCCTGCCGGAACCGCGAGAGGCGACAGAGATAGTCAGCAAAATAAGAAATACGATGATGCAATATGATGAGAACAATAGGAAACAGTCGCAACTATCGGGAATCGGATCGTGATTTCGGCGGAACGATCTTACGAAATGCGTTCTCGAAGGCTTCGCCAGCCTCATCGTCAATACCAAGATCGCGAGCGGTTTTTTGGAACCGCTCGTACTGATCTTTTTTACTTGGCTTCGCCGTTGCCTTTGACGTGGCGGCTTTTGCCATACGGCCTCTCAGTGGTGAGCCTACCGGTAGGTGAGGCGTTTTCCGACGATGCCTTTGATCGCCCGTTCGGTTCGCTCTACGTCATTTATGCCAAGCCGGACGCGGTTGCTATAGCGGAAATCGAACTCGCTCAGGTACCGGTGCAAATGCTTTTCCTTGCAGTGCTGGTAAGTGCCTTTCATGCCGCGCTTGAAAACCGAGTAGTAGCCTTCGACCGTGTTGGTGTGGACGTTGCCGCGCACGTATTCGTCAATCGTGTGGTTGACGGTTTCGTGGCTGGCAAATTCCTTCCCGACCTTGGTGTACCAAGAGGCGTTGTCGGTCATCACAGCCGTCTCCGGCTTGATGTTCTGGCGGACGACGGGGGTGACATCGGCGAGGCGCGTTCCGTCAACATGGAAGCTCCGGGCCGAGCCGCCGCGCTGTACCAGGGTCATGACGGCGTTCATGTGCCCTTGGCGCTTCTGCTTGGTGTGGCCTTCGTGCTTGCCGTAGTAGGTTTCATCGACCTCCACGACCTCGCCAGCCCCGCCCATCGGCTCGACGCCGACGACGCGCATGGCCTCGCGGATGCGATGGCCCATGAACCAAGCGGTTTTGAGGGTGACGCCCAAAGTGCGGGAAAGCTGGTTGCTCGAAATGCCCTTTTTGGACGAGCAGAGCAGGTACATCGCTTGCAGCCACAGGTTCATCGGAACGTGGCTGTCCTCGAAAACCGTGCCGACTTTGACCGTGAATTGCTTCCGGCACTGGTAGCACTTGTAGAGGCCGATCCGGGTCGCCTTACCGGCCATCTTGCCGATGCGCTCGACACCGCCGCAATGCGGGCAAACCGGGCCTTCCGGCCATACGCGGGCCTCAACCCACGCGATAGCGGCGGCTTCGGACTGCAAAACCTTGGCGGACAAGATCGAATTGGCCATGACACCTGTTTCCCTTATGTAACTCAAGGGTATAGGGTGCCTTTGGGTTTGTCAAGTACAATATTCCCCCCTTGGCGACGTTACACTTGACAACCCCATACGCTAGGCATAGTATTGAGGCCATAGGAGATTTCGTCATGGCCCACCCCGTTTTAGCCGCCCCACATTTCCACAACGAAGAGGCCGCTTTTGCCTATGTGGAGGCTCACCTTTGGCCGGAAGGCCCGGTTTGCCCCCATTGCGGCAATTGTGACGGCGAGCGGATCGGCCGCCTGACCGGCAAATCCAGCCGTCCGGGCCTGCGGAAGTGCTACGCCTGCCGCAAGACCTTCACCGTGCGGATCGGATCGATTTTCGAGGATAGCCACTTCCCGCTTCACCTGTGGCTCCAGGCCATCCAACTCATCACCGCCAGCAAGAAGGGTATCAGCACCCGCCAAATCCAGCGGGCCTTCAATTGCAGCATGAAAACCGCTTGGTTCCTCACCCACCGCATCCGCGAAATCATGAAGCCAGCGGACGCCTCTGGCCCGTTGGGCGGGGAAGGAAAGACCATCGAGGCGGACGTGACCTACGTTGGCCGCAAGCCGATGACCAAGGCGCGGCGTGGTGGCGGCAGCAACATGAACCCGGTGTTTTCGCTGATCGAGCGCGACGGCGCGGCGCGTTCCGTCCACATGCCGAACGTGCGGGTAGAGAACCTTGGCGCGGCGCTGGAAAACCACGCGTCGGGCAAAAGCGATCTGATGACCGACGAAGCCGGAGCATTTGTGCAACTCGGCTGGAATTTCAAATCGCACCAAACCGTCAACCACAGCAAGGACGAATACGTGCGCCGGGAAGGCGCCCGCGTTGTGACCACCAATGGCGTCGAGGGATTCTTCTCGATCCTCAAACGCGGCGTTTACGGCGTCTACCAGCATGTGAGCGAAGCCCACTTGCACCGCTATCTGTACGAGTTCGATTTCCGCTACAGCAATCGTGAGAAGCTTGGCGTGAATGACGTGGCCCGCGCATCGCGTGCGCTGGCCGGGGCGAAAGGCCGTCGCCTGACCTATGAAACAACTCTGTTCAATGGGCGCTAAAGCCCAACGATATATCCGATACCGCAAACGGCACTGGCAGTGGCGCGATAAGCGCCAACTGCTCTTGCCCTTCAATGACCCGGAGCTTAGGTAGGATGGCAATGAGGAACACCAGCGACCGCGCTTCGGCGTTGTCGCAATGTGGCGGTAGCCCAACGGTAGAGGCTCTCGTTTGTCAAACGGGATGTTGGGGGTTCGAGTTCCCCGCGCCCGCCTCACTTTAGGGTAGGCCATGCCGCGCAAACCGACAAAGCCTGACGATGTCAACCAATCCAAACGGTTCATCGAAATCGCCGAGGAAGTCGGGGCGGATACCGACGATGAGGCTTTAGAGCGCGCATTCAAGAAGATTGTCCCATCACGGAAACCTTCTTCTCCGTCTCCGGGGTCAGATAATCAGTGAAAAACCAGCGCATGTGTTTCCAGATGATCTGGAAGGCATATGTTGGAATCGGCTGATCTTTTAGGCCGCGCGCCAAAACGAAAGCACACAGATCGGCCAATTGCAGCGGCCTCGCGTCTGCCTTTTCTGCGAAATGCACGGTATCAATAATTCGCTTGAGTGGCAGACTGTGCCTCTCATAAAATGCCGTGTCTTCAAATCCTTTTGCTTGCATCAAATCGCGATTGCGCATTGTTCGGACGATATTTTTAATCATCTTCTTGGCTGGCGTTCCATCCTCGTAAATCACGGTCGCGAGTTCGGTTGGCGAGTATTTATCGAGCCATTTATCAGCCCGCATTAGTGCGTCCATGACCGCCGAACTGTGCAGGAACTTGCCTTTGAGCTTGTCATCCGGCGGCGTTTCCCAAATCGGATGCTCGGGACCGAATTTCCCTTTTCGGTAATTGCCGGACACGATTGGCAGATGTAGGTCGTCAATGATCGCCGCGAGCCCATCTATGATTGGCATTCGTTTTTCGATGGTATCCCATCGCGGCTTGCGACGGTCGAAATAGCGCGAGCCGTGGAAAACATCGGTGGCGTGAAATACGAATCCAAGTCGATCTGGCTCAGGAATGAATTTGTCGATTAGAGCGAGTATCCGTTTGTCGATTTCGGGGTATTCGTAATCGCCATGCACAAGCACGCCAGCTACGGCGAGAACTGGTGCTTTGAAATCGGTACCGCCTTCGTCGAGGTAAACCAGCCGCACGAGGTTATGTCCTAGCAAGGGGGCGCTCACAACTCGCCTCCCTTGGCGATGCTATCCCCAGCGGCTGGGGCCGCCAAGTGTAACGTCGCCCCCCCCTTAACTCCAGAACAGTATGTGAACTATGTTCCCTTTTCGTTCTAATCGGGGGAGCAACATGTTTCGCGCAGTTGTCGAAGAAGCATTGGCTTTGGCGTCGTTGGGGCTATTCCTGGCCACGCTGGCGGTCTGGGCGCAGGTTTTGGGCGTTCTGTGAAGGAATCCGGCTGCGGACGTTAAACTGCGGGGAGAACATGGCCGCTGGCCATCCTCCGCGGCCATAGAATCGTGCCAGATCGGAGTCTGACCAAAGTCTGACCGCAGTCAGAGAGTGCCATGGCCGCCGATCCCGGCTTCGTCCATCTTCATGTCCATTCGTCCTATTCGCTGCTTGAAGGCGCGCTGACGATTGCGCGGCTGGCGGAACTCGCCAAAAAAGACCGCCAGCCGGCGCTGGCGCTGACCGACACCGACAATATGTTCGGTGCGCTCGAATTTTCGGAGAAAATGGCCGGCATCGGCATCCAGCCGATCGTCGGCTGCGCGCTCGGCATCGATTTTGGCGATCAGGAAAATCGTAATCCGCTCGGCGATCAGGCTTGGCCTCGCGTGGTGCTCCTGGCCGCGAGCGAGGCGGGCTATCGCAGCCTGATGCGGCTTTGCTCGCGCGCTTATCTCGACACCGCGCAGAACGAGCGTCCGCATCTCAAGCTTGATTGGCTTTCCGCCGAGGCCGATGGCTTGATCGCGCTCTCCGGCGGACCCAATGGCCCGCTCGATGCGGCGATCCTCGGCGGCCAGAATGCGCTCGCGGCCTCGCGCTGCGAAGAATTGCAACGCCTGTTCGGCAACCGCCTCTATATCGAGCTGCAGCGCCACGGCATGCCGGCCGAGCGCACGGCGGAGCCGGGCCTGATCGATCTCGCTTATGCGCGCGGCCTGCCGCTGGTTGCGACTAACGAGCCGTTCTTCGCCACACCGGACGACTACGAGGCGCACGATGCGCTGCTTTGCATCGCCGAAGGCAAGCTCGTCGCCGATGCCGAACGCCGCCAATTGACGCCGGAGCACCGCTTCAAGAGCCGCGCCGAAATGGCGGCTTTGTTCGCCGATCTGCCCGAAACGCTCGCGGCGACGGTGGAGATCGCCGAGCGTTGCCTGTTCCGGCCGCGCACGCTGGCGCCGATCCTGCCGCGCTTTGCCGCGGGCCGGAGCGAGGGCGAGGCGAGCGAAGCCGAAGAGCTGCGGCGTGCCGCCTATCTCGGGCTTGAGCTTCGGCTTAACTGCTACGGCACCGCGCCCGGACAGAGCGCAGACGATTATCGCGAGCGGCTCGCCTTCGAGCTCAAAGTCATCGCCGACATGCAATATGCCGGCTACTTTCTGATCGTCGCCGATTTCATCCAGTGGGCGAAGGCGCAAGGCATTCCGGTCGGGCCGGGCCGCGGTTCCGGCGCCGGCTCGCTGGTTGCCTATGCGCTCACCATCACCGATCTCGATCCGATCCGCTTCGGGCTTCTGTTCGAGCGCTTCCTCAACCCCGAACGCATCTCGATGCCGGACTTCGATATCGACTTCTGCCAGGAGCGGCGCGACGAGGTCATCCAATACGTGCAGGAGCGCTATGGCCGCGATCGCGTCGCGCAGATCATCACCTTCGGCACGTTGCAGGCGCGCGGCGTGCTGCGCGACGTCGGGCGCGTGCTGCAGATCCCCTATGGCCAGGTCGACAAGCTCTGCAAGCTCGTGCCGCAGAATCCGGCGAACCCGGTCACGCTCAAGCGCGCCATCGAGGACGAGCCGCGATTACAGGCCGAGCGCGACCGCGATCCCGTCACCCGGCGCGCCTTCGATATCGCGCAGAAACTCGAAGGCTTGCACCGCCATGCCTCGACGCATGCCGCCGGCATTGTCATTGGCGAACGGGCGTTGACGGAGCTGGTGCCGCTTTATCGCGATCCGAAATCGCTGATGCCGGTGACGCAGTTCAACATGAAATGGGTCGAGCCGGCGGGCCTGGTGAAGTTCGATTTCCTCGGGCTGAAAACACTCACCGTGCTCGATCTCGCCGCCAAGCTGGTGCACCGCCGCGGCATCGACATCGATCTGTCCAGTCTGCCGCTCGACGACACCAAGACCTACGAGATGCTGGCACGCGGCGAAACAGTCGGTGTGTTCCAGGTGGAAAGTCAGGGCATGCGCCGCGCGCTGGTCGACATGCGCCCCGATCGCTTTGAAGACCTGATCGTGCTGGTCGCGCTCTATCGTCCGGGACCGATGGCGAACATCCCGACCTATTGCGCCCGAAAGCTCGGCCATGAGCGCACCGACTACCTGCATCCGAAGCTCGAGCCGATCCTGCAGGCGACCTACGGCATCATCACCTATCAGGAGCAGGTCCAGCAGATCGCGCGTGATCTCGCCGGCTACAGTCTCGGCAAGGCCGATATCCTGCGCCGCGCCATGGGCAAAAAAGACCGCAAGGAGATGGCGTCGCAACGCGGCGACTTCATTTCCGGCGCGGTCGAGCGCGGCATCTCGCGCGCTGACGCCGAAGTCATCTTCGAGACCTGCGCCAAATTCGCCGAGTACGGCTTCAATAAATCGCACTCGGCGCCGTATGCGCTGCTCACCTACCAGACCGCCTATATGAAGGCGAATTACCCGGTCGAGTTTTTGGCCGCCTCGATGACGCTCGACATGGGCAACACCGACAAGCTCGGCGAATTCCGCGCCGAAGCTGAACGGCTTGGCATCAAGGTCGAGCCGCCCTCGATCAATCGCTCGAGCGTCGCCTTCGAGGTCGACGGCAATACGATCTTTTATGCGCTTGCGGCGCTGCGCGGGGTCGGCCGCCAGGCGGTCGAAAGCATCATTGCCGCGCGCGGCGAAAAGCCGTTCGCCGACCTCGGCGACTTCGGCCGCCGCGTTAATCCCAAAAGTATCAACAAGCGCGTGCTGGAAAGTCTCGCGGCGTCCGGTGCCTTCGACTGTATCGAGCCCAACCGCGCCCGCGCCTATGCCGCCGTCGACACGCTGCTCGCCACCGCGCAGCGCACCCAGGACGACGCGGCGCGGGGCCAATCCGAACTGTTCCGCGGTGCGGCAGCACCGGCACCGCTCGCGGCGTCGACGCTCGAGCCCTGGCTGCCGGCTGAGCGGCTGCAGCGCGAATATGAGGCGGTCGGCTTTTTCCTCTCCGGCCATCCGCTCGACGATTATGCCGCGGCGCTCAAGCGGCTTCGCGTGCAGTCATGGGCCGAATTCGCCCGCGCCGTGAAAAACGGCTCCGGCGCCGGCCGCGTCGCCGGCACCGTGGTGGCGCGCACCGAGCGCCGTACCAAGAACGGCAGCAAAATGGGCATCATCGGGCTGTCCGATCCGAGCGGGCACTACGAGGTGGTGCTGTTCGCGGAGGGTCTGGCGCAGTATCGCGACCTTCTGGAGCCGGGCAGGGCGGTGCTGCTGTTCCTCACCGCCGAAGTTCAAGCCGATGAAGTGCGCGCCCGCATCCAGTCGGTCGAGCCGCTCGATGAGGCGACGGCCAGGATGCAGCGGGGTTTGCGCGTCTTCCTGCGCAACGAAGAGCCCATTGCCGGGGTGGCGCGCCGCCTTGAGCCGCTGGCGAACGGCCGTAACGGGGCAGCCGAAGGCGACGGCGAAGTCTCGGTGGTGCTGATGCTCGGCAATGGCAGCGAGGTCGAGGTCAAACTACCCGGGCGCTTTAAAGTCTCGCCGCAGATCGCCGGCGCCATCAAGGCGGTCACCGGCGTGGTCACTGTCGAGGCGCTGTAGCCTCGTCATTGCGAGCCGACGGGTCCGGCCCGAAGTGGCCGGCCCGATTGACAGGATCCTTCGTCGCTGTCGCTCCTCGCGATGACGGCTAATCCAACCTCATGTCGGCGAATTTGACGACCTTCGCCCATTTATCGGTTTCGTCGGCGATGAATTTGGCGAATTCAGCCTTGGTCAGCGGCTTCGGCACGACGCCGATGGCGGTGAGCTTCGACTTCTCGTTCGCGTCGTTGGCGCCGGCGATCACGCCGGCCTCGAGCTTGTCGATGATGGCGCTCGGCGTCCCCGTTGGCGCGCAGATGCCGTACCAGCCGACGGCTTCATAGCCGTTGACGAATTCGCCGATGGCGGGAACATCTGGCAGCGCGTCGGAACGCGCAATCGTCGTGACGCCAAGGCAGCGCAGCCGGCCGTCGCGCACGAACTCGATTTCCTGCGCGATCGAGGCAAAGGCCAGCGGGATTTGTCCGGCCAGAAGATCGGCATTGTAATTGCCTTTGTACGGCACGTGCACGAGATCGGTCTCGGTCATCATCTTGAACAGTTCGGCGGCCACGTGCGGGCCGGTGCCGACACCCTGGGAGGCAAAGTTGACCTTGCCGGGATTGGCCTTGGCGTAGGCGATGAATTCTGGAATCGTTTTTGCCGGGAACGAGGGATTGGCGACCACGACGAAGGGCGTGATGCCGATGCGGGCGACCGGCACGAGGTCGCGGGCAAAGTTGAAATTCAGATTCGAATAGAGCGTGGAATTGATCGCATTGGTCGACACCGCAATCAGCAGCGTGTAGCCGTCCGGGGCCGAGTGGGCGGCATATTCGGTGCCGATATTGCTGGCGGCGCCCGGCCGGTCGTCGACGATGAATTGCTGGCCGAGCCGTCGCGACAGATCGTCGGCGACGATGCGGGCGATAATGTCGGGCGAGGCGCCGGCAGGGTAGCCGGTGACGATGTGCACCGGCCGCGAGGGGTAGTCGTCGGCGAAGGCTATTCTGGGCCAAGGATGGAACACGGCGGTTGCCGCGGCCAGGTGCAAAAATTTCCGACGAGGAAATTCTATCATGTGTGCCCTTCCCATTCGCGCAGTTTTTGCGCGCTTTTTGTTGTCGCGCCGTTATGGAGTGAGGCTACACCCGGCAGGCGCAGTCGAAAAGCCGGCAAACCGGCCGAAAACACTTGCCTGGCCGGTGCCTGTGCGTCCGCCCACTTGATGCCGGCACGCTCTCTCGCCATTTACTCTCTCGCCATTTCGCGCGGCGCACGATAAGTAACGGCGCGACTCATCTCCCAACATTTCATCGGCGTTCGGACCCCGGCATGCTTCGGATTGAGAATCTCGTTTTCGATGCGTGGGGCCGCCGCTTTTTCGATGCCGCGAGCGTTTCGATTCCGTCCGGGACCAAGGTCGGCCTGGTCGGACGCAACGGCGTCGGCAAATCGACGCTGTTCAAGCTGATCCTGGGCGAGCTTTCAGCGCAAAGCGGGGAAATCATCTTGCCGCGGGAGGCGACGATCGGCTCGGTCGATCAGGAGCATCCGGCGACGCCGGTCACGCTCATCGACACTATTCTCGCGGCCGACACGCGGCGCGAAGCCTTGAATGCGGCTCTCGAAACGGCGGAACCCGAAGAACTCGCCGATATATACCAGCGCCTCAACGCCATCGACGCCGACAGCGCTCCGGCGCGCGCCGCGGAGATTTTGAGCGGGCTGGGTTTCTCGAACGACGATCTTGAGTGCCCGATGGCGGAATTCTCCGGCGGCTGGCGTATGCGCGTGGCGCTCGCGGCGGCTTTGTTCGCACAGCCCGATTTGCTGCTGCTCGACGAGCCGACCAACTATCTCGACCTCGAAGGCGCGCTGTGGCTCGAAGCGCGGCTGAAGAAATATCCCAACACCGCCGTGATCGTGAGCCACGATCGCGAGCTCCTGAATAATTCGGTGGATGCCATCTTGCACCTGAGCCAGGGCAAGCTCGATCTCTATAGCGGCGGCTACAACGATTTCGAGACGCGGCGGGCGGAAAAATCGCGGCTGCAATCCGCGACCAAGGCCAAGCAGGAAGCCGAGCGCGCCCATCTGCAAAGTTTCATCGATCGCTTTCGCGCCCAGGCGAGCAAGGCCGCGCAGGCGCAGTCGCGGATCAAACGCCTGGCAAAGCTCGCGCCGATCGCGGAGGTGGTCGAGGAGCGCGTGACGCCGTTCACGATCCCGTCGCCGGCCCGTCCGTTGGCGCCGCCTTTGCTCCAACTCGAAGGCGCTTCGGTCGGCTACAACGGAACTCTGGTGTTGCGAAACTTGAACCTGCGGCTCGACGTCGACGACCGGATCGGGCTTCTCGGCGTCAATGGCGCCGGCAAATCCACCTTCGCCAAGTTGCTCGCCGGCGCGCTGCCGCTTGCCGCCGGCCAGATGAAGCGCGAGAGCCGGCTCAGGGTCGGCTGGTTTCATCAGCATCAGATCGAGGCGCTCGATCCGGCCGATACGCCGTTGGAAATTATCCGGCGCGAGCGGCCCGAGGACAGCGAGTTGTCCAAGCGATCGCGGCTGGCGCAGTTCGGCCTGTCATTCGACAAGCAGGAAACCACGATCGCCAATCTGTCCGGCGGTGAACGCGCGCGGCTGTTGCTCAACCTGATCGCGATGACGGCGCCGCATCTGCTCATCCTCGATGAGCCGACCAACCACCTCGACATCGACAGCCGCCGTGCGCTCCTCGATGCGCTCAACGATTACGAGGGCGCCGTCATCCTCATCACGCATGATCGCTCGCTGCTCGAACTGGTCGCCGATCGCCTGTGGTTGACCGCCGGCGGCCATATCGAACCGTTCGCCGGCGACATGGACGATTACGCGCGTTTCGTCCTTGAGCGGGCAAAAACCGGGGAGCAGGCGCCGTCGCAATCGGGCGGCAGCGCCGTGACGGTCCTGGCAACGGCGGATCAAGATGCCGCCCAGGAGGCCCGCGATGCCGCCCGCAAAGCCGCCAGAAAACGCCGCCGCCGCGGCCGCTAAAACAGGCAAAGAACAGCCCGGCAGTTGTTGCGCCCGGCTAACCCACCCTATATAAGCCGCGCAACCTCACACGCGGACCTTGGCTGACAGAAGGCCGTCCGGTGTCCGGCCAAATGGCTGGGCTCTCGGTCCGCGGCGGATCAACCGGAGAACTATAATGGCGCTGCCCGACTTCAGCATGCGTCAGCTTTTGGAAGCTGGCGTTCACTTCGGCCATCAGGCCCATCGTTGGAATCCGAAAATGTCCGAGTACATTTTCGGCACCCGCAACAAGATTCATATCATCGATCTGACGCAGAGCGTGCCGATGTTGCATCGCGCTTTGCAGGCGGTCAGCGATACCGTGGCGCAAGGCGGTCGTATCCTGTTCGTCGGCACCAAGCGCCAGGCGCAGGACGGCATCGCCGAAGCCGCCAAGCGATCGGCGCAATATTACGTCAATTCGCGCTGGCTCGGCGGCACGCTGACCAACTGGAAGACGGTGTCGAACTCGATCAAGCGGCTGCGCGCGCTCGAAGAAATGCTCTCGTCCAACGACGGGCAGGGCTATACCAAAAAAGAGCGGCTGACGTTACAGCGCGAGCGCGACAAGCTCGACCGTTCGCTGGGCGGCATCAAGGACATGGGCGGGCTTCCCGACCTGATCTTTGTGATCGACACCAACAAGGAAGATATCGCGCTTAAGGAAGCGCGCCGGCTCAACATTCCGGTCGCGGCCGTGGTCGATACCAATTCCGATCCGGACGGCATCACCTATGTCGTGCCGGGCAATGACGACGCCAGCCGCGCCATTACGCTTTACTGCGATCTCGTCGCCAAGTCGGCGATCGACGGTATTTCGCGGGCACAAGGCGCCCACGGCGTCGATGCCGGCGCGCTGGCGCATCCGGTCGTTGAGGAACTGCCGCCCGAGAGCAACAAGCTCGGGTTCGAGCCGCTGTCGGGACCGCGCGGCGTCGCCGACGATCTCAAGAAGCTCACCGGCGTGTCGCCGGCGATCGAAAAGCAGCTCAACGATCTTGGTATTTTTCACTTCCAGCAGATCGCCGAATTGTCGCCGACTGCCGCGCATAATGTCGGCGAGGAGGTCGGGCTTCCCGGCCGCGTCGAAGGCTGGATCGCCAAGGCCAAGGAATTGACCGCCGAGGAAGTGTGAGCGCGCCGCAATGTCGACGAATGTCAGCGCATCCATGGTGAAAGAGCTTCGCGACCAGACCGGCGCGGGCATGATGGATTGCAAAGCAGCGCTCAGCGAGAGCGCCGGCAATCTTGAGGCCGCGGTCGACTGGCTGCGCAAGAAGGGGCTGTCCAAGGCCGCCAAGAAAGCCGGCCGGGTCGCCGCCGAGGGGCTGATCGGCGTCGCGGTGACGCCGGCCAAGGGCATCGTGGTCGAGGTCAATTCCGAGACCGATTTCGTCGCTCGTAACGACCTGTTCCAGGGCCTGGTCAAGATGATCGCCGACGTGGCGCTCAGTTCCGGTTCCGGCGTCGACAAAATTCTCGCCGCCAAGGTCGGCAGCATTAGCGTTGCCGAGGCCATCGCCGATACCATCGCCAAGGTGGGCGAGAACATGACGCTGCGGCGTGCCGCCGAGCTTTCAGTCGGCAAAGGCGTGGTGGCGAGTTACGTGCACAATTCCGTTGCTGACGGGCTCGGCCGGATGGGTGTGATCGTCGCGCTGGAATCGGCCGGCAAGACCGACGAGCTGAAAACCTTTGGCCGGCAGGTGGCCATGCATATCGCCTCGGCCAATCCGCAGGCGATCGATTCGTCCGGACTCGATCGCGCTGTTGTCGATCGTGAAAAGGCCGTACTGGCCGACAAGTTCAAGGCGCAAGGCAAACCCGCCGCCATGATCGAAAAGATCGTCGAATCCGGACTGAAGACTTTCTACAAGGAAGTCTGCCTGCTCGATCAAGGCTTCATTTTCGACGACAAGAAAAGCGTGGCGCAGGCGGTCAAGGAGGCCGAGGCCAAGGCGGGGGCGCCGATCAAGATCGGCGGCTTTGTGCGCTTTGCGCTTGGCGAAGGCATCGAGCGGCCCGGGGGAGATTTCGGCGGCGAAGTCGCCGCCCTTGCCGGGGCCCACTAGAAGCTCATCCACCGGGTGCTGTTGGGTTTGCCGCGCAAATGCGATAGCGCTAGCGCAAGCACGCGGGAATCGACGAAGGGTGGGACGTCCCCGATGGCGAAACCAAAATACCAGCGGGTCATCGTAAAGCTCTCCGGGGAGGCGCTGAGCGGCCCCGAAAAGTTCAGTATTCATCAGCCGACGATCGACCGTTTCGCCGCGGACCTCGTTGCCGCCCATCGGCTCGGCATCGCCATCGGCGTTGTGGTCGGCGGCGGTAACGTGCTGCGCGGCGCCCAGATCTCGGAACGCGGGGTGTCGCGGCCGACCGCCGACGCCATGGGTATGCTGGCGACCGTCATGAATGCGCTGGTTCTGGAAGCGGCCATCGAACGCGCCGGCGTCGGCGCCCGCACCATGTCGGCGCTCGCCATGCCACAGGTCTGCGAGACCTATGAGCGGCAGCGTGCGCTGCGCCATCTCGACGACAGTCTGGTCATCGTATTCGCCGGCGGAACCGGAAACCCTTACTTTACCACCGACACGACAGCCGTTCTGCGCGCTGCCGAAATGGGCTGTGACGCCGTCCTCAAGGCCACCGATGTCGACGGGGTCTATACCGCCGATCCTAAGCAGGACCCCAAAGCGACCCGATATGACCGCCTCGACCATCAGGAGGCGCTGGACCGGCATCTCAAGATCATGGATGCGACGGCGTTCGCGCTTGCCCAGGAAAATCGTATGCCTATCATCGTGTTCTCGATCCGGGAGCAAAACGCGATCGAGAACGTCCTGTGCGGAAAAGGGCACTTCACCACGGTCGGCTAGCGTTTTGCGCATCCGGCTGGCGCGGCTGATGGGTGCCAAGGAAGCGTGTCAGGAAGCGTGTCACGGAGCATGTCATGGCAGCGACGGCATTCGACATGAACGACCTCAAGCGCCGCATGCAGGGAGCGATTGCTTCCCTCAAGCAGGAGCTGAGCGGATTGCGGACGGGGCGGGCGTCGCCCGCCTTGCTCGACCATGTCCAGGTCGAGGCTTACGGCAACAACATGCCGCTCAATCAACTCGCCACGATCAGCGTCCCCGAACCGCGGCAGCTCAACGTCCAGGTTTGGGACCGTTCGATGGTGCATGCGGTCGAGAAAGCGATCTCGGCGGCCAATTTGGGCCTGACGCCGTCCACCGAAGGGCAAGTGCTGAAGCTGCGGATTCCGGAACTCAATGAGGAGCGCCGCCGCGAGATCGTGAAAGTCGCCCATAAATATACCGAAAACGCCCGCGTCGCAGTGCGCCACGTCCGCCGTGACGGCCTCGACCTTCTCAAAAAGCTCGAAAAGGAACACAAGATCAGCGAAGACGACCACAACCGCCAAGCCGGCGATGTGCAGAAAGCGACCGACGCGACGATCGCCGAAGTCGAAAAAATGCTCGCCGGCAAGGAAAGGGAGATCATGACAGTGTGAGTGACGCGGTTGGCTCGAGAAACACGGTGACGCCGGTGCACGATGCGACGGGCGACGGCTTCGATATGCCCCGGCACGTCGCCATCATCATGGACGGCAATGGACGCTGGGCGGCGGCCCGCGGCTTGCCGCGCGTTGAAGGCCACCGGCGCGGCGTCGAAGCGCTGCGCAAAACGGTGCGCGCGGCGGGCGATCTCGGCATTGCGGTGCTGACGATTTTTTCCTTCAGTTCTGAGAACTGGTCGCGGCCGGAATCGGAAATTCGCGACCTGTTGCTGCTGCTGCGCCGTTTCATCCGCAACGATCTTGCCGATCTGCACAAGAGCAACGTGCATGTTCGCGTTATCGGCGAGCGCGACGGCCTTTCGCGCGATATCCGTGGCCTTCTTGAAGAAGCCGAGGATTTGACGCGCCACAATGACGGCCTCACGCTGGTGGTCGCTTTCAATTACGGCGCGCGCCAGGAGATTGCGCGCGCGGCGCAGCGGCTCGCCGCGGAAGTGGCGCAAGGCCGGCTCGCCGCGGCCGATATCACGCCGGACCTTCTCGCGCGCCATCTCGATGCGCCGGATCTGCCCGATCCCGATGTGATTATCCGCACCAGCGGCGAACAGCGCTTGTCCAATTTTCTGCTGTGGCAAGCCGCCTATAGCGAACTTGTCTTCGTTCCGATCAATTGGCCCGATTTCGACCGCGCCGCGCTCGAAGGCGCCATCGCCGAATATCGCCGGCGCGAACGCCGCTTCGGCGGATTGATCGCCCAGATTGGATCGTGAGCACTCTTAACCAGCACGATCCCGGCGCCGGCGCCAAGACCGCATCCGACGCAAGCGCGGCACGTAATCTGTCCCGCCGCGTCGCTTCGGCGCTCGTGCTCGCGCCTGTCGTTCTCATCATCACTTACCTCGGCGGCTGGCTGTTCGTTGCGCTCTGCGCCATCGCGGCAGGCGTCATCCTCTGGGAGTGGACGGCGCTGGTGATCCGCAGCGCCGATCCGCGCATCCTGATGCCCGGAGCCGCGGCATTGCTCGCGGCGGCGGTTCTCGCCGGTGAGCGCGCTGGCGGCGCCGCCTTCGGCATGATCGCAGCCGGGGCCGTGCTCGCCGGCGGTATTATGACCGCCTGGCCGCGCCGTTTTCCGGCCTCGGATCCCGCCCTTTGGGGCCCCGCCGGGGTGATCTATGCTGGCGTCGCTCTGGTCAGTCCGGTGGTGCTGCGCAGCGACCCCGAACTGGGTCTTACGGCACTTGTGTTTCTGTTCGCAACCGTCTGGGCCACCGACATTTTTGCCTATTTGGCTGGGCGGACTATCGGTGGCCCTTTGTTGTGGCCGCAAGTCAGCCCGAACAAGACCTGGGCGGGCGCCATCGGCGGTCTTGGCGGGGGGGTTGCCGCAGGCACCTTGGCCGCTTATGCGATGGGCGGAGCCAAGCCGGTCGTGGCGGGCATTCTGGCAGCGGTGCTTTCGATTGTTGCGCAAGGCGGTGACCTATTCGAATCCGCGGTAAAGCGGCGTTTTGGCGCCAAGGACACCGGCAGCCTCATTCCCGGCCATGGTGGCGTGATGGATCGTCTCGACGGCTTTCTGTTCGCGGCCTTGGTCGCTGTTCTGATCGGCATCGCCCGCCAGGGCATGGCTGCGCCGGCCCGCGGCTTGTTGGTATGGTAGAGTTCCGTGTGGCGAACGACGTGTGGGTAGCGGTTGGTGGGTAGGGGAATGAAGCAGAAGCGGCCGTTGCCGAAACTCGAACTGGCGCGTCAGCCGCGCACAGTGACGCTGCTCGGCGCGACGGGCTCGATCGGCTCGAGCACGGTCGATTTATTGCGGCGCGATTCCGCGAGCTACCGGATCGAAGCCGTCACCGCGCATCGCGATGCGGGTGCGCTGGCGCGCCTGGCGCGCGAACTGAACGCGCGCTTTGCCGCGGTCGCTGATCCGGCGGCCTATGGCGAACTCAAAGCTGCGCTGTCCGGCTCCGGCATCGAAGCAGCAGCCGGCCCGGCGGCGATGGTCGAGGCCGCGCAGCGGCCGGCCGATTGGGTCATGGCGGCGATTACCGGGGCTGCGAGTTTGGCGCCTACGCTTGCTGCGGCCGAACGCGGCGCCACTGTCGCGCTCGCCAACAAAGAGTGTTTGGTCTGCGCCGGCGCGCTGTTCATGCGGCGAGCGGCGGCCAAAGGCGCCACCGTCCTGCCGGTCGATTCCGAACATAATGCGATCTTCCAGGCCCTGAGCGCCGGCCGGCGCGAGGACGTACGCCGCATCGTGCTCACCGCCTCGGGCGGACCGTTCCGCACCTGGCCGCTCGAAGCGATCCGCAAGGTCACGCTGGAAGAAGCGCTGAAACATCCGACTTGGTCGATGGGGCCGAAGGTCACCATCGATTCGGCGACGCTGATGAACAAAGGCCTGGAACTGATCGAGGCGCATCACCTGTTTGCGCTGACGCCCGAGGAGCTCGACGTCGTCGTGCATCCCCAATCCATCATTCACGGTCTGGTGGAATTCCGCGACGGCTCGGTGATCGCGCAACTCGGCTCGCCGGATATGCGCATTCCGATCTCCCATTGCCTGGCTTGGCCGCTGCGTATGGCGACGCCGGCGCCGCGGCTCGATCTGGCGCAGGTCGCCAAGCTGACCTTCGAGGCGCCCGATCTGGTGCGGTTCCCTGCCCTGGCGATTGCCCGCCGCGCCCTGGCGGCCGGCGGGGCGGCACCCACCATCCTCAACGCCGCAAACGAGGTCGCCGTGCAAGAATTTGTCTCCCGGCGGCTCGGATTCAGCGGAATTGCGGCTTTGGTCGAGGCAACGCTCGATGCCGCGGAACGGCGCGGCGAGACCGCCGAGCCACAATCCGTCGATGAGGCGTTGGCCATTGACCATAATGCAAGAAGGTTAGCGGCCGACCTCCTGCCAGAAATTGCCGCAATGGCGTCATAGGTTTAAGACATCGGGTACGGGGCATACCCGGGGGGCGTGGGGACACAATCGGTCATGGGGTCGTATTTTTTGGCGCATTTACATGCGCTTGGGGGAGGCGTCACAGGTCTCCTGATTCCGACTTTGTTCGTTCTGAGCCTTGTCGTGTTCTTCCATGAACTCGGGCATTTTCTTGTTGCCCGCCTGTGCGGGGTGCGGGTTCTCGTATTTTCCATCGGTTTTGGCCCCGAAATCATCGGCTTTAACGATCGCCACGGCACGCGCTGGAAAATCGCGGCGATTCCGCTCGGCGGCTACGTCAAATTTTTCGGCGACGAAAACGCCGGCAGCGTTCCCGATGCGCCGCGGCTTGAGGCGATGGATCCGGGCGAGCGGGTGCACAGCTTCTTCTTCCAGCCGGTATACAAAAGGGCGGCCATAGTCGTGGCCGGCCCGATGGCAAATTTCGTTTTAGCTATCGTCATTTTCTCCGTAATCTTCATGTTGTACGGCAAGCAGACGATGAGCGCGCGGGTGGACTCGGTTCAGCCCGAAAGCGCCGCGGCGGTGGCGGGGTTTGAACCGGGCGACGTCGTCATATCGATCAATGGCCAGGCGATCGAAGACTTTGCCGACATGCAACGCATCGTCAGCGAGAGCGCCGGTGACACGCTTTCGATCAAGGTAAATCGTAACGGGATTCCGCTGGTGCTTAAAGCGACTCCAGCACTTCAAGCGCAAAAGGACATCTTGGGGAGCGTTCATCGTATCGGGGTTCTCGGCATCAAACGTGCGCCGTCACCGGACGATTTGAAATTTCAGCCGGTCTCGCCGCCTCAAGCAGTTTGGATGGGAGTGCGGGAAACCTGGTTCGTGATCGACCAGACGCTCACTTACATCGGCGGCATCATAGTCGGCCAAAAGTCGGCCGACCAGCTAAGTGGTCCAATTGGGATCGCTCGAATAGTCGGACAGGTTGCAACCATAAGTTTTGTGGCGGTAATGCATATTGCTGCCGCCATTTCGGTCTCAATCGGGCTGCTCAATCTGTTTCCGATTCCCCTGCTCGATGGCGGTCACCTTTTGTTCTATTCGATTGAAGCTATGCGCGGCCGTCCGTTGTCCGAACGGGCCCAGGAAGTGGGCTTTCGCATCGGTCTCGCGATCGTCGTGATGTTGATGATATTTGCAACATTCAATGACATCGTTCATCTAACGACGTCCTGAGGGGGCGTGGTAATGATGCCGCAGGGGTGGTAGAACTCATGGAAATATCAAGGGAAATTGGATACTGAGCAAGGCGAACTTAGGGAGATATTGAGTAGCCCGCCACTGGGGGCGGCCACGAGGGTACGAAGGGCGCTTTGCGCATGAACATGTGTGTGCGGGTAAAACGAGGGCTGGTCGTGGCCGGCTTGCTCCTCGGACTGGGTATTTTTGGATTTGCAGGCACCGCCGTCGCGGCGCCGGCCGATACCGGTCTTACCGCGAGCTCCATCGTCGTCCAGGGCAACCGCCGTGTCGATGCCGACACGGTGCGCTCGTATTTCAAGGTGGCGCCCGGCGAGCATCTCGATGCCGCCAAGATCAATGCCGCGCTGAAGGCGCTCTACGGCACCGGCCTGTTCCAAGACGTCCAGATGACCCAGTCCGGCGGCAAGCTGATCGTGACAGTGGTGGAAGCCCCGGTCATCAACCGCATCGCGTTCGAGGGCAATCGGCGCCTCAAGGACGAGCAGCTCCAGCAAGAGATCGATTCCAAGGAGCGCGGCGGCCTGTCGCGCCCCACGGTGCAGGCCGACACCCAGCGTATTATCGAAGTCTACCAGCGCAACGGGCGCTTCGACGTCACGGTCGTACCGCAGATCGTCGAGCGGCCGAACAACCGCGTCGATCTGGTCTTCGTCATTAACGAGGGCGAGAAGACCGGCATCAAGCAGATCGTCTTCCTCGGCAACAAAGCCTATTCGGCGTACCGCCTCAAAGAGGTGATCAAGACGACCGAATCGAATTTTCTGAGCTTCCTGCAGACCGCCGACGTCTACGATCCCGATCGCATCGAGGCCGACCGCGATTTGATCCGGCGCTTCTATCTCAAACACGGCTATGCCGACGTGCAGGTCGTGTCGGCGACCGGCGTATACGATCCGGCCCAGAAGGGCTTTATCGTCACCTTCACGATCGAGGAAGGACCGCTTTACCGTTTCAGCGCGATCGACGTTCAGTCGACCGTTCGCGCCGTCGACCCGCAGACGCTACGCTCACTGCTGCGCATGGCGCCGGGCCAGGTTTACAACGGCGAGGCCATCGAAAAGACAGTCGAGGATATGACCGTCGAGCTGGCAAGGCGCGGCTATCCGTTCGGAACGGTGCGGCCACGCGGCGACCGCAACCCGGATACCAGAACGATCGGCGTCGTTTTTATCGTGGATGAAGGCACGCGCGCTTATATCGAGCGTATCAACATCCGAGGCAATTATCGCACCCGCGATTACGTGATCCGCCGCGAAATGGATATCGCCGAGGGCGATCCGTACAATCGCGCGCTGGTCGATCGCGCCGAACGGCGGATCAAGAACCTCAACTTTTTCAAGTCGGTGAAAATAACCAACGAGCCGGGCTCGGCGCCCGATCGGGTGGTGGTCAATGTCGACGTCGAAGAGCAATCGACCGGCGACTTCTCGATCATGGGAGGGTATTCGACGTCGGAGGGCTGGCTGGCGCAGGTTTCGGTTTCCGAACGCAACCTTCTCGGCACCGGCAGATTTGCCAAGATCGCAGCGACCTATGGTGAATATATCCGCAGCGTCGAATTTAATTACGCCGAGCCTTACTTTCTCGACACCAGGACCAGCCTGGGCGTCGATTTGTTTGCCAAGGAAACCCTCGCTAATACTTATCTGTCGTATGGAACTGAATCCCTGGGTGGTACGCTGCGGTGGAATATTCCGCTGCGCGAAGACTTGACCTTCCAGTTGCGCTATTCGGCCTATACCCAAAAGATCACGCTGCCGTCTTATTTGGACGACTGCAACAACATCAATCCGGATTTTGCAAGCACCTTCCCGACACCGGCCGCCGTTACCGCCGCTACCGGCCTCGCGTCTCCGCCAGCGGTGGTGTGGCCCGGCTATACTATTGCCTCAGCGGCGGGCGCCCAAAGCAACTGCTTCTTATATGGCCAGGCTTCGCTTCCGGTGAGGGTGGAGCTTGCCAACGGATCCTATCTGACATCGATGGCCGGATACGGATTGTCCTACAGCACGATCGACAACAACAAACTCCCCACTAGCGGTATGTATATCAATTTCGGCCAGGATTTCGCCGGCCTCGGCGGCGACGTGGCCTATATGCGCACCACCGTGGAAATGCGCAGTTATTACGAGGTCGTCACCGACCTCATTGGCAGCCTGCATCTGCAAGCCGGCGACATGATCGGCTTCAGCACATGTCCGGCAGGTGAATGTCCTTCCAGCGACGGCTATGTCCGCATGCTTGACGATTTCAAGATGGGGCCAAATCTGGTTCGCGGATTTCAGCCGGCCGGCATAGGCCCGCGCGACATTACGCCCGGGACGACCAACGATAACATCGGCGGCACGATGTACTGGGGCGCCAGCCTCGAATTCCAGTATCCGTTCTACTTTCTGCCCAAGGATGCCGGCTTCCGTGGCGCTGTTTTCGTCGATTCCGGATCGGTGTGGGGCTACAAGGGCGAAACTCAGAGTCCGGCAACCGGCGAAATCAACGGCACCATAAATCCTGCGTCGCCTGCCACACCCTTCGTCTGCCAATGCGGGATGCAGTACGCCGATAGTGCCGCCATGCGGGCATCGGTCGGCGCAAGCGTCATCTGGGATTCGCCGTTTGGTCCGCTGCGCTTCGATCTCGCCTATCCGCTCCTCAAGCAGGGGTATGACCGAACCCAGTTCTTCGCCTTCGGCGGCGGGGCGCAGTTTTAATCGCGGCTATAGCGCCGTCACGGACCGCTTTATGCCCGATTTCTTCCAAGCGACCAGCGTGTTGACGACCGGCGAGATTGCCGCGCTGACGCACGCCAAGCTGCGCGACGGCGATCCCTCAGACCGGCGTATTGGCAACGTTGCGCCGCTCGATGCGGCCGGCCCGTCGGACTTGAGCTTTCTCGACAATTCAAAGTTTCTGGGCGAGCTGGCCACGACGCGCGCCGGAGCCTGCCTAATCGCTCCGCGTTTCGCGGCCGCCGCCCCCCGCAGGCTTGCCGTGCTGGAAACGGCGTATCCCTATCCGGGCTTCGTTGTGGTGACGCGCAAGCTATTTCCCGACGCGCTGCGGCCGTCGTCGTTATTTGGGGTGAGCGGACATGCAGCCGGCGCCCAGGTGCATGCGACCGCGCGGCTGGAGAGCGGCGTCACCGTCGATCCGCTCGCGGTGATCGGACCGCATGCTGAAATCGGCGCCGGCACCGTGATCGCGGCCGGCGCCGTGATCGGCCCCGGGGTGCGCATCGGACGCGGCTGCGCGATCGGCGCCGGCGCCTCCATTCTGCACGCACTGGTCGGCGATCGCGTGATCG
Source organism: uncultured Alphaproteobacteria bacterium (assembly GCA_963790975.1). Classification (GTDB taxonomy): domain Bacteria; phylum Pseudomonadota; class Alphaproteobacteria; order Rhizobiales; family Xanthobacteraceae; genus BOG-931. The sequence goes on from CAWBQV010000009.1 coordinate 53,119, forward strand.
TCCATCCCGGCGTCCGCATCGGCCAGGATGGTTTTGGCTATCTGCCAAGTCCGAAAGGTCATCAGAAAATCCCGCAGACCCGCCGCGTCATAATTCAGGACGACGTCGAAATCGGCGCCAATACCACGATCGATCGCGGCGCGACCCGCGATACCGTCATTGGCGAAGGAACGAAAATCGATAATCTCGTTCAAATCGGACACAATTGTTCGATCGGACGACATTGCCTGATTGTCTCCCAAGTCGGCATTTCGGGCAGTGTGACAGTGGGAGACTTCGCGATGTTGGGCGGTCAGGTGGGTATCGCCGACCACATCACAATCGGCGCGGGGGCCATGCTCGGCGCGCGCGCCGGCGTCATGTCGAATGTCCCGGCTGGCGCGCGCTGGGCAGGCTTTCCGGCCGAGCCGGCGATTGATTGGAAACGCGGTCAAGCGACCGTCCGTCGGCTGGTGCGGCGGGGCCGTAAAGTGGAGCCCAAATCCGATGCCAAGTCCGATATCAGGTCCGATACCAAGTCCGAAGGAGTGGACGAATGAACGGCAAGACCGCCGAAATCGCCGACATCGGCGAGATCATGCGGCTGTTGCCGCATCGTTATCCTTTTCTCATGATCGATCGCATCGTCGACATCCAGGGCGAGGAACACGGCATCGGTATCAAGAACCTCACGATAAATGAACCGCAATTCGTCGGCCACTTTCCGGGAAATCCGGTCATGCCGGGCGTGCTGCTGATCGAGGGCATGGCGCAGACGGCGGGGGTGCTGTGTCTGCGTCAGATGAGTGCCGCCGCCAAACAACGCGCCGTGTATTTCCTCACCATCGACAAAGCTAAATTCCGCAAGCCCGCCGTGCCGGGCGATATCGTCGAATATCACGTCAACAAGATCGCGCACCGCCGCAACATGTGGTGGTACCGAGGCGAGGCCAAGGTGAGCGGTGTTCTCATCGCCGAGGCCGAGGTCGGCGCGATCATTGAGGCCTAAATGGCGATTGATCCGACCGCGCGCGTCGCCGACGGCGCACGCATTGGCGACGGCGTTGAGATCGGGCCTTATTGTCTGGTCGGGCCGCAAGTCGAGCTGCAGCACGGCGTGCGCCTGCTCTCCCATGTCAACGTCACCGGCACCACCACGATCGGCGAGGCGACTGTCGTCTATCCGTTCTGTTCGCTCGGCACGCCGCCGCAATCGGTGCATTATCACGGCGGCGCGACCCGGCTCGTCATTGGCGCGCGTTGCGAGCTGCGCGAAAGCGTCACCATGAACACCGGAACCGAGGACGGCGGCGGCATAACCCGGGTCGGCGACCTCTGCTGGTTCATGGTAGGCTCCCATGTCGGTCACGATTGCCAGGTCGGCAACGACGTGATGCTCGCCAACAACGTTGTACTCGGCGGCCATGTTAGCGTCGGCGATTACGCGTTCCTTGGCGGCCACGTCGCGATCCATCAATTCGTGCGCGTCGGGGAGAGCGTCATGATGGCCGGAATGTCGGCGGCGCGCGACGACATCATCCCGTTCGGTTTTGCGCTCGGCCAGACCGGAGCGCTGGTCGGACTGAATGTGGTAGGCTTGCGGCGGCGCGGCGCAACGCGCGCCGAACTGCATCGTTTGCGCCGCGCCTATCGCTCGTTGTTCTTTGTCGAAGGGCGTATCGCCGACCGCGTCGACGCGGTGGCGCGCGAATTTGCCGACGACGCGATGGTCGGCAAGATCATTGCGTTCATTCGCGCGGGCGGCAAACGCCCGCTGATGCGGCCGCGCGACAAGGCAAATGCCACCGCGCTTGCCGAAGATGAAGCCTGACGGGCCGGGTTATGGCTGACGGAAACATGGCTGAGCGGGGGCTTGATCCGCTCGCAATCATTTGCGGCGGCGGCAGCTTTCCCGGCGCGGTCGCCGACGCCGTGGCCCGTCGCGGCCGGCGCCCAGTGATGTTCGGCATCAAGGGCTGGGCCGACGCCGCCGTGATCGAGCGCTATGCGCATTACTGGATCGCGATTGGCCAGGCGGGGCGGTTTTTTCGTCTTGCGCGTGCGGAGAATTGCCGCGAGGTGCTGTTTATCGGCACGCTGTTGCGGCCGCCGATCACGCAATTGCGGCTCGATTGGCAAACCATCCGGTTGATGCCGCGTGTGGCGCGCGCCTTTCGCGGCGGCGACAACAAGCTCCTCTCCGGCATTGCCGGTGTGGCGGAAAGCGGCGGGCTGCGTGTCGTCGGCGTCAAAGACGTGGCGCCGGAAGTTTTTGCTCCCGAGGGCGTGCTCGGCCGCCAGCAGCCGTCCGAGCGCGACCGGGCCGATATCGCACGCGCGCTCGAGGTGATTGCCGCGCTCGGCCCGTTCGACGTCGGCCAGGCCGCCATCGTCGCCAATAACAACGTGCTGGCCGTCGAAGCCGCCGAGGGCACCGATAATATGCTGACCCGCATTGCCGAACTGCGCCGGATCGGCCGCGTCACCGCGGCGCCGGGCATCGGGGTCTTGGTGAAAGCGCCCAAGCCCGGTCAGGACCACCGCTTCGATCTGCCCTCGATCGGTCCGCGCACCATCGAAAATGTCGCGCGCGCCGGTCTTGCCGGTCTCGCCGTCGCCGCCGGCTCGACGATGATTGCGGAAGCCGACCAGGTCACCGCGGCCGCCGACCGCGCAGGCATCTTCCTCGTCGGCGTGCGCCAAGGCGCGGCAGGATGAATCACGCCCCGCAGCCGTTATCGTCGCGACCGCTCTCGATCTACATTATTGCCGCGGAGGAATCCGGCGATGCGCTGGGCGCGGCATTGGCGCGCGCGCTGACCGGGCAAGAAGGCGGCGCGGTGAAGCTCTCCGGCATCGGCGGACGCGCCATGGCGGCGGCCGGGATCGTAAGCCCATTTGCCATCGATGAACTTGCGATCATCGGTCTTGCCGCCGTCCCGCAAAAGCTGCCGGTTATTTTCCGGCGCATCCGGCAGGCGGCGCGCGACGTCGTTACCGCGCATCCCGACGCGCTGGTTATCGTCGACAGTCCGGACTTCACGCACCGTGTCGCCCGCAAGGTGCGGCGGCTTGCCCCTTCGATCCCGATCCTGGATTACGTGTCGCCGTCGGTTTGGGCCTGGCGCGCCGGACGCGCGCGCGCCATGCGCGGCTATGTTGATCAAGTGCTGGCCATCCTGCCATTCGAGCCCGAAGTGCACCGGCGGCTTGGCGGTCCGCCTTGCATCTATGTGGGCCATCCGCTGATCGAGCGGATCGCCGAGTTGCGCCCCGGCGCGCAAGAAGCACGGCGGCGGCTGGCCGATCCGCCGATTATTCTGGCGCTGCCGGGCAGCCGGACCAACGAGATCCGCCGCCACATCGGCATATTCGGCTCTGCTCTCGAACGTGTCGCCGCCCGTATCGGGCCGATGGAGGTGGTGCTGCCGACCGTTCCGCAACGCGCCGCGCAAGTGCGCGAGGCCGTCGCCGGCTGGACCGTGACGCCGCGCATTGTGGTTGAGCCGGCCGACAAATGGGCGGCGTTCCGCAGCGCGCGCGCCGCCTTGGCTGCATCCGGCACGGTGACGCTCGAACTCGCGCTCGCCGGTGTGCCGACGGTCGCCGCCTACCGGCTGCACGCCATCGAAGCGGTGGTGGCGCGCCTCATCCGGCTGCAATCACGCTTGCCGAGCGTCATCCTTGCCAATCTGGTCATCGGCGAAAACGTCATTCCGGAGCTTTTGCAGGAGGACTGCACGCCGGGGCAGCTTGCCGATGCGCTGGCCCCGCTATTGTCCGACACGCCGCAACGGCGGCGGCAGATCGAGGCGTTCGGACGTCTCGATCAGATCATGGCCATCGGCGCCGCGAGCCCGAGCGCCAAAGCGGCGGCCATTGTCATTGAACTAGCCCGCCGCGGCCGCAGTCCCGCTGCCGCAATAAGCGAGGCGGCACAGCCGTGTTAACTGCGCATCACCGTCGGCTCTACCAATGCCGCAAGCATCCTGCTAAGCCGCACCCATTCCACCGCCCCGAAGCGTAATTGCAAAGTAGTCCGCGTGAGCAAGACCAAAAAAACGGTCCGCAAGTCCCCGATCCGTGCCGCCATCACCGGGGTTTTCGGTTACGTGCCGCCCGACGTGCTCTCTAATGCCGAATTGGCGCAAATGGTCGATACCAGCGACGAGTGGATCGTCGAGCGGACCGGCATCAAAGAGCGGCGCATTCTCAAGGGCAGGGGGCTTGGCACTTCGCATATGGGCGCCGAGGCGGTTCGCGGGCTGTTGAAGAAAACCGGAACCGCTCCCGGCGAGATCGACCTTCTGATCTGCGCGACGACGACGCCGGACTTTGTGTTTCCCTCAACCGCCAATCTGATCTGCGACATGGCGGGCATCCGCTTGATCGGCAGTTTCGACGTGCAGGCGGCGTGTTCGGGTTTCGTCTATGCGCTGACGGTTGCTTCGCAATTCATCGAAACCGGAAAATTCCGCAAGATCATCGTGGTCGGCGCCGACAAAATGTCGGCGATCATCGATTACACCGATCGCGCCACCTGCGTGCTGTTCGGCGATGGCGCCGGCGCCGTACTGATCGAACCGAACAGGGAGTACGGCATCATCGACACGGTGATCCATTCCGACGGGGCGGGCATGCCGCATCTGCATCAAAAAGCCGGCGGCAGCCGCATGCCGCCGACGGCGGAAAGCGTCGCCAGGCGCCTGCATTATGTCCACCAGGAAGGCGCCGCCGTTTACAAATTCGCCGTCGCGCGCATGGCCGAGGTCGCAACCGAGCTGATGAAACGCAATCAACTGACCGGCGACAAGATCGACTGGCTGGTGCCGCATCAGGCCAATAAGCGCATTATCGAAGCGACCGCCGAGCGCATGAAGCTGCCGGCGGCGCGGGTCATGATCACGATCCACAAATACGGCAACACCACCGCGGCCACGATTCCGCTGTGCCTGTGGGATTACGAAAGCATGCTGCGCGCCGGGGATCGGCTGATCCTGGCGGCATTCGGCGGCGGCTTCACCTGGGGCGGCGCGTACCTGACCTGGGCGTACGATCCGAAACGCGAATAGCGCGTGGCGAATAGGCGATCATTGCATTCTATTGGCTACGCGCGACTTCGCCATTCGCCCGTCTTACTTCCGCTTCGACATCGGCTGATATTCGCGCGCCGGCGAGCCGGTATAGAGCTGGCGCGGGCGGCCGAGTTTCTGGTGCGGATCCTCGATCATCTCTTTCCACTGCGCGATCCAGCCGACGGTGCGCGCCAGCGCGAACAGCACCGTGAACATGGTGTTGGGGAAGCCCATCGCGCGCAGCGTGATGCCGGAATAGAAGTCGACGTTGGGATAAAGCTTCTTCGAGACGAAATAATCGTCGTGCAGCGCGATTTTCTCGAGCTCCATGGCGATGTCGAGCAGCGGATCCTTGATGCCGAGTTCGCTTAAGACCTCGTAGCAGGTCTTTTGCATGATTTTCGCGCGCGGGTCGTAGTTCTTGTAGACGCGATGGCCGAAACCCATCAGCCGGAATGAATCCTTCGGGTCTTTCGAGCGTTTGATGAATTCCGGAATGCGCTCGACGCTGCCGATTTCGGCGAGCATTTTCAGCGCCGCCTCGTTGGCGCCGCCATGCGCGGGGCCCCACAGGCAGGCGATCCCGGCGGCGATGCAGGCGAACGGATTGGCGCCTGTGGAACCGGCGAGCCGCACCGTCGACGTCGAAGCGTTCTGCTCGTGGTCGGCGTGCAGGGTGAAGATGCGGTCCATGGCACGTGCGATCACCGGATTGGCTGTGTATTTCTCGCACGGCACCGCAAAGCACATGCGCAGGAAGTTCGACGCGTAATCCAGATCGTTGTCCGGATACATGAACGGCTGGCCGACCGAGTATTTGTAGGCCATCGCGGCCAGCGTCGGCATTTTGGCGATCATGCGGATCGAAGCGACCATGCGCTGCTTCGGATCGGTGATGTCGGTGGAGTCGTGATAGAACGCCGACAGTGCGCCGACCGAGCCGACCATGACCGCCATCGGGTGCGCGTCGCGGCGGAAGCCCTGGAAGAACCGGCTCATCTGCTCGTGCACCATCGTGTGATGGACTACGCTGTCGACGAACTCTGCCTTTTGGGTCGAGGTCGGCAATTCGCCGTAGAGCAGCAGGTAGCAAGTTTCGAGAAAATCGCCGTGTTCGGCGAGATCGGCGATCGGATAGCCGCGATAGAGCAGGACGCCCAGGTCGCCGTCGATATAGGTGATCTTGGACTCGCAGCTCCCGGTCGAGGTGAAGCCGGGGTCGTAGGTGAAGATGCCGGCCTCGGCATAGAGCTTGCTGATGTCGATGACTTCAGGACCGATGGTCCCTTCGTACATCGGAAAGGTGTAGTCCTTGTCGCCAAGTTTCAGCGTGCCAGATTTGATGTTAGCGCCGGCGCTGGTCTTCGCGTCCATGATCGTATCCTCGATGCTGACTACCGAATGATGTAACCGGAATGGCGGGCCGCGCGCGGCCGCATCGGCCAATACAGTTGGGCGGCATGGCAGTTGGGCGGCATGTTCGAGCCGGCCCTTATGGCGTAGCGCAACCTTGTGTGCGCTGCAAGATGATAGCCCGTGATCGTGCTTTGCGCGATCCACCGGCGCCGACAAAGGCATGCATTTCCCGCTCAGCCGGCAAGCGATCGTGCGCCGGCGCCTGCCGCCTGATCGGCGATCCGCGCCAGGCTCTCCGCCTTGCCGAGCACGACGAGCACTTCGAATATGCCGGGCGACGTGGTGCGCCCGGTCAAGGCGGCGCGCAACGGCTGCGCCACGGCGCCGAGTTTGGCGCCTTTTTGCTCGGCGAAGGTGCGCACGATCCGTTCGGTCGCCTCGCTGGTCCATGGCTCGACGCCGGCAAGCTCGGCGCCGATGTCGGCGAGCAACGCCCGTGCCTCCGGCGTCAACAGCGCGCTGGCTTTGTCGTCAAGCGGGAGAGGGCGGTCGGTCAGGAGAAAGCCTGCGCCATCAATGATATCGAGAAGGGTTTTGGCGCGTTCCTTTAAGCTCGGCATGATCGCCAGCCATTGCTGGCGCAAGTCCGGGGTCAGGCGCGCGGCCAGTTCCTTGCCGTCGGCGATATGAGTCAGCAGCCGATCGATCGCTTCGAGCAATTGGGCATCGTCGCTCTGCCGGATGTAGTGCCCGTTGAGACTTTCCAGCTTGGCGAAATCGAACCGCGCCGGGGACCGGCCGATCTGCGGCAGATCGAAAGCCGCGACCATTTCCTCGGTGGAAAAAATCTCTTGGTCGCCGTGGGCCCAACCGAGCCGCACCAGGTAATTGCGCAAGGCCACCGGCAGATAGCCCATGGCGCGGTAGGCGTCGACGCCGAGCGCGCCGTGGCGCTTGGACAGTTTTGAACCGTCCGGGCCGTGGATCAGCGGGATATGGGCCATCACCGGAACCGTCCAGCCGAGTGCGTCGTAGATCTGCTTCTGTCGCGCGGCATTAGTCAGATGATCGTCGCCGCGGATGACATGCGTCACGCCCATGTCATGGTCGTCGACAACGACCGCGAGCATGTAGGTCGGCGTGCCGTCGGAGCGCAGCAGCACGAGATCGTCGAGATTCTCGTTCTGCCAGACCACGCGTCCCTGGACCTGATCCTCGATGACGGTCTCGCCGGTGAGCGGGGCCTTGAGCCGGATCGCGGGCTTGACGCCGGGCGGCGCCTCGTTTGGGTCGCGGTCGCGCCAGCGGCTGTCATAGAGTTTTGAGCGGCCTTCGCTGCGCGCGGCCTCGCGCATCTGCGTAAGCTCTTCCGGGCTTGCATAGCAACGATAGGCATGCCCGGCCGCAAGCAGCGCCTCGGCGATCTCGCGGTGCCGCGCCACGCGCGAGAATTGGTAGACGACGTCGCCGTCCCAGGCGATGCCGAGCCAGTCGAGCCCATCGAGGATGGCGTCGATCGCGGCTTGGGTCGAGCGTTCGCGGTCGGTGTCCTCGATGCGCAGCAGCATTTTGCCGCCGTGCCTGCGCGCGTAAAGCCAGTTGAACCAAGCGGTGCGGGCCCCGCCGATATGCAGGAAGCCGGTCGGCGAGGGGGCAAAACGGGTAACGACGCTCATGTCTCTCCAAAAGCTCGCGGGCGCGCCCGTTTAGCACAGAAAGTTATCAAAAGCCGACCGCTTACCTGCGGCGGACTTGACCGGCGTGGCCAACTTGTTCAATCCGGGGGCCGGCACGGCAAGTGGCTTGGACCTGTGCCTTGGAATTGACGCGAGGTCCGGATTATTGGGCCGCTCGGTAAGCGGAATTTGGCGACAAGCGGAATTTGCTCTCATGTCGGTTGCGGAAACAACAACGCGGGAAGCGGGCCACGATTTCATCCGTGATATCGTGCGCGCCGATCTTGCCTCGGGCCGGCACAAGACCATCGTCACCCGGTTTCCGCCCGAGCCGAACGGCTACCTGCACATCGGCCATGCCAAGTCGATTTGCCTGAATTTTGGCATCGCCGGGGAATTTTCCGGCCACTGCAATCTGCGCTTTGACGACACCAATCCGACCAAGGAAGAGCAGGAATATATCGACGCCATCAAGGCCGACGTGCGTTGGCTCGGCTTCGATTGGGACAAGAATTTCTTTTACGCGTCGGATTATTTCGAGAAGCTCTACGAATGGGCCCAAGTCCTGATCCGCGCCGGCAAGGCCTATGTCGACGACCAGAGCCAGGATGAGACGCGGACAACGCGCGGCACCTTGACCGAGCCGGGCAAGAACAGCCCGTTCCGCGAGCGGGGCGTCGAGGAGAACCTCGATCTGTTGCGCAGAATGCGCGCCGGCGAGTTTCCCAACGGTGCGCGGGTGCTGCGCGCCAAGATCGATATGGCATCCGGCAATATCAATCTGCGCGACCCGGTGCTCTATCGCATCCTCCACGCCGAGCATCCGCGCACCGGCACGAAATGGTGCATCTATCCGAGTTACGATTTCGCCCACGGTCAGTCCGACGCCATCGAGGGCATCACGCATTCGATCTGCACGCTGGAATTCGAGGACCACCGCCCGCTCTACGACTGGTTCCTGCAAAACCTGCCGGTGCCCTCGCACCCGCACCAGTACGAATTCGCCAGACTCAATCTTACTTACACCGTGCTGTCGAAGCGCGTGCTCACCGAGCTCGTGCGCGGCGGCTATGTTTCGGGCTGGGACGATCCGCGCATGCCGACGCTCGCTGGACTGCGGCGGCGCGGCGTGCCGCCCGAGGCGATCCGCGATTTCGTCCAGCGCATCGGGGTCGCCAAAGCCAACAGCACCGTCGATGTCGCGATGCTGGAATTTTCGATCCGCGAATTTCTCAACAAAAGCGCGCAGCGCCGCATGGCCGTGCTGCGCCCGCTTAAAGTCGTGATCGAGAATTACCCGGAAGGAAAATCCGAAGAGCTTGAAGCGCTCAATCATCCGGAAAACCCGGCTGCCGGAACGCGGCGGCTGCGTTTCGGGCGTGAGCTTTTCATCGAGCGCGACGACTTTATGGAAAACCCACCGAAGAAATTCTTCCGGTTGTCGCCCGGCACCGAGGTTCGGCTGCGCTACGCCTATTTCATCACCTGCCGCGAGTTCGTGAAGAATGCCGCTGGCGAGGTCGTCGAACTGCGCTGCACCTACGATCCGGCCACCAAAGGCGGCAATGCGCCCGACGGCCGCAAGGTCAAGGCGACGATGCACTGGGTGTCGGTGCAGGATTCACTGCCGGCGGAAGTGCGCCTCTACAATCCGCTATTCATGCGGCCCTCGCCGGAGGTCGGCAGTTTTGCCGCCGAGCTTAATCCGGATTCGCTCGAGGTGATCGCCGACGCGCGCGTCGAGGCGGCTTTGGCCGAAAAAACTTCCGGCGCTGCGGTACAGTTTGAACGCCAGGGTTATTTCTGCCCGGACCGGGATGCAAAACCCGGGCGGCTCGTATTCAATCGCACCGTCGGACTGCGCGACACCTGGGCCAAGACCGTGGCGAAGGCCGGCGGCAGCGGCGATTAGAGCATGCACCCATAAACGCGATGGCGCCGGCGAGTATGCTTTGCGGGACTTGGGCCTTAATTGTTGAATCGGCTCCCGGCGACATCTGCACCAGTGGGAATTGGTCTGAAACTCCGATCCCTGCAGCGCGGCGCCGGAGATTCACGCCTTGATATCGTTAGGCAGCTTACCGCCGTGGGCGGCGAGCTTTGCCATGATCTGCTCGTGCAACCAGACGTTCATCGTCGCAGAGTCATTTGTGTTGCCAGTGTATTTCAATTCCTTGGCGAGTTCCTTGCGTGCGCTCAAGCTGCTATCGAGATTGAGAGCCTTCATTAGATCAACGATGGAGGTTTGCCAGGCAAGCTTCTCGCCCGTTGCCGCTGCTGCCTTGTCAACGATTGCGGCGACGTCAACAGTCTGCCCCGGAGCGACGCTTGGTGCCGCTGTTGGTGAGGCGCTCGCTTGCGCCGAGCCGTGACCGAATATCGCGCCCATAATGCTGCCAAACACGCTCATGATCTTTGCTCCAAATTGTACGAGAAATGGACACGGTATTCCCTTTGCCGGTCACGCTACTCTTGCGAGGAGCGATTATTGGCGGCTCTCTCGCAATGGGCCAAAGCACGGACTAGAGCAGGTGCGCCGCTTCCTGTTCGGTCGGCAGACGTCCTTCGGGCGTTAATTGGTCGACGGCCTGGGGCAAATATTGGCTCAAGCCTTCAAGCAATTGATCGCGCGACATGCCAGATTGGGCCATGAGCGCGTTGATCTTGTCCGCGCCAAGAGCGCCGGCCAGATCGTTTTGGGATATGGCTTTATTGGGCCCGGTGCCGACCCACGAGCTCGCGGTGTCGCTGTGCCCGCTTTGCTGAAACTGCTTGAGCAGGTCGCTCAAGCCGCCGCTCAAAACGCTCCCGGCGGCGCCGCCCGCAAGCAGAGTGCCCAACCCGCCTTTGAGGAGATCGCCAAGTCCGCCGCCGCTTTGGGCTCCGGCATTGCTGGTGCCACCGCCCGGCAACTGGCCGGGACTTGCCGAAGCGGCTGACGGCTGACTGCCGCTGAAGCTCTTGATCGCCTTGAAGGCGAGCAGGCCGAGGATCGCCATAGTGATGGGCGACATGCCTCCGCCGCCTCCGCTGCCTGTGCTCGGGGTGCGTTGCCCCCGCGGTCCATTCTGCATCCCGTTGAGAACGTCGATGAGACCCATGACTTACCTCCATCGGAATCTACCAAGACAATCGACTAAGACTAAAAGGTACGAACGTCGCGTGACGGGAACAAGGCGCGCCGATACTCTCGATAATGCCGGGCATTACACGGAGCGGTACACAACCCGATCCCCTCAGACGTGCTAGTCGCTATCTGGTGGCGCACAAGGACCAGACCCCGTGCAAATGTTACTGCAAAGTGGGGCATGAGTCGGCGAACAGGTGCCACTACTGGTGTCGGGGGCCGTGTTATAAGTCGCCGGAGGAACACGGGTGACGTGATGTTGCTTGGTCGCGGCCAACGCCGGGAAGGCGGTGCTGAGAACAATCGCGGCGGAAAGCGCGACCTTTGTCTTGCTGAGCATTTTCGTATCTCCCGGTCGAGCTTTGGGACCTAACCCGAAATTGGCTGACGGTAGCCAAGCCAGGACTAGACTGCAAAACGCCGCGGTTGTTCCCGGGCGTCAAATTAAGTTGATGCGCGGCGCTAAGTTATTGGAATCGGGCCGGGTCGGCGGCAGGTTCTTGGCCGACAGGTCCCTGGTTCCCAGTTTTCGTCCACTGTGGCGCAGCGGTGACAGCAGCTACCAAGGTCGCCTGTTATGATCCTTGGTGGTCCTCTGGGCCTTCGCCCTAGATGCGCGGAGTTCAAGCGTGGTGAAAACGATTGGCCTGCTCTGGATAATTATCGCGAGCACATTGGTTGGCGTCTGTGGTGCGAATAGTGCGCCGGCAGATTCGCCGACATCCGGCCAAGTGTGGTCGCTTCAGACTCCCTTTGGCATAGTTTTTGGCATCATTCGACGCGAAGTGGTGGATTATCCCACCACGCAGGTCGGAGGAACCATCGTCGTCAGCACCAGCCAACGGCGACTCTACTACGTGCTCGGTGGCGGCAAGGCAATTCGCTACGCCATTGCTGTTGGAATGGATGGCTATGCTCGGTCGGGCGTCAGCACGGTTACCCCCAAACGCGAATGGCCGGATTGGACGCCCACGCCAGGTGAACTGACGCGGTTTCCAAATCTGCCCCGTCACATGGCAGGGGGTACGGATGATCCGTTAGGTGCGCGCGCACTCTATCTGGGTGATACGCTATACCGCATCCACGGGACAAACGAGCCTTGGAAGCTTGGCGGCGGCGTGTCTTCAGGCTGCATCCGTATGTCTAACGATGACATCATCGATCTGTATAATCATGCCAAGATTGGCGCGACGGTAATTGTGCAGCGGTGATGTCTGCGAACCTATTCTTTTTTTTTAGTAGGGTAGTTACGTCGCTGACGGTTGAGCCTTAGCGCCGCCGAAGAGACGATCGAATAGACCGCTCCATGTTAATGACCCAAAGCGGACATCGGCAGCCGCTGCCAAACCTGTTAGCCGCTCCACACGATGGCGAGCATCGCTGCGGAGTGCGGTGTCGTCAGCTGGCACAGGGCTTGGCGGTGACGCGTGCACCATTCACCAGCGCGGCCAGCGGCTTTCTCCTTTGGAAATGCTTGTGAAAAGATGGGCATCTGAAAAGGCACAGAACTCAAGTTGGAGTGTGCCGCTGTGACCTCGGCGTCAGCTTTCGCTAGGATCCATGGGTCAACTTGGAATTCGATAACGCCTACTACCGATTTGTTTGTGCGGAGACTGAATGCGATCTTATATGAGCGCGTTTACAGACCTATAAAATCGGAAGTTGATCCGGCTCGCCGCGCACTAGTAAATGAGATCGCGTTTCATCTTTTTTCGAAGGCGACAACCGACAATTGGAGCAGCAGAACTCCGTCAGCCGAGGTCATCAACGAAGCAATTAGAGATGTGCAGCATGCAAATGAGCAATACTACGCTGCGCGAGCAGCCGAAATACCGTTGAGTGAGATTGAGACTAGGGAGTTTCTAACTCTTTACGAACGTCTCCGAGCATTCATTAGAAAAGCAGCGAACGGGAAACCAATCGAGCTCAATCCGCATTTTCCGGGTTGTGGTATTTTGGATACGAGTGCGGGGGACATTTATTTCCCAACTACTCTTTTTGAAGTTAAGGCTGGTGATAGATCCTTCCGATCGACCGATATTCGCCAGCTTCTTCTCTATTGCGCATTAAATATGATGGATGGAAAACGCGAAATAACGCACCTTGGCTTGTTTAATCCCAGAATTGGCACAAGTTTTTTGGCTCCGCTCAATGAGCTCTGTCTCGACATTTCAGGCCGGCCTGCTTCTGACCTTGTGTCGGAGATCATTCGGATTGTCTCTGGCGGTGAAATCTCCCGATAGATGATCTCTAGGTGGGCTACTTTGGTAGATATGACTATACCCCCCGCGATAGCGGGGGAGGGGGGACCGCCCGAAGGGCGGTGGAGGGGGCGTCTGACTCGCAGCTTCGCTGTCGCTGCAAGACGATCAAAAAGTCGAAGCTGATATTACCCTCGAAATGTCCGTGCGCGTCGAGGCCCGCGCCCGTTCCACCACGCTTCGCCTGGTCCCCCTGCCCCGCTATCGCGAGGCAGGAAGGTCCTGTCAGTACCTTCGGAACAGCCCGATGAGCTTGCCCTGAATGCGCACCCGGTTCGGCGGCAGGATGCGGACCTCGTAGGCGGTGTTGGCGGGCTCGAGCGCGATCGAGGCGCCGCGGCGGCGGAAACGCTTTAGCGTAGCTTCCTCGTCGTCGATCAGCGCGACGACGATATCGCCGGTGTCGGCGGCGTCGGTGCGTTTGAGCAGCGCCATGTCGCCGTCGAGAATGCCGGCCTCGATCATCGAGTCGCCGCGCACTTCGAGCGCAAAATGCTCGCCCGTGGTCAGAAGATCGGGCGGCATGTTGATGGTATGGCTGCGGGTCTGGATCGCCTCGATCGGCGTGCCCGCGGCAATGCGGCCCATCACCGGGACTGCGACCGGACGGCCGCCTTCGTCCTCGGATCCGGTGCGAACGCGGCCGAGATTGCCTTCGATGACGCTTGGGGTGAACCCGCGGCTGCGACCGGAGACCATGCCGTGGGCCATCGATTCCGGAAGCTTGATCACTTCGATGGCGCGCGCCCGGTTGGGCAGCCGGCGGATGAAGCCGCGCTCTTCCAGCGCGGTAATGAGACGATGGATGCCCGACTTGGAGCGCAGGTCGAGCGCGTCCTTCATTTCGTCGAACGAGGGGGGAACACCGGCTTCCTTGAGGCGCTCGTGGATAAACCGCAACAGCTCGGCCTGTTTGCGCGTTAACATCGGTGGCTCTCCCCCTGGGCCGGAAGTTCCCGCGACGGGTTGCTCCCGGACGAAACAAATCATGAACGGACACTATCCGTTCCATATGTGTTCCGCAACCATTTAATTTGAAGTGAAGAAGTCGAACGGGCTGGCCAACGCCGGCTTAACGCTCGAATTTAACGATCGCGCAGCGGCTGCCGGCTTTTGCAGGCGGCGCGTAAGGCTCTCGGATGACGAGACAATTCGCCTGCGCCAGCGGCGCCATCATGGAACTGTCCTGCACCGGGAAGGGCGTCGCGATCAGTCCATCGGCGCCTTGCTTGAGGGTCGCGCGCAGATAATCGGCGCGTTCGTCGTTCGCAGGCAGGTCAATTCCCAACACCGCCGAATCGATCGGCGTTTTGATATCGCTCCGTCCGCTCATGCGGCGGATGAGCGGCACCAAAAACAAAACCGAGCAGACGTAGGACGACACCGGGTTGCCGGGCAGCCCGAGCACGTGCATGCCGCCGAGCCTGCCGTACATCAGCGGCCGGCCGGGCCGCATCGCGATTTTCCAGAACGAAAGATCGATGCCTTCGCTGGCGAGCGCCTTCTGCACCAGATCGTAATCGCCGACCGAAGCGCCGCCGGTTGTCACCAGAATATCGGCGGGAAGACCGCGCGCGTCGCGAATGGCGGTGATTGTGGCCTCCAGCGTGTCCTGGACCACCCCGAGATCGGTAACCGCGGCGCCTTCCTCGCGCGCCAGTGCCGCAAGCGCAAAACCGTTGGAATAGACGATCTGGCCCGGACCGGGTTCGGTGCCGGGCGGCACCAGCTCGTCGCCGGTTGCGAACAGAGCAATCTTCGGCCGCCGATAGACCGGAACGAGCGGGTGGTTCATTCCGGCGGCGAGCTGAAGATCGCGTGCGGTGAGACGATGCCCGGCGGCAAACAGAGGCTCACCCTCACGAAAATCCAGTCCGCGCGGGCGCACATTGCGGCCCTTCGCCGTCGGTTTGCGCACCTCGACGCTGTCGCCATCGCGCGTGGTGTGCTCCTGGATCACGATGGTGTCGGCGCCATCGGGCACTACGCCGCCGGTGAAGATGCGCGCCGCCTCGCCGGGGCCGACTTTGGCCGCGAACGGCCGGCCGGCCGCGACCTCGCCGATGACTCTTAAGCGCACCGGCGTGTTGTCCACATCGCTCGCGCGCACCGCGTAGCCGTCCATCGCCGACATGTCGGCTGGCGGCTGGGTGCGCAGCGCCTTGAGAGCGTAAGCCAGGACGCGGCCGTCGGCCTGCGCGAGCGGCGCCTCTTCGACGGGCAGCGGCACGGCATGCTCAAGCACGCGATTAAGTGCTTCGGCAACCGGGATCAGTGCCACGGCATTACTCCCGCAACTATCCTTTGGCGCGATAATGGCCGGACCGGCCGCCGCGCTTCTCAACGAGCCTTATGCCTTCGATGCGCATGCCGCGTTCGACCGCTTTGACCATGTCATAGATGGTGAGGCAGGCCACCGCTACCGCAGTGAGCGCCTCCATCTCAACTCCGGTTTGACCTGCGACTTTGACCCGCGCCGTGACCTTGACGCCGGGCAGCTTGGCGTCGGGCACGATGTCGACCGCGATCTGGGTAATCGCCAGCGGATGGCATAGCGGGATCAATTCATGAGTGCGCTTGGCCGCCTGGATGCCGGCGATGCGCGCGGCCGCAAGCACGTCGCCCTTTTTGGCGTTGCCCTTGCGCACGATGGCGAGCGTTTTCGGCGCCATCACCACACGGCCTTCGGCGAGGGCCTCGCGTTCGGTCACGGGCTTTGCCGAAACATCGACCATGCGGGCTTCGCCGCTGCGGCTCAGATGCGTGAGTTTTTTTGCCCGCCGCGGCACGGCGATCAACGCGCCTGAGCCAGCGCGGCTTTGCGCGTGAGCAGCGCACGCGTTGCCGCAGCAACGTCGTCCTGCCGCATCAGGCTCTCGCCGACGAGGAAAGTTGAAATGCCGACCCGGGAAAGCCGCGCCAGATCTTCCGGGGCAAAAATGCCGCTCTCGCCGACCACAATGCGGCCTGCCGGGATGGACCGCGCCAGCCGCTCGCAGGTGGCGAGCGTGGTCGCGAACGTCTTGAGGTCGCGATTGTTGATGCCGATGAGCTTCGATTCCAGGCGAAGCGCCCGCTCTAACTCTTTGTCATCGTGGACTTCTATCAGGGCGTCCATGCCGAGCGCGACAGCCGCGGCCTCGAGCTCGGTGGCGGCGCCATCGTCGACCGCAGCCATGATGATGAGGATGCAATCGGCGCCATAAGCGCGCGCTTCCGTCACCTGATAGGTGTCGTACATGAAATCCTTGCGCAGCACCGGAAGCGTGCAAGCGGCGCGCGCGGCGGCAAGGTGATCGAGACTGCCCTGGAACGAGGGCAAGTCGGTCAGGACCGAAAGACAGGCCGCGCCGCCGGATTGATAGGCCGCCGCCAGCTCAGCCGGATCGAAATCGGCGCGGATCAAACCCCGCGATGGGCTTGCCTTCTTGATTTCGGCGATCAGCGCATAGTCGCCGCCGGCGAGGCGCTGTTCGATGGCGCGCACAAAGCCGCGCGGCGCGCCGGCGGTTTTCGCCTCGGCCTCAAGCGCGGCAAGCGGGCGGCGGCGCTTTGCGGCTGCGATCTCGTCGCGTTTATAGGCCGCGATTTTTTCCAGAATGTCAGCCATCGTTGGAGACCACGATCAGGCGATCGAGCCGGCCTTCGGCTTCACCGGAATCGACCGAATGGGCGGCAAGCTCAAGGCCGTTTTTCAGATTTTTCGCTTTGCCCGCGACCACAAGCGCGGCGGCGGCATTGAACAAAGCGACATCGCGGAACGGGCTCTTCTTGCCTTCGAGCACCTCCTGCACCGCCGTCGCATTTGTCGGCGCGTCGCCGCCACGCAGCGCTTCCGGTTTGACCTTCGGCAAACCGACATCCTCCGGCGAGATCTCGAAGGTGCGCACCGCGCCACCTTCGAGTTCGCTGACGGTGGTCGGCCCCGACGTCGTGATTTCGTCGAGCCCGTCGGAGCCGTGAACCACCCAGACCTTCTCGGCGCCGAGATTTTTCAGAACCAAAGCCAGCGGTTCGGTCCATTGTTTTGAGAACACGCCCATCATCTGGCGGCGCACGCCTGCCGGATTGGACAACGGCCCGAGCAGATTGAAGATCGTGCGCGTGCCAAGCTCGACGCGCGTCGGCCCGACATTCTTCATCGCCGGATGATGGGACGGCGCGAACATGAAACCGATGCCGGCCTCGCGGATGCAGCGCCCGATCTGGTCGGGGTTGAGATCGATATTGACGCCCAAAGCCGCCAGCACGTCGGCCGCGCCCGAGCGCGACGACAGCGCGCGATTGCCGTGCTTGGCGACGGGAACGCCGGCGCCGGCGACGATCAGCGCAGCGCACGTTGAAATATTGAACGAGCCCGAGGCGTCGCCGCCGGTACCGACCACGTCGATGGCATCGGGCGGCGCATTGACGCGCAGCATTTTGGCCCGCATCGCCGCGACGGCCCCGGTGATTTCCTCGACCGTTTCACCGCGTACGCGCAACGCCATAAGGAGCGCGCCCATCTGCGACGGCGTCGCCTCGCCTGCCATCATCTGCTCAAACGCGCTCGATGCTTCATCGCGGCTGAGCGCGGCCCCGGTCGCGACTTTGCCGATCAGGCCTCTGAACTCTACGGTCACGGCGCCGCCCTCAATTCACGCTCGCACGCGCCTTTTGCGGCGCGTGCTGCGGATCGTTGCTCCGTCCAGTCGAAGTGTTCCACGCCGCGGCGATGTCGAGAAAGTTTTTCAGCATCAGGTGGCCGTGATCGGACGCAATGCTTTCGGGATGGAACTGCACGCCGTGCACCGGCAGCCGGGTGTGCGCCAGGCCCATGATGACGCCGCCGTCGGTATCGGCGGTGACGATGAGTTCGCGCGGCAGGCTTTGGCGCTCGACCACGAGCGAATGGTACCGCGTCGCCTTAAACGGCGCATTGATGCCGCGAAAAATGCCTTGGCCCTGGTGGCGGATTTCCGAGAGCTTGCCGTGAACCGGCTCGGGCGCGCGCACCACTTTGCCGCCGAACGCGTCGCCGATCGCCTGGTGGCCGAGGCAGACGCCGAGAATGGGAATTGTCGGAGCGGCTTGCGCGATCAGCTCAAGACAGATGCCGGCCTCCTTGGGCGTGCATGGCCCGGGCGACAGCACGATGGCGTCGGGATCGGCGGCGATGACGTCGCGGCTCGTCACCTTGTCATTGCGATGCACGGCGACCCGCGCGCCCAGTTCACCGAGGTAGTGAACGAGGTTGAAGGTGAAGCTGTCGTAGTTGTCGATCAGAACCAGCATGGCACCAAAACGCTTTATTCTCGCGGCTCTTAGATGGGGGTCCAAGAAAGGTCAAAGCAGGGTCAAGGCGCGCTCAAGGCGGCCTATTTCGGTCGAATACGCTTCCAGACTAGATTAGCCCATCCCACGGCAAAGAACGATACTAGGGGCGAAACGTCATGAACCGCGCGCGCTTGGTCCTGGTGGGGCTGCTTGCTCTCTTGCTGCAGGCGGCTCACGGCGTCGGCGCGGCGCAGGCGCAAGCCTATCCAAGCCGGCCGGTCAAAATCATCGTGCCGACGCCGCCGGGCGGTCCGGTCGATGTCATTGCGCGGCTCACCGCGAATTATCTGCAAGGCGCGCTCGGCCAGGCCTTTGTCGTCGAAAACCGCGCCGGCGCCGGCAATACGATCGGTTCGAAGGACGCAGGCGAGGCGGCGCCGGACGGCTATACGTTGCTTTATTCGGCGGCGAGCGGCCTCATCATTGCGCCGCTTCTACATGCCGACGCCGGTTACGATCCGCTCACGAGCTTCGACCCGGTCGCGCTCGTCGGCTCGACCTCAACCGTCCTTGTCGTCAATCCTGCGGTGCCAGCCAAGACGGTCCAGGAGCTTGTCGCTTATGCGAAAGCCAATCCGGGCAAGGTGAACTTCTCGTCCGGCGGCATCGGCGTGTTGCCGCATCTGATCGGCGAAATGTTCAAAGCACGCGCCGGCATCGACATCGTGCACGTGCCGTATAAGGGCGGCGGACCCTCGATCAGCGATCTGGTCGCGGGCAATGTGCAAATGACTTTCGAGAGCACGGCTGTGCTGTTGCCTTTGATCCAGTCGGGCCGGCTGCGGGCGCTTGCCGTCACCGCGCCGAACCGCATTCCGCAATTGCCCGACGTGCCGACCATGATCGAGAGCGGCTATCCGAACTTCGTCACCACCGCCTGGACCGGCCTGTTGGCGCCGGCCCACACGCCGCAACCGATCGTTGCCAGGCTCAACACGGCGATCAATGAAGGCTTAAAGACACCGGATTTGAGCGCCGCACTCGGCAAGCTGAGCTTCGCGCCGCTTGGCGGTACGCCTGCGGACTTTACCGCGACGATGCAGGCCGAACTCGCCAGATGGTCGCCGATCATCAAATCGCTGGGGCTCGATCATCCGGCGCAATAGGCGCGGAAGCAAAAACAAAAAAATGGCGGGAGGTGGGGACACACCTCCCGCCGACAGTACATGGCAAACTGTAGTCCTAATGGCTGGACGCGCGATCGGCGAAGACAAAGCGCACGTCATGCGGCGTCACCAGCGGGTTGCGGGCATCGCGGACGCAGGCGGCATCGAAATACGGCCAGGCGTTCTGTCCGCAGTCCGTACCGAGCGGCCGCACATCGGCGCGGTCACCTTTGGCGCCCAGCGCCGACGAACTCGCTTCGACCTGAAATGACAGGCTCGGGAACGCGACGAAGCAAGCCGCCGCGATCGCAGCCACAGCGATGGCGTAAACGGTCTTGATCATGACACCTAATCCCTGTTCGCAACCCTGCTACGCCGCGAGTAGTCAACGCGCTCTCGCCCGTCTGGTTGCTCTTCATTTGAAGATTAGTGTCGCCGAAGACCGCCACAGCCTCAGTGACGCGCATCACAATACCGTCGTTTGAGATAAAACATTGAAAACACTTGTTAATCTGCCTTATCGGGGCGCCGTGCTGGCCATTCTCGGCGTTCACCAGGTTACGCCAGCAGCTGACTTGCGACGTTTTGAGCGCGGCTTAGCGCGCCGATCGCTCTGCACAGGCGGCGCCGAAAGCTCGCTTGCGGTTGCCGGGAGCGCGGGCTAGACCGCCCTCATGCCACGGACTGCGCTGTTTGCCGGATCGTTCGATCCCATCACCAATGGCCATGTCGATGTTGTAGGCAAAGCCTTGCGGCTTGCCGACCGGCTGGTGCTGGCGATCGGCATCCACCCCGGTAAAACGCCGCTGTTCTCGGCCGAGGAAAGGCTCGCTATGGCTGAGGAGATTTGCGCTCCGCTCGCGCGCGCGGCCGGTTGCGAGTTCGCCTGCACCACCTTCGCCGATCTGGTTGTCAGTGCCGCAAATCGCGCCGGAGCCACCATTCTGGTGCGCGGCCTGCGCGATGCCGCCGATTTCGATTACGAAATGCAGATGGCCGGCATGAACGCCACCATGGCGCCGGAAGTGCAGACGGTGTTCCTGCCCGCGGCGCCCGCGGTCCGCCCGATCACCGCCACTTTGGTCCGGCAAATTGCCGGCATGGGCGGCGACGTTTCGGCTTTTGTTCCGGCGCAAGTCGCGGCACGGCTGAAAAAGAAATTCGCGAAAAGCTGAAACCTCATCATCCGGGAGATGACATGATACGCGTCCTTGCCGTACTATTTGCCATCATGTGTGCAGCACCAGCCAACGCGGCCCCGCCGCAGCTTCCCGCCGGTGTCGATCCGCAAAATACGCTCATTCTCGACACCACCGAAGGCCGGATCGTCATCAAGCTTCGCGCCGACATCGCGCCGCATCACGCGGAACGCATGAAGCAGCTCGCGCGCGACGGCTTTTACAAAAATGTGCCGTTCCATCGCGTCCTCGATGGCTTTATGGCGCAGACCGGCGACGGCCAGAACCACAACGGCACCGGAGGCTCGAAATATCCGGATCTGAAGGCCGAGTTCTCCAGCGTGCCGTACAAACGCGGCGTCGTCGGCATGGCCCGCACCAGCGACCCCAATTCGGCCAACAGCCAGTTCTTCATCATGTTCGCCGACGGCTCGTTCCTCAACGGCAAGTACACCGTGGTCGGCGAGGTGGTCCAAGGCATGGACGTGGTCGACAAGCTGCATAAGGGCGAGCCGCCAGCCAATCCCGACAACATCGTCACGGCGCAGGTCGCCGCCGACATGAAGTAACGGAGCGCGTCCATTGCCGCGCTTGGTCACGCGCAACCTTGGGCGCGGCGCCGCCGATTATTTGATCGACTGAAAATTTTCTTGGCCATGCGCACGGATTTGTTCGATTTTGCGCTGCCGGAGGACCGCATTGCGTTGCGGCCGGCTAGCCCGCGCGATTCCGCGCGGCTGTTGGTGGTGCGTTCTGATGTCCCGCTCGAGTTCGAGGACCGCACCATGGCCGATCTGCCGGCGCTGCTGCGCAGTGGCGACGCCATTGTCGTCAACGACACCAAAGTTTTCCCCGCCAATCTGCGCGGCCGCAGGCTCGGCCGCGGTGGGCAAACGGGCGCACCGGAGCCCGCGATATCGGCGACGCTGATCCGCCGCCTCGACGGCTCGCGCTGGCGCGCTTTGGTCAAGCCGGCGAAACGGCTTGCGACAGGCGACATCGTGCGCTTCGGCGGCGAGGGCAGGGTCTGTTTTCTCGAACAGCTCGACGCCACCGTCGAGCAAAAAGGGCAGGGCGACGAAGGCGGCGAGGTGACGCTGGCTTTCTCCTTTCACGGCACGGTGCTCGACCAGGCGCTGGCGGAGCGCGGCGACATGCCGTTGCCGCCCTATATCGCCAGCCGCCGCGAGGTCGACGAGCAAGACCGCAGCGACTACCAGACCATGTTCGCCCGCGAGGAAGGCTCGGTGGCGGCGCCGACCGCGGGGCTGCATTTCACTGAGGATCTGATAGCGGCTTTGCGCGAGCGCGGCATCGATGTGCAGCGCCTGACGCTGCATGTCGGACCCGGCACGTTTCTGCCGGTCAAAGCCGAGGACACCGGCGGCCACAAGATGCACCCCGAATGGGGCAGCGTGTCCGCGCAAACCGCCGCGGCGCTCAATGCAACGCGGCGCGCCGGCGGCCGTATCGTTGCCGTCGGCTCGACCTCGTTGCGGTTGATCGAGAGCGCGGCCAGCGCCGACGGTACGCTCGCGCCGTTTTCCGGCGAGACCGCCTTGTTCATCACGCCCGGCTATCGGTTTCGCGCGGCCGACGCGATGCTGACGAATTTCCATCTGCCGCGCTCGACGCTATTCATGCTGGTTTGCGCCTTTTGCGGCCTCGACGTCATGCGGCGCGCCTATGCGCACGCGATCGAAAGCGGCTATCGGTTCCACTCCTATGGCGACGCCTGTCTGCTGTGGCGGAACACTTAAGCCCTCATGCCCAACCCCTTCTCATTCCGCCTGATCGCGACCGACGGCGCCGCGCGCACCGGCGAAATCGCGACCGCGCACGGCGTGGTGCGCACGCCGGCCTTCATGCCGGTCGGCACGCAAGGCGCGATCAAGGGCGTGCACCACGACGACGTGCGCTTAGCCGGCGCCGATATCATGCTCGCCAATACTTATCACCTGATGCTGCGGCCGGGCGCCGAACGGATCGCCGCGCTCGGCGGGCTGCACACCTTCATGAACTGGCCGCTGCCGATCCTCACCGATTCCGGCGGCTATCAGGTGATGTCGCTGTCCGCTTTGCGCAAAGTGGCGGAGGCCGGCGTCACCTTCCGATCGCATCTCGACGGCGCGATGGTCGAGCTTTCGCCGGAACGCGCCGTCGAAGTGCAAATCCTGCTCGGCTCCGATATCGCCATGCAGCTCGACGAATGCGTCGGGCTTCCCGCCGAGCGGGCCGAGATCGAGCGCGCGATGCAATTGTCGCTGCGCTGGGCCGAGCGCTGCAAGCGCGCGTTCGAGAGTGCGCCCGCCGGCCGGGCACTGTTCGGCATCGTGCAGGGCGGCGACGATCAAGGCTTGCGCGAAGTAAGCGTGCGCGCGCTCACGGCAATGGGCTTCGACGGCTATGCCATCGGCGGCCTTGCCGTCGGCGAGAGCGCCGAGGTCATGCGGCAAGTGGTCGGCGAAACCGCCCCCGCGCTACCCGCGACAAAACCGCGCTATCTGATGGGCGTCGGCACGCCTTCGGACCTGCTCGAAGCGGTCGGGCGCGGCGTCGATATGTTCGATTGCGTCCTGCCGACGCGAAACGGCCGCCACGGCCTCGCCTTCACGCGTTTCGGGCCGATCAACATCAAGAATGCGCACCATGCCGATGATCCGGCGCCGCTCGACGCGGAAAGCCGCTGTCCGGCGGCGCGCGACTTTTCGCGCGCATACCTGCATCACCTTTTTAAGGCTGGTGAGGCGCTCGGCGGTACGCTTTTGTCGCTGGTGAATCTCTACTACTACCAGGACCTGATGGCCGGCGCCCGCGCTGCCATCGCCGCGGGCCGCTTTGCGGATTTCACCGCGGCAACGAAAGAACAGTGGACGGCCAAGCGCGATCTTCAGACGTCTTGAGCGGCCGCTGCGCAATCAAAAACAACCGGGAGACCAAGGAATGTTTAGTTTCAGATCGATTTTGGCGTGGTCTTTTACGAAGCGGCGCCTCGCGGTATTTGCCTTTGCGGCTGCGGCGCTCGGACTTGTTGTCGCTAGCGTTTCCGCGCAAGCCGCCTATCCCGATCGTCCGGTGCGCGTCATTCTGCCGTTCGGGCCGGGCGGCGTCGCCGATATCACGGCGCGGCTTGTCGCGCAAAAGCTCAGCGAAAAACTCGGCCAGAATTTCGTCATCGTGAACATACCGGGCGCCGGCGGCATCGCCGCGGCGCGTGCCGTGCTTTCGGCTCCCACCGACGGCTACACGCTCGCCTTCTTCACCAACGGCACCGCGATCAGCGTGCCGCTGTTCGCCAGCCTGCCGTTCGATCCGCTCAAGCAATTCGTGCCGGTCTCGGCGATCGGCTATTTCGATCTGGTGTTCGTCACCGGCGCCAATTCGGACTTTCACAGCTTCGGCGATGTGCTCAAGACGGCGCACGACAAGCCGGGCACGATCAATCTCGGCTCCATCGTCGTTGGCTCGACGCAAAACCTGACCGCCGAACTGTTCAAGTCGATGTCGGACGCCGATGTCGTCATCGTGCCGTTCCGCACCTCGCCGGATGAACTTGTCGCGCTGTTGCGCGGCGATATCCAGATGGAGGTCGAGTTCTATGCGGCGCTCAAGCCCAGCCTGCAAAGCGGCCAGGCCCGCGCGTTGGCGACCAGCGGACCGAAGCGCTCACCGGAATTGCCGGACATTCCGACTGTCGCCGAATCCGGCGTGCCCGGTTTCGACGTGACGTCGTGGAACGCGCTCTACGCTCCGGCCGGCACGCCGGCCGACATCATCGGCAAGCTCAACGGCGCCTTGCACGACGTTCTGGCCGATCCGGCGGTGAAGAAGGCAGCGCTCGATCTCGGCATCGACGCCGAGGCCTCGACGCCCGCGGAAATCGACGCGCGGATGCGCTCCGACATCGCCAAATGGACCAAGGTGATCGAGAGCGCCCACATTCCCAAGCAATAACGGGCGCAAGCGGTAACGCGCGCCGAAAAAAAGCGAACCCGCCGGTCCCCGGTACGCCGGGCCGGCGGGTCATGTACTCCTCGCGCCGAGTAATGAACGCAACGGTCTCGCGCGATTACGACTTTACAAGCTGGCCGCGTATCTCGCCGCCCGGATTGGCCGCGGTGTGGACGTTGACGTAGTAGAGCCCCGACATCAGGTCGGAGGCCTGCGCGTCGGTCAGCGTTGCCGAGCCCGAGAACGGGCTGACAAAGGGCGTTCCCTTGGTCGAGATCCACAGTACGACGCCGGCGTTCTTGCCGGCTTCGGCCGGTCCGTGGATGTGGGCGGCCATGGCGGGGCCGGTCAGGCCGGAAAAACTGCCGGTCCAGGTCAGCATTTTGGTCGCCGGATCGAAAGTCATGGTCGCGGCGCCGGTGCCGGGAGTCGTGTTCGCCGGCACCTCGGTCGCGCCTTTGAGATCGGCTTTGAATGTGGTGGTGGCGGCGTAGGTCGGCTTGCCGGATGCCAACAACACCGCGCCGGCGGCGCTGCCGGCAGCAATTCCCAGTACGGATCGACGATCGTAGGTTTGACGCATGTGCTCCTCCTTGTGGACGGTTCCGCGACAACAACACCGGACCGGCCACGATTATTGCGTGTTACGGACACCTATACTAGGGCGCCACGGCGCGCGGCTGTCGCCCTTCCATGCATACACGACGAAGTTTTACTCAACAAACGCAGCCGGTTGCGCGGCTATTCTAATGTCGTTCCTAACGCCGCCATAGCCTAATGGACGTGACGAACAGATTGCCGCACTCATCACACGACCAAGTGTGGTCGATACGGCCTCTGGCGTCGAACAGGGATTCCTCGGCGACGAGCAAGATGCTGCCGCAACTCGGACACTTCGGCCGACTGAGATTTTGCGTCGCCCGAACTACTCTTGGAGCTACCTGGCACGCGGATTGGACGATCATCATCGATCCTCCTCGCACCTCACCGCCCTATGATTCTTAGCGTGCGCGAGCTCTATGGCGTCAAGGCGACGGTGGCGTGAAACTCCCGTGGCGTTTGCGGTCAATTAACAGAAAACGAGAGCCTTCAATGCGCGAGGCCTTCAATGGGATTGCGTGTCGATCGGCGCGCAATTGGTGCGCCCCGACATCAGGCAATCCTGCAGGTTCCCGCTGGCGGAAAGCTCGTGGGTCACGATCCACCCGACCACCAGCAAGAATACGACGACCGCGAGCGCGACCAGCGGACCGCGCTGATTTGGGTTTCGGTTATCGTTGTCCGGCAGGGGAGACTTTAACATGATAAAACGGCAGCAAGTTATTGATATCTATGGTGAGCCCGGCGGGATTCGAACCCACGACCCCATGATTAAAAGTCACGTGCTCTACCGACTGAGCTACGGGCTCACCTGCCGGATCAATTACTTAATACGGCCGGGGTTGGCCAGCCTTGGACGCCCCTTGGGCGGTTTTATTTGGTAGATTGCCGAATCCGGCGGAAGCGCCGAAAAACAAGGACGCCTGCGATGCCGATCGTCAACCGTATCGCCGACCTGCACGGGGAAATCACTGCGTGGCGGCGAGATATTCACGCCCATCCGGAGCTTCGCTACGACGTGCAACGGACCGCGGGCTCGGTCGCCGACAAGCTTAAAAGCTTCGGCTGCGACGAAGTGGTTCCCGGCATCGGCCGCACCGGCGTGGTCGGCGTCATCCGCGGCCGCAAACCCGGCGGCAAAGTCATCGGCATGCGCGCCGACATGGACGCGCTGCCGCTCGAAGAGGAAACCGGCCTGCCTTACAAATCGACGGTGCCCGGCAAAATGCACGCCTGCGGCCATGACGGGCATACCGCCATGCTGCTCGGCGCTGCCAAATATCTCGCCGAAACCCGGAACTTTGCCGGCACCGCCGTGGTCATTTTCCAGCCCGCGGAGGAAGGCGGCGCCGGCGCGCTCGCTATGGTCAAGGACGGGCTGATGACCCGTTTCGGCATCGAGGAGGTTTACGGGATGCACAATTATCCGGGCATCCCGCTCGGCCAATTCGCCATTCGCCCGGGCCCCATGATGGCGTCTGCCGACCACATCGAGATCGCGCTCGAGGGCAAAGGCGGCCACGCGGCGCGGCCGCATCTGGCGATCGACACGGTTCTGGTCGGCGCCCAGATCGTCAATGCGCTGCAATCGATCGTTTCGCGCAATATCGATCCGCTGGAATCGGCGGTGGTGTCGATCTGCATGTTCCAGGCCGGGCAAACCGACAACGTCATTCCGCAGCATGCGAAGCTGCGCGGCACGGCGCGCGCCTTGACGGCGCAGGTGCGCGAGCTGTTGCAAAAGCGCGTCGGCGAAGTGGTCGAAGGCACCGCGAAGCTCTATGGCGCGACCGCCAAGATCACCTACACCAACGGCTATCCGGTGACGGTCAATCACGAGCGTCAGACGGATTTTGCCGCCACCGTCGCCCGCGAAATCGCCGGCAACGACAAGGTCGATACCGCGGTGGCCCCGGTGATGGGCGCGGAGGATTTCTCCTTCATGCTCCAGGAGCGGCCGGGCGCCTTCATCTTTGTCGGCAACGGCGACAGCGCCGGGCTGCATCACCCGGCTTACGACTTCAACGACGAGACCATCCCGGTCGGCACGTCCTATTGGGTGCGGCTGGCGGAAACCGCGCTTAGGGGGTGACTTTCGTCATCCGCCCCCACGTAGCAAAGCGAAGCGGGGGAGGGGGACCATCCGTAGCGCGAAGCGCGAAGGATGGTGGAGGGGGCGTCTGACTCGACGCTCCACTTTCTTTGCAGAACAATCGTCAAGGCCCGCGCCCCTTCCACCGCGCTGCGCGCGGTCCCCCTTCCCCGCTTTCGCGGGGCAGGATGAATATTTTACTGCGCCGGTTCGGCGTTATCGGCCGGCAGCTTGGGCTGCTCGGACATGACATTGGTCATAGCTTGGGACTGCGGCAACAGATCGGCGGCCTTGATGCCGATCCTGGCCTCGATGCCGCGCCAATAGGCGAAATTGTTGAACCGCGTGCCTTCGATCGCGGCGAGCGCGACCGCGGAGAGGAACGGCAGGCTCTGCACCACGAGCACGAAGGCAAAGATATTGATCTCGTGCACCTGCTTGTAATTGGTGAGCACAAGCGTCAGCGACCCGAGCAGCAGCAAGCCGGCGATCACCGCCTCCCAGAAGGCCGGGAAGTCCGGACCCTTTCGGGTATTGCCGCCTTTGGCGGTGCGCAGGAACGGCACCCGCTCCTTGACCACGCCCATGCCGATGGCCCGCGCCACCGTCCATTGCACCGACATCGCCGCGCAAACCGCGCCCAGCATCTGGCCGGGCGTGGCGCGCACGCGGAGCCGGTAGAGCGCCGCGAAATGCGCGAACGAGACGGTGAAGGCGGCGATGATCGGCAGCGTGAGGATACGATCGGGCACCGCGATATCGGCGAAGGCGACCACCGGAACCCAGGCGATATTGAGCAGCGCCACCACGACGCCGATCGAGTCGGAGCCGAGCCAGTTGAGCCAGCCGATGCCGTATTCGCGTTTCTGCTCGCGGGAAAGACCCTCCGCCCACGGCAACATCCGCCGCCAATGTTTGCGCACCAATTGCGAGCCGCCGAACGCCCAGCGGTGACGCTGGCGCTTATAGTCTTCAAAGGTATCCGGCAGGAGCCCGTGGCCGTAGCGCCTGTTGGTGTAATGGGCGGTCCAGCCTTGTTCGAGGATGCTCAAGCCGAGATCGGTGTCCTCGACGATGGTGTCGCTCGACCAGCCGCCGACGGCTTGCAGCGCCGCGCGCCGAATGAGGCACATCGTGCCGTGCATGATGACGGCGTTGAACTCGTTGCGCTGGATCATGCCGATATCGAAGAAGCCGGCATATTCGGAATTCATGGCGCAATGCATCAGCGAATGGTCGCCGTCGCGGTGGTCCTGCGGCGATTGGACAAAGCCGACCCGCGGATCGGCAAACAGCGGCACGAGATCCTTCAACCAGTCGGCTTGCACGACATAGTCGGCATCGATGCTGCCGACGATTTCCGCGTCGGCGGCGGTGTGGACGAGCGCCAGGCGCAGCGCACCCGCTTTGTAGCCGGTGAGGTTCTCTATTCTGACGAATTTGAAGCGCTCGCCGAGCTTAAGGCAATGCTCCTCGACCGGCCGCCACAAGGCGGGATCGGGTGTGTTGTTGACCACCAGCACGCATTCGAGATTGGGGTAATCGAGGCGCGCCACCGCATCGAGCGTCGCGTTGAGCATTTCCGGCGGCTCGCAGCAGGCCGGAATATGGATCGACACTTTGGGCGCAAAATCCTCAGGAACGAGCGGCGGCGCATTGGCGAGCCGGCGCGGCGGCCGGCCAAACGCGATGGCCGCAATCTCTTCCATCCGCGACATCGCGATGGCCACCAGCGGCACCAGAAGGAAAATGCCAAAGCCGAGCGCGAAGGCGGCGCCGGGCACGAAATAATGGCCCTTCCAGAACGCCACGATCGCGGTGAACCAGGCGCCGACCAGATTGGCGGAAATGCTCAGCATCAGCGTTTGCGCCACGGTCACGCCGGCCATGGCGAGGAGCGGCAATGACAGGACGAGCCCAAGCAACACGGCAAGTCCGGCGCGCTTGAGATAATCGGGATCGGTGATCGGCCCGGTCCAGGAGAATTTCGCCTGGCGCGACGCGTCGAACAGGCCCCAATAGGGACCGACGCCGCCTTCCATGGTCTTCCACGGCTGGTCGATGGCTTCGACGATGTTGTAGTCGATGCCGTAGGCCTCGGCCCTGGTGACGAAATCGCGCACGATCACGGCCTGATCGATGCCGCCCGGATTGGCGTCGTGGAAATTATATCCGGCGCTCGGCCAGCCGAATTCGGCGACCACGATGCGTTTGCCGGGGAACATTTTGCGCAGCTTGTCGTAGATTTCGATGCTGCTATCGACCGCGTTCTTGGCGTCGGTGCCGTCCCAATAGGGCAGGATATGCGCGGCGATGAAGTCGACCGAGGAGGCAAGCTCCGGATGGTCGATCCAGGCGCTCCAAATATCTCCTGTAGTTACAGGCACTGGGCTCGAACGCTTCACCCTTTGGATGATCTTGATCAACTCGTCGGCGGTCATGTCGGTGCGCAACATGGTCTCGTTGCCGACCACGATGGCGTCGACATTGCTGTTGTGGCGGGCGAGATCGAGCACCGAGCGGATTTCCCGCTCGTTGCGCTCCTGGTTCTTGTCGAGCCAGGCGCCGATGGTGACCTTGAGCCCGAACTCGGCCGCAATCGGCGGCACGAGCTCGCCGCCGCCGGTCGACGAATAGGTGCGGATGGCCCGCGTATAGGGCGCGATAGCCTTCAGATCGGCACGGATTTGCTCGACAGACGGCCGCGGACCGTAATCAGGGTGCTCGGAATCGGTGAATGGCGAGTAGGAGACGCTGGCGAGCTGACCGGTGAAATCCGGAGCAGTTCCTTGCGGTCTCAGCAGAGCCCACATGCCGGCATGCACGCACGCTACGAGCGCGAGCACGGCTGCGACGGTGCGCATAGCACTTTCTAACCAAGCGGGGCGAACCACACAGGCCCGAACCTGCCCCCAGGTTCGACGATGGTCGTAAGGAGAGGCAACCTTGCGAGCGGCAAAGCTAAGTTAGCGGCGGGCAATGGCAAATTCAAGACAACAAGTCGCGAGCGGCGACACTTCCACGCGCATATGGTGACTCCGGGGAGCCGACCGGCAACTAGCGGGTGGTGGTGGGGCTCGGGACCGCCGCCGAGGGCGCCGGAGCGGCCTGCAAGGACGGGTTGAGCCAACAGTCGTTGACCCGGCCATTCAAGCTATCGGCGGCCTTCGGATCGATCGTATTGGAATGCAGAACCAGGCAGCGGAACGACGCCTGGATATGGCCGCTCGGGCAGCCGAAACGGTCGTATAGGTCGAGATGGCGAAAGGCGGTATCGAGGTCGTCGCGCCACAACAGGCTGACTACCCGGCGGCCGAGCCAGACGCATTCCGGATTGCCGGCCGGTCCGTTGAGCACGCGCTGGGCTTCGACGAATTCGTCGACTTTCTGCGCCCCGCCAGCCGCATCCGGGCCAGTCGCCGGGGTTTGCGGGTCCGCAGGCTTGGAGTCAGCCGCTTGGGCCAGAGCCGAGGAGATGTTCGAGCCGATGGGGGCGGCGACCAGCCAGGGAGCAATACACAGTACGCCGACAAACTTGAGCACGCGGTGGGACATGGCTGCCTTAGGTGTTACGCCGATTTTGTGCCGATAAGACGGACGTTTCCCCAAACGTTCTGTTGCCCGTTGTTGTGGCCGGTAACCTGGCCCAGCAACTGTCTTGCCTATCCGTTTGGGCCGCAATTGCGGCAGCGGCCGTTCGGAAATAGCTACCAAGACAACACCCCAACTGCGTCCATTTGTCCAGCGCGCCCGGTGCGGCGGATGGTGCCACGCATTTTTTACGCGCTGCGGCGCGCTTGGCATCGGCTTCTGTCAAGGCTAATGCGAAACGGTGCCTCGCTTTGCTCCCATCGCTCCCGCGCTTGCGCATTTTGCGCTGACCGCGCTCGCCATCGCCGTGGTGTGGTGGTGGCTCGGCACGCCGGTCCGGCTGCCGCCATCCCCGCTCAGCGCGGGCGGCAAGATTTACTGCCTGTCTTACGCG
This sequence comes from uncultured Alphaproteobacteria bacterium, assembly GCA_963790975.1. Taxonomy (GTDB): domain Bacteria; phylum Pseudomonadota; class Alphaproteobacteria; order Rhizobiales; family Xanthobacteraceae; genus BOG-931. The sequence continues at coordinate 84,821 of CAWBQV010000009.1, forward strand.
CCGTTTCGCGACGATCAGGACCCGATGATCGCCAGCACTTATGTCAGCGCCCAGCAGATCGACGAAGACCTGACTTTATTGTCGCGCTACACCAACTGCGTGCGCACCTATTCGACCGAGAACGGTCAGGATCAGGTAGCGGCAATCGCCCAACGCCACGGCATGAAGGTGCTGCAGGGGATTTGGATATCCAACAGCGCGGAAAGAAATCAGCGCCAGATCGCTACCGTCGTCGACCTCACCAAGAAATATCCCGACGTCATTTCAGCCGTCGTCGTCGGCAACGAGGTTTTGCTGCGCGGCGAACTGTCACCGACCGACCTCGGCGCTCTGATCCGCGAGGTCAAGGCGCAGGTGCCGATGCCGGTCACCTATGCCGACGTCTGGGAGTTCTGGCTGCGCTACAGCGATCTGCAAAACGCCGTCGATTTCGTCACCATCCATATCCTGCCCTATTGGGAGGATTTTCCGCTGCCGGCGTCGCTTGCCGCCGCCCACGTCGACGCCATCCGCAAGCGGGTCGCCGCCGCCATTCCCAACAAAGAGATCGTGATCGGCGAGTTTGGCTGGCCGAGCGCCGGCCGCATGCGTGAGGCGGCGCGGCCGTCACCGTCGAACCAAGCCCGCGCCATCGGCGAAACCATGGCGCTGGCGCAACGTGAAAATTTTCGCCTCAACGTCATCGAGGCGTTCGATCAGCCGTGGAAGCGCCAGCTCGAAGGCACGACCGGCGGCTATTGGGGAACCGTCGACCGCGCCACTGGCGCGCCGAAATTCGGCTTCGACGGTGTGGTGTCGGATCACCCGAATTGGGTAATGCAGGCCGTTTTCGGAATTTTGCTCGCGGCGGCGATTTTCGGTGCCGCCTTTTTGGCCGGCGGCGGCCAAACCATGCCGCGCTTTTTCTGGGAGCGCATTGTCGGGCTGTCGTTGCTGCCGGCGATCCTGTTCGGCTGGACCATCGAACGGATCCCGATCGACAGTTTCACCACCGGCACCTGGCTGCGCGCGCTCGCCTTCGGCGTGGTGGCCGCCGCCGCGCCGATTGTCTGCGCGGCGGCTTGCGGCAGCGGCAGGACGCGGCCGAGTTTCGCCAAGCTGCTTGGCCGCGCGGGCGGCGCGCGCGATGCCTTGGACATTGCGCTCGCGCTGACGTTCATCGCGCTGACCTTGCTCTCGGTGCAGACGGCGCTCGGGCTGGCATTCGACCCGCGCTACCGCGACATTCCGTTTGCGCCCCAATGCGGCGCCGTTGTCGCTTTCCTGGTGTTGATGTTTTCGACGCCGCGGCCGGATGGGCCGCGCGCGCTGGCGGAAGCCGTCGCCGCGGCCGTGCTTGCGGTCTCGGCGGTCTATATCGCTGTCAACGAGACTTTCGCGAACTGGCAGGCGATCTGGCTCTGCGCCGGATTCCTCGGGCTCGCCGTCATTCTGGCGCGGGCGCGGGACGCGCCAGGCTGAGGATCAAGACGCCGGCGGCGAGTGCCGAAAGATCGGCGTTATGCTGCACCACGCCGAATCCTGCCGCCGCGAGCGAAACCGCCACGAGCACGATCGAGGGCCGCAGTAGGTTGAGCAAGGCCGCGAGCAGCGCCACCGCGCCGAACACTTCGTGATTGTAGAGGATGGTGGTGAGATCGAACGCCCCGCACAGCCAGGTTTTCAAGCCGGCGTGACAGGCAAGCTCCGCGGTCGAATTCTCCGCCACCAGGTAGCGGATATACATCGCCTCGCCGACCGCCAGAAAGGCGACGATCAGGAGCCAATTAGTCTGGCGCGCGGTCGGTCGAAAAAGCGGGCGGCGCATTGTTTCCGTCACTCCGGGGTGCGTTGAAGGCGCGAACCCGGAATTCATAATCACAGAACTGGCGGATTTGTCACCGTGCCGCGAGCCTCTGCCCGTCGAACACCGTCGGCTGACAAAACAGTCCGAACGGCACCAGCACGGCACAGAGCTGCGCCGCCGCCGCGGGCTGGGCGAGCGGTCCGACCACGAGCCGCAATTCGATGCGGTTGGCGTGTGGAATTTCCTTCACCCCGACGACGGGCCGCAAGCCGGCAAAGAGCTCCGGATGCGCCGAGCGCAACAGTTCCCAACGGGCGCGCAGTGCCGGGATGGTCAGCCCGCTGCCGATGTCGACGGCATATTGGCTCGGTGCTGGCGCGCCGTCAGCCGATGCTGGCGGCGCGGCGGATGACGCCGAGAGCACGATCGGCGGGGATGGCGCAGGCTTGACCATCGCTGCGGTAAGAAGCGCGGTGGCGGCGACGGTCGGTCCATCCGCCTCGCGGCGCGTGGCATTGGCAGCTTCGATCTCTTTGCTGACCGAGCCGGTGACGCCGTCCATATCGCTTTCGACCGCGGCAACGCGTGTCTTTATCTGCTCATTGTCCGCCGCAAGCCCCCGCACGGCTTCTGATAGCTTGCGGTTCTCGGCCTCTGCGTCGAATAGATGCGCCGGTGTTTGTACCTGGCCGCCGTACAGCGCGAGCTCCAAACGCTGCGCGCCGACTTGGCTGCGGGTCGAAATGACCGCGAGCAACAGCCCCGCGGCAGCCGTCACGCCCCATAGCGTCAGCCGCCGCAGCCCCTTCATGGTGAAGGTCTTGGGCTTCTCGCCCTTTCGCGGCGGCGTCTCCTTGACGATCTGTTCTCTCACCGCTTGCGCGAGATCGAGCATGCTGCGTTCCGGCATGGGGCAACTTGTGCCAAGGGGTGCAAAGACGAATCAGTGTTAAAAACCTAGCAGATTCTGTCTTTTGGCACCTCGGATCGACCGTTTTCGCCGATTTGGCGGCGTTTTCCATCGCCGCATTCGCGGCTTTCGGCGATCCTGTAGCTCGGCTAAGAGAGCGCCGCGGAGGTTGCGATGGAGGCTCGAAGCTGCCTTGCGATCGTGCTCGCGGCGGGCGAGGGCACCCGCATGCGTTCGGCACGGCCGAAGGTGCTGCATGCGATCGCCGGCCGGTCGCTGCTTGCTCATGTGCTGGCCGCGGTCGCCGACTCGGGCGTCACCGCGACCGCCGTGGTCATCGGTCCCGGACAGGACGAGGTTGCCGCGGCGGCCAAGCGCGCCCTGCCGGGCGTCACGACTTTCGTTCAGGCGGAGCGCCGCGGCACCGCGCATGCGGTGCTGGCGGCAAAGTCGGCAATCGAACAGCAGGACCCGGACGATATTCTGATCGTTTATGGCGACACGCCGCTCATTCGCGCGCATACGCTATCAAGATTGCGCGCGCCGCTCGCCGATGACGCCGATATTGCTGTGCTCGGTTTTCGCGCCGCCGATCCCACCGGCTATGGCCGGTTGATCATGAAAGGCACCGACCTGATTGCCATTCGCGAGGAGGCCGACGCCAGCGCAAGCGAACGCGCCATCACGCTGTGCAATGGCGGCATCATGGCGCTCGCCGGATCGAGCGCGCTTGCCATCCTGGAGCGGATCGGCGACCACAATCGCAAGAGCGAATTTTATCTGACCGATGCGGTCGAGATTGCGCGCGGCATGAAGCTGCGCGCGGTGACGGTCGAAGTCGAGGAGGACGACGTGCGCGGCATCAACACCAAAACCCAGCTTGCCGAAGCGGAAGCCGTGGCGCAGCAGCGCCTGCGCAAGGCCGCGCTCGATTCTGGCGTCACGCTGATCGCGCCGGAGACGGTGTATCTGAGCGCCGATACCAAATTCGGCAAAGACGTCGTGATCGAGCCCTATGTGGTGTTCGGCGAGAAAGTGACGGTCGAGGACAGCGCGGTCATTCATTCGTTCTCGCATCTTGCCGGCGCGCATGTCGGAAAAAGTGTTTCGGTCGGGCCGTTCGCGCGGCTGCGGCCGGGCACGCGGCTCGGCGAAGGCTCGCGCATCGGTAATTTCGTCGAGGTCAAGGAGGCGGTGATCGAAGCCGGCGCCAAGGCCAACCACTTGAGCTATATCGGCGATGCGTCGGTCGGCGCCAACGCCAATATCGGCGCCGGCACCATCACCTGCAATTACGACGGGGGCGAAAAGCATCGCACCGTAATCGGCAAAGATGCTTTCATCGGATCGAACTCGGCGCTGGTTGCGCCGGTCAAGATCGGGGCGGGCGCCTATATCGGGTCCGGCTCGGTGATCACGGCCGACGTGCCGGCGGATGCGCTGGCGCTGGCGCGCAGCCGCCAAACCATTAAGGAAGGTTGGGCGACGCGCTTGCGCGGCCTGAAATTGCTCGGCAAAAAGAAGGCGCATTCGCACGATTAGCGAAGCCATGCCAGCCACTTGTCACGGAACGAAACGTTATTTGATTTCTGCAATACTGAAGCTTGCGGTTTAACGGTTAATGGCCAGGGACATTTAAGTCAGGCATGTGCGGCATTATCGGAATCATCGGGCATGAGCCTGCGGCGCCGCAGCTTATCGATGCGCTCAAGCGGCTCGAATATCGCGGCTACGATTCCGCAGGCGTCGCTACGCTCGAAGGCGGCACGCTGACGCGGCGGCGCGCCGAGGGCAAGCTCAAGAACCTCGAGTTACGGCTGGCGCGCGAGCCGCTGTCCGGCACCATCGGCATCGGTCACACGCGCTGGGCGACGCATGGCCGGCCGACCGAGAACAACGCCCATCCGCACGCCACCGAAAAACTTGCCGTCGTGCACAACGGCATCATCGAGAATTTTACCGAGCTGCGGCGCGAGCTGGAAAAGCAGGGCGCCAAATTCGCCACCGACACCGACACCGAAGTCATCGCTCACCTCGTCACCGAAGAGATGAAGCGCGGCGCTTCGCCGATCGCCGCGGTGAAGGCGGCGCTGCCGCGGCTGCGCGGCGCCTTCGCGCTCGCCTTCCTGTTTGCCGGCGAGGATAATCTCTTGATCGGCGCGCGGCGCGGCTCGCCGCTGGCGATCGGTTATGGCGAGGGCGCGATGTATGTCGGCTCGGACGCGATCGCGCTCGCGCCCTTCACCGATATGGTCTCCTATCTCGAGGACGGCGACTGGGTGATCGTGACGCGCGACGGCGCCGAGATCCACGACAGTTCCGGTAAAGTCGTGCATCGCACCGTGCTGAAATCGCAAGCCTCTGTGCTCCTCATCGACAAGGGCAATCATCGCCATTTCATGGCCAAGGAGATTTTCGAGCAGCCCGAGGTCGTCGGTCACACGCTGGCCAATTACATCGACATGGCAACCGAGCGCGTGGCGCTGCCGATGAAGCTGCCGTTCGATTTCAAAAAGCTCGACCGCATTTCGATCGCCGCCTGCGGCACCGCCTATTATGCCGCCATGGTGGCGCGCTACTGGTTCGAGCATTTTGCGCATCTGCCGGCGGAAGTCGATATCGCGTCGGAGTTTCGTTACCGCGATGTCCCGCTCGGACCGGGCAATCTCGCGATCTTCGTATCGCAATCCGGCGAGACCGCGGACACGCTGGCCTCGCTGCGTTATGCGCACGCGCACCAGCAACACGTCCTCTCGATCGTCAACGTGCCGTCTTCAAGCATCGCGCGCGAAAGCGACATCGTCATGCCGACGCTCGCCGGACCGGAAATCGGCGTCGCCTCCACCAAGGCCTTTACCTGTCAGCTTGCGGCGCTGGCCGTGCTGGCGATCGCCGCCGGCCGCGCCCGCGGCGTGCTCAGCGAGGCTGACGAGAAGACGCTGGTGCATGCGCTGATCGAAATGCCGCGTCACCTCAACGATGCTCTGGCGCTCGAACCGCAGATCGAGCAACTGGCGCGTGATCTGGCAAAATCGCGCGACGTGCTCTATCTCGGCCGCGGCACGAGCTTTCCGATCGCGCTGGAAGGCGCGCTGAAACTCAAGGAAATCTCCTACATTCACGCCGAGGGTTATGCGGCGGGCGAGCTCAAGCACGGCCCTATCGCGCTGATCGACGAGAACATGCCGGTGATCGTGATCGCGCCGCACGACAAGGTTTTCGAAAAAACCGTCTCGAACATGCAGGAAGTTGCCGCCCGCGGCGGCCGGCTCATCCTCATGACGGATGCGAAAGGCGCCGCCGTCGCCAATGACGGCCAATCGGTGGTGACGCTGACCTTGCCGACAGTGCATCCGGCGGTGGCGCCGCTGGTTTATGCCGTTCCGGTGCAACTTTTGGCCTACCACACCGCGGTGATCATGGGCACCGACGTCGATCAGCCGCGTAACCTCGCCAAATCGGTGACGGTGGAATAGCGGCAGCAATTCACCGTCCGAAGTGCAAACCGACCGTCGCGTATATATATTCGGTCGCTGGGGCGAATCCGACCGATGGCCAACGACAACAGTCAAGCAATCCGGCCGCCGAGCGGCGCGGCAAAGCCCGCGCCCGGCTTCATGAGCCGCATCCGCACCTACTTCCTCACCGGCCTGATCGTCGCCGGGCCGATAGCGGTGACGCTGTGGCTGATCTGGTGGTTTGTCACCTGGGTCGACAATCTGGTGCGGCCGTTCATTCCGGTTGACTATCGTCCCGAAACCTATTTGCCGATGAACATTCCCGGTCTCGGCCTGATCATCGTCTTCGTCGCGCTGACGCTGCTTGGTTTTCTGACCGCCAATCTGATCGGGCGGAGAACTCGTCGCCTTCGGCGAAAGCCTTTTGAGCCGGATGCCGATCGTGCGGCCGATCTACCGCACCGCCAAGCAGATTTTCGAGACGCTGTTCTCCAAATCGGAATCGAGTTTCCGCCGCGTCGGGCTGGTGGAGTTCCCGTCACCGGGCATGTGGTCGCTGATTTTTCTGACGCACGCGCCGACGCCGGAGATTTCCAACCGCCTGCCGGCGACCGAGCACGTCTCGGCGTTCATGCCGTGCACGCCGAACCCCACGACGGGTTTCTTCTTCTATGTGCCGGCGCGCGACGTCATCGATCTCGACATCACAGTCGAGCAGGCCATGACCCTGATCATGTCGGCCGGCATGGTGCAGCCCGGCAGCGACGCCCCGGCGCAAGACCGGCTCGCGGCGCTCGCCGAAACCGCGCGCGTGGCCAAACTTGCGCGGCAAGCGCCGCCGACCGCGGTGAAATAGCCATTCGGCGATTTCGCCGACACGTCCGAACTGCTATTCTCGATGGCGCTATAGCCGGGGGAGGCAGTGATGAATTTTTGGCAGGCGATTGGGTCGGGTTACAAGAATTACGTCAATTTCTCGGGCCGGGCCATCCGGTCGAAATATTGATACTGGTTTCTGTTCACGCTGCTCGGCGGATTTGCCACTGAAATCCTCGATGCCGGTATTTTCTCCTCGCAAATTCCCTCGGCCTCGCCGCTCAACGGCGTCTTCAATCTGCTCACTTTCCTGCCGAGCCTGGCGATATCCGTGCGCCGGCTGCACGATATCGACCGCACTGGGTGGTGGATTTTGATCGCCTTTACGATCATCGGCCTCTTCGTGCTGTTCTACTGGGCCTGCGTAAAAGGCACGCATGGCGACAACCGCTTCGGTCCCGATCCGCTGCCTGCGGAAGTCAGCCTGCACGGAGCAGGCCGATCGCTTCGTCCCTAGCGAACAGATAGAGCAGGTTGACCAGCGCCTCACCGCGCGGCGATTTGAGTTTCGGGTCGCGCGCCAACACCAGCATGGCGTCGTTGCGTGCTGCCGCTAAGAGCTTACTGTGAACCCCGATCTGGGCGATGTGGAAACCGGGGTCGCCGCTCTGGCGCACCCCGAGCACGTCGCCTTCGCCGCGCAGTTTCAAATCCTCCTCGGCGATGCGGAAGCCGTCGTCGGTCTCGCGCAGGATCGCAAGCCGGGCCTTGGCGGCGACGCCGAGCGGCGCCTTGTAAAGCAAAATGCAGGTCGAGCGCTCGGCGCCGCGGCCGATGCGGCCGCGCAATTGATGCAGTTGCGCGAGCCCGAACCGTTCGGCATGCTCGATCACCATCACGCTCGCCTCCGGCACGTCGACGCCGACTTCGATCACCGTAGTGGCGACGAGTAGGCGCGTTTCGCCTTTGGCGAAGCGCTCCATGGCGCGATCCTTGTCCGCGCCGCGCATGCGGCCGTGAACGATGTCGACGAGTTCGCCGAACCGCTCTTTGAGCGCGCCGTAGCGTTCCTCGGCGGCGGCAAGGTCGATGCTTTCGGATTCCTCGACCAGCGGGCAGACCCAATAGACACGCCGGCCGTCGTCGAGTGCGCGCGCAACCGCGTCGATGACTTCGCCGAAGCGCGACAGCGGCACGGCGCGGGTATCGACCTTTTGCCGGCCCGCCGGTTTTTCGCGCAGCTCCGATACGTCCATGTCGCCGAAATAAGTCAGCACCAGCGTGCGCGGGATCGGCGTCGCGGTTAGTACCAGAAGATCGACCGCCTCGCCTTTGCGGGCGAGTGCGAGCCGCTGATGCACGCCGAAGCGATGCTGCTCATCGACGACCGCCAAAGCGAGATCATGGAACGCGACGTTTTCCTGAAACAGAGCATGCGTGCCGACGATCAGATCGATATCGCCGGCGGCGAGCGCTGAAAGAATATCGTCGCGGTCGCGGCCGCGCTCGCGGCCGGTGAGGATCGCAAGCCGGATGCCGGCGGCCTTCGCGAGTGGGGCGATGGTGGCAAAATGCTGCCGCGCCAGAATTTCCGTCGGCGCCATGAACGCGGCCTGGCGGCCGGCTTCGATCACGTTCGCCGCCGCGATCAGCGCCACCACCGTCTTGCCGGAGCCGACGTCGCCGTGCAGGAGCCGCAGCATGCGCTGCGGCTGCGCCAGATCGGCGACGATATCGGTGACCGCGCGTTCTTGCGACGGCGTCAGCGAGTAGGGCAGCGCGGCGACGATGCGGGCACGGAACCTGCCCTCGGCGGCGCTGCCGCGGCCGGGGCGCGCGCGCATCCGCGCACGCAACAAAGCGAGCGCGAGCTGGCTTGCCAAAAGTTCGTCATAAGCAAGACGCGACCACGGCGCGCTGTCGGGTGCAATGTCCTCGGGCGCTTCGGGGCGATGGATGCGCCGCAGCGCCTCGGCAAAACCCGGATAGTTGTTGCGCGAAAGCCAGGCCGCATCCTGCCATTCCGGCAAAACCGGCAGGCGTTGCAGCGCCAGGTCCAGCGCCTTACGCACCTGGTTTGGATGCAGCCCCTCGGTCAGCGGATAAACCGGATCGATCAGCGGCAGTTGCGCGAGCCCCGCCGCATCGACCACGCGGTCGGGATGCACCATCTGCAAATGGCCGTCATAGAACTGCGCGGTGCCCGACACGTAGCGCGTCTCGCCGACCGGAAAGAGCTTTTCGAGGTAATCCTTGCGCGCGTTGAAATAGGTGATGATCAGATCGTTGGTATCGTCGCTGGCAAAGATCAGATAGGGCGACCGCGGCCGGTTCGGCGGCGGCGGCCGGTGCCGGTCGACGGTGACCGCGACCGTCACCACGGTATCGGGCTGAACCTCGCTCAGCTTGGGCTGGTTGCGCCGGTCGACAAAGCCGGTCGGCAGGTGAAACAACAGATCGATGATGCGCGGCGGCTCGTCCTCGCGCCCGACGAGACGCGCGAACAGTTTTTCGGCCTTCGGCCCGATCCCCGGCAAGGCCGACAGTGAAGCGAACAACGGATTGAGCAACGGCGGGCGCATTGACGCAGCATACGTCCCGTCACCCTGAGGTGCGAGCGTAGCGAGCCTCGAAGGGTGACGGCCCCTGCGCCTCGGCCGCATCCTTCGAGGGCCACTTCGCGGCCACCTCAGGATGACGGCGAAAGGGCGCTGACATTTTCTGCGTCGCCCTCTATATAACGCCTCGCCCGGCCGCGTCCGGGCTTTCGGCGTTGGGCAACGGTTTGGAAAACCCGATGACGGCACGATCGAGCGAGGGACTGGATGTGCGCCGGCGCAAGCTATTGTTCCGGGCGTGGCGGCGCGGCGTGCGTGAGCTCGATTTGATCGTCGGCCGGTTCGCCGACGCCTATATCGACAAGTTCGACGAACCGGGGCTGGACGATTTCGAGCGGCTGATCGAGGCGCCCAATGCCGAGCTTTATGCCTGGGCGGTCGGCAGCGGCGCCGTCCCGGCAAATTACGACACCAAGGTGCTGCGGCAGCTCATAGATTTTCACGCGCAAGCCGGGGAGGGACGGTGACGGCGCAAGTTCCCTCCCTGCTGACAAAATCGCCCGCGGAACGGCTTGCGCCCGGCCGGGTGCTGACGCTGGCCGGTATCGCCGACGGCGCCGAAGGTCTGGTCATTGCCGATCTGGCGCGCGCCATCGCGGCCGGCCCGAAGCCTCCGGCGATCTCGATCGCGGTCGTCTGCCGCGACGGCTCGCGCATGGCCATGCTGTCGCGCGCGCTAAACTTCTTCGCGCCCGACATCGAGGTCCTGGAATTCCCGGCCTGGGATTGCCTGCCCTATGATCGCGTCTCGCCGCACGCCGCCGCGGTGGCGCAGCGCATGCTGGCGCTGGCCCGGCTCGCGCGCGTCCAAGGCCGCGACCGTCCGGCGGTGCTCCTGACCACCGTCAACGCCATCCTGCAGCGGGTGCCGGCGCGCGAACTCATCGCCAAGCAGTCGCTCTCGGCCGCCCCGGGAAATGTGCTGCCGATGGCGGGCATCACCCAATGGCTTGAGCTCAACGGCTTCAATCGCGCCGCGACGGTGCGCGAAGCCGGCGATTACGCGGTGCGCGGCGGCATCATCGATCTGTTCGCGCCCGGCATGGACGAGCCGGTGCGGCTCGATTTTTTCGGCGACAGTCTTGAATCGATCCGCAGTTTCGATCCGAAGACCCAACGCACCAATGCCGAGCTGCGCGCGCTCGAGCTTGTGCCGATGTCGGAGTTTCAGCTCACCTCTGAAACTATCAGGCTGTTCCGCACCGGCTATGTCGCGGCCTTCGGCGCCGCCCATCCCGATGACGTGCTTTACGAAGCGGTCAGCGAAGGCCGCCGCCACGCCGGCATGGAGCATTGGCTGCCGCTGTTCCACCAGCGCATGGAAACGCTGTTCGACTATATCGAGGCAAGCCCGCTCGCCATCGAGCCGCTCGCCGAAGAAGCCGCCCATGAGCGGCTCGCCCAGATCGCCGACTACTATCAGGCGCGCAAGGAGGCGATGGATCAGGACGGCCAAGGGGGAAGCGGCGCGCCGTATAAGCCGCTGCTGCCGGACCGGCTTTATCTTGCCGAAGGCGAATGGCGCGAGCATCTGGAAAATTCCGCATTGGCGCGACTGACGCCGTTCGTTGCGCCCGACACAGACGCGCAGACCATCGATGTCGGGGCGCATGCCGGCCACAATTTCGCAACCGAACGCAACACGCCAAACACCAATGTGTTCGAGGCGGTGACCAAACACGTCAACGCGTTGCAATCGGCGGGCCGGCGGGCGCTGATCGCGCTATGGAGCGAGGGCTCGCGCGAGCGCATGGGACACGTGCTCGTCGAACACGGCCTGCACAATCTCACGCCCGTCGCGTCATGGCCGCAGGCCTTGGCCTTGCCGCGCCATCAGACTGCGCTCGCGATCCTCGGCATCGAAGCGGGTTTCGAGACCGCCGACGTCGCGCTGATCAGCGAAGAAGATATTTTGGGCGAGCGGCTGGTTGGCTCGCGGCGGCAGAACAAACGCGCCGACAATTTCATCGCCGAAGTGACAAGCCTCGCCGCCGGCGATCTCGTCGTCCATGTCGATCACGGCATCGGCCGCTTCGTCGGGCTGCGCGCCATCGAGGCGGCGGGCGCGCCGCACGATTGCCTCGAAATCCATTATGCCGCCGGCGACAAATTGTTCCTGCCGGTCGAGAACATCGAACTCCTGTCGCGGTTCGGCTCGGAAGGCTCAGGCGTCGAGCTCGACCGCCTCGGCGGCACCGCCTGGCAGTCGCGCAAGGCGCGGATGAAAAACCGCATCCGCGAGATTGCGAGCCAATTGATCAAGGTCGCCGCCGAGCGGCAATTGCACGACGCGCCGCGGCTCACCGTCGAACCGGGCATCTACGACGAGTTCTGCGCCGGATTCCCTTACGAGGAGACCGACGATCAGCAGGCCGCAATCGGCGCGGTGCTGAACGATCTCAATTCCGGCCGGCCGATGGACCGGCTGATCTGCGGCGACGTCGGCTTCGGCAAAACCGAAGTGGCGTTGCGCGCCGCTTTCATCGCCGCCATGAACGGCAAGCAGATCGCGGTCGTGGTGCCGACCACGCTGCTCGCGCGACAGCACTTCAAGACTTTCAGCGACCGCCTCAAGGGGTATCCGGTCAATGTTGCGCAAGCATCAAGACTTGTCGCGGCGGCCGAACTCGCCAGGGTCAAGAAGGGCATCGCCGAGGGCGGCATCGACATCGTCATCGGCACCCATGCGCTCCTCGGCAAGGCCATCAAATTCCGCGATCTCGGCCTGATCGTAGTCGACGAGGAGCAGCACTTTGGCGTCGCGCACAAGGAACGGCTCAAGCAGATGCGCGCCGAGGTGCATGTGCTGACGCTCACCGCGACGCCGATCCCGCGCACTTTGCAACTGGCGCTCACCGGCGTGCGCGAAATGTCGATCATCGCCACGCCGCCGGTCGACCGGCTCGCGGTGCGCACCTTCGTGTCGCCGTTCGATCCGGTCACCGTGCGCGAAACCCTGCTGCGCGAGCGCTACCGCGGCGGCCAGGCGTTTTATGTCTGTCCGCGCATCGAGGATCTCGCCGACGCCAAAGCCTTCCTCGACAAGAACGTCGCCGAAGTCCGCGTCGCGGTGGCGCACGGCCAGATGGCGGCAACCGTGCTCGAAGACATCATGGCGGCGTTCTATGACGGCAAATACGACGTGCTGCTGTCGACCACGATCATCGAATCCGGCCTCGACATTCCGACCGCGAATACGCTGATCGTGCATCGCGCCGATATGTTCGGGCTGGCGCAGATTTATCAACTGCGCGGCCGCGTCGGCCGCTCCAAACTGCGTGCTTACGCGCTGCTGACGCTGCCCGCCGGGCGAAAAATCACGCCGCAGGCCGAGCGCCGGCTAAAGGTGCTGCAATCGCTCGACACGCTCGGCGCCGGATTCCAGCTCGCCTCGCACGATCTCGACATTCGCGGCGCCGGCAATCTTCTCGGCGACGAGCAGTCCGGCCACATCAAGGAAGTCGGCTACGAGCTTTATCAGCAGATGCTGGAAGAGGCCGTGCTGTCCATGAAGGCCGGCATTGCCGAGCCGGTCGCCGACAAATGGTCGCCGCAGATCACCATCGGCACGCCGGTGCTTATTCCGGAGGAATACGTCACCGATCTGCCGGTGCGGCTCGGCCTCTACCGCCGGCTCGCCGAGATCGAGACCGATCGCGACATCGAAAGTTTTGGCGCTGAGCTCGTCGATAGATTTGGCCCGTTGCCGGAAGAAGTGGAGTACCTTTTACAGGTCGTCGCCATCAAATCACTATGCCGGCGCGCCAATGTCGAGCGCATCGAGGTCGGCCCCAAAGGCGCGGTGCTCGCCTTCCGCGACAATATTTTCGCCAATCCCGAGGGTCTCATCGGCTATATCGGCAAGCATCCCGAAGGCGCGCGCGTGCGGCCCGACCAGAAAGTCGTGTTCTTCGACGAATGGGACAGCGCCGCGGCGCGGCTCAAGGGCGCGACGGGGATTTTGCGTACGCTGGTGGGGATTGCGGAGAAGGGAGCGAAGGCGGCGTGATTGGTTTCAATTTTGCGCGCTGCCGAACGAGCAACGTGAGGTAGTTAACGCCCGCCGGATCCACGTCCCAGGAAGCATGGCCTGGAGTTGAGCCAGCCGGGCGAAAGCCTCTGGCAAGATCCGCGGTGAAGCGCCGAGAGGCGAGCAGGCTCCGCTGAGCCTGCTGCCGTGTGTCGTTACACGCGGCCAATGGATGGATGGCGCCTGTCGGCGCTTCGCCTCCCTTTTTTGGGGAGGGATTTGGGAAGGGCTTTTCTTAAGCGTGGCTTTGGCAAAACTCGGATGCAAAATGCATCGCGAGAACGGATTTCTTTGACCGCCGCTCATTCCCGCGAAAGCGGGAATCCAGTCTGGGTCCCCGCGTTCGCGGGGACGAGCGGAAGAGGAAGATTCCCAATGACGGAAAGCTTACGCCCGCATCCTTGTATGCCGCCCCGACGTGCGTTCGATGGCGCTCGCCAGATACTCCGGCGATTGCGCGCCGGTGACGATGACGCTCGAGCCGAACACGAAACACGGCACGCCGTCGATGCCGGCTTCCTTGGCGGCGGTGGCGTCGCCTTCGACGCGATCGACGTCGGCGTCGCTGGACAGAAGCCGGCGCACCAGCTCGGCGTCCATGCCGCAATCGACCGCGGCCTGGATCAGCACTTTGGAGTCGCTGAGATCCGCGCCTTCGGCAAAATAGAGCTCCATCAGCCGCTGCTTCATGCGCGCCGGATCGGTGGCGCTGCGCGACCACAGGATGAGACGATGACAGTCGAGCGTGTTGGGCTGCCGGCTGATCTTGCCGGGGCTATAGACCAGGCCCTCCATCGCGGCCGCAGCCACAATGCGCTCGGCGATCACGGCGTAACGCTCGGCCGAGCCGAATTTGGTTTCGAGATAGGTCTGCCGGTCGATGCCTTCGCGCGGGATCCAGGGATTGAGAAAATACGGCCGCCAATTGACGTTGACGGTGACATCGGGCGTGAGTGCGATGGCGCCTTCAAGCCGGCGCTTGCCGATATAGCACCACGGGCACACCACGTCGGAAACCACGTCGATATGCACGGTGGCGGGCGTTGCGGACGGTTCCGCCATGGGGACACCTTCGAATTCGAGCCGGTCCAGCCTAGCGCAAATTCCCAAACAATGGGAATTGAACTTCCGGCTAAATGTAAAGGTAATGAGGGCCTTAGCGGGCCGCAACCTCACCGACCACCCTGGAAATCAGGGAATCGACGCTGTCGGTCGGTCTGAGCGTGGCGAGCGTCACTGCCGCCTCGACGCCGGAGCGCCTGCGGTCCGGCGCCAGCATCGTGTTCTTGAGCACGCTGGCGATGCGGCGCGCCACGACATGGGCGGCGCGCAGGTCGGTCTCGGTGAAAACGGCAAAAATCGATTTGTCGGCCTCCTGGCAGGCGAAATCGATCTGGCGCATCAGGCGTCCGACAAGGCGTGCGGCATCAAGGCTCAAGCGGCGGTCGGCGGCGTCGAACGAGAAGCGCGCGATCGACAGACCCGTGCCGCGCTTCTCGGCATCGCCGACGGCGCGATTAAGATCACGCCAGAACGCGTCGTGGACCAGAAGCCCGGTATCGGGATCGATCATGCCCTTGGCGTCGAGCGATTTGAGCATGCGCTTGAGCCGTTCGCCGAAGGCGTGCAGGCGCACATAGGGCAGAAGGCGCTCGACCACGCGCTGCGGCCCTTCGGAAACGCGTTCGAGATTGGCAAGCTCGATGGCATAGGGCTCGACCACGGCGGGATGACCGCCGAGCACGGTGACCGGCAGATCGCGAAAGCGCATGTCTTCGGCGAGAACGGTCAACAGCGCTTCGATGATTTTTGGGCCAAAACCGTCGCCGATCACCATGCCGTTGATGTCGCGGACGTTGAGCGCGCGCGCCGCGCTCTCGACACTGAGCGCGCCGACCACGCCGACGCGCTCGCCGACCGCGACCGAGAGCGCCGGATAGGTGCGGCCGCGCCCGGCGACCAGCACGCTTGCTTCCTCGAGCGGATCGTTTTGCGGCAGTTCGGGCAAAACCTCGCCACGCGAGGTCAGCGTGCGCATGCGGCGCAACACGGTGCCGTGCAGGTGGCGAATGCGCAACGCCGTGCTCAGCCGGCGCACCAGGCGCTCGGGCGCCGCGCTCGCGGCGATCGCCAGCGCATCGGGAACCGACGGCGCGCCATCGTCACGCGAACGGGCGATGACCGGCATGAACAGGCCGCCGGCTTTCTTGCGCTGTGCGTCGAGCGCGGCGACAAGCGTTGCGGTAACGGCGCGGTCGGCGCAAGGCTCGGCCAGAACGATTGCTTCCGGCTCGATCGAGGCGAGCGCGCTCGGCGCGTCGCTCCAGGTCGCTTCGACGATCGGAAAGGCGCCCGCCGCGCGCAGCGCCTCGATGACATCCGGCGCCGGGCTATCGGCAATGACGGCGAACGGACCTTGCAGCGCCATGGTGGCCAAATGTGTCGGATGCGGGCTTTTACAAAAACAGCAGGCCACCATGGCAAAGTGCTGTTAATGGGCCGTCAACATCAGGGATCAGATGTCAGGCATCAGGCTCGCTCGTGCCGCCCGAATGCGCCGTTCGCCGAGTTCGTGCGGCTGTCACAAACCGCCATCGCAGATGAGAAATGCGATTGTCTTAAAATTTCGAAACGCTGCGCGATGATTTCCTTGCGACAAAACTAAAATCAGCGCAAACAATTATTCCACAGAAAAATTTACCATCGACCGAACCACACAACATCCTCACGGGGGAGCTTATGCCTGACGCCCTGGCAGATAAATCCGCGCGTCTTATTGTCGTAGGGAATGAAAAGGGCGGCTCGGGAAAATCAACCGTCGCCATGCACGTGGCCATCGCTCTGATTAAGTCCAATGGCCGTGTCGCCACGATCGATCTCAACTCAAGGCAGAAGACATTCACCCATTACATCGAAAACAGATTTGCCTGGGCGCAGCAGACCAATTGCAGCCTTGAGATTCCGAACCACATTTATTTCGTGGAGAATATGGACCACCCGACTGCGGACGACGAAGTCGCGGACAGCAACGCGCTTGCGGACCAGATCAAATCATTGGCCCGCAGCAACGACTTCATTGTCATCGACACGCCCGGCCGCAATAGCTATCTGGGACGCCTCGCTCATTCGATGGCCGACATTCTAATAACGCCGCTGAATGACAGCTTCATCGACCTGGACGTACTTGGTAGTGTCGATCGGCAAACACTGGCGGTGACCGGCACGAGTCATTATTCGGAGATGGTGCAAGAGGCGCGCTTGCAGCGTCACTACCGCGATAATGTCAGCACTGACTGGATAGTGTTGCGAAATCGTCTTTCGATGCTTGGTTCACGCAATTCGCGGCTGGTAGAGCAGGGATTGGGTGAACTATCGCGGCGGCTCGATTTTCGGCACGTTGAAGGATTGGCGGAACGCGTGATCTTTCGAGAATTTTATCCGCGCGGTTTGACCGCTGTGGATTCTCTCGATGAGAAGCTTCTGGGCACGCGGCCGACAGCGTCGCACGTCGCGGCGCGCATCGAAATAGAGACGCTTTTGGCTGCCGTTGGATTGAGCGACGTGGTGTCGGGCGGCCCGCTAAGCCAACGAGACAGAGACGCGGCCTAACACGCTTCCGGTCGCCAGTAATCAGGCGACTTCTGATTGCTGATCGCTGATTGCCGATCCCTGGAACGCCGCAACCACAAGCGGATTGACGCCAAAAGCTCGCAGCGCCGCCCGCATCGCCTTGGGGTCGGTGGCGGTGCCAATCAGACGCGCTCCGATCAGCGGATCGGCAACGGCGGCGAGCGTGGCGCCGGCGTCGATGTGGCCGACCGTTTCCAACAGACTGCACAGCGGGAAGCGATAGCCGCCGATATCGACAATGCCCGAGGGCGGACCGGTGACGGTGATGGTCTTGCTGACATGATCGACGCGGCAGGCGTAGCCGCTATCGACCAGGCCATCCGGTGCGATGGCAAAATGCGGCTGGTCGAAACGCTCGATGCCGGCCGGGAAGACATGACGCGGCACCATCGGCCCGCGCAGCGCCAAAGTATTGCCGGCGGTGGCGCTGAGCTCGGCGACCGTCACCGCGCCGTCGCCGATTTGCGGCGCAAGCGCCGGACCGAGCGGCAGCGGCATCGGCCGGCCGCCTGGCCCGCGCCGCGCTGCGATCAAGCCGGCTTCGCCGAAAATCGCAATGTCGACGAGGGTCGCGTCACGCTCGCGCCAATCCGGTCCGCCGGCGAGCCGCTCCGGCGCGCGCCACGCCGCGAGCACCCGGGTGGGTCCTTCGTGTGCGAACAATCCGGTCTCGGCGAGACGAAAGGCGACGTCAGCCGGCAAGATCAGCGTACCGCAGCGCTCATCGCAGCGCTGCTGCGCGAAAACGTCGGCATCGAAGGCGTGATGCAGAACGAGCGTGCCGCCGGTCAAAAGCCACGGCACCAGCGTCAGGCAGAGCCCGGCGAAGGAAGCCGGCGCCAGCGTCGACAGCATGCTGGCATCCTGTTCAAGCCCGCTTTCGAGCAGCACGCCCAATCCGCCGGCCAAGAATTCAAGATGGCGCCGCGCCACCGGCACCGGCCCGTCCTCACCGGTCTCGAACGTTATGACCGCGATATGCGCCGCCGCGTTACGTTCGCGCTCGAGCGGCGGGACGGAATCGAGTTTTGCGGCCGTGAACAAATCGTCGAGCATCACGAAGCCATCGGGGAGATTGTGGCCAAAGCCGCAGACAAAGCGGATCGAGAACACTTCGGCGGCAACCCGCGTGGCGAAGACGCCGTGGTCGAAATTGCCGGCGCGGCGGCAGACGATCAGCGCCTTGGCGCCGACGCGGGCCAGCGCGGTTGTGACATCGGCGCGGCGCCACAGTAGCGGCAGCGGCGCCGCGATCAGTCCGGCGCGCATGACGCCGAGAATGGTCAAGATATTTTCGGTGATGTTCGGCATCTGGATGCCGACGATGGCGTCGGTCGGCAGTCCGATGCGGCGGAGCCGCCCGGCAATCGCCGAGACCAGGCGGTCGGCTTCGGCATAAGTGAGCCGCAACGGCGCGCCGTCGGTAAAGCTTTCGCGGTTTGGCGCATCGGCGAGCGCGATGGCGCCGGGATGGCGCAACGCGACGCTGTGAAACAGCTGGTCGATGCTGATGCGGCCGCCGCTTTCGCCCGCAGACGCAGGATCGCCGAGGATCATGGCAGCGCAGATCCCGTTGAAAGGTTAGGTTGGTGCCACCAGGTTTCCGGCAGATAGCCGTAGAGCGAGGTGCGTTCCGGGTGCCTGATCGCGGTCCAGCGCGCCACCCATTGCTGCGGCAGATAAAACAGCGGCACGACGTAAGAGCCCGACATCAGCACGCGATCGAGGGCGCGGATGGCGGCGACAAAATCGGGACGTTGCCGCGCGCGCAATAGCGCCGCGATCATGGCGTCGACGGCTGCGCTCTTGACGCCCATGTAATTGCGCGAGCCCGGCTGATCCGCCGCCGCCGCGCCGAAATAGAAGCTCTGTTCGTTACCGGGCGACAACGACTGCTCCCAGCGATACTCGATCATGTCGAAATCATACGACGAAAGGCGCTCTTGGTATTGGGCGTCGTCGACCAGCCGCACCTGCATGACGATGCCGGCGCGCTTGAGCATATTGGCAAACGCCAGCGCCAGACGCTCGTCGTCGCGGCTGGTCACCATGATTTCGAAGGCGAATGGGCGGCCGTTGGCCTGGTTCTGCAAAGTCGTGCCCTTGAGCGCGTAGCCTGCGGCATTGAGCAAGGTAAGCGCCGCGCGCAGCGTGGTGCGGTCATAGCCCGATCCGTCGGTGACTGGCGGCGACCAGGTGCCATCGAGCACGTCGGCACGCACCGCGTCGGGATAAGGCGCCAGCAGCGCCCGTTCGCGATCGTCGGCGGCCCGATGGTACGCCGACAGTTCGGAATCGTCGAAGTAGCTCGCGCTGCGCTGATAGAGATTGAAGAAAAAGTTGCGGTTGATCCATTGAAAATCGAACAAAAGCGTAATCGCCTGGCGCACGCGGATGTCGGCAAAGATCGGGCGGCGCGTATTGAACACGAAGTCGGAGGCGAATTTCGGCAAGCCTGTCGGGAACGATTCCTTGACGACGCGGCCGTCGCGCGCGGCGGGAAAATTGTAACCGGTCTGCCAGCGGCCCGGATCGGTCTCGCTGCGCACATCGAAGGCGCCGGCCTTGAACGCTTCGAAATAAGCGTTCCCGTCGCGATAGAAATCAAACTTCACCTCGTCGAAATTCCATAGCCCGCGATTGACAGGGAGTCCGCGGCCCCAGTAATTGGGATCGCGCTTGAAACTGACGCTTTTGCCGGCATCGACGGTGGCGACGACATAAGGCCCGCTGCCGATCGGTTTATGCAATGTCGAGTTCTCGAAGGTCGAAACATCGATCGCATGCTTCGGCAAGACCGGCATCAGACCGAGGATCAGCGGCAATTCGCGGTCGCTCAAATCGGCGAAATCGAACCGCACGGTGCGCGGATCGAGGATCTCGGCCTTGGCGACCTTGGAATAGTAGGTGCGGTGGTTCGGCCGGCCGTGATCGCGCAACAATTGCCAGGAGAACACCACGTCGTCGGCGGTGACCGGACTGCCATCGGAAAAATGCGCCGCCGGATCGAGCGAGAAGGTGACGTAGCTGCGCGCATCGTCGGTCTCGACCGTGCGCGCCAACAGGCCGTAGAGCGTGAACGGCTCGTCGTAGCTGCGCGCCATCAGGCTCTCGACGACATAGCCGCGGATCGGCTGCAGGGCGTCACCCTGAACGATGAACGGATTAAGGCTGTCGAACGTACCCAAGACGCCCTCGACAATGCGGCCGCCCTTCGGCGCGTCGGGATTGGCATAGGGCAGGGCGGCAAAACCGTCCGGCAAAGCCGGCGCGCCATGCATGGCGATGGCGTAAGTTCCCTCGGCCTGCGCCGGCGCCGGCAAACCTGCAGAAATGCCGGCAAGCATGAGAGCGCCGCAGAATGCAGCCGGCGCTCCATAGCTGGCATAAATAGGTCTTGGCATCTGCAGGAATGGCGCTAAACGCAATTCGGTTGACCGGGCGCAAATGTACCACGCGGCGGCACTCGCGACGGTCGGCGACAAGCCCTTGGTCAGCGGTCTATCGCTTAGTTGGACGCGCGCTCTTTATCTGCCCGCGCAATTGGGCTATTGGGCCTGACCCAAGGGGTACATCGCTCGCGTTTGGGGTCACGTTGTTGCCGTAATCTGCGTCGATTGACCCTTCGCGCAGGGGCCTCGCAGGGTCGATTTGCAGGCGGCAGCACCAAAGAGGAACTGCATCTCATGAAGTATCGCAACGCGTCGGCGCCGGCACGGCCGGTGAGCCGAACGCTCGCTGCCATCGGCAAAACGATCGGGCAAACTGCAATCCTGACTATCGCTCTCGCCACGGCCGCGACTTCGCTGGCGATCGCGCAGCAGGCGCCGGCCCCGGCTGCTCCAGCCGCCGCTCCCGCGCCCAAGCCGAAACCGCCGGCCAAGAAGCCGGCCGCACCCTTGGCTCCCGCTCCCGCGGCACAACAACCGGCGCCGGCGCAAGGCCAGGCCCAAGGCGGCGACCAAAATCAGGTCCAGCTGATCTATTCGCCGTGGACCAAGTTCTGTCTCAAGAGCAACCAGAACGATCCCAATGCCAAGCAGGTCTGCTTCACCGGCAAGGACGCGCGGATCGAATCCGGAATGCCGGTGGTCGCCGCCGTGCTGATCGAGCCCGAGGGCGAACCGAAGAAGATCCTGCGTGTCACGCTGCCGCTCGGCATGCAGCTCATTCACGGCACGCGCGTAATCATTGATCAGGACCAGCCGATGACCGCGCCCTATGTCATCTGCTTCACCAACGGCTGCATGGCCGACTACGAAGCCAACCCCGACATGATCGGTAAGATGAAGAAAGGGCAGGGGCTGGTCATCCAGGCGATCAATTCGACCGGTCAGCCGATCAGCCTGGTCTTGCCGCTTGCCGATTTCGCCAAAGCCTATGACGGCGCGCCGACCGATCCAAAGGTGTTCGAGGCGCAGCAGCAGAAATTGCAGGAAGAGCTGCAGCGCCGCGCCGACGAAGCGCGCAAGAAGCTCGAGGAGCAGCAGGGCCAGCCGCAATCCTCGAACACGCCGCCGGCGGCGAGCGGCACGGCTCCGGCGCCCGCGCCACAATAGCGCCGCGGGACTAGCGGATCAGCAAGCGTCCGGATCAGCACGCGTTTAGTGAATGGACGAAGCGCGCGGGCGATAGCCGCCTCTGCCGTCCTTGACGAAAACCTCCGCAACTTGCGGATGGCGCACCGGTTCGCCGCTATTGTCGGGCAACAGGTTTTGCTCCGAGACATAAGCGACGTATTCGGTTTCGTCGTTCTCGGCGAACAGATGATAGAACGGCTGATCCTTGTGCGGTCGGGCGTCCGCGGGGATCGCCTGGTACCATTCCTCAGTATTGTCGAAAACCGGATCGACGTCGAAGACGACGCCGCGGAACGGATAGAGGCGGTGCCGCACGATTTGGCCGATCTGGTATTTGGCGTTCCGAATCTTGTCCATCGCTACTCGTAATTTACAGCCTGTGTCGGGCCAAGTTGCAACACCAAGATTGTGGCGAAACTCGCTTGCCGCGCCGAATGGGTCATAACCCGTACCGTTGCCCCATTTCCGGGTCCTTCTCTGCGACGAGGCCGGCCAAATCGACCAATACTTTGGCTTGTTTCCAGGTCGCATCGTCCTGCATTTTGCCGTCGATCATCACCGCGCCGGTGCCGTTGGGCATGGCGGCGATGATCTTCTTGGCAAAGGCGACTTCGGCCGGGTCCGGCGAAAACACGCGCTTGGCGATCGGCACCTGGTTGGGATGCAGCGTCCAGGCACCGGCGCAGCCCATCAGGAAAGCGTTGCGGAATTGCGCCTCGCAGGCCGCACCGTCGGCAAAATCGCCGAACGGACCGTAGAACGCCTTGATGCCGGCCGCCGCACAGGCATCGACCATTTTCGCGATCGTGTAGTGCCACAGATCCTGCTGAAACGCCGCGCGCGGGGCGTCGGGCGCGCCGGCGTCCGCCAGCACCTTGTATTCGGGATGACCGCCGCCGACGCGCGTCGTCTTCATCGCGCGCGAGGCGGCAAGATCGGCCGGACCGAGGCTGATGCCGTGCATGCGCGGCGAGGCGACGGCGATTTCGGCGACATTGTTGACGCCTTCGGCGGTTTCCAGGATGGCGTGGATCAGGATCGGCTTTTTCACCGCGTGCATCGCCTCGAGCTGCGCGAGAAGCTGATCGAGATAATGAATGTCCCAGGCGCCCTCGACCTTGGGCAGCATGATGACGTCGAGCTTGCCGCCGATCGTGGCGACGATCTGCGTAATATCGTCGAGCACCCAGGGCGAGTTGAGCGCGTTGATGCGCGTCCACAATCCGGTCTCGCCAAAATCGCAGGATTTCGCCATGGCGATGAAGCCATTCCGGGCGGCCTCTTTGGCGTCGGCGGGGATGGCGTCTTCGAGATTGCCGAGCACCACGTCGACCTGGGCGACCAGCTCGGGCACCTTGGCGCGCACTTTCTCGATGTGCGGCGGGACAAAATGGATCATCCGCTCCAGCTTGAGCGGCAAGTCGCGTAACGGCGCCGGCGCCCCGATCGCCAGCGGCTTGAAGAAATTACGCGGCAGTTTCATCAGCTTACCCCGTACCCCTTAAAGGCCAACGTTAGGACGAAGGCCGGCATCGCGCCAAGCCGCTTTTCGCGGCAGGCGCTGCCTAGGAAATGCATCATTCATACCATTTCGCCGCGCATCAGCCTTGGCTGCGAGGCGGCCGGAGCCACGCCCTCGCGCATCAAGGCGCGGCGCAATGGGCCGATGCGGTCGACGAGGTAGAGCGAGAGGCCGCGCGCGCTTTGTGCCGGCAGAAAATCCGAAAGCAGGCTGCGGTTTAAGAGATCGACGGCAAAGGTGCGGGTGGTCACGTCGGCGCGGCGTTGCGTGTCGTAGCGGGCAAGGACTTCCGGGGTGCCGATGTCGAGATTCTGCCGCCGCGCGTCGGCGACAATCTCGGCAATTGTCGCGCCGTCGCGCAGACCGAGATTGAGGCCCTGCGCGCCGATCGGCGGCACCACATGGGCCGCTTCGCCAACCAGCGCGATGCGGCCGCGCGCAAAGGCTTCCGCCGTCTCGACCGCGAGCGGGAAAACGCCGCGGCCCGGTTCGACACGCATCTTGCCGAGAAGCGAGTGCGCCCGTCCCTCGATTTGGCGCGACAGCGCCGCGTCGTCGAGCCCGCCAAGCTCGGTCGCGCGCGCCGGACTGAGCACGTAAACGAGAACTCGAACGCGATCCGGGCAGGGGAACGAGCGTAAATGGCCCATCTTCGGTGTGGAGCTCGCTCGAAGTGTCGTCATGCGGGCGGTCGTGGGCGAGATTGAGCGTCAGCGCGGTCTGCGGATAGGTCCGCCGCTGCGTGCCGATGCCGGCCGCCGTGCGGCAGAGCGATTTTTGGCCGTCAGCCCCGATCGCAAGTTTTACCCGGACCTCACCGCCGGCGTGTTTGATGGTGACCCCAGCCGGTTCGCTCGCGACCGCAAGTGCCGGCACCGTGACCCGCGGCAGTTTAAGTTCGGCAGCGCGGGTTTCGAGCGCCACCATGAGATGCTGGTTCTCGATATTGTAGCCGAATACTTCGAGCCCGATCTCGGCGGCGTCGAAAAAAACTTCCGGCGCGCGCACGAGCCGCTTCGTGTCGTCGATGATACGAAGTTTCTTCAGTGGCGCGGCATGGGGCAGGCACGCTTGCCATACACCAAGCGTTTCGAGCGCCGTAACCGAGCCGGCAAGAAGCGCCGTGGTGCGGTGATCCGGCCGGGCAGGCGGCGCGATCAGGAGCGTGTCCACGCCGGCGGCCGCGAGCGCAATCGCGCTGACAAGCCCGGCCGGACCGCCGCCAACGACCGCCACTTCGGCGGTCAACGCTTTTTTTGGACCGTTCACGTCTTAAACCAGTTTCTCAGGCGCTAGCTGGAATTCTAGCTGATTTATGATCGAAATACGAATAATAGCAGGTAGATTTCGGACCATTCTCCATTTCGCGTGTAAGCTTCAAACATGGAGCCAAGCGCACCGGAAAGTAAATCGGCGCCGGCGGCCACGGCGGCGTTCGCGGTCCATATTTTCACCGCCAGCGGCGCAGGCTGCGCGCTGCTGGCCTTGATCGCGGCGGTACGGGCGGAATGGCCGCAAATGTTCGTCTGGCTCGGCATCGCGCTCGTGATCGACGGCATCGACGGCACTTTTGCGCGGCGATTGCATGTCGCCGAAGTCCTGCCGCGCTGGTCGGGCGACGTGCTCGATCTTGTGGTCGATATCCTCAATTACGTCTTCGTGCCGGCTTATGCGATTGCCGCGAGCGGGCTACTGCCGGACCAGGCCGCGATTCCGCTCGGCATCGTCATTGTCGTGACCGGCTCGCTCTACTTCGCCGACCGGCTGATGAAGACCTCCGACTATTACTTCCGCGGCTTCCCGGCACTGTGGAATGTGGCAGCGTTCTATTTGTTCCTGCTCAAACTTGCGCCGTGGCTCGCCGCCGCAGCGATCGCGGCGCTCGCGGCGCTGACTTTTGTGCCATTTCATGTCGTGCATCCGATGCGCATCGCCCATTGGCGCGGGCTGACCGTCGCGGCGCTGGTCGCATGGGCGCTGCTGGCGATAGTCGCAGTGATAAAAAATCTCGATCCGGGCTTTTGGACCGTTGCCGCCCTGTGCCTGCTGGCGATCTATTTCGTCGGCATCGGCTTTCTGCGCCGGCACCATCCGTGACGGGCCACAGTGATGCTGGCACTCCTCACCGATCCGAATTCCTGGGCCGCGCTTCTCACGCTCACGGCGCTCGAAATCGTGCTCGGCGTCGACAATGTCATCTTCATTTCCATCCTGGCGGCCGGGCTCGATCCGGCGTCGAGCCGGCGTGCGCGCCAGGCCGGATTACTGCTTGCCTTCGCGTTCCGCATCGCGCTGTTGTTCGCGCTCACCTCGCTGGCACGGCTGCGCTATCCCATCGTCACCGTATTCGGCAATGAAATATCCTGGCACGACATCATCCTGATCGGCGGCGGCCTGTTTCTTATTGCCAAGGCGACGTTCGAAATCCACCGGGAAGTCGATGTCATCGGGCACGAGACGAAACCGCCGCACGCCACCGGCGTTCTCCTCGTCATCCTGCAGATCGGCGTCATCGATCTGATCTTTTCAATCGACTCCATCATCACCGCCATCGGCATGGTGCAACATATCGAGATCATGATTGCGGCGGTGCTGATCGCGATTC
The DNA here is from genome assembly GCA_963790975.1 of uncultured Alphaproteobacteria bacterium. Lineage (GTDB taxonomy): Bacteria > Pseudomonadota > Alphaproteobacteria > Rhizobiales > Xanthobacteraceae > BOG-931. The sequence continues at coordinate 110,776 of CAWBQV010000009.1, forward strand.
TAGTTATGTATGCCGCGGCCGATGCCGTCTCGGCTTTCATCATCCGCCATCCGACCACCAAAATGCTGGCGATCTCGTTTCTGATCCTGATCGGCGTGGCGCTGATTGCCGACGGTTTCGACGTTCACATCCCGCGCGGCTATATCTACTTTGCCATGGCGTTCTCCGCCGCGGTCGAAGCGATCAACATCGTGGTGCGCCAGTGCCGCGCCGGCCGTGCCGCGCGCAGTAATCATTGAAGGAGCAATTCATGCCAAGACCCGTTCTCCTGATCGCCGGCGGCGGCCGCGGCATCGGCGCCTCGACGGCCCGGCTTGCCGGCGAGCGCGGCTACGATGTCGCCATCAACTATCTCAATCGCACCGATGCGGCGGCGAGCGTCGCCGACGCCGTGAAGAAGTCCGGCGGCAAAGCAGCGTTGCTCCAAGGCGACATGGCGAAAGAGGCCGACATCGTGCACGTCTTCGACGAGGCGACGCGGACGCTGGGCCCGATTACCCATTTCGTGCATTGCGCCGGCATCGGCGGCAAGAATTCACGCCTCGATGCCGCCAGCGCCGAAACTATCCGCGACGTGATCGACGTCAATCTGTTCGGCGCCTTGATCTGCGCGCGCGAGGCGGTGCGCCGGATGTCGACCGCCCACGGCGGCAAAGGCGGTTCGATCGTGCTGCTCTCGTCGATCGCCGCGGTGACGGGCGGCGCGACCGAATATGTGTTCTACGCCGCGGCCAAAGGCGGCGTCGACGCGTTGACCAATGGCCTTGCCCGCGAGGTCGCCAAAGAAGGCGTTCGCGTCAACGCTATCCGGCCCGGCCCGACCGATACCGAGATTCACGAACCCGGCCGGCTCGCCCGCATCACCCCGCTGTTGCCGATGGGCCGTCCCGGCCAGCCGGACGAGATCGCCGAGGCAGTGCTGTTTCTGCTCTCGGACGTGGCGTCCTACATTTCCGGTGCCGTGCTCAACGTTTCGGGCGCGCGCTGAGCGCGGGCGTTGTCATTCGATCAGCTCATCGGCGGCGACAAGAAGGTTTGTGGCACGGTGAGGCCAAGCGCCTTGGCGGCCTTGAGATTGATGACGAGACGAAAGCGCGTCGGCTGTTCCATCGGCAAATCGGCCGGATTGGCTCCCTTCAGGATGCTCTCGATAAGGGCTGCCGCGCGCTCGGCGATTTCGGCTTCGTCAGGTCCGCAGGACATCAGGCCGCCCTCGCGGGCATAGGCATCGCGTTCGTAGATTGCGGGCAAATGATGCGCGGCGGCAAAGTCGAAAACCCGTTTCCGGTTCAGCCCGGTGAGCGTATCGGAAACCATGAGCAAGCCGTCCGGCATGTTACGCTACATCGCGGCGAAGGCATTGTCGAAATCTTCGGGCTCGCGCACACCGAGCGACTGGACGGTGACACCCAATTCCTGCGCCACCGCGGCCGAGGCCTCGTAGCGTAGCGTCATGCCGAGGTCGCCCGCGTTCCAGAGCATTGCCACGCGCTTTAAGTTAGGCGCGGCCTCCTTGAGAAATTCGAGTCGCTTTGGTGCAAGCTCGGCAGCCACGTCAGAAATGCCGGTGACGTTCGCGCCGGGCCGGCTGAGGCTGGCGACGAGGCCGGTCTTGACCGGATCACCAGCTCCAGTGACGACAATCGGAATGCTGGTCATGCCTTGCCTGGCTGCGACCGCCGCCGGATAGGTTTGGGTGAAGATGACATCGACTTTCGCCGCCACCATTTCCGCCACGAGCTCAGGCAGCGCTCGGAATGCAAATCCGCGCTAAATCTGACCAGCTCAAGATTGCTGCCGGCCGTATAGCCGTCCTGCCCGAGCTTGCGTGTGACATCTTCGGCTATCTCGCTCGACAAAGTCCCTGGCACGAAGTTCGCCATGCTCAGGAAGCCAACGCGATAAGTCTTGCCGTTCTGCGCACGCGCCAGGAGCAGCCATGCAGCGGGCGCGCTGCCAAGCAAAGCGATGAGTTCCCGTCGCGTCATCGGACGCAGTCCTCGGAACAACGCCTGCATCCTAGCAGATCGTCGCGTTGGTGTACGGCTGTGGGTCATCGAAAAAGAAACCGTGTATCGGCATTTACTGCCGGTCTTTTGGACCGCGCACCAGCCGCCTTGTGTTTGACGCTTCTGCCCCTATGATCCCGGCCGAACTCGTCATCGAGCGAATAACAGGAGAGGAAAGCAAATGGTTTCCGCAGTACGCGTCCATAAAGTCGGCGGTCCCGAGGTTTTGACTTACGAAGAGATCGAACTGCCGCCGCCCGGTCAGGGCCAGATCCGGGTCAAGCAACACGCCAGCGGCGTCAATTTCATCGACACATATTTTCGCATGGGCATGTATCCCTCGCCCGTCGGCCTGCCGTTCGTCGCCGGCAATGAAGCCGCAGGCGAAGTCGTCGCCGTCGGCCCAGGAGTGAGCGACTTCAAAGTCGGCGATCGCGTCGCTTACGTGGTGGCGCTCGGCGGCTATGCGAGCGAACGCATCGTGCCGGCCGACCGCGCCATAAAACTGCCGGCCAACATCAGCTACGAGCAGGCCGCCGCCATGATGCTCAAGGGCATGACGGCGGAATTTCTGGTGCGCCGCACGTTCAAGGTCGGCAAGGGCATGAACGTCTTCGTGCACGCGGCGGCGGGCGGCGTCGGCTTGATCCTGTGCCAATGGGCCAACTATCTCGGCGCCAATGTCATCGGCACGGTCGGCTCCAAGGAAAAGGCCGCAATCGCCAAAGCCAACGGCTGCCATCACACCATTCTCTATCGCGACGAGGATTTCGTCGCGCGCACCAAAGAGATCACCGGCGGCAAAATGTGCGAGGTGATCTATGACGGCATCGGCAAGACCACGTTCCCGGGGTCGCTCGATTGCCTCAAACCGCTCGGCATGTTCGTAAGCTTCGGCAGCGCATCGGGGCAGGTCGAGGGCTTCAACATCGGTCTCCTGCAGCAGAAGGGCTCGCTGTTTGCGACGCGCCCGACGCTCAACACCTATGCCGCCAAGCATGAGGATTTGTTCGCCATCGCGGCCGATCTGTTCGACGTGGTCGGCAAGGGCGCGGTCAAAATCCCGGTCAGCCAGAAATATTCGCTCAAAGACGCCGCCAAGGCGCACAAGGATCTTGAAGGCCGCGCCACCACGGGATCTTCAATTCTCGTGCCGTAAGGCTTGTCATTCGGGAACGCCGCCCAAAGCGGCGTTCCCGGAATGCATAGTCACGGCATGCGCAATTTCGGCGCCGGAGTACTTGTCTTAAATGATTGTGGCTATGAATTACGGGCTCGCGAGCCACGCTCGCGCGCCCGAATGACGACGTTTTCGATCCACGGCGGAGATCAATGACCGAAACCAAGGCCTGGGGCTATTGGGCGACCCTGGGTTGGGCCGTGCTCGCCTTCCTGGCGGGCCAGTTCATCGGCTTCGGCCTGCTGTTGTTGCTGCGCGCGGGCGTCTGGAATTCGATCCTGACGACGCCGTTTGACGGCACGCTGGTCACGCTGTTCATCGTCATCTCCAACCCGGTCACGGTTGCCGTACTCATGCTCGCGGTGCGGTTCGCGGGCGCCGGTCAGGCGAATTATCTGGCGCTGCATTGGCCGCAACGCCGCGATGTCGCAATGGGCATTGCCGCGCTGATCGGCCTGATCGTGCTGTGCGATGGGCTCCTCTATCTCAGCGGACGCACGCTGGTGACGCAGTTTCAACTGCAGTCCTACTCCACGGCCGCCGCGGAGGGCTGGCTGGTACCGATGTTCGCGGCCGCGATCCTGATCGCGCCGGCGGGCGAGGAGATCATGTTTCGCGGCTTTCTATACTGTGGCTGGGCGCGCTCGGAACGCACGGTATGGCCGGCAATCATCGCGATCTCGTTGCTGTGGGCGGCGCTGCACGTCCAGTACGACTGGACCGGGGTCTTGCAGATTTTCGCGATCGGTTTGTTTTTAGGCTGGATGCGTTGGCGCAGCGGATCGGTGCTGCTGACGTTTTTGCTGCACGCGCTGTTCAATCTCGAAGGCACCATGGAAACGCTGGTGCAAATGCATTTTTTGGCGAAATAAATTTCGCTCAGGTAAATTCTCCTACCGCCCGAAAATGCGTTCGATTGCGGTGAGCGTGGCGTTGGGCTTGCCATCGTCGGGGAACTCTTGGCTCGGATTCCTGGCGGGGCTGCTGCCGCGGCAGACCGATGACCGGATCGGCAAAGCGCGCGATCGCCGCCACCGTGTCGTCGAGCGGCACGCTCGAGCCCGGCGTCTCGCTGACGATGGTGGCCAAAACCTTCAAGTTGCGCTGGTAGAGCGCGTCGAGCGCGGTGAGCGTGTGGCTGATGGTGCCGAGATACGAGCCGGTGACCAGAATGAGCGGTAATTGCAACGCCATCATCACATCGAGAATGGTGCGGGTGTCGTTGAGCGGCACCATGACGCCGCCGACACCTTCGATCAGCAAAATATCGCGGCGCTGATCGATCGCGCTCTGGCAAAAGGTCACGACCGCATCGATGTCGACGCTGCGCCCCTCAAGTGAGGCGGCAAGATCCGGCGACAAAGCGGCGCGAAACCGCCACGGCGAAATGCGGTCGATCTCGGCCGGCGTCACTGGCAGGCCGAGCGCATGAAGCAGCACGCCCGGATCGCTTGCGGCGGCGGCATCCGGATCAAAACCGCTCACCACCGGTTTGAGCGCGTCGACGAGCCGGCCCATCTGGCGCAAATGCCGGATCAGCGAGGCGGCCACAAACGTCTTACCGACGTCGGTCCCGGTCGCGGTGATGAAGATCGCGGCCACGATTTAATTTCTCAACACGCCCATGCGCACAATAGCGGCAAGCTGTTCGATATCGGCGTCGGGATGCTGCGCGGTGAAGGCAAAACGCAATCGCGCCGTACCCTTGGGCACCGTCGGCGGTCGGATGGCGACGACCAGGAAACCTTGGTCGCGCAACAGTTCCGAGGCTTTGAGCGCCGCGTCGGCGTCGCCGACGACGACCGGAACGATCGCACTCTGCGCCTCGGGCAGATTAAGCGCGCGCGCAAAAAGCCGTGCCTTGCGCAACGGCTCGGCCGCATAAGCCGGATCGCGCTCGATCACTTCGAGGGCTGCGATGGCGGCGGCGATCACCGGCGGCGGCAGCCCGGTCGAATAGATGAAAGTCCGCGCGCGGGTCTGCATGAAATCGATGACCGCGCGCGAGGCGCACAAATAGCCGCCATAAGCGCCCACCGCCTTTGACAACGTGCCCATCTGCAACGGGACGTCCGTCGGGCCATTGGCAAAACTCGAGCCGCGTCCGCCGCCGACCACGCCGAGGCCGTGGGCATCGTCGGCAAGAAGCCAAGCGTCGAAACGCTGCGCCAGTTTCGACAGCGCGGCAAGCGGCGCCAGATCGCCATCCATGGAGAACACGCCATCGGTTGCAATCAGTGCGCGCTTTTTGCCCCCGCGGTGGGCGGCCAGCAGCTCTTCGGCGTGCGCGACGTCGGCATGGCGATAAAGCTGCACGGCGGCTCCGCTGAGCTTGGCGCCGGCATGGATACAGGCATGCGAAAACTCATCGGCGAGGATCAGATCGTCTTCGCCCACCAGCGCCGGAATGATGCCGGTATTGGCGAGATAGCCGGAGCCGAACACGCACGCGGCCTCGGTGCCCTTGAGCCGGGCGAGGCGGCTTTCGAGTTCGCCATAGAGCGGATGATTGCCGGTCACGAGCCGCGAGGCGCCGGCGCCGACGCCGTAGCGCGCCACAGCATCGATTGCCGCCGCGATCACCTCGGGATGCTGACTGAGATTGAGATAATCGTTGCACGAAAACGACATAAGCCGGCGGCCGTCGCGCTCGGCCCAAATGCCCGCACGCGCCGTCGTCACCGGCGTGCGGCGCAATTGCGCCGCCTCCAGGACGCTGAGCTTTTCGCCGGCAAATTCATCGAGCGAGCGCATCGCCGCGTCCTGACGCTTCGAACCAACGTGACCTCGGGCGGGCCCAGAGGCACAATGGGACGTTCTAGCATCCATGAAAGCGCCGAATGTCGGGCAATACCAGAGAAAACAAGGGCGTAGGCGCCGCCGCGCCGGACTGGTATGCGGCCGGTCTCGACCACGTCTGGCTGCCCTATGCGCAGATGAAGACCGCAACGCCGCCGCTTGCGGCCGTAGCGACCCGCGGCAGCAGGATCGTGCTCGCTGATGGGCGCGAACTGATCGACGGCATCGCCTCGTGGTGGACGGCCTGCCACGGCTACAACCATCCGCATATCCGCGCCGCAGTCGAGCGCCAGCTTGCCGACATGCCGCATGTCATGTTCGGCGGCATGGTGCACGAGCCGGCGCTAATGCTGGCGCGGCGGCTTGCGGCGATGCTTGGAGGTGGCCTCGACCGGGTGTTCTTCAGCGATTCCGGCTCGGTCGCCGTCGAAGTCGCGCTGAAAATGGCGGTGCAGTACTGGATCAACAAAGGCGTGCGCAGCCGCACCCGCATGATCGCGTTCAAGGGCGGCTATCATGGCGACACCACCGGCGCCATGGCGGTGTCGGATCCGCAGAGCAGCTTTCATGCCGCATTCCGCGGGCTTCTGCCGCAGCAGATCATGGCCGATCTCCCGGCGGACGACGCCAGCACGGCGGCGCTTGAGAAAATACTGGCGCAGCGGGCAGGGGAGATTGCCGCAGTCATCGTCGAGCCCCTGGTGCAGGGCGCCGGCGGTATGCGCTTTCACGACGCGCGCGTGCTGAAAACTTTGCGCGTGCTGGCGGACCGTTATGAGCTGTTGCTGATCTTCGACGAAGTCTTCACCGGCTTTCTTCGCACCGGCGCAATGTTTGCGTTCCAGGACGCCGACGTCGTGCCCGATATCGTCACGCTGTCGAAGGCGCTGACCGGCGGCACGCTGCCGCTTGCCGCCACTGTCGCGTGCCGCAGCGTCTTCGATGCATTCTGGTCAGACGATCCAGCCAAGGCGCTGATGCACGGCCCGACTTTTATGGCGAACCCGCTGGCCTGTGCCGCCGCCAATGCCTCGCTCGACCTATTCGAGCGCGAGCCGCGGCGCGATCAAGTGACGAAAATCGAAGCCGCGCTGCGGGCAGGTCTCGAACCATGCCGAAAGCTTCGGGGCGTGACGGATGTGCGGGTCAAAGGCGCCATTGGCGTGGTCGAACTCGACCGCATCGAGAAATCTTAACGCCTTACGCCAACGCTTTATTGCTGAAGGAGTTTTTATCCGTCCGTTTGGCAATATCGTCTATCTGACGCCGGCCTTCACCATTGCCGACGACGAGCTTGCGAAACTGACAGACGCGATCCGGCGCGTGCTTGCCGGACGCATGTGATCACCGGCGCTCGCCAACGAATCCCTGCCGCAGCGCCGTCAGCCGATCGAGTGCGGCGGGCGGCAGCGGGCCTTTTTCGACCGCGGCGAATGCGTCCTCGAACTGTTGCGGCTCCGCCATGCCGACCAGAATCGTGCCCACTGCCGGCTGCGCTATCGCAAACCGCGTGGCGGCTTCGGTCAGGCTTCCGGCAAACCCTTCCGTGACCAGCGGCAGCAAGCGTCGGGCCCGCGCGATATCGGCGTCGTAGCTCATGGCCGAGCCGATCGGTTCGGGCGGCGGACTGGCAATCGGATGACGCTCCGCCGAGCCGGACAGTGCGCCGCCGGCGAGCACACGGATGGCGATGACGCCAACGCCAGCGGCCTTGGTGCGATCGAACAGCCGTCCGTAATCCTGCGCCGGATAATTCGCCGGCAGCGCCGTGGCGGCGGACGGATTGAGCATGTTGTAAACCACCTGCGCGCTGTCGAAGACGCGCGCACCGATTACCTGATGCAGCGCCGCCGTGTCGCCGACCGCGGTGAGCCCAAGAAAGCGGGTCTTGCCCGCTTGGCGCAGCCGCTCGAACGCCGGCACCACATCGTCGAGCACCTGGCGGACGCCGAGCGCTTCGCCGCCGCCATTCGCGGTGATCGCGTTATGCAAGTGGAAGATATCGACTCGATCACGGCGCAGCCGCGCAAGACTGCCTTCGAGCGATTTCGCTATGGCGTCGGCAATGCGGCCGAACTCGGCGCTCGGCAGCCGAACCTTGGTGCCGACGACCACGTTGGCTGGCTTGAGGTTTTGCAGGACGCGGCCGAGATTCTTTTCCGATTCCCCGTTGCCGTACTGCACCGCCGTGTCGAAGTAATTCACGCCGACCGCGAGCGCGCGGGCGATGGTACGCTCCTGGTCGCGCGGATCGCCACGCACCATCAGTCCGCCGACCGCTCCGCAGCCGAAACCCAGCACCGAAAGCTGCATGCCGGTGCGGCCGTAGACCCGCATTTCCATTGCCGTTCCCCCGCCTTCAGTAACCCACCACCGTGCCATGGAGATCGTAAGCGTCGGCGCGCTCGATCTTGACCGTCGCAATCTCGCCGACGCGCAATGGCCGATGGCCTATGACATGCACGGCGCCGTCGATCTGCGGTGCGTCGCCTTTGCTGCGGCCCTTGGCGGTGCCTAATTTCGTATCGACTTCGTCGATGATGACACGCTCGCGATTGCCGACTTTGCGCTTAAGCCGCTTTTGCGAAATCGCCTGCTGGTGCGCCATCAGCCGGTGCCAGCGATCTTCTTTCACTGCATCGGGCACCGGCGCGCCGAGATCGTTCGCCACCGCGCCCGCAACCGGCTCGTAGCGAAAGCAGCCGACGCGATCGAGTTCGGCCTCGGAAAGCCACTCCAGCAACAACGCAAAATCCTCGTCGGTCTCGCCGGGAAAGCCGACGATGAAGGTCGAGCGGATGGTCAAAGCAGGGCAGATATCACGCCAGGCGCGGATGCGCTCCAGCGCCTTTTCCTGCGCCGCCGGCCGGCGCATGCGCTTGAGCACGGCCGGGCTCGCGTGCTGGAACGGCACGTCGAGATAGGGAAGAATCTTGCCCTCGGCCATAAGCGGGATGGCTTCGTCAACGTGCGGGTAGGGGTAGACGTAATGCAGCCGCACCCAGACGCCGAGCTCGCCAAGCTCGCGCGCGAGATCCAAAAATTTCGCCCGTACCTCGTGGCCCTTCCAGGCGCTCGCCGCATATTTGACGTCGACGCCATAGGCCGAAGTGTCCTGCGAAATGACCAGGAGTTCCTTGACGCCTGCCGCGACCAGCCGTTCGGCCTCGCGCAGTACATCGGCGGCCGGGCGCGACACCAGATCGCCGCGCAATTTCGGAATAATGCAGAACGTGCAGCGATTATTGCAACCCTCTGAGATTTTTAGATAAGCGTAATGGCGCGGCGTGAGCTTGATGCCCTCCGGCGGGATCAAATCGGTGTACGGATCGTGCGCCGGCGGTGCGGCGCGATGCACCGCATCGAGCACGCTCTCGTATTGTTGCGGACCGGTGACGGCAAAGACGCCAGGATACGCGGCCGTGATCTTTTCCGGCTCCGCCCCCATGCAGCCGGTGACGATGACTTTGCCGTTTTCGGCCATGGCGGCGCCGATGGCGGCAAGCAATTCCGCCTGCGCGCTATCGAGAAAACCGCAGGTGTTGACGATGGCGAGATCGGCGCCGGAATGCCCGTGCGCGAGCTCATAGCCCTCCGCGCGGAGCCGCGTGATGATGCGCTCGGAATCGACCAAAGCTTTCGGGCAGCCAAGCGAAACGAAGGAAATGCGGGGGCTCATCGGGGCTCTCTTACGTCATTCCGGTGCGCCGCGGCCATGAAAAAGCCGGCACACCTCCCTGATTTGACCTGTTAGGATAGGCATTGCTTGGCCAGGTTGCGGTCAGCTGGCGGTTAGCCCTTGGCCAGCATTCGGGGGAAATTAAGGAATTCGCGGTCTTCTCGGACCGTGGCGAGTCACGCGGGGTATCGCCCCTTCGACAGTTTTTCGGCAAGGCGCCGGGGCGGCAGAGGCCGCGCGGCCGTTTGCCGGCTTTCACGCCCCGACGTCGACGCCGGAAGCGCATGGTGCCAGTGGGACAGTCGGTAAGGCATATCGCAGTTTTCCTGGTCGCGGCATGTCTCGCCGGCTGCGGCAGCTACACCATGTTCGATCCCGCAACGAGCGCCTTCACTTCGTCGGGCAAGCAAGCCGAATTCACCAAGACCTCTTCGGAGATTTCGGCAAGCGATCCGGACGCGACCGGTTCGACCAGCGATACGACGGCGCTCAATTCGCTGTTTGCCCGCGCCGCCCAAGGCAAGCTGACCGCCGATGCCTCAGCTTCCCCACCGGCCGCGCCGGCACCCGCCATCAAGCCGATCGCACTGGCCGATGCCGGCGACACTGCCGCTCCCGCCGCGCCGCCGCCGCAGGCCGCCGAGACAGTCACGCAACCGCGCGGCCGTGCATACCTTTTCCGCGGCATTGCCGGCCTGATCTACTCGCGCGGCATGGACAAGCTCGCCGATCGGATCAAGCGCGCCGGCATCGATTCAAGCGTCGATACCTATCTGGTGTGGCGCGGCGTCGCCGATCGGGCGATCCGCGACTATCGCCGCGATCCGCAGCCGATCATATTGATCGGCCACTCGATGGGCAGCGACGCCGCGCTCGATTTCGCTGAACTGCTCAACTCGGAAAATATCCCCGTCAACCTGCTCGTCACCTACGATCCCTCGCGCCTCGCCGATGACGTGCCGCCCAATGTCGAGCGCTACATCAACATCTACCAATCTTCCAACGTCATGGGCGGCGGCAACGTCGTGCAGGGCCCGCGCTTCCAGGGCCATTATGCGAGCTACAATCTCAAGGATCACAGCGAGCTCATCCACATCAATATCGAGAAAGCCGATCGCATTCAGGAGCAATTGGTCACAAAAGTCGTGCAGCTCGCGAGCACGCCGGCCACAACGCAAGGCGAGGCGGTGCCGCTTCGTCTTGAGGTCCCGGCCGATGCCTCGATCGAATTATGGGACTCCGGACTGCCGGTTGCGGCCCATGCCGGCGATACGCTGAAAACAGTTGCCGCGAGCTACCACGTACCGCTATGGGCGCTCGGCCAGATCAACTCCGTCTCGGCCGAAACGCCGCTGACTGAAGGCCAGCGCATCGTCGTGCCGCGGCATCTTGCGCCGATGCCGACACCCAGCACCGTTACGAGTTACGCGCCGGCTGGCCGATAAGACAAAACCATCGTCGCCGCTTAGCATGCGATGATGCTGCCCGACCCGCCATTCTTACTCGTGACCGACCGCGCCCAGGCGCGGCGCCCGCTGCCCGAAATCGTCGGTGCGGCGTTCAATGCGGGTTGCCGCTGGGTCAGCCTGCGCGAGAAGGATTTGCCGGACGACGAGCAGGTGCCGTTGTTCCGCGCCTTGTTGCCGGTCGCGCACCGTCATGGCGCGCGCCTAATGCTGCACGGGCAGGCGGCGCTGGCAAAACTCGCCGGCGCCGACGGCGTGCATCTGCCCTCCGGCAGCGATGCCGCGGCGGCGCGGGCGCTGTTGGGCGCGCAAAAGCTCGTCGGCGTGTCGATCCACACCGTCACCGAAGCCGAAGCGATCGATCCCGCGGTGGCAGATTATGCGCTCGCCGGGCCGGCTTTCGAGACACCGAGCAAGCCGGGCTATGGCCCCGAAATCGGCCGCAAGGGGCTTTTGGAAATCACCCGCGCTTCTCGCGTGCCGGTGCTGGCCATCGGTGGAGTCAACGCGGCGCGCATCGGCGAACTTATCGCCGCCGGCTGCGCCGGCGTTGCGGTCATGGGCGGTGTGATGCGCGCTGCCGATCCGGCGCGCGAGGTCGCGGCGCTGATCGCAACATTGAAAGGTTATCCACGCGCGCGATAGGTGCCGACGCCTTGATCCGGCGCCCACACGCCCGGCGGCAACTTTCCTGCCTGCCAGAACACGTCGATCGGCATGCCGCCGCGCGGATGGAAATAGCCGCCGATGCGCAGCCACGTCGGTTTCAGGAGCGCAACAACCTTCTTGCCGATCGCGACCGTGCACTCCTCGTGGAACGCGCCGTGATTGCGGAAGCTGTTGAGGTAGAGCTTCAGCGATTTCGACTCCACGAGCCAGTCCTTGGGCACGTAGTCGATGACCAGCGTGGCAAAATCCGGCTGGCCGGTCACCGGGCACATCACGGTGAATTCGGGAAAGGTGAACCGCGCAACGTAATTGGTGTCCGGATGCGGATTACGCACCCGGTCGAGCACAGCCTGGCCAGGCGAGGTGGGGATGGCCGCGGGACGGCCGAGTTGCAAGGCTCTCTTTTTTGGCATCGCGCTCACCGCTCCCTCAATGGCCTCCATCATCGCACAGGCGTGGGCCTTTTCTCAGCCTTTGCTGCCGGCAGCGGGATGTTGCGCTACACGTGGTGACAGCCGCCTTGCCGATCCTGTAAAAGCCCCCAGCAGCAGCGCATGATCTTAAAAAGCGGGTATCGGCACTCTGAAAAGATCATGCGCCACTGTCAGATCCAGCTGGGGCAGGTATGACCGACATCACCGACATTATCGGCCGGGAAATTCTCGACAGCCGCGGCAATCCGACCGTGGAGGTCGACGTCGTTCTGGCCGACGGGTCGCGCGGCCGCGCCGGCGTGCCGTCCGGCGCTTCGACCGGCGCGCATGAGGCGATCGAGCTGCGCGACGGCGACAAGAAGCGCTATCTCGGCAAAGGCGTCAAAAGCGCGATCGAGGCCGTCAACGGCGAAATTTTCGATGCGCTCTCCGGCATGGAGGCCGAGGCGCAGGTCAAGATCGACGAAACCATGATCGCGCTCGACGGCACGCCGAATAAGGCCCGCCTCGGCGCCAATGCCATTCTCGGCGTTTCGCTCGCGGTCGCCAAAGCGGCTGCTGCCGCGAACGGCTTGCCGCTTTACCGCTATGTCGGCGGCGCCGCGGCACGGCTTTTGCCGGTGCCCATGATGAACATCATCAATGGCGGCGTGCACGCCGACAACCCGATCGACTTTCAGGAATTCATGATCGTGCCGCTTGGCGCCGCAAACTTTGCCGAAGCCTTGCGCGCCGGCTCGGAAGTTTTTCACACGCTGCGCGCCGCGCTCAAAGCCGCGGGCCACAATACCAATGTCGGCGACGAGGGCGGTTTTGCCCCCAATCTGCCGTCCGCCGAAGCCGCGCTCGATTTCATCCTCTCGGCGATCGGCAAAGCCGGCTATCGCGCCGGCACCGATATCGCGCTGGCGCTCGATCCGGCATCAAGTGAATTCTTCAAAGACAGGGCCTATCGCTATGAAGGCGAAGGCAAAACCCGCTCGGTCGAGCAGCAGGTCGATTACCTCGCCGAGCTCGTCAAGAAATATCCGATCGTGTCGATCGAGGACGGCATGGCCGAGGACGATTTCAAGGGCTGGAAACTGCTGACCGGAAAGCTCGGCAAAACCTGCCAGCTCGTCGGCGACGATAATTTCGTAACCAATGTCGCGCGGATTTCGGAAGGCATCAAAAATGGCATCGCCAATTCGGTCCTGATCAAGGTCAACCAGGTCGGCACGCTGTCGGAAACGCTTGCCGCGGTCGAGACCGCGCACAAGGCGGGCTATACCGCGGTGATGTCGCATCGCTCCGGCGAGACCGAAGATTCCACCATCGCCGATCTCGCCGTCGCCACCAATTGCGGTCAGATCAAGACCGGCTCGCTCGCCCGCTCCGACCGCACCGCCAAATACAATCAGCTCTTGCGCATCGAGGAGGACCTCGGCGGACAGGCCACCTACGCGGGCCGCGCCGCGTTCAAGGCGCTTGGATGAGTTCTAATTTGCTGCGCTTGTCGGGCGGCGGCGATCGGGGCTATACCGTCAAAATCCCAGCCGGGAATGGGTTTGTGATGGATCAGACGCTTGAACTAAAGCCGGGCAACCGCCGGCTCGCCGTCGAACGCTTGAGCGATTTCGTCGTTACCTCGGTCGATGCCGCGGCGATGTCGGACAAGCCGTTCACCCATCTGGTGTTCGATCGCGTTTTTCCTGACGACATCTATGCGCTGATGCTCGCTAATATGCCGGAGGTGTCGGACTATCGGCCGATGCATGGCCGCAGCAAAGGGCTCGATCTCGCCGACGGTACCCACACCCGGGTCAAGATCGATCTGTTTCCGGAATATATCCGTCATTTGCCGCCGCAAAAGCGTGCGGTGTGGGACGTCGTCGGCCGCGCGCTGTGCTCGCGTCCGGTGAAAGAAGCATTCAAGCGGCGGCTTGCGCTGCCGCTCGCGTGCCGCTTCGGCAAGCGCGCGGTGGGCATGTATCCGATCCCGGTGCTGACCCGCGACATTCCCGGCTATCTGATCACGCCGCATACCGACACGTGCTGGAAGGGCATTACCGTGCAGCTCTATTTGCCGCGCGACCGCTCCAACACCTATATCGGCACGATCTTCCACGAAAAGCTCGCCGACGGCACGCTGCCCAAGGTCAAGCAAATGTCGTTTGCGCCGAATTCCGGCTACGCCTTCGCCGTCGGCACCGACACCTGGCACTCCGCCGACGCGGTCGGTCCCGAAGTGAAGACGCGCGACAGCATCCTGCTCACATACTTCGTCGACCAGGGCGCGCTGCGCATCGTGCGTAACCGCGCCAAACGGTTCGGCAATTTCATCGGCAGCGAAATCCGCAACCGGCTGCCGTAATCGGCCTCATTAATCCCGCTTTAATCCGGGTTCTCGCATTGTGCCGGCATGGTCACGCGCAAGCGCCTCCGTACGATTCTCAACACGCTCGTGCTTTACGCGCTCGCGGCTCTGCTGATCGGCTATTTCGGCGTCAACGCCTATAACGGCGATCGCGGGCTCAAGGCCAAGGAGGATATCGACCGGCAGATGGCGGCGCTCACCGCCGATCTGCAGCGCCTCGAGCTCGAACACGCACAATGGCAGCGCCGGATCGCGCTCATGAAGTCCGACGATCTCGATCCCGACATGCTCGATGAACGGGCGCGTGCGCTCCTCGATTACGTCGATCCCAACGAACTGACCCTGATGATCAACCTCAAGCCGCTGCCGGCCGTGGTGCCCGTGGCGCCGGCGCCCCAGACGGGGCCTTGAACCGAACCGCCGCCGTTCCGAAATTAATTTCTCCGACAAGGCTTTGGCCGGCGGTACGCATAGCAGGCCGGAATTGCCCCGACTTTCGCAACGGAACATTTTCGGCTAAGGGTTGAAGCCCGCCGGAAGTGTCGAGAATATCGCTATTTCGAGGATAAGAATGGCCGTCGCCCAGACCAAGCAAGCGGCTCAAAACACTCAGGGACTGCTTCCGGCCGCGGATCTTGCGGCAAACGCCACGGCGTTTGCCGAATTCACCAAGGACCAGGAGCTGCAGGCGCTGCACCAGATGCTCCTGATCCGCCGGTTCGAGGAAAAAGCCGGCCAGATGTACGGCATGGGCCTGATCGGGGGGTTCTGCCACCTCTATATCGGCCAGGAAGCCGTCGTGGTCGGCATGAAGCTCGCCATGCGCGAGAGCGACCAGATGATCACCGGCTATCGCGATCATGGTCACATGCTGGCCTGCGGCATGGATCCGAAAGGCGTGATGGCGGAACTCACCGGCCGCCGCGGCGGCTATTCCAAGGGCAAGGGCGGCTCGATGCACATGTTCTCGCTGGAGAAGAAATTCTACGGCGGGCACGGCATCGTCGGCGCGCAGGTTCCGCTCGGCACGGGCTTGGCCTTCGCCAACAAGTACCGCGGCGACAACAGCGTCAGCCTGACCTATTTCGGCGACGGCGCGGCGAACCAGGGCCAGGTCTATGAAAGCTTCAACATGGCCGAGCTGTGGAAGCTGCCCGTGGTCTATGTCATCGAGAACAACCACTACGCCATGGGCACCTCGGTATCGCGCTCGTCGGCGCAGACCGATTTCTCCAAGCGCGGCGTGTCTTTCAATATTCCGGGCAAGCAGGTCGACGGCATGGATGTGCGCGCCGTCAAAGCGGCCGGCGAAGACGCCATCGCCTGGTGCCGCTCCGGCAAGGGGCCGATCATTCTGGAAATGCTGACCTACCGCTATCGCGGCCACTCGATGTCCGATCCGGCCAAGTACCGGACCAAGGAGGAAGTCGACAAAGTCCGCACCGAGCACGATCCGATCGAGCAGGTGCGAAAGCGGCTCCTCGACAAGAAATGGGCGAGCGAAGACGACTTGAAAAAGATCGACGTCGCGACCCGCGCCATCATCAACGAGGCGTCGGAATTCGCCACCCACGACGCCGAGCCCGACCCGTCCGAACTTTATACCGACGTCTACCGGTGATGCGCGATCAGCGCGACGCCCAAATAGACGCCCAAATAAGTTTCATGTGAGCCGCCATGCCGATCGAGATCTTGATGCCCGCTTTGTCGCCGACAATGGAGAAGGGCAATCTCGCCAAGTGGCTCAAGAAGGAAGGCGACTCCGTCAAATCCGGCGACGTCATCGCGGAAATCGAGACCGACAAAGCCACCATGGAAGTGGAAGCGGTCGACGAGGGCACGCTCGGCAAGATTCTGGTGCCGGAAGGCACCAATGATGTCGCGGTCAATACTCCGATCGCCATGATCCTTGCTGACGGCGAGGACCAGGCGGCGCTGAAGGACGGCAAATTCGCGAAACCAGCGCCGCCTGCGGCAAAGCCAGCCGAGCCCGTCAAAAAGGCGGAAGCGCCGGCGAGGAGCGATGCCGCAAAACCCGCGCCGGCGCCAAGCCCGCCGAGCGCAGCGCCGGCCACGCCCGAGCCCGAAGTGCCGGCAGGCACCGAGCTTGTGACCATGACCATGCGCGAAGCCTTGCGCGATGCCATGGCCGAGGAAATGCGCCGCGATGCCGACGTGTTCGTCATGGGCGAGGAAGTCGCCGAATATCAAGGCGCCTACAAAGTCACGCAGGGGCTGTTGGAAGAATTCGGCGCGCAGCGCGTCATCGATACCCCGATCACCGAGCACGGCTTTGCCGGCGTCGGCATCGGCGCGGCGCTCGCCGGATTAAAGCCGATCGTCGAATTCATGACCTTCAATTTCGCCATGCAGGCGATGGACCAGCTCATCAATTCGGCGGCGAAGACGCAATATATGTCCGGCGGGCAGGTCAAGCTCTCCATCGTGTTTCGCGGACCGAACGGACCGGCCTCCCGTGTCGCCGCGCAGCACAGCCAGGATTATTCGTCGTGGTATTCGCACATTCCGGGGCTGAAGGTGGTCGCGCCATCGACCGCGGCGGACGCCAAGGGGCTGTTGAAAGCGGCGATCCGCGATCCCAACCCGGTGATGTTCCTGGAAAACGAAATTCTTTACGGTCATTCCTCGCCGGTGCCAAAACTCGACGATTATGTGCTGCCGATCGGCCGCGCGCGCATCGTGCGGCCCGGCAACGACGTGACCATCGTCGCCTGGTCGATGGGCATGAGCTATGCGCTCAAGGCCGCCGACGAATTGGCGAAGGACAATATCGACGCCGAAGTGATCGATCTGCGCACGCTCAAACCGATGGATAGCGACACCATCATCGAGTCGGTGAAGAAGACCGGACGCCTCGTCACCGTCGAGGAAGGCTGGAAGCAATCCGGCGTCGGCGCCGAGATCGCGGCCCGCGTGATGGAACAGGCGTTCGATTATCTCGATGCCCCGGTCGCGCGCGTTTGCGGCAAGGACGTGCCGATGCCGTACGCCGCGAATCTGGAAAAGCTTGCACTGCCGTCCGTCGCCGAAGTCGTCGAGGCGGCGAAGGCGGTCGCTTACCGCTGATTTTGTTTTTGCTGAAATTGTCGCGCCAGAGAAAGCGAAATGCCCATCAACATCTTCATGCCGGCACTGTCGCCCACGATGGAGAAGGGCAACCTTGCCAAATGGCTCAAGAAAGAGGGCGACGCGGTCAAGACCGGCGACGTCATCGCCGAGATCGAAACCGACAAAGCGACCATGGAATACGAGTTTGTCGATGACGGAGTGATCGCCAAGATCGTGGTGCCGGAAGGCACCCAGGACGTGCCGGTCAATCAGCTCATCGCGGTGATGGCGGAGGAGGGCGAGGACGTAAAGGCCGCCGCCGCAGGGGCAAAAATCCCGAGCGCTGGAACCCCCTCATCCCCACCTTCTCCCCCTCGGGGAGAAGGTGCTGCCGCGAAAGCTGCCGCACCTGCGACCGCACCGAACGTTCAGGCGCGGCAACAAGAGCCGAAGGCTCCACCGCCGCCACCCGCACCGCGCGCTCCCTCTCCCCAGCGGGGAGAGGGTGGGGGTGAGGGCGCTCGGACCAACGGCCATGCCACCGACCGCGTCTTTTCCTCGCCGCTGGCGCGTCGTTTAGCGAAGGAATCCGGCATCGATATCGGCCGCATCGAGGGCTCCGGCCCGCATGGCCGCGTCATCGCCCGCGACGTGGCGGCGGCGAAGAGCGGCGCCGGCTTGCGCGCGCCGGCCGCAACACCGGTCGGTGCGGGTGCGACGCTGATCGCGCCGGCGATGACGGATCAGCAGATCCGCGCGCTTTACGAAGACGGCAGCTACGAAATCGTGCCGCACGACAATATGCGCCGCACCATCGCGCAACGGCTGACCGCTTCGGCGCAGAGCACGCCGGTGTTTTATCTCACGATCGACTGCGACATCGGCAAGCTTCTCGATGCGCGCGAGGAGATCAACGCGACCGCGCCGAACGACAAGGACGGCAAGCCCGCTTACAAGCTCTCGGTCAACGACTTCGTCATCAAGGCGCTGGCGCTCGCCTTACAACGCGTGCCGGACAGCAATGTGAGTTGGACCGAAGGCGGCATGCTCAAGCACAAACATTCCGACGTCGGCGTCGCCGTGGCAATGCCGAACGGATTGATCACGCCGATCGTGCGCAGCGCCGAGTTGAAATCGCTGTCGTCGATATCTAACGAAATGCGGGACCTCGCCAAGCGCGCGCGCGACCGCAAACTCAAGCCGGCCGAATATCAGGGCGGCACCACATCGGTGTCGAATCTCGGCATGTACGGCATCAAGGATTTCACCGCGGTGCTCAACCCGCCGCAATCGACCATCCTCGCGGTCGGCGCCGGCGAGGAACGCGCCGTGGTGCGCAACGGCAAGATCGAGGCGGCGCATATCATGAGCGTGACCATCGCCTGCGATCACCGCTCGATCGACGGCGCGCTCGGCGCCGTGCTGATCAGCACATTCAAGTCGCTGATCGAAAATCCGGTGATGATGCTGGTGTAACAGGAATCGCCCGATGGCTTCTTTGCGAGTTATTCACGGCGATGTACTGAACCATCCCTGCGATCTGCTAATATTGAAACACGCTGATGGTTTCTTTGGCGTAGACAAAACGGCGGCACAACTAGTCGGCTTTTCTGGCGGACTTGAAGAGGGCCGTTTTGCGATTGTTCCCGGCAGAAACATGGAGGCCCGGCAGCTACTCTTTTACGGCGTCGGTCCTCTCAGATTTCAGATATGCGGAAATACGAAGATTTGGTCGAGATGCACTCAAAGTTGCCGTTGACCGAGCAGAACGTCCACGTCGCATCTGCTCACCAGTTCACGGCCCAGGATACGGCCTCGATGAAAGTGAAGCATTCCTTTCGCTTATCGGTGGCTTTTCTGACGCGATTCGAGATTTGGGCGTCGGAGAATTGATAGAGGAAATTATTGTTCTGGAAAACAATCCGCGTCGAGCAGAATACTTTTCGACACTGTTAAATGAGATTGCGTTTGGCGACAAAAAGCAGGGAACAGCAACACGAACAGCGACGGCAAAGACAAGCAAACGCGAACGGCAACTCGATCGCAAGACTGATGACACCCTCTCGAATTATGGTCGCGCTAGCGAACATAAGACACGCCTTTTTGTCGCGATGCCATTTAAGAAGGACTACAGCGATGAATGGGAAATCTCCATCACTGAAGCTGCTCGTGCGGCTGACATCTTGTGCGAGCGTATTGATGAACAGTCGTATACTGGCGATATTCTGGCCCAAATAAAGAAGAGGATCGGACAATACAACGGGGTAATCGCACTTCTTAACGAAAGTAACCCGAACGTCTTCCTCGAATTAGGGTTCGCATGGGCAAAGGAGAAGCCGACCATTCTCATTGCCAAGGAAGGCGAGAGGCTTCCTTTTGATGTGAGAGGCCAGCGTTGCATTATGTATTCAACAATCGCGGACCTGAGAAAAAAGCTAACCACCGAATTGACGAAGCTAAAAGAGTCAGGCGATTTTGATTAAACTGTCGTGTGGAATGGTTAGTCCGGTTACAGCGCGTAGGGGTATCCTGTCAGCGAATTCAAGTCGCTGATCGAGAATCCGGTAATAATGTTGGTTTGGCGCTCAGCGCGGGTCGAGGCCTTTACCGCGCAATACCGCGGCGGCTTCCGGTGTTCGCAGCGAGCCGATCAACGCCTTTGCAGCATCGGCATTCTTGCTCCCCAGCATGATGCCCGCGGCAAATTCGGTGACCATGTTCAGGTCGCCGGGCAGGAAGCCAACGATTTCGGCGCCTGCGACATGCAGCAATTCCGGCTTCTGCTGCACGGCGAGTTCGGCTTCGCCGGTCATCAGCAGCGCGGCGGAGAAACCGCCGGCCGGCGGATATTTGGTCTTCGGCTTCATTGCTTCGGCAATGCCCATGCGTTCCAGAAGTTTTGCAAAATAAACGCCGCTGGCGCCGCCGGCCGACGGCTCGCTATAGGCAATCGATTTTGCCGCAAGCAAAGTCCGCTTGAGCGCCTCCGCCGTCGAGATATCCGGTTTCGGCGCGCCGGCTTTCACCGCGATGGCTACTCCCGAGCCGGCCAGTGTGATGTCGGAGCCGGGCGCGATCTTGTTTTGCTTGATCAACGCGTCGATACCGGCGCGGCTTAAGATCAGCACGTCGGCGGTTTCACCACCCTCGATGCGTTTGACCAGCATCGGCGCCGTGCCCCAGGTGACGCTGAGCTTGTGCCCGCTCGCCTTCTCGAACCGCGCAAACAGTTCTTCGGCGGCACTGCGCATGCCGATCGTGCTGTAGACCGTCAGCTCAGCCAAAGCGGCACCCCGCGTGTAGGCATTCTTCTTGCTTCGCGTTATATCGCGTGCCAATGACCCGCGCGAAGCAATTATCCGCCCGCCCATGGACGACTTGATCGAAGGCTATCGCCGCTTCCGCGCTGGCACCTGGCAGGCGGAACGCAGCCGTTTTGAGGCTTTGAGCCGGCTCGGGCAGCGGCCGCGCGCGCTCATCATCGCCTGCTCGGACAGCCGCACCGACCCGCAGATGGTTTTCAACGCCCGGCCGGGCGAACTCTTCGTCGTGCGCAACGTCGCCAATATCGCGCCGCCTTACGGACCAGACGACAAACCGCATGGGGTCAGTTCGGCGATCGAATTCGCGGTGCGCACGCTTGCCGTCCGCGAGATCGTGGTGCTCGGGCACGCCATGTGCGGCGGCATCCAAGCGCTGCTCAAGGGCGCGCCGGCCGAAGCGTCGGACTTTGTCGGCCAGTGGGTCCGTATCGCCGAACCGGCGCGGCAGCGGGCCATGACGGCACCACCGGAGGAGCAGCAGCAGGTCTGCGAGCATGACGCGGTCCGCCTGTCGCTCGACAATCTGATGACGTTCCCCTGGATCAAGGATGCAGTCGAAGCCGGCCATCTCACGCTGCACGGCTGCTATTTCGACATCCGGTCGGGCGTGCTGGAACGACTGAGCGAAGACGGTGTTTTTCGGCCGATCCCGGACTAAGAAGATTGCTATAAGGACGCGCGGCGGCTTCCCATATAAGGGAGGAGGCGGCAACGAGGATTGAATGGCTGATACGGATTTCGACGTCATCATTATCGGTTCGGGCCCGGGCGGCTATGTCTGCGCCATCCGCGCCGCGCAACTCGGTTTCAAGACCGCCATCGTCGAGCGCGATTATCTCGGCGGCATTTGCCTCAACTGGGGCTGCATCCCGACCAAGGCGCTGCTGCGCTCGGCCGAGATTTTCCACTATTTGCAGCACGCCAAGGATTACGGCCTCTCGGCCGGCGAGGTGACCTACGATCCAGGAGCCGTGGTCAAGCGTTCGCGCGTCGTGTCGAAGCGCCTCAATGACGGCGTCGGCTTTCTGATGCGCAAAAACAAGGTCCCGGTGATCTGGGGCGAGGCGGTCATCGACGCGCCCGGAAAAATCACCGTGAAGCCGAGCAAGAGCGAAGCGCCCAAGGGCGTGCTCGGGCCGGGCGCATATCAGGCCAAGCACATCATCCTAGCGACCGGTGCGCGGCCGCGCGTGCTTCCCGGCATCGAGCCCGACAAGAAACTGATCTGGACCTATTTCGAAGCCATGGTGCCGGAGCGCATGCCGAAGACGCTTCTTGTCATCGGCTCCGGCGCCATCGGCATCGAATTCGCCTCGTTCTATCACACGCTCGGCGCCGAGGTGACCGTGGTCGAGGTGCTGCCGCAAATCCTGCCTGCCGAGGACGCCAAGATTGCCGCCTTCGCGCGCAAGAGCTTTGAGAAGCAGGGCATCAAAATCCTCACAGGCGCCAAAGTGACCAAACTCGACAAGAAAGCCGACAGCGTCACCGCGACCATCGACGACGGCAAGGGCGGCACGCAGACGCTTACCGTCGAGCGCGTCATTTCCGCGGTCGGCGTGGTCGGCAATATCGAGAATCTCGGGCTGGAAAAACTCGGCGTGAAAACCGAGCGCGGCATGATCGTCATCGACGGCGCCTGCAAGACCAATGTGCCGGGCATCTATGCCATCGGCGACGTTGCCGGCCCGCCGCTCCTTGCCCACAAGGCCGAGCATGAAGGCGTCATCTGCGTCGAGGCGATCAAGGGGCTGCATCCGCATCCGATGAACAAGCTGCTCATTCCCGGCTGCACCTATTGCACGCCGCAGATCGCTTCCGTCGGCCTCACCGAGCAGGCATGCAAGGACAAGAAACTCGACGTCCGCTTCGGACATTTTCCTTTTGTGGGAAACGGCAAAGCCATCGCGATGGGCGAGGACCAGGGCATGGTCAAGGTGATTTTCGACAAAAAGACCGGCCAACTCCTCGGCGCGCACATGGTGGGCGCCGAAGTCACCGAACTTATCCAGGGCTACGTGGTCGCGATGAATCTCGAAACCACGGAAGAAGAGCTCATGCACACCGTGTTCCCGCATCCCACCCTGTCGGAGATGATGAAGGAAGCGGTGCTGGATGCGTTTGGGCGTGCGTTGAATATTTGAGACCGCATCCTCCCCCGCGAAAGCGGGGGAGGGGACCACGCGAAGCGTGGTGGAGGGGGCGTCTGACGCGCCGCTTCACGGTCGTCACAGAATTATCGTCAAGGCCGGCGCCCCTTCCACCGCCCTTCGGGCGGTCCCCCTTCCCCGCTATCGCGGGGCAGGGTGAATTACCCGACCAACCCCGTCATCGGTTTCACCTCCGCGCTGCCGGGAAACACATTCTGCGCCAGCGCGCGGTCGTCAGCGCGCAGGTGGTCTTTCAGCACGCCCTTGAGCACGGCGCGCAGATCGGTGGTCGGCTTCAAATCACGGTTTTCGTAGAGATTGGCGCTTTTCAATCCCGGCCAATCGGCGATGACGCGGCCGCCCTTGAGCGCGCCGCCGACAAGAAGCGCGACCGTCGCGGTGCCGTGGTCGGTGCCGTCAGTGCCGTTAATATGCGCGGTGCGGCCGAACTCGGTGGCGAGCGCCACCACGGTGTCCTGCCACGCCGCTGCCATATTGGTCTTGATCGCGCCAAGCGCGTCATCGAGCGCGCCGAGCAATTGCGACAGGCGGCCATTGGCGATGCCTTCATTGACATGAGTGTCCCAGCCGTCGAGCGCGAGCGCGCCGACGCGCGGCCCATCGGGTTGCGCCAAAAATTTCGCGGCGGTGCCGGCGGCCTCGGCAAAATAGGCGCGCGCCTGCGCCGGACCAGGGCCGCCGGGTTTTTGACCCATACTGCCGGCCATGTCGCCCGACTGCTCGATGGCGGACAGTTTTGAATTGTCCTCCAGCACGCTCGCAAGCTTCGCATCGGAATGGCGATAGAGATCGAGGAGGCGGGCCACCGTGTCGTCGCTCGCCGGCTGGATGCGTTGCGGCGACCACGACAAAACCGGCGCCGGCCCGCGCACCACAAGCGGCGTAACCGGGCCGACAGCGAAGACTTTGCTGCCTTTGGGATCGATGCGGCCGCCCGGCGCCAGCCCCGCCAAGGCGCGATTGAGCCAGCCGGTCTCGCTCGCAGCCGGTTTTGACAGGCCGCTCTCGAGTAAATCTTGGCCGTCGAAATGCGAACGCTCGCGATAGGGCGTGGCGCAGGCATGGACCACGATCGCTTCATTGGCCTGATACATGCCATGCAAATTAGGCATCGCCGGATTGAGCGCGAAGAAATCGTCGAGCTTGAGCGGCGGCACTTTGCCGTCGAAGATGAGCGCCTTGTCGCCGCGCAGCGCCACCCAATCCGGATCGCCGACCGGCGCCACGGTCGCCAACCCATCGAGCGCGCCGCGCAAAATGACGGCGAGAAAGCGCGGGTCACGGCCTTCGGCGAGCGCGAGTTTTGGCAGATAGGCCCAGGCGAACAGCGTGCCGGAGGCGAGCAACAATTCGCGGCGCGAGGGTGCATGCAGTCTCATGGTCATCTCCGTAAAAACTCCGGTGACATGACGAGGAGCGCGACAGCCTGATTTCGCGTCTCGGCGCGCGCGACGGCATTGCGGGTGTCGGTCGAGGCGAGGGGGCCGAGACCGCTGTCGAGCAGCGCGAGCGGATCTGGCGTGCGCAGGCGCGCGGCAAACTGGTTGGCAATGTCGATGCGGCGCGGCACGCCGTCAATCCAGGCCGCCTCGGTGTCGGCATAGCCGTTCGGGGCCGGCGGCCGCCATAGCGGCGCACCCAATGCGGCCTGCGCATTCATGATGGGCCCGATGGGGATTGTATCTTGCGCTGCGGTCAGACGAAGTGAACCCGCGATCCACTCGGCAGGCGTTTTGAGTTTTTGCCGCGGCGCAGTCCATGACTCGTCCGCAGTGACCAGCGTCTTGGCGACGTCCTTGAGATTGCCGTCGCTGTCGGTGAATGTTTTTGCGAGCTTGGCAATGAGCGTGGGCGGCGGATCGTCGGCAACGAAATGGCGCGCCAGCTTTTCGGCGATGTGCTGCGCCGTCGCCGGATGCCGCGCCAGATCGGCGAGCACCGCGCGGCCCTGATCCATACCGGTGTCGGGATAGGTTTTGCCAAGCACGGTCTGCGCGCCCGGCTCGTGCAGGCGCTTGTTGTAAAGGAATTCACCGCCGCGGTCGGGCTCGTTCGGATTGATCCAGGTCCATCCGGTCAGCACATTGGCGAAGCTCGTAACATCGGCCTGGGTATAGCCGCTGCGAACGCCAAGCGTGTGCAGTTCGAGCGTCTCGCGCGCGAGATTTTCGTTGAGCCCCTTGTCGCGGTTGATGCCGGCAATCGAGTCCGCGCCCATCGATTCGACATTGTCGAGATAGAACAGCATGGCCGGATGGCTTTCGACCGCCTGCAGCAGATCGGCAAAGCGGCCGAGCACGTGCGGCCGGATCGCCTCGCGCTCGTAGGCGCCGGCCATGGCGACGATCTTGTCGGCGGAAATGCAAAAGTGGTTCGACCAGAACCACACCAGGCGCTCGACAAGGCCGAGCTCGGCGCCGGCCGCGGCATCGAAGCGCGCCTTGGCCTCGCTCTGAATGATCTGCTGCGGCAATGGCGGCTGTCCCGGAACCGGCGGGGCATCTGCGATCGCCGCTTTGGCGACATCGGACATCGCCTGCGACTGGCCCTCGGTGTCGCTTGCTTTCTGTACGCGTAGTGCAAGTTTCTGCTGGGCGCTCCGTTCGGCCTGGAAGTCGGACACCGCGCGCGCGGCTTCGCCGCTCGACGGCAAACTCGCCGTGAGTAAGCCGGCGGAGGGCCGGCTGAGATCGGCAATCAGCGCGCCGCGCGGATCGCCGGCGATCGCTGCGATCTGATCGCCAGCCGGCCCGAAGCCGAATCGGTGGAGCGCCAAAGCTGCCGCTTCCTGCCCGTGCGCGCTCATAGCCAAAATTCCTTCCGCGAGGCCGGACTCGCTGGCGATTATAGGGCGGTTTTATTGTGGCAAAAGTTCAATGCCGAAGCACGAAACTCGAGCTAGTTTTGTTACGTTTTGTTCATGCGAAACGGCCCCGTCGCGGGGAACAGAGCCACCTTGCGGTGCAGCACGGCGCCTCGTAAGTATCAGATCAGGGAACAACAACGACCATGACCGTCCTGTTAGACACGCTCACCGATGCCGCCGGCCGCCCGCGGCATCCGGAAAAGGCGCATCGGCCGGACCAGCCGAGCTTGCGCAAGCCAGACTGGATCAGAGTCAAAGCGCCGGTCTCGCCCGGCTATATCGAGACGCAAAAGATCGTGCGCGCGAACGGCCTGCACACGGTGTGCGAGGAGGCCGGCTGTCCCAATATCGGCGAATGCTGGGAGCAAAAGCACGCCACTTTCATGATCATGGGCGACACTTGCACGCGCGCCTGCGCGTTCTGCAACGTCAAGACCGGGCTTCCCGGCGCGCTCGATGCCGCCGAGCCCGAGCACGTCGCCGAAGCGACCGCAAAGCTCGGCCTTGCCCATATCGTCATCACCTCGGTCGATCGCGACGATCTCGAAGACGGTGGCGCTGGGCACTTCGCCGCCGTCATCGGCGCCATCCGCAACCTCTGTCCCAACACCACCATCGAAGTGCTGACGCCCGATTTTCTGCGCAAGGACGGCGCGGCCGACATCGTGGTCGCGGCGCGGCCCGACATTTTCAACCACAATCTCGAAACCGTGCCGTCGAAATATCTCACGGTGCGGCCGGGCGCACGCTACTTCGCTTCCATCCGGCTCCTGCAACGCGTCAAGGAAATCGATCCGGCGATGTTCACCAAATCGGGCATCATGGTCGGCCTCGGCGAGGAGCGTAACGAAGTGCTGCAAGTGATGGATGATTTGCGTGCGGCCGGCGTCGACTTCCTCACCATCGGGCAATATTTGCAGCCGTCGCGCAAACATCATCCGGTCATGCGTTTCGTGTCGCCGGAGGAATTCGCGGCGCTTTCCACCATCGCTTACGCCAAGGGCTTCTCAATGGTGTCGGCAAGCCCGCTGACTCGCTCTTCACATCATGCCGGCGAGGATTTCGCGCGGCTAAAGGCGCTGCGGGCGGCGCGTTGATCGATGCCGCAATTTTCGACCAAGCGGCGGGTGGCGCACTCCGCCGCCGACATGTTCAATCTCGTCGCCGATGTCGAGCACTATCCCGAATTCGTGCCGCTGTGCCGGACGCTCACCGTGCGCAAGCGTACGCGCGAGGATGACGGCAGGGAGGTCATCGTCGCCGACATGACGGTTGCCTACAAGCTGGTGCGCGAAACCTTCACCAGCCGGGTGACGCTCGACCGCAAAAAACTCGAAATCCTGGTCGAATATCTCGAAGGGCCGTTCCAGAAAATGAACAACCGCTGGACCTTTGCGCCGGCAGGAGATAGCGCCTGCGACGTGGAGTTTTTCATCGCCTATGAGTTTCGCAGCCACATGCTTGGCGTGTTGATGGGCGCCATGTTCGACGCCGCGTTCCGCCGTTTCTCCGCGGCCTTCGAGCGCCGCGCCGATCAGGTTTACGGCACGGACTAGCGCGCTTTTCCGGCTTAACTATCCCGACCGTTTGACCGGCCGGCCGGTCGAATTCGTGCGCGGGAAGGCGGATAATGCGCGGCAAGACTTTGCCTGACTTACTTCCGCTCGCTTGGCTGACAAAACAATGCTGTTGCGCAAAGCCATTACCGTCACCGCGGCCGTCCTGCTCGCCATCACGTTGGCGCAGGTCGACGCCGTGGCTAAGGGATTTGGTGGTTTTCACGGTTTCGCCGGCGGTTTCGGCCACGGATTTTTCGGCCACTTTCACGGCTTTCACGGCCACGGCGGCCATTTCGCGCACCACGACTTTCATGGCCATCACTGGGCCGGTGTCGGCTTCGGTCACTGGGATGGAGCTCACCTCGGCGGCCACTTTGGCCACTGGGAGCCCGGCCACTGGCACGACGCCGGCGGTTTCGGCAGCCACGACCACTGGTCGCCCTATCGCGAAGGCGTCTGGGGTCTTTAACGCCGCGCCCGCGTTTTTTGCGCCAGCGCCGCGAGCATTTCCAGCGCCTGCTCGACGGAGCGCAGCCGCACCCGCTGGCGTCCGATCTTGCCGAAGCGCCGGGTGCGCGCGAAAAACTTGCCGTCGCGGCTTGCTGCGGCGAAGTAGACAAGCCCGACCGGCTTTTGCTTCGAGCCACCGCCCGGACCGGCGATGCCGGTGATCGAGACGGAAATGTCTCCTTGCGATCGTTTCAGCGCGCCTTTCGCCATTGCCGCCGCCGTCTCGGCGCTCACCGCGCCGTGGCGGATCAGCGTCACCGCCGGCACGCCGAGCATCTTGCGCTTAGCTGCATTTGAATAAGTAACGAAGCCGCAATCGACGACGTCGGAGGAGCCGGCGATTTCGGTAAGCGCGCCGGCGACCAGGCCCCCGGTGCAGGATTCGGCCGTGGCGATTGTCAGGCCCCGCGCGCGGCAGGCATTGAGCACACCGCGAGCGGTGCGGCGCAGGCGCCCCCCGATCACGAGGCGCTCCACGGCAGCCGTAGCGTCGCCGTCGCCATCGCCACGATGCCTTCGCCGCGGCCGGTAAAGCCGAGCTTTTCGCTGGTCGTCGCCTTGACCGCGACGCGGCCGACCGGAATGCCGGCGATCTCGGCAATGCGTGCGCGCATGGCATCGCGATGCGGCGAAATCTTCGGCGCCTCGCAGACAACGGTGACGTCGAGATTTGCAATCATGCCGCGGCGCGTGCGCACCCGCTCGCAGGCAAAAGCCAGGAAGCGATCCGACGACGCGCCCTTCCATTGCGGGTCGCTCGGCGGAAAATGCGCGCCGATGTCGCCGTCGGCAAGCGCGCCGAGAATGGCGTCGACCAGCGCGTGGAGCGCGACGTCGGCGTCCGAATGCCCGATCACGCCGCGCGAATGGGCAATGCGCACGCCGCCGAGCATGATGTGGTCGCCGTCGCCGAAGGCGTGCACGTCATAGCCGTTGCCAGTGCGCACGTCGGACAAAGCCGCAAGATGGAGAATTTCGGCGCGCGCAAAATCCTCATTGGTCGTCACTTTCACGTTGCCGGCTTCGCCTTCGAACACGGTGACATGCTGGCCGGCCCATTCGGCAAGCGCGGCGTCATCGGTAAAACCTTCCAGCCCGGCCCCGGCGGCGCGCCGATGCGCGTCGAGAATTGCCGCGAATGTGAAAGCCTGCGGGGTTTGCACGATGCGCAGCCGGCTGCGATCGAGGGTTGCGGCGACGACGGCATCGGCGTCGATCTCTTTCACGGTGTCGGCAATGACGATGCCCGGCACCGCAGCGCCGCTCGCCTTGCCCGCGGCAATGGCGCGGCTGATGAGCGTAGATGTCAAGAACGGACGCGCGGCGTCATGAATGAGGACGAGATCGGGCGCGCGCGCCGCGAGTGCTTCGAGGCCCGCCCGCACCGACACTTGCCGCGTCGCGCCGCCCGGAACCGGCGTCGCGACGTTTCTCATGCCGGCAGTGGCGGCGCCGTAAAGTTTTTCATCGCCCACACCAATCACCGGCTGCACCACATCGATCTGCGGATGATCGAGGAACGCAGCGAGCGTCGGCCGGATCATCGGCTCGCCGGCGATGTCGCGATACTGTTTTGGCAAGTCGCCGCCCGCGCGTTCGCCCCGTCCGGCGGCGACGACGATTGCGGCCACGATGTCGGTCATAGGGACGCTCCGATCCAGATCGGTCGATCCAGTTTCGCGGATGGCTTTAGCGCATGTCGCCGCGATGCGCGAACCGTCCCGCTCCGACGCGGGCGGTCTTAACCACAGCGGGACTTTCCCGGCTGACCGATGTACACAGGCCAGCGATATTGCAGTGCAGCACTTGCACCGCACAAAGATTTGGCTAAACTCTATGCACAGGCGCAATAACGCCTAATTCGTGTGCATCGATGCCGACAGCATGAACCCGGCTCCAGTTATTGAAAGGTAAGTACCTGACTCTAAACAGGCTTTTCTCCTCTTTGGGATGCGCTGACCTCGGCGGCAGACCCTCGAGGGTCGCAAAATGAGCGCCGTAGAGCCCCTGCCAACGACATCGGCTGCCGATGCAGTGCTCAACGCGCTGCCGCATCCTGTCATCGTCGTGTCACCGGACGGCAAAGTGATCGACGCCAACGTCGCCGCTGAGGCCTTTTTCGAGGTTTCGCTGTCGCTGTTGCGGCGCCACCTGCTGCGCGATCTGGTGCCGTTCGGCAGTCCGTTGCTCACCTTGATCGAGCAAGTGCGCCGGCGCGGCGCCGCGGTCAACGAATACAAGGTCGACCTCGGCACGCCGCGCAATCCCGGCGACCGGCTGGTCGATCTGCATGTAGCGCCGCTGCCGGAACAGCCGGACCACGTCGTGGTGATGCTGCAAGAGCGCACCATCGCCGACAAGATGGACCGCCAGCTCACGCATCGCGGCGCGGCACGCTCGGTGATCGCGCTCGCCGCCATGCTCGCTCACGAGATCAAGAATCCGTTGTCCGGCATACGCGGCGCGGCGCAACTCCTCGAGCAATCGGTCGACGACGACGACCGCACACTGACGCAGCTGATCTGCGACGAAGCCGACCGCATCGTGAAACTGGTCGACCGCATGGAAGTGTTTACCGACGAGCGGCCGATCGAGCGCGAGCCGATCAACATTCACGTCGTGCTCGACCACGTGAAGCGGCTGGCGCAATCGGGCTTCGCCCGTCACGTCAAATTCATCGAGGATTACGATCCGTCGCTGCCGCCGGTTTTTGCCAACCGCGATCAGCTCATCCAGGTCTTTCTCAATCTGGTCAAGAACGCGGCCGAGTTCGATCGGCGAAAACACCAGCGGCGGCGAAATCGCGCTGTCGACGGCGTTTCGCCCGGGCGTGCGGCTGTCGCTGCCGGGCGCCAATGCGCGCATCTCGCTGCCGCTGGAATTTTGCGTGCGCGACAACGGGCCGGGCGTGCCCGAAGAGCTGATGCCGCATTTGTTCGATCCCTTCGTCACCACCAAGCCGACGGGATCGGGGCTGGGCCTGGCGCTGGTCGCCAAAATCGTCGGCGACCATGGCGGCATCATCGAATGCGAGTCGCAGCCGCGCCGCACCACCTTTCGCATACTGATGCCGAAATATACCGCGACTTACAGCGGTGACGGCGCCGAGCCGGACGGCGTTCGTCAGCCACAAGGGGACCATTGATGCCCGCGGGAAGCATTCTCGTCGCCGACGATGACGCCGCGATCCGTACGGTGCTCAATCAGGCGCTGTCGCGTGCCGGTTACGAGGTGCGCTCGACCGGCAATGCCGCCACGCTGTGGCGCTGGATCAGCCAGGGCGACGGCGATCTCATCATCACCGACGTGCTGTTGCCCGACGAGAGCGCCTTCGATCTGTTGCCGCGCATCAAAAAGTCGCGGCCGGATCTGCCGATCATCATCATGAGCGCGCAGAATACCTTCATGACCGCCATCCGCGCGTCTGAGCGGGGCGCCTACGAATATCTGCCAAAGCCGTTCGATCTGAAGGAACTGATCGCGATTGTCGGCCGCGCCATGTCGGAGCCGAAGGAAAAAGTCCGCCAGCCGGCCAAGGTCGAGGACTTTGAATCGATCCCGTTGGTCGGCCGTTCGCCGGCGATGCAGGAAATCTATCGCGTCTTGGCGCGACTGATGCAAACCGACCTCACGGTCATGATCTCGGGAGAATCCGGCACCGGCAAGGAACTGGTGGCGCGGGCGCTGCACGATTACGGCAAACGGCGCACCGGGCCGTTCGTCGCGATCAACATGGCGGCGATCCCGCGCGATTTGATCGAGTTGGAATTATTCGGCCACGAGAAGGGCGCCTTCACCGGCGCCAATAGCCGCAGCTCCGGACGTTTCGAGCAGGCCGAAGGCGGCACGCTGTTCCTCGACGAAATCGGCGACATGCCGATGGAGGCGCAAACCAGATTGCTGCGCGTGCTGCAGCAGGGCGAATACACCACGGTCGGCGGCCGCACCCCGATCAAGGCCGACGTGCGCATCATCGCGGCGACCAACAAGGATTTGCGCCAGCTCATCCAGCAGGGTCTGTTCCGCGAGGACCTGTTCTTCCGTCTCAACGTCGTGCCGCTACGCTTGCCGCCGCTGCGCGAGCGCACCGAGGACATTCCCGATCTGATCCGGCACTTTTTCGCGGTGGTGGAGCGCGAAGGATTGCCGCCGAAGCAGATCGACCAGGCTTCGGTCGAACGGCTCAAGCGCCATCGCTGGCCGGGTAATGTGCGCGAACTGGAAAATCTGGCGCGGCGGCTCGCCGCCCTCTATCCACAGGAGACGATCACCGCCGCCGTCGTTGACGCGGAGCTGTCGCAGCCGGCTTTGGTGGCGCCGGGCGAGAACAGAACCGGCGAGGAAAATCTCTCCAGCGCGGTCGAACGCTATCTGACGCGCTACTTTTCCGGCTTCGACGACGGCCTGCCGCCGCCGGGGCTCTACCATCGCATCCTGCGCGAAGTCGAAGGCCCCTTGTTGTCCGCGGCGCTGACGGCGACCCGCGGCAACCAGATCCGCGCCGCCGACCTTCTTGGGGTTAACCGCAACACATTGCGGAAGAAAATCCGGGATTTGGACATCCAGGTCTATCGCACCAGCGGTAGCTAGACGGCGCTTGGCGAATGGCTGGGCCGCCACAAATGGCCGCCCAGTAATTGTCGCAATCGGGCAACATTGTTGTATAAAAGCATCACTCAGGGGTGGGTGAGGGGGCTCGACCTGCGCGTTTCCCCCGAAAAGCCCCCAATGTGACGCGTCCGGGAAGCCCACAATGGCAACTGTCGATCAAGTCGCGCCGCTCGATCCAGTGGCCGCCACGCCATTGCCGGTCGCCTCGCGGCTGATTGGGGCAGTCGCCGTCGCCGTTGCGCTGTTGTCGGCCACCGCCACGTTCCTGGTACTTGCCGGACTAACCCCGATCGCGCCGGTGCACGAGGTCGTGGTCAAGCTCCTGCTTGGCAACGCCGTCACCGGCCTGCTTTTGCTCGCCATCATCGGCCGCGAAGTCTGGGTCGTCATCCAGGCGCGCCGCCGCGGCCGCGCCGGATCGCGCCTGCACATTCAGATCGTCAGCCTGTTTGCCGTCATCGCCGCAGTGCCGACCATTCTTGTCGCCGTGGTTGCGTCAACGACGCTCGACCGCGGGCTCGACCGCTACTTCTCCTCGCGCACCCGCGCCATGATCGAGCAATCACTGATCGTCGCCAACGCCTATGTCAACGATCACGCCGCGGCGATCCGCGGCGAGGTTTTGGCGATGGCCTACGATGTCGGCCGGGCCAAGCCGATGTTCGATGAGAACCCCGATCAATTCCGCACCTTCCTGACCGCGCAGGCGACCGGGCGCAATCTCGCCGTCGCCCTCATCATCAAGTCCGACGGCTCGACGGTGGCGCGCGCCGACATCGCCACCGACAAGAAAATCGTGCTGCCGTCGCCGCAACTGCTTGCCGAGACCACGGAAACCGAGCCTCAGGTCGCGCTCATTCCCGAGGTCGATCACGTCGCGGCCGTGGTCAAGCTCACCGGTTATGACGACATGTATCTGTATGTCGCACGGTTGCTCGATCCGCGTGTCGTACAGCAATTGATCGCGACGCAGGAGAGCGTCGGCGAATATGCCAATCTTGAAGCCCGGCGGCTTGGCATTCAGGTTGCCTTCGCGCTGATGTTTGCCGTCATCGCGCTCATCGTGCTGTTGTCTGCGGCGTGGATCGGACTGGATTTCGCCAACCGGCTGGTCGCCCCGATCCGCCGCTTGATCGGCGCCGCCAATCTCGTCTCGACCGGCAATCTCAATATTCAGGTCCCGGTGCGCAAATCCGAAGGCGACCTCGCCAGACTGGGCGAGACCTTCAACAACATGACCCAGGAGCTGCGCACGCAGCACGAGGACATCATCCGCGCGCGCGACCTCATCGACAGCCGCCGCCGGTTCACCGAAGCGGTGCTTGCCGGCGCCAGTGCCGGCGTCATCGGTGTCAACGGCGACGGCCGCATCTCCATTCTCAACCGCTCGGCGGAGCGGCTGGTCGGACGCATCGAAAGCGAAGTGCTTGGCCTGCCGCTGGCCGAGGTCGCGCCCGAACTCGCCGAAATCTTCCAGGCGGCGCGCAACGGCAACCAGCGCCTGGTGCAGCGCCAGCTCACCGTCACGCGCGACGGTCAAGAGCGCAATTATTCGGTCCGCGTGACCAGCGAACAGGCGACCCAGTCCGAGCACGGTTACGTCATCACCATCGATGACATTACCGAACTCGTTCTGGCGCAGCGCTCCTCGGCCTGGGCCGACATCGCCCGGCGCATCGCGCACGAGATCAAAAATCCGCTCACCCCGATCCAGCTTTCGGCCGAACGGCTGCGCCGCAAATATGGCAAGTCGATCACCGACGATCCCGCGGTGTTCGAGCAGTGCACCGAGACGATCGTGCGCCAGGTCGACGACATCAAGCGCATGGTCGACGAGTTCTCGCGTTTCGCGCGCATGCCCAAGGCCGTCGTCACCGACGAGGACGTCGCCGATACCGTGCGCCAGGTCGTATTCCTGTTGCGCGTCGGCCATCCCGACATCGATTTTGAGGTCGAGCTCGCCGCCGAAACAATGCCGGCGCGGTTCGACCGGCGGCTGATCTCGCAGGCGCTCACCAACATCATCAAGAACGCCACCGAGGCGATTGGCGCGGTGCCGCCCGCCGAACTGGGCCGTGGCCGCATCGCCGTGCGCGCGCAGCGCGACGGCAAGGAGATCGTCATCGATGTGATCGACAACGGCATCGGCCTGCCGAAGGAGAACCGCGCGCGGCTCCTTGAACCCTATGTGACGACCCGCGAGAAGGGCACCGGCCTCGGCCTCGCCATCGTCGGCCGCATTTTGGAAGAACACGGCGGGCGCCTCGAATTGCGCGACGCCTCCGACAAGATTCCGGGCGCGCGCGGCGCCTGGATGCAGTTGCGCTTCATTGCCGAACCGCTGCAGGCGTCCGCCGAGCCAGCGGTCGAACCGCGCGCGGCGGCAGAGTGACAAAGTAGGATAGGGCGGCGTTAATGGCATCCGATATCCTGATCGTTGACGACGAAGCGGATATCCGCGAACTGGTGGCGGGCATCCTGCAGGACGAGGGTCATGGCACCCGCACCGCGCGTGACAGCGAGGAGGCGTTCGGGGCCGTCGTCGCGCGCCGGCCCAATCTGGTGTTTCTCGACATCTGGCTGCAAGGCAGCCGGCTCGACGGGTTGCAACTGCTCGATGCCCTTAAAACCGAGCA
Source organism: uncultured Alphaproteobacteria bacterium (assembly GCA_963790975.1). Taxonomy (GTDB): domain Bacteria; phylum Pseudomonadota; class Alphaproteobacteria; order Rhizobiales; family Xanthobacteraceae; genus BOG-931. Next base: position 146,113 of record CAWBQV010000009.1, read on the forward strand.
TCCCGAACTGCCGATCGTGATGATTTCCGGTCACGGCAATATCGAGACCGCGGTTTCGGCCATCAAGCGCGGCGCCTACGACTTCATCGAAAAGCCGTTCAAGGCCGATCGCTTGTTGCTGGTCGCCGAGCGGGCGCTGGAAAACTCGCGGCTGCGGCGCGAGGTGCGCGAACTCAAGCAGCATGGGCCGCTCACCTCTATGGTGGTGGGCCGCTCGCCGTCGATCAATCAACTGCGCCAGACCATCGAGAAGGTGGCGCCGACCAACAGCCGCATCCTCATTGTCGGGCCGTCCGGCAGCGGCAAGGAACTCGCCGCGCGCACCATTCACGCCCACTCGGCGCGCGTCGACGGGCCGTTTGTGGTGATCAACGCCGCCGCGATTACGCCCGAGCACATGGAAATCGAATTGTTCGGCGTCGAGGGCGGCAACGGCTCGCACAGCCGCAAGGTCGGCGCGCTGGAAGAGGCGCATGGCGGCAGTCTGTTCATCGACGAAATCGCCGACATGCCGCGCGAGACGCAGAACAAGATTTTGCGCGTGCTGGTCGACCAGACCTTCCAGCGCGTCGGCGGCAGCACCAAGGTCACGGTCGACGTGCGCATCGTGTCCTCGACCAGCCGCAATATCGAGTCCGACATCGCGGCGGGACGGTTCCGTGAGGATCTTTATCACCGGCTCTCGGTGGTGCCGATTCGCGTGCCGGGGCTCGCCGAGCGGCGCGAGGATATTCCGGAACTGGTCGAATATTTCATGACCCAGATTTCGCAAACCACGGGGCTGCCCAAGCGCAATGTCGGCGCCGACGCGCTCGCCGTCCTGCAATCGCACGACTGGCCGGGCAATGTGCGGCAACTGCGCAACAACGTGGAGCGGCTGATGATTCTCGCCGGCGGCGATCCGGAAGCGGTGATCACGGCATCGATGCTGCCGCAGGACGTCGGCTCGATGATCCCGAACATGCCGAACGGCAATGGCGGCGAGCATCTGATGAGTCTGGCTTTGCGCGAAGCGCGCGAAGTGTTCGAGCGCGAATATCTGTTGGCGCAGATCAACCGCTTCGGCGGCAACATTTCCCGCACCGCGGAATTCGTCGGCATGGAGCGCTCGGCGCTGCATCGCAAGCTCAAGGCGCTCGGGATCGATTGACCGCCGATGTCGCGCATCGCCTATGTCAACGGCCGCTACCTGCCGATGCGCGACGCCAAGGTCAACGTCGAGGATCGCGGCTACCAGTTCGCCGACGCCGTCTATGAAGTCTGCGAAGTGAGGGCAGGCCGCCTCATCGACGAAAAGCGGCACATCGAACGTCTCAAGCGCTCGCTTAATGAAATTCGCATCCGCATGCCGATGTCGCCCGCCGCGCTGGGTGTGATCCTGCGCGAAGTGGTGGCGCGCAATCGCATCGGCTACGGCCTCGTCTATCTGCAAATCGGCCGCGGCGTGGCGCGCCGCGATCACGCCTTTCCGGCGCCGCCGGTCAAGCCGAGCGTGGTCGTCACCGCACGTTCGCTGAACCTGGCGCGCAACGCCGCGCTGGCCGAGAAAGGCATCGCGGTTGTGAGCGTGCCGGACAACCGCTGGGGCAGGGTCGACATAAAGTCGGTCGGCCTCCTGGCGAACGTGCTGGCGCGCCAGGCGGCGATTGATAAGGGCGCGCGCGACGCCTGGTTCGTCGACAAGGACGGCGCGGTCACCGAGGCCGCTTCGGCCAATGCCTGGATCGTCACGCCTGCCGGCAAGCTCGTGACGCGGCACGCCGATCACGCCATCCTGCGCGGCATTACCCGCACTGTCGTTCTCGACGCCATCAAGGCGCAAAACCTTGCCGTCGAGGAGCGCGCCTTCACGCTCGAAGAAGCCTTTTCGGCGCGCGAGGCTTTCATCACGTCGGCGACCCAGATCGTGCTGCCTGTGGTGTCGATCGATGGCCGGCCAATTGGTGGCGGCAAACCCGGCCCGGTAGCCACCGCGCTGCGGCTGGAGTTCCACCGCTACGCCGAGATTACCCAGACTTAGCCGCAACTTGAGGCCAATTTGTTCCCAACTTGGGCTTGCATCGCCGCGCAACGCGCCCTCTAATGGCTGATCCTTCGGGTCCGTCCGGCCCGGGAACCGGACGAGGCTTAAAAGCAAAGCCCAGAAGTACTTAGAAGTATAAAGAGGCAAAACAGGCGAAGGACCAAGAAACGACCCGCGGCACAGGGGTCCGCGGTACAAAAGAACGGAACAGCGGCCATGGCAGCCGACCGCGCACAAAACTTACAAGACACCTTCCTCAATCACGTCCGCAAAAACAAAATTCCGCTCACCATCTTTCTGGTGAACGGCGTCAAGTTGCAGGGCGTGGTCACCTGGTTCGATAATTTCTGCGTGCTGTTGCGTCGCGACGGGCATTCGCAGCTCGTCTACAAGCACGCCATTTCGACGATCATGCCGGGCCACCCGGTCCAGCTCTTCGAAGGCGCCGAGGAAGCGCCGCCCGGAGAATAAATCCGTTTGGAGCCGCGCCGTCGCGACACGCGCGCTGACCGGCCCAGTCCCAAGGACTCGGCCGGCAGTCGCTCGGCCACCGGCCGCGCGCTGGTCATCGAGCCGGTTTTGCGCCGCGCTCTGGCGCGCGCGACGCCCGAAGACCGTCTGCCCGAAGCCCGGCTCGACGAGGCGATCGGGCTGGCGCGCGCCATCGATCTCGAGGTCGAGCACGCCGGCATCGTCATGCTCGGCGCGCTGCGGCCGGCGACCTATCTCGGCAAAGGCAAGGTCGAGGAGATTGCAGGCCTCGTCAAAACTTTCGAAGCCGGTGTCGTGGTGATGGATTGCGCGCTGTCTCCGGTGCAGCAGCGCAATCTGGAAAAGGCCTGGGACGCCAAAGTCGTCGATCGCACCGGTCTTATTCTGGAAATTTTCGGCCGCCGCGCGCGCACCCGCGAAGGCGCGCTGCAGGTCGAGCACGCGCATCTGACCTATCAGAAAAGCCGCCTGGTGCGCTCCTGGACTCATCTCGAGCGCCAGCGCGGCGGCTACGGCTTCCTCGGCGGCCCCGGCGAAAGCCAGCTCGAGACCGACCGCCGCCTGATCGAGGAACGGTTGAGCAAAATCGACAACGAACTCACCAAGGTCAAGCGCACGCGCGAACTGCATCGCGAAAGCCGCCGCCGCGTGCCTTATCCGATCGTCGCGCTGGTCGGCTACACCAATGCCGGCAAATCGACGCTGTTCAACCGCATGACCAAGGCGAGTGTGTTGTCCGCCGACATGCTGTTTGCCACGCTCGATCCGACGCTGCGCGCGGTCGATCTGCCGCATGGCGCCCGCATCATCCTGTCCGACACGGTCGGCTTTATTTCCGATCTGCCGACCATGCTGGTCGCAGCGTTCCGCGCCACGCTGGAAGAGGTCATCGAAGCCGACGTCATCCTGCATGTGCGCGACGTTTCGCACGAGGACGCCGAGGCGCAATTGCAGGATGTCGAAAAAATCCTGCGCGAGCTTGGCATCGATCCGCACGGCAAGGCCGGCGGCAAGCAGACGCTAATCGAAGTCTGGAACAAGATCGATCGGCTCGACGCCAATGCGCGCGCGCGGTTGCAAAACATCGCCGAGCGGCGGTCCGCCGACGTCAGGCCGGCGCTGGTTTCAGCGATAACCGGGGAGGGGATCGGCGCGCTCGCGGCGGCCATCGAGGCCCGGCTTGCCGCTGGCCGCGAGCTCATCGAGCTCAAACTCGATCCCGCCGACGGCGCCGGCGTGAGCTGGCTGCACCGCCACACCGAAGTGATCAGCAAAGCGATGGACGAAAAGAACGAACGCCTCGCCATGACGGTGCGCGCCAGTCCGGACAAGGCGAAAGCGGTGCGGGCGAAGTTTGCGCACTAATCACCTCTCCCCGCACGCGGGGAGAGGGAGTTACTCCCGCGCCTTCGCCTCATCCCACAGCGCATCCATCTCGGCGAGCGTTGCCTCGGCGGGCGACTTGCCGCTGGCGGCGAGTGCGCGCTCAATTCCCGCAAAACGGCGCTCGAACTTTTGGTTGGTCGCGCGCAATAGCGCTTCCGGATCGGCGCGCAAATGACGCGCCAGATTGACGGCGGCGAATAAGAGATCGCCGACCTCGGCAGCGGCCGCCCCCACCCAGCCCTCCCCCGCTTGCGGGGGAGGGCTAGAGAGGGGGCGGTCAAGCTCGGCTTCAATCTCGTCGGCTTCCTCGCGGATTTTGCGCAATACCGCGCGCGGATCGTTCCAGTCGAAGCCGACCTTGCTGGCTTTGTCCTGCAATTTCAGCGCGCGGGTCAGGGCGGGGAGTGTCACCGGGACACCGGCCAAGGCGCTTTGACGCACGCTGGCGTTGGAAGCACCCAGTCGCGCCGCCTTCTGTTCTTTCTCCTGTTTCTCTTGGGCCTTGATCCGCTCCCACAATCCCTCGACGGCTTGCGGGGTGCGCGAATCCTCGTCGCCGAAAACATGCGCATGGCGGCGAATGAGTTTTGCGGTGATGCTTTCCACTACGTCGCCGAAATCGAACGCGCCTTGTTCCTGCGCCATGCGCGCGTGAAACGCGACTTGAAGGAGGAGGTCGCCCAATTCGTCCTTCAGGTCGGCAAGATCGTTTCGCGCGATAGCGTCGGCGACTTCATAGGCTTCCTCGATCGTGTAAGGCGCGATGGTCGAAAAATTCTGCGCCAGATCCCACGGGCAGCCGGTTTTGGGCGTGCGCAACGCCGCCATGATTTCGAGCAGGCGTCCGATATCGCGGGAAGGAGTCATTGGCGGGGTTCCGATCTTTATGACGCACCCTATAATACCCACGTCATGCCCGTTTCGGCCTATCTGCAAGCGGTGGCCTTCGTCATTGGCTTGGCCGTGGCGCTGTTCGCCTCGGCCGGCACGATCTGGATCGCCGGCTTCTGGGTCTATATCGCCATCTTCGTCGCGATCATGGCCGCCTCTTTCGCCGGGCTAGATCCCGGCTTGCTGCGCGAGCGGATGCGGCCCGGCGGCCAGAAACCTCCGGTCGCACTTCGGCTGTTCAGCGCTTTGCTGTTTGTGCATTGGATCATTGCCGGGCTCGACCGCGGCCGCCTGCACTGGAGCGATACGGTGCCCGGCTGGCTGCAATGGCTCGGCCTCGCCGCGATGGCGGCCGGCTACGCGCTCTGCTTCTGGGCGATGCGCGAGAACCGGTTCTTTTCCTCCGTGATCCGCATCCAGACCGACCGCGGCCAGCATGTCGTGAGCAGCGGGCCTTATGCCGTGATCCGGCACCCGGGCTACACCGCCGGCATCCTCATCATCGTAGCGAGCGGCATCGCGCTAGGCTCCTGGCTCGTGGCGGCGTTTCTGATCGTCACCGTGCTGCCATTTCTGCTTTATCGGGCGATTACGGAAGACCGGATTCTTCAGGTCGAACTTGAAGGTTATCGCGCCTATGCGGCACGCGTGCACTGGCGCCTCGTACCCGGAATTTGGTGACTAGGGAGAGGAAGTTGCGCTAGCCAATAAAACTCAAACTTTAATGACTGATTCGCATAAGACATATTATGGAATATCTCGAGGCGATGTTACACTTGCCATACCTAGACGCTAAATGTATGGGTGGCGCGCATTCGCGAGAATGCTGGCGCGCCCCGGTTATCATCTCATGAGATCGCTGGCGCTGACGGTTATTGTGGCTCTGTCTGGCTTCGCTTTCGCGAGAGAACCGTCAGCAAGACCATCGGCAATGTATATGTCCAGAAGCGTCGTCCCGTCGTCGTGGTAGGTCTTGCCGGCTTCAAGTTTGAACAAGCCGCAGCACTCCAAATCGACGGTTTTGCCTCTTACGACACGCACCGTTGTCGGGGCCATTAGCTCCGTCCTTTCGTTGAACGCCGCTTCGGCGGCACGACCTTTTTGAAAGCTTTCTCGAAATCCTCGGCCTTGTCGGAAGCCCCGACTTGATGCGCCATTGCGACGAAACGCTTATGGCGCTCGGCGTCCGTGAGCTTCGGTTTTCGTGTGGCCTTGGCCATCGCAAATCACCCACAGCAAGGAGTACCGCTTCATGAGTCAGCTACGCAAGCCACGGCCGAGCAAAATCCCGGTGTTTGTCGTCGACCAGGAAGGCGACCTGGTCGACGTTTATCTTAGGGATCGTCCTCAAAACTCTCCATGCCCTCATCAAGAGGGAAAGGCTCCGGCCGCATTACATTCTGAGACACCGCAGCCAGCATTTGCAGCTCGCGTTTGAGCAATTCCGCTGCCCTCGAAATCGCCTCGGGTACGCTGTCCATGTTCGCAAAATTGTACTCGTAGTCGAACTCCAATGAGGCCGATTTTGCCCGCAGCGTCACGGTCCCGTCGTACTGAGCCTGCTCTTTCCTTCCGACGGTGACGACGCGGGTAAGCTCTATTTTGGCAATCGAGACGCTCTCGTTCTCGCTCATTAGCCGTCTCCGTAATTGACAAGATTGGCGCAAATCACATAGGGACAAAAGCAGAGGGGCGGCTTTCACCGCCCCCCAAGTTACGCTGTGATAAGTCTCGGGTGCTGAACGGGGTGTACGGCCCCAATCAACCCGCCGAGACGCGGATCGAAAAGCATAGCGCGACCTCCTTCCCGGCATCATCAGTGCCGGTCTGGGCTCTGGCCACGCAAGTTACTTGAGAGAGCCGTCTGATTCGGTCAGACGGCTTTTTCGTTAGCACAGGCCGATTCCGAGAGTCGAATCTGGTTTATTAGCCAGATGCTTGACCGAGTCATTTGACTCGGCCTCTGAACACCTTAATCCGATCTCTCAACGGCGATTTAGACGCTTTGAGTTGTTTCGTAGGTCAGACGCTTGCCCTTCATGCCTTTGAGGGCAATCTCTGACCGCTCGCTGTCGTTGATGCCGAGCTTGGCGCGGGTGTTCATGCGGAAGTCGAACTCGGCCGCGTACCGATCAAAATGACGTGCGTCGACGTGCTGGTACACGCCGATCAAGCCCCGCTTAAAGACCGAGAAGAATCCCTCAAGCGTGTTGGCATGAACGTCGCCGCGCGCCCACTCGAACTTGGAGTGATCGACGGCCTCGTGCTTGGCTGCGCCCGTGAACTTGAACACCGGGGCGCTGTCGCTCACCAAGCGGCTGCGCTTATCGAGGTGCTTGTACAGGCGCGGACCGATGCCGCGATGATCCAGCACGATTGAGCGAACCGGGCCGCCACGCTCGATCAGGCTCAGAACCTTCACGTTGCCTTTGCGGCCCTCTGGCCGGGGTCGCGTCTTGTGCGAGCGACCAAGTTCCATGTCGTCGATCTCGACGGTTTTGCCTTCGCCGCCCATTGGCCCGGTGTAGCCGGGGTCCATGGCGAGCCGGATGCGGTGGCCGAGGAACCAAGCCGTCTTCATGCTGCAATTGAGCATTCGCTGAATCTGCCGCGTTGCGATGCCTTTCTTCGAGCAGCAGAACAGGTGGATGACTTGCAGCCACAGATGTAGCGGCAGGTGACTATCCTCGAAGATGGTCCCGATCCGCACCGTGAAGGGCTTCTTGCAGGCGTAGCACTTGTAGAGGCCGGGGCGCGTGGTCGCGCCTTTGAGCGCGCCAATGCGCTCCGTCCTGCCACAGTGCGGACAGATAGGACCGTTCGGCCAAAGCCGCGTCTCGACGTAAGCGAAAGCGCCAGCTTCGGTCTGAAATTGTGGGGCGTTCAAAACGGGCTTGGCCATCGGAAGTCTCCTATGGCCTTAATCTAAATATCGCCCCTGAGTATGTCAAGTGTAACATCGCCTATCTCGAAATATAGCAGCATGACTGGCGCTAGGCGACGGTAAAACTCATGCCGTCGAAAGCCGGCACGATATGGGCCGGTAGGCTGCCGCGCAGCACCTCGTAATCGAGGTCGGTGTGCAGATTGGTCAGGATGGCGCGGCGGGGCTTTACCTGCTCGATCCAGCGCAAGGCGTCGTCGAGCGAAAAGTGGCTCGGATGCGGCCGGTAGCGCAGCGCATCGACGATCCAGACGTCGAGGTCCGCCAAAGCGGACAGGCTCTCATCGGGGATGTCGCTGACGTCGCAGGAATAGGCGAGGTTGCCGAACCGGAAGCCGAGCGAAGGAATGTCGCCGTGCTCCTGGCGAAACGGCAGCGCCGTGATCGCGCCGCCCTCCCCTTGGATCGTTACCGGCGTGCCGGCGGTAAGCCTACGCTCGGTTAGGATCGGCGGATATTCGCTGCCGGGCGGCGAGGCGAAGCAATACTTGAAACGCTCGCGCACGACGTCGGCCGTCCGCTCGTCGAGATAGACGTCGACGCGTTGGCGGCGCTTGAGGAAAAAGCCGCGCAAATCGTCGATGCCGTGGGTGTGGTCGGCATGATCGTGGGTGTAAAGTACGCCGTCGAGCCAATCGACCTCGGCGTCGAGGAGTTGCTCGCGCAGATCCGGCGGCGTGTCGACCAGCACACGGGTCGCACCGCCATTACCGGGGCACTCAACCAGAAGCGACGTACGCCGGCGCCGGTTTTTCGGATTTTTGGGATCGCAGTCGCCCCAGCCCAAAGCCGGACGTGGTACGCCGCCGGATGAGCCGCAGCCGAGAATGGTGAATTTCAGTGTCATTTCAGCATTCGTGCGGCTTCCGCCGCCGGACGCGGCACCTTGCCGAACAGCCGGAAGAAATTAGCCGTGGTCTGTTGCGAGATCGCGTCGAGCGAAACGCCGCGAGTTCTCGGCCAGGACCTTTGCGGTCTCGACCACGTAAGCCGGCTCGTTGCGCTTGCCGCGAAATTTCCCGGGCGCGAGATAAGGTGCGTCGGTTTCGACCAGGATGCGATCGGCTGGCAGTTCCGCCGCAATCGCCCGCAGCGCATCGGAATTCTTGAACGTGAGGATGCCGGTGAACGAGATGAAATGGCCGAGCGCGACCGCGCGGCGGGCGAGATCGGGGCCGCCGGTAAAGCAGTGCAGCACCGCGGGGAAGGCGCCCTTCCCGCTCTCTTCTTCGAGGATTTTTGCCGTGTCCTCGTCGGCGTCGCGCGAATGGATGACCAGCGGCAATCCGGTCTCCCGCGCGGCGGCAATATGAGTGCGAAAGCCCCGCTCCTGCGCATCGCGCGGGGAGTAGTCGTAGTGATAGTCGAGGCCCGCCTCGCCGAGCGCCACCACTTTTGCCGCGCGCGTGCGCGCGACAAGATCGGCCGTCGTTACGTCGAGCTCTTCATGGGCATAATGCGGATGGGTGCCGACCGAGCAATACACATCGGCAAAGCGCTCCGTAATCGCGAGCAATTCGCCTTGCCGCGCGACACGTGTGGAAATCGTCACTAAGCGCGCGATGCCGGCGGCGCGCGCTCGTTCGACGACGCCGTCAAGCTCGGCAGCGAAATCGGGAAAATCGAGGTGGCAATGACTGTCGATGAGCATGCTATTGCGTCGCTTACTTGTCCGGCTCGACATAACGCGGAAAGATCGCGACCGGCGCCGGTAGTTTCGTGCCCGCTGTGATGCGATGTTTTTCGCCGAGAACTGCGAAGTTGCGCTCGCCGGCCGGTATCGCCAACAGATCGAGCAGTTTTGCCGCCGAACCCGGCACGAAGGGCTGCGCCAGGATCGCGACCTGCCGCAACACTTCCGCGGTCACGTAGAGCACGGTGCCCTGCCGCGGCGGATCGGTCTTGGCCAGCGCCCATGGCGCTTCGCCGGCGAAATAGCGGTTGGCGTCCGCTACCACAGCCCACACGGCATTTAGCACGTGATGCAGTTGCCGCGACGCCATCGCTTCGCGCGCCTTGCCGATCATCGCGTCGGCGGCGCTCAAAATCGTCTGGTCGTTGGCGCTCAACGCGCCCGGTTTGGGCAGCACGCCACCAAGATTGCGCGCCACCATGGACAGCGAACGCTGCGCCAGATTGCCGAGATCATTGGCAAGATCGGCATTGATGCGATTGACGATGGCGTCATGGCTGTAATTGCCGTCCTGGCCGAACGGCACTTCGCGAAGGAGAAAATAGCGCAGCGGATCGACGCCGTAAGCGTCGGCAAGCGCGAACGGATCGACGACATTGCCGACCGATTTCGACATTTTCTCGCCGCGGTTGAACAGGAAGCCGTGCGAGAAAATGCGGCGCGGCACCTCGATCCCGGCCGACATCAAAAATGCCGGCCAGTACACGGCGTGAAAACGCACGATGTCCTTGCCGATGACGTGCAAATCGGCCGGCCAAAACTTCTTGAACATTTCGCTATTCGTGTCGGGGAAGCCGACCGCGGTGATGTAATTGGTCAAGGCGTCGACCCACACATACATGATGTGCTTGGCATTGCCCGGCACCTTGATGCCCCAATCGAAGGTGGTGCGCGACAACGACAGATCCTGCAAGCCGCCGCGCACAAAGCTTGCGACCTCGTTCATGCGCTCCTTCGGCAGCACGAAATCGGACACGCGCTTATAAAGGTCGGCGAGCTTGTCGGCATATTTGGAGAGCCTAAAAAAATAGCTCTCCTCCTCGACCCATTCGACCGGCGTATTGTTCGGGCCGAGCCGCGCGCCCTTGTCGTCGAGGCGGGTCTCGCTCTCGTCGTAATAGGCCTCGTCGCGCACCGAATACCAGCCGGAATATTTGTCGAGGTAGATGTCGCCCGCCTTTTCCATGCGCTCCCAGATCGCGATCGACGAAGCGAAATGGCGCGGCTCGGTGGTGCGGATGAAATCGTCGTTGGAAATCTCGAAACGTTTCACCATGGCTTGAAAGCGCGGCACGTTGCGCTCGACAAGCTCGCGCGGCGTGATGTTTTCCTTGGCCGCGGTCTGCAGCATTTTCATGCCGTGCTCGTCGGTGCCGGTGAGAAAGAACACGTCGTGGCCGTCGAGCCGCTGGAAGCGCGCAATGGCATCGGCGGCGATCGCCTCATAGGCGTGGCCGACATGCGGCACCCCGTTCGGGTACGCGATCGCGGTGGTGATGTAATAGGGCCTAGGCTTGGTCGCCAACTCCTCCGCGATCACCGGCAAGGGCGACGTCGAAATCTCAACAGTCGGTTTCGGAAGCCTCTTCAGCTTTGGCTTCGGGAGTCTCTTTAGCTTCCGCTTCGGAAGCCTCTTCAGCTTGGGTTTTGGAAGCTTTTTCGGCTTTGGTTTCGGAGACTTCTTCAGTTTTGGCTTCAAAAGGTTTTTCAACCTCGTTCCACCACGGGTCTTAGCCGCCCTCTTGCGGATCTTTGCTGCGGACCCCTTTTTGGATGTCCTTCCAGACTTCCTCCGGGACCTCGACTCCGACTTAGTAGCCATCTCGGTTACTTCGAGCGTTGTGACTAAAGACGTGGATGGCCGGGACGAGCCCGGCCATGACGATTTATAGCTATCAACCGCGCGTGGCCTCGGCAAGCAAGCCGAAAACGTTGAAAACCAGCGGCTTGCGCTCGAGATTGTAGGTCTCGGCGTCGCGCGCGGCGGCATTGATGCGCTCCGAAGCCTCCGCCAGGCGAAGCAGCCGCCCGATTTCGCCACGGCCGCCGCCGACGCGTTCGGTCAGCCAGGCATTGACGGTGTCGACGAAGGCGGCGAGCGGCTGCGGATCGGTGCCGGCCAACGCCTCGCCGAGCGCATGCAGCGCCCTGGTGTCGAGCGCCGGCAGCCGGGCAAGGAGATCGAGCGCCTGCTGGCGCAGCTCAAGCGCACCCTCGTCCAGTAACGCGAAGGCGCGCGCCACCGAACCATCGGCTGCCGCCGCGGCAGCCGCGATATCAGGATCGCCGGCCGGCACGCCCTTTGCGGTGGTGACGGCAGCGGCGACATCGGCCTCTGACAGCGGGCGCAAATTGAGGATACGGCAGCGCGAGCGCAGCGTCGCCGGCACCCGCGCCGCCGAGTGGCAGACCAGCAGCAACAGCGCGCGCTGCGGCGGCTCTTCCAGCACTTTCAAAAGTGCATTGGCGCCGGATCGGTTGAGCTCATCGACGGCGTCGACAATGGCGATCCGCCAGCCGCCCTCGCCTGCCGTCGAGCCGAAAAACGCCACCGTGCGGCGGATGTCTTCGACCGCGATCTGCTTGTGCAGCACGCCCTTGTCGTTGAGCGTGCGTTCGATGACGAGGAGATCGGGCTGCGCCTGGGCGGCGATGCGCCGCGCCACCGGATGTTTGGCTTCAATCGCAAGCGAGCTTGCCACCGCCACTTCGCGCGCTGCCGGATCGGGATGCGCGAGCACGAAGCGCGCCATACGGTAGGCCAGCGTCGCCTTGCCGATGCCTTTGGGACCGGCGATCAGGAAGGCATGCGGCACGCGCCCGGAGCGAAAAGCGGCAAGCAGCGCCGCCTCGGCGAGCGCGTGGCCGAATAAAGCGGTTGTGGCGCGCGGATGCGGCGCCTCATCGGTGTCGTCGTCTTCGCTTGCCGGACTTATCGCGGACCGCTCACGACGTCACGTTTTCAACGACGCGCCGCGCGGCCGGCGGCTCAAGCCGCGATTTCACCGCGTCCCAAACTTCTTTGGCGACCGCTTCCTTGGCAGCGCTCGCATCGATGACGACGCAGCGCGCCAGCTGTTCGGCGGCGATGGCGAGAAAAGCGGCGCGCAGCTTTTGGTGAAATTCCAGATTTTCCGCCTCGAACCGGTCGGGCGCGGCAGCGCCGCGGCGCTGCTTGACCCGCGCCAGTCCCAGTTCGACCGGCACGTCGAGAATGATGGTGAGGTCGGGGGCAAGGTCGCCGATCGAAACGCGCTCCAGCCCCTTGATGAGCCGCTCATCGACCTTGCCGAGAATGCCTTGATAGACCCGCGTTGAATCAGCGAAGCGGTCGGATATGACCCATTTGCCGGCGTCCAGCGCCGGCAGGATCGTGCATTGCACGTGGTCGTCGCGGGCGGCGGCAAATAGCATCGCTTCGACCTCCGGCCCGAACGGCTTTGCCGCGCCGGACAACAGCACGTGGCGAATGATCTCCGCGCCCGGCGAGCCGCCAGGCTCGCGGGTCAACTGCACGCCGAGCCCGAGCAACTCCAGCCGCAGCGCCAGCATTGCGGCTTGGGTCGACTTGCCGGTGCCTTCGCCGCCCTCGAAAGTGATGAACTTGCCGCGCACATCCGATGCTCTAAAGGACCGCCCTGCATCCTTCCAGGGCTAAAACCTCGCCCTGGGACGGGTTATTTCAATCAATGGCTTACGCCGAGTTTCGTGCTTGAAGCTTGAGGCCGCTTTGGCAAAAGTGACAGCAATATAGGCGTCTACCCCCGCCGCCGCACGCGCCCGGGACGAAACCACGCCAAAACGTCACAGCTTATCAACACCGGCGCGCAGCAGCCCGATCATCAGTTCAGTGGCGCCGTCCATCGCCCGCTGCGACATGGTGCCGGTGCTGACATCGTCGGACGCCGTCAGCGGCGCGGTGAGTGCAAGTTCGTCGCCGCGAAACACTTTGAGCTGGCCGATGAGCTGGCCTTTGGCGATCGGCGCCGGCACCGGGCCGATATAGACGATCTTCGCCAGGAGCCGGTCATTGTTATTGCGCGGCACCATCAGCCGGATGGTGCCGGGAGCGAGCAGCGGCACGTAGCCTTGCTCGCCGCCGAACACTTTGGCGTAGCCGATAGTCTGGCCCTCGGCGAACAGGACCTTGGCTTCAAAGCCGTGGAAGCCGAAATCCAGGAGCTTCTTTGCCTCGTTGGAGCGCTCAGCGTCGGTTTTCGCACCGGTGACCACGACGATCAGCCGCAAATCGTCCAGCACCGCGGAGCCGACGAGATTAAAGCCCGCTTCCGCCGTCTCGCCGGTTTTCAACCCGTCGGCACCGATGCCCATGCCCAATAGCGGATTGCGGTTCTCCTGATGGATTTTGTCCCAGGTGAAATCGCGCTCGCCGAAATAGGGATACATATCGGGGTAGGTCTGCATGATGTGGCGCGCAAGCTGCGCCATGTCGTGCACCGTGACGCGCAGATTGGGATCGGAAAAGCCGGTCGCGTTGGTGAAGGTCGAATCTTGCAGCCCGATCTCGCGCGCGCGTTTTGTGAGCATCTGGCCGAACGCGGTTTCGTTGCCGCCAAGCGCTTCTGCCACCGCGATGCAGGCGTCGTTGGCGGAATCGACGATGATGCCCTGGATCAGATCAGACACCGCGACGCGGCTATGGATCGCGGCAAACATGGTCGAGCCGTGCGACGGCGCTCCGCCCATGCGCCACGCGTTTTCGCTGATGATAAACTGGTCGTCGAGCTTAACCCTGCCCGCTTTGATCTCGTTGAACAGGTATTCCAGCGTCATCAGCTTGGCGAGGCTTGCCGGCGGGACAGGCTGATCGCCGTTCTTTTCGTAGAGCACGCTGTTGCTGTCGGGATCGACCACGATGGCCGCGGGAATGCTGGTCTGGAATCCCTCTTCCTTCTTTGCGTCTTTCTTCGCAGCGGACGCCGCGGGTGCGGCCTGCGTTGCGATACCGGCGACGGCGAAGGCAGCCACCAACAGGCCGGCCGCGAGATAGCGCAGCCCCCTTCCCCGCAACACGTTCCGACGCTCCCGACGCAAACCCGCCTCCGCGACAACGGCCGGCATTCTTGCGCAAAAACTCCGCACAAAATAGGGCGCGCGGAAACTGGCCCGCGGCGGCGTTAATGCGCGATGGCCGCGATCTTTTCGCGATATTAGCTTGGCCTAGTAGAGCCCGCGGCCGTTGAGGACGGCGCCGCCACCGGTCCCGCTTGCGGGATCCGCGTAGGACATCGCCTGCGTCTCGGTTTGCATCGGACCACCGGGCGGGGCTGCGTCGCTGATGGCGTTGCCGGTGGAATAATTGGCGCTGGCGTAGCGCGGACCGCCGACCGGGGCGGGCTGCGGCGGGAAAGCCGGAGCGATCGAGGTCGCGGCAAGCCGCGTATCCCATGGCGCCGGCGCCGGCGCGCCTTCGCGCAGCGTCGCTTCCAGCACGCGATCGTCGGAGCCCTCGATCGGCGCGCGGCCGACATATTCGACCCGCACCCAGGCGGTGCCGCGAACGGTAAAGCCGAGCAGATGCGCGGTCTTGCGCGATACGTCGATGATGCGATTAGCGGCGTAAGGCCCGCGATCGTTGATACGCACGATGATCGAGCGGCCATTGCCGAGATTGGTCACCCGCGCATAGCTCGGCAGCGGCAGCGTCGGGTGCGCTGCCGAGATGCTGTCGGCGTCGAAAATTTCGCCGTTGGCGGTGCCGCGGCCGTGAAAATCCTCGCCGTACCAGGAGGCGACGCCGACTGCGCTGTAATGGGTGTTCTCTTCCGGGACATAAAGGTGGCCGGCGACCATATAGGGCTGGCCGACATGATAGACGCCGCCGCCTTTGGGCACCGGCTCTCCCGGCCCGACCAGCCGTTCGGTTGCCGACACCCCGTAACGCGGGTCGACATTGCCGTTGGCGCAATGAGCCAACATGAGGCAAAACACGGCGCAGGCGCCGGCCGGCGCCAACCGTCTTACTGCCGAGCTTACGCGACGCCGCATCGTCCCCCGTCCCACGGCTTAAACTATTGAATTCCAGCGTGGTTAGATTGTGGCGAAAATGGACAGCCCGGTTTCCATAGTGAACGGGACGTTGCGAAATGGCATCCGGACGGGGCCACGGCACTTGGCCGCGCCAGCCGACCGGCCAAATCTTTCAAGTTTTCCTGGTAGCTTTGGGCGACGGCTCGTTCTAATGCCAAGCCGCACCGCCGGAAGGGTGGCCGAGTGGTTTAAGGCACCAGTCTTGAAAACTGGCAGACGGGAAACCGTCTCGTGAGTTCGAATCTCACCCCTTCCGCCAATCCCTACTCCGCTACCATGATCTGCCCCCTTTGAAGTGGTCCTCCCTGAGGTATGTTTTGACCATGGAGGATGAGATCGATGGCGAGGAAGCGGCATACGGCCGAAGAGGTTGTCGCGAAGCTTCGGCAGGTTGATGTTCTGATGGCACAAGGCGGGCTGGTTACTGATGCGGTTCGAGCGATAGGGGTGACGGAAGTAAGCTGCGCGACGAGCTTCTAAACGGTGAGATCTTCTACACATTGAAAGAGGCGCAGGTCATGATCGAAATCTGGCGGCAGCATTACAACAAAGTGCGGCCGCATTCCTCGTTGGGATATCGACCGCCGGCGCCAGAGGCACTCGTCTGGCCGGCAAAGCCCATGGCGCAAATCCCAGCTCTAAACTAACATTCCAAACGGACCACTCGCAGGGGGCCGGTCAACTAGCGATGCCGCCTGACGTAATTCTAGCCAGCAGCAGCCGGGTGGTGGCGGCACTTCAGCAAGCGACCCGGACGGTGC
Organism: uncultured Alphaproteobacteria bacterium; assembly: GCA_963790975.1. Taxonomy (GTDB): domain Bacteria; phylum Pseudomonadota; class Alphaproteobacteria; order Rhizobiales; family Xanthobacteraceae; genus BOG-931. The sequence goes on from CAWBQV010000009.1 coordinate 162,354, forward strand.
CGATCGTCTTCACGTCAATCTATGAACCGGTCGCTCAGGGCTTCGTTCAGAGCTTGGCACATCCGGGCGGCAACCTCACCGGCTTCACGGCGGTGGAGGCTACGGTGGGAGCAAAGTGGCTAGAGCTGCTCAAGGAGATCGCACCGCAAGTCACACGCATCGCATTCATGTTCGACCCCAACAATCCAGGTCCCATGCAATTGTTTCCTTCAGTGGAGGCGGCTGCCCCAAAAAAAGCAGTGGACGTAATCAAGGCCCCCGTTCATGGACCGGCGGAGATCGAAGCGGTCATGACAATACTTGGGCGTGAGCCAGGTGGCGGATTGATCGTCCCGCCAGACGGTTTCTTGTTTGATCATCGCAAACTGATCATCGAACTGGCGGCGCGCTACCGACTGCCTGCGATTTATGGATTATCGTTCTTCACCGCTGAGGGCGGCTTGGCCTCCTACGGTGTCAAAGTCTCAGAGCAATTCCGACAAGCAGCAGCCTATGTGGATCGCATTCTGCGTGGCGAGAAAGCTGGCGATCTTCCGGTACAACAACCGACCAAGTACGAGCTTGTCATCAACCTCAAGACCGCAAAGGGGCTCGACCTCCAAATATCCAATTCGCTCCTGCTGCGCGCCGACGAGGTGATCGAATAAGGCGCTCAATGTCCGCTTGGGGTCAAAAGCAGACATCACGCCGCATCCAAGTCATGTCCGCTTTACCCCCGAAAGCTGCCGCGACACTCGATGACCGGCGTGGCAGCTTTGGGCCAAAAGCGGACACTCGTCAGACGCTGCCCCTCGTCGAGAATGCTAGCTCAAACAGCGTTATGCTGGCATCCAGCGATGTGGATGGGAAAGAGCAAAGACCATGGATCACCTTCGGCGTGTCGCCGATGAGTTTGGACGGCAGGCAGAGACGTTCGACACTTGGGCAGAGAAGACGGATGATAATGTTTCTGCGCGCTTTCAGGCTGCCCTCAACAACGCCAGCACTGGCGCATTGTTGGATGTGGCCTGTGGCCCTGGTGTGGTGACCGCTGCTCTAGCATCGCGAGCAGCTTCCGTCGTGGCATTCGACGTCACAGAACAGATGCTCGAAAAGGCCAAAACCCGATGTGCGAAGGCAGGCTTGAGCAACGTCGAGTTCAAGCAGGGCAACGCGGAAGATCTACCGTTTGGCGACGCACAATTCGATGGCGTCGTTACTCGGTTAGCTGTTCACCATTTCGCTAATCCCCAGCGTGCTCTCAATGAAATATTCCGAGTTCTCCGTCCTGGTGGCACTGCCGTAATCGTAGACGTCGTTTCTTCAGAAGTTGCAGCTGAGTTGAGCCTCCAGAACGCCATAGAGCGACTGCGCGATCCATCCCATGTTCGTATGCTGCCGCCATCTGAATTGGACGCATGGATCGAAAGATCAGGATTTCATCGTCTCCATAATTCTACCTGGGACATGCCCCGCGAACTCGAAGAATGGATGGGGATTGTGAACGATCCTGCTCGTGTCGATCCAATCCGAACGGTCGTCCGCGCGTTGGCGCAAGACGACCGCACCGCGGGGATGGGGTTGTCAATCAAAAACGATCAAGTCGTATTTTTTCACCGCTGGCGGCTAGTGAGTGCAAATAAGCCAGCTGGATCATAGATTTCAGTGCTTCAATTCCTGTGTCGAATGTCCGCTTTGGGTCAAAAGCAGACATCGACGCCCGTTAAATCGATGTCCGCTTTACCCCCAAAAGCGGACATCAATGGCCCGGCGGAACGTGACGGGGCGGGCGACTAAGACAGGCGCACAAAAAAGCCCCGACATTGGTGCCGGGGCCAGGTGGATGGTGATTGCCGGCCATCATGAATGTGACGCATGGGACTTGGGGGGCGTCAAAACGAGGCCAAGCAATTCAAAGGAATATCCGAGTCGTGGCCGCGCTCGCGTGAAGTTTTTGTGACGGGGCGCATCCTGCTTCAGCGCTAAACCTTGAGATTCTCTGCTGACGTTTTGCCCTTGTTTGCCACTTCTTCGTATTCGACAACCTGGCCCTCGTTGAGATTGCTGAGGCCAGCCCTCTCGACCGCCGAGATATGAACGAATACATCCTTACCGCCGCCCTGCGGCGCGATAAACCCATAGCCCTTTTGCGAGTTGAACCACTTTACAGTGCCCTTAGCCATTCCTGTCTCCAACATTAAAATCAAAGCATAGCGTCTCCGCTCGAGCCTTCCAATGGTACTTGGCCTCGCACAGAACCGACATTGATTGTCTCATGTCCGCCTTGGGTCAAAAGCGGACTTCACAAGCCGTTTGGCCCATGTCTGCTTTGCCCCCATAGCGGACATTCCTCGGCGCCATCTCGATGCCCGATTAGTGCCAAAAGCGGACATCGGCCTGTACCGGTGCAGAATAACGGTTGTGAGTAGAAAGTTTATTTCATCCGCTGTCTTCACTGAGAACGTCTCCACCGGCTCTAGGATCGACGCCTCAGCAACGCGCTATCGCCGTGTCGAATGCATACAACAAACAAATTGAATAAGGCCTCCCCAACCGCCCCCACGGTTCGCCGCATCACAACCAGTGTGATCTAGCGGTGATGTGAGTCAACCGAGTTGGGGCACAGCCGGGGTATTTGCCTTCTACTACGATAATGAGTTGCAAGAAGCTGCCGGTACGATCACGTCGGCCCTCGCGCCCTCCGCAACACCACTCCCCGCAGCACTCCCGCTGTTCGCAGGCGGCCTCGGTTTCGTCGGCTTTCTGACACGCCGCAAGAAGCGCAAGACACTGCTCGCAGCCGCATAGAACTATTCGGTGAGGGAACTAGGGAGAGGGCGCCGCAAGGCGGTCTTTCTTTTTGGGAAGTGAGTCAACCAATCTGAGGATATACGCTAGGATAGTTTCTCTGGAAGTCGATGCGTCCGGGAGACATTCAATGCGTGGCATTCTCATCATCGCGGCAATAATCATCGGCTTAGTCTCCGCAGTCCGGGCTCAGCAACCCTCGGACTCGCCGCCGGATTCGTCGCAGGGGCCTAACTTTCCATCGCCCGGCTCCGATCGGGGACCTGCATTTCCAAAATCGGTCTCGCCTACAGGATCCAATCAAACAAACTGGGCGGCGCCTCAGCCTCAATATACCGATCCTAACGCACTCAATCCCAGAGCGCGCCGCTGGTTGAATGAAAGAGCCAAGTGGGACTCGGGAAGATAGTCACATCAAACAAAAAGCCCCGGCGAATGACCGGGGCCACATAATGCATGGAGCCTCGGGGTTTGCTTTGGCGACATAATGGGTCGATTGATTTCATGTGGATTTTGCGTGATCCGACAAAGCGATTATCAGCGTGCTTCGGTTCCGAATGTGAAGCTTCTGAAAAATGCTATAGAGATGCGTTTTGACCGTGCCTTCGCTTACACCCAGCTTGTGTGCGATCTCTTTGTTTGCGAGACCGTAGCAGACTAAGTTTGCGATTTGCCGTTCGCGTTGACTAGCGGGCCTAGTCGTTTGGGAGTGTCGGCTTCGTTTTTGGTCATGGCAATTCCTCGCGTCAGGATAACCCCGACGGCGTGCTGCCAGTTCCACGCTGATCCAAAGTCAAATGACGGAATGTGTCTAAACAATGGATAGGCCGCGCAATCCTGTTCTTCAAAATCTGTGGGTTGGCCAATTAACCGACTGTTGGGACAATGCATGCGAAAAAGATCATTTTGGGGAGATGGTCATGCCGCAATATTTTTTCGACGTTCGATCGAGTGAGTGGGACTATCACGATCCGGATGGCATCACCCGTGCGGACGACAAAGCTGCAATCGCTTATGCAAAGCGCATGATTCGTGAGCTGAAAGAGGACGAGGGCTACGATGCGCCCGATTTACAAATGTTCGTCAAAGATAAATCGCAACGCAGGATAGTCACTTTACCGTTCAATCCGACCGTCGTCGCATTGAGGGTTAGTTCCGGGGAAACTAGGAGCATTTCGAAAGAAAGCCCCGGTTTTGCGGCCGGGGCTTTAGTGCGTCGCAAAAATTATTTGGTCTTTTAACCCACCGCACGGGGACAGGTTGGCGCCTGAACCGGATAATTCCGACCGCCTCAACACTATCGATCGTCGAGGGTGTTCCAGCATAGACGTGGGCAAAGCGGCCGATCCGGCATGTCCGCTTTGGGTCATAAGCTGCCGCGACGATCATTTAGTCCCGTGTCCGCTTTCCGCCCAAAAGCTGCCGCGGCAGTTACCAACCGGCGTGTCCGCTAAGGGCCAATGGCGGACATCCGCTCTTTGCAGATCGCTTCGGCGCATCGGGTCACCTCCACGTGGCCGGGCGGAGTTTGAGCGACGATACGCCCAGAACGGCATTCACGGCGATCCAGCCTTGCAGGGACAACGGTTGCAGCGCGAACGTCCGGGCGGAGCCGCCAACGAGCACATTGGCGCCGCCACCGATTTCAAAGCCGACATCGCCGGTGACCCCGACATATTCACCGGCGAGTGCGCCAGGGGAAACACCGTTTGTCGGGGCGAACACGCCCCAGCCCAGCACGCTGCCGGCGCTGACGCCGATATCAAGTCCCACCGTGTTGATGGCGCCATCATAATATTGCGGCGGTGCCGGTGCGAGCGTCTGCGTGTAAGTGCACTCCATCGGCTGATGACCCACGATGATGAAGCCGATGCTCGGATTGACCTTGCACATCAGCGAGCCGACCTGCGTCCAGGGTTGCGGGCCCTGCGCGGCAACGGGAAGTGAAAGCATCGCCAGGATAGCGAGGATCCCAAGCAGCAAACGGTGGGGTAGATAGGTAGCTCCTTTCTTTCAATCCATTGAGATCGCGCTTTACCACCACGATGCGGTCAGCGTCTCAATGTAAACGCCCTACGAAAGCACCTTGATGCTTTTTCACTTCCCAACAAATATTGGCGTCCGTTCATTTAACGGCGCATTGCGAAGTAAAGATGGAGAAATCGCCTCATTCAGATTTTGTTTGGCTCAAGTGATCAATGCAGAGCTTTAACGCCATGGGTTTCCAATGCCTCGATGACGCCGTCGAAGATCAGAGCGACACCCATTGCGGCAACGAAGAAGCCTACAATGAGGGTAATGGCATCAATCCCCATCCACGCAATTTATCTGAAAGCTTGACTGCATGAGCCAGACACAAATACGTCACGAACATCGTGGCGAGGATGGCCGCCACAATGGCCACAAATGACGCTAGTTCGGCTGAAGAGTCTTTAATCGTCGAAGTCATTCCAAGGATTGTTGCGATAGCACCGGGACCGCACATCAGCGGCATTGCGAGCGGCACAAAGGCGATATTCGCGTCTTGCGCTGCCCCACCAGCCGGTATCATCCCTCCACCTGATGAGGATGGAAAAGCTCGAAACCGATTTTCATCAGGATGATGCCGCCTACAATGCGGACCATACTCAGCGGCACGCCGAACAGACGCAGGATCAGTGTTCCGAAGATCAGGAAGAGGCTCAGAAGCAGGGCGTAAACGCATGATTTCCATGCCACCTGACGATGTGTTTCGACATCCTTCCCATTCAGCAACTTAAGATATACGGGCAGTACCTCGAACGGGTTTATGATCGCGAGAAGTGTCGTGAATGTAGCGACAAACAACGAAAGTTCGCGTCCCATGAGTTCAGTGTTCCAATTTCTTCTGACGGTCGAGTTGGGTTGAGGTGATGCATTCGTTCGTGAGTTAAGCGAGGGTAGCAGCTCTTGAGCACTCCATGGAAGACGGCTTTAATGTAACTCTCAGTGCAGGATACGGAGCCGCTTTCGTATTGGAGGAGATTCCTTGTAAATCGATTAGACAGCGTCATACGGACCGTCGCCTCGCTCTCTTTATCACTCCTTTGCGCAGCGGGCTTCTTCCTCCGAGCGCCCGCGATGGCACAGTCGACAAGCGACAGTGTGATTTATCTAAATCAGGCTTGGTCGCAGGATGATCGGGAATGGTACTTTCATTTCTCGCAAGGTTCGGCGGTTGTCTCGTATGACCTCTTTCTGAATATGGAGGCCGCAGAAAGCCAGGACCTTTATCGCAATAGTCTAAACAGTCCCGGAAATGGCCTTGTTCCAGAGCCAGTCAGCCCATTTAATCCCGACGGATTGCCGATCGGCATCAGCAAGACGGTGGTTGCGACTTCCATCAAGGCCTGGCGGCCGGCGATTATGCTGGCGTCACCTGCGCGGCCTGCCACGAAGGGCAGTTGAAGTACAAGGGTAAGCTCGTTCGCATCGAAGGCGGCATTTCCCAAACAATGGATTTCCGGGCCTAGTTAAAAACCTCACCGAGGTGCTTCGAGCGAACCTGACCGACGTTGCAAAGTTCGACCGCTTGGCGGTGCGGCTCGGAGCATCGACCCCGGATGCCAAGGATAAGCTGCGCAAGCGAATTGAGAGCGAGATGGTTCGGGTCAACGAGTATGGCACCCGAACTTCGATCACTCCACACCCGTGGGGTCCTGGACGCGTGGATGCCCTGACCATGATTGTCGACCGCACAACGGCCACGCTGTCGGGAATAGCCGAGAACTGGTCCACGGGAAACGCGCCAGTAAAGCCTCCCTTCCTGTGGAATGCTCCGCAAGGAACTGGTATGCAGCCGGGCGCTTTTGCGCAGGATCCGATCGGCCGCAATTTTGGAGAGACGATGGGCGTCTTCCTGCCCGTTGATCTCAGCTCTAAATCTCCCGCCGATGGCCTCTTCCAGTCAAACGGAGCAATACTTGACCTTCAGCGAGTCGAGGAGCAGCTGGACCGTTTGGCGCCCCCGAGCTGGCCCGAAAACGAGTTCGGCAGAATTGACCGCGAAAAGGCGAAGGTCGGGCACGGACTTTTCATCGAACTGTGCGCAAGCTGCCACAACGCTTGGCCGTATCGGTGGACCGATGCGAACAAATACGGGAAACGTTTCATTCTCGTGGGACTGACACCGCAATCATATGTGGGTACCGAGCCGCAGCTCTTTACCCTTAGGCCGCTGGCCATTACCGGCGAACTCAGCAAGTTCTTGCCCCCAGAGTTTCGAGACAAGCCATTGCTGGAGCCCTTCATATTCAGCACTGTGCTTGGAGCCGAGGCTCGGGAAACGGGGCGGTTGGGAAACTCAACCTGACGGAAGCCCAACAATTGGACTTGCACGGTTATCGCGAACTGCCCACGCCGCGGCCGCCAGAGGACATCTACAAGGCGGCCCGCGTGACGGGGTCTGGGCTACGCCTCCTTTCCTGCACAACGGGTCGGTGCCTAACCTCTATGAGATGCTGATACCGGCAGGTGAACGCACAAGGAAATTTTACCTCGGTGGCGACTTTGATCCGGTCAAGGTGGGGCTCGACACCACGGCAACGTCGGGAACTTTCCTGATGGATACGACGCTCCTGGGCAACTCGAACGCCGGGCACTCTTTCCAGGATGGCCCGCGTGGCGACGGCGTTATCGGCCCCTTGCTGACCGACGATCAGCGTTGGGCGCTCGTCGAATACCTGAAATCTATCCCCGAGGAACCCGGCCGCGTGACACCGTTTGGAGGTCCGCCAGAAAGCAGCTCTCGCTAGGGCTATGCACTTCGTGTCCGAAGGCTTGACTGGCTTCCCGTCGGTCACGCTGCGGCCAACGACAAGTATTGACTGTAATTGCGGAGCTAGGCGATGTCCGATCATATAGATGG